>NZ_MACF01000123.1 GCF_001884045.1 Bacillus mobilis | reverse complement strand
TCCGTAAGGGTTGTGACCTTTTCATCCACCTATTGTGAAAGAATGACGGCAGGTTCCTGTTAGGAACGGTCTGTTCTTGCATACTACCATTCATCCAAGTCAGTAGTATGCAAGAGGTTATAAGAAATAAACCAGTACCCCCCTTCTCATTTAAATTTTAAATACGAATTGTTGATTGCTCATATAAACAGTTTTGTGAAGAATGCTCCACAATTTCCAATTGTGATATTCTTTCCACGTTTGAATTGTTTGTAACCATTTTTTATATACTTTTTGCGTATTCTTTTTACTTTCTTCCATGGAAGCAACAAGAATACGCAGTTTTGTTGTAATTTGTTTTTTTAATAATAATATAATCTTTTTTGGTACTTGTTCTTGCAATTCTAATCCACGTCTTGCGATCGTGAATGCGGCTGCTTCATGAACGCTAATACCGAAATTTTTACTGTATTTTAATTTTCCAATCACACTTGTATAAGCGGGGTTTACTGTTTTAACAGAAAATCCGTTACGAAGAGACATACGAATTAAACTGTTCAACATCTTTTTATACGTAAATTGATGCAAATTACGATTACTGTATTTATCAGTATCATGAGATTGTTGAAACTTTAAATCTTCTAAAACAATTCCACCTACATTGTTTTCCAATAACCATGTTTTAATTTGTTGTACAATTTGTCCAATTATCGTTGCGCGTTTGTTTGTTGAAAACGCATTCAGATTGTGTAGATAAAAAATTTTTGAACCTTTAAAATTACCTTGTTTTGTACATAAACTAACTGCAATGCGGCCCGGATTTACATCAATTCCTGCAATTACATCTAATTGTGGTGTTTCCTTGAAATCTAGTACACGACCTATTTCTGTTTCATCAAACGTAATATTTACATAAAATTCATTTTGTTTACGAATGATTTCTACACTATATTTTTGATGCTCTATAATCGGTTTTCCTTTTGGATTTACACCGAGTTGCTTTCCCATAACGACATTTGTGATTTGATGATAAAAATGATATGGAATGATAATCGGAACTTTGATTCGTGGGCTTTTTGTTTTTCCATTTGTTCGTCCTAATGGATTTGCAATTTCTAACCATCCTTGCCCACAGTCATCAACTGTAATGCGCATGTTCAAATTCCCTTTTTTGCTTTTATCTCCACGAGAATATAATTGTCGTGTCCGCAAATCTTTCCATTCTTGATTGGATATCTTGTTTTTCATTCTTTCGTAGAAATTTTGCCGCCCACCAAAAATAATAGGAGGTAATGTTTTATTTTTAATATGTTTTGCATACGTTTCAATTCTTTGTTCTAATTTTTGTTTTCGTTTTCTTAAACCAATTAAACAAGTTTCTAATGAAACTTGTTTAGGTCTTTTTTTGCCGCGTTCATAATCATCTATTTTTTGTAACGTCTTTTCTAACTTTTTTTGATTGTTTTCTAGGTAAACAGGAAGAAGTTCTTTTTGAGAGAAAAGGATCGTTTGCGCTTGTAAAATCGCATCTTCACAAAAACGTTTATTTAACAAATATTTAGGTTGTAGTTTTTTTATCAATTCTTTCTCGTTTTCGCCCTCAATCAAACGATTAAAACTATATCGTTTTGCACTTTCGAACGTACGGATCAAAGTAATTAAAGCTTCCGTTTGTTCTTTTGTAATAGAATTGATTTTACAAGTACGTGTTGTTTTCATCCTTTTCACCCTTTTCTAATACGGATTTTATTGTATTTTCTAATTTTCTACCTCCTCTTTTTCCGTGAATTTTTGCAGAAAAACAGGTTGTAATCGCTATAAGATCTTCCACTAATTCGGCTTCTTCGTTTTTTTCAATGTGTTCTATGCAATATAATATGTTTACCCCTAAATCTTTTAAATAAGATTCAATATAAGAAAAACCGAACCTAGCTAATCTATCTTTGTATCCAATCAAAATAACAGAAGGTGACTTTTCTTTACAATCTCTCAACATTGTTTGAAATCCTTTTCTGTTTTCGTTTAATCCACTTGCGATATCTCTATAAATACCTGTGATTTTGTATCCTTTTTCAACTGCGAATGTAGTTAATCGTTGTAATTGTCTATCTAAATTACCGCTTTCAAGTTGTTTTTTTGTAGATACTCTTCCATATATAAATACATCATTTGTTTCTGTTTTTGAATGTGTTTCACTTTTCTTTTGAAATGCCACAATTTTTTCAAGATCATATATTCGATGACCTTTTAGTGTTCTATCCGCAATAAAAACACCTTCTTTATCCCAATTCCGTAAAGTTTGTTGCGTTTTTCCTAATATGTTTGCAGCTTTCCCAATTGAAATATAATTTTTCATTTTCATCACCTGAAAATATGATATGTTGAATTTTGTAAAATATAAAACCTGTAATTGTAAATTTTTATAGTTTTTTATAGATTTTTATTTACTGTTATTTCCTCCCACGTATCCCATTTCATATTTTCTATTTCCAGAGCCACATACATATTTCCTTATATTATATTTCTTTTCTTTGTTAATTGAAAGATTATTCTGTCAAAACGGCCTGTGTAATTCAATTCCAACTCTAAGCATTTCATTTTTCATTTATAAAAATATATGCTAGCCTACATATATAGGAGATGAATAAATATGAGTTTATTGTATAGTGGTTTAACTTTTTTAAACTTTGACGATACGTATTTATTACAAAATAAACTTCATTCTTATTCACATGAAGATATTGATTTTAGTCATTTAGAGCACTCAAATCTGTATTGCGAGACTCCCTCTTTAATGCGAATAAAACGAGAGTTATATTGTAGAAAGCAAAAAGGAATCACTTTTATCGGTTCTGGAAATTATCATTATGTATCTTATTTACTACTAAAAGAAATAGATGAGCCATTTACCCTTATTTTATTTGATCATCACACTGACATGAACTTAAAAGAAGAAAATGAACATACTCCTATTTCTTGCGGGTCATGGGTATCATTCGCTCTTCAAAATAACCCGAAATTAAAGAAAGTAATTATTATTGGACCTTCTTCTTTAACAATACATTCTAATGATTATTCATGCGTAGAGGTGTTCCCGATCGATACGTCAAATGAAGTATCTACTCATACAATACTTTCGCATATTCATACAAACACTATATATGTAAGCATTGATAAAGATGTATTAGATTCAAAAGTAACTATTACAAATTGGGATCAAGGACATATGAAACTCTCTACACTTTTAAAATATATTCACGCTCTTATTAGGAATAAAAATGTCTATGGTATTGATATTTGCGGTGAACTACCGGTTTATCCTTCTCAACTCTTTCTAGCTAAATACACAAATGCCATTAAGAAAAATGAAGAAGCAAACTTACAAATTTTAAAATCAATTTATAATACATAAAAAAACAACGAGCACCTTATAAGGCACTCGTTGTTTTTATGCACGTTGTTCTTTTAACCACTTCGTAATCACATCTAACCTCGAAACATCAAAACGGCTCTCTTCAGACACATTTAAATTGTTTAAACTTTTCACAATTGCTAATTCATTCGATTTTACACTTTTCGCATCAATCATTTTGCAATACCCGTCTGTAACAGCATTTAAATTTTCATAATAACGTTGAAACGATTTTGATATTTGTAAATGTTTTTCAAAGTTTCTTCTTCTTTTTGTCTCGTCAGATTCTTTCCGTTTTCTAAGTTCTTCATCATTCGTATATAAATAAAAATATTGATCAGGAAAACCAATTTCCCCATGTATCAGCTTTTCTTTATAAAAGTTTTCTATTAAAGATAACGGCTGATTAAATACATCAAAATGGAAACACCAATTATAACTAAGTGGCTGATAAATATCACCATCAAGTATTACTAATTCATACTGCTCTGACATCTGCACTGCTATTTTCCAGCGCTCTACTTGCTTTTCAAAATACCAGGTTGTATGTTCAATTTTTGGTCTTTCAAATAAAAAATTCACTTCAGGTATAATATAAGCACCATAATTTTTTTCTAACTCACGACAAGTGCTGCTCTTACCAACAGCACTTGCTCCCTCAAACGCTATAATCCCCATTGTTTCTCCCACTTTCATTAACTTACATCTCTTTGCTTCGCTTTTTTCCCCCATAACTGTCTCCATAATACAATTGAAGCTATAGAAAGCATGATTGTTGTTATGATACTCCCCTCAATTCCAAACGAGCCTCCATGAAGGAATTCCGATCCGTTTGTTACAGGTTTAAAAAGTGGCGTAGAATACATCGTCATTCCACTTACTGCAAAGCCATAAATATTAAACTGTGCCCAATTCCACAACGAATGCCACGCACATATCCCCCAAAGACTACTGTCCTTCAAAACATAAAAAGCTGCAAATACACCAACTAATATTATATTCGAAATTGAAAGAATTGTAATACTTGGATTTAGTAAATGAAGAAAACCAAATAAAAAAGAAGTTACAACAATTCCGATCCATATACGGCTTCTAACAGAAAGGACTGGAAATAACCAACCTCGAACTACGATTTCTTCTGTTGCACCTTGTATTAAAAAAGCAACTAAAGACCCCACAATTCCAAATATGGCGGTTGGCGTAATTTGTTGCATTTGTAGTTGTACATTTCCAGTTAATAAAAGGAGCATGACTGGTATTGAAATGAAAACAAAACCTATTAATGCACCTCTCAAATATTTTCTTATCCATTGATTTCTCCAAAATCCAATAGATGAAATTGATCTTTTTTCTACGAATCTAATCCATAAAAAAACAAAAAATATAGCACCGCCAAACGTCAATATCATCTCAATATCGCTATAAATCGCCTTCATTAAAAGTGATTCTGCTTTCGGTAAGAACAACATAAATAGCATGAACAATTCACCTAAAGTTAAAAATACAATTGCAAGTATTACAGCGAATATTGGATGAACTTTTTTTCTTCCTTCTTTGGCTGCTTCAATTATTTTAAATTGCAATATTCTCGCCTCCTTAACAAATACATCAACACTATTCTTATACTATATATCGTTTTCCTAACACAAATTTCCAATAAAAATATTCAATGTTTAGCATAAACCTAAATTTGGAATAATATATAAATAAAAGAGATGACTTTGTGCGTTTTACTATTATCACCAAGATTATTCACTGGTATTACCAGCACTTGCTATTTCCCACCATTTGTTGTAAGATAGTAATTAAGGTCAATTTAACACTATATTTTCTTTGCATATTATCAAGTATCAATCTGGAACATTTTGTACTCCTTATGGGTTTTTGATAATATGTGAACTTTTATTTTTCATTCAAATAAGGCCGATCATATTGTAATCTTTTTAAATTTTAGGAGGCATTACCATGACATTAACAGGTAAAGTAAAATGGTTTAACAGCGAAAAAGGTTTCGGTTTCATCGAAGTTGCAGACGGTAACGACGTATTCGTTCACTTCTCAGCTATCACTGGCGACGGTTTCAAATCTCTTGACGAAGGTCAAGAAGTTAGCTTCGAAGTTGAAGACGGTAACCGTGGACCTCAAGCTAAAAACGTTGTAAAGCTATAATTCAAACAATAAAAAGGTTGTTACCAGCTCGGTTAACAACCTTTTTAATATATAACTAAAATTTTTTACATAAAAGGAGTGGTTATATGTATCGCAATCGAAAGAACGATGTAGCAGAGGTACCACCAGAACAAACGCCTGTTTGGGAATGTGAAGCAGATGATTGTTTAGGATGGATGAGAAAGAACTTTTCATTTGAAGAAGAGCCTAAATGCCCTTTATGTAAAAGTAGCATGAAAAGCGGAGAACGTTTATTACCTAAATTAGGTTAATTTTTACTTAACCCCTCTTTTATAAGAGGGGTTTTTTATTATAAATTTATATTCTCTACATCCGTTCGGACTATAGAATACAATAGTGCATCATGTTGCTTATTTCCTTGATGAATGTATCCACGTAATAACCCTTCCTTATGAAAGCCTATTTTAGATAACATTTTACAAGAAGTAACATTTTCAGGATATGTAATAGCTCCAATTCTAAATAAGCCTAAATCTTGAAATCCATAATGAATAATTTCTCGAGCCGCTTCTGACGCATAACCATTCCCCCAATAACGAGGATGTAAGTCATAGCCAATTTCGGATCGTTTACTCCATAGCTGTAAATTATTTAATCCTATTGTACCTACTAAAGTATTTGTTTCTTTTAATACAATCCCCCATCGTATTGCCTTTTTCTCGAAGTAATTTTTTGAAAAAGATTCAATCATACGTGAAGCTTGTCCAAACTCTGTAAAAGAATTCATACCGTAATAACATGTTACTTCATCCAATGAAAAAATTTCATATATTTTTTGACAATAAGATTGTTCTATTTCAACTAAACGTAAACGTTCTGTTTCTAATATAGGAAATGCCACAGGATCACTCCTTTCTTTCTACACATTTATTATAGCAGAAAAAGTATTTATAATTAGGAAAGTCCTCAATGTCCCATTAATCAAATATTTCTAGAGAAACTTATCCTCTTAATTCAATACGAACTAAGAGTAACCCTTCTTACTTTTGCTTAAATAGAAAAAATAAAGAGATGATCAAAGCGCTATGATCATCTCTTTATTCTCTAGTTTTAAAATTAATTGTATCATTTTCATTTCCATCACTTCACTCAAAATAATATGTCTAATAATTTCGATTACATATTCACTTTTCCCTTCTAAAACAACACCCTCCTCCATACATTTATGGTAAAATATAGTTAACGTCATATTATATTGTGGAGGTGTAAATGTTCTATGTATATATTCATCGGCTTATCCCTCTTACTCATACTACTCATTTTTTTATTCGCAAAAAAGTTCGCTCCAAACTCATTTATGATGACTAGTTTTAAAGGCAATAGCTTTAAAACTTTTTCAATCGGCATTTTAATCGCAGCCACTCTTTCTCTTTCATATGGAATCTATCACGCAGCAACATATCAACCTAAACATTTAGATATCACACTACAAAATCAAAACTTTACTGTTTTCGGTAATGTTGGAGAGGTTGGATATTTCTCAGAAGAATTACTAAAAAAAGATACAGAAGTTGAACTATATTTCGCCTCTTGGAAACCAATGCAATTAAATAACCCAGAAATAATAGTAAATTATCCTTCCGGTAAACAGGAAACATGGAAACCGAACATAACATTTATTCCGGCCAATAAATTAAAAGAACAACATAATATAAAAGAACTCTATCAACTCTCATCATATTCATTTAAAGAATCCGGGAACATAACCTTAACAATTACTGAGAATAATACAACAAATAAAAAGGTCCCAATTCAAGTAAAATAAATAAAATGCCCCTCCAACATAACGGAGGGACATTTTATTTATTTATTTATTTATTTATTTATGTATTATTAATTTGACGGTTCATGCAATGTTGCCATTATTTCATTTGCAGTTTTCTTTCCATTTCCAATACACGCACCAATTCCGACACCGTAATATGAAGCACCAGCTAAGTATACATTAGGATAAAGATCCGTCTTTTTTTCTTGTAATGTTTCAACCGCTTGATTATGTTCTAAATGATATTTCGGCATTAAATCTTTCCAATTTGTAACTTCAACTACTTCTGGTTCACCTTTAATTCCGAGACTCTTTTCAATATCATATAAAGCGACTCTTACTAATTCTTCTTCACTATAGTTTTGAATCGTTTCATATACTGGATTGGTACTCTTATAAAACATTCTTACTAATAGCTTTTGTTTTCCAGATGTATGTTTCCACTTCCGGCTTGTCCATGTACAAGCATCACAATGTAAATCACTATTTTCCGTTACGATAAATCCTGTGCCGTCCGCCGGTAATTGTTCATCTAGTATGTCAAACCCTAAGTAAATACTTATAAGAGATGAGTTTTTAAATGTATGAAACTGCTCGTTTAACTCATTAGACTGTAATAAAGTTTCTGCAATATTATGCGGAGCTGCTACAACAACATAATCAGCTTGGATGGATTCGTGATTCGCAAAGGCGATTTCATAGCAATCACCTTGTTTCCTTACAGCTGTCGTTACAGCACCTTTCTTAACAACAGTCTCAGTCAGCACTTCTTCTAAACGATCAATAATCGTAGATAGTCCACCTTTAAATGATACGAACTTTTTGTTTCCGGCTGATTGAAACTGTTTTTTATTCTCTTCAAAACCTTTAATAATACTTCCATATTTATTTTTATAATCCAGTAAATACGGTAATGTCGATGCCATAGTAAGTTCATTCAATTTACCGGAATATACACCTGAAAGCACTGGGGCAATTTGTCTTTCCACTAATTCTTTCCCTAAAAAGCTTTCTAAAAATACAGCAAGTGAAGTATCTTTTGTAAACTCTTTATTTTTTGTTATGAAATCTTTTAAAGCAACAATTTTCCCTTTCGTTGATACTAGCGTACTGCTGAACAATGACTCGACACTCATCGGTATCCCAAATATAGTGTCAGAAGGAATTGGATGTAAAGTATTATCAGAATATATGTAAGAAATACCAGTTTCGTTATATACCATTTGTTCTTCTAAATTTAAATCTTTTACAAGTGGCATAACATGTTCATTACGAGCAACGATAGAATCTGCTCCTGATTCCATAATAAAATCTTTTTCTTCTACACTATGGATTTTACCGCCCAAATACTTTTCTTTTTCTACAAGGATTAAATTTAAATCAACATTATAATCCTTTTTTAATTTTTCTAAATAAAACATAGTAGAAAGTCCCGTTATACCTCCACCGATAACAACAACTGTTTTCATATGTGCTGCGCTCCTAACCGATACAATTAATAATTCCTTTATTATTATACCCAAAAGTCCTTATATTCGACTAGCAGCTTGTGCATTCTGTAAGAAATTAGACAATATATTTGAATAGATTTCCGGTTGATCATTATGCACTAAATGACCAGCAAACGGAATTACAGCAATATGTATATTGTGGTTTAATTGTTTGAACGTTGTAGCAGCTGCAACTTCATCTTCTGAATCTCCCCCAGCTATACACAGTGTAGGTACTTGAAGATTAGCTACTTCACCAGTTTCATCAAATGGATACCAATCTTTAACTTGCCACGACTCCAGCAATGCTTTCCAATCACTTTTTTCATGAATTTGATTCATATAATTTACAACTTCTTCATTTTCCATCAATTGCTGATGACACTTCGCTTCATACTCCTGAGACTCCTCCCATTTTTCTCTCTTAGCCGGAAAGATACCTGAAAAACTTAATGTCCTTACTCTATCTGGATAGTTTTTTGCAAATAATAAAGCGACTAATCCTCCTAAGGAAACACCAGCTATATGACATCTATCAATTTGTAAATGCACCAACGTATCATGTACATCCTTTACAGAACGTAAGAAATAATTCTCCAATGTCCCCCCTGACTTTCCATGCCCTCTTAAATCAGGACGAATGACTTGATAATTTTTTTCTTGAAAAAATGCTACCTGCTCTTCGAATTCTACTAAACCTGTCATACCTCCAGAATGTAAAAGCACAATTGGTTCTCCTTCACCTGAAATGTTCGTATGTAATATCATTCATGTCTCCCCCTTTCAAATTGAATATTCTATTAATTAACAGTATATAGAATTTATATCTGAATTTCCAAATAAAAAAGAACTAAAACATTTTCAAATCATGTCATAGTTCTTTTTATTTTAAAAACATAAAGTAATTAATTAATTTGTCTATTTCTTGACTTAATGCCAATACTTTTTCATGTTGAATACCGTAATCCGATACTAAATATAAAAGCTCTTCTTTCTTTATTTCAATGACTTTTTCCAATTTCACTAATTCCATGTCGTTTTACTTCTCTCTCCAATACTAAAATGTATGTATTTTAGTATAGCCTATTTACATAATTAGTAAAAGTAAAATACGCATGTAAAATCTTACAAATTCCAAAATAATATATTTTCAACAAAGAAATTTTAAATTTAGCCCTTTATACAGATTATTAGATTCCATTATGTATTAATAATAAATCGGAATTTCTCTAATGTTATATCTTTATATTTTGGAGCTCTCTTAATATGATCAAAATAACTATATGAGAATTTAAAGATATGCCCGAAATCCCAATCAAATGCACCATAGTCTTTTAGCCAAAATTGATTTTCTGTTGGTAATATATGAGCACGTTTAGATTCGACTAAAGGTAAACAATCTATTGGTGAGTGTAAAGTTATTTCACTATTTGACGTTAAGTTTTGACTAGCACGTAACACATATACTAGTTTTAACAGCGGACGTACCCCTCGTTGGAACATATCTCTATGACCTAAGTCGTACATAATATTAATTGCATGAGAAAAAGTAAGTAAATGACCTATTAAATCATGGTGTGCTTCCGCTCTATAAATAATATTAAATTGCGAAAGCTCTTTTAAAATAAACGTAGATAATTGCTCCGGATTTCTTAATTCACTTTCTATCTCTTCTTTTATACTTAATTGTTTTACTTCCTTTGTTGTAAATCCAATCCACGATCTACCAGGAATTGTTTTTCGAAACGAAAATATAAGGTTAGTAATCCCTTCAATCTCTTGATTATCGCCCCATTTTTGTAACTCTTTTATAGCTAATAGACTTAATGCAGCATAAATGACATTATGCCCCACCCAATGAAGTTCATCTATTGTTTGTTCCAATGATTTTATAATCATTCTTTCAGCACTTTGAAAATCAATTTCTTCTTTACTATCAATAATTTCACATATATTATGCTTGTTCAGCATCCTCTTTGTTTGGGAATACATATTACGAGTTATTTCTTTTTCCATATTATTATCTTTTATGAAAAAATAACTAGCAATTGCAGCTGCTCCAAAATGCGCATGCCAAATATCATTTGTTTGTCTTTTACATTGAGCAATAATTGAAAGGCCACCTTTTAAAACAGTTTTATTTTCCATCTTTTTATCCCCCGTAATAAAAATCACTTTATAATCATCCTAAAGATGGCGTCAATACAAATAAAATATGATTGGATTCATCACTTTTATTCAAAAAACGATGTTTCACATTTGGCGGAATACGTACAACATCGCCTTCTTCTAAAAAATATTCTTTTCCTTCTAACTCCACATACACTTCTCCTTTCATGACAACAGCAATCTCTTCCTTATCTTCATGTGAATAATGACTTTCCGTTGTTTTTGCTTGTTTATTTAAATCCATCATTAACATTTCAATACGAGCTTTCATAAAATCCGGTGTTAATACATCATATACAATGTGATCATTGTTTTCCCGATATACTTTTTTCCGATCTTTTTTCTTAGAAATAAGTGAATCTGTATCGATTTCATTAATAAAAAGTGTAAATAATGGTACATTTAATGCTTTCGCAATTAATTCCAATACACTTAAAGAAGGATTCGCATGTCCTCTTTCAATTTGACTAATTAGTGACGTACTAATCCCTGCATAATCAGCAAATTCACGAATTGTCATATTATTTTTCTTACGATAACTTAATACAGTTTGTCCGAGTCTATCATGGATCATAGTAAAAACTTCCTTTCGTCCATCATATTGCATCTTTCGCTGTCTTTGTGCTGACATAGTAAACAAAAGCAAATAATCCTTTCCTATCGTCTTAGGGACTTATATACTTACTTTTGTACATTATATCGTATTAAGTTTATTATAATAAACATTGTATCGGAGGAACAAACTTTGAAATCACCTATTCTTTCATATTGCATCTTATTTTTCGGCGTA
This sequence comes from Bacillus mobilis, assembly GCF_001884045.1. GTDB lineage: Bacteria > Bacillota > Bacilli > Bacillales > Bacillaceae_G > Bacillus_A > Bacillus_A mobilis. The sequence continues at coordinate 223,557 of NZ_MACF01000123.1, read as the reverse complement.
TTCGCCCTATCAACTTCAGCAATTTTTGTAAAATTAGCAGACGCTCCTGCGGCTATCGTTGCTTTTTATCGATTATTCTTTGCTGCACTGATTCTATTACCGTTATTACTATTTAATAAAAATAATCGAAACGAGCTAAAAACAGTAACAAAAAGACAATGGGGATTCGGATTCATATCCGGGCTATTTTTAGCTGCACATTATGTACTATGGTTTGAATCATTACAATATACTTCTGTAGCAAGTTCTACAGTTATCGTAACGTTACAACCTTTATTTTCAATGGTTGGTGGTTACTTTCTATTTAAAGAGAGATTTACGAAAGGAGCGGTTACTGGTTGCCTCATCGCTATTTCAGGAAGTATCGTCATCGGATGGCAAGACTTCCAAATTAGCGGAGAAGCATTATACGGAGATATTTTAGCATTTATTGCGGCCGGAATTATTACCGCTTATTTTTTCATTAGCCAACATGTTCGTAAAGATTTATCACTTATACCGTATTCAGTAATTAGTTATGGAAGTAGCGCCTGTTTTCTTGGTATATTTGCTTACATGCAGCAAAAATCTTTCATCCATTACTCTACGCAAACTTGGGTATGCTTTATTGGCTTAGCTTTCATTGCTACAATTTTAGGTCAAACAATATTTAATTGGTTATTAAAATGGATGAGCGCTACTGTAATCTCTATGAGTATTTTAGGAGAAACAATTGGAACTTGTATACTAGCGTACTTTATATTAAATGAGACTATTTCTTTACAACAAGGACTAGGCATTGCAATTATTTTTATTGGTTTAGCATTATTTTTAATGCACCCAAAACTGCCGAATCGCAACTAACAAAAAAGCATGACAGTATAATGTCATGCTTTTCACTATTCGTTATGTACGATTAAACCATCAGGTCTAAAACGACTCATCATTATTTCATTAATAAATTTTCCGTGAGCCTTCAAATTCCCTATCTTTACTCCCTCTTCTACAAATCCGAATTTTTCATATAGTGACTTCGCTTTAAGATTCGTTTCTAAAACACCAAGCTCTACTCGCTCTAGCATTAACCAATTATCAGCTAAATCAAGCATTTTTGTAAGAAGTGCTTTTCCAATACCCTTATTATGATATTCACTATCTACCCCTATAAATAAATCACCCGAATGAGATCTACGTCCCGGACTTTGGGTTAACCCAACAAATCCAACAACTTCCCCATCATACTCTGCAACAAATTCAAATTGATTTGGCGCTAAATTACGAATTCTATTTTCCATCGCATCTACACGCATACTAGGTAAGAAAACCATATAAGGTAAAACATCATTTTGTATGCATATACGATGAATTGCTCTAGCATCTTGTATTTCTATCGCTCTTACTTTGATCTCCATATTTTCTCCCCTCCATATTCATAACAATACATCTTCATTCTAGTTCCTCGCATGAAACCCCTTCTCTTCTTTATTTCTTTATGTTATTTTTACACAACTATTTCAGCATAATATTCAATTTACGAACAGCTTATCTATATTTTATACAGGTTAACTTTTTACTTTATTATATAACTCAAGTAGATTTTCAATTGGAATACCATTTATTTTCATACCAGTTATATCACAATTTTCTATTTCAATATTTTTCAGATTACTATTACTTATCGTACTACCTTCTAAATCACATCTATTAAATAAAATAGGATTTTTATCTTCTCCAAGACTTGTATCTGTAAATTGAACTCCACCTAATGTCACCAAATTAAATTTACCACCAGAAAGATTTAAATCTGCAAATAAAGAGCTTTTAAAATTTATATTTCTAAACTTAGATTGACTTACATTACAATTACTCATATTCATATACATTATATTACTCCCAACAAATGAACTGTTTTTTGCATTCACTTGATAATACTCTGTATTTGCTAGATTACAGTTTTCGTATTGGCTATTTTTCATATCTTTATTCTTCATTAGGTTCCCTTCAACCGACTCTACAGTTATTCTTTTTACATAACAATACTCATCTTCAGATTTAAAAATTATTTCATAGCCCATTTTTTTATAAAAATGATGATTATTACGTTGTCTACTAGATGTTTCGAGATCCCAAATCCTTATACTTGGATATTCCTCTTCTATTAATTTAATAACTTTTGATCCAATTCCTTTCCCTTGATAAACAGGCTCTACAAAAATACGATCAATTCGGCCATATGACTTACCTGAGATCGTAACTATAATTCCCCCGATTATTTGTCCACCCATTATCACTTTGTAACAATCCAATTCTTCAATCGAATATTTCATCATTTCAACTGAAGAATAACCTGGTGGTTGGATGTTATAGTCAATTACATCACATTGACCGCATAGCCATCGTTTTGCTTCTTCATCAAATGTTCTTACCATTATTTCTGTTAACTTTACAGTATCTAAAATTGTCGCTTTTTCTATACAAATTATCGCCATTTTATTTTCCCCTTCATTACTAAAAACCAATAACTTTTGTGAACGAAATAGTTATCCATTTACTTTTATTTTTAAATTTTTGCCCATTATTACATATGGAACATCATTTTTACTTGGATGAAATGGCTCTAATACATCCACCCAACCTAATCTTTCATATAACGAACGTGCCTTTTGATTGTTTATTTGTGTTGTTAAAATGCCCATTCTATTTGAAATCCCTTCTAATAATTCATTATGTAATCTTGTTCCAAGTCCTTCATTTCGATATTTCGGGTCCACTGCTAACTCTACAAATTCAAAACAGTCTTGCAGCCAATGATTTACTTGCTCCAGATGTAACGCTTCTCTCATTAATTGATTATAGTACTGTCCTTCTAGTGAGCGATAACCATAAGTAAAACCAACGACTTCTTTTTCCTCATTAATTGCTACTATACCTTTAAAATTTGGATATTCTATATGTCTTTTAATTCGCTCAATCATTTCATTGAAATTAGTTTTCTCAAATGCTTTACAATATAACTGTCCCATATTATTGATTAAAACTTCATCCTTTTCAATAAGTAAAAATTTCATTCTACTTCCCCCTTCTATTAAAACCGATAAATTATGCAACATATATAGTTATTTAAAAATAGAGAAATTTTAAAATAATAATCTCTTTTCTATTAAACCACTAATATACCTATATTTTCTACCTGAAAATAGTATAAATGTAAAAAAGAAGAGCACCTGTAAATATACAGATGCTCTTCTTTTTTATTTTCTACTTTATCTATTAAATAACAAAACCTATTCTCATTAAAGAATAAAAATTACTTAAGCCACTCGTTACAACTATTACTTAACTTCTGTAAATCCTCTATAAATCGACTCGCATGATATCCATCACAAACCGAATGATGAACTTGCAATGAAACTGGTAGCATAACCTTATTCTCTTCATTAAAATATTTCCCACAAGTTATAATCGGTAATAGAAAATCACCATCATTATTAATATTTAGATTAAATCCAGTAAAACTAGCCCAAGGTATGCTAGAAATCGGAAAAACATTTGGCGGCATATTCTCTTTCGTGAAGAGACCATGCAAATTAGTATAGCATCTCATATCTTCTTCGTAATTTTTATAGAAAATATGGAAATCACTAGAATAATCCGTCCATATACTTGAAAAAGACTTATCATCTTTATGGAAGATTGTATAACTTGGTATCATTTCCTCCCAATAGCCTAAAACTCCTTCATCGTTCAAACATGTTCGAAATTCTTTATGATTATTTATTACTCTAGAAATTAAATAAATAAAAACGGGATAAAATTTTATTCCCTTTTGATGTAATTCCTTTAATAACCTCGTAATATCAACATTCACAGTCACACTAAACGTACATTTCAACTTTAAATAATGTTCAAAATACTGCTCTCTATTCCAATTTTCTCTGTCAATTATATGAAACCTCATTTTAATAGCCTCCTAAAATTTCATTTTATTTTAGAAGGCTAACTTTCTTGTTCTCACCACAATTTTTCACTCCTTTCAATTTAAATTTATCCCCAAGTTTTTATTTAATTATATAACATCTGCAAAAATCCGTTCACATATTTCTAGAAATACATCCACATACTATAAATAAATCAAATGAAATTCGGAGGATGCCTACATGAATAACAAAAATGTAAATAAAAAAGAAACTGTTACCGAAAACGCTACACCTATTCAAAATGATAATACTGCAAATCTTAATATCGAAGAACAAGCAATGAACGGCTTATATGGAATGCCAGAAACTACTATTGAAGATGCTGATCACACTGAAACTGAAGATTTAAATTCAAAAAATTAATGGACTACATAGAAGAAAGCCAAGGAACATATCCTTGGCTTTCTTAACTATGCATCCACCTTTTGTACTTCTTCACTCTTTCTTGAAAGCTTTCCTGGCCAAAAAGCAAAGCGTCCTAGAACAACTGTAATTGCTGGTACAAGTAACGGTCTTACGATAAACGTATCTAGTAATACTCCAATTGCAGTTACAATACCAAATTGAACTAGAACTTGAATTGGCAGTGTACCTAATACTGCAAAAGTTCCTGCTAAAATTAAACCTGCGGATGTAATGACACTACCTGTTTGTATAACGCCATTTTTTACTGCATCCAGGTGATTTTGTGTCTTTCTGTTTTTCCATATTTCTGAAACCATAAAAATATTATAATCTTCACCTAAAGCAACTAAAAATACGAATGCATACAACGGTATCGCACCTTGAATAGCCGGCGCTCCCATACCGAAGTGAAGTAATATCCATCCTGCGCCTAATGCTGAGAAGAACGATAAAACAACAGTTACAATTAAATAAATCATCGCGACAATTGATCGTAAGTAAACAAGTAATAATAAAGCTATAATACTAATCATTACTGGAATGATAACTGCTTCATCACGTTCTGTAATTTGCTTTGTATCGTATAATGACGCCGTTTCTCCGCCAATCCACAATTGATCTTCAGCATTACTAATCTCTGCATTTTTTAATACTTTTTCTACACTGTTTTTCAATTTAGGGATTTGATCTAACGCTTCAATTGAGTATGGATTTTCAGCTAAAGAAACCTCATACATTTGTATTTGCTTATTTTCTTTACCCTCTTTTGGGTCTTTCACAGTTTTTACGAAAGAAAATTTCTCTAGTTCTTCTTTAATAGGAAGCTCTTTTCCCTTCGAATCAACAACAACTTTTACTGGCGCTAGTTCACCCGCTGAGAAATGATCACTAATTAACGTAAATCCTTCGCGGGAAGGCATATCTTTAGGAAACGATTCTAGTAAGTCATATGTGTATTGAATACGTGGTACAAATGAAGCCAATCCACCTAATACAAATACAGTGAGCATAATTATTGTCCACGGTCTTCGTACTACAACATCTCCAAGTTTTTTACTAAAGGCACCTTTTGATTTTTTAACTTTTACTACTTTCTTTTTCTTTCTTGCCAATTCCTCATTCATCGAAGTTGTTCTCGGTATAAATGGGAAGAATGCAGCTCTACCGAAAATTAATAATAACGCTGGTAAAATTGTTAAAGCAGCAATTCCCATTATGAATACAGCAACACTAAATGGTACTGCAAATCGATGAAAGGCACCATAATGAGCAAGTAATAATGTTCCTAATCCAAGTACAACAGTTAACGCACTCATTATAATTGCTCCGCCAGAAGCTTTCATTGCGAGTTGCAGCGCCTTATATTTATTTTCTTCTTCTAACAAATACTCTCGATATCTCGAAATTAAAAATAGACAATAATCCGTTCCAGCACCAAACAATAATACTGTCATAATTGATATCGCTTGGGCATCTACTTTAATCCATCCGTGATCAGCTAAAAAACCAAGTGTAGGACTAATAATACCGTATGCAAAGCCAACAACAAGTAAAGGTAAAATTGCTAAAATTGGTGAACGGTACAGTAAAATTAATAGGACTAATACGAGTAATACAGTAGCAATTAATAATTTCACATCTGCTTGACTAAATAAACTAACTGCATCCGTTTGAATACCTACAGGTCCAGATAGTCTAACATGTAAACCAGAGTCACTTATTTTTCGTTTAAATGGATCTTCATCGACCTTACTATTCACTATGTTTCTTAAATCATCAAGATTTCCTTTTAATGTATCTGTTCCAGCCGACTTATTAAAGAATACTGGTGTAACAAATGATGTACCATCTTTTGATGCACTTTTTGATAATACTTGTTCCGGAATTGTATCAAATGGCGGTAATGTTGATTGTTCTTTTAAAGGACTAGCTTTTAACTCTTTATAAACATCTTGTATGAGTTTATAATCCTGTGACTGTAATCCACCATCTCTATACCATACTACTAACAAAGGGTTTCCTGCATTATTCGGGAACTCTTTTTTCATAAGTGCTTCCGCTTGCTGCGACATAGCTGTTTCAGGTAAATTTTTCGGATTCGGTTCTTTCGTACTGTTTACTTGTGGTAACGTAAATGAAAGTACTAACGTAATAAGAATCCATACCGATAAAGTTATCCATTGTGTATTCTTCCCTGCTACAAGCCTCCCTAACATATGTAACGGGTGCTTTTTCATAAAAACCCACCTTCCTTTTTTCCTCCAATATTAATTATATATACTGGTCGGTTAATTAATCAAGAATGATTAAAAATTATGTTATAATTATTTCAACAATACATGTCAGGAGCGAATGGATTTGGAACAAAAACAACGTCCTCTCGGAAGGCCTCGTCAAAATAAAAATACAAAATCTAAAAAAGAAATGATTTTAGAAGTTGCAACTCGGTTATTTCTTACTCAAAATTATCAAGTTGTTTCTATGGATGAAGTTGCAAAAGTTTGTGGTGTGACGAAAGCAACCGTCTACTACTACTATTCAACAAAAGCTGATTTATTTACCGCTACTATGCTTCAAATGATGATACGTATACGAGAGAATATGCACCAAATACTCTCTACAAATAAAAACTTGGAAGACAGATTATTGGACTTCGCTAAAGTCTACTTACACGCAACGATGGATATTGATATGAAGAATTTTATGAAAGATGCAAAACTATCATTATCTGAAGAGCAATTGAAAGAATTAAAAGACGCTGAAGATAGCATGTATGAAGTATTGGAAAAAGCACTCGTTAATGCAATGCAGATTGGAGAAATACCGAAAGGAAACGCTACATTTGCTGCTCATGCTTTCGTATCTTTATTATCAATTGGGGATTTTAAAGATGAAAATCACAATCCTATTCTTGCAAATATAGATGAATTAGCACAAGAAATTGTTTCTTTTTATCGAAACGGATTAGGTCATTAATATTAAACTAATTTACTTTAATAAAAGAGCATGTTTGAATTTTTTCAAACATGCTCTTTTATTAAAAAATATATAAATAAACCAAAAAGAAGAAGCCACACTATCTTATTATATGTTTTGTCATTCCAACAGAAAATGCGTCAAATCCTATAGATTCATAATAAGATTGCAATTTTTCCACACACATAAGTTGGGGAATAACCTTGTTTTGTTCACAGTGCCGGACTAATCGCTGTACTATTTCTTTTCCGATACCTATGGACTGATACTCTGGCAATACACAAACACCACAAATAACACCCGTAATTACACCATCTGATATAATACGCCCCATCCCTACTAATTTCTTATCATCAAAAGCATACATTGCATACCAACTTTGTTTACACATTTGTTCTAACTCGTTAACCGTTAATTGAAGCGAATTCCATCCTAAAGATTCATATAACGCTAATAATCCATTGAAATCTGTCGGGTGTTTCATTGTGTAATTTATACTATTATTCATGTGAATACTCCTTATTTTCTCGTTTGTACTGCATAAAATTAGCCTTAATATGAAATTAACTTAAACAAACTTCCATAAGAACAATATAATTCCTTCTTATCATAAAATAAAAAGAAGTTAACTTCACCTCAGTTAACTTCTTTTATATAAATCTATCATTATATTATTAACCAAAAATCATACAACTACAAACGATCAGGACAAACAAAACTAATAAACTGTTTGAGAAATAACCCATAGAATACTACCCCTTTATTTCATTATGTAAAAGATTTTAACATAAAATTATTTACAACATAATAACTGAAAAAGACATTGCATGCATTACTTATTTGTATTTAGTAATATTTCCTTTCCGGTCATACTCTCCTCTCCTAAAAGCATCGCTTCTGCTCTTCTATTTCAATTCGTATAGTTGAAAAACAAACTTTTAGTAAACTTTAATTTACTAAAAATAATTAAATCATTTGATTTATCATTAAAATAGTAATAAAATAATTACTAAATGCATAAAGGAAGCGAAAATGATGACCCAAAACGAATTATTAAACGAATACATGAATTTGTTATTAAATATGTCAGGTACTTTCAAATTATTATCGGAAAAATCATCTGAATTTACACATATAGAGCAACACGTAGTGGAATATATCGCACAACAAAAGGTGCATGTAAATTTAAAAATGATTGCTAGTTATTTAAACATCCCTAAACAACAATTAAGCGTAACAGTTCGTAATTTAGAACTAAACGGATATATTATAAAAAAACAAGATACGGTAGACAAAAGAGCTGTACTCATTTCTCTGACAGAAAAAGCTGAAAAGGTACATTATGAGAGATGGAAACAAATATATAATAATTTCACTCATAATCTTGAGAAACTAAGCGAAGAAGAGCAACGTGATTTAACTTACGGATTGTATAAAACAAATAAAATGCTCTCAAAAATGCTAAATAACGATTAAAAATACAAATAATTTTTCATTACACGGAGGATGTTTCATGGTTAAAGAAATAGATATACATTCAGTACAAGGTACGATGCTTATTCCTCTTTGGGGACGGGCGTATGGCAGTGAGAGCAATAAAGATATTTTAGATGATCCAGAGGCTATTCGTATTATTAAAGAATGTGATTTTGACTTCTCAACAATAGCAAATACATTTGGTGAATACGGATGTATCACATACATTACTCGCGCACGAAAAATTGATGATACGATAAAAAAATTCATTATAAAACATCCAAATGCTACTATTGTAAATATCGGTTCTGGACTAGACACTACTTTTTCTAGAATTGATAATGGTACGATACATTGGTATAATCTTGATTTGCCCGATGCTATTTCATTTCGAAAAACATTAATTGAAGATACACCAAGAAACATGAGCGTCGCTAAATCATTTTTTGATACTTCTTGGTTTGACGATATAAAATATAATCCAAACGACGGTATTCTTTTTATATCAGCTGGTGTGTTTTATTACTTTAAAGAAGAGGATTTGAAGAAAATCATAGTCGCTATGTCAAAACGTTTCCCTGGAGGCGAATTATACTTTGACGCTGAATCAAAATTCGCACTGAATCTTTCAAATGCTACAGTCAAAAAATCAGGTAATAATGGCGCCCTAATGTATTTTTATATAAATAATCCAAAGACACTAGAAAAATGGTCTTCAAACATAAAAGTATTAAGCTGCTCTCCTTTCTTTAAAAATATACCTACAAATAAAGATTGGGATGGTAGTACACGCATTATGATGCGAATTGTAAACTTAATAAAGATGTTGAAGTTTGTTCATGTGCGGTTCAATAGAAAATAAGTAAAGAAGACCTTAAGTTTTCAAGGTCTTCTTCACTTATTTTTCAACCACTTTAGTTACTGACTTATAATTGTATTGTATAGATGTAAACTCTTCACAAAAATATATTCACTACTTCTTACCCTCCTTTATAAGAATAGCTTTTTTACTCGAAAATAGATTTTTAAAAATCCCTATCCCCATAATTAATAGACCTATCCCAACTAATTTATTAATTTGTAATGGAATGCTCTCTATTCCAAATAATCCGAATGTATCAATACATAATGCAACAACTAATTGAGTAATAAGACTAATGAGCACCGTATACGCTGGACCTAAACTCTTTATTGCACCCATTATACAAATAATTAACCCAATGCCAAACAATCCACTTACATAAAACAAATAATTTGTAGTATACACTTTAATGCTAATACTGTTTTCTGTAATGATATAAAATAGAATAGAACTTATGAGACCTATTCCAAGAACACATGAAGTTGTTAACCACTGTCCTACACTTTCATTTACCTTTGCATTAAAAACAGATTGCAAGCTAATGAATACACCTGCTACTATAGCTAAACTAAATCCAATCATACTCCCTCTCCCCTTTTCATTGCTCATATATATTATTTTTAGCAATTTCCTTCATTCTCAAAAAATCTTTAATTACAATAACTCCATTGTTCTTTTCAATTAATTTTTCTTTATAAAATTTTTGTAACACTCGAATTACGTGCCGATAACTTACTCCTATAAAATCCGCAATACTTGATACAGAAGTCGCATCCAAATCTTCTTTATACATATTTCCGTTACTATCAGTGGAAATAGAAAGTAAATAACTAGCTACACGTACTTCTACTGGATAAAGTAAATTAAGAGCTGTAAAACGAGTCGATATTTTTAACGTGTTCGCAATGTTATCTAGCAAGAACTTCATTAATTTAGGATTTTGTAAAAACTTGTTTTTAATAACCGTATGAGAAATGGAGATCGCTACAACTTCTGAACAAGCTTCAACCGCATTATACGCTTTGCTATTTTGTATGAATTCAATATCACCAACAACCGCCAATGGATTGATAAAACGAAGAATCAGTTTCTTTCCCTCTGGTGTAATCGTATAAACCTTTACTTTACCTTTAACAACAAAATATAAACGATCCATTTTGTCATCTATATTGCAAAGAAGCTCGCCTTTTTCAAAATAATTCACTTGAAAATAAGCTGTATCTATTTCTGAAAAAATTTCAAGCATTTTATTAATTTCTAAATAATGTGTAATTAAATCTGATTTATTCTCCACTTTCATTTCCTCCTTTCATTTACATATTAAATACAACGATACCTATAATCATTACTATTGTTCCCACAATATGATATCTCTCCATCTGTATCTTTTTCATTTGAAATAATCCTTTCATCTCAATAAAAGTTGCTGTTAACAATTGAGCAACCATAAGTGTCCCAGCTGTTAATGTAACTCCCATTGAATGTATCGCTATTGTTTCTGCACAAATAATTAACCCGCCAAGTGCACCAGCTACTAAATATATTTTTTTCACATCCTTTAATTCCGCTATTTTCTCTTCTTTCTTTAACAAAAATATTGTTGTTGCAATAAGGAATCCAATAAAATGCGTAATAATACTCGTCGACCATATACCAATATGTGAACTAAGTTTCGCATTAAATGTGCCTTGAAGTGTAATAAATACGCCAGCTAAAACAGCAAATACAATACCTTTCAAAAAATCATCTCCTAACCTTCTATTTCTGACTTAATTAAACGCTATAATCCTATAAAGGCAAAAGGACAAATGTCACATCCATATGAAAATAATTGCGGATGAACATAAAAAAACACACCTCAAAATATTTGATGTGTGTTTTTTATTAATATATATAATTTAAATAATTTTAACTACGCTACATTAACAGGTTTATTCTTCATAACAAACTTTCCAAATAAGAAACGCACAAGCGGCCCCATAATTATTAATTGTAATGGATACGCCATAATGAAATTTTTAATAAAAATTGAAAAATACATTGAAATAAACGAGTCTCCTTGTAGACCACCATGTAAATACATCATAGCCATTCCGTAAAAAGACATAAAGAAAACCATTCCAATTACCATAGCTGTCGCCATCGCAATAATAATATTTACTTTATTCGATTTATCAAACGGTAACGCAAATACAAGTTTTTTCGCACAAGGCCCAACGATACATATTTCAATTAATAGTGCAATAATGAATCCGATTAGTAGTTCTAATGCGATCTCCTTAATATGAATTGGTCCTCCTATTCCGTTCAGTATTAAATTATAAAACGTCATTACAATAACCATCCCAAGGCACATCATCATACCAAACTGGAGGTTTTCCTTTCTTGTAGTTGGCAATTTCTATCATCCTTTCTGTTTAAGTCTTTGTCATTATATCGATTGTGGAAACCTCTTCGTAAGTGAACATTTTGTGAACAAATTTAAAGCGTTATCATATTTTCTTTACTTACTGCTCAAATTCTTACTTTTATTTATGAAGGTTTTATATATCTCAATGTTGAATTATTAAATTTAACTTTGTAATACCTGATAGTTACTACTAGGAGGATAACCATGAATAAACAAGAGTTTTACGCATATCACATCGTAACAAGGAAAAAAATGAAGATGGGACAAATCATTCATTTCGAAAAAAATCAAACGAATACCCTCTTTCATTTCTTTTTTGAAAGAGAACATTTGAATTCTAACGGTTAAGATTCTATACAAATTTTAAAAGAACATTATACAAATAAAGAACTACACATAAAGAATGAAAACGCTAAAGTAGTTATGAATTATATGGATCAAACAATTAGAGCGGTTAGAGAAACGATTGTAGAAATGGTAAGGCTACAAGAATTCCCTGAATACCCTTCAAGATTATCTTGTTTATATGCTGCAAAGAGCTATGGAGATACTTTAAAATGGAAAGCATTATTTGATTCTTACAATCGAGAAGTTTTACAGATTGTTAAACTACGAGTAATTGGACATTGTTTTGAAGGTGACGGAAATCTTTTACCGAAAGAAGAGGGTATTCCTTTTTCTCAAAAAATTGAACAAGCTAGAGAGTATTGGAGAGGAAACGTTAGTAATGAACTTCCTGAGTTACTAATCAATGGAAAAATTGAAGTGGTGGAAATTATTGATGATTTTTCTGCAATTCATATTTAATTCCAAACTAAATCGTATAGGATGGAGATTATAATGGGGAAAAAAGTGTACTTCAATCATGATGGTGGTGTAGATGATTTAATTTCACTATTTTTATTACTCCAGATGGATAATGTCAAACTTACAGGTGTTTCAGTTATCCCTGCAGATTGCTATTTAGAACCAGCATTGTCTGCAAGTCGCAAAATTATTGATCGCTTCGGCAAAGGAAATATTGAAGTAGCTGCATCAAATTCCCGTGCGAAAAATCCATTTCCAAAAGACTGGCGGATGCATGCATTTTATGTAGATGCTTTACCAATTTTAAATGAGTCTGGAAAAGTTGTAACACCTATAGCGGCAAAACCTGCACATCACCACTTAATTGAAACCCTACTACAAACTGAAGAGAAAACAACTTTATTATTTACAGGTCCGCTTACCGATTTAGCGCGTGCACTATATGAAGCACCTATAATCGAAGAAAAAATTGAGCGCCTTGTTTGGATGGGAGGAACATTTCGTACTGCCGGCAATGTACATGAACCAGAACATGATGGAACAGCTGAATGGAATTCGTTTTGGGACCCTGAAGCAGTAGCTCGTGTTTGGGGATCAAAAATTAAAATTAACTTAGTGACACTAGAAAGTACAAACCAAGTTCCGTTAACTATAGACATACGTGAACGTTGGGCAAAAGAGAGAAAATATATTGGTATTGATTTCCTTGGTCAATGCTATGCAATGGTCCCTCCTCTCGTTCATTTCTCAACGAACTCTACTTACTATTTGTGGGATGTATTAACTGCTGCGTTTGTCGGAAACACTAACCTTGCCAAATTACAAACAATTAATAGTATTGTTCATACATATGGACCTAGCCAGGGGCGTACAGTAGAATATGATGGTGGGCGACCTGTAAATGTAGTATATGATGTAAATCACAACGGATTTTTCAACTATATAACTGAATTAGCGAAGAAAGCTTCTACTTGAACCACTATCTATACGAAAAATAAATAGAATGGCATCACTTCAAACGATGTAACCCCTTAATTAGCATTTAGTTGAAACTACATATTTAACTATTGAAAAGAGTATTGAATTAAATTTCAATACTCTTTTTGTACCGTACAATTATATTTGATTAATATAGTGTCTTACAGATTATTCATTTCAAAACCATTTACAAAAAACGTTATTGTTTCTAATTCATCTTCATTTAATTCTCTATTTACGTCTCGTTTATACGCTGCCTTTATGTTTTCTTCATCGCCTTTATGAGTTTCAGTATAAGTTCCTACTGTTTTTAACAAATGCATTTCTTGTAAAAACTCATCCCGACTTATAGCTGTCCCATGAGAAAGAATATAAGTTTCAGCATCAAATAGCTCCAACTCTTCTATTAATTTAAACGTTCGTTTCGTCGTATAGTTCCTCTTTGAAGAAAAGATATCTGCATATATAGAGTCTCCTAAAAATAATATCTTTTCTTCTTTCACGTAAATAACAACTGAATCATGTGCATGATCTCCGCCGACATGTTTTAACACGCATGTCACTTCACCAAGGTCTAATTCAATTTGATCGTGGAATGTTAAGGCCGGAGGAATAATTTTAATATTTCTCGCTTTTTCTTCAAACTCTTTTTTGATACAATCTGCACAAAATGCAATTTCAGTACCCTCTTTTACTCGTGCATCTAACGCTTCATCTGTCCATTCATAAGATACTAGTGATTGCATTTCTTTTTTCGTTTCAGTATGCGAAATAGACAATGCATCTTGTAGTACAGGCAATCCAAAAATATGATCCCAGTGCCAATGCGTTAATGCTACGAAGTCAGGTCTTGATACATTCTGTTCTTTTAACATTTCTAAAAATAATTGTGCATGTTCTTCTGAATTCCCTGCATCAATCATTAAAGTTTTTTCTTGGCCAACGACCATTCCTAATATAGGTCTATCTGTTTCAGAAACAGGTGTCATATACCAAAATGAGTTTCCTATTTTTTTAATTTGCTGCATAATTAGTTCCTCCATTTACTACTATTCTCTTCTATTATTATCTGTAAAACCTTCATCCAGCACATAGTATGAAATAACACTATTTTTTCTTCCGGCAAACTACTACCATAGAATAGCAGTCTTCTCCTAACTCATTCCCTTCCCAATCATTATATATATGTAATAATTCAAAACCATTCACTACTAATAATCTTTCTAACTCCTGCGGATATGTATAGCGAAGATCAATCGTCGTTTTCAGTTCTTCTACTTTCACATCCCCCTCATAAAACCTTCTTGTTGTTATGTAGTGCTGTATTTGCTGAATTGAATCGTATGTCATTTCAGTATATAGATTACATTCCCTTCCCTTTTCATCACTAATAGTTGTCCAATATTCTTCTGTAGATGGTTGTATTAATTCTTCTTTTGAAGGAAAACGTGTATCGAATATAAATATACCATTATCAGCTAACACATGACCAATAGATGTTAATAACTTATTTTGATCTGTATTCGTAAGAAAGTGTTGAAATCCATGCCCAACCATAAAAGCTAACGGAATCGTTTCTTCAACCTTCAATTGTAAGCAGTCTTGTTGTAGCCATTTTACTTTTTTACAATCCGCAGATTTTCTCTTCGCTTCAGCAAGCATACCTTCATGTATATCTACACCAATCATTTTATATCCGTTTTCTATAAATGGAATTGTAACTCTTCCTGTTCCACAAGCAATATCTAGAATCCATTCATTTTGTATACTTAGTTTTTGTGCCCATGATAGTAAGAATGGAAAATCTGACAAACTTTTATTTTCCACATCATATCGTTTTGGGTTTTCGTATTCGGATAGACTCCATTTGGTTTGCAATTGTATTCCCCATTTCATTTTCCACTTAAGTTTAATATATAAATTATAACGAATTATTAGTTTTTTCTCTATAATCAAACACAATTACTTGGACTAATCTAACTTTCCTTTTCGTAAGCTAAAAATAAGTGGAAGAATCGGAGTGTGATACGATGGAACGATTATGGATTCCTATGATAGTTACATTTTTTTCATTCGGCGGATTACTATTAGGCGGTGCTGTCGGCATTGCTACGCGCCAGCTAATTGAAGAAAAAATGCATCGTTTATATGCATTATGTGGCGGAATTTTGCTTGGTCTTTTATCCCTTGAAATTATTCCTGAAACATTTGCAAGCTATGAAATAATTGGCCCTATACTCGGTATAGCTATCGGTATTTTAGTTATGAGCTTATTAGATAACTATTGTCATCATCCAATGATACATAAAAAAGATCAACAAGCATGGCAAACTTTTCTTTTTCTTTCTTTTGCTATATTTATTCATAATTTGCCGAGTGGCTTTGCATTAGGTACAGCATTTATAAATCATAATGACTCTGCCATTCCTTTCTTACTTGCGATTGTAATTCACCATATTCCTGAAGGCTTAGCATTAATCATCCCCTTCCTCTTTACAAAGCATAAATATATTTCATTTTTATTAACGACTTTATTACTTTCACTTATTCTCGGCACCGGTACTGTTTTTGGCATTTTAATGGAAGGAAAAGCCCTACATCTACAAGGGCTCATTATGGGAAGTGCTATCGGTTCCCTTGGCTATGTTACAATTCATGAAATGCTTTGGAAGGCAAAAAAACAACTCTCTTTCCTTACATTTTTAATGTGGGCAGCTAGTGGTTTTTTACTAATAACAGTATTTACACTATTTACTGGTCATCATTAAAGATAATAATATTATCATTTGTATATTTTTCCTTTTTCTCCAAACCATAATAGTATCTACCTAATTATAAGGAGGAAACATTATGTTTGGGAAAACAGCCGGTGAAGCACTAGTTGACCTATTAATTGACTGGGGAGTAGAACACATTTACGGAATGCCTGGAGATTCTATCAATTCTATAATTGAAGCTTTAAGAAAAAAACAAGATAAAATCAAATTCATTCAAGTTCGCCATGAAGAAGCTGGCGCACTTGCAGCTGCTGCCTATGCTAAGTTAACAGGCAAACTCGGCGTTTGTATGGCAATCGCAGGACCGGGTGCTATTCATTTATTAAATGGTTTATATGATGCCAAACTCGATAAAGCACCTGTTTTAGCAATTTCTGGTCAAGTAGAAACCGATTTACTTGGAACGGATTTTTTCCAAGAAGTAAACTTAGAAAGATTGTTCGATGATGTCGCGGTTTATAACCAGCGCATTATGTCAGCAGAACAGCTACCAGCTGTCGTAAATCAAGCGATTCGAATGGCTTATACGAAAAAAGGTGTATCTGTTCTTACAATTCCAGATGATGTTCCGAAATTCGAAGTAAAAAGTAGTGCTCGTGTTACAAATACTTCTTTTACATTACCTGAGTTATTTCCGCAAGAAGAAGATTTACACGCTGCAAAACTCGCAATAAATGAAGCGAAAAAGCCAGTTATTTTAGCTGGAAAAGGTGCAAAACATGCGAGAGAATCTTTACTTACTTTCGCAGAACACATTGGTGCTCCAATTGTACTTACATTACCAGCTAAAGGAATTATCCCTGACGAACATCCACTTTGTATCGGTGGATTAGGATTAATTGGAACGAAACCTTCTTATGATGCAATGAAACATGCAGATACTTTAATTATGGTTGGTACTTCTTATCCGTTCACCGGTTTCTTACCCGAAAAAGCAAAAACAATCCATATCGATACAGATCCTGCCCAAATCGGAAAACGTTACGTAACAGATATCGGCTTAGCTGGTGATGCTGATAAAACATTAAAATGGTTAATTGAAAATGTAGAAAAACACGAGGACCATTCTTTCTTAGAGCATCATCAAGAAATGATGAAAAAGTGGGAGGAAAAATTACACGATCAAGAAGACGATACTTCTACTCCAATTAAGCCACAACGTGTTATGCATGCACTGCAACAAGTAGCTCATGATGATGCAATATTATCAGTCGATGTCGGAAATGTAACCGTTTGGACAGCAAGGCACTTCCGTATGACAAATCAGCAATTTATTATTTCTAGCTGGCTCGCAACACTTGGCTGCGGTTTACCTGGTGCCCTTGCTGGAAAAATTGCTTTCCCGGATAAACAAGTATTTGCTGTTTGTGGTGATGGTGGTTTCGGAATGACAATGAACGATTTCGTAACAGCTGTTAAATATAAACTGCCCATCGTTGTCGTCGTTTTAAATAATAATAAAATCGCCATGATTAAATTCGAACAAGAAGTTATGGGGAATATCGAATTTGGTACAGACTTAACAAACCCTGATTTTGCAAAATACGCAGAGGCGTGCGGGGGTATTGGATACCGTGTTGAGAATGTCGATGAACTACTTCCTGCTTTCGAAAGTGCGGTAAAGCAAAATAGACCGTGTATTATTGATGTTGTTGTTGATGTAAATGAAGCACCAATGCCAGCAAAAATCACCTTTGGTCAGGCCGCTGGTTATACGAAGCATATGATAAAAGAATTATTTGAAGAAGGTAAGATTGATTTACCACCACTATAAACAAAAAAAGATAGCTGAAAACGATTTGTCTTCAGCTATCTTTTTTATTTTTGTATCTCTCTATAAAAGGAAAAATCATTCACATTAGTCTGTACTCGTTTCTCTGCCTTTACCTCTTTATCCTTGCTCTTAGGTATTTTTACATTTCCTAGTTTAATCGCATCTTGCATACTATTACTAACTAGATTTCCCGCTAAAATTGTCATACTATAAAAAGCAATCGGTATAAGTACAATCCATGTATGTGTAGTTAAATGGCGGAAGTTTTGACCAATTAGACCAGTCCATTCTTTTGTTACACTATCTGCATCTAATCCAAATAATATCGTTCCTCCAAAAAACAATTTAAGTAATCCAAGATGCAAAAGAAGTAATAGTACACTTACAAATTGTTGAGCTACTAATAAAAGAAATGATGGTAACATATGCGGCCATATATGGCGCTTCAACCTATGCCACTTACTTCCGCCGAGCACAGTAGCTGCCAACATAAATTCTTCTTTCTTAATACGCTTTACTTCTTGCGCTACATACAACATAACCGTTGGTACCGCAAGGCATACAAGTACTATAATTTGAAATGCCACACGCAAATGCAACGGCACAACTTCTGCTCCACTATCAAACGTTAAAACTTCATTTAACATAAAATAAGAAATCATAACCATCGGTACGATACTAAAAGGATCAAAAAAGGATGAAATAACTGGAAAAGAACGTTTACCATACATTCCAAGAAGTAAACCAATTCCACCTCCAACTATAACTCGTAATATCGCTATAATTATACTCGCTCCAACTGTCCATTTCGCGCCTTCTATTATTAATTGAACAAGGTCGCGGCCTTTCACATCACTTCCAAACCAAAATTTACTTGATGGCGAAAATGGAGCTGCCTCTAATTCTCCTTTTTCGTTATACATCATCGTAAGTTCACGAATATTCCCATCAAAAAACACCGTATATCCAATACTAATAATCATTAGTACACTCAAAAAAGTAATACCTATCCAAAATCTCACATCTCTTTTTACAACTTGCCACATGTTACACACGCTCCTTTATAACATTTTGTAAAAGCGTATGCAATATACGAAATAGTATAAAAAGCGGTACGTATAATATTACTAGACTCACTGTAAATATTTCTAATTTAGAATTTTCTTTTACAAAAACAAACATACCATATGTATTAAATATCCATTCAATAATATATAAATTAGAAAGCATAAATAAAATATTTGTTTTCGCGTAATAAATTGTCGTTAATAAAACATTTCTTGAAATATGATGTGTCAAAATATGCCGTAAGCTTAGCCCTTTACTCTTAGCAAACAAACTATAATCTTTCTCTAATTCTTCTTTAAACCGTAATAACAACAGTTTAATAAACAATAATGTTGTTGGTATTGTAAGACATATAATTGGTAACAAACGTATCCTTTCTTCCCCTAATCCAGCCAGTTTGACCGGCATAAATCCTGTTTTTTGAAACATAATTACGACAAGAAGTTGCGATAATAAAATAAGTAAAATATCCGGTATACTCTCAAGCGTAAGAAAAACCCCGTTCCACATTTTTTGTTTCATATGAGAACGCTGCAATACCCAAACGACAAGTATATACGCTATAAGCAAAGATAGTAAAAACGCTGATAGAAATACAATCATCGTTTCAAAATAATGAATCCATATTTGCGGAAATAATTTTCTTGAGTCTCGAAATCCATATGTAATTTCACCCGGTTGAAGTATCTTCCCTCCAAGAAAGACAATCGTGTTCCAAAAACCGATTAAATCAATTTGCAAACCCTTAAATAAACGCGGTAGCGCGCCTAGACAGATTATACATAAAATGGCAGCTACTAATTGTAAACAAGTAACCCCACACCATTTAGCAATTCGCATCAACATAACGATTTCTCCTTACCATCCAATAGAATATTCAGAAATCAAAAACCACATTTATTATATCTCTTCAGCTATACTTTGCACCCGTTTCTTCCCACTAGGTAAAATGGTTTGATATAAACACGTAACAAAAAATAATAAACTAAATAAAATAATAAACAATGTATCTGCATTAATCCATTTCGGGAATAACATCGCTATCGCACCGAGAGATAATAGCTGGAATCCTGTCGTTAATGGACTAAGTAAACTTTGAACACGTCCCATAAATGACTCTTCTACAATTTCATACATCCAACCCATGATTGCAACATTAATAAATGGTAAAAAGAAAGTTGCAAAAGCGATACATACATAAAAAGACCATACGTAGTTTACAAAGTAACACATACCGAAAAAGACCCCTGAGCCCGCCATACCAAAGACAATAATAGGCTTTGGTGCATATTTCTTCCCTACACTTGTTGCTACTATACTTCCAATTAGTAATGAAATCCCTCCAACTACACCACCCACCATCGCTAAACTTTCATACGTTGTTGGTGCTAATTTATATTTTAATATGTAAGTAGTGGATACGCTTAAAATACCATTTAATAGTCCAAATACGATAAATCCTAAAAGTAATTTTTTTAAAGTGTCATTTTGATATATATACTTGATCCCTTCTTGAAACTCTGTTATTAACATTTTCAAATTAACTTCTTTCCATTTTGTTCTACCGTTTGGCAAACGCACTTTTTCTGGAATGGAGATCGTTTGAATCAAAATACCACTCATAATAAAAGTGAGCGTATTTACTAAAATACTCCCGTATATTCCAAAAGTCCAGTACACCATCGTTGCAATTCCTACACCAAACAAAGCATACAAACTATTCACCATTTGATTCACACCTGCTGCTGCACCGTATTGATCGGATTCAACTACTCCCTGTATCATCGACTGTTCTGATGGAGAGAAAAATTGTATACATGCATTTTCCAAAAATAAAAATATAAAGACGAGTATAATCATCCCGTAATAAAGCGAAATTAGAATTCCAATATTACAGAGCGAACAACATATGTTACTTACCGTGCATATACGCTGTCTATCAAAACGATCTACTACTGTCCCTACTAATAGAAAAAAGATTAATGCAGGTAATGCCATCATAATTTGTGTCATCGTTGCGTAAACTGGTTGTTTTCCGTATTGATCTAGCAAATAAAACATTAAAGAAACTCCAGCAATCATAGAACCGAGTCGCTCTAAAATATTTGCTAGAAAAAAACGTGCATACACTTTGTTGCGAAATAACTGTAGCATTTCTTTCATACTTCGTATCCTTTCTCTCGACAAAATTTTATTAATCTAGTCATTTCTTGGAAGTTATATTATATTTTTCGACTATTATCCAATCTTTTCCTTCTGTATCGAGAACATTATAAAAAGACTCTTGTCATTTATACAAGAGTCTTTTTATATAACTTCGCTTCAGTTAATACCATGCATCAAAAATCTTGATACGTCTCGCTAACTATATTAATTCTCTAAAGTTCAGATACACTTTATTTATTTTACAAATGTATCGCACATCCACTTGTAAAATTTTTCTTTCTCTTCAAATTGTGGATAATGAGCTGATTTCTCAAAAGTAATAAATTCTTTTTGTTCTGCTTCAATCGTATCAAAATATGTTTTTGCTGCCTGAAATGAAGTGTTATAGTCATATGTCCCCATAAGGAAATAAAGCGGTAGCTTCATTTTAGTCACCTTAGTAGGCAATGGACTCATTAAATCCTTTTCTAATAAGACAGTTTGAGAATGCGATAATCCAACATTATAACGAATTACGTCTAACAAGTTATATTCATTACTGAGTAACATTCCGATGTTATCACCATCTGGATTTTCAATAAGTCTTGATGTTCCACCATATTTCGTAACATAATTTCTCGGAGTGTATGTATCACCATTTTTAATTTTTTCAGTCAACCCATTTAAATAGGAAACCTCATCTGTATTCCCAGCATTTTGTGCCTGTTCAATCACATAGTTTAGACTATCCATTTCACTTTCTACTGTATCACTCATCTGCCCTATGCCAACATATGCTTCATATTTTTCAGGAGCTTTATTGGCAGCTTGCATTCCAATATATGTACCGTAAGAATGACCAACCAATATTACTTTTTCTTTACCAAGACGTTTTGAAACATAATCTGTCATAGCTAATACATCTTCTACAAGAAGATCTGATGTAAGATTCGAATAATCTTCAAAGAAATGATACGACTTCCCGCTCGCTCTTTGATCGTAATTAACAACTGTGAATTTCTCTTCCAATAAGTTTTGGTATTTTTGCGCATATGGTATTTCTGAAGTACCTGGTCCACCATGTACAAAAATAATAACCGGATTGTTCCTATCTTTGCCGCGTATCATAATTTCATGACCACTTCCATTTATCTCTACTTGCTCTAATGTACTTATACTACTCTTCCCTTTTATTTGCGAGGTCCATGTAGGAAATATTAGTGCTACGATTAATAATAGTGTAGTGATGACACCAATAAGTTTTATTAATTTTTTTATCTTCTTCATAAGTAGTCTCCTTTCTTTAAAATTTATAAAAACATCAATTTAATTCTGTAAAACTCCCTCAAAATAATATGAACATATAACAATTTCTCTCTCTAATTTCATCTTGCTCGTTTGCACATTCTTAATATCCCATACACTTCTTAACTTTCCGCTATATAAACTCTTAATATTTTCTTAATTTTCAATACACAATTCGTAGAGAAACTCATTCACAATGTATTACAAATATAGAAAAGAGCCCTTGTTTTCTAAACAAGGGCTCTTTTCTTAAACTATTTCGCTACTTCTTCTTTCGGCATTACCATACCTTTATAAAGTTGGACAGTAATCCAGTAATAGATGAAATAAATGACTAAGAAAATCCCTATCGGCACCCACACCTTTACAAACGGGTCAACTAGTATAAAGCTGAATAAGTTAAGCCCTACTAACACGTGGGAAATTCCAATAATCGCTGGGAAGATAAATAAATATGAAATTTCTTTATATATACTTTTTGTTAACATACTACGTCTCACACCGATTTTTCGTAACATTTCATAACGGCGTACATCACGAGAAGCACCTGTTAATATTTTGAACATTAGCGAACTTGCCATCATTGCTAAAAAGGCAATTCCAAGGAAAAATCCCATAAACATTGTTCCACTCATGAAACTGTTCATAAACTGATAAATTGTCATTTTTGTATATAGTTCTACTTTTGTACCTGTTGTTGTTTCAATTAATTCTTTTTGCCTCTTATCTATATCGAGCAACAATGGTTTATATTTTTTCATATCATCTACTATTGCTAATGTTACACTATGTTCCGTTCCTTGAACTGCTTTGTAGTGTTCTTCATCAGCAATTCTTACAGGTTTTCCGTTAAATTGATTATGTGTAATTTGTATTTCTCTTACAACCGCATCTTCCCAATCTTGTGGCATACGAGGAAGCTTATTCGCTGCTTCGGGAGCTTCCAAAGCAGAATATACAGGTTCAGTTAAAGATTCAGCCACACGTTTACGAGCAGGCTCTTTTAAAGTTTTTGTATCAAAGTGATCGGAAACAAGTGGTGGTTTCGCAGTTAAGTCGTTACGTAAATAATAAACCGCTTCTCCATCTACTTTATACTTATATTTGCTTTCTTCCACAATTTCCATTTCTTTTAAGGCCGCTGAGTCTTGATCATTTGGATCATGAATTACAACATCATATACACGAGAAAAGTCTGTCATAATACCTACATTTTTTTGGAACGCCATACCTGCCGTCATTGCTCCTGCACCTAATGCAATTAACATCGCTACCGTACCTAATACTCTCGATAAACTATTTACTCGAAAACGTAGCTGGGCATATGTAAAACTATTTAAGCCCGTTTCATTTCGTTTTTTATTCCCTTTAATTTTCATCACAAAAAACGGGAGCAATGAACTAAAGATAAAATATGTTCCAAGTGTTGTAACGATTGTCGCTATTATAAAGCCAAGTTCGGCAAATGTTTTTATATTTACCATAAAATAGTATCCTGTACTTACTAGCAATATACCGAGTACTGTCATTATAATAATACGAGTTTTACTTTTCTTCACTTCATCTAGTGTTTCATCTTCACGAATTAACTCTAGTTCTGTTTTACGTAATAACCGGATGCTATTCATTAAACCAGTAATAAAAAATAGTATTAAGAAGAAAATAGCTGTAACTAAGATTGCTGGTGTATATACAGATGAGTAACTACCTTTCGCTGAAATTTCCATACCATTCATTAAAAAGTTTCCTGCTACACTTGCAAGTAACATCCCTACTAAAATCCCGATAATAATACTAACAATACCCATACCGAATGTTTCAATAAATAATAATTGTGCTACTTTTCTCTTTTTCGCACCGAGCATCATGTACATACCGAGTTCTTTTCTTCTTAATGTGAGCAAGAAAGAATTGGCATATATAATATAAAATACAGTAATAAACGATAATAGGATGGCACCTACCCAGAATACGAGTCTAATACTACTAATAAGACTATTATCCTTCGTAAATTCACTATTCATCGCCATCGTTTGGAACATGTAGAAGATACTAATACTAATAACGAGACCAATAAGTAAAACCATATAATCTTTTAACATTTTTTTCATACTATGACGTGATAATTTGAATAACATAGTCTCGCCTCCCCTACTTAGACTCAGCAGCTGAGCCCATATGAGCGAGCACACCTAAAATATCTTGATAGAAATTTTCTCGCGTTCCTTGACGCATTAACTCTTTATATAGAAGGCCATCTTGAATAAATAAAATACGTTCACAATAACTGGCACTAAACGCATCGTGCGTTACCATTAAAATACTTACATTGTGATTTTCATGTAAATCTTGCATCGCTTCTAATAAGCTTTTTGCATTTTTACTATCAAGCGCTCCTGTCGGTTCATCTGCTAATACGATTGCTGGATTATGTACTAAAGCTCGAGCTGCCGCTGTTCTTTGCTTTTGTCCACCAGAAACAGCAGTTGGATATTTCGTTAAAATTTCAGTAATCCCTAATTTCTTCGCAACCTCATTCACCTTTCCAGTAATCTCACTTGAAGGTACTCCTTGCAAAGAAAGTGGTAAAGCGATATTTTCATAAATTGATAAGTTTTCTAGTAAGTTAAAATCTTGAAAAATGAACCCTAATTTTTGAGATCGAAAATCTGATAAAGCATTCCCCTTCATTGAAGTAATATTTGTGCCAGCTATTGTCACACTGCCACCTGTCGCTTGATCCAGTGTACTAATCACATTAAGTAGTGTCGTTTTTCCAGAGCCAGAAGGACCCATAATCCCGACGAATTCCCCTTCTTTAATACTTAATGACACACCCCTTAATGCTTTTGACTGATTCTCATTTCTTTTCCCATACGTTTTTTCTACACTTTCTACAGTAACTACATTTGTTGACATCTCTTTCACTCCATCCCTTTTGTATAAATTTAATTTCTCACATATTTCTTATCTTTTTCTCATGTAAATCCTTAAGAATTTTTTAATTTTTCAACCAGAAAGTATTGTACGAGTTACGCATACCTTTTTCCTATTTCATATTCTCACTTTTCTAACACTCGTTCCTTCGATTTCGCTTACATTTACCTTACATTTTTGTAAGGTAAAAAAGAAAACACACCATTTTGAAGTGGTGTGTTTTCTTTTCAAACTCTATTTCCGATTATTTATTTCCTCTTTCATACTTTCCACAAATACACCTAATTCAATAACTTCTGATTTTTCTTCCCCATATTTACGTACATTTACAGCTCCGTTCTCCATTTCCTTATCCCCAATAACAAGAACATAAGGAACTTTTTGCATTTGTGCTTCTCTTATTTTATATCCTAATTTTTCTTCTCGCATATCTCGTTCTACACGAACACCAGCTTGTGCTAATTTATCTGCAACTTCATCTGCATATTGTACATGAACTGCATTTGAAACAGGAATGACTTTTACTTGAACTGGTGCTACCCATGCCGGGAATGCACCTCCAAAATGTTCAATTAATATAGCTAAGAAACGATCTAAAGATCCTAATACTGCCCGGTGAATAACAACTGGTCTTTTCTTTTCATTCTTCTCATCTATATAATTTAAATCAAACTTCTCTGGCATTTGGAAATCTAGCTGGATTGTTCCGCACTGATGACTTCTATTTAAAGCGTCTTTAATATGAAAATCGATTTTCGGTCCGTAAAATGCACCTTCACCTTCATTTAGTCTATATTTATAATGCAATGAATGTAATACATTTGCTAAAGACGCCTCTGCTTGCTCCCATAACTTATCATCCCCCATTGAATCTTCTGGACGAGTAGAAAGCTCTACTTCATATTCGAATCCAAAAGTTTTATAAACGTAATCAATTTGCGCTATTACGGATTTAATTTCATCTTCAATTTGTTCTGGAGTTACAAATAAATGAGCATCATCTTGGCAGAAAGTACGTACTCTTAATAATCCGTTTAATGCCCCGCTAAATTCGTGTCGGTGTACTTGACCAAACTCACACATACGAATTGGTAATTCACGATAAGAATGTAATTTATTTTTGAACATTAGCATATGTCCTGGGCAGTTCATCGGTTTTAATGCAAAGCTTTTATTGTCTACCTCTGAGAAATACATGTTATCCTTGTAATGTCCCCAGTGCCCTGATTTCTCCCATAATTCTTGGTTCATCATAAACGGAGTACGTACTTCTTGATACTTATACTCTTTTTGAATTTCTCTTAAAAATGCTTCTAATTCATTTCGGATAATCTGGCCTTTCGGTAAATAAAATGGCATTCCCGGAGCCTCTTCTGAAAACATAAATAACTCTAGCTCACTACCTAACTTACGATGATTTCTCTTTGCGGCTTCTTCAACGAAATGTAAATACTCTTCTAATTCTTTTTGGGAAGAGAATGAAACGCCATATATACGCTGAAGCACTTGATTGTTACTATCACCTCGCCAATATGCACCGGAAACGTGAGTTAATTGGAATGCTTTCAAATAGCCTGTTGACGGTATGTGTGGTCCTCTACATAAATCTACAAATTCACCTTGTTTATATAGTGTTACACTTTCCCCACTAGGAATTGCTTCTAACAATTCTAATTTCAGGTGATCATTCATTTCATGAAACAGTTTTTTCGCCTCTTCTCTTGAGACTTCAACTCGCTCTATTTTTACATTTTCATTTATAATCTTTTTCATTTCTTTTTCGATTTTCGGTAAATCTTCTACGTTCACACTACTTGGAAGATCCATATCATAATAAAATCCATTTTCAATAACAGGCCCTACACCAAGGTTTACATTGCCATACATTCTCTTTACAGCTTGCGCTAAAATATGTGCCGCAGAATGTCTTGCAATTTCTACCCCTTCATTTGAATCTATAGTAACGATTTCTACTTCCGCATTTTCTTCAATATTTCGGCGTAAATCATATAACTGATTATTTACTTTCCCCGCTACTGCTTTCTTTTTCAAACTACTGCTAATGGATCCAGCAATTTCTTCTAAAGTAATTCCTTTTGCAAATTCTTTAACACTACCATCTGGAAATTTAATTTCAATCATTTGTTCTTTCATTTTTCATCTCTCCATTTCATAATAAAAAGCACACTCATCCCTAAAATAGGGACGAGTGTGCTTATACCCGTGGTTCCACCCAGATTCCCATCGTAAACATACAATGGCTTCTTTTACGGTAACGTCGTTTACACGGCACTAGATACTTAATTTCCCCAGTGCAGCTCTAAGGTGGTAAGTTATTTTTCTGCGTTAGGAAGTTCTCAGCTTTCCTTCCTTCTCTGTATAACCGGGTAAAATAACTCGTGTCCTTTTCTTCGCTTATTATGAAATTGAATGCAAAAAAGCATATTCATCCCTAAAAATTAGGGACGAATATGCTTATATTCGTGGTTCCACCCAGATTCCCATCATAAAAAACATAATGGCTTCTTTTGCGATAACGTCGCTTACACGGCACTAGATACTTAATTTCCCTAGTGCAGCTCTAAGGTGGTAAGTTATTTTTCTGCGTTAGGAAGTTCTCAGCTTTCCTTCCCTCTCTGTATAACCGGGCAAAATAACTCGTGTCCTTTTCTTTGCTTTTATGAGTACATCCATTAATTGTTATTTACTATATCCTATTCATTTTATTATTGCAAGTGTTTAAAAAAGTTTTTTTATTTAATAAAAAAAGAAACCAAAAATAGATTCTTGGTTTCCCCTTCTCAATTTTACCAATCTTGTGGTTCGTAATTTAAGTCTGAAAATAGACGTCGTTTCTCTTTCTTCGATAAATCTCTCCACTGTCCAACAGGTAAATTATTCAATTCAATATTCATAATTCTCGTACGTTTTAACGTGTATACTTGATAACCTAAAGCCTCACACATACGACGAATTTGGCGATTTAGCCCTTGGGTTAAAATAATGTTGAACTCATATTTTGATAACTGTGTGATCTCACAAGGAAGTGTTTTCGTTCCTAAAATCTTCACACCAGCTGCCATTTTTTCTAAGAAATCAGGTGTAATTGGCTTATCTACTGAAACGATATATTCTTTCTCATGTTTGTTTTCAGCACGTAAAATTTCATTAACGATATCACCATCATTCGTTAACAAAATTAAACCGTCTGAGTCTTTATCAAGACGTCCAATATGACTAATTCGTAAAGGATGGTTCACTAAATCGATAATGTTACCTTTTACAGCTTTTTCACTCGTACATGTAATACCTACTGGTTTATTTAAAGCAATATATACGTGATCTCGAGCAATACGAAGTTGCTCTCCATTTACGCGTACATCATCACCTGGATTGACTTGGTCACCAATTTTTGCAACCTTACCGTTAATAATTACTCTTCTCTCATTAATTAATTTATCTGCTCCACGTCGAGACGCTTTTCCAGCTTCACTAATAAATTTATTGATACGCAAATTAGGCACATCCTTTTCTAAACAAAATTTCAAGCTCACACTGCTTCTACCGTACAATACAAAAGGGTAAGCCTTCTATTATAACTTAAATATATTAACATGAAAGGGTATATAACGTCTTCTATTAATTACTCGTTTATAAGAAAATATCTTTATTATACATTCATTTATGCACGTTTTGTACACTTAATATACAAGCCACTCTTCCTTACATATAGCTTGTTTACCTCGTATATCTTCTAAGTCATCATGAATATTAGCTAGTTTATACAAATCAGGGAAAATCTCTTCTACATAATTTTGATGTGCCATTTCATCTTTCCAATAAGTTAACACTATGTAACGATTTTCAGTTTTTAAAGACTTCCCAACAAATCCAGCTAACATCCCTTTTGCTTTTTCCATTCCTGTATTCCAAATTGTTTCTTGTTTATGTAAAAAATACTTTTCCTTTCCAACCTTTACATCACATATAGCAACTCTGACGAATGCCCCTTCTGTAACAACGTTTTTCAAAGGCATATCAGTAATATCATACAACGTTTGAAACAATTCAATTTCACATGAAAGAAACGTATCCTCTTGATTACTATTTACATAAATGGTATCGTGAGAACCATTCATAAATGATTGATATGCACCTCGATCTTCCCATAAAGCAAATACACATGCCTCATTTTTATTCCATCCACCAAATTGTCCTTGAAATCCATCTAGATGCTGTATATCACGCCATTTTTCTTGTGCTTTTGAAAATAAGTTTTTTTTCTCTTCTTCCACTTTACAATAGATTGTTTTTAGTAACATTTTTAATTCCCCCCTTAGGATATAATTTATCTTCCACCTACAACCTTTAGTTTACATAATAATTTTATGTTCCCTTCAATACTCCTTATCCACATACAGAACGAATCCTATTTATCACTACATCTATCAAACCATCTATTTGATTTTATTTCAAATAATTCAGAATAAAAAAGAAAAGATGTAGCCCGTAACGAATTACACCTTTTTCTTATCTCCCTTATTCATCTTTTGCTCAAATATAGAATACGTAATTTCTCCTGGATAATGTAATACAGTTACCTTCCTCTCTCCTTTTTTAAAACTAACAGTATGCCCGTTTTCCCCTAAGTTCTCCCATCCACTTGCCTTTGTAATAGGCATTACACTTATATATTTATAATCCTCTTCCTTATCATCGTTAATATAGATTGCTGACATTGGTACTGGAAAATCTTCAATTTTAGATTCTTTGTCCAGATATATGAGTGCAAATAAGCTAACTAATAGCATGGCCATTGAAATATTTGAAACTAGTTTTTTTCTATTCATTTTCACTAAAAACCCTCTTTTCTCTTATATTACTTTCACCATTTTACTTATTTTAATTATTTATGTATAGAAAAAATATAATTTAAATCAATTCCAGACTATTTTCTCTATTATCAACAATATTATTGTTATATATTATAATTAAAAGATATTTATTTTTGGAGGTATTACCCATTGAAGAAATTATTTTTTAATAAATGGACAATAGTTATTTCTATTTTTATTATTACCTGTACGATTTTCTACACAACCACAGATAAAAAAATTAACGAAAAAACTACCGTAGAAACAATTGATACAAAAAGTTTTAAAACTAAATTACAACCAAAAATTGATGAATTAACGACAAATTATAATGACATCATCGAAAAAGATTGGTTGCCTGCCTGGGAAGAGATTAACACGAACGCAGATTCAGTAGACAAAGATAAACTATTAGTCACAATGACTGCTATTTCCAAGCAATACGAAAAAATTATAAACGAAATAGATACTTTGAAAATTAATGAAAATATATCGGAAGTACAAATACAAGAACAACTAGTTTATTTCACAACTGAATTTAAGACTGCTTCTAAATTTATGAAAAATGCAGCAGATTTAATCATAGACGGAGCAAATAACTCTACTCCATCAAATGAAACAATTGAAAATACTAAACATGCTTTAGGACTTGCGGATCAACATATTGTTCTCGCTTTATCTACGTTAAATGAAGTTGAAGTTAAGTTAAAACTTGCAAAAAAATAAAGCTGGTTACTATTTTAAAATAAAAAAAGATTGCATTTCACATTTTGTCTGTCTATAATATTTTTATTGATTTACAATCAATGTTCTTATAATTTTTATAATTCGGATGAACCATTCAGGAGAAGGTCTATTGATCTACCGACGGGGCAAAAAGTTGCTGAACCAACTTTGAAACTCTCAGGTCTTGGTTACAAGTAGAACTGCATGGGGACGAATCTCTGGAGAGACTCCCTCTCGCTTTATATAGCGCGGAGGAAAACGAGCACCGAAGGAGCAAATCCGCTACTATAGCGGATAATCTCTCAGGTAAAAGGACAGAGACAAGCGAAAGAAAAAGCCGATTTGTATCGGTTTATTTTTCTATCCCTTGTTTCTCCAGAGACCATTTCATTTACTTGAAGTGGTTTTTATTTTTTCTAAAAAAGGAGAATACAGATGGAGACAGTAAGTACAGTATTAGAACAAATCAATCACTATGTGTGGGGATTACCAACGTTGTTGTTACTCGTTGGTACTGGTATCATTCTCACAGTGCGTTTAAAGGGTTTACAGTTTAGTAAACTATTATACGCACACAAACTAGCATTTAAAAAATCAGAAGATACATCTTCATCTGGAGATATTAGCCACTTCCAAGCACTTATGACA
This sequence comes from Bacillus mobilis, assembly GCF_001884045.1. Lineage (GTDB taxonomy): Bacteria > Bacillota > Bacilli > Bacillales > Bacillaceae_G > Bacillus_A > Bacillus_A mobilis. Next base: position 191,433 of record NZ_MACF01000123.1, on the reverse strand, counting down.
GCTATGGCGGCAACGATTGGTATGGGAAATATAGCCGGTGTTGCAACTGCTGTGACAATCGGTGGACCCGGTGCAATCTTTTGGATGTGGATTACTGCTTTGTTCGGTATGGCAACAAAATATGCCGAAGCAATTCTTGCGGTGAAATACCGTGTTAGCAATGAAAATGGTGAATATTCAGGTGGACCAATGTATTATTTAGAACGTGGTTTAGGTAAGAAATGGCTTGCCGTTTTATTTGCTATATTCGGTACAACTGCTTCTTTCGGTATCGGTAATATGGTGCAATCTAACTCAGTAGCAGAGGCAATGCGAATTAATTTCTCTTTTCCCCCTGCTTTAACTGGTATATTCATGTCCTTTTTAATTGCTATTGTTATTTTAGGCGGCGTTAAAAAAATTGGGAAAGTAACAGGATATATCGTTCCTATTAAAGCTTTCTTTTATATCATTGCTGGTCTTATTATTATTTTCTATCACTACGATCAAATTCCAGAAGCATTCTCACTTATTTTTTCAGGTGCGTTTAATGGTACTGCAGCTGCTGGTGGTTTTATCGGTGCAACAGTTGCATCAGCTATTCAAATCGGAATGGCACGCGGTGTATTTGCGAACGAAGCTGGTTTAGGTAGTGCGCCTATTGCCGCGGCTGCTGCTAAAACTGATTCACCTGCAAAACAAGCTTTAGTTTCAATGACTGGTACTTTTTTAGATACGTTTATTGTATGTACCATTACAGGGCTAGTATTAATCACTACAGGTGCATGGAAATCTGGTAAAACTGGCGTTGAAGCTACAACACTTGCGTTCCAATCTGTATTTGGCACTGCTGGTAGTATGATTCTCGGTATTGCGATTATATTGTTCGCCTACTCTACTATTTTAGGCTGGTCGTATTACGGTGAAAAATGCGTGGCTTATTTATTTGGAGAAGGCGCTGTTAAATATTATAAAGCAATCTTTATCGTCATGATTGCTATTGGTGCGAGTTTAAAATTAGGCATCGTATGGACGTTTGCTGATATTGCAAATGGACTTATGGCGATTCCAAACTTAATTGGTCTGATTGGGTTAAGTGGTATTGTTGTAGCTGAAACAAATCGCTTTTTACAAGAAGAGAAATTGAAAGAAAGTCATAAAAAGCAGGCAAGTTAATCTATTGATAAAGGAATGACTCATACATAATGAGCATTCCTTTTTTCGTTATCTTATTCAATCTTCATATGAAAGAGTGACCTTAACAATCAAAGATTCTCTTTCCTAAAACTATATTCCCCCTTCTTTCTGAACATATGTCACCCTTATCAATTAGCACCTTACTGTATGAAACAAATCTTTTGCTTTTTCATTTCAGCTTTTCTATCAGCCTTTGCAATCCCTTTCCCTTCAATTTCACGTTTATTTATAGTTTTATATTTTACATACGTATGAAATTCGGTTTGAAATGGAAACGGTGTAATCCGAATTGTTTCCTCGTCCACCCACTCTGCTTGAACAGGTTTCTCCTCCTTACTATTAAACATTTCTGTTCCTTCAAAACCATCTTTAAACAAATCAATTTCATCTTTCTTTTCTACACCAGGTTTATTCATACATACATATAAAGAAAGTTCATCGCAAAACTTTAATAATCTATAATGTTTATCGAACATCGCAAATTGTTCTTTTGTTAACGTTTTCAAAATTCTTTTTTGTCGTTCCAATTCATGTTTATAAAAAGACATCATCTCTTCATCTTCCTCATTTAATGGGAATGATAAAAAATGTTTACTACAAAGTAATGCTCCGTATGGATTTGAATCTTCAATTTCATTCAAACCAATCGTATAAAAAACAAAGCGTAACGAGCTAGGACAGTCCATAAATGTATACGGGATATTTTTAGCATCATTCAAAATTGGAACTTTATCAAGTTCTATCCATCCTCTATCATGCTCATATATTGCATCAATAGCTGCTTTTAAGTATGTGTCATCTTCAAAAAAATCTTCTTTTATATGCTTCGCAATTTCTCCAGCTAAAAAACCATGATCATGTTGACGAATTAATATACTTTCTTTCTCATCCTTTTCACGAAAAATCATCCGTATACTCCCCCTCATCCTCATGTTACAGTGTTTTCTATACATCAATTCTTAATTAATCCCTAATTATTAGCAGGGATTCAGTTTCTTGCAACGAAATTAACATAACTATATAGCATTCTTTCTAACAATATAAATAGCTTTCTCTATACTATCCATTATACTAAAACATTCATTCTAAAAAACTTTTTATGAGGTGAAAACATGAACAAAACAGAATTAGTTAAAAACGTGGCACAATCCGCTGATATTTCTCAAAAGGAAGCTTCTGCAGCTGTACAATCTGTTTTTGACACAATTGCTACTGCATTACAATCTGGCGATAAAGTTCAATTGATTGGCTTTGGAACTTTTGAAGTGCGCGAAAGATCTGCTCGTACAGGACGTAACCCACAAACTGGCGAAGAAATTCAAATCGCTGCTGGTAAAGTGCCAGCATTTAAAGCGGGTAAAGAGTTAAAAGAAGCTGTGAAATAAACAAGAAACCAGCCTATAAAATGGCTGGTTTTTGTTTTTTTATTAAAGCAGATTTTTTATATTCTCTGCATGATACACTTCACAAATATAAAAAATACATTTGCAATTACTTACAATTTGATATTTTCTAGTTGGATACACATTCGCCCTAACAGAGCATCCATCAAACAATTCAATAATATTCCCAGATGGCTGATATCCTTCGTATAATACATTTCTTCTTACTTCCATCTTTTCTATAAGTTTTTCAACTGGAATGTTTCCACTCTCTAATTCACAATTAAGTGTATTTGGTAAAAACGAAGTGTCCGCAAAAATAAGATTTTCAGATAACACTTTTCCTTTATAACTAACTTGAGATACACGGTAAAGAAATGTTCCATTTTTATCAAAGAAATTCTTTGCTTCTTTCGGAATGTACTGTCTATCAAGTACCTCTTGTTCGAGAACATCGAACTGAACTGTATCATTCAAAAGCTTTTCTAAAGCATGAATAGATGATGTATCTCCAGAAAATAAAATATCTTTAATTGCTTGTACATTATAAGTGAATTCATTTTTTCTATTTTCCGCTACTAACATGAGGAACACCTCTTCTATAAAATATTTTATTAAACTTATTTATAATTTAAAAGCGCTACTGCATCTAACTGTGTGATTTCAGTTACTTCATTACTAAACATTGCAATGGAAGCCATATAATCTATACTTGGCTTTATATCTTCCATCCTTGTATTTTCTACTAATTCTTGTCTATCCTTAAAAACTAACAAATTTGGAGGATCATTAGGAGCTGATACAGTAATCTCTACTGGTGGAATCATTAGTCCTTCACCTGTCGCTTTTAACACTGCTTCTTTTCGAGTCCAATATGTTAAAAAACCTTCTATTTTCTGTTCATCTGGTAATTTCATAACTTGCGCAATTTCAAAATCTGTTAATACTCCCTCTGCCATTTTCATAACATCTACATTTGGATTCATTTGTTCAACATCAACGCCTACAGGTGCAGACTTTGTAAATGCAACAACAACCCACTCACCCGAATGCGAAACAGATAACTGTGGCATTCCTTCTGGTAATTGTGGTCTGCCATGTTGTAACTTACATACTGGGCACATTCGATCAATTGGTACTTGAACTGGCGACATAGAAAGTATTTGCCCAAGAACTAACCTACTAATTACACAACCTATTATAAAACGTGCACGATCTGCCGAATGATGGTATGAATTTGCTTTCTCTCGTTCTACATCATTTAGCAAATTGTAATGCCATGATTGTAAATCGGAAATTCTTGCCCACCATATTTGACAATCATTCTCACTAAGAGTTGGTACAGAATCTACAACTTTACTCTCTATCATGTAAACTCTCTCCTTCTAACAAACAATATCATTTTATTTCAAAAGAGTATTATTATTCTATAACTTATTCGTTTACAACTTCTTTCTCTTTTTGTAATACAGGTAACGGCTTTTTTTTCTTCTTTGACATTATCTCTTTATCAGAAATACGTAAAGAAAATAGTAATGCTACGAGTAAAAAGATTGCTGATCCAATTAATGCAGCTTGATAAGGCAAGAAATCTGCCTGTGCATTATTCTGTATTTCATTACTTCCAAACCCAGATAATATGCTAGCTAATACAGCAACTCCTATTGCAGATCCTAATCGATTTTGCACATTGAATATAGTTGTTGCTCTTCCCATAGAAGGTGGCGTTATATTGTTAAATGCAGAAAATTGAACTGCACCGACAGACTGACCTAAGAAAATACCGATACCAAACAATAATGCCCGTATTTGCCAAGGATTTGTATCGTGATTTACAAAACTTAATAACACAAAGATAACCGCGGTACAAGCTAATCCAATAGAAATTACTTTGCGAGCTCCTAATTTCTTATATGACCATGGCACAATCTGTGACGATATCATTAATCCAATCGCCTCTGGGAATGTCGTAAGACCTGATTCCAGTGCGGAAACTCCTATTACATTTTGATACATAAGTGGAAAAACAAATAGCATGCCTAGTAAACCGGCAGATGAAAACAATGAAATTAGACTCATTTTTCTAAAGACTGGTTCTTTTAATAAGCGTAAATCTAACATCGGTTGCTGTACTTTAAGTTCAACGATGATAAACAATGTAATGAATATAATCCCAGCTATTCCAGTACTTATAATCTCTGGAGAAACCCAGCCTTTTGATGGACCTTGGCTAAGTGCATAGATTAGCATCGCAAATCCTGGTGCTGAAAGAACAAAACCGAGAGAATCAAAGCGACCAGCTGATTTTTCAATATGCTCTTTTAAAAATAGTAGACCGAATAGTAACGCTACGATTCCAAACGGTACATTAATATAAAATGCCCAGCGCCAAGACATTTGATCTACAAAGAAACCACCAATAATTGGTCCTACTGCCGGTGCGACAGCAATTGGCAACACAATAAACCGTGAAATTTTCGGCCTTTCCTCTGATGAAAATGTTCGGAATAACATCGCCATCCCCACCGGTGTTAAAAGCCCCCCACCAGCACCTTGCATGATACGAAAAATATTCAATGAAGTAATATCGTTCGCTACACCGCATAATGCAGACGCAGTTGTAAATACGAAAAGAGCGGTTAGAAATACTCTTTTCGTACCGAAGCGATCTCCTAACCAACCAGAAATAGGAAGGAAAACAGCTAAGCTAACTAAATACCCAACATTAACTGTCCCCATAGCAGATGGAGGAACTTGTAATTCTTTACTTATCGTTTGCAGTGCTACATTCACAATTGTTGCATCCATCGCAGCCATAAACATCGCTGTTATATATACGATACTTACAACTACTTTCGGATTTATTTTTTCCTTCATTATCGTTTTCCTACTAATATTTTTTCGCCAACTTGATTACTTTTTGGATTCAAATCTTCCCAGTTATTTTCAACATATTGTAAACAATCATTCCTACTAGCCTCTTCATGTACGACATTCCAGCCAATAGGTACATCAAGAAAGACAGGCCAGAGAGAATACTGGCCCTCCTCATTTTTTAATACTTTATATGTGTAATTATCATTTTCAAATGGATTCGTCATACTTTACTTACCCCTTTCTTTTCCTGCAAGTATTTCGCCAGTACTTGTCCGATTTCTGTAAGCGGACCCGGCTGACATAAATCTTTATGTCTACAATCAATATCGTGCTGCACAATTTCTCCGTCTAAATAATTTAACCACGTATTTGAAGAAATAGGATCAAACCAGTCTGGTATAACAGTAGATCTAAAGAATAAAATATCTCCGTTATAAACTTTCGGTACATATTTCCCTAACAATCCTACTGAATTCACATATGTTTCTTTCAAATTCAAAATCGTCTCTTCTTCAAGACTTGCTAATGCACTTCCATCTTTACGAAGTATTTCAACTGCACTTTCCATCGTAAGTGGTTTTCCATCCATATTATCTGGATCATATCCACCTAAAGCAAGTAATGCGATTAATGCTTCTTCTTCAGTAGGTGCTTCCGTATTCGGTAAGAAGTGTCCAGGATAAGAATCCAGCATAACGAGTAATTCTACTTCTTCTCCTTCATTTTGTAGTTGCGCTGCCATTGCATGAACAACATTTCCTCCAAGTGACCAACCGAGTAACCGATATGGTCCGTGAGGCTGTACTTCACGAACGTGTTTTAAATAATCCGCCGCCATCTCCTCTAAACTTTTTGGAAGTTCTTCATTTTTAGCGATACCACGTGCTTGAACACCATAGATTGGATAATCTGTTCCTAAAGATTTCATAAGTCCTGCATAGCACCAACTTAATCCACCTGCTGGGTGTACACAAAATAGTGGTAATTGCTCTCCGCTTGCTCGTAATGGAAGCAACACATCAAGTGCACTTTGACCATTTCCCATTTCAAGTCTTTCCGCAAGCCCTGCAACAGTAGGTGCTGCAAATAAAGTTCCAATATTTAGTTCCACTCCAAGTGCTTCTTTAATTCGGCTCATAAGCTGCACTGCAAGAAGTGAATGACCACCAAGATCAAAGAATCCGTCATCAATTCCAATTTGAGGTACACTTAAAATCTCTGTAAATAAGTCACATAACATTTCTTCTTGCGGTGTTCTTGGTCCACGACTAGAAGATGATGCGATAAATTCTGGAGCTGGCAATGCCTTTCTATCTAATTTACCGTTTGGAGTTAAAGGTAACTCATTTACTACTACAAAAGCGTATGGAACCATGTAATCTGGTAAACTACCTCCAGCATATTGACGCATTTCATTCGTATCAATCATTTCATGATTAGATGCGACAATATATGAAACCAACCGTTTATCCCCTGGTTGATCTTCCCGTACAATTACGGCTAATTGCTCAACTTTAGGATGTTTCATTATGACCGCTTCTATTTCTCCTAATTCAATTCGGAATCCACGAATTTTTATTTGGTGATCTGCACGCCCTATATAATCTAGCGTCCCATCTTTACGCCAACGCGCTAAGTCTCCTGTACGATACATTCTTGTACCTGACTTACCAAATGGATCTGCGATAAAGCGTTCTGCAGTTAAGCCCGCTCTTCCTAAATAACCACGAGCAAGCCCAGCACCTGCAACATACATTTCTCCCACTACTCCAGGTGGCACTGGTTGTAAATAGTTGTCTAATACGTATACTTTAAGGTCTGGTATACTGCAACCAATTAAACTATTCGCGCGTAAAGAAACAATATTCTCATCTAACTCAATATAACTAACATGTACTGTCGTCTCTGTAATACCGTACATATTAATAAGCTTTGGTGCGTTATGAGGATGTCGACTATACCAATCTTCTAATCGACTTAACTCAAGTGCTTCTCCTCCAAAAACAACATATCGTAAAGATAATCTTTGACCAATTTCTTCATTTTCACGATCCGCTTGCATCAATTGATAGAACGCTGATGGAGTTTGGTTTAATACAGTAACCTTTTCCTTAACAAGAAGTTGTAAAAATTCTTTCGGCGAGCGACTTACAGTATGTGGTACTACGACTAGACGCCCTCCATATAATAAAGGTCCCCAAATTTCCCAAACCGAGAAATCAAAAGCGTATGAATGGAACATCGTCCAAACATCGTTCGCGTCAAATTGGAACCAATGATCCGTCGCTCCTAAGAGTCTTACTACGTTTTGATGAGGTATCATAACGCCTTTCGGTCTACCTGTTGAGCCTGATGTATAAATAACGTAAGCAATATGTGAAGGCGATAGTGGCTTCATGCGCTCCATTTCATCAATATTATCTTCACTATATTTCACTATTTCTTTTATTACTTTTTCATCATCGACTAAAATTTTCAGTTCCTCATCACATTCAATTTCCACATCTAAATTTGTTAAAACACATGATGGTTTCGCATCGTGGAGCATAAATGAAATACGTTCAGACGGGTAATCTGGATCTAATGGAAGATAACCTGCTCCTGCTTTAAGAACCGCAAGTAAACTCACAACCATATTTAAAGATCTCGGCATTGCTAATGCAACAAGTTGATCAGGACCGACTCCTTTTGCTATTAGCAATCGAGCTATTTTATTCGCTTTTTTATTCAATTCTTCATAAGTTAATTTTTCATCTTCAAAGACGACAGCAATAGAATTCGGATTTATATAAGCCTGTTTTTCAAATAATTGTGGTAATGTCATTTCTGGTACAATTTGAAAACCACCATTCCACTTTTCTAACACTGTATTTTTCTCTGCTAAAGTTAATATTTCTAATCTACCAATTGATTGATCCTGATTTTTCGCCGCATCGTCTAATAACAGAATGTATCTTTCTATTAATTTTTGAATCGTTTCACGTTTATATAAATCAGTACTAAACTCTAACAATCCGTGTAAGCCATTTGGAGTACCATCAACTCCGTTACTCTCGCTAATTTCAAATGTTAGATCAAATTTCGCAGAGCCGACGCTTTGAATTTCAAGGTTCGCTTCTATATCCGGAGCATCAAAGGTTGCTTCTGGCGTATTTTGAAAGGCTAACATAACTTGAAACAGCGGATGACTATTTCGAGTACGTACTGGGTTTAATACTTCAACAAGTCGTTCGAATGGAACATCTTGATTTTCATAAGCTGCAAGATTTACTTGCTTCACTCTATTCAATAGTTCTTTAAAACTTGGATCTCCTGATGTATTTGTACGTAACACTAATGTATTTACAAATAACCCAACTATATTTGATAGTGCATCGTCATTTCTTCCAGCAATCGGACTTCCAATTGGTATATCAGTACCTGCGCCTAACCTTGTAAATAGTGCACTAAGTCCTGCTTGTAACACCATAAACAAACTAACCCCGTTTTTCCGTGCAAGCTCTACTAACCTATTATGCATAACTGCATCTATTTGAAAATGAATTGTTTCTCCTCGGTAACTCGTTTCAATTGGACGCTGGTAATCTGTAGGTAACTCCAATTGATCTGGTAAACCCTTTAGCTCTTGTTTCCAAAAATCTAATTGTGTTGAAATGAGACTCTCTCGTGTAGCTTCATCACCTAGCAATTGCTGTTGCCAAAGTGCATAATCTGCGTATTGAACTGGAAGTGTCTCCAGCTGTACTTTGTCACCTTGACATCGAGCTTTATACGCCGCTGTAAAATCCCTCGTTAACGGTTGTAATGACCAACCATCTCCTACAATATGGTGCAATAGTATGAGTAATACATGTTCGTTTTCATTCACTGTAAATAGTTGCAAACGAACTGCTGGTTCAACATCGAGGCTAAAGCTATATCTTACCGCCTCTGCAAGCACACTTTCTAATTCATCTTTACACGTTCTTGTTATAATCATTTCTAAATTTAAATTTTCCATATCTAAAATTTTCTGATAGGAACTCCCTAATACGTTAGGGAAAATCGTTCTAAGCGTTTCATGTTTCTCAACTACATCGTAAAAGGCACCTTGCAATGCTTCTTCGTTCAACTTTCCAGATAAACGAATGACTAACGGAATATTATAAGTAGGGCTTGGACCTTCTAAACAATTTAAGAACCATAACCTACGCTGCGCAAATGAAAGTGGAACTTCATTTGGTCTACTTACTTTCTTAATAGCTGGTCTTGCACATTTTGCTCGGTCTAATTGTTTCGCTAGTTCTGCAACAGTTGGCGATTCAAATAGTTTTCCAATTCCTAATTCGACACTTAACGTTTCACGAATTCTTGCCATTAAACGAGATGCGAGAAGCGAATGGCCTCCCATTTCAAAGAAATTATCATCAATGCTAATACGAGAAACACCAAGTACTTCTGCAAATAAATCACATAATATTTCTTCCTTCGGATTTCTAGCAACTCTCTCCTTATTCATTTCATTAAAATCAGGAGCTGGTAATTTCTTTCTATCAACCTTTCCATTTGGTGTTAATGGTAATCCTTCTAACAACACAAACGCTGAAGGTACCATATAATTCGCTAAACTTTCTGAAACATAAGAACGAATTTCTGCAAAGTTAATTGTATCCTTCTGTTCAGCAACGATATACGCAATAATTCGTTTATCATTTGGGCGATCTTCTCGTACCATTACTACTGCTTGTTTAATATTTTCATGTCGTTGTAATACCATTTCAATTTCAGCTAATTCAATTCGGAAACCACGGATTTTTATTTGATGATCTGCTCGGCTCACGTATTCCAGCACACCATCGTTACGCCATTTCACAAGATCACCTGTGCGGTACATGCGCTTCCCTCGTTCTCCAAAAGGATTTGCAACAAATCGTTCAGCCGTTAACTCTGGTTTTCCTAAATAGCCGTTCGCAAGTCCTTCTCCAGCAATATATAGTTCGCCAATTACTCCAGGTGGTACTGGTTGTAATCCTGCATCTAATACATATACATCTGTACTCCAAATCGGTTTTCCAATAGGAGGTATACCCATTTCATTTTCGTCGATGTTCTTGAAAGTAGACCAAATAGTCGTTTCAGTAGGTCCATATAAGTTTGTAATAGAGCAACCTAATTCTTTTAATGTATTTGCTAAATGAGCTGGAAGTGCTTCACCACCAACGAGCACTTTTAGCCCTTGTAGTCTATCTGGATATTCAATTACTAACGCCTGCCAAAGGGTCGGTGTAGCTTGCATAATTGTCGCTCTTTCTTCTTGCAACAATGCCGTTAACACAGCAGGTTCTTGAATTACTTCTTTTTGTGCGATTGTTAAACTTGCACCACTAATAAGAGGTAAATAAATTTCTAGTGCAGAAATATCAAACGCAAACGTTGTAACTGCTACTAAATGATCGTTTTCATTTAATGAAAACATATCGTCCATAGACAATAAAAAGTTACTTAAAGCTCCCATAGGAACAATTACACCTTTTGGATTTCCCGTTGATCCTGAAGTGTAAATTGCATACGCAGGCTTTAAAAGTGATTCATCTTTCCTAAATGGTAGATTCATATGAGAATATGCTTTTAACGCTAGTTCTGTTTCTTCGCGATCTAATTCGATTTTTTTCATATCATTTTCAATAACTAAAGCAGATGAAACAGATGAATGTGTGATGATACACACTGGTTTTGCATCATTTACAATATAATTGATTCGCTCAGCTGGATATTCTGGATCTATCGGTAAATACGCTGCACCAGTCTTTAAAACTGCTAGCATACTAACTACCATTTCTATTGACCTTGGAAACACTAAAGCTACGAACTGATTTGACCCTATTCCTTCCTCTACTAAATAGTGCGCCAGTTCATTTACTCGTTCATTTAGCTCATTATACGTAAAGTCTACTCCGTTACACGTAACCGCTATTTTATTTGGATTTTTTTGTACTTGTTTTTCAAATAATATAGGTAAAGAGATTAACTCTGCAGCTTCTTTAGTTTCATTCCATTCCATTAGAACTTTATGATTTTCTTCAGGAAGAGTAATGTTTATATTTCCAATCGACTCGTCTTTTTGATCATCATTTATCACTAATTCTAATAACTTCATAAATCTCTCTTTATGTAACGCTAGTTCAGCTTCATTATATACTTCCGGATTCGCATCAAAATGAATCATTAACTCATTTTTATCGAAACGTTTATAAACATTTATCGATAAATCATCGACAGGTCCTGCTGATAAATTATGTGTAATTCCACGATTTCCAGCAAAGTTAAGCCCATAATCAAAAGGCATTACATTCACTAACGGCCCGAATAACCTATGATTTTCACCTAGTAACTTTAAGTCTCTTCTTAATTCCTCATGACGATATTTATGATGACGACGTACGTCTCGAATTTCTTTAGAAACTTGCTGTAATAATTCCGCAAGCGTTATATTTGGAGTTACAGTGAGACGAAGTGGTACTAAATTCATTACCATACTCGGTGTATAAATAGATGCAGAACCGAGACGCCCCATCATAGGTAAACCTAAAACAATATCATTTGCACCTGTTAATTTATGCATATAAATACTCGTTACAGCGACAATAAATTCTGGCCAACTTGTTAACGAAACATTAATATCTTCTAGTAAAGTTTTCGTACTAGATTTGGATAAATAAGCTGTTTCCCGTAAAAATCCATTTGATGTTCTCGGCGCTCGTTCTGCTAAACTTACAACTTCTGGTTCATCTGCAAACTTCTCTAACCAAAAAGTACGATCTTCCTGAATTTGTTTAGACTCCTGATACTCAATATCTTCTTGTACAATTTTTGAAATAGAACCAAATGGCTTTTCATTCTTATTTATTTCTTCTATAAGTGATGTATACTCTTTCGCTACCTTTTGGCTAAGAAGTGAAAATCCATAGCCATCCATCACAATGTGATGGATGCGCTGATACCAAAAGAAACGATTATTTTCAACTTGAATAAGTGCTTCAGTAAATAATGTATCTGTTTTCAAATCGACTGGCATAGATAAATCATTTTTCATCCATACTTTAGCAGCTTTTTCAGGATTTTCTTCTTTACGAGCGTCAATAAAATGCATATGAAACTGTAATTCTTCAATAACTTGCCATGGGCCCATCTCATCCTCTTCGAAACGAACATGTAATGCTTCTGCTTCTGTTACAACTTTACGTACTGCTAATTCGAAAATTTCTTGATTAACATTTCCGCTTATTTCAACATACTCCCCAGTATTATAAATCGGATTGAGCGGATCTAATTGCTGTGCAAACCACATACCAGTCTGCGCAGATGATAACGAATGACGAACCTTTTGACTATTAGGCATTCTTTACTACCCCTTTATTATGTAGTCTATATTAAAGTACATGTTCTGTTTGCGGAGATAATAAACGGTACCAATCAACAACAGTTGGGCTCTCTGCTAAATCCGCAAAAGTGATTTCTTTTCCTTCACGACGCCACTTCTCTACTAAACTCATAATTCTGACCGAATCAAGTCCTCTATTTAATAAATCTTCATCAGTCTCAACACTTTCTACTGGTTCACGAAGTAATTGTGCAACTAGTTCATGTACTTCCTGTAAAGTGATCCCTTCACTCTTATCGTCTTTTACATTTTGTAAATCTTTTAACAGTAAGTTGGTTGATGTCGTCACTGCACATCTATTAGATGCATACTGTAATGCTTGTTTATGATGCTCTAATGAAAAATCAGCAACTGCATCTGCTACAAAGAAAGGCTCTATACCATCCATAAACGCTTCACAAGCTGTTAAAAGGCAGCCAATATGCGCATAAATACCGCAAATAATAAGTTGATCTCTTCCTTGCTCATTTAAAATTTCTAATAGATTTGTCTTTTTAAATGCACTATATCTCCATTTCGTTAAGAATATATCATTCTCATCAGGAGTAAGTTCATCCACAATTTTCTTTTTATCTGGTCCAGCAGGAATACCATCACCCCAGAAGTCTTGTAATAACCCTCGTTGTTCTAACGTTTGTCCACCTGGCTGAGCTGTATAAACAACTGGGATACCAAGTTCCTTACATCTTTCTCTTATCACCTTAATATTTGAAATGAGTTCTACTTTCGGTGATTCTTTATCGCTATATGCATCAAGAAAATATTCTTGCATGTCATGGATTAGAAGAACCGCACGTTTCGGATCTGGCGTCCAATTCACTTTATTTTTTGGTAGTTCTGATTCAACTGGCATTTTGTATACTGAAATAGATGGGATAGCCATCTAATCACTTCCTTCCAATTTTTATATTCTTTATCGTTTTATCGTAATAAGTTTTTCAGCAATGACTTTACGTAACTCTTTTTTGCTTACCTTTCCAACACCTGTTTGCGGGAATGATTCAATAAATTCAATTCGATCCGGAATCTTATAAGCTGCTATACCGCGTTCTCTTAAAAACATTTTTAATTCACTTACTGTCGGGGCTTGTCCGCGAGCTATAACAAATGCACAAGTACGTTCCCCTAAATACTCGTCAGGCATTGATACAATTGCTACATCATGTACTGCATCATGTGCTAATAGATGATTTTCAACTTCTTCCGCAGCAACTTTCTCACCACCACGGTTAATTTGATCTTTATCCCTACCTTCTACAATGATGTAACCTTGTTCATTTACTTTCACAAGATCTCCTGTACGATAAAATCCATCTTCAGTAAATGACCTTTCATTATGCTCTTCCGCTTTATAATAACCACGAATTGTATATGGTCCTCTTGTTAATAAACTTCCTACTTCACCAACTTTTACATCGTTATCATTTTCATCGACAACCCTTACTTCGTCGTATGTAGACATCGGTCTACCTTGCGTATGAATGATGATTTCTTCTGGATCATTTAATCTTGTGTAATTTACTAATCCTTCTGCCATACCGAACACTTGCTGTAACGTACATCCAAATGTAGGACGTATACGTTTCGCAACTTCGGCGCCAAATTTCGCACCACCAACTTGAATCACTTCTAGGCTCGATAAATCGTTATTACGAGAAGATGCAGCATCAAGCCAGATCATTGCTAATGGCGGAACGAGCGCGGTAATCGTGACTTTTTCTTTTTCTATTAGAGCAAATGCCTCATCTGGACTACCTCCAGTTGCTAGCACTACTTTTCCACCCGCATAGAAAGTTCCAAATGTCCCTGGAGAACTCATTGGGTAATTGTGCGCTACTGGAAGAACTGCCATATAGACGCTATCCGTATTCAAATTACAAATTTCAGCGCTAACACGTAAACTATAAATATAGTCATCATGTGTTCTAGGAATTAATTTAGAAAGTCCTGTTGTCCCTCCTGACAATTGGAGAAACGCAACATCACTTGGCTGAACTTCTGGTAATGGAATAGAATCTACATACAGATCACTTATGTTCATAAACTCCTCTTCTTCTCCCACTACAATTACATGTTGTAAAGTTGACACTTTCTCTTTCACTTCTCTTGCTAGTTTTCGATAATCAAAGCCGAGAGCCTTATCTGAAATAACGTAAGCATTCGCCTCACCAAACTCACAAAAATAACTAATTTCACTGCTTCGATGTGAAGGTAGTGCAAAGACAGGAAGTGCTCCAATTCGAAATAGCGCAAAACACATTTCGAAAAACTCGATAACGTTAGGTAATTGGATTACAACTCGATCCTCTTGTTTTATTCCTAAATTCAGTAAACCTGACGCTAAGCGATCTACTTTTTTATCAAGCTCACTATACGTTACATGCGTATTACCACTTACAACCGCAATTTGATCTCCATATTTTTCAGCACGCTCTCTTAACACCCCGCCAAATGTTTCACCAAGCCAACACCCTTCTTCTCGATAGCGATTAGCAAATTCTTTTGGCCATTTTGTATAACCTGTCAACATTCTTTCTTCCCCCTATTTTTCATTCAATGAATTATCACTTAACCCTAGAGCCTTCAGCATTGTTTGAAACTTAGCTGATGTTTCTGCTAACTCATCTTCTGGTTTTGACTCAGCGACAACTCCCGCTCCTGCAAATAATCGAAGGGTTTTTTCTTGCACTTCAGCACAGCGAATTGTAACAATCCATTCACCATCTCCATTTAAATCGCTCCAACCTAGCATTCCTGTAAAAAATTCACGGTCAAATGGCTCAATTTTTTGAATCGCCTCTCTCGCTTCTTCCATAGGCGTCCCGCAAACTGCTGGCGTAGGATGAAGTGCAATTGCTAATTCCAAAGAAGTAGTATTCGGATCCTTTAGTTCACCTTTCACTTCAGTAGACAAATGCCACATCGCTTCACTATGAATAACGGATGGTTTTTCTGGAACATGTAATGTGTGACAGTATGGACGAAGCGCAGCAGCTACCGCTTCTACTACTACCGCATGTTCATGTAAATCTTTTGGAGAAGAAAGTAATTCCTCTGCTCTTCTTTTATCTTCAACTGGATCATCACTACGCGGTCTTGAACCAGCTAACGGATTAGAAATAACTTGCATACCATTACGTGAAACGAGTAACTCAGGACTTGCTCCAATTAAAGTCTTATTCTTCTCGTTTTCATCTTTCGGTACATTAACAGCAAATGTATAACCGTGCTTATTATGCTCTGCTAATTCTCGAAGAAGCTTTTGCTTATTAATCTTTTCGGAAGATTTAACATCTAATGATCTGGATAGAACGATTTTCTTTAAATCTCCGTCTTGTATTTTTTCAATTCCTTGCTTCACACCATTCATATACACTTCAGGATCTGGTACAGGTGTCATTTCAAATGTTAAGTTCTCATTTGTTTCAAGCTGATTTGTTGTATCTAATTGTAATCGTTCAGATATTCTGCTATATTCTGGTACGATAAGTTGAACTTCTTTTCTACGATCAAATGGCAAAGCACCAACAACGATTGGATTCGGATTTCCAGCTTGTTTTGCATTACGTAATACTGCCTGTACTAGTTCTGGAAAACTTTCAATTTCACGATGCTTTACTGTAGTAAACTCTCCTTCTGTCAATATTGTTCGAGTAGGTGAAGCAAAAAAGAATGAAGATTCAGTCTTATAATCTTCTAAAAGTTTTTCTGACAGTTCCTTTACAGCCGTAAGTTCATTCATGATATAATAGCCCCCTATTTTTTTATTAAACGCCTAATGTAGCTCCGCCATCGACACATAAATTGTGCATTGTAATGTGGCTTGCTTTATCTGACGCTAAAAACAATACCGCTTCGGCAACTTCTGAAGGCTGTGCAATTTTTTGTAATGGTATACCGAGTCTATATGTACTTTGAGAACCAGCAATGATATTTTTTGCTCCATTCTCATCAGCCCATAGTAACCTTTGCATTTCAGTTTCAGTTGAACCTGGGGAAACTAAGTTACAGCGAATGTTATATGCTGCAAGTTCTAATCCTAAACACTTCATAAACATCGTCGTTGCAGCTTTGGATGCCGCATACGCAGCCATATCCATTCTCGGGGTATTTGCTGCATTTGAACCAACTGTAACAATTGCCCCTGACTTTCTTTGCATCATACGTTTACTTACTGCTCGGGACATATAGAAAACGCCTGTAGAATTTACAGAGAATGTTTTATTCCAATCTTCATCACTTAAAGAGTGAATCGCTCCCATACGTAAAACCCCTGCAACATTAACTAATATATTTATCGGTGCTATATCATTTTCAATACCGTTTACGATATCTTCAACTGCGGTACTATCACTCACATCTATACGAAACGTTTTCATGTGTGTTTCCTTTAATTCATTTTCATTTAAGAGAACATTTAACCCCTCTTCATTTTGATCAACCGCAATAACTGTAGCTCCTCTTTCTAAAAACATTTTGGCAACAACACTACCTATACCTTGGGCTGCACCTGTTACTAAAACCGTTTTCCCATCAAATTCCCCTAAGTTCATTTCCTCTATCCTTTCATTTAAAAATTAATCTAATTAAACAAATTACGATAATGATTATCATTATCAATGTAAAAAATAATACACTTACTAAACTAATTGGTCAAGTGTACTTTTCATCAAAATATTATTCATTGATAATGTTTTTCATTTAATATTCTTACACCGAAATGATAATCTTTCTCAATAAACTTGTCAACCTATTTTTATTTTTCAGACAAAACATTTTAGTGCTTCTCAATGCAATTACATCTAAAAGTATTAATAAGCACGTACATTAAATATTTAATTCCTACTCCTCTTTGTAAAATTAAAGAAGATAAACTGTAGATACCCTCATTTACAAAGCCTTACCAAAAAATCGAGTATATATTTTCTCAACATTTTTCTGAAAATATCGAGAAAATATATCTTGCAATTATTGATGTATGTCGTGTTTATAATTTAAGATTTAATAAGTAGTTCGAATATAATGTATCACTTTTTAATATTCCAATATAATCCAAATAGGTATATCACTCATTTTTCGCCTCAAAAAATTCCAAAAATTATATAACCTATTTAAAATAACTCAAAAAAGCACCCTATTTAACAGGATGCTTTTTCGTAATCATAGTGTTATAGAAGATTTATATACTTATGCTACACTGCGATACTCTTCTTCGTGTTCTTTTTTCTGTTTAGGCGCTTGAATTAATATTGCGATAATAAATGATACGACACATAATACGCCGATCACCATGAATGTTGGTTTGAATCCACCTAGAAGTGCACCGATAAAGGA
Organism: Bacillus mobilis; assembly: GCF_001884045.1. Lineage (GTDB taxonomy): Bacteria > Bacillota > Bacilli > Bacillales > Bacillaceae_G > Bacillus_A > Bacillus_A mobilis. The sequence continues at coordinate 173,244 of NZ_MACF01000123.1, read as the reverse complement.
ACCTGCAAGCGCTCCAAATCCAAATCCTTGATACACAATTCCGTAGTTCTTACTATGGTTTTTCATACCGTAGAAATCACCAACGATAGCTGGGAAAATCGTGATATTTCCACCAAAGCAAAATGCTACACTTGCTACACATACGAAGTAGATACCGTAATTTAAATCTACGAAACTTAGAACTAATACTGAACTTGCCATAACAACAAAAGTACCAGTAACGATTTTTAAACGGCCGATTTTATCTGATAACGGTCCTAGAATAATACGACCTAATGTATTGAAGATTGCAACCATAGCCACCGCATTAGCTGCTGTTGCTGCGTTAAGTCCTACAAGTTGAACACCAATATCTTTTACCATACCAATTAAGTATAAGCCACTCATACATGATGTAAATAACATAATAAATAATAAGTATACTTGTTTTGTACCTAGCATTTCTTTCGTTGTATATTCGTGAGTTTTTGTCTCATGAACTGCACCTTGATCAGCAGCTTGATGGATTAAACAAGCTCCAAGGACAATCATAGCTGTAACAATTAAACCCCAGTATATAAACGCTTGTGATACACCAACTGATTCAATTAACTGTGCGTTAACGTATTTAAAGATTAAGCTACCTGAACCATATGCAGAGACAGAAATACCAGCAATTAGACCTTTACGCTTTGGAAACCACTTTATTAAATTGGATAATGAAGTGATATATGCTGTACCATCTGCATAACCTACAACAACTCCTGCTAGTACATACAGCAATATTAATGAGGACGCTTGCGAACTAAGTACTAATCCTAGTCCTAATGCTAGTCCAGCTATCATAATAAGTTTACGAAGTCCCCATTTTTCTTGTAATTTACTCGCAAATAAAGTTGAAAATGCTAAGGAAAGACTAGTAATTGAGAACGTTATAGCTACTGCGTTAAGACTCCAACCGTATTTACTAACTAAAGGCTGATTGAATAAACTCCATGTATATATTGTTCCAAGCCCCATTTGTACGATGACTGTGCCAAGTACAACTAACCATGGATTAACATTTGATTTCTTCATACCTTTCCGCCTCCTCTTTCTATTTCAATGCTGTTCGCTAAATTTACTTTTTTTATGTTCATATTGACCACCTCTTTTGATTTAACACCTTCATTGTATAAGATGTTACCGCTTATGTAAGCACTTACAAGATAGAGCGTCAAAAATATGGAATCAGTTACAGAAAACGAAGGACGAAATACAAAAAACGAATTATTAAATACGTAAATAGCTATTATCATATTTTTCATCCATACAACTTACAGCTGTTTTATCATCTTTTTTATAAAAATTATGTCTCAAGTTATATCATGGCGAGATTACAAAATTTTGATTTTCCTATACAACCAAAAAAACTATTTTTATACTACGATGCACTTTATTTTTTATAAAATAAAAAATATTTTATTGATAAACAAAACTAAATATTCACTAATATATCTATACGTGGTTTAATATATATAATAAAAAAATAATTCTGTCTTTAATAAGGAGGTACTATGAAAGCAAACGTAGGGGATACTATACTTTTTCACCGAAATAATTTAAAGATTACAGGATCTGTACTAAAACTATATACTGAATCGGTCTTAGTTGAAATTACAGATGTAAGCGGTGGTACTTTTGAATTTGATCGAACAATTGTAAATCATAAAAACTACAAAATTTTAAATACGAATACATAAAACAACACAAAATAGCCCCTGCTTACCAGCAGCGGCTATTTTATATGAAAATATTTCATTAGTTTATATATCCTAAAACACTTACAATCTTACTCGCTTTTAAATTATTAATGTGATAATAAATTTCTAAGCCCCTTCTCTCAGCTCGTAACACTTTACCTTTCATTTTTGATAAATGTTGCGAAACAGTCGATTGTGGAATATTTAGTAATTCTGTTAATTGCGTTACATTACAAGTTTTTCTCGTACTTAATTCATTTACAATTTGTAATCGGATTGGGTGAGCCATAATTTTTAAAATATCTACATCTTCTTCTGAAACTAAACTTTTTCTCATTTCACTCGTATATGTTGTCATAAGACATTCCCCTTTTATGTGAATTTCTCTTATTTAGATCTATTTCCAAAATATTTAAAACTCCGACGAGAAACCTTTATATAAAAATAATAGAATTTCAAATTTTTAAAAACAGAATGAAATACAATTCACTTTATTTATTTGGTACATATACATAATACAATGTTAATATGTGCTCTATGTGAAGTTAGCATAAATTTATAATGAAGATTTTTCAAACAATTCACATGTAACTATATACTTCCTCATAATACTATCCAGTGATTTTAACATATTTTAGGCATTTGTATATACTATCTACAAAATAAATGTTGTTTAGGAGGAATTCAAATGCCAACAATGTTACAAGAAGAAGTTGAAGAAGCGCGCGAAACGTATGTCAGTCGTATCATTTTGGTCGGTGGATCTGCTTTATTTTTAGTCGGTGGTGTTATCTCGGCAATTTCGGCCTTTAAAACTTATAATAGATTGGAAAATACACCGCCTTCTACAGATAACTCGTAAGTAAATTATTTAATTTTGAATAACAAATAAATGCCGCCTCTTTTTAGAGGCGACATTTATTTGTTCATAAGTTCTATACAGGAAAATCGCAAACAATACTTTGACTAAATTACAATGGAACTTACTTCACCACAAACCTTGTCTGACTACACCCATCCTTCTGCTTCGTTACTTCTAATACAGCTGGCATTGCGTTTTTCAGCTCTTGAACGTGTGAGATGACACCGATAAACATTGTATAAGAACGTTCATAAACTACGAAAAATTACGAGAGAGCGACTGACTTGTAGTAAACTCTAGTAAAGATCCAGCGTATAATATCCTGACAAACCTCTTCCTATACATAACCGATTTTTCTAGTCTCCACCATTCCTCTTACTTCCTTTCCATCATTTTTGATCCGATTGTAAAACAACCACGTATAACAGTGAATTAAATAAATGAAAGTTCATAAATAATTTTCTTATATTAAACGAACAGTTAAACACTTAGTAATCGACCAATTATTAATAGTTCATAAAAGTATACTTAAACGGCCATTAAAATATAATTAGCATTGACCTTTCTATAGATTTGGCTATTTCTTACTGATTCTTTATTTCCATTAACATTTAGGCAATCTTATATAAAATAAAAACCCGGACCTTTTTATTAATAGGTACCGGGAATATTATTAATTAACTATTGTTTTTAACTGTTCAGCCTTAACTTTCTTATTAAGAATTTCTTCTAATTCATCGTATAACTTTTCGTGATCATCAGGTAAAGAACTATCACGAACTATTCTTACACTTCTTTCTCCTGTATATCTTCCTATAACATGATAATATTCTCCATTTTTTTCTATTGTTGCATCCACATGTTCATTCTCCCTAAAATTACCCAGTCGATGAATCCCCGTCTTGATAAACATTTTAACACCTCCTCACAAATAGATAACTTCTCTAGTAATAATCATAATCCTTTAATATTTTTGTTATTTACCACAGAGTCGAAGTTTCAAGTCGTGTGTCTGTCAGGGGGGTGTTCCTGTATTAATTGGAAAATTTCGAAAATGTATAAAACGAGTTTTTTCTAATATGCACCGATATAACACCTCTTCCGAAAGTTCCGAACGGCTATGCATCAGACGGCGGAGACTTCCGAAATCCACTTCCTTCTATATGTGCTGAAGTCACCACATTATGAACGTACCATTGTATCTGTCCGAATAAGGTCGTACTATATCAGACATCAATGTCAGTTTTGATTCTCCCAAAATAAGAGGAACGTTCGGACTTTCGAAAAACTGTTGCCCTTATTAATCTATCTATGCTTGAGTTTAGTAACAATAAAGAAATCGCCATTTGCATTAATGAGATAATAGTTAATTGGCCTGGTATTGATAAACCGTAGTTACTAGGACCCAAAACATATCCATGTTTCTGTATCCTTTCGTCTTGAATATCCCCTAAGCTATTGTATAATCCAGTAGGACTTGCGTGTATGTGATAGCTTGCTTGTTTATAATAAATAGATAGGCGATTAATTCCTGCACTCTTCTCTAAATCACTGAAATAATAATTCCTTCGAATAGTGTATCTTCAAATTCGTAGTTGTAATCGTATGCTTCTTCGTATATAGCGAATGTTAATACTTCGTTACATACGAAGAAGCATAGTAAATACGATTTATCTTCCGTGTCTTTAATTTCGATTGAATAACCATCTACCATATTAACGTCTCCTCTTCGATTATAATACATAAAGTTGGATACTTAGCGTTTTCCTATTACGTATAGATAACTAAAGAGGAGAAATTAGTATGTTATTAAGTTTTTTTATATACCAGTGTTACTGTTTTCTTAAGACCTTATAACTCATCTGACATTCTCGCTGTACACTATTCCATAATCAGGAAATTTACTTAAATACAATACAGAAGTTACTATGACAGATTCAGGATTATGAAGCCCTCTGGTACGATTATTTGATTTTTCATAAATATCTGGAAGAATTATGCCGATATGTTCATCTATTTTCCTTATAAAAGTAGGTGTATTCTCATTATCAGAAGTAGATATACCTACTTCATCTTTTCTTCCATTTATATGTCTAGGATCTATAAACGATGGATAAATACAGTGCGCTATGAATATTAAAAAAGAAACATGCACAAAACACTGAATTTTTTTCTCTCTGTCGAAAACATGTTTATAATAATCTGACCAACGTTCTAATATAAGCTGTGAAAAATTCAAAAATGTTCTAGGATTATGCAAATTTATATCCAAGTCCAAAGAGTCAATAATTTTCAAATACGATTTTATGATCGTGTTTCGTTCAGATTGAACCACAGCCCAATCCATTCCATATGAATGATGATAATCCTCAGCATATTGTTCAGATTTTATTGCAAAATAATCTAGATTCCCATAAAAATAAGCTTTTAATGCCCCATTTAACGCTTGATGAGCCTCGTCATCTTTTTCATTTAGAGACTTTGAAATAAAATTATTTGTTAATGTCTCAAGCTGGTATTTCGTATTAATTAAATATTTTCTTTGAAAAATCTTTTGTAAGTAATATTCAGGTTTGCTTATTCCTTTTTCCTTCAATGCATCAAACACTACCTCCTGATCCATTGCTACTACAAAGAAAAATCCTGGTAAGTCTAAATTAGATTTTATCATTTGAAAAATAGTAATGACTTCTTCTGGAAATAATCTATCTAATTCATCGATCATAATAACAATCTTCCGCTTATCTTCTCTAACTGTAACGTCCATTGCTTGATTCAATTCATCTTTTCTTTTGGACAAAGGTTTATCAAAGACTAAATCACCTATTCCTTTTACCGCTTCACCTGCACTATTTGATATTGCAGTGGCCTCTACAGGAGTTGTCCCACTCAAGTGAGATGCAACATATGTCGCTGCCTTTGCCAATGAAGGAACTATTTTCTCAGCATATTTAAAAAATGTTTCTTTAGTTGTTTGAAAATCTCCTTCTCCCATTGCATGGTATATCTCTTCAAATAAACTTTTAGTAAGTTCTTCACTCTCGGAAACCATCCAAGGGTTAAAACGTACTGTAATACATTTCCCCTTATCTAAACTACCTTCTAAAAAATTTAACATAGTTGACTTCCCAGCTCCCCATGAGCCATTAATAGAGATACAATACGGTAGATTGGGCGAAAAATCATTAATAAATGCTGCAATTTCTTCAGCCTTCTCTTTAAATCCAAGCCTATCTCTGTCTACATCATTGAGGGGCAAGTAATGTAATTCATCAATCATTTTTTTCCACCTAACATAGTAAAATTATCCAATCTATATTATAATTTACTTCTAAAATAAGCCACCAGAGCTGGTGGCTTCAACTCGTCTTTCTATTCTATATAAATAACGCAGAGAAAGAGTTAACACTATCCATGTTTAGCCTTTTATAATCTCTAAAAATTTACTTTTAACCGCCTCCCATTTCTTTTCAGATATTCTCCCACCATATTCCGCAAGAATCTTATCTTTAAGTTGGATTAACTCCACAGGATCAGATAGTGTAAATGCTTTTTTGCTACTATCAATAACACCTTTTATACCAACTGTAAATTCCGGCAATAAAAAAGTAGAAGAATCGTTCTGAGTTACCCACGCTGCACCCATCTCATTTAAACAGTACGCACTTTTATAATAGTTATCCGATAACATGTAATATACATTTATACCGCTTGATATATTATTTCTGAGGTATTCGAAAATATCCATACCGCCAGGGATTCCATGTCTTGATGATGACGAATACAGAATATCCTCCTCGGGGACTCCTAATTCTTCTAATAAATCAACAAACGCATCACAAACTTTTTTATCTGCTGATGCGTGACTAATAAATAGTTTATGTATTGTGCTATTTGTTTCTTGTATAAGCTCCTCTTGAGCAGTTTCCACTTGAAACACCTCACCTTCATAACTTCTTAAATCATTAATGTAACTTTTTATTTTTTGTTCTATATCAATATGCTGTTGCCCATTAGATACGTAACTATTCGATTGTATTTCTGATTGATTCTTCTCATACCAATCATTAACTGCCTCTAATAAATATAGAGTTTCTTCTATGTGTTTTTCTTCAACTGCTCTGTTCAATTCTTCTAATACATTCATAATATACGGATCACTAGTGTATTTCCTAATAGACCCGTGTATACCTTTTGTTTCCATTTTCAACTTTCTTAAAACATCCATCTAATTCCCTCCATGCAAAATCACTTGATACATAAATTTCTAATATAGTATTATCCCTATTAGAAATTCATTCCAAAGAATAGTTTACCATTTTTGAAGGGAACAAAAAAGAGAGCTGTATTAGCTCCCATTAATATGATAAAATGAATTACCTGCACTCTCGTAAACTCTCGATACGCCTTCCGTCTTTCCTCGTTCCTAGACTTCGCTTCCCTATCGGTTTGCCACGTTTCTTTTCTCGTACGTTCCCTCCGCACTGGAAGCTTGTAATTACGTCTGTCCACTCCGTATTCTTCCGCTGCTTTCATCGATATTTCTCCGCTATACCTACCTAATAATTTTATATTTTTTCTCCACGCGATTTCACTAATTTCCGCGGTAATTACATTAATATCATTCGATAATTTTACTAATTTACTATTCATTAATAACACCTCCTTAATATTTAAAACCTGACAGCTTCGCTTACGCTCGTTGTACCGCTGAATAGATGATGCTGGAAGATAGTTCTTGTTAGTGTGAACTACAATCATGTGTGGAAGTAGTCATATGTGGTTACACGTCACATGAACTAGCTATATTCGGCTAATTAGTAGAATGGTATAAACCGTATTTTCTCAAGGACAGATTACCTAATTGACATTTTTCTACTATATATCCCCTATACATTTTGTGACTTTAGTCTTAGAATACAGGTATTGGAAAATATAACCTCTTCCTTGTGAATTTTTAAAGAAGGGCATAAGATTGAGTGGTACAGTAAGTAAAAATAAGGATACAGGTAAATGGGATTTTGTCTTCGCTATTAAAGATCCAATGACAGGCAAGCGTAAACAAATAAGACGTAGAGGTTTCGCTACTAAACGCGAAGCAAATGAAGAAATGACACTTTTAAAGGCTGAGTATCTTAACGATGATTTTCTTAAGCTTTCTCATATGTCATACGATTCATTTATGGAACAGTGGTTTAAAGAAAGGCAAAATCAGCTTCAAAAATCTACCTTTCGAGCAAATTACACGCACTACTTAAATATCATAAAACCTCGTCTCGGTCACTTGAGGATTCAAGATATTACAACGATGCATCTGCAACATTACATCAACACGTTAATCGAGGAGAATCGTTACTCAAAAGGTACAATAAATTTAACTTTCAGTTTTATACGAACCTCTTTAAAAAGAGCAAAAGTACTTAAACTTATAAAGAATAATCCGGCAACCGATGTTGTTTTACCTAGAATAACTAAAACTGAAATGGAAGTATGGACATTGGATCAGGTAAATTACTTTTTGAGTGGAAGTAAGACGATGAAGAACGCTACGAGATTTCGTATTAGCTTTTCAATAGCAATATTTACTGGAATGCGTCAAGGTGAAATTTGGGGGCCGCGATGGAAAGATATCAACTTTGAAAACAATAGAATTTTCATCAGACAAACGTTATCTGAGCGTGGAGAATTAAAATATGGAGCGAAGAATAAAACGAGTATACGTACGATTCATATTCCGATGATTTTAATAGAAGAGTTAAAAACTCACCGTAAGTTTGTTGAGTACGAAAAAGAAAAAGCCGGTGATAAATACACCGACTTAGACTTAGCACTTCCTTCGAAATATGGAAAACCTTTAGATTCTCGTAGCATACGTAGATCATTTTATAATGTAACCGAAAAACTTGGACTACCTAGAATACGAGTTCATGATCTACGACATACTCACGCTACTCTATTAATCCAACAAAACGTTAATGTAAAATTAGTGGAAGAATCGATGGTGAAATAAAATTACTTCACCACAAACCTTGTCTGACTACACCCATCCTTCTGCTTCGTTACTTCTAATACAGCCGGCATTGCGTTTTTCAGTTCTTGAACGTGTGAGATGACACCGATAAATCGGCCTGACTTTTGTAAGTCAATTAAGGCGTCTACCGCTTTTGTTAATGACTCCTCATCTAATGAACCAAAGCCTTCGTCGATAAACATCGTTTCGATGGAAATACCACCTTCATATGCTTGAATGACGTCTGCCATTCCAAGCGCTAAACAAAGTGATGCATTAAATTTCTCGCCGCCAGATAATGTTTTTACATCGCGTGTTTGGCCAGTATATGCGTCGTATACATCTAATCCTAAGCCACTTTGACGATTTCTCTTTTCAACTCGTTCACTTCGTTTTAAATAAAATTGTCCATTTGATAATTTACGTAATCGTTCGTTTGCAATTTGAACAATTTGTTCTAAATACTCAATTAAGATGTAGCGTTCAAATGATATACGGCTTTCGTTATCACCTTTCATTACTTCATATAAATCAACAAGTTCTTGGAAAGCTTTTTCTTCCTCATGAATTTGCTCATCAATACGTCTAATATTTTCATGTAAATCAGAAATATATGTTACTGCATTTTGCGCACGTTGACGTTTTTCTTTAATGATATCAAGATTTATTTCTAAATCTTTTATATGTTCACCTAACGCTGTAATATCCATATACTCTTTATCTTTTAATTCAGCACGTAACTCTTCAATTTGTTTTGCAAGTACTTCAAGAGATGAATAATAGCTTTGAATTTCTTTTTGTAACATCTCCATCTCGGCATCATTTAATTTAGCTTCTTTATACGTAGATTGATCTGTAAATCCGCTCTGTTCAAGCTCTTTCATAAAGCGCACGAAAGTCTCTTCTTTCTTCAATTTTGTACTTTCAAATTGATTAGAAGCACTTTCCTGTTCTGCTTGAATTCGTATATTTTCATTTTGCCAATGTTGATACGCTTCCTGCACTTTCTTCCATTCATCCTCCATTAATTTGAGTTGATGCATAGCTTGGTCAAACTGGACTTTCCAAGCTTGGACTGTTTGTAAGTTTTCAGGAATATTTTTCTTATCATGTTCATATGACGTACGAAGCTGCATACACTCCATTTCTATACGGTGCTGCTCTGTTTCTACCTCACGCTGTTGCTTCTGAAGTGCATCCACTTTTTCTTCTACGCTTTTTATATTCACAGCAGTTTGCTTACGCGTTTCTTCGCTTGCTTTTAACGTATTCACTTCAGTTACTAATTGTTTTCCCTTTTGAACAAGCGCACTATATGTTTCAGCTAATTCTTCCGAGCGATAGCCTCGCTTCTTAACCTCTTCTATTACTTGCTCATATTGAAGGTGATAGAAATTCCATTTCTCCTCTAATTGAACATGTAATTTTTCAGCGGTATTCTTCTTATCTCTTAAATCATTTAACTCTTTTTCATCACTCGCATCACTTTGCTCTGTAGCTTTTTTCGGATGGTCCGTACTCCCACATACTGGACAAGATTCGCCATCATGTAGATGAAGAGCTAATATTCCAGCTTGTTCACTTAACCAGCGGCGTTCCATATTTTCATATGCGTTCACTGCCATTTGCATCTTATTATATGCCGCTTCTTTTTCTTGCTCGAATTTTTGTTTTTCTTGCCAAACATCATATGCTTGCTTTAAAACTTTTGCATCTTCTCGCATATTCGTTAGTTCTTCTACTTTATCTACATATTGCTCAAGCGCTCGTTCTAATTGCTGTAATTCACCAGACATTTGCTTTTTTTGACTTGTATGCTCGTCTAATTGTCGCTCTAAGTTATGCATACCTTCTTTTAATTTCCCTACTTGAATTTCTGCATTTTGTAAATTCAACTGTTTCTCAGCTAATGATGCAATAATCGGTTGTAATTCTTCTAACCTTTGAACAAGTTTTTTTGCATCTTCTCTCTCAGGCTCTTTATTTTTTACTGCTTCATATTTCTCCTGAGCTAGTTCAAAGCTATTCGTTATATTATCTTTTTTGGCGATTATCTGTTTTAACAAACTTTCAGCCTTCTGCTCATTTTGTATTGCTTCTTCGTACCATTGTTCAAATGGTAATAAGCGCTTCGCTTCTTCCGCACGTTTAAAAAATGTTTCTTTCATTTCAATAACTGTACGGTTTTCTTGTAAAGTATTATATTTCTCATTCTTTTGTTGTAAATCTATAAATTTCTCATTTACAGATTTAGCTGCATGAAAACGTGTTTCAGCATCTTTTAATTGCTTCGTTTGAACTTCTTGTTCTACTTGTAATTGCTCAACTTCTGCCTTATACACATCTGTTTCTTGTTCTAATGCTTCTACTACTTGATGCGTATTTACATGTTCTTGTTCCACTAATGTCTCTAATAATGATCCATCTCGGATTGGTAATTTAAAAACATTACGGAAGTATAACTCTCGCTCTTTCTGTTTTTCTTGTAAGACGTCTTTCCATTGTTTTCGTTTTTGATCAAGTAATTCACGCATTAACTTATAACGATCCGTTTTAAAAATACGACGCAAAATTTCTTCTTTGTTTTCTGTCTCAGATGTTAATAGTTTTCGGAATTCCCCTTGCGGTAACATAACAATTTGGCTAAATTGATGTTTACTTAAACCAATTAAATCTTCCACTTTTTTATTTACATCCGTTACATGAAAACGATCAACGGCTGGAACCTTCTCTTCACCCATCACTTCATATAATTCTACTGCATGTCCCGTAATCGTTTTGTTCCCTTGTTTTTTATGTCCAAGTTGTCGTTTTATTTCATAACGTTTCCCTTTTAGCTGAAAGGTTAGTTCTACACTAGTATACATATTATCATCAGCAAATTGACTGCGTAGCATGCTCGTATCACTACGTTCTTCTCCACTTGCCTCACCATATAACACATAACAAATCGCATCAAAAATCGTTGTCTTTCCAGCTCCTGTATTCCCAGAAATGGCGAAAATACGATGATCTCCAAGATCGTTAAAATCGATTACTTCTTTCTGTTTATATGGTCCAAATGCTGTCATAATAAGCTGAATCGGTCTCATCCTCGTTCACCTTCCCGTTCTTGCACTGTTTGTAGTACCTCTACAAATAGACGTTCTTTCTCTTCTGATAAATCTAAGCCTTTCATTTCTTTATAAAAAGCCTTTAATAGCGATAAATCATCCGTTTTATGTCTTGAAACTGTTACTTCATTTGACTCTGTGAACTCTCGTCTTTGAATAGATCTTTCAACATGCATTGCATTTGGATATACAGAGCGTATTTTTTCCATTGGCTGCAAGACAGGATTTTCATCTAATAATTTTACAAATACGTAATCTTCACTTATTGGATGTTGTAACAATTCATCTATTTTTGCTTCTACTGTTCGCATTTTACGGCGTGGTGTAAGTAACCTTTTTTCAATTGTTACTTCACCTTGCTCGCCCAATTCTACAATATAATAGCCTTTTTTATGTTTTTCTTCAGAAATAGAATATGCAAGTGGCGAACCTGAATATCGAATTGTTTCATTACGTACGAAATGCGCTTGATGTAAATGTCCAAGCGCTGTGTAATGAAACTTATCAAAATAATGACTATTTACGTATTCAGCACCACCAATTGAAAGTGGTCGTTCTGCATCACTTGTATTCTCCTCTGCTTCTCCCGCAGAAGTTACAAATGCATGACCTACAAATACATGTCTAGCTTCTTTATCCATCGTCTCAGAAAGCTCATTCATAAAAATACGCATCGCATCATCATGTGAACGTACGTCTTCATTTTTCAATACGTGTCTAACTATGCTTGGATCAGCATATGGAATGAGATGGAAGTGAACCTCACCATGTTCATCATTTAATATAATTGGATCATATGGAAATTGAAATTGTCCCACAATAAATAATCCTTGTTTCTTCATTAAACTACTACCAAAATGAATACGATCAGGACTATCATGGTTACCTGCAACCGCAATAACTGGCGTTTGTAAATCAATCACTATTTTTTGTAACACATCATTTAATAAGTCTACTGCTTCTGTTGGTGGAATTGCGCGGTCATATAAATCGCCTGCAATAATTACAGCATCTGGTTTTTCTTCTTCAACAGCTTGTACAAACTGATCTAATACAATCTTTTGATCTTCAGTCATATACACGCCATGAACAAGCTTTCCTAAATGCCAATCCGCTGTATGAAATAACTTCATATTGTCCTGCTCCTTTTAATTTACTGATTTTAGTGATACGAGTTGATAGTTTATAGTAGTTTTTCCGTTCTCCCACTCTAACTTTTGTATCATTGCGCTACCAATTCTTTCTTCATTTGATTTATATAAAGGTAATATTTCTTGAACTGTAAATAAGTGATAACCATCCAATTTTAATTGAAATATGTTTTCTTCTATATGTAACCTTACTTCTTTTTCATTTGAAATAATTTTTGTGTGCATCTCAAATTTCATGATAGATACAACCCCTTTTTCTAATCTCTACACTATTAATAGTATATTGGCTATGCAAGATTGACAAGTAAATACACGGTAAAGTACATACTTTTCTATCGCTATATGCTTTTTATTTTTAACATATAATACGGTATGTGAAATTTTATTTGTTTCAAAAATAAAAATGTCGCATGGGACATCTTTATTTTTGTATAAAGTCTTTCATTACATAATATAAAACTGTAATTAAAACAATCGCTACAAAAAATGAAAATACAGCGACAATGTACCCATCCTTATTTAATAAAATACAAAAAGAAATAGATATGATAAAAATCGGAAATACGAGACGTACTTTATCCTTCACTTCCTCTGTCGTATCTGTATGATGAAAAAACTGAGTTATCCCTATCATTAAAGAAGACAAAATAATCACCGACAACAGTAAAGGTCCTGGCATTCCGATTTCTCCTTTCTCTATTTCTAATAAAAGTAATATTTCTTTTATCCTAATCATTTCAAATACCCTTTTTAAGGTGATTATGTACAATTTACACCTATATAATAGCGTGTTTATCATGATAACTTCAAATAATTACAATTACAGTAATGTTGTAATATTCATTGTCAACCTCCGAAATCCTGCAAATATAACTCGTCAAAATATGCATTTGGCAAATTAACATGTATCGCCAACTTTAGACAAAGTTTATAAAGGACATTTCAGTACGTATCAAGAATTAAGAATAAGAAGATATGTAAGGGAGGATGAATTATGACTGAACACGTTTTATTTTCTGTTAGTGAAAACGGAGTTGCATCAATTACTTTAAACCGCCCAAAAGCACTTAATTCTTTATCTTATGACATGTTACAACCAATTGGGCAAAAACTGAAAGAATGGGAAAATGACGAGCGAATTGCGCTTATCGTTTTAAAAGGAGCTGGCACAAAAGGTTTTTGTGCAGGCGGTGACATTAAAACTCTTTATGAAGCACGTTCAAATGAAGCTGCATTACAGCATGCGGAACGTTTTTTTGAAGAAGAGTATGAAATTGATACATATATTTATCAATATAAAAAACCAATCATCGCTTGTTTAGATGGAATTGTAATGGGCGGAGGTGTCGGTCTTACAAATGGTGCGAAATATCGAATTGTAACTGAGCGTACGAAATGGGCAATGCCCGAGATGAATATCGGCTTCTTCCCGGACGTTGGTGCTGCTTATTTCTTAAATAAAGCTCCAGGGTTTGCTGGCCGCTATGTTGCTTTAACGGCATCTATTTTAAAAGCTGCTGACGTTTTATTCATAAACGCTGCTGATTACTTTATGACATCTGATTCATTACCAAATTTCCTTACTGAACTGGAAAGTATAAATTGGCATAAAGAAGATGATGTACATACTAATTTAAAAGAAGTCATTCGTACATTTGCAACTGCTCCAAACTTAGAAAGCGAGCTTGCTCCTTCATTAGAAGAAATTACTTCACATTTTGCTTTCGATACAATTGAAGAGATCATCTATTCATTGGAGAAAGATCCAAGTGCCTTTGCTTTAGAAACGAAAGAAACGCTATTATCAAAATCACCTATTTCGTTAAAAGTAACATTAAAACAGTTTATTGATGGCCAAGATAAGTCGGTTGAAGAATGTTTCGCTACCGACCTTGTACTTGCTAAAAATTTCATGAGACATGCGGATTTCTTCGAAGGAGTACGCTCTGTTGTCGTTGATAAAGATCAAAATCCGAATTATAAATATAAGCAGTTAAGTGATGTTTCAGAAGAAGATGTAAATCGATTCTTTAACTTACTTAATGCATAAATCATCCCCGTTAAACTGAGGCTATATAGTCGTGTCATTACGCGACTATATAGCCTCTTTCCTATTTAATAATTTTTAATAAAATTTAATTTTATTAAATCGAAATATGTGCTACACTATTTTTAATCAAATATTCTAAAAATAAAAAAGGAGGAGCGACTATGATTGAAAACTTTTTTCTTTTCATCATTATGTCTATTTGTCTTATTATTTTACCTGGCCCTGATACTGCCATGGCCACGAAAAACACATTAGTTGCCGGTAAGATGGGTGGAGTAAAAACCGTGTTCGGCACATGTATTGCACTTTTGATTCATACGTTAGCAGCAGTAATCGGACTATCCGCACTTATTGTAAAGTCAGCTCTTTTATTCTCTATTTTCAAGTACGTTGGAGCTCTATATTTAATTTATATTGGTATTAAAGCCCTTTTAGCAGTAAGAAACAAAGAAAGTGTCGATACGAACGATTTACCTTTGCATAACGAAAACGAACACACTTCTTGCTTTCGCCAAGGGTTTCTTACAAATTTATTAAACCCTAAAGTTGCAGTCTTCTTTTTAACCTTTTTACCGCAATTTTTAAATCCAAATCATAATACGTTTATCCAGCTTCTCGTAATGGGCCTTACTTACCTCGTTTTAACAGTTATTTGGTTCGCTTTTTATATATTTTTAATTGATAAAATTAGTGCTTTTATGAAAAAACCGAAGACGCAACGTTATATTCAAGGGTTAACGGGAATCGTCTTAATTGGTTTTGGTATTAAACTAGCTTTTGAAAAAAATAATTAACAAAATGAAAACCACCACTATTCCTAGTGGTGGTTTTCATTTAATAACTGATCTGGCTGTCTACTATTTATTAAAACCAGCGCTCAGTTACAACTTTTTTACGTGTATAGAATTGTACACCATCTGTACCATTTGTACCTAAATCTCCAAAGAATGAAGCTTTATTTCCTGCAAATGCGAAGAATGCCATTGGTGCTGGAACGTTTACGTTTACACCGATCATACCAGCATCGATGTTATCACGGAACGTTTGTGCATGCTTACCATTTGACGTATAAATAACCGCACCATTTGCAAATTTAGATTGATTTGTAAGTTTAATACCTTCTTCTAAATCTTTAACTCTTACAATGCTTAATACTGGAGCAAAGATTTCATCTTGCCAAATTTTCATTTCTTGATTTACACCATCAAAGATTGTCGCACCTACAAAGTAACCTTCTCCAACTTCTTCCTTAATTTTACGGCCATCTACTAATAAAGTTGCTCCATCTGCTACACCGCTATTAATATAGCCTAGTACACGCTCTTTATGAGATTCACGAATTAATGGTCCAACATAATTATCTTCGTGGAAACCATCACCTACTTTTAACTTCTTCGTCTCTGCTACTAGTACGTCGATGAATTCATCAGCAATTTCATCTACTACCGCTACTACTGAACATGCCATGCAGCGCTCTCCACTACTTGCGAATGCAGATCCAATTACACCTTGCACTGTTTTCTCAAGATTGCAATCTGGCATTACAATCGCATGGTTTTTCGCACCAGCTAACGCTTGTACACGTTTCCCGTGTTTCGTACCTGTTTCATAAACGTAACGAGCTACCGGCTCAGATCCAACGAACGAAACAGCTTGAATATCTTTATTTTCTAAAATGCTATTTACAACATCTTTTCCGCCTTGTACTAAATTTAATACTCCTTTTGGAAAACCAGCTTCATAGAATAACTCTACAAGTCGCTCTGCTAAAAGTGGCGTTCTTTCAGATGTTTTTAATACGAACGTATTACCGCAAGCAATTGCAAGTGGGAACATCCATAATGGAATCATCATTGGGAAATTAAACGGTGTAATACCCGCAACAACTCCAATTGGATAACGCCAAATCGATCCATCAATGCCACTAGCAATATTCGGAAGAGCTTGTCCCATCATTAAATTTGGTGCTGATGTTGCAAGTTCTACCGCTTCGATACCACGCTGTACTTCACCAGTTGCATCCGTTAATGTTTTACCATTTTCTAGCGTAATGATTTTAGCAAGCTCTTCTTTGTTTTCTTGTAAAAGCTGTAAATATTTATACAATTGTCTTGAACGATTCGGAACTGGTACTTTAGACCATGTTTCGTATGCTGCTTTTGCCGCTTCAACAGCTTTTTCAACATCTTCTTTCGGAGATAGCGGAACGTAAGCGATAATTTTTCCAGTCGCCGGATTTGGAACTGCTTCTACTTCTGTACCAGTAGATTCTACCCACTCACCATTAATATGATTTTTTACTCGTTTAATTTCAGTTGTAATCATTATATTCTCTCCTTTTTTATGATGTATTTAAGTCTATTATTTTTGATTAGAAATTAACTGTTCACTAACTTTCTTATATAAAGCTGCCATATCATTTTCACCGTACCCAGCTTCACTTGCTGCTTCATATACATTTAATAGCATTTCGCTAACTGGTAAGTGAAGTTCGCTTTCTTTCGCTAAATCTACTGCAAATCCTAAATCTTTCTTTAATAAATTTACAGTAAAGCCTGGCTCGTAGTTTTCTGATGCAATGAAACTTTTATAATTGCGCTCATAAATTCTACTTTGACCGTAACTTACATTTAAAATATCAAACATTTTATCTAAATCCATATTATTCTTTTTCGCTAATGTTAAAGCTTCACTTACGCCAGCTGTATAAAAACCAATTAATAGGTTATTAATTAATTTAACAGTTGTACCACTATCAATCTGCTCACTAACATGGAAAATGTTCGCGCCTAGTACGCCCATGATAGATTCTGTTTTGTCATATACCTCTTTTGATCCACCAACCATAAACGTTAATGTACGGTTTTCAGCTCCAATTACCCCACCACTAACAGGTGCTGCTAAAAAGTCTACTTTCTTTTCCTTCGCAGCTTCCTCTAACTGTTTGTTTAACTGTGGAGATACAGTACTTGTATCAATTAAAACTACATTCGAGTGACTATTTTCAAATAATCCTTCTTCGCCAAAATATACCGCTTCAACAGCGCGAGGTGAAGGTAAACTTGTAAAAATCACATCGCATGTTTCTGCTAGTTTTGAGATTGATAAGCCAATAATTCCTCCTTCTTTTTCAAAGGAAGCTTCAGCCTCTTTATTTAAATCCACGCCATACACAGTGTAACTTGATTTAACTAAATTTTTAGACATCGGAAGACCCATGTTACCTAAACCGATAAAACCAATCTTTTTCATATCGCTTTCCTCCTATTTACACAATATACTTTCCGCGATTTATAATAGCTTTCGCAACTTCTCTCTTTTTTGTAAATACGTTCGTGTATAAAGGCACTAATAATTGACGAATTTCAGTTAAAATCACGTGTCTATCTTGTTCTTCTGTGACAGCCGCTGAAAGTATAGAAATCGCCGCTTCTTCTACTTTGCGATAGCCTTCTTCACAAATAACGTCAGTTATCATTTGTTTCGTACGCTCTTTCTCTTCACCATTTTTACTAACGGCTTTACTCGTACGTAAAAATGCTGATTCCATGACGTACACGTCCGTTAACATATTTGATAATACACGTGAATATTCTTGCTCTTGATCAATTTTTAATCCTGGAGTTTTAGAGAGCGTTTTCAAAGATTGTTTCAACAATTTTTTCGCTAATAAAATGTAACGATGGTTTCTTTCGACATTTGCTACATCAATCTCTACTTCTGTATCCTCAATTTGTTCCATTTGCTTCATTAACATTTTGGCAACTGTTAACCTATTAATTTCGTTCGTTCCTTCAAAAATACGACTAATTCTAGCATCACGATATAATCGTTCTACCTCGTACTCTTGCATATAACCATAACCACCATGGATTTGTACAGCTTCATCTACGATATGGCCTAGTGTTTCAGAAGCATTTACTTTATTAAGTGCACATTCAATTGCAAATTGAGACATTTTCTTCATAAGATCTTCATCACTCTCATGAATTGCTTCATCAATTACACCCGCTGTACGATAAGCTGCACTTTCTGCACCATATGTAGCAATGATCATATTTGCAATTTTCTCTTGAATCATCGTAAAATCTACTAATTCCGTTTGGAACTGTTTTCGCTCTTTTCCATATTGAACCGACAAACCAATTGCTTGTTTTGCTGTTCCAATATTTCCAAAAGCAAGCTTAAGTCTAGCGAAGTTAAGAATATTAAGAGCTACATGATGCCCTTTCCCAACTTCCCCTAAAACATTTTCTGCAGGGATGACAACATCTTCTAAAATAAGAGTAGCGGTTGATGAGCCTTTAATCCCCATTTTCTTTTCTTCTAGTCCAATGGATACACCTTCACATGTTCTTTCGACAATAAACGCTGTCATTCCTTTATTTGTCTTCGCAAAAACAACGTATACATCTGCCATATGAGCATTTGTAATCCATTGCTTCTCACCATTCAACTTCCAAGCAGTACCATCGTCATTTAATACTGCACTCGTTTTTGCACTTAAAGCATCAGAACCAGCATTCGGCTCAGTTAGAGCATAAGCTCCAATCCATTCTCCCGATGCAATTTTCGGCAAATATTTTTCTTTTTGTTCTTTCGTTCCGTAATATATGTAAGGCAATGTACCTACACCTGCGTGTATATTAAATGAAACGCTAAATGCACCAGCGTATCCCATTTTTTCTGCTACAAGCCCTGAAACTGCCTTTCCTAACTCAAATCCACCGTACTCTTCTGGGACCTCGATACTTAATAATCCAAGTTCTCCAGCTTTCTCAAATAATTGACGAGAAACTTTATAGTTTTGTTGTTCAATATTCTCCATTTGTGGAACAATTTCTTGTTTAACGAATTGTTCTGTCGTTTTTGCGATTAAATCTTCATCTCCTGAAAAATCTTCTGGCGTAAAGAAAGTATGATTCACATCTTTATTAAGTGAAAAAAATTCATCCCACGGTAACTTCGTTTTCTCCATCTGAATCCCCCTATCATTTCGGCTTTATTTTCTACTACATATGCTCGTCTACGATGAGTGGAATATCTTATTTTTGAAAACAGAAGGCGATGAATATTCACATCAAGCAGTTCTTTTTGCCAAAGATGTATTCTCATCGCCTTAGTTGTTTTATCCCGCTTTAATGGGCAGTAATACCCTCGCCTCAAAATTCAGCGAAAGCAAAGAAGTTATGCGGGGGTCGGGCTGCCCATTAAAGTCCGATTGGTGAGGGCTAATAATCAGTGGGGGATGAAGCCCCCACTGATTAAAGTTTCACTTTATCTATTGATCCTCTGATAATACTGTTTTTGCAATTCCAATATCTAATTCTTCAAAGTCATGATATGAAATTGTTTCATATAACTCACTTCTCGTTTGCATACTTGAAAGTGCATCTTTTTGAGAACCTGTTTCCTTAATTAAAGTAAACACATTCTCATATGCTTTCGCTGCAACGCGAAGTGAAGTTACAGGATAAATAACCATTTGGAAGCCCATATTTGCAAATTCCTCTGCACTATAATACGGCGTTTTTCCGAACTCAGTCATATTCGCAAGTAAAGGTGCATTAACTTTACTATTAAATAGACGGAACTCTTCTTCTGATTGAAGCGCTTCAGGGAATATCGCATCTGCACCTGCTTTTACATAGGCGTTCGCTCTTTCGATCGCTTCATCTAAGCCTTCTACACCGCGAGCATCTGTACGTGCCACAATATATAAGCTTGGTGCAACTTCTTTAATCGCTTTAATCTTTTGAACTAATTCTTCTGTCGTAACGAGTTTCTTACCATTTAAATGTCCACATTTCTTTGGTAATTGTTGATCTTCAATTTGAACAGCCGCAACGTTCGCTTCTAGCATTTCTACAGCTGTTCTCGCTACGTTTAATACACCGCCAAATCCTGTATCAATATCAACTAGAACTGGTAAGTCTGTAGCTCTTACTAGATCTCTTGCTCTTTCTGCTACTTCAGTAGACGTCACGATTCCTAAATCAGGTAGCCCTTTACTTGCAGTATAAGCAGCTCCTGATAAATAAAGAGCTGAAAATCCTGTATTTCTCGCAACTAAAGCTGCCATTGCATCATGAGCACCTGGAATTTGCAAAATTTCAGGTGCTTCTACTAAAGCTCGGAAGCGATTCGCGAGCTCCTCTTGTGTTGACTGTTTATTCACAACCCAAGCCATTCTAAATTCCCCCTATTATTAAATTAAGAATAGATCTACAAATTCGTTTACATTCATATTTTCTAGTTTCTCTTCATTTAAACAAGCTTCATGAATTTGTTCTTGTTGCTTACTAGAATAATGACCTGCCATATTTGCAGTGAATTTTTGAACAACTTTTGGAATTGCTTCGTCTCTACGGAAACGGTGACCAAGTGGATATTCACATTCCACGTTTTCTGTTACAGTGCCATCTTTGAAATGGACTTGAACAGCGTTGGCGATTGAGCGCTTGTTCGGGTCAAGGTAATCTAAACTGTACTGTTTGTTTTCAACAACAACCATCTTATTACGTAATTCATCTACACGTGGATCATTTGCTACTGCATCCTCATAATCGTCCGCAACGATATCTCCTTTTAATAAACCAATTGCCGTAATGTATTGTAAACAATGATCACGATCAGCTGGGTTATTTAATGGACCTTCTTTATCAATAATACGGATTGCTGACTCATGAGTTGTAATTGTAATACGATCAATTTCTTCTAATCTTTCTTTAATTTCTGGGTGTAATTTCACAGCACACTCTGCAGCTGTTTGTGCATGGAACTCTGCTGGATATGAAACTTTAAATAATACATTTTCCATTACATATGACTCTAATGGTCTTGCTAACTTTAATTCTTGTTTATTAAATAATACATCTTGGAATCCCCAGCCTGGTGCAGATAAAGCTGTTGGATAACCCATTTCACCTTTTAGAGCAGTCATTGCAAGATGAACACCGCGGCTTGTTGCATCACCTGCTGCCCATGATTTACGTGAGCCAGTATTTGGTGCATGACGATATGTACGAAGACTAGAATTATCAATCCATGCATGTGATAATGCATTAAAGATTTCTTCACGTGTTCCGCCAAGCATTTTTGCAACTACAGCAGTTGTTGCTACTTTTACATATAATACGTGGTCAAGACCGACACGGTTTAAGCTGTTTTCTAAAGCAAGTACACCTTGAATTTCATGTGCTTTAATCATCATTTCTAATACTTCACGTACTTTTAATGGTTCTTTTCCTTCTGAAATACGAACACGGCTAATATAATCTGCAACTGCTAAAATTCCGCCTAAGTTATCAGATGGATGTCCCCATTCTGCTGCAAGCCAAGTATCGTTATAGTCTAACCAACGGATCATAC
This sequence comes from Bacillus mobilis, assembly GCF_001884045.1. Taxonomy (GTDB): domain Bacteria; phylum Bacillota; class Bacilli; order Bacillales; family Bacillaceae_G; genus Bacillus_A; species Bacillus_A mobilis. Next base: position 150,966 of record NZ_MACF01000123.1, on the reverse strand, counting down.
ATCCGATATTAAATGCACCTTTCACTGGATCAAGTACATATGACGTACCTGGTACACGAGTACCATTTGGCACGATTGTTCCTGGAACAACTGGTCCTAGTAATTTCGTACATTCTGGATATTGTAATGCTAAAATTCCACATCCAAGTGTATCAAGTAATACGTAACGAGCAGTACTGAATGCTTCTGCACTAGTTACCTCTTTATTTAATACATAATCCGCAATTTCTTCTAATAATGCATCTTTTTGTTTAATTTCATTTGTTTTAATCATGCTATTCTTCCCTTTCTGTCGAAAATTCGTTATTATTAATGATGGGTGTCGGTCAAACACCCATCTGGCGGGCGGCGGAAACAACTCCCCAGTTGTTCTTATTTACTAAGTACATGTCGCTCGCCAATATAATTTACACGTGGACGGAACAATCGATTGTTCGCATGTTGCTCAATTACGTGCGCACATAGTCCCACTGTTCTAGAGCTAAAGAAGATTGGTGTGTAAAGTTGAATTGGGATACCAAGCATCCAATATACTGGCGCTGCATAATAATCAAGATTTGGATAAATTCCTTTTTCCTTCTCCATAATCTTTTCTCCAGCTTCACACATTTCATATAGTGTATAATCACCTTTTACATCACATAACTGCTTTAAAGCTTCCTTCATCATCAGTGCTCTTGGATCCATCTTCTTCATATACACACGATGTCCAAAGCCCATAATTTTTTCTTTGTTATATAGTTTCTTCTGTAACAACTCTTCAAATTTCTCAACATTACCAGCTTCTAAAAGCATGTACATAACCGCTTCGTTTGCACCGCCGTGTAAGCTACCTTTTAAAGATGCAACTGCACCTGTTAAAGCACCATATAAGTCGGATTGCGTTGATGCAATAACGCGCGCTGTAAATGTAGAGTTTGGCATTTCATGTTCACTATATAAAACAAGGGAACGATCAAAGATCTTCTCCTCAAGTTCAGTTGGTTTTTTACCTGTTAACATATAGAAGAAATTCGCACTATATGATAATTCTTTAAGTGGCTGAATTGGGTCTTCATTATTTAAAATATGATAGCTATTCGCTACAATGTTTGGTACTTTACTCAATAATTTGTACCCGCGGCTTTTGTTTACCTCTAAAGAGCGGTTTTCGATATCATTATCGTAACCAGCTAATGCGGACACACCTGTACGCAATCCATCCATCGGGTGCGTTTCTTTCGGTAATGCCTTTAATACGTTGAATACACCTTCTGGTACCGCGTATTCTTCTTTTAATTTCTTTTCAAGTTTTGCTTTTTCATCCTCATTTGGTAGATGTTCTTCCAATAAAAGGTGCACAATGTCTAAATACTCTTTTGTTTTTGAGAGTTCGATTAAATCATACCCTTGAATTACAATTTCACCTTTCACTGTGTCAAGAAACGAGATTTTCGTTTCCGCTGCCACTATACCATCTAATCCCGGGGAAAATTTTTCTTCAGCTTTCATCATTATTTCCTCCAATCCTAATAGATCTTCGTGCACATAACTGTAAGCCTTTACAATACTGTGGAACTACATTTCTATTTCAATGTATCAGAGTTTTTAGAAGATTTCAATTTATTTTATAATGATAAGTTTCCTATACTTTTACCGATGTAACAATACAATTTTTCAAAAATAATTTTCATATTTTATAAAGAAAGGACAGACTTCTTTGCGTGTCTTATTAAAATAAAATATAAAGATGACTTAGAAAATCCTACAGAATATATCATTCACCCGATTTTTTTAAGAAAATAAAAAAAACGGGTTGTATACATATACAACTCGTTTCTACATGAAATTTATTTCACTATCTCATCAATATAATTCTTATATAAAACTTATTTATTTTTAAAAAAGTTATTATTTTACATAATTAAATTAAATTTCTTTCGTTTCCTCATAGTAAGATTCAACTATATGATAGTTTTTAAAGTATTAAAGATTATAAACATCCCCTAAAATAGAATGTATTCTTTCTCAACTGATACGATTTCCCCTTCTGATTTCTCAGAAACTATCTCTAAAGAATAGTCAGGCTGAATTGAACTATTAATATATTATCCTTTAACCATTGCAAATCGTTACATTCAATTGAAATTTTCATCCTGGTTACTTCCGTTTACGCAAATTCTTTTTTACCTAATCTCTGTTTTACAAAAACAACAAAAATAATTAAAGCAAGTAACCCTGAAATTGCACTACCTGCAAATAAAATACGGTAACCAAACATTTGCGAAACAACTCCAAGTAAAATCGCACCAAGTCCAATCCCTAGATCAAATGCAGTAAAGAACGAAGCGTTAGCAACTCCTCTTTTACTCGGATCAACAATTGTAATCATCGCTGCTTGCAATGCCGGCTGTGCTGAACCGAATCCAACACCGTATAATACAGCGGCGATAATTACACCCATTAAACTATTTGAAAGTGTTAATACAACTATTGCGATAATAGTAATGCATAGTGCCGGGAGTATGATAAATACTTCACCATACTTATCTAATAGTTTTCCTGAAATTGGTCGTACAATTGTTAAAGCAACTGCATATACAAGAAAGAATGTCCCAGGATTCACATCAATTGACGATGCAAATAGCGGTAGAAATGTCGTAATCCCTCCATATGCAAATGATAAAAAGAAAACAACAATCGTAATTGTTAGAACTGATTTTTCAAACAACTGCATTTTCCCTTTTTCTTTTTGAGGTGTGAATGGCATTTTCGTCATGAACGATAATAGAACTGCCATAAAGGATAAAAGAGTCGCTAACAAGAATAGGCCGTAAAATGAATAATGTTGTACAACCGATAATCCAATCATTGGGCCGATTGCCATTGCAATTGTCATAGCCATCCCGTACCATCCCATCCCCTCACCACGGCGTGAATCTGGAATAATATCAGTTATCGCTGTTCCAACAGCTGTTGTAGAAACAGCCCATGTTACCCCATGAATAACCCGCAAAACAGCTAAAAGGACAATTGTCGACGCTAAATTATAAGAATACATCGTTATCCCAAAAAAGATGAGTCCGAAAATAATAAAAGATCTTCTACCATATTGATCTAACATTCCTCCGATAATCGGTCGTATTACAACTGCTGCTATTGTAAACATTCCCATCATGAGTCCAACTTGTGATTCATTGCCACCTATCTCTTTAATAAAAAGAGGTAGCGTTGGAACTAGTAAATAAAATCCTGTAAATAAAAATAACATTGCGAAAGTCATTTGAATAAATGATTTCGTCCATAATCGTTCCATTAAAATTCCTCCATAAATACGTATGTTCTTGCAATTAACACCTCCATTTTACATTTTCTTAATCCCTTTGCCCTCCGTAAATAGACGTATCTTTTTATAATAAATGGTCCACTACCCATTTCAATTGGTCTTACAACTTAATACGTATACCTTAGCCTAAAGTCCTATCGATATGTACCTTTATATGTGTGAAAAGAATATACTACTTTATTATCACAACTTAGGAGTGATTATTTTATGTGGGTATCTTCAAGAGTAACAGTCGTCGTTCCTTCAACCCCCGAAATACACGTTCCAGCCGTACATACGGCTAGTTCCGATGTAGGAATTGAACTTCCCGCAACTTGGCAACAATATCAAATTCCCGGTCAAGTCACCCCATCATTTTGGCATCATGGCACACATCCAAGTAGCACCACCTTCCATAGCCAAAGTTATCCTCCACTACCTCAGGCTCAAGTTTTTTATCATTTCCCTTCTATTTACTTCCAAAATTTCTACGGTACCTTTAACATCTAAATGCATCATTTTAGCGAAAATAATATGTCAATTTATTTTCAATATACAAAAAGTCGAATTCCTAGTAACTCGGAATTCGACTTTTTATGTAATCTACAAATATAAATACACTGCTAATAAAAGATTTAACTACAAATCTTACTGTTTCAAAGATTTATGTGATCCATCACAATTAGTCCCTTTTTGAGACAACCCGCACGTACAATCATTTAGTCCCTTGCCACCCAAAATCCTCTCCATATATTTTTCTATTCTGGATGTTCGAGTTTTAGTTTGTTTAGCTTGCGAAAAATAAAGGATATATGCTCTTTGGCGCCCCGGTGTAAGTGACTCAAAGGCAACTTTAAAAGTAGGTATTTCATCAAATTTATTTTGAAGCTCTTCTGGAATTATAATTTCTTTATACTCTTTCTTTTCTATTTTCAAACCTCTTTTTTCAACTTCAATAGCTTCAGTAATATATTTCTTCAAAATGGATTCCATTTCAATTATTTCTTGTATATTAATAAACCGAATCTGACGCGCCGCCTGTGTATTTTCCGTTTGTTGGACTAAAATCTTATGAGTATCCTGCAAAAATGCACCTTTATGAAACTGAAGCGCACAATATTCTTTAAATCCATGAATTAAAACTATGTTTTTTTTCGCGAACGTGTAGCAAGGATGCATCCACTTAAAATCTTTCGTTAATTCACAATCAAGAACAATACTTCTTAACTTCTCGTATTCTTCTCTCCACTTTTTTGAGCTATTTAAAAATTCATCAACTTTAGGATTCAATCTGCTGTTTGTCAATATAAAACGTCCGTCTACCTCTTCAAATCATATAAAACTTTGCATACATACTTTTTCAGCACATATGTAAGAAGACAACTCTCTATTTTCACTGAAATTCACATATCCAAGTGTAAAAGAACTTATAAAACTCGTCAACTAATAGTATGGAAACAATTAAAAAACTCTCTCTAGGAGAAAACTATTTAGTGATTTTACATAACAACTATTGATTCCTTCTCCCCTAAAAATGCTTACTATAGTAAATTTCTGTAGTAAAGTGCTAAAGAATATTTTGACTTTCTAATTTAAACGAAAAAAGCACTTAAGAATGTAATTTTTACAAATCTTAAGTGCTTTTTAATTTTTTATAAAATCTTCTTATTGCCCATTATTAGCAGGAGCTTCTCCTGCATTCCCGCCAGTATCTGGTTGTGTGGTCGCTGGTGGAGTTGTATTCCCTTGACCTCCCCCATTATTTGCTGGAGGTGTCGTATTTCCTTGGCCTCCTCCATTATTTGCTGGAGGTGTCGTATTTCCTTGGCCTCCTCCGTTATTTGCTGGAGGTGTTGTATTTCCTTGGCCTCCTCCATTATTTGCTGGAGGTGTTGTATTTCCTTGGCCTCCTCCGTTATTTGCTGGAGGTGTTGTATTTCCTTGGCCATTTCCTTCATTTTGTTTCTGTTGTTCTTCTTGTTTCTTTTGCTCTTCTAGTTTCTTTTGTTCTTCTTGCTTCTTCAGTTCCTCTTGTTGCTTTTGTTCTTCTTGTTTTTTAAGCTCTTCTTGTTTCTTTAATTCTTCTTGCTTTTTCTCTTCTTCAGTTTTTTGCTGTTGATCTTGTTTAGGTTGTTCCGTTGTATCCGGTACGCTCGTATTTGGAGAAGAATCACGTTTTTCCCCTTTTATACGCAGCTCACTACCTTCTTGAATTACACTACTTGGCATTTTAAATCTTGATTTATCTGTAGCCATCTCGCTCATCATTTCTTTAAAGATCAACTGTGCAATTTTCGTATTTTTACTACTAATATACTCGTCTTTACCATCTTTCATATACCCAGTCCATACTGCCATCGTATATTGCGGCGTATAACCTGCAAACCAACTATCACGAGTTGCACTTTCTGGAATGTTATATTGAGCTAATTGTTTTGAAGCATAGTTTGTTGTACCTGTTTTTCCAGCTACATCTAAAGAACTTATATTTGCCGCTGTACCAGTACCTGATGTCACTACTGAACGAAGCATATCAGTAATCATATATGCTGTAGAGTCAGCTATAACTTGTTTTGGTTTTTGCTCAAAACTTTGTGACTTGCCGTCTGGATAAACTACTTTCTTAACAAAATGCGGTTTTGCATACTTTCCACCATTACCAAATGTCGCATAAGCACCCGCCATTTCAGTTGGTGATACTTCGTTTGTACCAATAGCTGTAGATTCTGCTGGCGCTTTATCAAATGTAATACCTAATTTCTCAGAGAATTCCTTCGATTTATTAAGTCCTACTTCTTTTGCAGTTTTAACTGCTGGAACGTTACGTGACATTTTTAATGCTTCACGCATAGTAATTGGACCTAAATGACTTCTATCCGCATTTCGAAGTTCTTGTCCAGTTGAATATTTAAATGGAGAATCATCAATTTGATGATACGTAGCCCATTTTAAGTATTCAATAGCAGGGCCGTAATCAAAGATTGGCTTCATCGTCGAACCAGCTGCACGATCTAAATCAATTGCCATATTATGACCTTTAAATACTGCTTTATTTTCACCACGCCCACTACCTATAGCACGAACTTCACCTGTTTTCGTATCCATAAATGTGAAAGCACCTTGGAATTTATCATTTGGATAATTAATAATATTTTCATTTAAAATCTTATCCGCAAATTCCTGTGCTTTCGGGTCTAATGTTGTATAGATCTCTAAACCATCTGATCCAATATTGACATCTGGTATTTCCTTTTCTACTTCTTTCACTACTGCATCCATAAATGCAGTATGTGGCATTGCTTGAAGTTCCGTTGCTGTCTTAAGTCCCTTTGTCACTTCAACTTTCGAAGCTTCTTCCATTTCTGCCTTCGTAATATAGCCATGTCGATTCATTAATCCTAGTACAACATTTCTTCTTTCTGTTGCCCTTTGAATATTTTCCGTTTTTGTTGGATCGTAGTTATTAGGTGCTTTCGGCAAACCTGCAAGCATCGCAACTTCTGGTAATGTTAACTCTTTTAATTCTTTACCATAGTAATTTTGTGCCGCAGTTGCGATTCCATATGAACGGTTTCCTAAATTAATTTTATTTAAATACATTTCTAAAATTTCATGTTTTGAATACTGTTGTTCTAGCTTATACGCTAAATATACTTCTTGAACTTTACGTTTTGATGTTTTTTCCATCGATAAGAAGTAGTTTTTAATAACCTGTTGTGTTATTGTACTTCCACCTTGTGAGCCGTAATCTCCTTTAAGACTCACTAACACAGCACGGGCAGTACCTTTAAAGTCTACTCCGCTATGCTCATAAAAGCGTGCATCCTCTGTTGCTAAAAATGCATTTTCTACTAATTTAGGTATTTGATCATACGTAACATTCGTCCGTTTCTCTTTCCCGTATTCATATACCAAATCGCCATTTTTATCATAAATTTTTGAGGATAACGGATTAACAAGTTTTGCTTTCTCAAGTTTTGGTGCATCCTTAATCATGACGAAGAAGGTAGCAACCCCCGCCACTAAACCAACAATACCAAGTAATAAACAAGTAATTAAAAACTTACGAAAAAATGATGTTTTCCCTTTTGGTTTTTGTGTTTTAGAAGCTGGCTGTTTTTTCTTTTTAACTTGTCGTCGCTCCTCTCGAGAACGATAATTTTCTGACATGTTACTTTCTCCTGCCTTTCAATTCTCCCGTTGATTTACTTAAAAATATTGAGGTCACTTTCTAAACTGAATTTAATTAAGAAAGTATATTGACCTGGAGCATTCAATATTTTCCTAATTCACAGATTATAAATTTTAGAATACTTCTTATACAAACTATTTTCACTTCTATTTTTCCTAATAATGCTGCCCCTTTAAGCATAGAATGTAAAAAGTGAATTTTTCATACCTCGTATAAATAATATACCTTTTTTTCAAATGGTCAATATTTTCTTATTTATAAATCAAAGGTGAAATAAAAATAGCACAACGATATGTACTTCGTGTGAACTTCCTTATAATTACGTATAACGAACATTTAATATATTGCATATAAGTATAATACCTCTTTAATTATATGGATTTCAACACCAGAACCCCAATACCTACAAGAGATTATTAAAAATGAAAAGTGAGGAATTCCATAATGATGAAGCTATCTCCCGTGATTTCAAAAAGTATAGTTGCTGTTGGCTATAATCCTTTTTCAATGATTTTACGCATTCAATTAAAGAGTGGAATGTATGATTTCTTTAATGTGCCTGAAAACATTTACACTGGTTTATTAAGCGCACAATCTAAAACTAATTATCACAATACTTATATTAAAAATTCTTACCGCTATACTAAAATTTAAACTTGAACAGAATGAAAAAAAGAAAGGCGGTAGTCCTCCTTTCTTTTTGAAATTATTTCCCGACTCAGCTAGCGTCTATCCCTCTTATTCATTTCACCATATGCTCGAATTTGTTTTTTCAAACGCCGATCTGCTTTTTTATCATGTACAATTAATATCGCATGTATAACTCCTGGAACCCAAAATATTAATGTTAATATGAAGTTAATTATCGCTTGAAATGGTTTGCCGCAAAATAATACGGCTACAGGTGGAAGAAGAATTGCCAATAAATACATCATCTCTTGAAAACTCCTTGTTTTGTATTTTTTATCTCTCTTCATACACTAATAAAACCAATTATCTTTGTATTTCATCTAATAACTGTTCTACTGTTATATATTCTATTCCAATGCAAAAAAACCTACTATTTCAACTTTTCTACGTATGTAAAATTGAAATTTTACATACCTCCTTTACATGAATAATTTCATACTTTTATTTTTTTCTAATCTTTCTTCTTTCTCTATGATAGTGAATCCAATCGCAGAAATAGCAGTTCCTATCGCTTGTATCCAAATACCAATGAGTGCTATTATCTTCTCATTCTTCTTATCAACCATACTGTCTTCATGTTCTATTTCGTTCTTTGATACATTAATAATACCTTGATACGCTTGAAGTCCAGCACCTAAACTTTGCAAAGAATTGCCTAGTATTATAATTCTTTGTATCGCTTTCATTTGAAGCAAAGCTGCTTCGACTCCTAAAAAAGCTCCTATCGATTGTAAACTGTTCCCGACAATAATGAGATAATCATTCTCTTTCAATTGTTCATTTATATTAAAATATGTTCCTATTACATTGGATATATTCCCTAACGCTAATAACTCAATGCCCATTTTATCGAGCATTTCACTTTTATTCTCCAAACATATATTTTGATTTTCTTTTTCGCCTTCCTCTTCGGTATCATTACTCGCTATAATTTGTAATATATACCCGAGGGCTTGTAACGAGCTTCCTACAATTACAAGATCTGATTCAACTTTCTCTTCTCCAATAAATCCTCTTGTCGCCCCAATAGCCGCCGTAAGATTTCCACCTACTTGATACCATGCTCCCGTCACTTTTAAACCGCTTGGATTCATTCTTATCACCTATTTAGAAATTTTCTATCGCTTTCGAAATACATAAATGACATCCTCTTTCTCATATTTATTTTCCACATGTAATTTTGTGCATTCTATAATGTGTTAAAAATACAAAAAAGCACCTTTAAGGTACTTTTTATACAAAGTGTGTATCACTGAAAATATGCTAATTCAATGTATATTTACATACATTCTGGGCATGTCAATGAAGATCCATTTTTATCTATTGTTATATTTAATATATATTTAATCGCATTACGTGACCACATTTCAGGTGTGGGTGAGTCATTTACATACTGTGGTGCACATGAATACAGCATTGGAGTGCTAATGCTCCCGCCTGGATCTAAAGCAACAACAGCCATACCATTGGGTAACTCAAGTGCCATAGATTTCGTGATACCTTCAATTGCAAACTTTGAGGCACAATATGGCGCCAGCTCAGCTTCTCCCTCCCGGCCCCAACTAGAACTCATATTAATAATCATTCCTTCTTTCCTAGCTACCATCGCTGGGACAAATGCCCTAATTACATTTACTACACCATTTACGTTTACATTCATTACATTTTCGAATTCTTGAGCTGTTACTTTCCACAGTGGCGCATTTTTATTAACAATCGATGCATTATTTATTAATAAATCAGGTGCTCTATGTCTATGCAGTGTATAATTTGCCCAACTACTTACTTGCTGGGAGTCTGAAACATCAATTATTTGAAAATCATGTATATGACCGTAATATTTTTTCAATTCTTCAATTTTATCTTTTGAACGCCCACAGCCATATATAGTCCATCCCAATTCATGAAATCGATCAACCATTGCACGACCTAACCCTTGCGTCACTCCTGTAATCATTACAATTTTCCCAATTTCGTTTCGCTTCAAATATCTCTCCTCCTTTACAACATTTTACACTCTTCCTTTTCATTCAGCCATTTACTAAAGTATCAGCTCATTTCATACTTTAGAAGGATTTTTTATGTAAACAAAAAGAGTAACCATAACAGTTACTCATGCTTATATATCAAAAACATCATTATTTATTTCGTTATTGCTTTTATATTTCCGCTTCTTTTTCCCACATTTCTTACACCGATACATATAAGCTACACCTAGATTATCTACTTTTGTTTAAATTCTCAATCTCATTTTGCAACTTTTTGAATTGTTCAAAATGCATAGTGATAGATTGACTATTGCCATAATCAATACTATGCTTCACAAATAAAACACCAGTGTCATGAAAAATTGCTTCCAGTTCTTTTCTGATGGATACTTTCATTATATGTGCTGTTTTAATAGCCGATAAAATTGCAATTTCATTAAACTTTAATTTAATTTCATTTGGACAAAATGCTTCTTCAACCAATATAACTTCATTGCTATAAATAAGTGCAACAAGATTACTTGATTTTGCATCTGTTAAATCTACTTTTTTTATAACATTATTCATTACATTTTGCCTCCTTTGATTTCGTATATATTAATTATACAATTGTTTTTTAAAATTAATCGACCTTACATTAATTTTAACATACTTTTATTGTAGGATTAAGCTACACTTCAAACGTTTTACTATTCCACAATTTTTGTTACATGAACCATTTGGACTATAAAACCATATAGTAGTGTTAACAAATGATTGTAAAGCGGGTGAAAACTATGCCATCAGTTGTAGGGAATTTAGTTGTACAAAATAGTAATGGTTCATTTAACTTAGGTGATTTCTACAACGTTTCTCCGAAAGAAAATACGAAGGCTTATAATGGATCTGGTGCTTCAAACGTTGGTTTTGTTGTTAATACTTTTAATGGTGTGAGCGCGACTAATACGTTTGATTCTGACCTTGCAGATCAAAACCAAGTAGGTACAGCGTAGTCCTATTTTTTTCATCGTACTGTTTAGGAATAATAAATTTGTCTATACTATAATCAGGCTGTTACACAGCTATTAATGATTTTTGGAGTACCCTATCTTTTTCTCCCTTTCCCTGGGGCTTAGCAGCTAGTATGAAGCTAGCTGCTTTTTCGTTTCATTTTTTCTGTTCCTCATCTAACAAAAATAAAAAGCTAAAATTTAAATTTCAGCTTTCTTTACGTTATTTCAATAATATCTGTAGTATTAAATACGTAAGTTTTATAAAATGCGTCCGTACATATTACAATGCGCTTTAGCGGGTTTATATGCACAACTGTCATATAACTTGTAAGTATGTAGCCATCTTCAAAATATGTCACCAATATTTCTTTCTCAGACAATAATGACGTTAATAATTTATCAGAAATTCTCTCTTTTGCATCTTTTGTTAAAAGCGGTTTTTGTACTTTAAACTTCTCTCCAACAATCTTTCGCGTACTTAATAACTGTTCCGACATTACTGTAAATGGAACCCATTCTCTTTCTGCTTTCTGCACCTTTACATCATTCATTTCTTTATCTCCTTGATCATTTATCCATTTTATTTCACATATATTGTTACTCAATTATTTTTTCATAATGATAGGCTCATATTTCCCCAGCATTAACAAGTAGTAAAGCACCCACCTTAAAATCCTCATATGTGATGTATATAAGTCGAAAATCAATCGCCCGTAGACGTCGAATTGATGAAAGCTAATAATCAATGGACGATAAGCACCTTACTGATTAATGTTTCACTTTATTTCTAATTCATATATTATCTGTATTCAAAAGAACACTCGTTCCAATTATACACGAACATACATTCTTTTGAGAAGAGTTATAATTATATTTTTAACAAAATATAATTCAAATCATTTTCTTATACATTTATCCATCATTGATTTTCTTCTTCATCAAATGAGTTTTTCACTTCCTATTTAATAGACAGTTAACATATTTACTAAAAAAAGCGACTTCATACAAAATGAAGTCGCTTTTTTCTAATAACGTATATTTCTATATTTATTTTTCTATCCTGACAAGTGTTCTTTCTGGAATCAAAATTTCATCAATTTTAAAATGATTTATTTTTAATTTTAATTCCCCTACTCGTTCCTTATCTTCATCACCAACCCAACAACTGAATAATTCAAAATAGTCACCTTCTTTTAAATATCCATCCATAATCGAACATAAAGCTAATAGCTTTTTTTTAGCTTCTTTCTTCTCCTTTTCAGTTTGCCACTCATTAAGTTCAATGCCCCAACTCGTTGAAACTTCATACGTGTAACTTGTTTGGAATTGAAACTCTTGTATAATTTCAAGCATACTTTCATCTGAAAAACACGATCCAAAGACAATTACATCATTAGAATCTGGATCCGTTAACGGAATTTCTACATTGCAACCTATATAACTTGCTAAACTCATTTTTACTCCTCCAATATTCGTATACAAAATATTTCATATGAACATTTATCTACTCAAATATAAAATCCCTGCCTAAACGAAAAAGTTTTAATTTTTCAAGTTTATTAACCAACTATAAATGAAAGCATATATTATAAAGAACGAACTCACAAAATTTAGGGAATTTATAACCGACTACAATTCGTTCCTTATGAATTTCCATGAAAAGAGAGCAATGTAAACACTCTCTTTTCGTACATACTGTATAAAACTATTAATAATTGGTCCTAATTATTAAATATATTTTGGTTGTACTATTATATGTAACTCCCTCTCTGTTTCTGCTTTTTTTGGATTGCGAAAATACTCTAATTCGTATTTTAATACTTCATACTCAACCATCCCAATTTTAATCCCTTTCGTTTCCTTTAAAATAGCTAATAAGTTACTTATATCTTCATCATATGATTCAAAAACCTTCCCTCCACCTTCTCTTTGAAAAATTACTTTCATATTTTCTCCTCCTACATAATATATTGATCTATTAAATCATTTGTTTAAAGTATTCTTTTTTTATCCTAAAAATTTCATACTAAAAAAGAACATCCTTTTTTAGTAGAATGCTCTGCTTTTCACTTCATTTCGCATCAATATTTTCCAATAATATTGTATGTTTCATTCTGCAAATTATGCTTATCCATTTCAATAAAATAAAATTTAAATCAATTAGGATTTTGTTCATTCTCGACTAATAATTAGCCTACAAATAGTGGGAGGAAATTGTTAAATTTACTTTATATTTAATGACATTAAACAAAAGGAACATTATAATATCAACATTCTTTGAAGCATTAATCATTCCAACTTAAATTAATTACATAAATTCCCATTGTAATTCTTAATATTTAAATGTAATATTATATTGTCTTACTATCTATTTATAACTCACACACTAATTAGAAAAGGGAACCTATATAGGTTCCCTTTTCTAATTACAATCATTATTTCTTTTCTAGAAATTCAAATGTATTTTTAAAGTCTTTATCATTCACCTTAATATCAGCATCTTTCAATAAATCATTGACTACTTGTTGTTTCCATTTACCTGTCGTATCTTGTAGTCTTTGCTGTTCTATATCTTTACGAATTTGATCTTTTACTTCATCAAATGGTTTCAATTCTTTTTTATCTGTCACTTTAATAATATGGTACCCGTAAGTTGTTTTTACCGGCTCACTTACTTGTCCTGCATCTAATTTATATGCAGCTTCCTCAAATTCTTTCACCGTTTGCCCTGGAGCAAAACCAGTTATTTCTCCGCCTTGTTCTTTTGAACCAGTATCCTCCGAATATTGCTTCGCTAAAGCTGCAAAATCTTCACCATTATTTACTTTCTCTTTCACTTCTTTAGCAGTCTTTTCATCTTTCACTAAAATGTGACTTACTTTCATTTCTGGTTTATAGTTTTCTTTTACATCTTTTTCTGTAACAGTCGCTTTAATCGCTTTCTCAAATGCAATTTCTGGCTTCATTTTTTCTTTTAATTCATCTTCGTTTTTCAATCCAACTTGCTCTAAAGTCGATTTGAAGTTGTCGCCCATTTTATCTTTTGCTTCTTCTACTTGTTTTTTTGCTTCCTCATCTGAAACTTTATATTTATCTAGCAATGCCTTACTTAACACCATTTGGTATAAAGTACTTTCCCCATATTTTTGTCTTAATTCTTTACTTAACTCTTTCTCTGTAACATTTCCTACTTTTGATGTTACTACGTTGTCTGAGGAACCACATGCAGATAATGCCAGTACTACACATGAAATAATTGTTCCTACAAATAGCTTTTTCTTTTTCAATTCAAAATACCTCACTTTTATTATTATATAAGAATAACTATACAATGTACTTGTGTTAACAATGTGTTTTCCACATGTAATTCATTTCATTTGATTGAACTATGGATCTTGTTCTTTTTTCAATAATTAAAGGTCATCTTACTATGTATCAGCAAGATAACCCTTTACGTATTCCTAAAACATTTGTTTACTTATAAGTGCTTAATATTTAAATGTTCTTCCAATATCCAATTATTTTGCCCGATATCTACCGCATTTTTCGCTCTGTCCCACACACGAAAAGATTTTGAACCATCAATATTTCCTTTATAGTTTATACATTCAGGCTCTGCATAGTAGTTAACCCCATACCCAATGGGATATTTTGAAGATGCATAAAACCATTTCACATCAAAATGTTTTACATATACCCACTGTTTATCATTGCCTAAGCAAATCATATTTTTATCTGCCTCTTCCCAATAACCACGTATGACTACATATGGCGTTTTTTGAGTGATTGTACCTGTAAACTGAGGATTCGCAGGATTTTCATATACATTTATGCCATATCCATCATCATATTTTGAAACTGCAATACCAATACCATTTTGTTGCTGCGTATCCTCCTTGTCAGATAGAATAGATTGATTTACTTCATCTGAGCCTAGAAACCAAGATAGCGACTTATTTCCTATTAATTGATTCAAATCGCATTTCCCAATACCAGGAACATTTCCTGAATCAGTATATTGCCAAATATCACACGGATATGCTGGCTTATTCCCTCCATAACGAGGTATCCATACAAAATCAACTTCAATATTATGTGCACCAAATGATACATACGTATGATGCCCCACATATAGCCCTACTTTTTTCGCACCTAAACGGCGTAATTCGTCTATAAACGCTTGTGTCCCCCCTTGCATATCCATCATCGTTTGAATTTCTACGTCCACCACCCAAAACTTAGCAGATTTATCGCCGCGATTCCAAAAATCTTGTGCCTCTTTCCTTGCATCAGCAATAGATATAAAACGACAAAATGCATAATTACCAAATGGAATACTGCGTTTCTTCATTTCATTCACATAATTTTGATACATAAAATCTACCGTATTCGAGCCATCTTGAACTCTAGCAATAACTAAATCTAGCTGAGATGCTGCATTATCCCAATCAATAGTTCCATTCCATTTTGAAATATCGATAATATACCCCAATACAATTCATCTCCTTTTTATTATCATATTCAAAGCTTGTCTTATTGAAAGCCCCTTATGCCTAATACTAGCTATCTATAATATAAATAAAGAAAATCTATATTTTTTTCAAAATATACGACCTTTTAATTAAGTTTCTACTAATTTTTCATAATCTAATCAATCCATTAAACTCCATATCATTATCAACTCAACTAAAATTTCATATTATATAGTAATACGCCTTTACAAACTAAATAAAAAACGCAGTATACAATACTGCGTCTTAGGAGCTGATTTCATGAAAAAAAAACCTATAGTGGTCAAAGTTCCACCAAATTCAAAACTAAAAATCACATTTTTCGGCCCTTGTAACGAGGTCATTACCAATGTTTCTATAATTAATCAACTTTCCACACCTAAGTGTCAAACTATTACGCAATATCCAAACTATAAGAAATATGAAACTGAAGTACAATCATTATCCAGTTGTTAATCCGTTTTATTCACACTCCTTACAATTTGGTTAGCTCCGCGACTTCGGTAATAGACCAACATTACTCATTTCATGTTATTTCATTGATAATCTATTGATTTTTTACACGTTTTTATTAATCGAGCATATATTATCGTATGGAGATTATCCACTCATAAAACCTATCTTTCTTTAGAGCGTACCGTTTGTGTATGCTCTTTTTTTATTATGCGTTCACTATAATCCTTGCATTTTCTTTCGATTTTTGAGAAATTGAAAGAAAATGATTTTTTTTAATATCTTGATAAAGGGGTGAAACGTTTGACTGTTGTACATATTAGATGGTCTAAACTATATAATTTATCAGAAATCAATGATTATGAAGAAGCTTTTTCAAAAGGTATATATGCAATTTATTGAGTGTATCGTGGAAAAGAAAAATTACTATACATCGGAAAAACAAAAAGAAGTTTTTCGAAACGATTAAATGAACATTATAAAGATTGGATTCATGGGGCAAGAGGCATCCAGGTTAGGGATTTTGGAATTTCCTAATGGAGGTAAATATTCTGAGCAAAAATTATCCGATGTAGAAGCACTTTTAATTTCTTGGCACACTCCACTAGAAAACACTCAATGTATGAATTATTATATAGGAAGAGAAAATTTAGAAGTTATCAATTTTGGACAAAGAGGATTAATTGATAAAAAAATAACTACCCAGAACTATGAATGGGCATGAACTCAGATCATAAATTAGTTTAATAGGGTTTGACACTCTCTCCTTAAAGTTCGCTATAGTTTTTAACCTATCACAAGGGAATATAATGACGCCATTCAGAAAAGAGCTTGATAGCTAGATCGGGCTCTTTTTCTTTTAAAATATCCTCTGTTAAATTCGTGTATTCATTCATTTAAAATATTTTCCTTCTTAATTGACCATAAATGTATTAAAATCTTTATATAATCAAGGAGGTCAAACATGTTCAAGTTGCATCCGATTCTACTCATCTTAGGATTTATTTTATTTTTATATAGTGTAATCGCCTTATTGTTATTCCTTTCCATTCAATAACAATACCTACAAAAACTTATGTTAAATATGTAATTTCTATATAGTTAAGAAAAAGCCCTTAATTATACGGACTTTTATGTATTTATAAATTAAGATGTCTTTTCTATTCCATACGACGACTAGCAAATGTAATGCCAGAGAACTTTTACAACCATGTTACTCGTTTCGTTGTAGGCTTTTTATTGCCTGCAGAATATCTATTACTCATAATAAGATAGCACTTTCAGCCTTACATCCTAGCATGCAAAATTCTCTTGAAACAAACTATATTAAGCCTATTTACTTATATATTTTAGAAAAACAATAATAATCCCCCACCACTTGGTAAAGGGGATTAACTAAACATGCTGAAAAATATTTTATTCTATTCGTTATTTAATTGGCGAAGGGAATCTTGCAGCTTCAAAATGTGAGCCGTCTTCCGAGGTACTTAAAACTCCGTCTATGCTACTTTGTGCATAAACTTCAACTTGATCTCCTTCATTCAATTGAATGATCGTCGAAACACTTACTACATTTCCAAAACTTATTGGACCGAAAAAGTCGTTATCTATAGCTATTGCTGCGTTTCCATTCACACGAATTTCTACACGAGCTCTATAATTTAAGTTAGGATCGTTTGGAAAAAAACCAATCGTTCCAATAATAGAGTAAACCCCTCTAGTCTTCGGAATAAAAATAGACGTTGCCGGATTATACTCAT
Organism: Bacillus mobilis; assembly: GCF_001884045.1. Lineage (GTDB taxonomy): Bacteria > Bacillota > Bacilli > Bacillales > Bacillaceae_G > Bacillus_A > Bacillus_A mobilis. Next base: position 133,076 of record NZ_MACF01000123.1, on the reverse strand, counting down.
TTGCTAAATCAAATTGTTCTTTTTGGAACAATACCTTTACAAAAGTATTGGCAGGAACCGTTTGATCCACCGTATTTCTAGCTCTAAATGCTGATGCCCTTATAAGCATGTCCTTGTTGTTATTACACTTACTCGTGTTCTTACAACAATCATGCTGTTTCTTTTTATACTCTTTACAAAACTTACAGTAGTTATAGCAAGACATACTAGTTCCCCTTTCATGCTTATTCCTACATATTATGTAAGAGGGACTTGTAATGTTTGGACGAGCTATTATTTTAGTACTATACTTGCCACCTATTTTATGTGTACGTGAGCGAAAAAGATATCAATAATAACACAACCTAGATGTATAGTGCACTCCATTCAAATTTGATAGATTCTTCTCTTATTTATTTTACTTTCAATATAAAAAAGAGCGAATCTACATTCGCTCTTTCCCACATATTTATGGCCCAAAACTTATCATCCAACCTAACATAAATCCAAAGAAAGCAAACATTAGCATAAAAACAAATAAACTACAAGCCCACAATGCATATTTTCGACTTTTTCTTTTTGTGATCATACCTACAACTGAGCACACCACTCCAATACCAACAATTTGTAGAAAACCTTTACCTATAAATGTTTCTTGAATAAGCAATATAATGTTCAAATACATTAGAGCTAAAAAGGCAATAATTAATGAAATAGTCCCCATCCACGATTCTTGTTTATACATATGATTCTTTCTTTTTTTTAAGAATGCCAATTCCATAACCTCGCTTCACCTACTTTCAATTTTCTAACTTTTTCGTGGCTCATTAATTTTTCAACTTCTCCTTTAGGTCCAGTTACAACTGCCCCATAAGTTTTCACCCCATTTTTTTCAAGGAAAGAAATTCGCTTTGACAACTCTAATACTTTCGCTCTAGATAGCTTCACTGCTAAATTTTCATGCTTCTGTAATGACTTTAAAACAGTAATAAATTGTTCCTCATGAGGTGAATCACTTTCAAAAGCACCACTTGGACTTGCAATCATATCTGCTGGGAAGCCAATCGGGGCTACATACATACCCTCATCATTCGTTTGCTTCTCCTCTAATCCTGTATTAACGGCATACCAAACGATATCAATAGTAGGAAACATATCTGTTACTTCTTGTACACTTAATAATTCCCTAAAAGATACAAATGCTTCTACAACAGACTCTTGTGGAAGACCCTTTAATACCTGTGCTTCTTCGCTACTATTATAGGACGCATTATAATTATTAGGATGAGACAATACTTCGTTATCTATATACGGGATTTCTGGAATTTTTTCATCTGTTGTATATTCACGGCTTACTTTCGTTGCTGTACTTAATAAATAATCTGTTTTCTCTTCTCCTATTCGAATATCTTTCTTCCCTACCCTTTTATACAAATCAAAATGCAATTGTAAACTAAGTGGTAACAACGTTTGCTCCATGTCCCTATCTTTCAAAAATACATTTGGTTCTGTTACACTTAACGTTTGATTTACTACATTCCGTATCTCCATCGCGTTTGTAGGTGCCAATGTATAATATAAAAGTGTAAATATATATAAAATAGGTTGAATGAGTAATAAAAAAGTAAATACAATTAAAACATTTGTAATACGCGCTCTTTTTTTACCTATTTTCAACACTTGCTCTTGTTTTCCATCAGGTAGTGACGCCGGTCTTTGATGAAGAGCTTCTTGTAGCAATTCTTTATAATCATCTTGTTCAGAATGAGGTTTATCATTTGTCATTTTGACTCTTTTCCTCCTTTAACAATTCTTTTAATCTCTTTCTCCCGCGAAATATGTGACTTTTATACGTGTTTAACTTTAAATCTAATACAGATGCACCCTCTTCGTACGTTAATTGATGTACGTCACATAATAAAATAACTTGCGCCTCCACCAATGGTAAAGTATGAATAATCTGAATTAATTTTTCATAACTATTTTTTGCGACCACATACTCTTCTGTGGATTCCCCTGCTTGTATTGTCTCTAATTCCTCCGTTCCTACAAAGGTTACTTTTTTCTCTTTCCTAACAAAATCAATAAACGTATGATATGCCACTTTAAATAGCCATGATTTTACCTTTTGGTTTTCATAGTCATCTAAATAAAGATACGCCCTATAAAAAGTCTCCTGCATCAAGTCCTCCGCTACGTGATGGCTACGAGAAAGGGAAAATAAATACCGGTACACATCGTTTATATAAACCTTATATATTTCTTCAATCTCCATCCCCCTCCTCCTTTCATATATAACACGAATAAAGAAATTAAAAAGTTGCATTATTTTTTCTTTTTTATTAATAAAAAAGAAATTTTATACATTTTAATAACTATTTACAATTATAAACAAAATATAAGATATTATGGCTGTAAATATCTTTAAAAACCAGCCAAAAAACGATTCAGCTGTTCTCTTAATCTTGTAATTCGATAGCCATAGAACAATCATACTGTATGATATAACCACAGTTAGAACTTCGTTGTTGCATCTTAACCTGGTTCGCGTAAATAAACGTTCATGTTTCCTTTCATGCAAAGCCACTAGTCTTCATTTGTCATGATTAGATAATTCCCATTCTGTTTTTAATCGATATCTTCTCATCAAAAAAACTCCACTTGTATTATGTACGGAGATTATCTCATCGGTTATTTATAAATTGTAGGTGAGGACTATTTGACGCTTATACATACACAATTTCATTCCAATCGATTATTCCCGTCATTTACGGGCAATAAGACTCACTCCTCAAAGTTCGGCACTTGCAAGAAAGTTAGGCGGGAGCCGCGCTGCTCATAAAATCCGATTGGTGAGGGCTAATAACCGGTTTTGGATGTCCGCCCCATACTGATTGAACTTTCCATTTATAAATTAAATACAGTTCCATATGGGATAGTAAGAAAAGAACTTCCATACGGTGTAATAGGTTGCACTGGATAAAAATATTCCATGGATGAATAATATGGCTGGATACTTTGTTGCTGCATTTGCATTTGTTGTTGCATTTGTAACGCTTGTTGAACAGCTTGAACTGTACTTTGTGCTCCACTAAACGTTATTGATGTACCATACGCTGGGCGTATACCAGCTTGAGAAACATAATATGAATAAAACATTCTCCCCACTCATTTCCATTTCATTTATTAAAAACTGTTAAGCTACTTGACTTTCGTCTTATCCCCAAGAGAAATGATAAATATATTCCCCCGTTACACTTTGATTAATCCCAATAATTCTAGCAAACCTCATTAAGTCCGCCCCCTGAAGAAAATACATCGCAAGCGTAACTGGTACTTGTGACCACATAAATTGATAAAACTCCTCGACTCTCTGGTTTGTTGAAACAATTAGATCATTTACAGGCCCTTGATTCCATACAGAAGTTCTAACTGAATTAAACGGAAGATCTTTCCCATTTACGACTATTCGTGCCATGCTTTGAGTTATGTCCACATCAATTCCCTCCATCATTACAAAAATCGGACCTGTGTATTTACTCCTATTGTTATAAATATTCTTTACTTTCATAAATGTCTAAGGCAAATCTCTATTTTTCACTTCTATTCAAATTAATTTATTTATTAAAGTAAAAAACAAATGAATTTTTAGTATCCAACTCCCGCAATTTTCATGACATTTAGATCTTTTATAACCTTGTTCACTTTTAACAATCTGATATGCAAAATTACATATCTTATTATCTCAATATCACTTTATTAACTACGATTTAATAAGAATCCATTTAAATCCCTTGATAAATCAACATTTGTAATTTAATTCCTTATTTCAAATTCCACCTCTTTATATTTAAACACTATATTCAAATAATTATATTGGAATATCTTGTTGTATACACATCTATCTTTTTCAGGTATTATATACAAGAAGAGTAAGGTAAGAGTTACTCTTTGCCATTTTAGGAAAGGTCCTGTTGGAAACAACAGGACCTTTTTTCGTATAATTGCATTTTCATTTATTTCCGCCTTATAACTATTTCATTATTTATCAAAAACACTATGCTCACGCATCATACATCTGTAAATCAATGAATATGCATGCCCTTTACAAAGAAAATAAACAAGCACGTTTTTCGTCGTTTTAACGATAGCGCGCTTCACTCCTCTTCTTTATTTGGTTTCTTTGATTTTTCATTCTCTTCTTTCTGAGCTTTCTCCACTGCTTTTAAAAACACTTCCAATGCTTTTTCGTATTATTATCATTTAGTGAGGATAGATCACCTCCTCTTAGAAAGTATTCCATGATTACCAAGCTCAATAAGAAACACAAAAGCAACGGCACTCATGCACCGTTGCTGATTATATAAAATGAATTGGTATTTTCGTCATTCTTGCGAATCAACTTTACAATAGCCATTGTGTATGAACATCGCTTTTTCTAGCATCTAGTTCACCGCCTTAAAAATGCAGGATTTCCCTTTCCAATATCGAATTGGTAATGTTTAGAAAGGGGGTGTAACATGGCAGAAATTAAAGTGGGACTTACACAATTTTTAGACTTCACACTGAAAAGTAGTGCAGCTAAAACAAATTTTGTAAAGAATCTAAAATCTCAACCTGAATATCACCCAGTTTTTGATTACTGGAAACAATTACGAGAAACTATTATTAAATTTCATAAAAACGAACTACCTTTTGACTGTTTTGAAACATTAGTACAAACTGTTGACCAGAAGAAAAAGCAAAACTACATTGATGTTATAAAGCAGTACAAAAAATTTATTAAAAACAAAGACATCTCTTGGTTTGATCCTGGTAAATCACATTGGTTATCAGATAATTTAATCGTCCGCTCATCACCTGAACTCGGTTTGCTCATTAATGATGAGCCACATCTTATTAAACTGTTTTTCAAAGGAAAAAAAGAGCGAATTGATAAATATAACATCAACTCAACACTGACATTATTAAATGAATCAACATTTTCAAATGAATATAACGATGTAAATTATACGGTGCTTAACATCCAAAAGAACAGAATGTATACGAATAACTCTATTAATAATGATCATTTAATAGCTCTTGAATCAGAAGCCCACCAGCTTTCTTATTTATGGAATAAGGTGTAAAGGGCATAGGTATCTATTTCAATACCTTGTTCATGCTTAATTTGGGCACAATTTTCACAAATCTAATTCGTTTCTTTTAAGTGAAGCTCACCTTCTTGTTTCTCACAAACAATGCAAGGTGGGCGTTTTTTGAAAACAGTTTCTTTTCCCATTTCAACATCCTAATTCCCCCTGACTTCTTAACCACTAAATAATTCCTAAAATGTTCTTATGATCCCTTTCGCATTCCACATCATGTTTTTTCTTTCACTCTATACAGTGCAGTAATTTCCCCACTTGTAAGTCACGCTCCTTTCACCCACATTTCTTTATTTGGTTGTGATTATTGCTGGAACTCAGCTAATGCCGCCCTAACCTCTTCTCTCACAACTTCATGAATAAGTTCTTATAACGACTCCCCTAAATTCATCTATGCATCCCCTTCATCTTTTTTTGAATTTCCTGCTTGTTTTATCCGACATTACATTACAGGCGCTTCATAAACATCTCATAAAAACATCTGTGGAAAAGAACGTTATAGCAATGGCTATCATGAATACAGTTTGATCTACCCTACTTATACCTTATAATTCAGAAGTTTGACACAGCTCATGAAAAAGCTTATAAAGAAAAGTAAGGTTCCTAATATTCGTTTCTATGATCTAAAAGATTACAAGTAAACGTTTAGTAGGTATCACACTGGACACTTACCAAGATGTTGTACCAGAAATTTAAGAAACTGCGGTGAATCAATTTGCAAACGAATTATTCGGAAAGAAAACTTTCGTTCGAAGTTTTCATTTCACAGCAAATACACCAACTAATCAACCTAAAATATTAATTGTGAAAAAGGAGAAACAAAACATGAAAGAAATCAAATCAGAACAGGAATTCAAAGACATCATCGCAAGTGAGGAGCCAGTAGTTGTTAAGTTCTTTACTACATGGTGCCCAGATTGCGTACGTATGGACAACTTTATCGGAGATGTAATGGAAGAGTTCAATAAGTTTGAATGGTATTCTATTAATAAAGATGAGTTCCCAAGTATCGCTGAAGAGTATCAAGTAATGGGTATTCCAAGTTTACTTGTATATCAAAATGGTGAGAAGCTAGGCCACTTACATAGTGCTAATGCAAAAACTGAAGAGCAAGTTACTGAGTTTTTAGAAGCATACTAAGATGAAAACCCTCTGAAAAATATTTTCTAGAGGGTTTTTATTTTTCCCGATCATCTTTCAGCGGTGTAATATACGAATTCACCATAATACATGTATCCTTTCCCCTATCCCCTCGATCCAAATCGCATTTATATCCTAACTTTGCACTTTACAACATATTTTTCCTTCGCGAAACTTTGTTATCCCCTTCTTAAAAAGCTAAAAAACGTCAACAATGTTTGTATAGACCCACACGAGTTTCGTTTGGTACTCTATTTATAGAAAGAAATTCCTTGTAGAAAGGTGAGTGATTAAAGTGGATACTCTTTCTCATAAAGAAGCTGATAAAGGTGCGATTGTCAGCATTATGGCCTACATATTTTTATCCTCTATGAAAATCATCATCAGTTATATTACCCTCTCTAGCGCATTACGTGCTGACGGTTTAAATAACTTAACGGATATCGGTGCTTCTTTAGCAATATTAATTGGTCTAAAAATTTCTCGTAAGCCTCGTGACCCAGATCACCCTTATGGGCATTCACGCGCAGAACAAATTGCATCACTTGTTGCTTCTTTTATTATGGCAACGGTCGGATTAGAGGTTGTTATTAGTGCCATTCAATCTTTTTTCAATCCGAAACAAGCAGCGCCTAATGTACTTGCTGCATGGGTAGCCTTATTTTCTGCTGTCGTTATGTATTTCGTGTATTTGTATACGAAAAAAATTGCAGCGCGCACAAAAAGTAAATCATTAGAAGCTGCTGCGAAAGATAATTTATCAGATGCTCTCGTAAGTATCGGTACAGTAGTAGGTATTGTCGGTTCGCAGTTCCAAATACCTATTTTAGATCCTATTGCTGCTTTACTTGTCGGCCTTATTATTTGTAAAACTGCATGGGAAATTTTTGTAGAAGCTTCTCATATGTTAACGGATGGAATCGATCCAGATAAGATGGAAGAGTACGCTGGTGCTATTGAACATATTGGCGGCGTGGAAAACATCGTAGACATTCGCGCGCGTATGTACGGGAATCAAACGTACGTTGATATTACAATTGAGGTTGATGCTCATATGGATGTTGGTGAAAGCCATTGTATTACTGACAACATCGAGGCTATGCTTCGGAAAAAATTTGGGATTTACCATGCACACATTCATGTTGAACCAATGAAAAAAGAACCTATTATGACATAGGTTCTTTTTTCATGAACGTTTTATGAAATATAACACATAAAACGAGCCAGCTACCCCCAGCCGCCCATCCTGCTAATATGTCAGATGGATAGTGCACGCCAAGATAAATTCGGCTAACTGAAATAGATAATACAACAAAGCTCGCTATAAAAATAATCAACAATTTTTTATGCAATGTAATTCGTTCTTCAGTAATGGTGACGTAGGCAATAAATCCTAAAAAAGCAGTAGCATTCATCGTATGACCGCTCGGAAAACTATATCCAGTTGCCGTAACAAGCTGTGTTACATCAGGTCTTGCTCGTTCGTACCATAGTTTAAGCATACTGTTTAAGTAACGAGATCCATAATAATTAATTGTTAGAAGTAATGCACTAAGCATTTTTTTTCTAACGAGAAAATACATTACAAGAATAATGAGCAACGGAAAATATATTCTTTTGGAACCGATAAATGACACCCAAGTAAAATAGGCTGTCAAATAATCGTTTCGAAAACTTTGAATAAAATGCGCGACTATATTGTCAAATTTCTCAATACAAGCGGTATGATACGAAAGTGATAATACGACAAAACAAATGAGTAGCGTAGAACTTAACAAGTATAAATGTCGATATCGTTTCACATACATAACCTCACTATGCAAAAAAATGGAGCGGTTGTTTTAGTTTTCCTCTCCATTTCTTTTTTATGCATAGTTTATTAAAAAATATAATTGTTAATTTTTTCTTTCATTGCTGGAATATCTTCATTCATTACTGTAAAGCGAATCACTTTCTCGTCAAGATCAAGCGCTTCTGCAAATAAACCTGCTAATCCGCGGGATTTTCTGTCTACTTCCATAATAATCTCTAGTCGATCGTAGGCGCTTGGCAAGATTAATAATTCTAGTTCATCTAATTTCCCATAATACTCTCCGGAAACCGGAACAAACTCAAATTCTTGCGCAAATGGAACTTGCTTACGTAATCGATACGGTAATTCTTCACATTCTATATGACGCGCTTTAAAACCTAATTGTTGTACACCCTCTAACACACTATTTAATAATGCATTTGGCAACACTTGAATGTAATCACGATCACTTGGATCTATACTACGTTTAATATCAAGGCCTGTATGCACCCAAACTGTTTTCATTCCAAGTGTAAGCGGTGTTTCAACTGGCATTATAAATGAAAATGGAATTTCCTTTTTTTCATTCGGCTCAACAGAAAAAGGTTCTGTTAAACGAACTCGCTCTAAATCATATGTTGCTGTTACTTTTTTATCATCCACTTCTCGTACATACGATGTTGATAACGTTAAGTAAATGCTTTCAATTTGTTGGCTAACTGAACCTCCAGTTATATGAACCTTTCCTAGTATCTCTTCTCCAACAATATACTCATCTTTTTCAAGAACTGTATCTACTTTTGCATTACCAATACCAACGCTTGCTAAAAACTTTTGAAACATGGATCCTCCATCCTTTCTAAAGCAAAAGCTACATCTTTTTTTAAATCTTGTACATTTTCATAGTACGGCGTTTTTATTTGTAACATTCGCATAAGCATTTCACGGTTATAATTTTCTAAAGTTAATTCGTCATACCATGGTTTTTCATATTTTTCATTAGATTCATAGCCTGCATATAATAAAAATAATGAGAAATGACCAAGCGCATAAAAATCGCTACGAAACTGAACTTCTCGCATCAAAGCTTGTTCACCTTCATAAGTTGTAGCTCGTTCATCACCCTCACCCTTCAATTTAGCCAAACCAAAATCAATAATACTAATTCGATTTTCTTTCATTAATATATTCGGAATACGTAAATCTCGGTGAATAATACCTTTACTATGAAACACCGATACAATTTCTAATATATCGTATAAAATTTTAAAAACTTCACGTTCTGTATATACATACCCATCTAAGAAAATATAATCTTCGAAATTCTCACCCGGCATATATTCCATCACAAAAAAGCTTTTTTTCTCCCATACGAAATGATCATATAAACTAGGAATTGCATGATGATCTAATTTTTGTAAGATCATTTTCTCTTGTTCAAATGATTTTCTACCAGACTCATGCCTTTGTTTACTTTGTCTTAATTGTTTTAAGACTTTATATCTATTTATTTGTAAATCATTAACGACATATGTAACCCCATAACTGCCCATTCCAATTACTGATTCAATTTTATAACGTTCTGCAACGATTGTATTTTTTCGAAGTGGTCTATCAAATAAAGCTAGTATACGATGCCATTTCATCAGCTACTTGAAAAGAAGCTACGGCTTTTACGCTTTCTTTTATAATGCTGATGGCCATAACCAGATGAACGTCGTTTATAATCGCTACTTGAATAAGAGCGACCTCTATGGCGATAATCACTACTAGAATACGAACGATATTTTTTCCTACCTAATAAAGAATCAATAATTTTTTTGAACATCCCTTCACCTCTTGAGTAAAATTTTCTTTTAATTATACCAACTATTACCGACTATATTTGTGACAAGTTTGTAAAGAGTAAAAAACGACGAGTAAACCCCGTCGCTACTTTCACTCATCCTCTTCATCAAACACTTCATCAATCATACATTTCTCTAATAGGTACTCGAATGTAATGTCTGCGAGATCTTCAATTTCTTCTCGTTTTGGGACGTATCCTCTTTCAATTAGTTGCTCATAAAAAAACTCCGCAATCTCTTCCGTATCAATTACGACTTCAATTTCCTTCATGAGCATCACTCCTTTATTTCTGTTTTATGAAAAAATCTCAAAAATATGTATATGAGATTAGAAAAATAGTTTTTCTTTTTTATAGGTCATATCCTTTGGACGAGATGCATACGATGGTAGTACAAGCTATCAAAAAGGGGGATTTAATTATGGAATACCAATATGAGGTAGAACAAGAAGTAGGACAAACAAAAGAAGAGTTCATGCATGAAGATCAATGGGCAGACTCTCTTATTAAATGGCTTTTTATTTTTTTAATAATTGTAGGCATACCTTATACTGCATATGTTGTTGTTCAATTCATTCTCTCTTTCTAGTTAACTACTTTTTCTCTGTCAATTTAACTAAATAATTATGAACAACATCCATAACAATTTTGTATTCTTCATCTTTAAATGTATCAAATAACAATTGGTAATCGTTATAAATATCAAGTAATCCATCAATGATTTCTTGACGATTTGTCTTAACACTCACTTTTTTTGAGTTGTTAATTGACTTTAATTTTCCTAAATCTAATTTATTCATACCAGCTTTATCTTGTTTCATTTTCTTCAAAATTGCATTTGCCGTTTGAGCATTTGCAAGTAGCGTTAAATCTGATTCATCTGCTTCTAACCATTCACCATCCGTAATTCGTGACAATTCGTATATTGTATCTTCCCATGCGTCATTTTTATATCTCCATACTTCTGTACGAAAACCAACAATCCGAAACACATCTTTATCGTATCCTGTTACTTGCACGAGATCACCAAATGTGAAATTATAATTTAATTCAATCCACTCAGTTTCACCTTTTTTCATATCTTGCTCTGAAACGTGCTGCAACGTTTGCTCTACGTAAAACCCATCGTGATTATTGACTTCGTAAACGTAAACTCCATCTAAAACCTTCATATTTGTGATTTTACCAACGGTTCCATATAGCGTAATCACGACTATGTCCCCTACGTTATATTTAGGTTGCTTTTTCCTTGCCATCTATATCTCTCCTTTTTTTGACGTCGTGATTTTGATAACAGTATATGCAACCTACATAAAAACGCTTATCACAGAAGCGTATATTCATAAATTTTTTCAATAAAAAATATCACCATATGAAAATTTATTTACAACGTAAAAAAAGCTAGCAAATAGACTAGCTTCTCATCAAAAATACCATCTTATAGTTTTTATCTCTCTTGTATGTATAAATCCCAAGCTTCATCAAATATAGACATACTTTCTAGCATTCCACTTAATTCTAAGTATGAACTAATTTCATCGTAATCTTCAGATTGCTTCGGAAAGCTTAAATCATCGTACATTGCCTCTGCTAAATTCGAAATTTCATTACTAAATAGAGCGGCACGATGCTTCATCATATAGTGGTAAAATGTCTTTTTCAAAAATCTTCCCTACCTTTCTAACTTGGATACATTATACAAGGCAAAATAGAAAAAAACCAGCATAAAAGCTGGTTAAAAGTCGAAATAATTTCTTTTTAATAGACGTGGTCTTCCCATTAATTCTTCATATGTTAGTTGTTTTGGTAAATCTTTCGTATAAATTAGAAACAATTGATCTTCTATTTCTTTCACTGTTTGATCTGCTTGATAGTCCATACCACATGAGGAACAAGAAATGCATGGTGTCTCTTGGATTTCAATGGCTTTCGTACCATCTGGCAATTCCCAATATACAGTATTCAAGCTTTCTTTCGCTTCTGTACTGTCACACCACATACAATTCATACTGCATCACCCTCATTTTTTTTGTCGTTTTCTTCTAATTTAGCCATTTGTGATTGATACTTTTTATCTTTCAGTTGATCACGCTTATCACGTTTATCTTTTAGTGATGCATGAGTTTCATTATCTTCATAGTCTTTACGACGGTTCATACGCTGTAAGTCGTCTGGAACAAGGTTAAATTTCTTATCACTCATAAGACCTGCGATACCAACATCTGAACGTTTTTCTTCGTAGTTTGGATAGATTTCTTTAAAGTACCCTTCTGCTCTTCCTGGGATATAGCTCTCTGGCTCTGGATACGTTGTAATAACACCTTCAAAGTTACGAAGCACAACTTTATCTGCACTTTGTGAAATTAAATAGTTTGGTTGAAGCGCAATTTTTCCGCCTCCTCCTGGTGCATCAACAACGAATGTTGGAACTGCATAACCAGACGTATGACCGCGTAAACCTTCAATAATTTCCAGACCTTTAGATACCGGTGCACGGAAATGACCAATACCTTCAGATAAGTCACATTGATAAATGTAGTATGGGCGTACACGGATTTTTACTAAGTCATGCATAAGTTTTTTCATAATTGGAACGCTGTCGTTAATACCAGCCAAAATTACTGCTTGGTTTCCGATTGGAACACCAGCATTCGCTAGCATTTCACATGCTTTTTTCGACTCTTCTGTAATTTCAATAGAAGTATTGAAATGTGTATTTAACCATACTGGATGGTATTTTTTAATAATGTTACATAAGTTTTCTGTAATACGCTGCGGGAATACTACCGGTGCTCTCGTTCCGATACGAATAATCTCGACATGCGGAATCTCTCGTAAATTTTTTAATACATATTCTAAAATTTTATCGTTAATAAGAAGACCGTCACCACCAGAAATTAATACATCTCGTACTTGTGGTGTATCACGAATGTAACCAATTGCATCATCTAATTGTTTCTTTGGCACACCCATTCCAATTTGTCCACTAAAACGACGGCGTGTACAGTAACGACAATACATAGAACATTGATTCGTTACTAAGAATAATACGCGGTCAGGATAACGATGTGTTAACCCTGGAACTGGTGAATCTTCATCTTCATGAAGCGGATCTTCTAAATCATATTTTGTTTTATATAACTCTTCCGAGATCGGTACAGATTGCATCCGAATCGGACAGCGTGGGTCATCAGGATTCATTAGCCAAGCATAGTACGGTGTAATATTTAACGGGATCGTTTTCGTTGAAATTTTAACGCCTTCTTCTTCGTCAGGTGTTAAATTAATCACTTTCTTTAAGTCATCTAACGTTTTGATCGTATTCGTTAATTGCCAAACCCAGTCATTCCATTGTTCTTCAGTAACATCCTTCCACAACTCGATATCTTTCCAGTGACGATTTGGTTTGTATACATCATGTAACATTGCTATTCCCCCTTTTTATACGCTCATCCTTTATATAAGCAATAGTTATGCCAACTTTACATTATTGATAAGTAAATGTACGGAGAACGCTATTACATAAGCAAAAAAATATTTTTAAGCACTGTATGAAATCCATACATACTATCATATTCATTACTTTTTATATATGTAAACGCTCTTTTATTGGTGCAAATACACAAAAACCGCCAATTATTCGGCGGTTTTGTCGTACTTACTCAGCTTATATTGCAGCGTTTGACGAGGGATACCTAACATTTTTGCAGCTTGTAGTATATTCCCTTCCGTTTCAATTAACGCTTGATCTATTAATTCTTTTTCCGTTTGATGAAGTGCTTCTCTAAGAGGCAATATGCTCCTCTTCTTCGGAAGATTCTCTTTCCGAAATGTACGCGGTAAACAATTGGCTGTTAATGTATTACCTTCTGCAATTATGACAGCATGTTCAATCGTATGTTTTAACTCCCGAACATTTCCAGGCCATTGGTAAGCTTCTAGTCGTTCTTTCGCTTCCTTATCCATTTGAAGTACATCTTTTTTATAACTTTTATTATATTCTTTCAAAAAATAAGACGCTAATAATAATACATCCTCAGTTCTTTCACGGAGCGGCGGAATATATAATGAAAAGACATTTAATCGATAATATAAATCAGTGCGAATTTTATTCTCTTTTAAACATATTTCTGGTGGCTGATTCATTGCGGTAATAACGCGAACGTCTACTTTTCTCGTCTTATTATCACCAATACGACGAATAACACCATCTTCTAATACACGTAGCATTTTCGCTTGTAAATCGAGTGGCATTGAATTCAGTTCATCTAAAAACAATGTCCCTCCATCTACAAGTTCAAATAATCCCGCTCGTTCAATTGCCCCTGTATAGCTGCCTTTCGTCGTTCCGAACAATAAACTTTCTAATAGCGATTCTGGCAAAGCTGCGCAGTTTTGTGCAATAAACGGCTTGTTCTTCCGTTTAGAAGCTTCATGAATCGCTTGTACAAATAGCTCTTTCCCTGTTCCTGTTTCCCCATATATTAAAACATTTGCATCCGTTGGGGCTACTTTTTGTGCTAATTCTTTCGTCTGTTTAAACCGAGCATCATTCGTCACGATCGTCTCAAATGCAATATGCTTTTTAATTGCTTTTTTTCTAGATGACCGCTTTATTTTCGACTGCAAATCGACAATTGTATCCGTAAGTTTTTGAACTGTGGAATAATCCTTAGCAATTTCAACAGCCCCAGCAATATTTCCATCTATAAAAATAGGTAACGTCGTATTTACTGTACAAATGTCTTCCCCATTTAAATTTTGATAATGTTGCACTTGATGAACGATTGGCTTTTTTGTATCTAGCACTTTCATCAACGTACTTGTTTCCCTAGATAAAGAAGGAAACGCTTCTAATAAATGTTTACCTAACACTTTTTCAATTTTTGATCCATCGTGTTTTGCAGCTACTGTATTATAAAAAATTGTAATACCATTTTCATCTACTGCGTGTATAGCCTCATCAATACTGCCCAAAATCGCTTCAATGACTTCTTGTGTCGAAACTGCTAGCAATGTCATCCCCCCTTTTGCCGAAAATTCAGCAATCACGTGCCGAATTTCCGGCATACCTATATGCGATTATAAGCATGACGATTCCGTTCTATTTTTATACCGTACTATTTAGACAAATCTTTCACCCATATATTCATATCTTCCAGCTTATCGAAAATGTAGCAATTGTTCGCCAGTCTTCCTGTATACGTATAACCTAACTGATGAAAGGCCGCATTCATTCCGAAAGAAAGTGATCGAGCAATTGTATAGGAGCAGAAAATCGATTTTTCTTGCAGTTCTTCTTCTAACTTAATTAGTAAACTTTTCATAAACCCATGCTTACGATATTCGGGTAACGTAGCACAATTCGTTAATTCTGCATTTCCTTCTTTTATATTCATTTCTGCAGATGCTGTACTAATTATTTTTCCCTCGAATTCATACACATAGTATATTGTATCGTCTTCTTTCATCGTTTGTTTTACATAACTTGCTTCGTTTAAAGGAGTCGGATAAACTTCAAATACTTTTCCAAAGACGACCGCTAATTCTTCCGCATCCTCTTCGGTCGCTTTTCTTAATAGAAATTTCTCTGGAACTATTTTTTCCTTTACTTCTTTTGCTTTAACTCCGCTTAAAATGGTATCTTCCTCAGCCCAATGAATACTATTTCGTCTTTCATCATTAATAAATTTCACGAAGAAGTATGCATCATGACCTTGAAAATAATGCGGTATTGTTGCTTCCAATAAAAAACCGAAAGAGAGCCATGTAGAAACATGCTCTCCCTTTCCTTTAATAATACATTTAGTGAAAGAATGCTTCTCTGCTAATTCGTCAATTGTTTTTATAATCCTCTCAATATTTCCTGTGTAGTGGTCTACTCGAATACGTTTATTAAAATAGTCTAATACGCCTTCTACTGTATAGCCATTCGTCTGTTCTCTAAAAGATTCATAGTATTTCATTTTTTCACCTCACACCAATCTAGTAATGTACATGCAATAACTTTTGCGGCAGCTATCATTTTATCAACTTCTATATATTCGTTTGGATAATGTGCTACTTTTGTCTCTCCTGGACCAAATACTATCGTTGGTACGCCTGCGATTTGTGTAAATAAACCTCCATCAGTCCCCCAAGGAGACGCTTCAATAATCGGTTTGTTCCCTTCGATTTCAACAAAGTTATGCTCGAGTGTCGTAATTAACTCATGATTTTCTTCTAGTTCACCAGGAACCCATCTCGCCCCAAACCATTCTACTTCTACAGGATTTTCAACAAACCAATTGTCCACATCATTTAATTCAGCGATCCAATTATCGAACTCTTCTTTTGCTGCCTCTATAGTCTCATTCGGCGCAATACCACATCTTCCTTCTAAAATTAACGAATCAGGAACAGAACTTGGCCAGCTCCCACCTTCAATTTTTCCAATATTAATTGGAATTGGAATCGGGATTCCTTTAAATAATGGATCTGTAATTCGACCATTTCTCTTCTCTTCCAATTTTCTCAAATGCTCTACAACAAACATACTTTTTTCAATTGCACTTACTCCTTCATAACGCGTTCCACCATGTGCTGCTTTGCCTTTCACATGTAGACGAAACCACATGGACCCTTGTTGTTTCGGGAAAAACTTCATATTTGTCGGTTCTGGAATAATGACACCATCCGCTTTATATCCTCGTAATATAGTCGCTAATGTTCCTGCCCCGCCGCTTTCTTCTTCTATTACACTTTGAAAATAAATATTTCCTTTTAATTCAATACCAGATTCAATAATGGCTTCCATCGCAAGCATTAGTGCGACGTTTCCGCCTTTCATATCCGTTGTTCCACGACCATATATACGATTCCCTATTTGCTCACCACTATAAGGGTGATGGTCCCACTGATTCACATCTCCTTCTGGCACGACATCAATATGTCCATTTAATATCATAGATTTTCCGTCGCCACTTCCTTTAAGGGTTGCCACTATGTTCGGGCTATCTGAAAAACTTGTACGCGGTGATACAAAATAAGGATGATCTTTCATTTTAGAAAAGGATGGTTCCCAAATATCTAGATCTAAACCTAGCTCACGTAATTTTTCAATCACAATTGCCTGCGCACCACTCTCATCACCAGATACGCTCTTTTCTTGAATTAATCGTTTTAAAAATTTTACGCTTTCCTCTTCATGACTCTCGATATAATCACAAATTTTCTTTTTTAATTGCTCCATATATTACATCTCCCCTCATTCAATTACTAGTAAGTTAGAGTCAATTTTGAAATCAGCTTCTGTATGTTGTTTTATATCTTCCACTGTGTATGGGCTCATTAACTCTTGTAAAATGAGTCCATCCTCCGTCACTTCCATAACTGCCATATCTGTAATAATTAAATCTACACATTTCTTTGAAGTTAACGGTAATGTACACTCCGAAACAATTTTTGCATTTCCGTATTTATCGACATGATTCATTACAACAACGACCCGCTTCGCTTTTTGTGCCAAATCCATCGCTCCCCCAATACCTGGAACGCGTTTTCCTGGGACAATCCAGTTGGCTAAATCACCATTCTCACTTACTTGTAATGAACCAAGAATCGTTATGTCTAATAAACCTTTTCGAATCATCCCAAACGCTGTGCAGCTATCAAAATAACTCGCTCCTGTAATAAGAGAAGTTGGTAAACCTGCTGCGTTACATAAATTTTCGTCTTCATTCCCTTTGCTTGGCGTAGGTCCCATACCTACAATTCCATTTTCCGCATGAAACATAACGTTTATATCGTCAGGAAGATGATTCGGTACAAGCGATGGTATACCAATACCTAAATTTACAATCATACCATTTTGTATTTCTTTCGCTGCGCGCCTAGCAATCTTATCTCTCACTTCTACGCCCATACCCATTTCCAATTCACTCCTTCCGACGGTACGATATAATTTACAAATACTCCTGGGACAACAATTTCTTCTGGATCTAAACTTCCAAGTGGAACGATCTCCTCTGCTTCTACAATCGTTATATCCCCTGCCATTGCTACGTGAGGGTTCATGTTACGAGCGCTTTTATCAAACACAAGATTACCAAACGGATCCGCTTTTTTCGCATATACAATTGCAACCTCAGCAGTTAATGCTGTTTCAACTAAATATGTCTTACCATTCATTTCAACTGTACGTTTTCCCTCTTCTACAATCGTATCAACACCTACATCAACTAATACGCCTCCAAGTCCTACACCACCAGCGCGAATACGCTCTGCTAATGTTCCTTGAGGGGAAAACTCGATTTGTAACCTTCCTTCGTTTAGCTGTCTCCCTGCATTTGGATTTGAACCAATATGTGAGGTAACTAATGATTTTACTCTTTCATTCGTAACAAGACGACCGATTCCTACATCAGGAAATCCCGTGTCATTTCCTATTAAATTTAAATTTGTAACTCCTTTTTCTAAAATCGCCTGTATCAAAGATGGAGGGGATCCAATCCCCCCAAATCCTCCAAACATTAATGTCATATCATCGTGGAACAAAGAAATTACTTCCTCTATTTCTTTTAATTTACCGAATGTATTCGTAATAGTTGTCATGCGATACTATGCCCTCCTTTTTGCATCATTTCTTCTACACTTTTTGCAAAAATTGAAAGTAATTCATCTAACTCGGAATATGTAGTTGTCATTGGCGGTGCTACAAGCAGTGCACTATCTTCTTTTCCTGCTTGCCCTGAAACAGCTTGGTATAAAAGAAGACCATTTTTAGCTGCAACCGAAATAAGTTCTGACGCCTTTGTAAACGGTTGCAATTCTACTCCAATCAGCAAACCTTTTCCGCGTACATCAGCAATGATTGTCGATTGTTGCTGAACTTTTTGTAGTCCTTTTATTAAATACTCTCCTTTTTCTGCTGTTTTTTCAGGTAGATTATGTTTCTCCATATACTCAATAACAGCTAGAGCAGTTGCTGCTGATAATGGATTTGCACTTAACGTATGCCCACTCATAACTGAACGTGATCCTCGTAAAATTGGCTCCATAACACGGTCACTTACAATCGTCGCTGCCATCGGTGTATATCCAGCTCCTAAACCTTTACCAAGAGTCATAATATCCGGTTCTACACCCCAATGCTCCATCGCAAACCAAGCACCAGTACGACCAAGTCCAGTCATTACTTCATCGGCAATAAATAAAATATCGTAATGACTACAAATATCTTTAATAACTTTATAATATTCTTTCGGCGGGACGACTGCGCCTCCAGCTGCTCCGATAATCGGTTCAGCGATAAAAGCTGCGATATGTTCTGCACCAATTCTTTCAATTGATCTTTCTAGTTCAGTCGCACAAGCAAGCTGACAAGTTGGATATACCTTTTGCACCGGACATCTAAAACAATATGGAGCTGGAATAGTTGGATAATCTTCTAAAATTGACACGAAACGTTGTCTGCGCAGTGGATGCCCAGACATTGATAAGGCTCCCATCGTAATACCGTGATAACTCATCCATCGTGACAAAATTTTATGTTTCCCTTGAATACCTCGCTCTTGAAAATGCTGGATTGCAATTTTCATAGCTGTTTCATTTGCTTCCGTACCACTATTTACAAAAAAGCTCCAGTTCAAATCTCCTACACTTAAATCGCTTAATTTCTTCGCTAATTTTTCAGCTGGTTCACTCGTGAACTGTGATCTATAAACGAAAGCAATCTCCTCTGCTTGCTTTTTGATAACGTCCGCAATCTCCTTTACGCCATGCCCAATACCTGCCGTAATTGCCCCTGACGAGCCATCAAAATATTTATTTCCGTTTTGATCATACAAATACACACCTTTTCCATGTGAAATCATTGGATACGGCTGACCAACAAGTGGTTTAATTAAGTAATCGCGCATAGCGCTCCCCCATTTCTCCAATTTGTATATATATATGAAGAAAATTGACGTTTCTTTCATAAAAAAGAACCCTCTGCGAAAGCAGTGATTTTATCAAAAAACTATTATAAAATATACAAATGAGTGCTTAATATCAACTTCAAAAACAGAAAATTCAGAACTAAAGTCGAAGACCAACCCTTATTTATACGCTCAACTAACCCTCCTTTATATAAAATAAATGTTTCACTACATGTTTTCTTAACATAATGTCAGCTTCCCTCAATTGCCGACATTGTGTAAACTTCGACGAAACTCCCTTTAAACTCCTTCCTATTCTCCTACTTTATATTGCATATTTTCAAACAAATCTCGACAATTAATCCCACTAAATGCATAGCAATTATTTTAAAGAAACCAAGATTTCACATACATCATCATCCGTTTTATACATTAAAAAAAGAACCGATTAACCACATTAATCAGTTCGGCACGACGCTCTTTTATCAGTTAATACCTTCACTTGCTAACGTAAATAGAAACAATAGCATTACAAATTCAAATTTCATCCTACAGCCTAAAGCACAAAATCGTCCATAACTCCACTCACAAATCCTTGCGGGATATCCCCATCCCAATATTTCATTCCTTTCCTCAATTTCAAATTACCTTTCCTTTATAATTTATGTAGGACAATTATCACTTTGTATGTGTATTCGCCCATAATTTAAAAAATCCCTAGTTTTCTAAGAATTTTGGACATGTTTTCGATATTTCACTTATTTCACTCTTAAGTCTTCATTTCATAATCCGAACTTCATCAGCTCATTTGGAGGAAATATTATTGTGTCCTCTAGAAATTTATAACTCTCGTTCACCTAAACTACACTTACCATAAGCAATATTTTTTACTTATTTTCAACTTTCCTCCTTTTAGAAACAATTTTTTTGCATAACCTCTTTCTTGCTAAGCATATAGTGTTAATGATGACAAAGGAGGAATGTTCATGTCTCAATCTGAAATCGAAAAAT
The DNA here is from genome assembly GCF_001884045.1 of Bacillus mobilis. GTDB lineage: Bacteria > Bacillota > Bacilli > Bacillales > Bacillaceae_G > Bacillus_A > Bacillus_A mobilis. Next base: position 112,262 of record NZ_MACF01000123.1, on the reverse strand, counting down.
ATGGACAAGAAGCTGCACGTTACGAACAGCTCGCTCGTTACTATCAATTTCATAATCCGAAAAAATATGTAGAACTATATATGAAATATTATGATGCGCTTACGAAACTTGTACAGGCATATGAAAAAAGAGATTCACAAGAAGCTGCTTTACCATCACATATAAGGTTTTTTCACTCAGCTTCCAATACACCTGCGGTTGACATTTTAGTAAACGGACAAAAGGTTATTAAAAATATTTCATTTAAACAATTTAGTCCCTATTTAACATTAGTACAAGGTAAATACCGTATAGATATTGTTCCTGTCGACAATGAAACTCCCATCTTTTCAGCTTTAGTACCGATAATGGGAAATCACTCTTATACTTTTGCCGCAATAAATAGTGACAATCATCTCCAATTACAACCTATGCTTGATAATACACATTTACCAGCTGGTCAAGCAAAAATACGCTTTGCACATTTTTCTCCGGATACCCCTGTTGTAAATGTAAGTTTAAAAGGTGGAGATCATTTATTTGAAAATGTACTCTTTAAACAAATTACAGATTTTTTAGAAGTTAGCCCTGGTACAGCAGATATTGAAGTTGCACTCGCAGATAATGCAAGTGTCTTGCTAACTATACCGAATTTCAAAGTCGAACCGAACATCATTTATACCATTTCAATTTTAGGTTATTCAACGAAGGATCCTAAATTAGAAGCCGTTATCCTTACAAATTAAAACAGTCTACACCATTCATTTGGTGTAGACTGTTTATTTTTGAAACTCAATTTGAAATTCTGTCCAATCGTTATCTGAACGACACATGATGGACCCATTATGTTTTTCTACAATTTGTTTACATACAAATAACCCAATACCAGTTCCTAACTTTTTAGTAGTTACAAATGGTTCGAAAATCGTTTCTACATTTTCAGCTGGAATCATTGGTCCATTATTTTTTATTACAATTCGAATTGCCTGATCTTCTTCAAATACATCAACGATAATTTTTCGTTCTTCTTTTATCGATTCAAGAGCGTCAATTGAATTCATTAATATATTTAAAAATACTTGTCTCACTTCACTCCGATAACCAACAAGCGGAATTGGGTACGGCAAATTCTTTTCAATCGATACATTTGCATTAACCAAACTCGGATATAAGAACTGTATAATATCTTGAAACAAATCATTAAGCCAAAATTGTTCTGATTCCGTCCACATTTCTTTTTTCGATACGAGTAAAAATTGCGAAATCCGAAAGTTTAATTGGTCTAATTCATGCGAAATAATATCTAAATACGATAAACTCGGATGATCTGCCTTTAATAATTTGACAAATCCCATAATCGAAGTAAGTGGGTTACGAAATTCATGTACAAAACTAGCTGACATTTGCCCTAATATCGTCAGCCTTTCTTTATGTGTTTCGTTAATATATTGCTGTTTTTCCTCTAAATTTCTTGATATAATTTCCGAGTATTTTAAAACAGTATAATAAATTAATTTGTCAAAACAAGTATGTATTTGAGCCATAATTGGTTTCAATTCACGTGCGCTAACCTCTAATTCACACATCGCTTCAAAAAGCTCATTTCTTCCCACGTTTGCATTATAAACAAAATCTCCAATATTCGCATCTGCTCCTGCACGTTCAATAGCAATTTTCTCGCATAATGGCTGAAGATAATCTATATCTTTTTCTTCCATTGTAAGTTCGATAATTAACTCTAATAAATCCTCTCCATTTTGAACTGCTTCTAGTTTAAATGGATCTTTATCGGAAATTATCATTTTGTTTTTCCAGTTCTCAACGAATTGGTGCCTGTTGTTTTTCAAGTGCGAACAAAATACTTCTTTAATATCCTTATCGATTGGAAAAACCCCCATTCCCTCCATTTCCATACGACGAACACCCTTTATATTTTGAATATTAACACAAAAAATGCGATTCGTTAATAGATTATTGTCACATTTTGTTAATATGTGTTGATAAAATTTTTAATGCCTTTATTAATTGTTTAGATTGATACATTCTATTTTCCTTCCTTTCATTCAATTTTTTTTACATTCGATGCGACTTTTTTTGCATCCTGCCTCATTCTTTCGTACAATAGAAAATGAAAGGTGTGAAAAATATGGTAAATAAAAATGTGGAAGATTATCTCCAAGAAGGCATTTACGGCCAAAAGCAGAACAAACCAGAAGAACGTAATATGTATTTAACTACATTACGTGAGCGTGTAGAAATCGCTTTAACTATCGGTCAAGTAATGCAAAGTAATGTATATTCTGAAGTAGCTAGTAGCATGCGCTCTTCTCAATCATTACAAATATTCCTAAATGGTGGCATTGCTTACCCACATTTATCAAAATACATTAAATTAGCAAATGAAAAAAATGTTCCTTTTACAATTGTTCAAAATAAAGGTATAGAAACACCCATCGGTTTAGTATTATCCCATAGTACAGCTGTTGACAAAGAACAAATTTATGTAGAAGATGCTATTTTCAAACAAGAAATGAAGTAAAAGGTACACTTGATTAAATGAAATCGTATCGAGAAACATAAAACAAACAATAAAAAACGAGTATGGAATCGTAAACATTTCCTGCTCGTTTTTTATTACGATGTTTTAGCTTGATCTACTTTATTTTTTAATACACACTAATTTCATTTCTGTCATCTCTTCTATTGCATATTTAATTCCTTCACGCCCTGTGCCGCTTTCTTTCACACCACCGTATGGCATATGATCTACCCTAAACGTTGGAATGTCATTAATCATGACACCACCAACTTCTAACTCATCAATTGCACGCATTGCTTTAAACAAATTATTTGTAAATACACCTGCTTGTAGACCGTAACGTGAATGATTTACTTGCTCTATTGCTTCATCAAATTCTTTAAATGTATTTACTGTCATAAGTGGACCAAATACTTCTTGGCACTGTACAGATACATACTCTGGAACATTTGTTAATACAGTTGGTTCAAAAATCCTTGCATCATGTTTCTTACCACCGTATAAAACAGCTGCCCCTTCCTTAATAGCTTCTTGCACCCACATTTCAATTCGCTCTACATCTTTTTTCGAAATTAAAGCCGATACATCCGTTTCTTCAAGTAATGGATCACCCACAACAACTGTTTCCATCGCTTTCTTTAGCTTTGAAAGAAATTCATCCATTCTCTTTTCATGTACAAAAACACGTTGTACCGAAATACAAACTTGTCCATTATTAACAAATGCACCCCATTTTACACGTTCAATTAATTCATCTGTTAATTCTACATCTTCATCAATAATAACAGCAGCGTTTGATCCTAGTTCTAACGTAACTCGCTTTAGCCCAGCCTTTGCCTTAATTCCGATTCCAACTTTCGGACTTCCCGTAAAAGTAATGGAAGCAACATCATCATTTGTAACTAGTGCCTCACCTACAGTTGAACCAGGACCAGAAATAATATTTAAAGCTCCTTTTGGCAATCCTGCCTCTTCAAATAGTTCAACTAATGCATAAGACGATAATGGCGTTTGATCAGCTGGCTTTAACACAACTGTATTTCCAGCAGCAATTGCAGGGCCGACTTTATGTGCCACTAAATTTAATGGGAAATTAAATGGTGTAATAGCTCCTATAACCCCAATCGGTTTTCGTATTGTGTATGCAATACGTCCATCTGCACCAGGTGCTGCATCAAGTGGCAGTGTCTCGCCGTATATACGCTTCGCTTCTTCCGCCGCAAATTTGTATGTCTGAACGGTACGATCTACTTCTCCCCTCGCAGCACGAATTGGTTTTGCAGCCTCTTTTGCAATAATTTCTGCAAATTCTTCTCTTCTTTCATCCATTTTTTGTGCAACCTTCTCTAAAATAGTCGCACGATCATATGCAGATAATGTATTCATTTTTTTCATTGCATTTTTTGCAGCAGTAACAGCCTCTTGTACATCTTCTTCCGTTCCTTGTGCAATTTCCGCTAACGTTTCTTCAGAATATGGTGCGTATAATGGTTTATACGTGTTTACAGACTTCCAATCTCCGTTTATATATAAATGCTTTTTCATAATTCTTCTCCTTCCAAATATATGTATACAACAATACTTCACCTAGTGAAAGGTCTGACTTATGCCATTGTATCATAGCCCTTATTCTGTCAAAAACATTATGCTCAAAAAAACTCTGCCATATAGCAGAGTCTACGAACTAATTTGTTCTTGAAATTTAATTTGTTTTTCATCTTCTAAAATAACAATTGATTCTACAGTTTTTGTCACTTCTAGTCTCTTTATATAGTGTCCATCTAATTCTTTCACACAAAACTTATAATTTTCAATTTCAATGAAATCCTCTTCAGCAATTTCTATATTTTTCGTTAAAATCCAGCCACCTATTGTATCAACACCATTATCATCAATCGTTAAACCTAATAACGTATTCACTTCACTAACAAGCACTTTTCCCTCTAGAATTGTTTTCGTTTCACTAACTTGTTGAATTTCTGGCTGTTCATCTGTATCAAACTCATCTTGAATATCTCCCACTATTTCTTCTAAAATGTCTTCAACTGTAACAAGTCCAGATGTACCACCATATTCATCTATCAATATGGCAATATGCGTTCTTTCTTTTTGCATTTTTACAAATAAGTCGTGTATTGGGATAGAGTCGATAACTAAAATGATTGGCCTAATATACTGCTCTACTTTCTTATTACTTACTGCATTATGCTGCACAAAATCTGTGAAAATATCTTTAAAGTTTACAAAGCCTATTACGTGATCTTTGTCTCCATCTACAACTGGATATCTCGTATATTTCTCCCGAGACATTTTTTGCAAAGCTTCTTCAGCAGGCATTTCTTTACTAATAATATGCATCTCAGTTCGGGGTACCATTATTTCTTTTGCGATACGATCATCAAATTCAAAAATCTTATTTACATATTTATATTCAGATTGATTAATCTCTCCATTTTTGTAACTTTCTGAAACTAATAACCGTAATTCTTCTTCTGAATGAACCTCATCGTGCCCTTTCGGTGGTTTCAGCCCTAACAATTTCGTAATAATTCGAGCTGATCCATTCAGGATCCAAATAAATGGAAACGCCATACGATAAAAGAAAATTAACGGTTTAGCAACAAATAAACTCACTTGTTCAGCTTTTTGAATCGCGAAAGTTTTTGGGGCCAATTCCCCTATTACAACATGTAAAAATGTAATAAACAAAAATACTAAAATTACAGCAAAAATGTCTGCCAGTTGAGTAGAAATGTTCAAATTCACAAAAAGCGTGTCAAACATTTGCTTTAACGCAGGTTTACCAAACCACCCAATCCCCAGAGCTGTAACTGTAATTCCTAGCTGACAAGCAGATAAATATTCGTCTAAGTTTGTAATGACTGTTTTGACAGATGTTGCGCGATTATTTCCTTCTGCAATTAAATAGTCAATTCGTGAACTTCGCACTTTAACAATTGCAAATTCTGCTGCAACGAAAAATGCCGTTAAGGCAATTAAAACAATCACTATACTTATACTATATATGTCCAAATACTTCTCCTTACTTACATTGTAAGCAAGGAAGCCACCTCCTACTTAATTTTATTCAAGTGAAGTAAGCATTCTAATACTCTAACAAAATTCTACATTAGCAACCACCTTTTTATATATTATATGCATACATAAAAAAGATATTTATCATTATGATAATCTAATTCATTTCCCTTAGTCAAATGATTCTAAATCTTACGATAAAACATTTTTATATACACGATATATTCTTCATAGCTTCATTTCGTGAAAAAACACTTTCTTTGCCGATTCCACACTTCTTTTGTCACACTTGAAGGGAACTTCCTTCATAGATCGAAATCATTCAACAGGATATATATAGGAGGGATTATTTTGGAATATAAAACACCATTTATCGCAAAAAAATTAGGTGTTAGCCCAAAGGCTGTTGTCCGGATTGCACAACAATTAAATCTTACGATAGAAAAAAATAAATATGGTCACTTTATTTTTACACAAGAAGATTTAGATCGAATGTTAGAATACCATCTTTCACAAATAGAGCAGTCTCCAAACTCTCACCCAACTCCAAAAACATCATCAAACGATGTTGTAGAATTAAAAACGCAAGTAAATACAATTGTTCAAAACATATCATCGCATGATTTTGAGCAATTAGCAGCTCAATTAAACACAATTACAAGAAGACTAGATCGAATGGAAGAACAGATGCAAGATAAGGCAAATGATGTTGTTACGTATCAACTTTTACAACATCGTCGTGAAATGGAGGAAATGTTAGAGCGAATTCAAAAGCTAGAGGCTACACTCAAGAAAGAAGAGCCAATATATATAACTCCCGATACTAAACCAACATATGAACGCGAAAAGAAACCGAAGCGCCGCAAAATGATTTTTAGTATATTTGGATTATAACTTTTAGACCCTTATTACAATAATAAGGGTCTTTTTTCATAAAAAATGATTTCATATTAAAATAGCATTCTCTTTATTATATATATTTATTTCGCTTTATTTGGTTAACATAATATTTTTACTGTATTCTGCTATTAATGCCTGTGCATGAGCATTCCCTTGAATTACATCTCGAAATTCTTTTAAAGAATACAAATGCGTAGCCCCTTTCCGGGCATGAATTCGTACTGGTACACCTTGTAAAGTATCATGAAACTGAAATGGCTTATCTATCGGTTCAATTGGAAAACCAAGTGTTACTAAATACATATACATTCTTTTTGTAACTGCTGCAATATACCATTCTGCTTTCGTTTCTAATGCATGCATAAATAAAATAGCTGTTAGTCTTTTGAAGTGTCCTCTCCCACGAGACGTTTTCGCAATACTTAACTTGCCTATTTCATATACATTTTTCAAATCTTTTACTAAATCATTTTTAGAAAACGGATAGAAAAACTCAGAATTTGATTGCTCTGGTACCGTATACTTAATACATTCTACTGTACCGATATGATGTTCATCTTCTATTAATAAAAATCGTGATGGATTTAAATTACGTTCTACGAACATTAAGTTTCTTTCTTCACAAAAATCTCCCCATAGTTGCTCGAACCAAAAATGTTCTTCCTTTGTTTGAACCCGCTGGAACATATTTCCCCGCCTTTCCCATCGCCGCTCTGTTTTTGATAACGCTTTCACTATCTATCATATAAGAACACATCTTCGTATGCAACTAAAAATATTTACGACTTATTATATTCTGCAAAATGAATTAAATTCCATCTTAATCGTCTTTTATCCCTCATGTACCGTTCTTCTAACACCATGTTTATATTACTTTCAAATTCAAATCATATGAAACTTCCTTCTATACTGCATATAATTCTTCTTAATCTAAAAAAATCCTTTATAAAAAAGGATTTCTTTTACTTCTTCATGCTTTTTAACCACTTCTCAAAAATTTGTACCATCCCATGTTTTCCGGCTAATTTCTCTTCCCCTTGTTTCGTTTTATATGGATATAATTGCAAGAACACACCACACCCGGACTCAATTTTTTTACTATGCATATGACTTCCTGGATATACACAAATAACTTCATAAATGGCCCTTCGATAATAGACTCTCTTTCCATCCTGTTCTTCTACATATTTGATAGACCAATACTTATACATTTGCTCAGTTGCTTTCGTATTTCCAACGTGCTGAAAAATATTGTACATCGGGCTATACTTCACTTCAATAATAATAGAAGATTGATATACGTATTTCCCTTCTTCCTTTATATAGCAGTCTAAACGAATATCTGGCTTCTTTGTATCTTCTCCATTATAAAAATTACTCCCTTTACTTAATGCAATAAGAGGATGTGTTTCAATTAAATCATTGAATGCGACATGTACTCTCATATCCTCTCGGTGTAAAACAACTGTCGTTCCATCCTGTAATCCATCTACATAAAAATGTTCTTGTATTTGTTCACGGATGGAATTTATAGCCTCAAAACCAATTTGCTCTAACATGGAAATAACGATAAAAAAAGCGTAATATTCATACACTAAAAATGTTGGTTTATAAACAAATAATAAAGAAGGAGATTGATCTGTATATTGTGGAAGTAAATCTAAATGCTGTAGTAGTTGTTGATGTGGTATCGGTAAATTATGTGAGTTCATGTTACCCGTTTCGGAAACTTCCCTCCAAAATGGAGAATGCATTAAAGTTTGAAAGTATTGTACACTTTCATGTACAAAATGTGCTAATATCTTATATTCTTGTATCTTCATAGAACTTTTTCGCAAATCCGCCTCTTTTAGTAAATGTATATTTTTATATTTTTGTTTTTCTCTATCGGTCACTGATCCATTACGCTCAATTGTTTGTATAATCGTTTTTACAGCCTGAAATTCTTCTGATTTCTTCTTTTTTGCTCTTTCTAATATTTCAATTGTTTGACGTAAAAAACTTTCAGCTTCAAGTAAATAGAGATTAAATTGCATCGCTTTAAATTTAAGAAAAGCATTTTCCTTACTATTTTTTTGTTCTATAAACTTACGATTATATTTTTTTGCATAAGGTTTTCTTTCCGCCACTATGGCTCCTTTTCTCGTTGCTTTCCGCTCCTTTTCTTCCCATTTATATTCATGTATAAAATTTGAACTCAATTCTATTTTCTTAAAAATTTGCTTTATCTTTTTCATTTTTTGCGGCAACTTTCTAAGTAACACTAAATAAGAAGAATCTTCAATATCACTGAGTGCAGAGAAAGTCTTTTTATAATAACCTCTATCTAAAATCAACTCATTTAAAATTGACTTTACATAGTTTTGAATCATTTCAAATTGATCATCAAAAAAATTTTTTGGAACGACTTGAAAAGCGCCATAATACGTTTTATCTTCTATATTCACTTCAAAATGATATAAGCCACAACGCCATGGATAAAAGAATTCCGTTTTTCCATGTTCATATATTAATACCTTTTGTTTTTTTTCATTTATTTCATATTTTGATTCCTTTATATTTTTCTGTCCCTCATATACTTTATTCCATATAAAAGTAATATTCATTGGACTTTCATAATGGTAATGCAATCTAATTGGTTTTAATTCTTGTACTTTATAAATACATTGAACTAATGCTGTAGTAGATGTACAAAGACGATTTAATAATATATATTCCCCTTTTGCCTCCGATCCAATGATTAACTTTAATACAAAAGGGAGTGTTTCTTTCGTATCAACGATTTCTGTTTCATATCGCCCTTCATTTTGCATAGCCATACAACTCCAGTTCTCTACGCTTTTCTCTTATATATGCTAAAGAGTGTTCAAATGTAGATACTCTGTTTGCAAGTTGCGATTGTAAAAGAGGTACTAATGTCGCCCCCCTTTTTACTTCTTCAGAAAGTAAAGAGCCCACCATCATTTCAGTCCCTCTTATTTTCGTCAATACACGCTGCTTGATTTGTAAATCAAATCCTTCTTCTCTACTGATCATATAGGAATGATTATTTTGAAACGGTATATTTTGCAAATAAGTAGCGATTGCGTTTGCACATCGAAATGAAATTCCCTTTGACATATCGTGTGATGACAATACAACATGTAACTTATCTAATAGCTCTAACTCTTCTTCAGAAAACACCTCGATCATCGCTTTATTTCTGACCCAACTTATACGAAATTCTCCTGCAGTTACTTTCAAAGGTGGTTGTAATACAATTTTCTCTTGTTCCATACACATCTCACAAAACGGAATCTTTTGTAACGTTATTAAATTCGTCCGATCTAATAATCGATCTGAGAGCTCTTTCGTTGTTTCATCAAAATTTACTGTACCTACAAATATAATATTTTCACCAATTTCAATTGTTGGTGGAATTGGATTTTCTTTTTCTTGTACACCTTCATACAAATTTAAAATACGGTTTTGCTTTTCAAGTTGAAGAACAGATAGAAATGGAGTAAACCAATGCTCAATATGTGACATATTCATTTCATCAAAAACGATTATATAAAGCTGATTTTGATTTTCTTTTGCCTTCATTAACGCCCTAACTAATTTTGTTTCACTTTCAATAAAAGTACCATTTGGGTGAAGATAACCAAGTAAATCATGTGGTTCTTGATACGATGGTGAAATCGGAATCCACACCAATTCTTCCCCATACTGTAATCCAAGTGCTTCTGCATAAGCTTGCACAAAACGGGATTTCCCGGCGCCTGGTATACCACCAAGAATCGTCAACATATTTGTTTTCGCACTTATATGGAAATTATAAATGTCCGTTTCATCCAAATATAGCCCTTTATTACGTACAAAACTTTTTACATACTGTAAAAAGACGGATTCACGCTCATCCCATTCCCATTCATCCTTGTGCACTTTTATTTCCTCTACTTCTACACGCTTACCTTCTTCAGTCATTCGTTTTTTTAATTGCTCATACATGTGATTACTTACAAAATACAATTGATCTTCTACCGCTATTTCTACATGTTTCACCCAGTCATTAAAGTCTATATACTTACATTCCCGCTGCTGTTCAAAATAGGCAATTGAGCTAATTGATGATGACTTTAAAGATATATTTCCATATAACTTTCCATCGTGCCACAATAATTCAGGAGGCTCAAAGTCTTTCGGATATTTTGGCATTAGAAATGACAAATAGCCATTTCCAAGTTTTCTTTCTAAAGATTCTCCTTTTTTGTATTCAGAAACTTTAGGTACTGGAATCATTTTATAGCCATTAGCCATTTCTCGCGGTTCTTCTGCACAAATTAACTCCACATATATATGTCCTCTCTCGTAATAGAGACGAAACATAACCAGTTGCTTTTCTAATTTTCTTTTCTTTAATTCCGAAAAGACTTTTTCATTCTTTTTATTGCTACATAAACCTTCAAATACGTATGGTTCATTTTTTAATTGCTCTTGTAACGTGAATGGTATTGGCGATAGGCATTGTACAAAGAAGTTCTCTCCATTCTTCTCTCTCTCTGCTTTTGTAAACTTTCCGATAAACCTCATATAGTACATTCTTTTTATAAAACTTGGCTGAAGAGCTTTATGTAATTTCATCTTCGTCACCTTCTTTTTTTCATACTATTCTTAGTGTATGAGAGAAACGAAAAACTAGAAACAAAAAACCTGACGTTATCCGCCAGGTTCAAAATGAAAACGTATATTAATGAGATGGAAATGCTTTTTTCTCTTGTAAAATGGCATTATGTGCAATTTTCATTTTAGCAAGTACATATCGTAATCGATCTTCAGCGTTTTCATCTGTATTTTGCTGTAATTCCGCCAAATTCTCTACAGCACTTGCTAAATTTTCAATCACTCCTCGTAGTTCAGGATGATGATTAAAAAAGGATTCTTGCACTAATACTTTCCTTACTTCACTCGCTAAATCAACAATTCTGGTTAACTGTTCTTTTTCTTCCATTTTCATCCCTCCTGAATATCTTATGTATTAAATATTCTCTATACAAAGAAAAAAGCCCTTTATTTAAAAGGACTTTTACATTTTTATATTTCCAGTCAATAACATATAGATTGATGTGATAGCTGCAATAACAATTGCCCACATTACATATCTCTCAATACCTCTAAAACAACGATTTCCTTTTTCTTTTCTTGCATACACGTAAACAATAATCCCGATTCCATATACGATTGAAACAAGTAATAAATTTTTCAAACCTGCTGCATATAGAAGCCATATAGAATAAATAGAAGCAATTAAAGCTAACGAGCCGTTTTTTACTTTTGCATCTTTTAGTTCGTTTGTAATAACTAATTTGAATTGGAATAACGCTGATAATAAATATGGTACTAAAATTGATGTTGACGCTATGAAATACATAATTTGATATGTCGATTCTGAAAACAGAACGATTATAAATATAATTTGGGCAACGCCATTTGAGATCCATAATGCCATATGTGGCGTTTGTTTTTTATTTGTTTTCGTAAAGACTTTCGGAAACACGCCATCTTTTCCTGCTACGTGGGAAATTTCAGAAACAAGTAAAAACCAGCCTATTAATGTACCTACAAGTGAAGCAACTAATCCGATGTTAATCGCAACTGCGCCCCATGTCCCAACAACATGCTCTAATACATGTCCCATTGACGGAGTTTCTAACACGGAAAGCTCTCCTCTTGACATCGCTCCCATTGACAAGACAGAAATTAAAATATAAATAGACATTACTAAAATAAGTCCAAGTACTGTCGCTTTACCAACATCTCGGCTATTTTTCGCTCTACCAGATAATACAACCGCTCCTTCAACCCCAATGAAAACCCAAAGAGTTACAAGCATTGTATTTTTCACTTGACCAAGTATAGAGGAAACTGAGATCGTTCCTTCTCCCCAAAAATCATGTGTAAATGTATCCCAGCGAAACGCTGTTACCATTACAACAATAAATAATACGATTGGAACTAATTTCCCTATCGTTGCAATAACATTCATAATAGATGCTTCACGAATTCCAAATAAAATTAGAAAATGAAGTGTCCATAATAAAAGTGATGCTCCTACGATAGACGCAACATTATTTCCACCTTTAAAAATTGGGAAGAAATAACCTAATGTACTAAACAGTAACATGATTGTTGCAACGTTTCCTAAAATTCCTGCTAACCAGTATCCCCAAGCACTGTTAAATCCAATATATTCACCGAAACCAGCACGTGCATAACTATAAATTCCGCCCTCAAGCTCTGGTTTTTGTCTTGCTAACGTTTGATATACGAGCGCGAGTGGAATCATTCCCATCGCTGTAATACACCAGCCAATTATTATAGAGCCGCTATTTGCTCCTACTGCTAAATCATGCGGTAAACTAAAAACACCGCCACCAACCATTGTTCCGACTACTAATGCAATTAATGGAAAAAATCCTAACTTCTTTTCTATTTGTACCACCCCATCTGTCATTCTAGGTGTTATGTTCGTTCAACTATTAAAGTCACCTTTTTCTCTAATAGACGTTTCTCTTATATTTTTTCAGGAAAACATTACTTATTCTAAAAGAAAATGAAGAAAAATGGAATACTTTTTTGAAAAAATGTATAAGTATGCACAAAAAAACCGTTCATTTTGTAATGAACGGTCATTTCATACATATAAATTTGTATATTCCTTGTAAAATTACCGAAGTAAATTCTCTTTTTGTAAAAATTGTTTTGCTACTTCTTCACTACCTTTACCATTCACATTTACTTCATAATTCATTTTTCGCATTTCTTCATCTGTAATCTTCCCAGATAATTTATTTAATACTTTTTCAAGTTCAGGATATTTCTGTAACGTCTCTTTTCTTAATAACGGTGCACCTTGGTATGGTGGAAATAATCCTTTATCATCTTTTAGCACTTTAAGTCCGTATTGCTCAAGTTCACTATCAGTTGAATATGCATCAATTACGTTAACATCCCCTGATTGAATTGCACTATAACGTAGTTTCGGTTCCATCGTTTTCACATTTAAAAACTTATAGTTATATAATTTTTGCATTCCTTTATAACCATCTTCACGATCAGCAAATTCTAATGTGAATCCTACTTTCGCATCCTGTGCCATTTTTCCTAAATCAGAAATTGTATTTATATTATTTTGATCTGCTATTTTTTTTGGCATAGCTAGTGCATACGTATTGTTATACTCCATCGGCTTCAACATCACCATATCATATTTCTTTTCCATTCCAGTGCGAGCCTGCTCATATACTTCATCCCGATTTGTGCTTTTTGGCTCTTCTTTCACGAAAGTAGATAAAGCTGTTCCCGAAAATTCAGGGTATATATCTACTTCACCTGATTTCAATGCTTCAAATACAAATGCTGTTTTTCCAAGACCTGGTTTTAATTCTACATGTAAATCGGTATCTTGTTCGATAAGTTGCTTATACATTTGAATTAAAATTTCAGGTTCTGATCCAAGTTTGCCAGCAATAACAATATCTTTCTTTTGTGTATTCCAAAGAAATGGAGAAGCAATCATTATACAAACAATACATATCGTCAATATAACACGCTTAGAAGAGCGTTTCGGACTCTCAAGTACTCGAAGTACTACATCAAAGAATAAAGCGAGTAACGCGGCTGGTACGGCCCCTAAAATGATAAGTGCATGATCATTTCGATCGATACCTAGCAATATGAGTTTACCGAGCCCACCAGCACCTATAAGAGCTGCTAATGTAGCCGTTCCAACAATTAATACCATCGCCGTACGAATACCGGCCATAATAATTGGTAATGCAAGAGGAAGCTCTACCTTCCACAGTCTTCTCCAGCTATTCATTCCCATAGCTCTCGCTGCTTCGATTAAAGATTCATCTAACTCCCTTATTCCTGTATATGTATTTCGTAAAATAGGTAATAGTGCATACACAACTAATGCAATAATAGCTGGAAGTTTCCCAATTCCTACTAACGGAATTAAAAGTCCGAGTAATGCCAGTGATGGGACCGTCTGCATAACTGCAGAAGTTCCTATAATAAACTCCGCCATTCGTTCTTTTCTCGTTAATAAAATGCCAAGCGGCACTGCAATAATTACTGCAAAAAATAATGAAATAAGCGATATTTGTAAATGCTCACTTAATGCAGTAAGTAATTCTATTTTTCGTTCTTGGAACGTTTGTATAAAATCAGTCACTGTTTAGCCTCTTTCCTTCATTTGTTCAACTATGTAATTGACAATATGACGACTTGTTAAAGTTCCAACATATTGACCATTTTCTTCAACTGGCACTGATTCTTCAGCTTGTAAGCGAATAAGTGCTTCTTGTAAAGGAGAATGCAAAGATAAAGCAATCCCTTCAACTCGTGTGCGATCGTCTAGCGGCATAACATCTCCTATATTCATACCCTCATACCAAGGTCGTCCACGATTTCCAATGAACTCCTCTACAAATTCATTTTTCGGATTATGTACAATTCCTTCTGGTGTATCTAATTGAACAACTTTTCCTTCTTTCATAATGCAAATACGATCGCCAAGCGATAACGCTTCTTGCATATCATGCGTTACAAATACAATTGTTTTTTGAATCTTTTTTTGCAATTGTACAATATCCTTCTGAAGCTGCTCCCTACTTAATGGATCTAACGCACTAAATGGTTCGTCCATAAGAACGATTTTCGGATTTGCGGCTAATGCCCGTACAACACCAACGCGCTGCTTTTGACCTCCTGACAATTCATCAGGCATACGATCGCGATATACGTCTGGATCTAGCCCAACCATCTGTAGCAATTCATCGACACGTGCTTTTGTTTTTTCTTTGCTCCATTTTCTCATTTCAGGAACAACTGCAATATTTTCTGCAATTGTCATATGCGGGAACAAAGCGATTTGTTGCAACACGTATCCTATATTCCAACGTAACTCGTTTATATTATATTGTTGAATATCTTTTCCATCGATTAAAATCGATCCCTCAGTCGTTTCAATTAAACGATTAATCATTTTCATTGTCGTTGTTTTCCCGCAACCACTCGGACCAATAAGGACAAAAAACTCTCCCTTTTTAATTTCTAAATGCAATGAATCCACTGCTTTCGTGCCATCTTCATACGCTTTTGACACATGATTAAATTGAATCACAAATACAACTCCTTTATCGTTGTTTCTTTTATTTTGATGGAAGATGGAATTCATTTCAAATGATACGCATTATTCCACAAAAAAAGAGCTCCCATTTGAGCTCTAACGGTCGAACAATATTGTTTTCATTATTGCAGCATATTCACGTACATACATTTTCCTCTTAGAACGCATTGGTGTTTCAGCAGCTAGCGCCTCCATCTTCATGCCTAAACGCTTTGCAATTATTTTCGTTCTATATAAATGATACGTATTACTTACAACTACCGCATGTTTCACATTATACAAATCCATACTAAACTTTACATTCTCATACGTATTTGTAGATTGATCTTCTATTAAAATACGACTCTCCTCTATACCATGTACCATTAAATAGTTTCTCATACTATGAGCTTCCGGTATATCTTCATCTTCCCCTTGACCACCTGAAACAATTACTTTCGCTTCTGGATGGGAATATAAATATTCCAACGCTACATCCAAACGGTTTTGAAGAGATAAAGACGGTCTATCTCCAAATAACTTTGCGCCTAATATAAGAACGTATGGAGAGTGATTACTCAATTTTTCACGAGCAACATTTTTCATTCGAAACGTCATATAAAGAATGTATAGTGGTGGTAATAATAAGATTATAAGCAAGATCCATTTGTTCATAAATAAGTTTGCACTCCCTTTCTTTTTATTATATAGAAAAAGATAGGAAGGCAGAAGTACTTTTTATACGATTGATTTATTAGAAACGTTCGTCCCTACTCTACGTTGTGAAAGTACATAATACACAGCGATTCCTAATGAAAAGATCAATATGCAGCTTAATACGTAAAAAGGGAGCATTACCCCAGTTTTAGAAACACCAGCTGTAAACAGCATTAATAATACAATTCGTATTCCTGTACCAATTAATCGAAATAAGCTGTCTACCCGTCCCATTACTTCGTTTGGAATTTCCTCCATCATCAATACATTTCTTGCCACTCTTGTACCCGCATTTCCAATTGCATGAAAAATTGCAAGTCCATATAACAACATTACGGAAGGTTCAATAATCATTGCGGTAATTGAAATTACATAAATGAGCATCGTCATGACGATTGAAACTTCTATCTTTATATATTTCATCATAATTGGAATACCTATTCCCGCAAGAACCGCTCCGACGCCGTACATCATACCTTCTATTGCGTATACTGAGGCACTGGCTTTTAATATATCTGAAATATATACCGGGATTAAATAATTTGCCATCATAACACCGATAAAAGGCATATAAGTCGCAAGTAAAAACCAAAAGAACTTCGGACGCTTTTGCATGAAGTGAATCCCTTCGAACAATTGCTTCTTAAATGTTACTTTCTTTTTTACTTCTTTTTTCTTTACGTACGGTATACATAAGAAAAGGATGAAAGCTCCTGCAAAAGTTAACATATCTACTAACAAAATCCATTTTAAAGAGATGATTTCAATAAGGAAGCTAGCAACCGCTCCTGAAATAACTTGCGTTAACTGTCCTTGTATTTCCATTGTTCCACTTAAATTTTTATAATGTTCTGCTTGAAATATCTCTTGGTTGAACGCAAATATTGTAGGATAAAATAGTAAATAGTAAAATGACCCTGCTATATATATAAGAATATAGTGAATTGAATGATAAGGTTGCCCAGTAAATCCCCATATAGCCATCATTCCTATAACGACTATCCCAATACCTTCATTACATAATAATAAAGATTTTCTTGAAAAACGATCAATACTTTGCCCAATAAACGGCGTTAATAAAAACATAATCAGAGTTGCGATGATGGAAACATAACCGAACGTTGTATCTCCACCACTCTCTTTAATTAACAACCACGGAATCGTTATCATAACAATTCCGGAACCAATAGCTGATAAACTATTGGCCCCTAGAATGAAATACAAGCGTGAATCTTTATACAGAGATGGCATCTCACTCAACTCCTAGTTGTTTTTTCACCTCTTTATATACACCCATATATGCTTTTAATTCTTTAACTAAATCATGAATTAATGGTTTTGCATCTTCTCCCAGTTCACCGTCTTGCACATGAAGTCCATCAAGCACCACTTGTTTTGGGATGGCATTTGCGTATACCCCTCTTGCGACAGTGCGCATACTGTTTAATGCGTTTATTCCACCTTTACCGCCTCCTGCAACTGCAAGTAATGCGACAGGTTTATGAACAAATTCACTACTACTTAAGTAATCTAACGAATTTTTCAACGCACCACTCATTGCATTATGATATTCAGGTGTACATAGTACTACACCGTCTGCAGTTTTCACTAACGCCTTTAATTTTTTTACCGCTTCTAATTCACGTTGTGATTCTTCCCCATTATATAAAGGCAGTTCCTCTGCTGCTAAATCGTATAACTCCCCTTCAAATTGATCAGCAATATATTTTGCCACCACACGCGTTCTACCGAATTTTCTTGGTGTACCGTTAATAACGACTAGTTTCATAATTATTTCTCCCCTTTGTTTTCAAGTTATACTTATATATTATCAGAAATTTCTATACAAAACACAATATAAAGAGGGAACTAGCTTGATAAAATAGTATGATAGACAAAAAAAGAACTCATACGAAAGTATGGGTTCTTCACAATTACGATTCTTCACCATTATGACTCAGTATACCTCTGCTTCCATTCGCTTCAAAATGGGTATATGCTTTTTCTGCTAATTTAATACGTTCTTCTGGTAAAGATATATATTTCAAAATATTTTCTATTATTTTTTCGTACGAAGTAAACACAATTCCTGGCCACTCCATTTCGTCCTCTGGATTACTATTTTCCGAAATAATAAACTTTTTATTTGCCACTGCATAAGATACCCGAGGTGTTTCAAGAATGCCTGACAAGTAAAAATGAATATTCAATATAATTTTAGACCTAGCAATCAACTCATTTCTAGCAATTCCCCACGCATTATTTTTAAAAACTATATTTAAATTTGGAGCAACTGCTTTTAATTGATCTAAAATAGCTTGCCGCCTCGAATTAAGAGCACCTATAAACAGTATATCAATGTCTTCAGTGATTTCATCATCAAATGCATCTTTTTTTATTTCTAAAGTTGGAGCATAGTTCATTCCTACATGTTTTATTTCTTTTCCTATCCCTTTTTGTTTTAACCATTTTATATTTTGTTTACTATAATCCCAAATCTCCTTATCTTTTAATAATATTAAATAAAATGGATGTGCATAAGGGCTTCCTTCATATAGCTGTTCTAAATTATAAATAATTGCATTTTTCGGTAGTAGATTTGGGTTATGTGCATACGTATGGGCTCCAAAAACAATTGTATTTTTCACATTTTCTAATATTGTTTCTGATATGATTGCTGTATTTCCTTCTTGCTCCAATCGCCATTTCAATGCTCGCGCGACATCTATAAAACTACCATACGTCTTTGGACATATAAAAAGACAATAATCATATTCTTTATTCAAATATGCTTCCATTAGTCTTAAATTATTTTTATATAAATCCACATCTGGATATTTCAGTAAAAGCTCATTTGCATGTTTTTTTGCTACTTTATACATTCCAGCATAATAAGCAGCAATACACCTTCTTAATTCGATTTTTTCCCGATGCTCATCCGCTACGTCCATGTCTATAAGAAGATTTGCGACACAATACGCTTTTAAATGATCACGATCATAATAATAATCTAGTAGTGGCATCAATTCTTCATACGTATTTCCATGCACAGATTCACCTAGTTCAAGCGCCCATCGTATTAATTCCATGATTACTCCACTACTCCTTTAACTGAAATTGTATTTAATAAAATTTCGCATTACTTTCTACCATATTTGCTATATGAAACGGTAGCTCTTCTTTTTTCGATTCCAAATATTTTTGTGATACTGCACCTAAATGTTTTTTATGCGGTATATAAAAAGCACTTATAGAAATCTCATAGTCAAATAAGTAATCATACACATGATAATCTACAAATAGAAGATCATTTTTCGGAAAAGGAATTTCCTTCCCTTGCAACGCATACATCAAAGCAATATTATTTTGAGATTTTAATCGATACATTCTTGCAAGCTGGTATAATGGTTCAGCCCGAGTTGGTCTATATTCCCACGCTTTTTGAAAATAAAGAATAGCTAATGCTGTATATTGCTCTTCTTGGTTCTTTGCATTTTCTATTTCATCCACTTCTGTTACTTCATATTGTTTATTTGCTGAACGGTTTGCTAATTGTTCATAACAAAATCCTATTCGCAATAACGAATAGAACACCTCTTCAACCCATCCACCTGCTTCCACTCGTTTTTTATACCATTTAATCGAATCTTCAAATTGACTTAAATGAAAATAAGTTTGGGCTAAATAAAATAAATATCTTATATGCAAATCTGGCGTTGTTTCTGGATCACTCAATCCTTGTAACAACAACCTCTCGTCTCTCTCAAATTTATCAGCTTTACTACCACCATCCCCAGGATCGTTAACGACAAGTGTCTCTAGCCTAGCTACCCTCGTATTGTAATCCGCACCAACTTTGGAACGATCTATATCCCAATACTCATGAGTAACACCAACAGATTTCCATGGTAAAGTAGCTTTCAAAAGGCGTGTAAGCCAATACTTAATATGAATATCATATTGCAATGTAAGATAATGGTCTTCTGTTAAACTAGTCTTATCAAAATCCGGATCGACTTCTAATATCATATCCGCATCTAATATTAATAAATAATCTGCTTCCGGATATGTTGTTTGTGCCAATTTAACAGCTAAACTTCTGTTATAACCAAAGTTTTTAAATGGTTCATGATGAACTGTGCCAGGGATTTCATTTTCTTTACACCAATTTTCAATAATTTCAGGTGTATGATCTGTTGATCCCGTATCACAAATAGAAACAAAATCCACAATTGATTTTGTAGCATTTAAACATCTTTCCATAATTCTAGACTCGTTTTTAACAATCATACAAAGACATAACTTTTTTTCTTTTCCTGTATTCTTTACTTGCTCATTTCCCATTTAACCACCTCATATTTTATTAACACGCTCTTCTCGTATGTAACACTATTTCATAGCTACATTGATGACATAACCATCCTTTTACTATTTATGAAAACTTCATTTTATTTATTCTTATTTTTATGTTGGGACATCTTTCATACTTCCCCTTATATTTGATACAATCAGTACAAATAAACAATGATTGATTGGTATTTTCAAATGAGAAATTTCTTTCACTATAAAAAAAGAAACTTGCGCCTTTGCACAAGTTTCTTTTCAAAAATCATTTCCTATTTTTTCACAACTTCATGTCCACCGAACTGATTACGAAGAGCTGAAACTACTTTTCCGTGGAATGTATCATCTTCTTGAGAACGGTAACGCATAAATAATGACATTGCGATTACCGGTGCTGCCGCTTGAAGTTCAAGTGCCGTTTCCACAGTCCATTTCCCTTCTCCTGAAGAGTTCATTACACCTTTAATACCATCTAGTTTTGGATCATCTGCAAATGCCTTTTCAGTTAAGTCCATTAACCAACCGCGGATAACTGATCCATTTGCCCATACTTTTGCAACATCTTCATAATTGAAATCAAAATCACTTTTATCTAACACTTCAAATCCTTCAGCGATTGCTTGCATCATACCGTATTCAATACCGTTATGAACCATTTTTAAGAAATGACCACTTCCAACGCGGCCAGCATAAGAATAGCCATTCTCTACTGCTAAATCTTTAAATAAAGGTTCTAATTGATCGTAAATTTCTTTTTCTCCACCAACCATTAAGCAAGCACCTTCTCTAGCTCCTTCTACACCGCCTGATGTTCCAATATCTACGTAATGTAAACCAAAGCTTTTCGCTTCTTCCGCACGGCGTAACGTATCTTTATAGAATGAATTTCCACCTTCAATAACGATATCGCCTTCCTCTAATAATGGATACACATCTTTTAATACAGATTCAACAACTTCTCCCGCAGGTACCATTACCCAAATTGTACGCGGAGCCTCTAGTTCAGCAATCATTTCTTTTAATGTATAACGAGCAGTAATCCCTAAAGCCCCAACCTTTTCAACAAGCTCTTTATTTACATCGTATACAACTACTTCATGCTTGTCTTCATATAAATGTTCTGCTAATGGGAATCCCATTTTTCCTAATCCAATTAAACCTAGTTTCATATTAATCAATCTCCTATTCTATACAAATATATTTAATAACGAAATTAGTCCAAGTGCTACAACAGATAATATGGTCTCCATTGCAGTCCATGTTAATAATGTTTCTTTCACAGTCATTCCAAAATACTCTTTAATCATCCAAAATCCAGAATCATTTACATGTGATAAAATTAATGATCCTGCACCTGTTGCAAGTGCTAACAGTTCAACGTTTACTCCTGGTGTACTTGCTGCAATCGGTGCTACAATTCCAGCTGCTGTCATCATAGAAACTGTAGCAGATCCCGTCGCAATTCGGATAAGTGCCGCAATTCCCCAACCTAATAATATCGGTGAAATATGAGATTCTTTCGCCATTTCTGCGATTGTCGTTCCAATTCCAGAATCTAATAATACTTTATTAAACGCGCCGCCTGCACCAATAACTAACAATATGTTCGCAATTGGCCCTAAACAATCATTTGTAAATTGTAATACTTTATCTTTTGAGAAACCTTTTGCATAACCAAGACTAAAGAAAGAATATATCGTTGCAATTAATAATGCGACGATTGGATCTCCAATAAAATGCAATACTTGTGCAAGTTGACTTGTTTTGCTTAGCGCGACTTCCGCAATCGATGCACCTAGCATTAGAAATACTGGAAGTAAAATCGTAAACAATGTATTTCCGAAACTAGGAAGTTCCTTCTTCTTATCTCTTTCAATAAATTGCTCTGCTATATCTAATGGCACTTCTTTATGTATACGAGCACCAATCCATTTCCCGTAAAGCGGACCTGAAATGATTGCAGTTGGAAGTCCGACAATTAATGCATATAAAATTGTTTTCCCTACATCTGCTTTAAAAATACCTACCGCTGCCATCGCTGCTGGATGCGGTGGAACAAGTCCGTGTACAACAGATAGTCCTGCTACTAGTGGAATACCGATTGTAATAAGTGATACCCCTGTTTCTAACGCAATTGTAAATACCAATGGTATTAATAGTACAAAACCAACTTGGAAAAATACTGGAATCCCTACTAAAAATGCAACGAACATCATTGCCCAGTGAACACGTTTCTTCCCAAAACGATCAATTAATGTTGTAGCAATTCGTTCAGCACCGCCAGATTCGGCCATCATTTTTCCAAGCATCGTTCCTAATGCTAAAACTATCGCTAAAAACCCTAACGTATTACCAAGCCCTAGTTTAATAGAGTCGATAATCCCTGGATCTTTTGGTGAAGTTCCAATCAATGGCATTCCCATTGCTAGCCCTACACCAATTGCTGTTAAAATTAACGCGACAAATGGATGCCACTTTACTACCGTAATAAGTAAAAGTAGTA
Source organism: Bacillus mobilis (assembly GCF_001884045.1). Taxonomy (GTDB): domain Bacteria; phylum Bacillota; class Bacilli; order Bacillales; family Bacillaceae_G; genus Bacillus_A; species Bacillus_A mobilis. The sequence goes on along the minus strand of NZ_MACF01000123.1, from coordinate 89,090 downwards.
TGACAACTGCCGCTAGTACGATCCCAACTACCATTTCTCCCAATCCCCCTATTGTTTACGTTGGAAAGCAGCTATACAATCAAATTCTTCTTTCAAGCGATTGTAAAGTCGTTCATACATATAAAACATTTCTAAATATATAGCCGTATTTTCTTTATTCGGTACATGGTGATGAACAATATCAATCCAATCCTTTACCTCTTCAAGAGAATCAATTTTTCCTACAGCATATAAAGCAACTGCCGCTGCCCCAAGCGCAGATGCTTCATGACTTTCAGGAACAAGCAATTCTTTTCCCATCATATCGGATAGCATTTGTCTCCAAAATGCAGATTTCGCAAATCCTCCTGAAACGCGTATTTCAGTAAGTGGCCCTGTACAATCCCTAATTGCAAGTGCAACAGAATATACGCTCATACAAACACCTTCCATAACTGCTCGTATAAAATGTTCTCGTTTATGCTGAAGGTTAATTCCAAAGAATGTACCACGCGCATTTGCATTCCAGTAAGGTGCACGTTCTCCAGAAAGAAACGGTAAAAATAGCAATCCACCTGCTCCAGCTGGTACACTTTCCGCATATTTAATTAATAAATCATAAGGATCAATGCCAAGTTTCCTTGCTACTTCTTGTTCTGGGCTACCAAATTCATCACGTAACCATCTCAATAATATTCCGCCGTTATTCGTTGGCCCGCCTATCACCCAGTGCTCGTCTGTTAATGCATAACAAAACGTTCTTCCTTTTTCATCTGTATTAACACTTGATGAAATTGTTCGAACCGCACCACTTGTTCCAATCGTAATTGCAGCCGATCCAGGAGATATTGCCCCAACGCCTACATTCGCAAGGACACCATCACTTGCACCAATAACAACTGGGGTATCTTCACGAATGCCCATCTTTTGTGCTAATTCAGGCTTCATACCCGATAAAATATATGTAGTTGGCACAGGTGTGGATAATTGTTCTGGTGACATATGTAACATCGTTAAAACATCTTCATCCCAGTTTAATGTTTCTAAATTAAATAACCCAGTTGCAGATGCTATCGAATAATCCACTACGTAACGTGAGAATAATTGATACAAAACATACTCTTTAATGGAAATAAATTTATAAGCACTCGCATATAATTCTGGCTCTTCCTCTTTCATCCACAATAATTTAGAAAGCGGCGACATCGGATGAATTGGTGTACCCGTTCGTCTATAAATGTCATGCCCATTCATATGTTGTAATAATTTTTCTGATTGCTTCGTACTTCGATTATCTGCCCAAATGATAGAACGCGTTAATGGCGCACCATTTTCATCTACTGCAATTAATGCGTGCATCGCTGAACTAATACCGATTGAAGAAATATCTTCTGGTAACACGTTACCTTTTTTGATGGCAACGCTTACAGTTTTATATAAAGCAGCACATATTACATCAGGATCTTGCTCAGCCCATCCGACGTTCGGTTGAATAATTGGATAATCAACTGCATGTGATGCAACGACTTTTCCTTTTTCTGTGAACACAACCGTTTTTGTACTTGTGGTACCGATATCAATCCCGATAACTCTCCCCCTTGTTTCCATGCGAATCTTCCCTTCGTTTCTAGCAAAATACGATTTAGTAAACCGTTTACATGAATTAGTATATAAAATATTTTTTCTTTAATCAAGTTTTAAAAAGAAAATTTTTTTCATCACAAAAAATAAATCCCCTCATTCCATTTCACTTACATACTAACTTTAGCTTATCCGTGGGCTAAAGTTGCATTATATTCGTTTCGCAAAACATTCCTTTCCTCTGATTAACACCACATACATGGTCCTTCCATACATTCTACACATTTGCATGAAAAAGGAGTTGTACAGCAACTACCTCCGCAATGGCAATTTTTACCCTTGTTTGTTTTTATTGCATTAGGTACACTCGTGCTTTTATCCTAATAATCTTAGAACGCGGATCCTACTATCACTTTATTAACTTGTAAATATATGTTCCATACTATAAAATCTAATAGTATTTATATTTTTCAGAAAAATAAAACAATATTTTAAACTTTATTGTATAATGTTGTAAAAAGATGTCGGAGGGATTTAATGTTACATAAAATATCTCAATTCACAATTAAGCTTTCATCCATTCTTTTATCACTGTTACTATTATTAAATTTACCTTATTTATTTATCACTCAACAAGGATTTACCTTTCAACCCATTTATTTTTTTGACCAGATCGTTACTCTGTTAAAACAGGTTTTCTCCCCTGAATCATTGTTGGTTATAGGATCAGACCCAAAGTATGGTCATTTAAAAACAACACCATTATTTCCAACTGTTTTAGAACCTTATCTATATTCATTTACTGTATTATTTGTAGCCTTTTTGCTTGCACTCTTTATCTCATCTAGCATGGCATTTTTTTATTTTTTAGCAAAAGATTATATAAAAAAATGGATAAACCGAATTGTGTTCATATTAGAAGCTGTCCCTGATATGATGATGATGATTTGTTTGCAAATCTTTTTCATATGGGTACTTCAGAAATTCGGAGAAGCTCCTTTCACCATTATTTCCTATACTGAAAATCGAGCTTATTTACTCCCTATTTTATCTTTATCTGTTTTACCTACATTACAAATGTTTCGAATGATGGTGTTATACATAAAAGAAGAACATGGAAAACATTACGTAGAGGTTGCATATGGCAAAGGCCTTTCATCAAGTTATATACTTTGTATTCATTTATTCAAAAATACATCTATCCACTTCTTCCACCATTTAAAAACGATTTTTGTTTTCTTACTGTCTAACTTATTCATTTTAGAATTCGTTTTTAATATGCAAGGCATTATTCAATTTTTATTTAAAAAGGCGTTTATTTCACCTCCAGCTGCATTTATCATACTTGTCATGATTATTTTACCGTTTTACGCCATTTTCCAAATACTCTCTCTCATCATGAATAAATGGCAAAAGCAATTGAAAGGAGCAGCTCTATGAAATCTATTTGGAAATCAAAACGATTTTTAATCGGCTTTACTTATTTATTTATACTTGTTTCAGCGAGTTTTATTTATAGCTGGTTCTTTAAAGATACCATTCCAAAAACTCCTCAGTTACTTTACAATGACAATAACGAATTACTTGGAAAGGCCCCCTTTCCACCATCGTTAATACCGCCTTTTGGATCTGATCGTTTTGGAGAATCTGTTTTCTTACAAATTATAGAAGGAGCAAAATTTACCATTTTATTAGCCGTGGCAATTAGCTTCTTTCGAATTTTATTCGGAACATGTATAGGAATCCTCTTAAGTTTATATGCTCCAAAATTCAAGAGATTTTTCCAGTCATGCTCAGAAGTTTTTTATTACATTCCTACTTTATTTATCGCATTTATACTCATCACGCCCGTTAATATTGTAATCGTATCAAATGCTGATAGATTAGATCCAAATATTTCATTTGCGTTTTATCAAGTACTCGTACTTATTTTCGTCGCTCTGCCTACACTTTCTTTATATATATCCTCAGAGGTTGATGAATTTATGAAAAAAGATTACATTTTAAGTTCCCAATTGCTAGGGGCTAGCCGTTTTCATATTATCAAAAAACACTTACGAGTCTTATTAGTTGATCGCTTATTTGTGTTATTCATGGAACATATCGTCCAAGCACTCATACTCGTTATCCATTTAGCGTTGCTTGACATTGTAATTGGCGGGATACAAATGCGGGAACTCTATGACGGAGTGCTCAAACCTGTTTCTCTATCTAATGATTGGGCAGGACTTATTGGATTAAATCGTTATGAAATGAATCTTTCATGGTGGATTATTTTTTATACTCTCGTTTCATTCTTTATTACGATTCTTTTTATTAAACTTATGACAATCGGGATTCAGGATGCACTGAAAGCAAGAGATTTACAAGCAGTAGCAATTCAAACCGTTCCAGATCATAAAAAATTTGTTAAAAGTAAAGATTCTTTTTCGTTTGCAGATAAAGTGAACCTTTAATCATTTCTCATTAATCAGCATTGCTATTAAAAAAGCTGATCCTTGTTGAATGCAGGGATCAGCTTCTTTATGCCGTCTAACTTTTTTAATATCCTTTGCTAGACTCATATTCTTTATATTTAAAGTGAATTATTTACAATCACAATTATGCTGTTTAAAATCGATTACCATACGTCCTTGAATTCTACCTTGTTCCATTTCTTCGAATACATTTTGTACTTTATCTAGAGAACACGTTTGAACAACCGGCACTACCTTGCCTTCTGCACCGAACATGAATGCCTCCTCTAAGTCCTTACGTGTACCGACTAGAGAACCAACTACTTCAATTCCATCTAATACAAGTCGCGGAATGTTTAAATCCATAGTTTCTACTGGTAAACCGACTGCAACGACTTTACCACAAGCACGTACTGCATCAACTGCTGAGTTGAATGCTACTTTAGAAACAGCTGTTACTACAGCAGCATAAGCACCACCAAACTCATCTTGCACAATCTTATCAGCAGGACCTTGAGAAATTGGATTGATAGTCATATCAGCTCCAACCTCTTTTGCTAAGGCTAATTTATCATCATTAATATCTACTGCAATTACCTTTGCACCAAATACGTTTTTAGCATATTGGATAGCTAGGTTACCTAATCCACCACAACCATAGATAACGATAGGTTGACCAGGTTTAATATGTGATACTTTTATTGCTTTATATGTAGTTACGCCCGCACATGTAATTGATGATGCTTGAGCAGGATCTAATCCTTCTGGTACTTTCACCGCATAGTCAGCTGTAACAATACATTGCTCCGCCATACCACCATCTACTGAATAACCAGCATTCTTAACTTCACGGCAAAATGTTTCTCTACCAGTTACACAATATTCACAACGTCCACAAGATTGGAACATCCATGCAATACTTACACGATCACCTATCTTTAGTGAAGTAACATCATCAGCAAGTTTCGTAACAATACCTACACCCTCATGACCAAGAATACGGCCATCTGTGTTTCCAAAATCATGATTTGCAACGTGTAAATCAGTATGACAAACCCCACAATACTCTACATCTACTAACGCTTCACCTGAGTGTAACGGACGTAATTCCTTTTCGATAACTTCAATGTTTGCTTTACTATTTTTATTAACTACTACTGCTTTCATATGTGATCTCCCCTTTAGTGTTTTAGAATTTTAATGAGTACATCTCAAAACTTCTGTCTTCACTGATTTGGCTAATCATTATGCCAAATTTAAATGTTCAATCATCATTACAGGTTCATCATAACATGTAATTTTAAAAGCTTATTGTTAAATATTGAACAATATTTGAATTATTAACCAAATGTTTATTTGAGGGGAAAACCGAAATTGCATTTATTTATAGTTTATTAGAACTCTACGTGGGAGTATAAGACTCCATTAATACAGATTTTTTAAAACAGGAAATTATAATCATCAAATTTTCACAAAAGACTATTGCCCAATATAAAAAGCCCTTCAATTGAAGGACCTTTTATATTCGTTTCATCGAAATTGTTTCACGTATACTTTGTAAATTTTGCAACGTTTCTTCTTGGCGTTGTAACGATAACCCAACGTATAAAGTATCTAATAAACTTAACTGTGCTAATCTTGATGAACTGGCTTCTGTACGGAATTCCGTCTCACGTGTTGAAGTATATAAAGTAATATTAGCAAGTTGACTTAATGCTGATTTCTGATAGCTCGTAATTGCAATAATGCGAGCTCCCCTTGCTTTTGCTACTTCTAACGCTTCCAGTAACCCTTTATTGCTACCAGAATGAGAAATTGCAATGACCACTGCTTCTTTAGTTAGTAAACCCGCACCCATAATTTGAAAATGTGAATCTGTATGAGCAATACAAGAAATACCTGTTCTCATAAATTTATGATATGCATCCATCGCAATAATACCGGAACCACCATTTCCATAAAACTCAATATGGCTTGTATCTTGCAATACTTTTACCGCTTGCTCTAGTGCTGTATCGTTTAGCAAATGTAATGTATCTTGCAGTCCTGTAATATGCGAATGAAAAACTTTTTTAGCAACAGTTACCATACTATCTTCCGCCGATACTTCTTCATGAATATTTTGCATTGGAGTATGTACAATTTCACGAGCTAATGTAATCTTTAAATCTTGAAACCCTTGAAAACCAAGATGCTTACATAAGCGGAATATCGTAGCTTCGGAGCTATTCGTAACTTCAGCTAATTCTGTAATAGATTTATGTACAACATCTTGTGGATGTTTCAAAATATGTTCAGCAATACTTCGCAATTTCGGTGATAAACCGTTTAACGAAGCCTGAATCTTTCCAAGCCCATTTCTTGTACCTGGCATAGCATATCTTCCCCTTCCATCGTAGCTTTATTGTACCTAATTATCGAAAGAAGAAAAACCTTTATTTGGCACTACTATAAATTGAAATTTTAATTAACGAGAGTATTGTACATCTCCCTCTGATTATTATCCCGCAAAATTTTAAAGACTCCTATGTATTCTGTCGCAACATGGTACATAATTATTCATATTTATTATTCCCTCCATGTTTCACCGCATATAATGCAGCTTGCGTACGATCATCTACTTCCAACTTAGCTAAAACATTTGAAACATGTGTTTTTACAGTTTGTTCTGTAATATGAAGCTCTGCTGCAATTTCCTTATTGCTTTTCCCTTTCGCAATTTCACGAAGTACTTCTTGCTCTCTTTTCGTTAACATGGAAAATGGGTTTTCTTTTTTAACCGCTGACCGTCCTAAGAGTGCTGGTGTTACTTTCGGGTGAAAATTCGCATTCCCTTCCTGTACTGCAATGATAGAAGCTACAAGTTGCTCCGGTTGTACTTCTTTTAATTGATAACCATCTGCTCCAGCTTCTAGTGCTGGTAAAACATAATCTTGCTCTGAAAAACTGCTTAATATAAGTATCTTTATTGTCTCATCATACTGTTTTATTCGTTTTGTTGCTTCAATACCATCCATCTTCGGCATTGATAGATCCATTAATACTATATCTGGCCTTTTTGTTTGGACGAATGTTAATGCCTCTTCCCCATTTTCTGCTTCCCCAACAATTTCAAATTCTTCTCTCGTTTTCAAAAAGAATACAAGTCCTCTTCGAACGATATGATGATCCTCAACTAAAAGTAATTTAATCTTCAACCTATTCTCCCCTTTAAACCGGCAATTGAATTTCAATTTTCGTACCCTTTTTCAACTCCGTTTTTATTTGAAACGATCCCTTCATTAACTGAATACGTTCCTTCATACTTTTTAAACCGAGCGCTGTCTCTCTTACGTTATCTTGTATAAATCCTATTCCGTTATCCTCTATGTAAAAATATAGCTGGTTATTTTCTATTTTTAAAAGAACATTTACCTTTTCACATGAAGCATGTTTTTTACAATTATGTATTGCTTCTTGACTAATACGCCATAAAACTTCTTCTATTTCATCCCCAATTGAAACCATTCCATCAATTCGAACTTCCACAAAAATCCCTAACAACTTCCCGTAATTTTTAATTGCTTCTGCTAAACCTTTCTCTAATCCTTCCGGTCTTAATTGCCAAATTAAAAGTGTCATTTCTTGTAATGCTTCCTGTGATAATTCTCCAATATAACTTAACATCTCTTGCAATTCTCTATCTTGCGTCATATTTAGAGTACCTTTTGCTGTTAGCATAATAGAAAATAACAATTGTTTTACTGAATCATGTAAATCACGAGCTAATCGATTTCTTTCAGCTACCACTACATATTTACGTTCTTTTTCTACTAACTGAATACGTCGTATTGTCGTTCCTATTTGAAATGCAATCGATTCTAATAATGCTAATTCTTCCTCTGAAAAATGTGTTTTTTGAGGCGAGGCCACATTTAATAGACCAAACTTTTCCGATCCAGACCTAAGAGGAATTGTCGCATGATGCGTAACATCTTTGGTCTCTCCCCAATTACATTCAATCGCATCCTCTATTCGCTTACATTCAATAATATTTGTCGCTTTTTCCAATCTGCCATTCACAAAACGCTCTACACACCAGCAGTCTCCTTCACACATTGGCTTTTTTTCTTGCCACGTAAGAGCTGGAGGTAAGTTTTGATCTACAAGCATACGGTGCTTTCCACTTTCATCGATAAAGAATATCCACCCTGTTTGTAAATTCATAACTTGTAACAATGTATGTAACACTTTTTCTAACATGTCTTGTAAGTCTGTTGCTTCATTTAATAATTCAGCAATTGCTTTTAATGCTTCTAAACGATGCATCTCTTTTTCTTCAAAGTTCATTCTCATCACCACCTATCATTATAACATTAAGAAATTTCTAAATTCTACAAATTAAAAAGAACTGAATTCCTTCAGCTCTTTCTTTATCTCAATCATTTTATTATTATTTTTCTATCCCATGTTGGATGCAGAATTTTGTTAACAAACTGTTCTACTTTAGCTGTCCGATAAAGATTGTCCAGCACGGGCATGCTGTAAGCTTTCAGCAGTAACGACCATATTTGCTGCTGGCATCTGCACTTGATTCTTATGGAACATAGTCATTAATTCAAATCTTACTTGTCTAGAAGTTTCAAAATAATCTTCTGGCTTTATTAAACCTGTAATACAAAATTCATATCCAACGTATTTAAGATTCGGATTTAAATCTGTAACCCCAACATATTTAAACGGCTCAACAGCTTCATCCTCTACTTTATAAAGACTCGGAGCCAATTTTTCATTACAATTTACACAAACTTCTTCTAACAATTCCTTAACTCTTGTAGGATCTTCCTGATAACTTACCGTAATCCGTTCAATTACGCGCATCCATCCTTTATTAAAATTTTGTATCGTTCTAATCTCTCCATGTGGTATAGTTAGAAGTTTTCCTGACCATTCACGAATTTGCATAAAACGAATACTAATTTCCTCAATCGTTCCTGAATTTGTTCCGTTAAAAGTAACAAAATCGCCAACACGAAACTCTTTGTCCGCTAATCTCGCAAAGCCTAATATAACATCTTTTAACATCTGTTGTGCAGCAAAACCGATAACAACCCCCGCTATCCCTGCACCTGCAATGATACTTTTTATATCTACAAATTGGCTAATTAAATATATGATGAGACTAATGATAATGATATATCTAAAAATAGATCGAATCACACTTTGAATCGTTTGCTCTACCTCTTCATCAAAAAAGCTTGATTTCCTAAAAAACCAATCAATAATACGGTTGATTACAAAAGAAATAATGATTAGAACTAAAGCAAATAGTAAAAACCTTAAAAGTAAAAACTCTCTTACATAATTAAAAAATTCTTCAGTATACGTTAATAAACTCATCCATCCACTTCCTTAACTAATGAAAATTTCATATAATGCTGATTTATTGTAATACTTTTTGATTTTCTTAAAACTTGTTACACATTCTTCTATAAATATACCCTTTTTCATTATTTAAAGGGAGCTAACAATTGAATTTTTTTAAATGACTTTATTTTAAGACCGCAATACTTACCTCCATCAAAAGGGAAATATTAACATAATGTCGAATAGTTCATTTGAAAATATTTTGACTCGCGGAGGTTACTCACAATGGGTTATATCGAAGAGCTAAGAGAAGTTATTGGATCAAGACCACTCAATTTAGCTGGCGTTGCTGTAGCAGTTTTCAATGAACAAGGACAAATACTACTACAACAAAGGCGAAATGGTATTTGGGGTGTCCCTGGAGGATTTGTAGAGCTTGGTGAATCAACAGAAGAAGCCGGAAGACGAGAAGTGCTTGAAGAAACAGGGATTGAAATCGGAACCTTACAGTTAATAAGCGTCTTTTCTGGAAAAGAATTTTTTGTGAAATTACCGAACGGAGATGAATTTTATCCTATCACGATCGCATATCTTTGCAAAGACATTACAGGCGGTACATTAAAAGCTGATGGATTCGAATCACTACATGTACAATTTTTTGATTTAAATGGGTTACCAGAAAAAATTAGTCCGTTCATAAAAAAACTAATCGAGCAAAACGTCGTCAAAATTTAAAGTAAAAAGAGACCTTTTTAAAGGCCTCTTTTTTACTTTACTTCTGCATGTAAGCATGACTTAAAATGTCCAAGTGCAAATTCATGTCCTTGCGCATTAAAAGATGCAACTGCTTTTTCATAAACTACAATTTTAAATCCTTTATTATAAGCGTCTACTGCTGTGTGAAGAACACAAATATCAGTACAAACACCAACAAGATGAACTTCTTCTATTCCTCTTTCTCTTAACTTCATCTCTAAGTCTGTTCCTGCAAATGCACTATATCGTGTTTTATCCATATAATATACATTCTCTGAATTTTTATATGTTTCGTACACATCTTGTAATTCCCCAAACAAATCTCTTCCATTTGTACCTGCTATATTATGAGGCGGGAATAACTTTGATTCTGGATGATATACATCATTTTCTTCATGTTTATCAATCGCAAAGACAACGTAATCTCCATTTTCAATATATTGCTTCGTTATATGTACAATTTCCTTCTCAATTTCTTGCCCTGGTTTCCCGCAAGTTAAAGCACCTTTTTCAGCTACAAAATCATATGTATAATCAATATTAATAAGAGCTCGTTTCATAACTACTCTCTCCCCTTCTTCTGTTTCACAGTAAACAATAGAAAATTTGTTATTACGACATCGTATGTACTATTCGACATTTCAAATGAAATACCTACATTTCTCTTTTAAAACTTACCTTAATCCGAGTTTATCATATAATAGATAAACAATGGTAAAACAAATAGCCCCTATTAACAAATCGTGAATTTGATAGTCAAGTGTAATTTGAGTCACCTCTTGAATCGTAAACCAAATGACTGACATCGTTAAAATAATCAAAACAATACGGATACATCGATTCACACCTTCAACCTCTTTCTCTGCCATAGTAATAACAAGTGAGTTCTTCCTACTTAATCGTATTAGAAAGCGAAACAAGTTATTCACTATTACATCCGCTATTCCAAACAAAAAAGCACACTACTTTTTGAGTAATGTGCTTTTTATTCTTATTAAGTCGCAGGTTTTGTTTCAAATGTTGCTTGATTAAAACTAATAACCTTTCCTTTCGGGTCATTGTTTTCATACTGAACTGCAGTAATCGTATGGCTACCTGTCTCAAGCATCTTTTCTTTTAATTGTACTGTTGTCTGTGTTGTACTAGTGACTTGATATTTATCTGCATATACTTGATCTACAAATACAAACGTTTCTTTATCGTTTTGAAAATTAGAAAGCTCTAATTCAACATGTTGAATTAAAGTATCCTTTTTGATGAATACAGCCGGTATATTACCATTCTCAGACGTGCCATCTGGTGTAATAACTTTTACTTTTCCTTCTCCAATTGGCACTGCTCCCTCAGGAAATAAAACTATATTCTCATTACTCGCGTTTACAACCTTTTCTTCCTGCTTTGATTGTGTACCCTCTTTTTCCTGTGGAGTACCGCAACCAGCTAGTAACAATACAGACAATCCAGTGATTATGAATTTTTTCAAAATTCATCCCCCCTGTCATTTCATTATAATTTATTATACAAAAATAACTTTTAAATTTTAAGACTACTTTCAACACTTTCATGAACAAATAGAATATTGCTCACGATTAATGTATCATACTTTCCTTAATAGAACATTAATTTTTTTTATGAAATAAATAGTAATTCCCTCTTATCTATCATTTTAGCCCAACAGATTAATTACATACCTGTCCAAAATAAAAAGACATTGTTCATACAATGTCTTTTTATTTTGAGCTTTAAAAAACAAATGTTGTAATCTCATCTACTTCTTTTCTTGGAAGTTTCTTCGGCTTATCTTTCGGGAAACCGAGTGAAATAACCATATTTATTTGTTTTTCAGACTCAATTTGTAAATATTGTCGTAGTTCATCTTGAGCTAACAATACCGGTCCTGTCATCGGACAAGTACCAAGCCCCTTCGCATGCGCAGCTAACATTAAATTTTGTGCTGCTAAACAGCTACTCTTAATCCCTTCTTCTTCCCAAACTGAATCTGGAACAAAAGCAATTGGATCAAATATCTTTTCGCGAAATTTTGATTCATATGGTGTTGCCAAACACACGATTAATACTGGTGCCTCCGAGAAAGCTGTCGCATATGGTCCGAAAGAACGTGTAAGTAATTTCCCTGCTTTCTCTTCTCCGTTTTCTGCCGCTTTTGCCGCAAGTTTATGTAATGCATCCCATGTCATTTGTTCAATTTCTTTAATTTTCTCTCGGTTCATTATGACCAAAAACTCCCAAGTTTGTGAGTTCGTATCACTCGGTGCATAACGAGCACAATCAATAATTTCTTTTATATCACTAGTGGATACTTCTTGTTCTGTGAACTTCCTAACACTTCGTCTACCGTGAATTACTTCTTTAAAATCTTCATAATTCATACATTAAATCCCCTTTTTACAGCGTTTTCAAATCTTGTCCTATGCTTGAATTATATCATGAAAAAAAGCTGGAGGAATACCAGCTTTTTTCTTCAATATTAGTTCGTAACTTTAAACAAACGAATACTTTCTTCATATGCAACTTGGAGTTTCTTTGTAATTGGGCCTCTTCCCCCGGTTCCAAACTGTTCATCACCTATTTGAACGACTGGGAATATTTCAAGTGGTGTCGCTGTGAAGAAGCACTCATCAGCTTCAAATACTTCTTGTAGTGAAAATTCTCGTTCTTCTACTTCAATATGTAACTCTTTCGCTAATGTAATAACGAATTGACGTGTAATGCCGTGGAGAATGAAATTGTCAGCCGGATGTGTAATTAATTTATTCTTTTTCACCATAAAGAAATTTGAATGACACCCTTCCGTTACAATTCCATCTCGTACTAATATCGCTTCTTGATAGCCTTGTTCGTTTATTTTATTTTTAATCATAATATTAGGTAGCAGGTTTAAAGATTTTATATGACAGAACTTCCAGCGTATATCCTCTTCTACAGTAACTTTTATTCCTCGTTCCATTGCATTAATTGGCCTTGGAAACGAAACTATATTTGCAAAATATGTTGGCTCCATATTTGATTCATACACATGATTACGCGCTTGAGCACCTCTTGATATTTGCAAATATACATTCCCATCTTCTTGAAATTGATTTTTTTCAATCATTTGATGTAACTCTTCCACTAACTCTTCCTTAGTAAACGGCGGAATTAGTTTTATTTCTTCCATAGAATTAAAGAATCGTTCTAAATGTAAATCTAATAAATGTGGCTTCCCATCATATAGTCTGAATACCTCATATATACCATCCCCAAATTGAAAGCCTCTCTCCTCTAATGGAATCATCGGCTGTTCTTCCTTCGTATTTACCATTCTTCCGTTAAACAAAATCCAATCTTTATGAGTAGCTTTCATTTATTCCCACTCCTTTATTCCATGATTGGTTTAATTGTACAACTTATCCGCATTCAAAAGAAGGAATTTTCTGTATTTTATAGATAAAAAAGCACATCACCCATTTAAAGTGATGTACTCGACCGTTCATTTATTTTAGAAAATATTTTTCAATATCATCTAACATAAGATTTGCAGCTACAATACCACCTGCTGTATTCCAAATCACTTCATCTACTTGGAATACTTTATTATCTTTAGAAGCCTGTAACTGCTTAAAGAGTGGATCTTCTGTCCATTCTTTCGCTAACGTGTTTCCTTCATTATTCTTATCCGCATCTTTATCAGATGTGAAATAGAATATATAGTCCCCGTCCATGTTTGGAATTTGCTCTTTTGTAATTCCTTTTATCGCAAATTCATCTTTATCTTGTAGTGGTGGTCGTTTAAATCCAATATCATTTAATACAACGCCTGAGAATGAATTTTTTTGATAAATACGAACATCACCTGGGACGAAGCGAATAATGGAAACTTTAGAGTTAATTTTATCACCTAATTGTTCTTTTATTGCTGCAATACGCTTTTTATAATCATTAAGAGCATTTTGCCCTTCTTTTTCTTTATTTACAGCTTTTGTATATAGCATAAAGTTTTCTTTCCAATCACCGCGCAATGTTTCAGCATATACTGTTGGCGCGATTTCTTTTAACTGCTCGTATATTTTTTCGTGACGCATTTTATTTCCGATAATTAGATCCGGTTGAAGCTTCATTACCGCCTCTAAATTAATGTCACGCTCAGTTCCTACTACTTTCGTATTTTTTAACTCTTTCGCTAAATGAGGATACCATTCATCACCAGCACGTGGTTTTGTCGTTCCAACTGGCGTTACCCCAACAGTTAAAAGTGCCTCAGCACCCTCATTTGTTAAAACAACAACTCTTTTTGGCGTACCATTTACTGTCGTTTCACCCATTGCATGCTTTATACTATATGAATCCTTTGCCTTTACAGATGTATCTTCATCTTTCTTTTCTTCTTCTTTACCGCACCCTGCGATTACGACCATTAGTAACATAACGCAAAGTATAAGAATATTTTTAGTGCGTGTCATAAGTCCTCCTAGTTGAAATTGATTATCATTTACATTTAAAGATTAATGTATATCTCATACATTGTCAATAGATATATCAGAAAACTTTTTCAATATATATAATTTCAACCTCATTTTTATTCAAAATATTTTTGTACTTATTTGCTACTCACATTTTTTAAACGTAACAAGTGAAAAAGAAATGGGCATAAGAAAGTAATTGTAATTCCAGTCAATACATAACGTATATAATACATATCAGGTATTACTTTTTTTAGTATGAGCTGTATCATGAACATAAAACTAAGACCTACTACTGTTTTTACTACTTGTATTTTAAAATTATTATTTTCGTTCATTTTAATAAATTGATTTTCCAACATGATCCCAATCGTAGAACCTGTCAAAACTCCTAGTAATTTAAAATTATCTATATTGTCTGTCATAAAATACATAATGAGTGAAACAGCCAATACAATTCGTTGTAACAATATAAATTTCCTATCACTTAATCCCACTGTTACTTTCATATATAAATAAACCACTATGATACTAATTAAAACCGCACCTACTATATCACTGAGCCAATGTACACGTAAATAAAGACGAGAAAAAGCAATCAATATTATAAAAATAATTCCAATGATCCAAATGATTCTCTTTTTATATAAACTCATGAATGAACTCCAAAACGTTGCCCCTAACTGGACATGTGTACTTGGAAAAGAATAACCTGCGGCGGATTTTTCATATAAAGCTTGAACTCCATCGTATGTATACGGTCGCGGAATTTTCATGAATTCTTTTACCACTATCCCTATATACCCAGAGAAACAAAGCATAACAATCATATGAAATGCTTTTCTTTTAGAAACGCACCAATATAAAATCGAAATAATAACTAAATACAGCGTTTCATTTGCAATACTAGATATAAATTTGAAAAGTATTGTAAGCATACTTCCCTCCATACTGGTCATCCATTCGAGAAATAAAATATCAATATTAAACATACAAAAACGATACCTCCTAAAAAATTTAATCCTGCTATTTGCCAGCCATTAAGATAAACTAGTTGATTCACATTTCAAATTTATACACCTACTTACGTTACTGATTAAGAATACATAGTACCACATACTAATAACAGATAATATGTAGAATCATCTAATCATTTCAATAAATTAAAATGAATTTTTGAGCTTTATATACAAAAACATCTGTATCTTGTTATCACATTTCTTATATTTCATCTCAAATTGCACCCATCGCAGTTCGTATTGTGTGTTATATGGAACTTCTATTAGATAAAGCTGTTTCTTTCAAAGCTATTACAAATACAAAGAAACCGCCTTAAGTAAGGCGGTTTCTATCATTTTGCTTTAACCAATTTAAAATAAATATATACGATTGATAGTGAATATAACGTATGCAAAACAAAAGGAATAAAAGGGCTATTCCAGTGCTACTATACAGCAAACCGAACTTTAAAAAAATATTTATAAGCGGTGGGAAGTTCGTTATGTTTTGTAATGTAATCAGCATACAAAATAATAGGAAAAACACAGGGGCATATTGTAATTCATACGGCTTTTTCTTCTTATTCATTCTTTTTCGAATGAACATATGGGTTAGCTCTGCTACTAGAAAACACCCTCCAATCAATACAAGACCAGAAGTCATCGTCATATATCCACCTGCCTTATATTTATCCCGCGTAACTACGCATCGTTATATTTTCTTCACATATATTCCATCTTCTTCATTAAATCCAAAGCTCTCTATGAAAGATTTAGCTTGTTCCGTTAATTCCATTTGTATTACCTTTATCTCTTTCACATTTCTTTCTTTCATCATCGTTTCAAATGTAAAATACGTATTTGTTCCATAACCGTAACTTTGATAATCAAAATGAATTATTAACTGAGATAAAACCGCACTCTCCTCTTGAACACGATAATCTATTACACCAATATATGTATCATCAACTTTCACACAATACTGTACCTGATTCTCACTTAAACTATGTGAGCGAAACATTTCTTTAACAACGTTTTCATTTTCTACACTTACTTTTTCAAACGTAATCATATGTTGTCCATCCTTTTACTATTATTGTATCAATAATTCGTTCTATTTATGAAAAAAACCTTAAGATCATATGCGATCTTAAGGTTTTTCTAATTAAACTAAGCTATACGCACGTTTCGTTTCTTCGTGGAACTTATTCGTATCGTATTTATGCTCAACATAAATTTGGTGCCATACCATAAACGCAAGTACAGTCCAAATTTTACGGCTATAATCGCCTTTATCTGCACAATGTGCTTCCAGTAAGTTTAATACATACTGTTTGTCGATTAAATGCTCTGTTTTACTCTCGTTAATAATATTGATAGCCCAATCATGCATTTCGTCTTTTAACCAGTGACGAATTGGTACTGGGAATCCAAGTTTTTTACGATCTAATACGTGATCTGGAACGATTCCGCGTGCTGCTTCACGTAAAATAGCTTTCGTAGTTCCGTTAGCAATCTTAAATTCAGTTGGAATTTTAGATGCAACATCGAACACTTCTTTATCTAAGAACGGTACACGAAGTTCTAATGAATTTGCCATTGTCATTTTATCAGCTTTTAATAAAATGTCACCGCGTAACCATGTGAACATGTCAATGTACTGCATTTTGCTTACATCATCATAATCTTTAATTTCGTTATACAATGGTTTCGTGATATCCATATAGTTAACACTTTCATTGTAATACTTCATTAATTCAACTTTCTCTTCTTCACGGAAGATTTTCGCATTTCCATAGTAACGCTCTTCAATTGGCGTACATCCACGCTCTAGGAAGCTCTTTCCTTTAAAGCCTTCTTTAAGAGCACCACTTAATGCTTTTAGAACGCTCTTACCTGGGCTAGGAATGTAAGAGAACATTTTTAGTGAGTTTGGCTCACGATAAATGTTATACCCACCAAATAGCTCGTCTGCACCTTCACCTGAAAGAACAACTGTTACATGCTTACGTGCTTCTTTTGCAACGAAGTACAATGGTACAGCTGCTGGATCTGCTAAAGGATCATCCATATGCCAAATGATTTTTGGGAACTCATCCATAAACTCTTTCGCTGAAATGAATACGTTATGGTTTTTAACCCCTAATTTCTCAGCAGTTTCTTTGGCAACATCAACTTCACTGAAGCCACGTTGTTCAAAACCAATAGAGAATGTTAAAAGATTTGGATTCATTTCTCTTGCGATAGAAGCGATAATAGATGAATCGATACCACCAGATAAGAATGAACCTACTGGTACATCACTGCGCATATGCACTTTTACTGAATCATATAACACATCACGAATTGCTTGGATATGCTCCTCTTTCGTTGCGCTTGAAGCATTGAAATAAGGTTTCCAGTAGCGATGGATTTCCATCTCTTTACCGACTTCTTTTACGAAATAATGACCAGGCTCGATTTTATTAACATCAATTGTTAATGTTTCTGGCTCTGGACCATATTGGTACGTAAAGTAATGTTGTAGTGACGTCGGATTAACGCCTTTATCTTCCATCACATGCATAATACTTTTCTTCTCAGATGCGAAGAATGTAGTATCACCTTGTTGTGCAATGTATAAAGGTTTAATACCAAAGTGGTCACGTGCACCGAAAAGTTTCTTCTCCTCACGATCCCAAATCATAAATGCAAACATACCGCGAAGATAGTCTACACATTTTTCTTTCATATGTGCATACAATGCAATGATAACTTCTGTATCAGATTGCGTTGCAAACGTTGCACCTTTTTCAAGTAACATTTCACGTAATTCTACATAGTTGTAAATTTCACCATTAAAAATAATTACATATCGATCATTTTCATAAGTTAGCGGCTGATGTCCTGCCTCTAAGTCAATGATGCTTAAACGGCGGAAGCCAAATTGTACATGTTCATCACGAAAATATCCTTCGTCATCTGGACCGCGGTGGAAAATCATCGTGTTCATATTTTCAAATTGATGTTTTTCTGTTTCTGAAAACTCTCTAGGGTTTTCACATAAACATCCTACAAAACCACACATACTTCTTACCCTCTTTCAGTTTTCATTCTGTCTATATACTACTATATCAACCCTATTTATACTAGCATAATCAATTGAATATGGCGACCAAAAACTATAAAAAAATCACTCCATTTCACATTTTTAACATTTTTTTATGAAAACATGAAAACTAGGCAATCACCTTTCTCCGCTTTTGTCATATGATATTGCAAATTGATTTCTAGGAGGGAATACCATGAGTGAAGAAAAAAAAGACACTTCTCGCCCACCGGTTCGCAATTATTTAAAGCAAATTGATGATTTCTTCGAGCAAACACCACTTCGCAATGTAATCGCTGATTTAAATCATTTTTTCCAAAAAGGAAACCGTTTATTAACATTCCCTGTAGATTTATATGAAGTTGGTGAAGAACTCGTTGTTACAGCTGAACTACCAGGTATACAAAAAGAACAAATTCAAATTGAAATACAAAGTGAATACTTAAAAGTCTCTGTAAAAGAAGAGATACTTGAAGAGGCCGAAGAAGAAACATCTCATAACTATTATCGCCGAGAACGTTCCATTTCAGAAGCATCAAGATTGATTAAATTACCGTACTCAATTAATAAAAAAGCAGCGAAAGCTTCGTATCAAAACGGCGTGTTAGAAATTCGAGCACCAAAGCTCCCACAACAGCATGACATTTTATCCATAGACTAATGTAAAAAAAGAAGGGTGCTTTGCACCCTTCTTTTTAATCCACCAATCGCTTCATATCACGTATAATGTCTTCGTACGGCGTATTACTAATGCCACTATACTTTTTCATTACTTTTCCGTTTTGATCAATTAAGTAAAATGATGTTCCATGTATAACTTGACCATTCTCAGGTTTATCTACAAGTGATTGGAAATTATCTTTTGAAAACTTTGTAATATCTTCTAACGAATAACCCGTTAATAAGTTCCAGTTACTAGTATCCTCTGTAAACTTTTGAATGAAAGCCTTTAGATTCTCCGGCTTATCAAGGTCTGGATCTACACTAAACGAAACAAACTGAACGTCTAATTTCTCTTCTTTTGCCATCTTTTGCAGTTTTGCCATATTAGCAGTCATTGGTGGACAAACTGTTTGGCAATTTGTGAACATAAAGTCAGCAACCCAAACTTTTCCTTTTAAATCTTTTGTACCAAATGACTTTCCATCTTGGTTTGTAAATTGGAAAGTTTCTAAATCCCAGTTCAGTGGTTTACGAAGCTTTGAACCTGATCCACTACATCCAGCAAGTACAAAGAGACAAAATACAACCATAAGACCAATTACTTTTTGATAACGCTTCATTTATAAACCTCTTTTCTCTATCCTAAATTTAAATAGGTTATGTTTATCATAACAAAAGTTAACACTACGAGAAAATTGTTTACTACATTTGTTCACGAAATCGTACGAATTTACGTATGTTACTTCTTTATTTCAAGCCAATTACTAGACAAAATTTATTTTTTTACTATTATTTCTCTAAATAGAAGCTGCAAAACGAACTTAATTGTTACTTTTGTAAATGCATCCCCCTATTTTTTAACAATACCTTAAACATTCATCCATGTTATACACTGTATTCCTTAACAACATTTCGGTACAATACAATTACAACGATTTTAAATGAGGTGATGTTCATGACAAAACGTTATGAAAATATGGATAATGTAAGCACAAAAAAATCAATTCGTTCCTTCCTACGTTGGCGAAAAGAGCGAAAACAAAATAAAAAGGATTTTTCTTTTTTAGTAGAACAATCACCTGTTAAACAAAGTAAATTCCTACAAAGCAACTTTGAAAAGACGACTGTAACTTGGATTGGTCATTCCACATTCCTTATCCAAATAAATGGATTAAATATATTAACAGATCCAGTATGGGCTTCAAAATTAAAATTAGTTCCTAGACTTACGGAACCTGGTCTTTCTATACAAGAACTACCTAAAATTGATATTGTCCTCATTTCGCACGGTCATTATGATCATTTAGATTTTTCAACACTTCGCCAGCTAAATGATGATGTTTTATACCTAGTACCCATTGGACTGAAAAAATTATTTACTCGCAAAAAATTTACTAACGTAGAAGAGTATAATTGGTGGGAAAATACAACAATTAGTGCTGTTTCCTTTCACTTTGTCCCTGCCCAGCACTGGACGAGAAGATCCTTATTTGATATGAATACATCTCACTGGGGTGGATGGATTATTAATAATGAAACAACGAAAGAAACCATTTATTTTTGTGGTGACAGTGGCTATTTCCAAGGTTTCAAAGAAATTGGTAAACGCTTTTCAATTGATATTGCTCTTATGCCAATTGGAGCTTATGAACCAGAATGGTTTATGAAAATATCTCACGTTTCACCTGAGGAGGCTGTGCAAGCTTATTTAGACTTAAACGCTACGCACTTTATACCAATGCATTACGGAGCTTTTGCACTCGCAGATGAAACACCTCGTGAGGCAGTAACAAGGCTTCGAAATAATTGGAATTTACGTATGTTACCGTGGGAACAACTACATGTACTCTTTTTAGGCCAAACTTTCACTTATAATAGCGTAACAAATGATAAGCAAACAAATGAAAAAATTGAAACATTACAAGTATAACGTAACTACTTATTTTCAATATCCAACATATACTATAGAAAATCATAAAGTGAAACTTTAATCAGTGGGTGTTTTCTATGAATGAATATTTGCAGACTCGCTATATCATTAGCGGTAGTGCCTGTATAGCCCTTCTTATTTCTTACTTTCTATTCACATAAAAAAGCTACTTGAAAATTCATTTCAAGTAGCTTTTTTATTACTCCGCTAAATACATAAATCCGATTGCTCCCGGACCTGTATGAGTACTAATAATAGGCGTTGTAAAGAAAATTTCTGATTGAGCAAATCCACTCACTTTTTCAACAGCCGCTTTTACATTTTCAGCTAAAGGAATTGCTTTCGCATGTGGAATTGCAACAGCTTTTACAACTTTTCCAGCTGTATCTTCCTCAAATAACTTAGCTAACGTTTTTACAATTTGACCTTGGCTACGCACTTTCGTTACAGGGTTATAAACACCATCTTCGAGGCTAGCAATTGGTTTTATATTAAGTAGCGAACCGATAAACGCTTTTCCTTTACCGATACGCCCACCCTTCACTAAGTTTTCTAATGTATCTACTACTACATATAAACGAGTGTTCTTTCTCACTTCATCTACACGTTTTACAATTTCTTCTAGTGAGCGTCCTTCATTTGCCATTTTCGCAGCTTCTATTACTTGATATGCTAAAGCATGTGTAATAAATTGAGAATCAACAACTGTTACTTTTGTATCGGTCATTGATGCAGCACTATTGGCAGTTGCCACAGTACCACTCATTCCACTTGTCATATGAATAGAAAGCACTTCACTTCCATCTTCACCTAACTTGTCATACATTTCTACAAATGTACCCATTGCCGGTTGTGATGTTTTTGGTAATTCCTCTGATTTGATCATTTCTTCAATAAATTCATCAGGTTGTAAATCAACACGATCTAAATATGTTTGTCCATTTACAGAGATTGATAATGGTAGAACATGAATGTCATACTTCTCAATTACCTCTTGTGATAAATCCGCCGTTGAATCTGTTACAATTTTAATTTTTTGCATATTATATTCTTCCCTTTCCAATACGCTCTCCTTGTTATTATACTAGTATTCCCATTGCTTTCAACAATTTGGAACGAAATTTAATCAAATTAATTATATTTTTATATCTAAAATGAAAAAGACAGAGCTGCAAACCCTGTCCACACTCTATATCATGCATTTTTTTCGAGAGTATTTGTTTTATATACACTTAAATAATCATTCCACTTCAAACAATTTTGTAAATATTCACGGAAAGAATACGAAAATCTTGGGTGTTTTTGTTTTTGAATTTTTGCAATAAACAATTGAAGACGAGACTGAATTAGAAACGATAATGGATGCTGCGCCTGTAGGACAGGGATCTCGAATATTTTAATACAATCCCCTGTTGAATGAGTGAAATAAAAACTTTTCGTAATCACAATATCAATCCTCTTTTTTATTGGATTTTTGAACTTCCTCTACTTTACGCTGTAACACTTTGTTTAAAGTGGAGACTCCTATGAATACAAAAGTATCCTTGGACAATCCCTATAGTTCTTATGGTTAGAAGATTTATACCCTATTCATCTCCACCTAATCCATCCCCCATCCTACATAGCCGATAAGACGAGGACTCGTTATCCGTAAATTGCTTAATACATTCAGTATAAACATATAAAAGCGCAAAGTTTGTCTAAATTTTGGAGATTCTATAATTTTTTTCTTCTATATATTGTATACGTTTATAGCTATAGTATAACAACTAAATAAAAAAAGTGCCTTTATAACGAGGCACTTTTCGACTGTATGTCTTCTTCTCTTTTCTTTTTTCTCTTACTAACAATCTTTGATAAAGCGATACTAATTTCATAAATACAAATAAGTGGTACCGCAACTAAACTATGAGATAAAAAATCTGGCGGTGATATACACGATGCAATGATAATCAATGCTACGTAAGCATACCTTCTTATTTTTATTAAAAATTCCGCCGTCAATAGTCCAATACTCGTTAAAAACATGACAACTACAGGCAATTCAAAAATCACAGCAAATGGAACTGTTAAATTCAGAACAAAATGAAAATACTTTTCTGTCGTAAACATCGTATTAAACATTTCATTACCTATCGTAGTTAGAAAATGAAATAAAAATGGCATTACAATGAAATATCCAAAGCATAAACCTGCAATAAATAATATAGACAATACCGGTATATACATTACTGTCATTTTTTGTTCATTTGGATGTAAACCCGGTTTTACAAATAACCAAATTTGTATAGCAGCAAAAGGAATTGTACAAACGATAGCAAATACTGTAGCAATCGAGAAAAAAATCCACAATACATCACTTGGACCGAGAACAGTTAATTTCATTGGTAAATCTTTTACAAGCCAAAAATAAATATCCTTCGTAAAAGTAAATCCAACAATTAAAAATAGCACAAAGGATAGCACTGTATATATTACTCGTTTGCGAAGCTCAACTATATGTTCTACTACACTCATTTCCCGATCTTCCATCTCGTTCACCACACTTTATTTATCCATTACAAGGAAAATTCATTACATTTTTTCTTTCTTTTCCTTCTCTTGAAATGCATCATCAGTCAATTCTTTCGTTGATTTTTTAAATTCTTTTAACGTTTCCCCTAAAGCCTTTCCGATTTCCGGCAATTTTTTCGGCCCAAATAAAATGAGTACAGCTACTAAAATTAAAATTAATCCTGGAAAGCCAATATTTGAAAACATTTCTCCATCCCCTTTATTAGTAGATTCCTTGTCCTACTATTGCATAATTTTATTTTGTCAAAAAAGTTTGAAAACGTCAACAAAACCATTGCCTTTTGTCAAAAAAATTCAAAAATATAATCAATTATACAAATTTCATTTTCTATTGCTCTTGTGTATGATATGGTAAAGGAAACGACATATTATTTTATGATAGTAGAAAGGATTTGCATTATGACTGAAAAAATGACACGAATGACACAATTTGTGAAAGAAGAAATTGCAAATGCAATTACACATGGTATCGGTGCCATTTTAAGCATCCCTGCCTTAATCATATTGATTATACATGCCTCTAAGCATGGTACTGCATCTGCTGTAGTTGCATTTACGGTTTATGGTGTAAGTATGTTCTTACTGTATTTGTTTTCGACATTGTTACATAGCATCCACCATCCAAAAGTAGAAAAATTATTTACTATACTAGATCACTCAGCCATTTATTTATTAATTGCTGGCACATATACTCCTTTTTTACTGATTACGCTTCGTGGACCATTAGGCTGGACGTTACTCGCTATAATATGGACACTAGCAATCGGAGGTATCGTCTTTAAAATTTTCTTTGTACGCCGCTTTATTAAAGCATCAACATTATGTTATATCATCATGGGGTGGCTCATAATCGTTGCAATTAAACCACTGTATGAAAATCTAACTGGACATGGTTTTTCACTACTTTTAGCGGGCGGAATTTTATATTCTGTAGGGGCTATATTCTTCCTTTGGGAAAAGTTACCTTTCAATCATGCCATCTGGCATCTTTTCGTTTTAGGTGGTAGTGCGATGATGTTCTTCTGCGTACTCTTTTATGTTTTACCTACAGCATAAAAAAAGGTTTCAGCTTATATCAAGCTGAAACCTTTTTCATTACTTATGTAATTGTGATGCGATAACATCTTGTGTATGCTTCGTTAACTCTTTAATATCCATATTCGCATACTCTTCAGGTGTAATCGGCTTAGAAATTGTTACTGTTGCATGAGCTGGTTTCATTCGATTTCCATTCGCTTCAAACATTTTATATGTCCCATCTAATGTTACAGGTAAGATTGCTACACCAGATTTTACTGCAAGGTGAAAACTCCCAGCCTTAAACTCTCCAATTTCGCCACCCTTACTTCTCGTTCCTTCTGGGAAGATTACGATCGAATGTCCATTCTTTAATAGTTCAATTCCATCTTTAATCGCTTGAAGAGATTGACGACGATCATTACGATTCATAAATACACAATTCATAAGTTCCATCCAAGTTGGTACAACTGGGAACTTCTTAATCTCTGCTTTTGAAACGAATCCAATTGGTTTATTTAAGTAACCTAATAATACAGGAATATCCATATTACTTTGATGATTACTTACAACTAGTACCGGCTTATCTTTTGGAACATTTTCAAGTCCCTTTACTTCAACTGTAGATCCAGCTACACGTACCATTTTCTTACCAAACCAATTTGTCGTTTTGTACACAACATTATCTTTTTCTTGTGGCGACATCGTATTTACTTGTCTTTTCAGACGCCACATCCTCGGTGTAATCGCAATTACGATTAAAATTAAATAAAAGATTTTAAAAAACGTTTGAATCATACAGAACCCCCACCTATTATCATTCCGACCTTCATTATACTAGACAAACGAAGGAAAAAGAAGAAAAAATGTCCAAACAACAGGTGTTTGGACATTTTTAAACATTTTATATTAGAAACGTTTTGCTAATTCACGAGCATTAGCAATTGCTACTTCTTTAATTTCTTGTGCTTTTTCAGGGTTTGCATTCATACCTTCAACTGCAATATATTCAGTATCATTTACACCAACGAATTCTAATACTGTTTTTAAGTGATTGCGACCGAAGTCTACAGATGCGTATGCTCCTTCAGAATAAACGCCACCTGTTGCTTGAATGTGAAGTGCTTTTTTGCCTTCTAATAAGCCAACTGGACCATTTTCAGTATACTTGAATGTTTTACCTGCAATTGCTACGTTATCTAAGTATGCTTTTACTACTGGTGGATAGCTAAAGTTCCACATTGGAGTTACGAATACATAACGATCCGCATGCATAAATGTTTCTAAGTTTGTGTTCATTGCTGCAACTTTTTGTTGTTGAACTTCAGTTAAAGTTTCAAAGCCTTCACCTGCTGCAAATTTACCCCAAGCAGCGAATACATCTGCATCGATTGCCGGTACTGTAGTGTTGAATAGATCAACTGTTACAACTTCGTCTTGTGGATGTTCGTTTTTATAAGCTTCGATAAAAGCTTCCCCTACTGCCATTCCATAAGAACCTTCTGCTGAATTTGGATTTGCTGTAATAAATAGTACTTTTGTCATTGTATTCTCTCCCTTTTAAACATTTTATCTTTAATTTGAGATTTATAATTCGAAAGTAAATAACTTACCTTATGTAAGTATAATACAAAAAGTTATATGATATGTCAATAAAAAATAGCTACTTTTTTTTCGTAAGTTAATGATTTATTTTGTTTCTGTAAAATTCGGTATACAGATATCATGATTTCCCCATACAAAAAGGCTACCTCTACAAATGATAGAGATAGCCTTTTATTACATATTATTTTTGAAAAACATTTTTCACTTTTTCAGCTGGAATGTTACTTCCGCCTCTACCTTTTACATCTTCAATCATCATTGTAATGACCATATCTGGTGAATTTAAATCAAATGCAGCGAACCAGCCTAGCTCTTTTCCTTCGGCCTCTTTTGATACTTTTAATTCCGCTGTGCCTGTTTTTCCAGCAAGCGTCTTACCATCAATTTTAGCAATTTTCCCAGTACCATCTGGATCATTAATTACTTTCGTCATAGCAGTTTTTAAAATATCCTGGTTTCCTTTTGAAATGACATTCTCTTTCCAAACTTTTGGTTGCTTATCTGTTTTAATAATATATGGAGAAGGTATGTTTCCATCATTAACAATTGGTGCGTACGTTAATGCTAGATGGAGTGGCGTCATTAACACTTGCCCTTGTCCATAACCTGTGTCTGCCATTTGAATATCGTTTTTAATGCCATCATTTGCAATTTTAGAAGCTGGGAATCCATATTCAATTGGGAGTTTCTCATCGAATCCGAATTTTTTCGCTTCACTCATAAATTTATCTTTTCCGATTTTCAAAGCTTCTTGTGCGAAATAAATATTATCCGAGTATTTCATCGCTTTATCAAAATCAATCGGATTTGCATCTTTTACACGTGTTACATAATAATTACCCCAAGAAGAATCTTTTGTCCATTTTAACCCTTCAATTTTCAACTCTTCTTTTGGATCAATTGTTTTCGTTTCAAGACCGATTGCAGCTGTAATCGGCTTAAATACAGATCCTGGAACTGATAATTGTGTAAATCGATTCGTCATCGGTTTTTTCGGATCATTATTTACCGCATCACGTTGCGCTTTTGACGCCCCTCTTGTAAGGGTATTTGGGTTATAAGCTGGTGTGCTCACAAGTGCAAGTGTTTCTCCAGTCTTTGGATTAATGGCTGCACTTGATCCTACTTCATTTTTCATTTCATTGTAAATTTCGCTTTGAACTGCACTGTCAATCGTTAAAGTTACATTTTCTCCATCAACAGCATCTGTTTTTGCTAAATTTTTAATTTCTTTTCCTTGTGCATCTTCTATGAAGACACGACCGCCTTTTTTACCGCGTAACTTTTCTTCCAGTACTTGCTCTAAACCAGCTTTACCTACTGGATCATCTGCTTGATAGCCTTTCTTTTGTAGCGTTTTTAAATCTTCAGCATTCACTTTTCCAATATAGCCAGTAAGATGTGCTGCTTCTTCTCCTAATGGATATGAGCGAACATTTACTGGCTTTGTTGCAACACCAGGTAAATCTATGTACGTATTTTGGGTTGCTCCTTCAGGCAATATTCCCATTGGTACAAGGTAATTTGGTTTTACCCATTTCGCTGCTAGTTTTTGATCAATTTCTTCGACAGACATATTTAGCAACTTTGCTACCGTTTCTTTCGTTTGCGGAGCTGCATCACCTAACTGTTCAGGAATCAATCCGATTTCAGAAGCTTTACCATTTACTGCAAGATATTTACCATTACGGTCATATATTTCTCCGCGCTTCGGTTGTGTCGTTTGCATACGCACTTTACTATCTTTCGTCATACCTGGGAATATAAAATCAGGAGTCCAATCTACTTTCCAAGATTCTTTATCTCCATCTTTTTCTTTCACCATTTTTGCTTCATGACCAAAAGTGATTTTTCCACCTACTGTATCCATACTTACTTTAAAAGGAACAGGACCTTCATCTTTTTTATCTTCTTTTACTTCCCCTGTTTCTACTTTTAAATCTTTCACTTCAATGCCAGAATAAATTTTTTCATATTTCTCAGTGAATTCTTTCTTTGAAATATCTTTTTTTGCCTTTTCTGATAATTGATCATACATTTCTGCAAACTTTTGTTTATTCCATGCTTTTGCATATGTATTAAACGCGTCTTGTGGTTTTTCTTCTTTACCGCATCCGACTAACATGAATGTTAAGCAAAGAAAAAGAATCCCCCATATCTTTTTCAATCGATTCTCCTCCTCTTTCTATACAAATACTTTAGAAAATATTAGCATTTTTACATGCTATCTTTCATTATAGCACTATCGAATCTCATCTATAAACTTATATTGATGAATACAAATAAAAAGATTGATGTGAATGTTCACATCAATCTTTATTATTATTGTTGCTTCTCATATACATGGTAATAGTACGTATACGGATTTTTTTCATCCGTTAAGCCTTTTTCTACAAAAATCTCTTTCCAATTTGTCATATCCATTTCTGGGAAGAATGTATCCCCTTCAAATGCATAGTGGATTTTTGTTATATATAACTTATCTACGTAAGGTAAAAAGAGATCATAAATTTGCGCTCCGCCAAAAATAAAAATCTCCTCTTCATTTTTGCATAATTCAAACACTTCTTCAACAGAATGTGCTACTTCACAGCCTTCAACATGATACCCTTCATTACGAGTTACAATAATATTACGTCTGCCAGGCAGTGGTCTACCAATCGCTTCGTAATTCTTTCGGCCCATAATAAGTGAATGACCCATCGTTGTTTTCTTTACATACTGTAATTCACTTGGTAATCGCCAAGGTAAATTATTATCTTTACCAATTACTCTATTCTCGTCCATTGCGACCATAAATGAAACAATCATCTTTTCATCTCCTCTACAATTATACTGCAACCGGTGCTTTAATTGCTGGGTGTGGATCATATCCTTCAATCGTTAAGTCTTCCATTTCAAAATCAAACACAGATTTCACATCTGGATTTAATGTAAGTTTCGGGAATGGACGTGGTTCACGTGCCAATTGCTTTTCTACTTGCTCAAAATGATTCGTATAAATGTGAGCATCTCCAATTGTATGAACAAATTCTCCTACTTCAAGTCCGCATTCATGTGCAATTAAATGTGTTAGTAGCGAGTAGCTTGCAATGTTAAATGGAATTCCAAGGAATATATCTCCACTTCTTTGATATAGCTGACAAGAAAGTTTGCCATCCGCTACATAAAATTGGAATAGCGTGTGACAAGGAGGTAATGCCATACTTGGTATATCTTCAGGATTCCAAGCAGAAACAATGAGACGACGTGAGTCCGGTGTTTTTTTGATCATTTCAATTACATCTTTTAATTGATCAAGCGTCTCACCAGCTGTTGTTTTCCAGGCACGCCACTGCTTTCCGTATACGTCTCCTAAATAACCATATTTATTTGAGAAATCATCATCTTCTAAAACGTTCTTTTTAAACAATTCCATTTGCTCATCATATTGCACTTTAAATTCCTCATCTTGTTGTGAGCGAAGACCGAAATCAGTCATATCAGGACCAGTATATTCGTCACTTTCTACCCAGCTCTTAAATGCCCATTCATTCCAAATATTATTATTATGCTGCAATAAATAGCGAATATTTGTGTCACCTTTCATAAACCAAAGCAGTTCACTTGCTACAAGGCGAAATGGTACTCTCTTTGTCGTTAATAAAGGAAAACCTTTACTTAGATCAAAACGCATTTGATATCCAAATACAGATACAGTGCCTGTCCCTGTACGATCTTCTTTCTTCGTACCATGCTCCATTACATGGCGGCATAAATTTAAGTATTCATATTCAGCATGTTTCATATGTAGAAAAACCTTCTTTCAATCGTATATGAAATTTATCATAACATGAAAAACATCGAATTTAATAATCCAAATCAATAAAAAATATTTCTATATAAACAGAATTCTACTGTAATATATTTTTACAAAATGTAAATGTATAATCCCCTGATCCTAAATCCCTTTCAATGTTATGTTCCGATTTCCAATTCGTTTCGTCTATCTGTAATGTAGCGCTTGTATTAGCTGGTACCGAAATCTGTAAAAAGACTTGTTCATTTTCTACACGCCACTCAATTTTAATTTCCCCGTAAGCTATTTCACGTTTCACTTTCACCCATTCTATATTCGAATCAAAATGTGGTTGTATATAAAAATGTTTATATGCAGGTTTTGTTTCATCCACTTCTAATCCAACAATATATCGGTATATCCATTCAACGATAGAGCCATATGCGTAATGATTATAAGAATTCATACTATCATTCCAAAGTGTTCCATCCTCTTTCACGCCATCCCAATGTTCCCAAATCGTTGTGGCACCTTTTTTCACTTGGTATAACCATGAGGGATAATCTTCATGAAATAGAAGCTTACAAGCAAGGTCATGACGGTTAAACTTGCTTAATATTAAATTTAAATAAGGTGTTCCTATAAAACCAGTTGTTAAATGATTTTTACTTTCTTTTAAAAGCTCAATTAACCGATTAAATACTTTCTCCTTCACATCATCTTTCACTAGTTCAAAAAGAAGTACTAATATGTGGGCTGTTTGGGTATTCGAAATTAACCTACCATTTGGTGTAACGAATTCATTTTGAAACGCTTGAACAATATTTGCATGTAATTCTTTATAAAACGTAGCATCTGTTTTTTCACCTAAAATCTCAGCAATTTTTTGTACAAGCGCTGTTGAATATGCATAAAAAGCCGTCGCAATAAAATACTTGTCTGTTCCGCCTTCATATACATGGGGTTTCGTATCTAATGCAAGCCAATCCCCTAAATGATAGCCTGTATCCCATAAATACTCGTTCTTACCTTGTGAACGTATGTAATCTATATACCTCTTCATACTGTCGTATTGTTCTTTTAAAATTGATACATCTCCGTAATGCAAATAATGAACCCACGGACAAATAATTGCTGCATCGCCCCAACCACCAGAAGTATCTAAATCAAAATCCTCTCTTTTCCCAAAAGCATCTGGAATAACTAAAGGCACAGCTCCATTAACATTTTGATCTAATGATAAATCTTGGAGCCACTTTTTAAAGAACAATTGTACATTCATAATTTGCGTAGCTGTCCCAATGAACATTTGTGCATCTCCTGTCCATCCAAGTCGATCATCTCGCTGAGGGCAATCTGTTGGCACATCAAAAAAATTCCCTCTTTGAGACCATTCCACATTATGATGAAGTTGATTGATTAATGGATTTGACGTTTCAAATTCAGTCGCTTTTTCCATATCTGTATGTAATACAATTCCTTCAAAATCTGCTATTTGAGGCGGCTGAGTTAATCCAATTATTTTCACATATCTAAAGCCTTGATATGTAAAATGAGGCTCAAACGTTTCCTCTTGCTCTCCTTTTGCTATATACACTATTTTTTGTTTTGCCTTTCGGAGATTTCCAGCGTAAAAATTACCATCTTTATTCAATATTTCAGCATGATGCAATTCTATCTTTTGGCCAATATAAACATGACGGACTGTAAATCGAACCCAACCTACCATATTTTGCCCCATATCAATGAGCCATTCGTGATTCGGTAGTTTTGAAATAGAAATCGGTTTTATAATTTTCATTTTACGAATTGATTTATTTTCCTGCGCAACAATTATTTGTTTAGAATGCTCAAGTACTTCAACATCTTCTAGCTCTTGCCCACTTTCTTCTAGCCTAGCATCGTATACTTCACCTTCATAAATTTCTGAGTACAAAATTGGGCTTGAAGTTACCTTCCATGTTTCATCCGTTACAATTTTTTCTTTCGTTCCATCTACATACGTTATATGTAATTGAGCAATTATTGCTCGTCTTCTCCCATAATAATTACGTACATGATGTACGGTAATCGGCCCTATATACCAGCCATTACCTACCAGTACAGAAATATCATTTTGCCCAATCTTTAATAAATGTGTTATATCATACGTTTGATACAATACTCTCTTATCATAACTTGTCCAACCAGGAGTAAAATAACAATCTCCAATACGCTCGCCATTTATAGAAGACTCATATAACCCTAAACTTGTGATATATAAACGTGCTGTTTTAACTACTTTTTTAATAGAAATATTTTTATTAAAAGACATAACCTGCGTTCGCTCTTTTTTCGCAGCAATCCAGTTTCCCTTCCAGCTATCTTGCTCTTGTAACCCAGTCTCCCAAAATGCTACTTTAGACCAAGATGATTCTTCTCCGTAATTATCCCATACCTTTACCCGGTAATAATAACGCGTCTCTGCTCTGTATGAAAATGAATTGATTGGTATATGTAAACTTTGATCTGTTTCTACTTTTTGCGAATCAAACATAATAATCTCAAAATCTCTATCCTTCGCAACTTGCAATTGATAAGCAAGTTGTTTTACATTTCGGTTACTCGATTCCAGCTGCCAACTCATTTTCACAACTTTTGAATCTAAACCTATCGGATTTTTTTTATTATCGCACAGCACCCTCTTTATTGTTAGCACACTTCTTCACCATCTTTTCTAAATCTTAATTTAAATTAATTATAATAAAAATAAAATTCTAAATAAATAATAATTTCATTCATTCTTACAAAATTATTAACTTTCCACATTTATAAAGGTTTTTATTTTCTATTACCGAAAGTATAGTGCGGTAGAACAAAATTTATATTTGGAGGTTAGAAGTATGTCTAAAATTGAAACTCCTGTTATGACTTCTTTACAAACAACGGTTGAAAAAATGATGAAGGATTTACATGTTCCTGGTTGTGCTGTAGCTGTTATAAAAGATGGTGAAGTTATTATTTCAGAAGGTTTCGGCTATCGTAATATAGAGACAAAAGAGGCTGTTACACCGAGTACTCGGTTCGCAATTGGTTCCTCAACGAAAGCTTTTGGCACACTTTCATTAAGTTTATTAGCACAGCAAACAAAGTTTAATTGGGATACTCCTGTCCAGACTTATATACCTAACTTCTCTTTATCAGAACTACTTGCTAGCTCACAAATTACAGGACGAGACTTAGCTTCTCATCGCACTGGAGTAAGTCGTCATGATGCTCTTTGGTACAGCTCTTCTTTAACTCGAAAAGATATAGTAGAAAAAATAAAACATTTATCACTTGATGCTCCGTTCCGTACAGCATTTCTTTATAACAACTTAATGTATGCGACAATTAGTTATATTGTAGAAAACATTACGAATCAAACATGGGAACAATATGTTACAGAACATATTTTAGAGCCTTTAAATATGGATCAAACAAACTTCTCTGTTACAGACTCACAAAATACAGATAATTACGCTTTACCTTACGTTGAAAATGAGGGTGAAATAAAAGAAGTTCCATTCCGTAATATTGATACAGTTGGCGCTGCTGGATGTATTAATTCTACAATTGAAGATATGGCAAATTGGGTACTTCTTCACTTAAACAAAGGGAAATTTGGAGATCATGAACTAATCTCCTCTGAATTATTACAACAATTGTTTACACCACATAACTCAATTCCAGATCAACCAGCTTTATCACTTCCTGAATCTCCATTAAATAGTTATGGGCTTGGTTGGTTTATTAGCGCTTATCGTGGTTATAAAATGATTCATCATGGCGGTAATATCGATGGATTTTCAGCGTTTGTTTCATTTATGCCAAATGAAAATGCAGGTCTTGTTATATTAACGAATGCTGGAGGTACATTACTTCCTATTTATCTAGCAAATCAAATTTACGACGAGCTACTCGGATTAGAGTCCATCGACTGGCATAAACGTGCTGTAGAAGATAGTGAAAAAATGAAGGAAATGATGAAAGAAGCAACCGAATCCATCCCTGAACAAATGAAAGGGACTACACCTTCTCACAAGTTAGAGGACTACACTGGTACGTTTGAACATCCTGCTTACGGGTCATTACAAGTAAACAAACGAGATGATTCGTTATATGTACAATTTATGGAGATGGATATTCAAGTAGGGCATCATCATTACGATGTATTCTCCGCAACAATTGACTTGTTCCAAACAAAAATGAATCTATTATTTGCATATGAAATGAATGTGAGTGGCGAATTCCCATCTCTTCAATTGCATGTACCTGCAATGCTAAGTACTCAACCTCTTACATTCACTAAAATTAAATAGTTAATTTAATAGAGGGAAGCTTTCATTTCCCTCTATTTTCCACTATGCTTTAATATAAAATTCCCCATTTCAATTGCTAAATCTTCACTTTGTGGATAAACACCTACGTTATCTCCATAAGCATGTCCCAAACCTCGATAAAGGACTGTTTCAGTATCAACGCCCCTGTTAGTTAATTTAGCTGCATAAGCTAAACATTCTATCATTAGGAAATCATGCTCTCCTACTGTAATAAATGTACTTGGATAATCTGGTGATACATCAACATATGGGCTTAAATACTTAGAATTAATTTCTTTCGTACCAAGTACTTCCGACATACCTCCAACCATTGAATGCATAATTTTAAGCATTTTTTCTAATCCTTTTTTATACTTTGGAGCAATTTCATATTTATCTATATTCCAAGAATAAAATTCATCTTCAAAGCCACACATATTAAGTGTTGGATATAGAAGTAGCTGTCCTTTAACAAGATTTTTACCCTCTTCCATATCTTTAGTCGTACAATATTGCGTTAAGTTACCTCCAGCACTATCACCCGCAACAAAGATATTACTCTTATCGCCGCCCAATGTGTCAGCATTCTCATAAATCCACTTTAAAGTGGTATAACAGTCTGTATGCCCAGTTGGAAAAGGATTTTCCGGAGCTAATCGATAATCAACAGAAACGGCTAGTATATCTGTTTTCTCAACTATCAATTTCACAAGCTCTTCAACCACATCTGGGGATCCCGCCATAAATCCGCCACCATGAATAAAGTATAGAATTGGTGCATTCTCTCGTTTTGAACTACTATTATAAATTCTTATCGGAATATCAAATCCATCTTCAGCTTTCACTGTTTGATGCATAATATTAATATCTTGAGTGACAATGGGAACACTTTTAATCGCATTAAATTGTTTCCGCATATTCTTTACTGATTTTTCAGAAGCATCCATTTTCATCATATTTTTAGGCATAAATCTCATTACATTCATTTGAACCTTCATATCCTTATAAAGACGAGGATCCATAGCACCTTTTTCATCACAATCTGGTATGTTTTTTACTAAGATTTTTGCTCCCTGCAAGTTAATCTTTTCTTGTTTTTCTTGTATTTTTTCTAAAAGGGTTAAGTCATACTTTCTAGTCATCCAGTATTCATCCTCTCTTATTTTAAGCGTTTTCATTTTTAAGGATTATATAAATCCCCTTTAAACCTTACTTCATCTGTTATTATTAAATTAAAAACGTTCCATGTACAAAATGTAACATGGAACGTTTTTTTATTGTTGTTCATATTTGATTAAAACATTGTCATTTTTTGATATAAATTTCTTCCTATACTGTAATGGTGTATATCCATATTTATCTTTAAACTGTGAAATAAACGATTTTATATTTGGAAATCCATGTTTTACTGCTATATCTTGTACAGAACTTGTACTTCTAATAATATCGTCATAAGCCTTATAAAGCCTATACCTCGTTAAAAAAGTGGTGAAATTTGATCCAAACGATTTTTTGAACATGCGTGAAAAGTGTTCTTCACTTACAAAAAAATGTTTGGCCACATCTTTCAGTTTCAGTTCTTCATTATAATGTTTGTAAATATACGTAATCATTTCCTTCTGTTTATTTCCAAGTTGAAAATTATTGTCTATATTCTCTCCAGCTTTGCAATATCGCAATAAAATATAAACAACTTCATAAATTAAACTATTAATTTTTATGTAACTTAAATCATCCGAATGTATGGCTAACTCTTTTAATTCATAAAATATTTGCCTAAGATTCGTTTTCTGAACTACGGATTCCACTATATTGAATCTATATTTATCAAAATCTTCATTTACCTCTTTAAGAAATTCATACGAAATAATTAACATCATTACTGCACAACTTGTATTCTCTACTTTTTCAAATTCATGAACATCTCCACTATTTACAAAAATAAATTCGCCAGCAGATACTTTCTTTTTTTGCCCATTCACATACAAAAACACTTCTCCATTTACTACTAAGCTAATTTCAATACTTCTATGCCAGTGAGGAGGAATATAATAGTGAAAATCAGTAGGTAACATTGTGTCCTCTATATATTCAACCATTCCTGGAATTCTATCACGTAATTTTATTTCTTCATATTTACCTTGCCTGTCTTTCAATAACCCACCCCCTTTTTTATTATAATGGAAACGTCAAGTTTCTCTTTATAGATAAAGGCGAAGGAATGTCTGGAATTGGTATACAACCACATATACATATCCCGTGGCCCCCGGAACATATACAAGAAGATGTAGATTTAAAGTTAGCATTACAACTGCTTCAAAACGAAGAATGGTAAAATAATAAAGGTAGATGTGAATCACACCTACCTTTTCTATTTCATATCAATCTTTTCTGGTTGAAACCAAATTGGCTTTAATAACTCAAAGTTTTTATGATCCTCTAAAACGATAGTAAGGCGTTCTAACGTATCATCTAACATATGTGGTGCTGCTCGTAATGACCAGACAACTGAAGAGAAAACTGTCATGCCAACGTACACCGCATATAAATTCCAAAACTTCTCTGGTATTTTCCCATTAAAGTAGCCTTCTATTTGTCCGATTGAATAAGGAATACTAATATCTCTTGCAAATAGTGCAATCTTTACGAAATCATGAAGTGGGTCGCCCCAGTCATAGCCATTAAAATCAACAACACCTACATATTTCCCATCTCTCACAATTATATTTTCTAAATGAAAATCATCGTGTTGAAATCGATTTGGGCGGTTCTTTAAATATTTTTCATTTTCATCTATAAACTTTATGATTTTATCATCATTTTTTATTTTTATTCCACATGTTTTATATGCCTCTACATATTTTTGGTGTTTTTTCATTGCTCTTTCATACCATGGAAGAATATCCTTAGGAGCTTCATATGTATGCATTTTTGCTAAATCTTTTCCTGCCTTTATACCAATCTCATATTGTTCTTTTGGTGAATACATAGGCAATAGCTTCTTCGCATCTTCCCCTTCTATATATGAGAAAATACTATATACACCTTCTTCTTCCAATGTACCTATTTCAATTGGCCTTTGTGCCTGTACGTTACGTTTTACCATTTCATTTAAAATTTGAAATTCGATTTTCCTTCTTTCATACTCTTGTATATCGCCAATCCGTAACAAATATTTTTCATTATCAATTGTCGTAACTATATATTTCTTATCAGGAGAGAAACCTTTAGAAATTTCTTCAATATTAACTGCATCTTTTACTATTTGTATATTGTTTTGCCATGCTGTAATAGTTTTCATTTTTATTCCCCTTACATTTCTACATTTGGTCTATTCGCTACTTCTCTATGAATAGCTTGTTATCTAGGCCATAACGTCCTTACAATTTCTTCGACTACTTCCTTAAAATATATTTCACTTTCTCCCGTACTATATGATACTACATTTACCTTTCTTCATCCAATTATGGGAAATAACATATCATAAAAAGAAATGGTCTCCTCTAATTTGCTACCCCAAATTCAATATGATGAATACCTGCTCGAAGTATATTCCTATTAAGAATACGCCCCTTGTACTACTTGCACAATTTCCATCGGTGTATTGACCATATAATCTGGTGCATCTTTTTTCACTGTTTCAATAACATCATACCCCCAAGATACCCAAATTACGTTCACCCCGGCCTTTTTACATGCTGCTACATCTCTCTGTTCGTCACCAACGTATAACATATCTTTCTCTGTTATCTTTTTGGATTTTAAAAACCTTTTTATCATTTTATCTTTACCGAACAAATTTTTTGAACAATACACTTCTTGAATATTTTCTATATCATTATTGTGTAAAAATGCCCGAATATGCTCTTCTGAATTCGATGATATGACTGCAATTCCGTATCCTTTTTTATGTAGTTCATCTAATACATCCTTCATCCCATGGAACAAAATAAGATCTTTTATAGCAGGTTGATACAATTTATAAAACTCTAATGCTAATATCGGTAGTTTATACAATGGTACATCGAGTTGTTTACATCTCTCTGTCATCGTTAATTTACGTAAATACTCAATTTCTTCTTCCCTTACCATTTTATATCCGTGCTTTTCAGCAAGCTGATTATAAATTGGTACAAATATATTTTGTGAATCTACTAATGTGCCATCAAAGTCAAAAACAATATACTTTTGCATTCCCATACTCCCTTTGCTTCTTTTTTCTAAACCTATCTTATTCAACAAGATAGTTGTCTTACCCTTCTACAAAAATAAAAAAGAACAAGATTTTTCTCTTGTTCTTTTTAAGAAAGCCATTTTGGTGGTACATTCGTATTCCAATAAATATTTCCTAACTCATGGTGTCCAGAGTACCCATCATCAAAACGGTGATAGTGGAAATTAAAATAATAACCATCTTGCGGTGGATGATCCCTTCTTACATGAAATCGTAATAAGTCATCTCCTGATTTCGTGTCATACACATGAAAAATCTTTTCATTATTTCCGCCAGCTGGCCTTTGAGAAATCGCTAATGATTGTAATGACTCTTCTGGTACATCACTTGCAAGCTCAGCAATTGCCTCTTCAATTTTCGGTAATATTACATCTTTAAACTCATCTTCAATTACTGGACCAATTTTAGTGCCAAACTTTTGCATCGACTGCTTCTCTGCTTCTTGCATTGCGTACGTAATAAAAGTATCTGTGGTTAACCTATCATTCGTTTCTTCATATGTATAGGACGTACTCTCCAAATTTTGTTGCCCAGCTGTGCTCGTAGGCTTGTCCGCAGCTTTGGCATTATCAAGCAATATGGAAGGAGGCGTCACTAGACCAAATGTAAATACGGTAATTAATGCGACTAAGGTTTTTCTAAACCAATTTGGCATGTATGTTCCCTCCCCTTTCACTCATTATGTTTTATATAACGGTTGTTCCTTCTATTATACAAAATGATTGTAATTTTTGCACTTTACAATTTTGTTAACGTTCACATATTTTTCACTTGAATATGCAATTGTAAGATTTCATACAATATAAATACAACAACAATGAGGAGGCAATCAGATGACTTTAGATGTCATGTATTCCGCCGCAAGCATACTCGTTTTAGTATATTTTCTTTATCAATGTGTAACAGATTAAAAAAAGAGCCGTTTTTAGGCTCTTTTTTTACGGTAAAAATACAATCCAACCAATCCATACTATAAAAATAACCCCGGCAATTACAGCTGGTAATAAATAAAAATGAGAAAGGATCACTATTCCATACAAAAGTAGTACTGGAAGTAATAAATAGCGATCTGCCTTCCATCTTAACAATAATAATTTTCCTTCATCACAATATAAATGAAGAAACATTTTTTTCGTAAATTCATTCCAATAATCGCGCGCATAACGAGAAATTCCAACTAAAGCAAATGCAAGAATAATAGCTGCAATCCACCTCGGACTCATGATAATACTAACAGTACTTATACAAACAATTTGAATATAAAATATTCGTGCACTACTTGTACGGAAAAATTCTTTTAAAAAGGATTCAACAATACGAGAATCTTTTTTCTTCCCTAATAACTTTTTAGAACGCGGAAACATCCACGGTTTTTTATTTGAACTACTCGGTTTAGCTGTATGACCACCAACTTGCATAATCCCACTCGTCCAACGCATACTCTCTTCTTTCTCTTTCTCAATTTCTTTAAAAAAGCAATTTTTATAATTTCGTTTTTCTTTTATCAATACGATAATTAGAAAAACTGCTAGACCGATACTTGGTATAGCATAAAATGGATTTTTATAAATAAGAAACAGACTCAATCCAAAAAAGGATAGACTTATAGAAGATATTACATTTTTTATAATCCAGAGTAGCCATCGTTTCCCCACTCGTACATGAATAAATCTCGTTAATAACGACAACATAAATCGAAATACTGTAAAGAATAACCAAAATAATACGACTTGTATCTTCGTCACTCCGATACTTTTCATCAACACTGGTAACATAGCAACTACTACCACTACATTCGTAATCGCTATTCGAATAAACGTATATGTCATACCGTACTGCATTAACTTTTGCATATGAGCGGGGTATGAAATTAAAAACAAACTATCCGCTTGTTCAAAAAATGAGCGAACTCCTCTTGAATATGTAATCACATAAAATACAAGTAGACCTAATCCGAAATAAACTGTCTCCCCCATCGATAATTCTTCTATCCATAGTGAACGATAATAAATTCCTATAAATATAAGTGCTGGAATAATAATATATAATGCAACTGTCCAATCAGTTATAGAACGTATGGACTTCCATTTACGCCCCATTTCATGGCGCAATCTTTTATAAAATTGTTGTTTAATCATGCTGTTCACGCCTAACGATTACATCAAAACAGTCTAACAATGAACTACCTGGCATTTCAGCTAACTTTTGAATAGATTCTAAATGTCCATCTGCGACTAATGTACCTTGTGAAATGAGTAAAAATCTCTCACAAATTCTTTCAGCTGTATCTAATACATGCGTACAAAGTAAGATTCCTGCGCCGCGTTCTTTCTCTTTATATAAATAACTTAAAAACTCTTTCGTAGCTACTGGATCTAAGCCGATAAAAGGTTCATCAATGATATAAAAATCTGGTTCAGTTAAAAACGCCAAAATAAGCATCGATTTTTGTTTCATTCCTTTTGAAAACTTTGATAAATACTCATGTTTATGTTTATCCATTCGAAACATAAGCAATAATTCTTCAGCTTTCCTTTCCCAGCTTCCTCCCTCATTCTCACGAGCAGCCATTAATAGTTCAATATGTTCCCAGAGCGTTAAATAATCATAATATGTCGGATGCTCCGGCACATATGCATAAGGGTTCTTTTTTTCACCGAATGATATTTCACCATTCATATTTACAAGTAAACCGAGCATTGTTTTAATCGTCGTACTCTTCCCAGCACCATTCGCACCAATAAGTGCAACTAATTCACCTTTTTCAATCGAAAAGGCAATATCATGAATTGTCTTTTCCCCTATATCATATCCGGCAGAACGGATATTCACGTCTAACATACATTCCCCTTCTTTCCATTTCCAATACAATCAAGGAAAAGAATAACATATAACTATCTATATATCATT
Organism: Bacillus mobilis; assembly: GCF_001884045.1. GTDB lineage: Bacteria > Bacillota > Bacilli > Bacillales > Bacillaceae_G > Bacillus_A > Bacillus_A mobilis. The sequence continues at coordinate 47,375 of NZ_MACF01000123.1, read as the reverse complement.
ATAAAATATTCATTTTCATAGCAGGAATAAATATCTTTTAGTAGAATACTTAACGTTTGATTACATTTTATTGGAGTGGATAATATGTCCTTTCATATACGTGAAGCTACGATAGACGATATAGATGCACTTTGTTCTTTAACGAAAGAATTAAAAGGTTCCTCTATTTCCTATGAAGATATGAACAACCGATTACAATTCGTACAAATGAGTCCCTTTGATTTTTTATATGTTTATGAAGAAGACACTATATACGGATTACTTGGGTTTCGTATACGTGAAAATTTAGAAGATATAACTCGTTATGGGGAAATTTCAATCATTAGCGTTGATTCTACAATACGGAGGAAAGGCATTGGACAAGCATTAATGGATTATGCAGAACAATTAGCAAAAAAACATAATTGCATTGGTACATGGCTAGTTAGTGGAACAAATAAAGTAGAAGCACATCCCTTTTACAAAAAATTAGGATATGAAGTGAATGGATATCGATTTGTAAAACATTTTTAAACTATCTATAAATGGAAAGGACTAAAAAATATGACAAACATCGAAGCTATTTTTATTGATCGTGACGGTACAATCGGTGGTGACACTACAATACATTATCCAGGTTCTTTTACATTATTTCCTTTTACAAAAGCAGCTCTGCAAAAACTAAAAGCTCAAAATATAAAAATTTTCTCTTTCACAAACCAGCCAGGTATCGCGGATGGGATAGCGACTGTTGCTGATTTTGCAAAAGAATTAAAAGGGTTCGGCTTTGATGATATTTACGTATGTCCTCATAAACACGGTGATGGTTGTGAATGCCGCAAACCAAGTACAGGTATGCTGCTACAAGCAGCCGAAAAACATGGGCTTACTTTAACAAAATGCGCTGTAATTGGTGATCGCTGGACTGATATCGTTGCAGGAGCAACAGTACATGCAACGACGATATTAGTTCGAACAGGCGCTGGATATGATGCTTTACATACGTACCGAGACAAATGGGCACATATTGAACCAAACTACATTGCAGAAAACTTTGAAGATGCTACAAATTGGGTTTTAAATCAACTATAATACAAATTAAAAGAGACGTTTTCACAATAAAAACGTCTCTTTTAATCTTATATTTCTTTAAAATGTTAATTCATAATGGAAATAACGATTATCTCTCAAATAACCATTTTCAGCGTATAATCGCTGCGCTGATAAATTATCGATTTCCGTTTGTAATTTTACACCTTTTGCACCATTTTCTAAGGCAAATTCTTTAGCAGCTTCTAGTAATTTTTTACCTGTTCCTGCTCCGCGCTTAGTGGCTTGTACAAACAGATCATTTAATATCCATAATTCTTTCATCGAAATGGAAGAAAATGATGGATATAATTGTGTGAAACCAATATATTCACCGTCTTCAACTGCTACGAAAATAACGGATTCTTTTCTCTCGATTCGATTTCGTAAAAATACTTTTGCTCCTTCTAAATCGGAATCTTGTCTATAAAACATACGATAGTTATTAAAAACTGATGCTAGTCCATCTAAATCTGCAATTGTTGCCTCATATATTCTCATTTTATTCCATTCCCCTTCCAATACTGTCTCATTATATCTGTTGCCCATTTAGGCTGTACAATTTCTTCTTTCGGCATAAACTCTTTCATTATCGGCTTTATATCCAATATAGGGGTGCCATCAATAGCATCTAACCCCTCAACAATAATTGATTTGCCTTCTCTTTTGATCACCTTTACAATTGTTGCTCCTATACGATTCGGGCGATTTTTCCCGCGTTGTGCAAAAATGCCTACTTTAGGATAATCATTATTATTTCTAGGATGTCTAGCAAAATATTGAATTTGTTCATCAGTTACTTTATGAAAGTAAAAAACAACTTCAATGTGAGAAAAATCTTCAATCCCTTGTATACTTTCCTCTGTATACATTTCAGTTAAAGTAATATAAGATCTTACTTCTCCCCACTCATCATCTTTTATTTCCTTTCTTTCATTATGTACAAATGCGATTGGTTGAACTGAAAACATACGCATTCCCCCTTAAATGTAACCACTTACATTATAAAATATTTTCTGAATGTTTTCCACAAACGCGAATTAGGTTACATAATATAATTATAATCTATTTTGTAAAGCGAAATTAACAGCTTCAACTGCATGTATATGAGCTGTGTCAAATATCGGAATAGATACGTCTTCCTGCTTTATTAATAATCCTATTTCTGTACAACCTAATATAATTCCTTGTGCCCCTTCTTGTACTAGCTCTTCTATAACTCTTTTATAATACTCCCTAGATGAAGATGTTATCTTTCCTAAACACAATTCTGTATATATGACTTCGTTTATCTTTTCTCTATCCTTTTTTGATGGAACCATTACTTTTATATGATTTTCTTCTATGCGTAATTTATAAAAGTCTTGCTCCATTGTATATTTAGTTCCAAGTAAACCAACCTTTTGAATATCTTTCCTTTTCATTTCTTTTGCAGTTGCATCAGCGATATGTAAGACTGGAATATGAATATTCTCCTTTATTTTCTCAACTACTTTATGCATTGTATTTGTGCAAATAATAATAAAATCTGCTCCCCCTCTCTGTAACGAATATGCTGCATTTCCTAATATTTCTCCTGCTCCATCCCAATCTCCGCTAGACTGGAATCGTTCAATCTCTTCAAAGTCTACACTATTAATCATACATTTTGCTGAATGTAATCCTCCTAATCTCTCTTTTATTTCTTCATTTATGATTCGATAATATTCAGAAGTTGATTCCCAGCTCATGCCACCAATTAAACCTATTGTTTTCATTACACAACACCCACCTTATACTGTTTTTTAAAACTAATCACAACATTTTATTATGTATATTATACATAATAAAACAAGACTTTACGTTTGTAATATAAAGTCTTGTTTTAACTATTTCCAAGGAAATTTTATAAGAATATTCTGAAATTAATTATCTAATGTTTTTATAGAATCTTCATATTGATAATGAAAACACTCTCGATACAACTGTTTAATTTCATCATATGATGGCACACGTGGATTATTTGCTGGACTTCCACTTTCAATTGCATCTGATGCCATTTTAGAAATAGCTTTTTCAAATTCAACTTCACCAATTCCGTATTCTTTTAAGTTTGGAATTCGGAGATCAAAACAAAGTTTTTTTATTTCCCTCAGCGTGTAGTCTGCTACTTCTTCATCACAATAGGAATACAAATCTTTATTTAAACAACGTCCAATTTTCGCTAGTCTTTTTACTGCATTAACTTTTGTATATTCTAAAACTGTAGGTAATAGTATTGCATTCGATATTCCGTGTGGCACATGAAATATCGCTCCTACTGGCCTGGACATTCCATGAACTAGAGTAACAGATGCATTTGAAAATGCGATTCCAGCTTGTAAGGACGCAATCATCATCGCTTCTCTTGCCTCCATATTCTCTCCATCTTCATATGCAATACGTAAATATTTCATAATACTTTCAATTGCGGAAAGTGCAAGTACATCGGTAAGTGATTGTGAAACTTTAGAAATATATGCTTCGACTGCATGACATAATGCATCTATCCCTGTTGCTGCTGTAATATGCGGTGGTACCGAACGTGTTAAAATTGGGTCAATAATCGCTACTTGTGGGGTGAAATTTGGATGCTTCATCATCATTTTTACTTCTGTTCGTTTATTCGTAATTACTGCTACACTTGTTACTTCCGATCCAGTACCAGAAGTTGTTGGGATTGCAATAAGTGGTAGCGGATCATTGTCTATTTCCATATTCTTTTGGACGTAATCTTCCACTTCTCCACCATTTGTAAATAACACCGCAACTGCTTTCGCAGCATCGATACAACTTCCACCACCAATACCGATAATAAAATCACACTGTCCTTCTTTACAAAGAGTTAACGCTTCTAACACGTGTATATTGGTAGGCTCAGCATTTACTTTATTATATGTAATAACAGTTATACCTTTCGTACTTAATTGTTGTATACACCTCTCAACATATCCTAAATCCTCCATAATTGTATCCGTAACTATAAATGCTCTTTTCCCCAACTTCTTAGATTGTTCCCCCAGCTTTTCAAGCGAATTTCTTCCATATAATACAGACTTCGGCATACGAAACTCAGCAACTTCTTGCAAGTACTCCACCCCTTCTTACCCTAATTAATGTTTTAATTTATAAAATATCGACTTAATAAATTCCTGTTACTGTATAGAATGCAATAACTAAAAATACAGCAACCGTTTTCAAAATTGTAATAGCAAAAATATCTTTATATGACTGTTTATGTGTTAAACCTGTTACTGTAAGAATAGTAATAATTGCTCCGTTATGTGGTAATGTATCCATTCCTCCTGATGCCATTGATACGATGCGGTGCATTACTTCTAATGGAATATCAAATTGATTGGCCGCTGCAATAAACTTATCTCCCATTGCACTTAAAACGATCCCCATTCCTCCTGATGCAGAACCTGTAATTCCAGCTAAAATATTCGTCGTGACTGCTCCATTCACTAGAGGATTTGTGAATGTGGCAGAAATACCATCTCTCATAATCGCAAATCCTGGAAGTGCTGCGATGACACCACCGAATCCAAACTCAGCTCCTGTATTCATCGTTGCAAGTAACGCTCCACCAATACTTGTATTCAATCCAGCTTGAAACCCTGTTACTACTCGTTTCCAATATAATAATAACGTTGTTACAATACCTATAATAAGTGCCAATTCTACTGACCAAATTCCAACTACTGCACTTAATTCTACTTTTCCAAATGCTTTCATACCAATTGCAGAAAAATCAAAACCATTCGGATACCACTTCGGTATCATAATAGTGAAAACTTTATTCATTACACCTACTAAAATAAGTGGTATAAAAGCAATTACTTGCTGAACTCTTGTAATTTCAATGCTTTTCAGTAATGGCATATCTTTTTGTTCTACTTGCACTTGCAAAGAAGCTGCCATTTCAGTATCCCCATCGTTAAAACCAAAATACCCTTCTCCTGCTGCCTTCGCCTTCTTACGTCTACTCTCTAAATATAATAATCCTAACGTGAGTACAAAAATTGCCCCTACAATACCAAGTATCGGCGCAGCATAAATGTCTGTTTTAAAAAACGTTGTAGGAATCACGTTTTGAATTTGTGGTGATCCAGGTAGCGCATCCATTGTAAACGTGACCGCTCCAAGTACAATCGTTCCAGGGATTAAACGCTTCGGAATATTCGCTTGTCGAAACAGCTTAGCTGCGAACGGATATATAGCAAACACTACTACGTACACACTAACGCCACTATACGTTAAGATCGCACCCATTAATACAATCGCTAAAATCGTACGTTTTTCACCAACTAACTCTATAATTGACTTTGCAATCGAGTCTGCAATTCCTGACATTTCTACTACTTTCCCAAATATTGCCCCAAGTAAAAATACAGGGAAATATAGTTTAATAAAACCTACCATTTTCTCCATAAAAATATTCGAAAAGAAAGGTAATACAAAACTAGGCTCTGTCAAAAATACCGCAAATAATGCAAATATCGGTGCAAATAAAATAACAGAAAACCCTTTATATGCTACAAACATTAGTAAACTAAGTGCTAATAATATAATAACTAGCTCCAATTATACCCCTCCTTTAAACAGAAAATTCAAACTTTTATAGATAAATTTCTACTAATCTTTTGATTCTGACATCCCTCCTCTTATTCATACAAATTTTTCATGCTAAAAATGTCTAATTATACATATTCGATTACATATGAAAAATCCCTTTAAACAAATACGATTTGATCATCATACGTTATAAAGGGATTTTTAGTCTCTATATTTACTTCTTTACTAAACTATTTTCTAAACAAAAATGATGTAGTTCTTTTACATCCTTTACTATATGAGTCGCACCAACTTCAGTCAATTCTGTTTTACTACCATAACCGTATAAAACGCCAATTGAAGGAATTCCATTATGATTCGCACCGATTATATCGTGCTTTCTATCTCCAATCATAACAATGTCTTCTTTATTAAGTTCTTTATTTGTTTGTAAAATATGAGAAATAATTTCTTCTTTTTTTATTCTCGTACCATCTAAATTACTTCCAATGATATCTTCGAAATACTTCGTTAGTTGAAAATGTTCTATAACTTGTTCAGCAAATATAGTAGGTTTTGAAGTGGCTATAAATAAACGATTTCCTGTATCTTTTAATTGTTTTAAGAGATTTGGAATACCATCGTAAACATTATTTTCTAACAATCCACGCTGCTGTAAATACTCTCTAAAATAAAAAACAGCTCGTTCAACTTCTCCTTCATTCATATTGTATCTCTCTACAAATGATTGCTGGATGGGTGGACCAATAAATGAATCTAACTCGCTTACATGTAATTCTTCAATTCCAAGCTTCTTTAATGCATACAATACTGAATTTACAATTCCTTCTTTCGGATCCGTCAATGTTCCATCTAAATCAAATAGAAATGTTGTATACAAGTTTAATCCCCCGCTCCTATTTACTTTACATATTATATGGAAGGCTTTTCATGCCCACCTTTTACTATACTACCATTATTTATCTTTTCGAAAAATTATTTCTGCTATGTCACATACTTTCAGTTACAAAGTGTAATAGATATGATAAAGTAAAAAAGTTACAATTATTTTAATAGAAACTGGTGAATCTAATGTCAATAACGTTAATTGTTATAATGGTTTTCACAATTGTTATTCACGCGGTTGAAACGAGCTCTTATAGTATTCGATTAGCTGGAGTGCGTTTAAAGAGAATTGCTGTTGCTTTGTCTGTCGTAGGCATGGTGTTACTTATATCAAGAACATCTAACATGCTACAAGCCTTTTTAATCGGCGGAATTGTCGATGAGGCAAAACGAGACGCTTCCATTAATTTAGAACATACTATACGGCTTGTTCTATTATCCGCCTCTGTCGGTACTTTACTTGCGATTATACTGTATCCAACTCTGACCAAATTATTTGGATATGTCATTCAAAACTTTGAAACAGATGGTTCTTTCATTCGAATGATGAAAACAAATAACATTCAAAAATTAAAGTACACAAGAAAATACGTACGCTTTCCAAAATTAGAAATGATTCATAGACTGCGTATCGGTGGTATTCCAAAACGTATTATGCTTATTAATATGTTTGCTACTGCAATTTATACAGCTGGTGTCCTTTCAGCTCTATACGCTTCCTTTTTACTTCCAGATTACGCAACAAAAGCTACTACAGCTTCTGGCCTTATTAATGGTTTCGCTACTATTTTATTAACTGTGCTGCTTGATCCACGTATCGCTCTTTTAACAGAGCGAGCTCTTCAATCAGAAGAAGGTGCAGAAGCAATGAGTAAAATGTATGGTTGGCTAATGATTTCTAGACTTTTCGGTACATTATTAGCACAACTATTATTCATACCAGGTGCTTACTGGATCACATGGATTATTAAACTGATGAATTAGTCCTCTATAAAAATAGTAGGTGGGATAACAAATGACTATACAAACAGAGCAAGATATAATTCACTTAATTGAAAACGACGAATGGATGATGAACGTATTACAAATGGCAAAATCACTAAATTTACCTGATTGGTGGATTTGCGCCGGATTTGTCCGCTCTAAAATTTGGGACACTTTACATAACTATGAAGCTAAAACAGCTATGCCTGATGTTGATGTGATTTATTATGATAGTCTACATAAAGATGAGATATACGAACAATCATTAGAAACGAAATTAAAGAATATTGATTCTACGATCCCTTGGTCTGTAAAAAATCAAGCTCGTATGCATGTAGTGAATAATATGCCACCATATTCCTCCTCTGTTGATGCTATTTCTAAATTTCCTGAAACTGCAACGGCTTTAGGGGTTACATTAGACGAAAAAAACAAAGTTATATTAACAGCTCCGTGCGGTATTGAAGATGTTCTTTCCTTACGAGTGAGGCCAACAGATCATTTTCTTGAAACCAAAGAACGATTACATATGTACAATGCTAGGGTTACTAAAAAGAATTGGCAAAACAAATGGCCTAACATTACAATTACTTATCCCAAAATATAAAAATGGGAGCTTCGCATTATACGAAGCTCCCTTTCTACTTTATTTCAAAAACTGAATGACTAATTCTGCATATCGATCTGCTTCCTCATAATGCGGTGTATGACCACTCTCTTCGAATACAATATAATTCCCACTTTGGGCATCTTTATTAAATATTTCAATTTGTTTTTCGCACGTTACTACATCGTATTTTCCTACAATTAATAACATTGGATTTTGTACATCTTTTATTTTTCGTAATAATGAAGTATGAAATGCTCCTTCTACTTTTAATCTATCAAAATGAATCTTAGAGCGATTTGAAAATTCTTCCCACTCTTCATCACTATATAAACTCTCGTCCGTCACATCTTCCTTATAATTGTAAATCTCCATTCTTTTTTCTTCTAATTCATTGCTTAATCTTATATAGGCTTCCAGCAACTCTTCTGAACTCGCATTGCTAGATGAATAAGCGATAGACTCTTCTGCTACTTTTTCTTTCCCATACTTTTTTAATAAGTTTCCTGTCTTTTGTAACAAGGCTCTACTTGTTAATGCAAAATCGAAAGTTGGCCCTTCAAATATGATTTTCTCTATTGAACTTGGATATCTCGATGCATATAACAAAGCTACATATCCACCGAAAGAGTGTCCAATTACAGACCACTTCTCAATTTGTAATACTTTTTTTAGTTCCTCACAGTCTTCAATCAAATCATGTAATCCAAAAGCTTCGTCTTCAGTAATTTCTTCTGAGCGACATACACCTCTTTGATCTATCATAATTACAAATAACGAATCTTTTAATCTTTCCGCTTGATGAAATGAAAAATCATAGCAACTTTCTCCTGGTCCACCATGCAAGTATAGGACTGGTTTATTTTTAGGGTTTCCATGCGTTTCAACGTATAGCTTTTTGCCTCTAATATTCATGTATTTCCCTGCTTCTATCAAATTCGCCTTTATGATCGTCACCTTCTTTTTTACTGAATATTATAACATTTCACCCTAAATAATCCCTATTACATTTAAAAAGACGATGATGATTGCGAGCGGTGCTACAAATCGAAGTAAGAAAGCCCAACAAATAAATACTTTCTTTCCATAATTACCACCTACAAAAAACTCTGCTTCTAGCACCTTCTTTTCCATTTTGAATGAAACGAAAATACTAATAAATAGCGCTCCAAGTGGCATTAATATATTACTAGATAAGAAGTCTACTGCATCAAAAATATTCTTTCCGAAAATCGTAATATCACTCCATACTCCAAATGATAATGCTGATGGTATACCTACTAAGAAAATACCGAAACCAATCATCCATGATAATTTCGTTCTCTTTTCTTGTTCACCATTTGCTAATGCTGAAACAACTGTCTCTAGTAGAGAAAATGCCGATGTTAATGTCGCAAATGTAAATAGTGCAAGAAATACTGTTAAGAAAAATCCGCCGAATGGAATTTGACTAAATACAGATGGTAATACGATAAATAACAACCCAGGCCCTTCTGTCGGCTCCATTCCTAATGAAAATACGGCCGGAAAAATAGCAAGACCTGCAAATAATGAAACAAATAAATTCAATCCAACAATTGTTATTGCTGATTTTGGTAAACTTTCTTTTTTATTTAAATAGGAACTATACGTGACCATAATCGAAATCCCGATACTAATCGCAAAGAATGATTGACCCATTGCGAATAAAATACTTTCTGAAGTAATCTTTGAGAAGTCTGGTTGTAAGAAAAACTTCACACCTTGTATTGCATTATCAAGTGTTAATGAACGAATAATAAGAGCAACAAATAAAACAAACAATGCTGGCAACATATATTTACTTGCTTTTTCAATTCCATTTTGTACTCCTTTTGATACAACCCAAATCGTAATAAGCATAAAAGCGAAATGTCCCATAATCGCCCAAGCAGGATTTCCAATTGTTTCAGTAAATAATGCTCCGTAATTTTGTCCCGGAGTAATAAGTTGTCCCGTTACTCCTCTGAATAAATAAATTAACACCCATCCACCTACAACACTATAAAACGAAAGTAGTATAAAACACGTTCCAACGCCAAGGCGTCCAATCCAGTGCCATCCTGTATTTGGCGCGATACTTTTAAATGCGCCAACTGCTTGTTTCTGCGTACTGCGTCCAATCATAAATTCAGCTATAAGTAGCGGTAGCCCAATTAATACAGTAAATAATATAAATATAAGAAAGAATGCTCCTCCCCCGCTTTTCCCAGCGATATAAGGAAACTTCCATATTGCGCCAAGTCCAATTGCGGATCCTGCTGCAGCCATTATAAAACCTAATTTCGAAGTCCATTGCTCTGTCTGTTTCATCTTATTTTCCTCCTAGTTAAATTACTTTATATGAATAATTAAATTTTATAAACCAATCCAAATAAACCCTCCATTTCTATTTCCATAAAATAAAAAAATGGCCTAGCATCTCTATATAAAGAGACGCTAAGCCATTTACTTAACGCGGTACCACCCTTATTGATTCCATTATGAATCCACCTTAGTAGTAATCGTTTGATTACAAACCTAATATCGAAGGTTAACCGTTAAGATTTACTAAGAATGTGATTCCGTTCCACCTTACTGCTCCTAGGCGAGTTCAGGATGTCATTTGACTATGTCACACCAACCCATAGCTCTCTGTACAAATATACGACCTTACTACTCCTATTCAACACATTTTAATATTTAGAATATATTTTCTTTTGAAATTAATATGAAGTATATCGGTTATATGTATAACTGTCAAGAGCTATATTAAAATTTGATGAGAAACCTTTTTTATTTTTCATTATCCTTCGTCATCATCATCACCGTGATCATCAGTACCTTCTTCTTGATCCTCGTCATCTCGTTGTTGTGATGACTCCTTTTGCTGAATAACGTTATTTACCACTGTAGTAGAAATGACTTCACCTGTTATTGTATGTATTCTTACATCAACCGTTTCTGTTTGTTTTTTTATTATAATTTGGTAGGTAGACGTACCATTTATATTGACTACACTTACCTTCTCGATAAATCCGCCTGGTACTTTTTGTAACGCAACTTCTTTCGCCTGCTCTTCTGTAACGACTTTTTGTATTTGTGAAGTACCAATAAAAGCACCCGTCGCTTCTTCAATTTCTACCATTACATTCTCATTTGCACTTTTCTCTATCTCTATTACATATACATTTTTTTCGTTCTTTTTCTCTAGTCTTATCCCTTTCACATTCCCTTGTACTTGCTGCACTGCAATCTCTTTTGCTTGCTCTTCTGTAACTTTTGTCGTTTGTTTCTGTAACAATTGAATTTTTCCGGTAGTTTTTTCGATCTCAACTATCGTACTATCAGTAGCATTTGTTTCTACCGTTATAACAAACACTTCTATCTCATCTCTTTTTTCTAATATAGTTTGTTTGATTATCCCCTGTACTTTCTGAAGTGCTATTTCTTCCGCTTTTTCTTTCGTTATTGTATTACTTTTTAATGATATTTCTTTTGCACGTTTTATGTTACCACTTTGAGCATCTACTATTATTTCATATGAACCTTTTTCATTTAAAAGATGTACCTTATATATATCTTGTTCTCCTTTGTTTACTAATTTTATATTTTTTATTTTTCCAGGATACTGTTCCGACACAATATTCTGAATTTGTTTTTCAGATAATATGTTTTCTCCTTGCTTAGAGACAATACGTTGTGATACAAAAGCTACACTTACAAGAACAAAACAAAGTAACAATGCAACCTTCCATTTCTTTTTCATTTTTAAGCTCCTATCTCTTTATAAAAACCGAGGCAAATATACGGTAACTTTCGTCCATTTTCCCTCTTCACTTTCCAGTTGTATATTTCCTTCATGAGCATCAATAATTTGTTTCGCAATCGACAAGCCTAGACCTGTTCCTCCTGTTTCCCTACTCCTCGCTTTATCTACACGAAAAAAGCGATCAAACACTTTCTGTATATCCTCCTTAGGAATTCCCATACCGTAATCTTGAATAGAAAAAAAGACTCTTTCCTTGTTTATTCCTACTATTAAATCGATTGAATCCTTACTGTATTTCATTGCGTTATCCAATAATACTACTAATACTTGTTTTATTTTTTGTTCATCAATATTTACAACAATCTTTTCTTCCTCTGTAATAACACGAAAATCCCGATTATATGTTTTTTCTAGTTGTTCCGCAGTCATCTTGCATAAACGAACTACATCTGATTCTTTCGTTTCCAACTTCCACTCTGCACTACTGTTAGCAAGCAGTAACATTTGATTTGTCATGCCTTTCATTCTTATTGCCTCGGAGTATATCGCTTCTACAGATTCCTCTAAAACATCTTGTTTTTTCATTCCCCATCTTTTTAATAATTTTGCATAACTTTCAATAACAGTTAACGGTGTTCTCAATTCATGTGAAGCATCTGAAACGAACTGCTGTTGCTTTTCAAAGTTTTGATGTAATAAATCTATCATTTTATTAAATGTCGTTCCCATTTTGTACAATTCATCTTTTGATTTTTTCTCAAGTGGTATTTTTTTGAATATCCCTCTATCTTGTATATGCTCCATTGTTTGTATTAAAGAGTTTACAGGTTTTAAAATGAGTTTACTTAACATTCTTCCCGCAAAAAAAGACGGAATTAAAACGAAAAGCGATGCAATTACCAATACATTTTTTAACATATTTAAATTCCCTTGCAAACTATCTAAACGTTCTGTCATTTCCAATAAAACTATCTTCCCATCATTCCAAATGATTGGTATTTTTATATAAGCGAATTTCCCTCCATTTTTCTCATAAATTCCCGCTGATTCTTTTCTTTCAAATTTCGTATTTACTGCTGGGATTGGTTTTGTACTGTCCACTTCTTGTCTAATCATTACCTTTGAATTTTCATTAATAACTCTAATCATACCGTTTGAAGGTAAGTATGGTTGCAACAAATTTACTGCGTCTATTTTTTTTGCTGATTCTACATTCATTCCTTCTATAATATGTACTGCCTCACGTTTTAAACGTTCTAACTCTCCGTTCGTTGTAACTTTATAAAATAAAAAGTATATAGAACTATTAATAAGTAACAATATAAGTAGTAACCATACTGTAGAAAATAAATATATTTTATTTTTAATTTTCATATATTACACCTTTAAAACATACCCAACACCTCTAACAGTGTGAATAAGTGGTACGTCCACATTACAATCTACTTTTTTACGTATATATCGAATATACACATCGACAACATTTGTATCACCATAATAATCAAATCCCCAAACATTCGTTACGATTTGTTCCCGATTTAACACTTGATTTTCATGCTTCATTAAAAAGAGTAATAAATCAAACTCACGTGGTGTTAATTCCACTACATGATTCCCTCTTTTCACTTCTCGTGTTTTCTCGTCTAAATATAAATCTGCAATTTGATAACTACTATTTTCCTCTTCTTTTATTACGTTTGATATTCTTAAACAAGCACGAATTCTCGCTAAAAGTTCTTCTATTTGAAATGGCTTTGTAATATAATCACTTGCCCCTTGATCTAAGCCACTTACTTTATCAACAACTGAGTCACGAGCAGTTAATAAAATAATAGGTATTACAGCATTTTTCAAACGTATCTTTCGAAGTACTTCTAACCCACTTATATTTGGAAGCATTACATCAAGTAATATTAAATCCCAGTTACCATCGCCAAACTTTTCCATTGCCTCTGTACCTGTTTTTGCAATTTCACTTTCATATCCTTCAAACTCTAATTCCAACTGCACAACACGAGCAATTTTTTCTTCATCCTCGACGATTAAAATCCTTTCTCCCATAAAAGCCTCCTATAATATATATTTGCACCATTTTAGTATAACAAGTAATACTTTCCTCCAAAAGAAATAATACCCAATATTCTTTTCGACTTAATGAAAAAAATCAGGAATGAATTATATTCCTGATTGTTAGAGAGACAATCCAACCCACTGCCAATATGCATAATAAAATAAGACTATTAGAAGCATATATATAACACTTAAATAGCTACTTAATTTTAATAAATCTTGCGGCTGAAACGTTTCTCTATCACTTTCTTGAAATAAAAGTAATGCCTTCGAACTAACTGGAAAGGTTAAACAGTAATTCATGCCAACAATCCCTAAAAATAGTACAGCTACTTCATTAAGCTGTAGACTACTTGCAAAATATAATAGTGGCGGAATAAAAATAACTGCTCTCGTAGTGTGAGATGTAATATATAAATGTGATGTGACTGAAAGAATAACAATTACGAGTAACACGATAAAAATGGATTGCTTATTAATAAGTTCTGTTACTAAAAATAACTTTTGCATAATCCATTGCGCTGCACCACTCTCCATTAATGATTTCCCTAATGCAATTGCTGCTCCAACAAATAAAATTAAGTTCCACGAGACACCTTTTAAGCTTTCTTTCCACTGCATCACGCCGAGTTTTGGTAAAGTTAATAAAAATACTCCGATTATCGTTACAGTTGCAATTTCCAAACCGTGTAACGACTCTGTTAACCAAAAAGCTACCATCGCTATTAAAATACTGATTGTATACTTTTCATTTCGCGATAATTCAAACTCAACTTTTTTCTGTTTCAGTTTTGTTTTTACTTCCTCTTTGTCTAAAAATAAAAATAATATTACACGACAACTTATAAAGCTCATTATGACTCCAAATGGAAATCCCCATATTAACCACTCTACAAATGTAATATCCTTATTATTAAATTCCTTTAACATATCTAGGGCAATTAAATGGGAACCTGCGCCAATAATTGTAGAACTTGTTGAAACTAAAATAACTGTAGGCATTAAAATTGCTAATGCTTTCGTAATTCTTCTACTCCCAATTTCTTTTGATATAGCTTGAAAAACAGGTAATACAACCGCTGCGCGTCCAGATGTCGATGGAATAAAAAAGGCGAGTATTTGAATAATCATTGTCAAAATCCCGCACAAGCCCGCTATATTCCGAGCACGATTTACAACAAAGTACGTCATTTTCTCAGCTAAACCGGTAACTTGAAGTGCCCTTCCTAAAATAAAGGAACCGATCATAAGCCAAATAACATCTGAAGCTAACGAATCGAATAAAAGATCTTGCTTTGCTGTTCCTGAAATAATTAAAAATAAGACGGACCCTAGTGCGATATAGGCTGAATTTATCGTTGTTGTAGTCCATAAAATAATTGCACAGCAAAATCCAAACAAACTCCATTTCGCTTCCATCGTTAATGACGATGGAAGCAAAAGAACTATTTCTACCAGTAATATAAGTGCTACGGGCAGAACCCAAGATGGCTTAATTTTCGGATCATCCGTACTGCTTACATGTAATTCCACTACATTTTTTTCAATCATGATACGTACCCACTTTTATTTAACCGAGAAGCGATTTGATAACCGACTAAAACTGTACGCATCGTACTCTCTGTACAATCACGAAGCCATTTCTCCGCATTAGAAAATGCATTTTCTAATGAAGATGGCATCGGTAATATACTTGTATATGCATCAATGCCATAATCGTAATTAATACGTGCACCTTTACCGACTGTCCCTACTAATGCAATTACTGGTAATCCATATTTTTTTGCACATTTAGCCACCTCAGCTGGAATTTTCCCTCGTGGCGTTTGAAAATCTATACTGCCTTCCGCAGTAAAAACAAGATCACACGATAACAATTGTTTATTTAAATCCATATACTTCATAATAATATCGTATCTCGGATATAACGTTGCACCAATTAAAGCTTGTAGTCCAGCACCAAGCCCACCAGATGCACCACTACCTGGTGTATGATGTACATCTATACCTATATCTTTTTTTATAACAGAAGCATAACGCTCCAGTGCTTTTTCTAGTTCTATTACTTGTGCTTCGTTAGCACCTTTTTGCGGACCGAACACTCGCGCTACTCCCTGTTCGCCGCATAATTGATTAAACCAATTACAGGCAACATCAATTTGAACATGCCTTAATCTAGGATCTACTTGTGATGTGTCTATTTTTGAAACTTGTAATAAAGAGGTTCCACCTTGAATTTGTATTTCCTTTCCATCTTCATTTAAAAACTTTACACCTAGCGCTTCAGCCATACCAGCTCCTCCATCAGATGTTCCTGAATCACCACACCCTATTAATATACGATCTACCCCTTTATTTAAAGCTAATTCTATTAACTGCCCAACCCCATAAGTAGTCGTTTTTCTAGGATCACGTAAATCTCTCGGTACAAGGCGTAACCCAGCTGCAGCGGCCATTTCAATAACAGCCGTACGCTCACCATTTCTCGTTTTAAAAATACCAAAATAAGATTGTATCTCCTCTCCAACAGGTCCCGTTACTTGTACTTTATACATTTTTCCACCAGTAATATTTATAATTGCCTCTGTAAAACCTTCCCCACCATCCACCATTGGTAAAGTCTCTACAGTAGCTAACGGCATAACTTTTAAAATCCCTTCTTTCATTACATCAGCAGCTTCCTTCGCCCCTAAACTTTCTTTAAATCCTGATGGTACAACTAAAATACGCATGTAATATTTCTCCCTTCACCTTGTATATCTCTTTCGTTTCTAAGGCTTATATTAAAGGTGAAAAAAGAGAGAACAATTAAGCTTACATTAAAATTTGATGAGAAAGTGCTGAGTTTTATGAACTAAAAAATCCGTTATACTATAAAATAGCACAACGGATACATTTTCTTCCCCCTATTATTAAGGGATAAGTCTTGTACAGTCCCTTGGAAAAGCACTCGCCTCTCGTACATTTGTTAATTCTAATAGTCTGTATACAACTCTCTCTAATCCAATTCCAAAACCACCGTGCGGGGGACAACCGTATCGGAATGTATTTAAATAAGATTGAAATTTATCTGGATGTAATCCTTTTTCTTTAAAAGAAGCAAGTAACATTTCATAATCATGAATTCGCTGTGCGCCTGAAGTTATTTCTAGCCCTTTATATAGTAAGTCGAACGAATCAGTAATAGATGGATTTTCATTATTCGGCATCGTATACATTGGTCTAGCTTCTTTCGGATAATGTGTAATGAAAACTAACTCACTCTTATATGTTTCCTTCACATATTTGCCTAGTAGCTTTTCACCTTCTGTATCTAAATCCCCAATTGGCGATTCTTTCCGGTATTTACTTTTTAAAATTTCTTGTGCTTGTAACAATGTAATTTTTGGTATTTCTGTAATAACAGGTACTTCTATTTGTAATAGTTGTAGTTCTTTTTCACAATTTTTTGCTACTTGTTGAAACATATATCGTAAAACATCCGTTTCTAATTGCATCACTTCATAAAAATCATGAATAAATCCAAGTTCTACGTCTAACGATATATATTCATTCAAATGACGGGAAGAATTATGATGTTCCGCCCTGTAAACAGGTGCAACTTCAAAAACACGTTCTAACCCTCCAGCTACCATCATCTGTTTATAAAACTGTGGTGATTGTGCTAAATAAGCTTCTTTTTGAAAGTATGGAACTTTAAAAACATTTGCTCCTCCTTCTGCCCCTTGTGAAACAATTTTCGGAGTAAATATACGTGTGAAATCGTTCTCTATAAGAAATTCACTAAAGCTCTGAACAAGTGTAGATTTCACTTTAAATATCGCCGCGGTTCTCTCATGTCTTAATGATAATACCCGCTCATTCAGTAGTTGATCTAAGCCAACTTGCAATTTCTTTTTATTTATTTCAAATGGAAGTGGTTCTGCGCCATTTAATATTTTCACTTCATAAGCAAGCACTTCCACCCCTAATTCTGTTTTCGAAGTCTCTACTATTTGACCAACTACTTGCACGACACTTTCCACATCTACTTTAAATCCAGCTAACTCATTTTCTAAGACACATTGCATAACTCCTGATCGATCCCTTATTAATAAAAAACTAACATTACCTAGATGACGAATCTTTTTTACCCATCCTTGAAGTAATACAACCTTCCCGCTTTGCTTTGTACATTCTTTCGTGAGTGAACGCTTCATTATTGACTCCATTACTTTTCCCTCCAGTAATTTTATATTGATTTACGTTATTATTGTTGTCATCGTCATCATCCACGGTCACTCACCTCCTTTCAAAGAATACAAAAATCCGCCCCTATAAATAGGGACGGATTTTTCCGCGGTACCACCCAAATTGTCATAATGACCATCTTAGCCCTGATAACGGTAGGTACCGTTTGCTTTTACTAATTATCACGTTCAAAGCAACACTCACAGGTGTCTTTCCATCATGCGGTATCGCAATCTTCTCAGCAACCGATTGCTCTCTGTAGACCTTTGCATCATGTACTTTTCCTAATCATCACTTTTTATATTTACAGAGTATTCTATCTCTTTAGTTTATAAAACGCAAGCCTTTTTAAATATATTTTCATTTTTCATATCCAATTTTGTACAATCTCCTCTAAAGCCATTCCACGTGAGCCTTTTAATAATACAACATCATTTTCCGTTATTACTTTTAATACTTCCTCTGCTATTTTGGTCTTATTATTAAATGACTGTACTTTTCCTGTATCATATTTCTTTCTTGCTTCTTCCGCTACAATTTCAGCTAACTTTCCATAAGTAAATACATATTGAATGCTCTCTTCATTTAACATTTTACCGATTTCTCTATGATATGTTTCAGCATTCTTCCCTAACTCCAACATATCCCCAATTACTATCATTTTTTTCTTATAGGCATTTAATGTCTGTAACGTGTCAATTGCAGCCTTCATTGAAGAGGGACTAGCATTCCACGCATCGTTAATAATTGTAAAACCTGTTTTGGCAGTTAAAAATTGAAAGCGCATATGAGTAATATGTACTTGCCGTAATGCTTCCTGTATTTTTTCTGTAGGGACATTATAATATTGACCTACGGCGATTCCGACAATCATATTTAAAATATTATGTTTTCCATGCAAGGGAACATCGTACTGTATTTTTGAATCATTTAATTTAAAATGAACACCATATTCATCTAATCGCACGTTTGTTGGAAACAAATCATTTGTATACTTTTCACCAAATGCCTTACAATTTATACTCGATAGATTCTTATTTTTCAAAAGCAATGGTTCATCGCCATTATACAAACATAATCCTTCATCTTTTAATCCATCAATAATTTCTAATTTAGCCTTCGCGATCTCTTCTCTTGATCCAAGTGTTTCTAAGTGAGACTGGCCAATCATTGTAATGATCGCTACATCTGGCTTTGCTATTATCGATAAGTTTCTAATTTGTCCTTTTTCACTCATCCCCATTTCAAGTATTAAAAACTCTGTATCTCGTTTCATCTCTAAAATTGTTAATGGTAAACCGATTTGACTATTAAAATTTCCTTTTGTTTTATGCACACGATGAGTTGTACTTAAAATCGTGCTTATTATATCTTTTACCGTTGTCTTTCCATTACTACCAGTAATTCCAATTACTTTTACATTTAGCTCTGTTCGATAAAATTGTGCCAATTGTTGCAAAGCAAACAAAGTGTCATCTACAAATATAATTGGCATCCCTTTTGGCGGAGTACCATAAGACTTTTTCCATAAGGAAGCGACAGCTCCATTATCAATTGCCTCTTTCACATAATCATGTCCATCTTTCACTCTAATAATTGGGACAAACAAATTCCCTTTCTTAATTTTCTTGGAGTCAATGCAGATACCTTGTATCTCTATATTGTGAAATGATTCTTGTAACCCTTCACCATCTATTACCTCTTCCAGTTTATTTAATTGTATTTGAATCAAATTATCACCATTTTCCATTTTATTACATAAAAATTGTATTTTTTTCGCATATTAATTAACAAATTTAAAGCGAGGTGTGTATATGAAAAAAACAATAAGTTTCTTTCTCCTTTTGTTATGCCTAATCGTAGTAAATGAAACGTACGCCTATTCTCCAAAAGCTTTACCGATCTCCCAAAACTCTGATCAATGGAAAGTGAATATTGATGAACCGAAGAACAATGATAAAAATATGCTTCAAGCTAAAAAAGATGAATTTAATACATATCAATTTTCAGTAAAAAATGTTGGAAACAGTGAAGTATATAACGTACAAGTCGAAGTATTCCGCAACGAGCCAAAAACAAAAACGAAATATGAACTCTTTTCCCTAAAGGAAAGTCGTTTAGCAAGTGGAAAAACTGGATTTAAACATGCTAATTTTCCAGTTGCTACAAAAGCAGATGTAGTTGATGTAATCATTACTTGGCAAGAACACCCTTTCCGCTCCATGAGAAACGGTCAAAAAGTTGAGTCTAGAAAATTTAAAGAGCATTTTGTTTTTAAAGACGAAAAAAATAAATAGAATGTGGATACATTCACACTACCATTCATTTAGCTACCTTTCCTAGTACCAGTTCATAAGCAAATTAAAAAGTCGTGGCTTATAAATGCCACGACTTTTTATATTAATTTGTACTAATTCCTCTTGCTGCCCAAATACGATCGATATCAGCAGCATGTTGTCCGCCATATAAAAGAGCATCCGCTTGCTTAATTGCCTTTGCTCCATCATTGAATTTAGAGTTTGGTGTTAATGACCAGTGTGATTGTAAAATAATTTTCGTTGCAACATCACGTCCAAAAGCTTGTGCCATCTCATATTGACCTTGAGCCCAAATTTCACCATCATCGTGTACTTCATTCTTTATATCTTTTGGATACACTTTATTATTATCTAATCGGCGCAAGCACGTCGGATCTGAACTAGAATAAGCAGCCGCATCCCATTCTCCAACACATGCTTTTCCGTATCCTGTTGTCGATACTGCATCTTCATACGTAGCACCTAAAAAGTCACCAAATCCTTCTCCCATCGCTCCGCCTTCTGCAGAACTACCAAAGCCAGGTACTTGGTTATCTTGAATCGAGTGCCCGTACTCATGAGCGATAATACCAGCATCTTCTGCATCATCTACTCCGCCAGTACCAAAAGTTAAAGCTTTCGTTGTCGGAGAATAAAATGAGTTATCCGCCGTCGTTCCATTCACATTTACTTTAATAGAGCGATTATTAATATTTTTAAAACCTAACCCTTGAATGTAACGCTGTAATGTATCTATATGATAATACGACATAACATCTTCAAAGCTATCATTTGCGCGTGTATAGTTAAATTGTAAATTTGTAGATTTTGTTTTTGCTTTTGAAGAAATCGTTACATACTCTCCAATTAAAAATCCTGTTCCATCTAAACCTTTTAACGTAACAGTCTTCAATTGGTTTGTTAGCGCCGTTGAATCTGCATCGTTATTATCTTTTAAGCCTACTTTACTACCACTAGATACGACCGGATTAGGTAAAAATACTTTTCCTGACCCTTCTGCTTTTCGGTTTATATCAACCTTTTTAATTAACTTTCCATTTTCTGCATCAATAAATGTTTCCCATGCACCAAACGGGTTATTAGAATGGACTACAACTTTATATACTGGACGAGCAATTCCCTCTTCAACAATATATCCGAATTCTTTCTCAGTAGGAGCCCATAAGTTTTGCTCACTTGCTTCTCCAACATACGCCATTGATTTTTGGATTGCATCTTTTTCACTAATTTTTGTCGTTACTTCCTTTACACCATTGACGGATTGATAATCAGAAACAGCAAGTACTCCCTTTCCCTCTCCGTTAAGTGTAACTGTAATTTGTTTTGAAAATACAGGCGCGCCATTCACAACTTGTTGGAACCTAACATATGAAGCTACTGACGTTTCTGTTGTAGAAATATATTGCAAGTCTGAGAGGTCAGCTTTCAATCCATACTGCGCAGCATTTTCTTTTAAATATTCAGTTGCTTTTTTCTGCGGTGAATAAGCTTCTAGCTTTACTTGCTGTTGTTTTTCCAATGCTGAAACCGTAGAAATCGTCCCCATTACTAATGGCACAGTCATTGCCATTGCCACCATTTTTTTATTAAACATAGAACCACTCCCCCTAATAAAGTAGCCCAACCTTATCCCATTACCACTAGGCAATCATTCCCCACAAAATGGGGGGATAAAAATTGAATCTACGAGTAATTCTCTATAAACAATTCTATTACCTTTCCATTTAGGGTGAGTGAAATTTTCTCAATATTTATGTGTAAAATGAAAACAATACTTTAGAAAGAAATTTACTAGAGTGATCAATCGAATGGAGTATGAGGAAATTAGCCGAATAAATTTCCATCATACAAAAAGGAAGTTGGAATGATTCCAACTTCCTTTTTTCTTTAATGGGCCGCGCTTAATTTAATTCGAACTTTCGCTTCACCTAAAGATAGTTCATCGTCTTCATGCGTTAAGTGATCAAATGTAAATTGCTTAACGAGTAAATTTTCTTCCAATAAATCTTTATGGTTCGTTAATGTTCGTTGTAGTTCTTCCTCTGTATCAAGAATAACATCTACTCGTAAATTAACCGGTAAATTTAACTGTTTACGATATTCTTGAACTGCTCGAATGAATTCACGCGCTACTCCTTCTTGTAACAATTCTTCCGTGACATTCGTATCTAACATAACTGTATATTGTCCGTTAGTCGTATTAGAAAATCCTGATTTCGCGACTTTCTCGACTACTACATCTTCAGCTGTTACAACTACTTCTTCTCCTGGTGCAGCTTCGTAAACTGCTCTTTCTGTAGATACAAAGTGCTCTACTTCTTCTTTTGATAATTGTTTTAGCCATGTATTTACTGCGTTCACATTTTTACCAAACTTCGGCCCAGCTGTTTTAAAGTTCAGCTTTAATTGATAGGACGTATATTTCGTTTCATCGAGTTCAACATGGAACGCTTTGACATTTAGTTCATCCATGACGATATCACGATACGATTCCCAATCCATATCATTCTCATTATGTGCTAGTAATACAAGTTCCGCTAATGGCTGTTTTACTTTTAAAGAATGCTGATTACGATTACTTCTTCCAAGTTCAACAACTTGTAAAACTGCATCCATTTCTGCTTCTAATTTCGGCTGAAGTAGTGATTCATTCACAATAGGATAATCCTCTAAATGAACGCTACTTCCAGTTAAATTCAAATGAATATCTTCAGCGACAAACGGTGTAAATGGTGCGATTAATTTACTAATTGTCACAAGCACTTCATGAAGTGTCTCATACGCAGCTGCTTTTTCGGCATTCATACCAGATTCCCAGAAACGATTACGTGATCGTCTTACGTACCAGTTACTTACTTCATCTACAAGTGCCGCGATTTCACGAGCTGCATTCGTAAATTGATAATCATCAAGTGCTGTTCTCACTTTTTTCGTTGTGCTATGCAATCTTGATAATACCCATTCATCTAATTTCGTCCGCTTTACATCATACGTTTCTTTCGGATTATACTCATCTAAATTTGCATATAAAACGTAGAAGCTATACACATTGACTAATGTATCCACAAATTTAGATTTTGCTTCTAGTACTGTTCTTTCAGAAAAACGCTTCGCATTCCACGGAGCACTATCAACGAGTAGCGCCCATCTTAAAGCATCTGCACCAAACTGATTGACTAAATCAACTGGATCTAGTGCATTCCCTTTACTCTTAGACATTTTCTGTCCTTCTTCATCTAATACATGCCCAAGTGATAGAACGCGTTTATACGGTACTTTTCCTGTGTATAGTGCTGATACTGCTAATAAACTATAAAACCATCCGCGTGTTTGATCAATGCCTTCTGCAATTACATCTGCTGGAAACTGTTCTTCAAATAACTCTTTATTTTCAAATGGATAATGATATTGCGCAAATGGCATGGAACCACTATCAAACCAAACATCAATTACTTCTGGTGTACGATTCATTGTACTTCCGCATTTTTCGCAGCATACTTGCACTTCATCTACATATGGCTTATGCAATTCTAAATCTTCCGGTGTTTCTTTCGTACTATGCTTTCTTAAATCAGCAATGCTTTTCGGTGCGAATTGATGATCGCAACTTTCACATTCCCATACGTTTAATGGTGTTCCCCAATATCTATTTCGACTAATATTCCAGTCCACCATATTTTCTAAAAACTTACCAAAGCGTCCATGTTTCATATGATCTGGATACCAAGTAACAGAATCGTTATTTTGTAAAAATGTATCTTTAATTGCAGTTGTTCGGATTAACCAACTCTCTCCTGCATAATAAAGAAGTGGTGAATCACAGCGCCAGCAATGTGGGTAGCTATGTTCATACTTTTCTTTATGATATAGTAAGCCTTCCTTCGCTAAATAACGAACGATATCCACGTCACAATCTTTTACAAATTTCCCTTTCAAAAATGGTACTGCTTCTGTATACTCACCTTTCTCATCTACAACATGTAAGAATGACAATCCTGCGCTTTGAACGACTCTATAATCGTCCTCTCCATATGCTGGAGCGATATGAACAAGTCCTGTACCACTATCTGCCGTGACAAAATCTGCTGCGATAACGTGGTAGCCATTTGTAACTTCTTTCATTGAAAATGGCGGCACATAAGATGTGTTTACTAATTCTTCACCTTTATGGACAGATAGTACTTCATAGTTTTCTTTTAATACATCTTGTACACGTTCTTTCGCAACAATGTATACATGACCTTCTTGTTTCGCTTTCACGTATTCCATATTTGGATGTACAGCGAGCGCAACATTTGCTGGAAGTGTCCAAGGTGTCGTTGTCCAACCTAGGAAATACTCATTTTCACTATCTTTCACTTTAAACTTAACTGTTGCACTTAAATCTTTTACTGTTTTATACCCTTGTGCAACCTCATGTGAACTTAGTGAAGTTTGACAACTTGGGCAATATGGTGAAACTCTATGTCCCTTATACAATAAGCCCTTTTCATGAATCGTCCCCAAAATATGCCATACACTTTCGATATATGGATTCTCTAACGTAACGTATGGATCATCCATATCTACCCAATAACCGATGCTTTCCGTGAATTCACGCCACTGTTTCTCATATGTGAATACACTCTCTTTACACTTCTGGATAAATGGCTCAATTCCATACTCTTCGATTTCATGTTTACCAGAAATACCGAGTTGCTTCTCAACACCTAATTCTACAGGTAAACCGTGTGTATCCCATCCCGCTTTTCTTAACACTTTATAACCAGCCATCGTTTTATATCTTGCTACTACATCTTTAATTGTCCGTCCAAGTGCATGACCTACATGCGGTAATCCATTCGCCGTTGGTGGTCCTTCATAAAACACAAAAGATTGTGCGCCTTCTCGATTCTGAATTGATTGCTCGAAAATACTTTGCTCGTTCCACTGCTTACGAATACGTGTTTCTCTCCCTACAGCTGACTCTTTTACATCTACTTTCTTCATCTACAATCACTCCTTTGAATGTTTTAAAGCACACAAAAAACCCGTCCCTATAAAGTAGGGACGGGTTTACCCGCGTTACCACCCTAATTCTATTAGCTCTTAACTAATAGCACTTAGCAACGTACTGTCATACGTGTTCTTTGTAACGGTAGACATCCGTCCGGGCTTACTTATTTTCAGCCTCGACTCCTCGGAGATGATTTTCAAATAACGTCTGAACACCGGCTTTCAGCAACATACCGGCTCTCTGGGGAACAGTACACTATTTTACTCTTTCTCGTCTTCAGATTTGTATACTTTGTTAAAAGCTATTTTATGCCATTAGGCAATAAATTGTCAACTAATTCAAAATATATTTTTATTTATGCCCTTTTTCGCGATTGTTATACAATTACTTTTCAAATTCTCGTATTCCAGTTAAATCTTCATCTTCTTCAATAAGCTCAGCAAAGAATCCTGATTCATCCTCACGAAGAACAGTTTCAAGCTCTTCCTTCGCCTCTTCAATTCTGTTTAACTGTGCTAAATAACAAGCACGATCGTATCTTGCTAACAAATTACTTACATCCATTGTTAATACATCATTTGTTATTTTTTCTGCCTTTAGTGTTTGTCCGGCACCATGATATGAAGACGCTAAAGAAAGAAGAATTGCTGTTTCATTCGGATGATGTATAGAAGCATTTTCTAATATATGAATCGCCTCTTCAAACCTTTCTTGACTTTGATACATTTCTCCTAAAGCAAGAAACGCTCTACTTACAAACGGTGTTTGCTCCGTTAACTGTAAGGTAATCTTTTCTGCTTTTCTTTCTTCCCCTATTTTAAAGAATACTTGTGCTTGTAAAAGAAGCGTATCATAATCATCTGGTAACTCTCGAACCATTTGCTTCGTTACTTCCGAAGCATCCCGTAACATATCTTCTTCCTCACACTCTATGAAAAGATTTACAAGTTGCTTCGCTACATCGTAATCCCATTGATTTTCTAACGATGTTTGCAATACATCTATCGCCTCTTTATACATCGCCACATTCCCGTAAAATAGTGCAAATCGCTGCGCTGCCATACTATTTTTTTGATTTAACTTTAACGAAATTTCATACAAATCAATGATTGTAGTAATAATCGAAATTTCTTTCGCACGGTTTTTCATTCGATAAAAAGCTCTCGTAATTATGGATTTCTTCGGCTGTTCATTTTGTTGACGTTCAATCCATCTTTCCGTCACCGCAGATGCAGCATACATAAATAGCATACTTCTTTCTGCCTTTTTCACTTTTACTGTATGAAGAAAATCTCGTATGTTAGACAATTTCTTATGTTGTTCTATCGCTTTTAC
This sequence comes from Bacillus mobilis, assembly GCF_001884045.1. Taxonomy (GTDB): domain Bacteria; phylum Bacillota; class Bacilli; order Bacillales; family Bacillaceae_G; genus Bacillus_A; species Bacillus_A mobilis. Next base: position 20,517 of record NZ_MACF01000123.1, on the reverse strand, counting down.
GTATACCTCAAATATATGTTCATTATTTACATCTTTTTGTATCACTTTCATTGCAATTTCAATTGCTTTTTCATTTCTACTTTTCACTAACACTTTTGCATAATGATATAGAACTTCTGTATGCTCACCATCTAATTGTAGCGCGTGTTCAATCCATGCCTGTTCTTTATCTATTTCATCCATCGCTCCATACACATATGCAATCGCATCTAATCGCCATATTTCAGGTACTTCGTCCACTAATTGTTCTAGTTCAGTCAGCAATTCTTCCTGAAGATTCATTTCTATTGAAAGCTGTGCCAAATATTCCATATTAATATGCAATGGCTCTTCTTTCATCGCCTGAACCATATGATTTTGCTCTTTAGAACGATTTTCTTCTTTTTCATATATTTCCGCAAGCGGTAAATGTACCCCTACGAAATGCTCATCAAGCTCTAAACACGTTTCATACGCTTGTTTCGCTTCTGTCAATTGCCCTAAAAGCATAAGTGTTTCACCAATTCGGTAATACGGTAATGCCGTTTCCTTTTGTTCTATCGCCCTTTTATATCTTTTCATCGCTTGGCCGTACTGCCCAATAGATTCATATAAAATACCTATATAACAACCGTATTCACTTACCTCATTTCTTTCTTTGTGTAACGTTCTTAAGAATGCTATTCCTCGTTGTACAAATACCGTTCCTTTAATTCGATTCACATATTCATCTAATGCACTTGCTACATTATATTCGCTCTGCTTTATACCATTCTCTAACTTAGACAATGCTACTTTAAAGCCTTCTTCACTTCCACCAAGTTCAACCTCAGCATCCCATAAAACCATTCCCGCATTCATAAGAAAATCTTGGCTCTTTTCAATTTGCTTTTCAATACCGAGTATATATTGTTTTGCTTCCTTGTATTGTTCTCTTGCCATATAAACTTGCGTAATTCCGAAGTGAGAATAAACATCATCATGATTTTCTTCTAAAGCACGAGTATACAATGTTTCTGCTTCTTCCAGGCTATCATTTTGAAAATGATAGTCACCGAGTTTTACGTATAAAGGTGCCTTATCGTCACAATTCTTAATACCTTTTAATAAAATTTCTTTCGTACGTTCCTCATCCTTCAAATCAGACTCGTATATTTCCGAAAGTTTCGTATAAATGTAAGGTGCATTACTGTCTAAATGAATCGCTATTTTAAGCCCTTTTATCGCTAAATGTAATTTCCCTAGATGATGCGCACATCTCGCTCGCTCATACCATACATGTGCCTCATTTTTATACTCTTTTAACAGATCATTAAAAATTTCATACGCTTCTTCATATCGTTCTAAATCTATTAATATTAATCCGTGATTCGTTAAAGTGAATCGTTCTGGACTACGTTCTAAAGCAACTTGAGAAAACTGCAACGCCTTTTCAGATTGGTCGATATACATATATGATAAAGCGAGAAAACTCCAAGCAATCGGCTGATCTGCATCTAATTGTAACGAGGAACGAAAACTTGAAATTGCTTCTATATAACTTTCCTGTTCAAAAGCATATCTTCCGTTTATTAGATGATATAAAGCACGATTATTTTTCTTCTCGACACTTGTAAGCATTTGCCCCGCTTTTTCTAATTCTTGAAGGCGAATAAAACACTGCGCACCATGCAATTTAACAAAATCTGAGTTCGGAAACTTCTCCATTAACTTTTCAATACAACTTATAATAAACTCATTATCTACTTCAACATCTAAATGCTTAACCGTATATAACCACGTATTCGGATTATCACTCGTCTCTTTTAAAAATTGTACTAAGTTATGAATCCCCTCTATATCATGTTCATCTAAATGGTCCGTAAGAGAAAAAATAGTTTTAAAATAATGATTTTCTTCTTCATTTAAAAATGCTAGTTGCTCCTTCTTTTCTTTCGGAACAAACGTAATCGCTAAACACCCTGTGTAACGATATTTTTCTTGTAACTTACTATATTCCACAATAACGGGTTCTATAAAGTTCGGATCTTGAACATAAAAAGCTTGTAACGTATCATCATACCCAGATAATACTTGCACATGTGAAGCATGCTCAATATCTATACTTAATAAAACAGGAATCCCTGCATCCAGTAGTCTCTTATAATTTTCTTCATTCCCTTTAAAATAACAATATTCATAACCTAAATCTTCTAAATAAGAAACAGTATCTGAAAACTTCGAGCCTGTCATATCAAAGATAAACTCTGCTATTTCATCTTGTGTACGTTTTTCTCCCCATAACTGCAACATCATTTCTAAACTTGTTGGAACACAATAATTATCCTTTTGTACAATCGGAACTATCGGTAAATGAACCTTTTTGCCATCTGGATTTTTTTCTAAATTATGATATAAGGAATCTTTTAAACTTTTTTCTACTTTTAATAACTGTTGTAAATCTGCAAGTTTATTCATTTTGTAAAGCGCTTCTGCACGTAAATGAACAAAGTAAGTTTTATACGCATGATAAGGAAGCTGATTATTTATGTTATCTATTACCGCTAACATCTCTTCATACTTCCTTAAATCTAATAAATATTTCACCTTTTCAAAATGAAAATATGGTACTTGCGGGAATTTTACAATCGCATCATCAATTAGCTGTAATGCACGTTTTTGTTCTCCTTGATTCGCATATAACTGTGATAACAAATAGGTAGATAGCTCTTCACAATCTTTATGCTGCATGCCAGCTATAAATTGTTCTTCTGCTTTCTCCCATTCACCTGTATGCATATAAACGTAGCCCCATTTATCAAATACGGCACGTGCACTGTACTCCTCTGCCTTTTGCATATACATTAGGGCTTCTTCATTTCGTTTCATTTCCAACAAACATCGTACTAACGTAAAATATGTTTTCGCTAAAAGATCAACTTCTATTTCTTCTTTATTTACCTCTTCCAATGAATCTTTTAACAACTGTTCTACTTCAAGTATTTTTCGCTCATCAATTAACTCATCACAATATAAAGAGAGCGTTCTCATATTCGGGAATTTTTTATAGGCGTAGCGAATGAGGAATGAACTGTATTGGTGCATAAGTCCTTCATCAGTAAGACGTATTAATATGTCAAACTCCTTATGTGAAGGAATATTAGCGAGCCAATTCTTCAAATAGGATAAAGTATTCTTTTCTTTTATATATGAAATTTCATTATTTATTTCCTGTAATCCATCTATAAATCTCTTGTCTTTCAAACAAGCATCTAACTGCTTAAAATCTAGCATGTATTCACCTCGAATTATTTTTTGCACTGCTACTTGCTTAGATTTTACACATCATATTGTAGGTATTCAACTAAAATCTCCTATAATGGATAGTATTATTTAATATTATTCGAATTTATAACAAAATATAGTAAAAATGATTGTTTTTCTCTGTATTTTGTTTAATTAAATGGAATAACGTTACATGAGGATCTTATCTATTGAAAGCTGGAATCAGCACATGAAATTATATCAGCGATAATTCAAATATATCAGCGATTCTTTCGTTTTATCGACGATTTTCAAAATATATCAGCGATTATACGGTGAATATCGACTTACCGACAAATAATGACAACCCTCAATAAATCGCTATCTTTTAACATTCTATGTCACCAAATGTAATTTTCATATTCGGAGCATATACTAAAGAAGAGTGCATTTGAAATACTTTAAAAAATCGGAGTTCAGCTTCATATTGAGCTAGCGCATCATTATATGTTAATCCTCTAGTCATTAAACGATCTATAAATTGATCCTTATCACCTGGATTCCCTGCAATCCCCTCTTCTTTTAATGAATGATATAAACTTTGCTTATTATTATGCTGCATATTAGAATCTAAAAAGTTCACTTTATCACTTACTCTACATTCAATATTTTTTGCGCCTAGTTCACTTAAAAACATCGGTATTTTCATACCAACATTTCCATCTTTTCCGCTTCTCTGCGTGTCACTTTCAAATAACTGCTGTAAAGCACCTAGCCTAATAATTTCCGATTGTTTCTCTCCATTTAAAGAGTATGATGACATATTTGATATCCAGTGTGGTTCAAAACAGATTATTTTTCCGCCACTTTTAACTGAATGCATCATTTTTTGTAGCATCGTTTTTGGCGAACTCATATGCAATAAGAAAGCATGACAGATTGCTATATCGTATGTATCGTTCAATTCAATTTCTGTAGCATCTCCCTCAAGAAATTGTGACTCATACGGAAGTAAACGAAACAACTCTCTTGCTTCAGCTAGTAATGTTTCTCCACTATCAATGCCTGTATACTTTGACCCTTCTGGAAGTAAAGGCATTAATACTAATCCTAAATAACCATATCCACAACCATAATCAACAATATGTACTGGCTTAGTAATCTTCCAAACTGTATTTACTAAAAAACTTACATAATCGTCGTTGTAATATAAATCTCTCGTGTTTTTTAAATATATTAGTTTGCTGTTCCAATCATACGTTTCCAAATGTAACGCCCCCTTTTATATACAAAACTAAAGTTCTATATATAACCGCCGTATTCCTACACTATTCTTAAAATTTCAAAGCAAAAAAGCTAGTGTATTTTTAACAATACGCTAGCCTTTTTATTTGGAAGAACGGTAGATAATTAGAAATTTAACCCGTACAATCACAATCTAAACAATCCGTACAGTCTACATCACCACAATCTGATTTTCTCTTTCTTTTGTCTCTTTTAAGATAATAATACAGTAGCCCAATCAGTAGTGCGCAAATAACAAATGCTATTATTGCTTCTGTATATTTGTTTTGAATAATAAAACCTATTCCACTACCGCCTGAAATAAAAATTAGAATTATGTAGATCCAGAACATCTATGTAAATACCTCCGCCTTAAGATAATATCCAAATAACACTAGATGAAATAAATAACCCCATCCCATTACCGCTTATTACACCGGTAGTTACTCTTAGCAAATTTGTGCTACTCCTCCATCTCCACTTTTGGGTGAATCCATCAATAAGTAACGGAATTTGAGCAGAGAATGATAGTATTATTGCAAAAAGAAATGAAGGTGCTATATAAAAATATATTGGAAACATTAAAATACCGAAAAGCATGCCTGTACAACGCGCACATAAAGGTATGTATTCTTGTAGTTTAAGAAAACTTCTATCCGGTTTTCTATGACAAGGAATTTGTAAAGTAATAGTTCGAATCAATATGAATCCCCCCTCTCTAAAAAGATTTTAATTGATTTTGCAAAATAATTATATACTAATAAAAAAACAACCCAGGTTCCTTCTAAACCCGGGTTTCAGTTCGCTACTATATTTATTTACATCTCCTCAGGAGCATCCACCCCAAGTAAACGTAATCCCTCTTTTAATACAACTGTCACAGCATACACTAATGCCAGTCTGCTGTCTTTCTCTTCGCTCTCTTCTAATATACGAACATTACCGTAATATTTATTAAACGATCGCGCTACATCTAATACGTATTTTGAAATGATTGATGGCTCATTTTTGTTGAAGGCTGCTTCAATTACTTGTGGGAATTTATTCAGTAATTTTACGACGCTCCAGCTATGATCATCTTTTAATGCAAAGGTACACGTTTCAAATTCTACACTTTCTTTTCTTAAAATAGAGCACGCACGTGCATGTGTGTACTGTACATACGGTCCTGTTTCACCTTCAAATTTCAGCATATTTTCTAATGAGAATTCAATATTATGCATACGCTCATTTTTCAAATCATGGAAAATAACTGCGCCAGCGCCGACTTGCTTTGCTACTTCTTCTTTCTGTTTTAAGTTTGGATTTTTCTCTTCAATATTTTGTTTTGCAAGGTCAATTGCTTCCTCAAGTACTTCTTCAAGTAAAATAACTCTTCCTTTACGTGTCGACATTTTCTTACCATCTTTTAAAATGAAACCAAACGGTACATGTTCCATGCCGTCAACCCAATTGTAGCCAAGCTTTTTTAATACAGTAAAAAATTGATTGAAGTGTAAACTTTGTTCCGGGCCAACTACATATAACGCTTTATCAAACGCATATGTGTTTTGACGATATAACGCTGCCGTTAAGTCACGTGTTGCGTAAATCGTCGCACCATCTGATTTTCTAATTAAGCAAGGCGGCATTCCCTCTTCTTCTAAATTAACGACTAACGCGCCTTCTGACTCTTCAAGCAAATCATGCTCTTCTAAAATCCCAATAAAATCTTCCATTAAATTATTATAAAAAGCTTCTCCTTGAAAATTAGTAAATTCAACACCGAGAAGTTCATAAATACGAGAAAATTCTTTTAAAGATTCATGACGGAACCAATTCCAAAGCTCAACAGCTTCTTCATCACCTTCTTCTAATTTCTTAAACCAAGCGCGTCCTTCTTCTTCTAGCTCTTCGTCGTCTTTTACCTCTTCGTGGAATTGAACGTATAACTTAAATAGTTCACGGATTGGATCTTCTTTCACTACTTCTTCATTTCCCCACTTTTTATAGGCGGTAATTAACTTTCCAAACTGTGTTCCCCAGTCTCCAATATAATTAATTCCTACAACTTCATAGTCGCATTTTTCAGCGATATGCTTCAGTGAATTTCCAATCATTGTAGAACGTAAATGCCCCATTGAAAAAGGTTTCGCGATATTAGGAGAGGAATAATCGATAACTACCGTTTTTTCACAACCAAAGTGATTTTGACCATACTCTTCTTTCTCCGCTAAAACCATTTTTAATACGTCATCACTTACAGTTTCACGATTAAAAAATACATTTACATAAGGACCAACGGCCTCTACTTTCGTAAAAAATGGATCACTTAATTTCTCCGCAACTTCCTGTGCGATAATAGCTGGTGATTTTTTATATTGCTTCGCAAGTGAAAAACATGGAAATGCCGCATCTCCGAATTCATCTTGTTTCGGTGTTTCAATTAACTCTAAAATTTGATTTTGCGTTAATTCATTCTTGAAAATATGGGATAAACCTTCCGCAAACTGCGTTTTATAATCCATACTACAACCTCCTTATTTTTTAAAACACAAAAAACTCGTCTCTAAAAAAGAGACGAGCTTAAACCCGTGGTACCACCCTTGTTGTTCATTACGAACCACTTTCCCGTTTATAACGAGGACAGGGGGCCTCGGCTTACTCTACTATTCGTTCAAGAAGCATCTCCGAAGTGCGCTTCATCTTTTCCTTCCGCACTAGGCTCACACCATCCCTAGCTCGCTTTCCTTCTAAAAAAGACTACTCTCTTCATCACAGACATTATATTTAATTAATTATTGCTTATTATACATCTTTTCAAACAATTAGCAAGGGTCAATTACACCAAAGTGAAACTTAGCACTTTTTCTTTTGTACACGTGAAAATTGTGTTTTTCAAATCTAGAACTACGGAAATGGTCTTTCAAAACGACACGCTTTCTCGCCACACGTTTCGCTTCCGCAATTGTTTCATCAGTAATATCATGATACAAAGCGAAGTGTTTTAATCCTTTTATTCCATCTGATTCTATAACAGTTTCTTCGAACATTGGATCAAGGTACACAACATCATAACTATTATCTTCACATTGTTTTAAAAATGCGTAATGCTCCGTTTGCTTCACATCGATTCGTTGCATTGCCTCATCAATTTCAGAAACGGATGAAGACCATGTTTTTAAACCATTTTCCATAATATAAGCCATATATTCATTGCCTTCAAGCCCCGTTACTGTTCCGCTTTCACCAACAATATAACTAGCTACAATACTATCTGATGCCATACCGAGCGTACAATCTAACACTGTCATTCCGCTCTCTAATTGCGTGGCTTGTACAAACGGGTCGTGTTCTCCGCGCATTAATCTTTTCACACGAAACATCGCTGAGTTTGGATGAAAGAAAAACGACTCCTCCGTTCCTTTTGGATAAATAGCTAATCGATTTTTTCCTACAACAAGTACATCTTGTTCATATTGCTCATGTAGTTTATGTACTGGTATGTCATTACGTTTAACGAAAGAAACATTTAATTCTGCTGCTACCTTATTTGCATAATCTGTCATTTCTTTGTTCGTTCTTCCTGCTGTTGTTACGATCATTTTTTCACCTCTATATAAAGAAAAGAGGGAGATTTACTCTCCCCCTTCTTTAGCAATTCTTTTCGAAAGCTTGTTCTAAGTTCGTAATAATTTCGTCCATAGTTGCACCTTCAATTTCATGACGGTGAATGAAGTGAACAACTTCTTTACCTTTTAACAATGCCATAGATGGTGAAGATGGAGGAATTTCTCCGAAGTATTCACGCATTTTTGCAGTAGCATCTTTATCTTGACCTGCGAATACAGTTACAAGATGATCAGGTTGTTTTTCAGCACGAACAACTGCTTGACCTGCTGATGGACGTGCTAAACCAGCTGCACAACCACAAACTGAGTTTACAACTACTAAAGTTGTACCTGATGCTTTTTCCATAAATTCTGTTACAGCTTCTTCTGTAGTTAACTCTTCAAACCCAGAACGCACTAATTCTTGACGCATTGGGATTACCATTTGGCGCATGTATTCTTCATAAGCATTTGACATCTTGTAATCTCTCCTTCAACTTTCATTCCAAATTCATCATATCACGCTCTATTACTAGGTGCAAAAGAAAGATTACGATGATTTCATTTTTTTGTAGGGATTTCACAAACCCCTTCACGGCAATGTCCAACTGGAACAAGTTTTCTATTGTTAGCGATATAATCGTATACTTTACTTCCAAATCCGAGTACGATAGATAGTTTTATAAAAGGAACAGCAAACCAGTAAGATGGAACAGCCTTTGCTAATACATGTATGCTATGAATTCCGTTATACCACTTATTATTTTTAAAAATATACAATCTTTGTTCCATCTTACTTTGTAGTTCTTGAGAAAGTTCATACTTCTCAACTACATCTTCATCTCGAAATGAAACAAAATTCATCTTACCCTTTTTATCTAATTTTTTCGTACGTTCTGCAACCGCCGTACACATCGGGCACCAACTATCATAGAAAACAATCATACATTATTCCCCTTTACGAGACTCCGTCATTTGTTTCCATACAGAACCTTTTGCTTCTTCTCCGCCTTCAATACGCTCTAATGCTAGACGCGCTTGCATCGCTACTTCAAACTCTGGATCATCTTGCGCTGCTTTTAATGCCGGAATCGCACTTTCATCTCCAAGTTCAAATAAGAACATCGCTGCACGCCAGCGTACTAATTTACTTGAATCTTTCAGAGATTTAATCATAACGAACATCGCTGCTGGATCACCTACGTCTGATAAGCAATCACCCGCTGTACGGCGAACACTTACTGAACGATCTAATAGCGCTTTATATAATAACGGCAATACTCCATCACCTTTTACCATACCTAAATATGCTGTTGCTAAACGGCGGATCGAAACTTTTTCATCATCTAACGCCATCTTCAACACTGGCATATCTTCTTCAGTAGGATCCATTTGTTCTAATGCTGCAAAACGGTTTTTCCAGTCAGCATCTTTCATCATCTCTTCTGTTACTTTATATGGCTCACGCTTTTGAATCGTTACTTCAACAGCACCTGCCTGGTTTAATAATTCTTTAACCGTTTCATTTACACGTTCTTCTGAATAAGCAGCAACAATCTCTTCTACTACTTCTTTCCCTATTTCTTCAAAATTACCGTAACGTGTACTTTGTTCCACCCATTTACGTTCTTTTACAACGTTTGGCGCAGACATTTGTACTTTCATAATTGATTCTTTAAAACGATCTGGTAAACCAACGCGTTCTTCTGTTGTTCCATCAGTTAACTTGACTTGCATTGGAATTGTAAAGAACATTTGAACAAACACTTTCACTTCCCCAAAATGAGCAAGTTGTTGTTCTTCACTTTCTTCCACTACTTCTTCGCCGAAAACAGCACGAACTTGTTGTAATAAAACTTTCCAGTCAAACTTCGCATTTCGCTCCACTGCTAAAAAGTCGGCTACATGATATACACCTTTAATGCCTTCAATTTTCAAAATTTCTTGCACTTGCATTGGTGCTTGTTCTTTATTTTCATTTGTATAATTATTACGCGCTCCTGATGGTAATACTTCGTTCAAAATAACTTTCATTGTATTTGGACTTGGCGTCGGTTCAATTGCTTTAATCTTCACGTAAAAAACTCTCCTTTATTGCATGTTCTTAGCTGTATTGTAACATGTTACCACTCTATACTCCTACTCGGATGCTTTATTTTGCTGATTTCTTTCCACCATCATACTTTAATTTCCTCAAGTCACTTCTTATTATGATGCACCCTCCCGCCTTTTCTCCAAAAATGTAATGCTCTCAATCATAACTTCCGTTACATATATTCTCTTTCCTTGATCATCCTCGTAATTTCTCGTATGAATACGTCCTGTAATTCCAACAAGTGACCCTTTCTTACAATATTCAGTTACATTCTCAGCTGACCTTCTCCATACGACGCAATTAATAAAATCTACTTGTTGCTCACCTAAACTATTTCGAAAACCTCTATTCACCGCAACACATACTCGTGCATACGCGACGCCTTGCTTTGTGTAGTATAATTCTGGCTCCTTTGTCAATCTACCGATTAATACAACTCGATTCATCATAGGTTATACCACCTCACATATTTTTCTTCATTGTAAAGAAAAATGTGTGAAGGGTAAAAAGCGTAAAACAATATATTTTATAGTAAAAAATATTATTTTTATATCTTATATAAACAAAAAAGAAACCTTACATATTTAAAACATGTAAGGTTTCAAAATTTATCCCGCTTTAATGGGCAGTAAGACCCCCCACTGATTAAAGTTTCACTTTATACTTCACTGCATGAAATGTAATATCCACCGCGAGCCATTTTTATCTCAACGCGGTACATTACATTCTCTAAGTAAAAAGTAATCGGTTTAACTTTACTCTCAAATTTTAGTCTTTCATTACATTCAGCCACATATCTTTCTATTGCTGAAGTAATAACTTCTGCTGATGGATACGTTAAAGCATCATCTAGTTCTATGAAAAAACTTTTAGAAAATAGTTTTTTCATAATTCCTTTCTTCTCTTTCATCATATTCCATCCCCTTCATTTCAAATTAACAGCATCCAATGATACTACATTCTCAATTTATCTTTGAAAATAAAAAAATCCTGCATTTTTCATGCAGGATTTTTTTATTAGTCATTTTTCGTAAAGTAAGAAACAAAACGAAGAATTTCTAAGTATAACCAAACTAATGTAAGCATTAGTCCCATTGCAGTGTACCACTCCATATATTTTGGAGCTTGACTACGTACACCATTTTCGATTAAATCGAAATCTAGTAATAAGTTTAATGCAGCAACTACGATAACAACTGCACTAATAATAATGCCGATTGTACCACCTTGGTGAATGTACGGAACCGTTACACCAAACATGTTTAGTAGAAATACGACTAAGTACATAACCATAATTCCAAGTGTCGCTGCCATCACGCCTGTACGGAATTTATCCGTTACCTTTACTACGCGCGTTGCATATAACACTAACATTGCAAATAGAATTGAGATTGTTAGTAATACAGCATTTAAAACGATAGAGTCGCCAAACTTCATTGTATAAACAGCTGAAATACTACCTAATACAACCCCTTCTACCGCCGCATAGATTGGTGCACCAAAAGGTGAAATACGCGGGAAGAACATAGACGCAAATGCGATGATTGCCGCAACGATTAAAGAACCAATTAAAACTGGCATTTTCATCGTACCCTCTATCATCTGTATGTATGAATAGACAGACGTTGCAAGTAGCAAGATAAGCATAATAAACGTTTTGCCTACTGTTCCGCCAATTGTCATCGCAGAAGCGCTTGCTCCCTCTTTACGGAATGCCTCTTTTTTCAACATTGGATTAGATGTTCTCATTTTTTCCCTCCTAAAATAGGTTCTACCAATAGTGTAAAGTTTTTCTCTTTACTTTTCAATATATGCAGCTTGTTTTTATTTTAATCCTTCAACGATGTCTGATAGTTCGCTCCATCTTTCCATCGTTTTTTCTAGCTCTTCTTCTGTTTTCTGCTGTGCTTCAGATAATTCTTGTGCCTTTGTGAAATCAGATCCAACTTTCGCAAGTTCTTCTCCAATTGACTCAATTTTCTCTTCTAGTTCGGCAATTGTATCTTCAATTGTTTCCCATTCACGCTGCTCATTGTATGAAAGTTTACGTTTACGTTGTTGTTTCGGCGCTTCTTCTACCACTTTTTTCTCTTTTTGAACTTCCGCCTTCTCAATAAGTTCTTTCGTCTTTTCCATTTCTAAAAAGTCCGTATAACTACCTAGGAATTCACGCACTTCGCCTCCGCCACTAAAGATGAATAATTCATCTACTACTTTATCTAAGAAGTAACGGTCATGCGATACAGTTAAAACGACACCTGGGAAATCTTCTAAATAATCTTCCAGTACTGTTAATGTTTGTGTATCTAGATCATTCGTAGGTTCATCAAGTAATAGTACGTTTGGTTCTCCCATTAAAATACGTAATAAAAATAAACGTCTTCTTTCACCACCAGATAGTTTACCAAGCGGTGTACCATGTGAATGCGTCGGGAATAAGAAACGTTCTAGCATTTGAGATGCACCAATTACTTTTCCATCTGTCGTATGAATAACTTCTGCAATCTCTTTAATGTATTCAATCATACGCTGATTTAAATTCATCTCTTCATTTTCTTGCGTATAATAAGCAACTTTTACAGTTTGTCCTACTTCAACTTCACCACTATCAGGAGATAGCTTACCTGCAAGCATATTTAAAAGAGAAGATTTCCCGCTTCCATTCGCTCCGATAATCCCGATGCGATCGCCCGGCTTCACTATATGATTAAAGTTGTGTAATACCGTTTTATCACCGAATTTTTTCGTTACATCTTTTAACTCAAGTACTTTTTTGCCAAGGCGACTCCCGCTAAGCGCAATATCAACTGACTGCTTTGCAGCTGGTCCTTCTTGACCTTTTAACTCATCAAATCGTTGAATACGTGCTTTTTGCTTTGTCGAACGAGCTTTTGCACCACGTCGAATCCATGCTAGTTCGCGGCGGTATAAGTTTTGACGTTTTGATTCTTGTGCAATTTCTTGTTCTTCACGAAGTGCTTTCGCTTCTAAAAATGTACTATAGTTTCCTTCGTAACTATATAGTTTACCATTGTCTAATTCAAAAATACGATTCGTCACACGATCTAAGAAATAACGATCATGGGTTACAAGTAATACGGCACCATTATATCGTGCTAAATATTCCTCTAACCATTCCACTGTCTCATGGTCAAGATGGTTCGTAGGCTCATCTAAAATTAATAGATCCGGTGTTTCAATAAAACATTGCGCCATCGCAATACGTTTTTTCTGTCCACCAGATAAATTCCCAACAGTTGCTGTAAAATCAGTAATTCCTAATTTCGTTAATAACGATTTTGCATTCGCATTTGCTTCCCATGCACTCATCGCATCCATACGTTGCTGCACTGCAAATAATTGTTCCTGTACTTTTTCATTACTTGGATCTTTTTCGATATTTAATAACGATTGTTCATAATCACGAAGAAGACGAATTAAAGGTGTATCACCATGGAACACTTGCTCTAATACTGTTAGTTTTTCATCAAACTCTGGTTGCTGTGATAAATAACTAATTGTATACCCACGTGAATGCGTCATATCACCTGTATCAGGAGTTTCTAATCCTGCAATAATTTTTAATAATGTCGATTTACCAGTACCGTTTACACCAATAATCCCGACACGTTGTCCTTCTGTAATACTACATGATAATCCATCAAATAACGGTTTTTCTCCGTATGATTTCGATAAGTTTTCCACAGTTAACATTTTCATATTTGTGCATTCCACTCTTTCATAAATTGTTCAATAAACTGTTCCATATAACGATGTCGAACTTCAGCCTCTTGTTTTGCTGCGTCCGTATTCATTAAGTCTTTTAGTTTCAAAAGTTTTTCATAAAAATGATTTAAAGATGGATCGTTATTTTTTCTATATTCATCTTTCGTCATCACTTCACGCGGAGGAATAGTTGGATCATACATTAATCTCCCTTTCGCCCCACCATACGCAAATGTGCGAGCTATTCCAATTGCTCCAAGAGCGTCTAAGCGATCCGCATCTTGAACAAGCTTCCCTTCAAGTGACTCCACTTTACCGCCATGACCACCTTTATAAGACATATTAGCAATGATATGAAGAACATGTTTACTTTCCTCTTCTTCCACATGTAATTCTTCTAACCAATCAGAAACTTTTTTCATTCCTGCTTCTTCACTTTCATTTAACTTCTCATCTGCCACATCGTGAAGTAATGCTGCCATTTCAATTATAAAACGATTTCCTCCTTCTTGCTCGGATAAAGAAATCGCCAGTTTATGTACGCGTTCAATATGATACCAATCATGCCCACTCGCATCTTTTTCTAAAATATGTTTTACAAAAGTAATTGTTTTTTGAATCTTTTCTTGTTTTGTCATTTTATCTTCACCCAGTTACTTATTGTAACACGCCCGCATTTTTTCATCACATATTTTCTTGTCCGCCCATACACTGAGTGGTAAGCATCACCATGAAGGAGGAACAAATATGTTCTATAATAATCAACCGCCTTATCCACAACAACCATTTTACCCTCAGCAACAGGAACAACGATATGAAGAACAATATGAGGAATATGAGAAACAAGAACAACAATTCGAACAAAATCCATACGCAACAACGCAAAACCAAGAAGCTAATTATCAACAAAACGCATACGACACACGTCCAAATTATGATTACCCTCAAAACCCATACGCAGCACCGCAAAATCAAGAACAAGAATTCCAACAAAATCCATATGCAACACCACAAAATCAAGAGCAACAATATCAACAAAATCCATATGCGGCACCACAAAATCAAGAACAACAATTTCAACAAAATCCATACGCAGCACCACAAAATCAAGAACAACAATTTCAACAAAATCCATATGCAACACAGCCTCAACAACCACAATATCAGCCGCAAATGTATCAACCAAACTATGACGCGCGTGTTTCACCACCTAAACCACCAACACTTGATCCTACGCAACCACAAATTTTACCGCCTGGCCCTACAATCGATCCTACACAACCACAAATCTTACCACCAGGACCAACATTTGATATCACACAGCCTCAAATCTTACCGCCTGGACCAATTACAGAACCAACGCAACAACAAATTCAACAAGTTGTCGGTACACAGTTTTTACCTTTAAAGAAACCTGTACTAGATTTCGTAAAACCTTGGGTAGACTACGGTTTAAATGAAGCAAAACATACATCACACAAACACGCTTTAACAGAAGTTGCGGCGATTATGTTTTTAGTTGGGAAAGGATTCAACCCGACGATTGCACATTATATTGTGGAATCCTGGGAGAAGAATGAGCAGTTTTAAGGTTATCCATTTCAATTTAAATAAAACAAAAAAAGTGTCACAAATGCGTAGGTTATAAGCATTTGTGACACTTTTTGTTTGTTATGTTAAATGTTATTTCAATAGTGAGTTACTACAGTTACCTTTTCTTTCTAGGACCAATAATTAATTTAATCGCCGTTCTTTCTTGATCATTAATAGTAACCTCTTGAAACGCTGGAACAAAGGCTAAGTCAATACCACTTGGAGCAACAAACCCTCTTGCGATCGCAATTGCTTTAATTGCCTGATTTAAAGAGCCAGCCCCAATCGCTTGAATTTCTACATTTCCACTTGTTCTTAGTACACCTGCAATTGCACCTGCCACTGAATTTGGTTTTGATTTTGAAGATACCTTTAATATATTTTCCATGTAAGTTGCTCCCTCTATTATTTAATCGCTCTTTTGTTACCGTTTAAAATATTTCAACGTATCTTTTACTACTATTCACACCAAAAGCAAACAATGCTACATATGTACATTCATTCGATACTTTTCGTCTTCTTCCTGCTCTACTACGTAAATAAAGGGAAACAACTATAAACTCTAATATAAAAACTCTTAAATACTAACATCATTGCACCTGAGGATAACGGTTTTACTTCTACATGTGAAATTAAAATAAGCATTCCCGCTATACTTCAATCTTTCAAGATATTCCACTGATATTTTTATCAATCATTAACCTTTTCTTCTTCAAAAATGGTTACATCTTCTATTCTATTACTATATTTCATCGTATTAGCACTTTATACTCCAAATCTATCACCTTTTATATAAGACAGGCATAAAATACTATGAGTATACACTTCATTCATAATAGGAGGTAATATATTGGGTTCTTACTATCATTCTTCAAACTCCAATAAAAAATGTTCATGTAAATCTTCTTCTAGCTCATATAAAAAATGCTCCTGCAATTCCTCTTCTAGTTCCTGTAAAAAATGCTCCTGCAATTCCTCTTCTAGTTCCTGTAAAAAAAGCTGTCCGGCATACGGCACTTTTTGGCAAACAGAGTTTATAACTGTTCCTTTTGGAGATCCTTTTCCGTTTAATCACGTTGGCCCTATAGCAGGAGGCGTTTCCTTACTAAATCCTACTACGATACAATTTAGTCAAGCGGGTGATTATAGAGTTTCTTTCATTTCAACGATTAACACTACTGTAAATCCTGTGTTTCCACATATTCCAGTCATGACTATATTTCTAAATGACAATCCACTTGCTAATAGTCAAGGTGACTTTGCTTTTCAAATGAATACTTCATCCAATAACGAATGCCTACAACTTGCAGGCGAAACGATCGTTACAGTTACCGCTAATTCAACTCTTCAACTGAAAAATAATAGTGGTTTTAATCGTCAAAGTATTGCAACTTGTGATAATGGTATCAATTCAGTTGAATTAACAGTTATAAAACTAAGTTAATAATCATCTTCACATTCAGATGCTATTTCAGCATTTTTTTTTATTGAATACTGTTCTTTTGATTCCCATTATGCTTTTCTGTTAATCTAATAACATGAAAAAAGTACCGAACTTTTCTATTACAAAAGTTCGGTACTTTTTATATTAAAACCCCTCATTCTTTCTTACTTCTCCACATAAACCGACTTAACAATTGTACGATTGTATGGTTGTCCTTCTTTATTCATCCCTTTTATATCCATCGTAACGTTGTATACTCCTGGTTGCTTTATGTCCTTTAAAGCACCAGAAAATGTAGTATTATTAACATTTTGTAATTCATTATATTCAGAGACTAGTTTTCCTTCTTTATTAACTACTCTTACTGTTATGGAAAGATCCCCTTTCATTTCAGGCGCCACAGGTGATTTTTTCAGTTTATACTCAGATTTATTCACTTTAACTTTTGTAGGCATTTGGAGAACAAATGGCGCACCACTATTGTAATCGCTCACAACTAAATATGCATCTTTCGACTGCTTCGCCTTCATTTTAACTTTCCATTCTCCTACATCCATTTTATCAAATTTAAATGTTCTAATTGTTGCACCATTAAAGAAAGATTCACCTTCACCAGCAGTTATAACGCTATCTTTATTTGTATACATTTTTCCTTTTGGAGATATCATTTGCACTTCTACATCAGAAGACGCTGTTAAGATAGAAACGATTCCTTCAGCTTTTTTATCCACCGCAACAGTTTGCTCTATCCACTGATTTTGTGGCAATTCTCCTCCTAGTATGTTTTGATTTGAAGTTGTATTTAATTGTTCTATATTTTCATTTGAACTAGTGCTGGATGCTACTAAAGCTGGTACAGCTACATTTGATGTACGTAAATATGGTTCAATTCGAGAGAAAACAGCAGATCCTTTTCGTATATTATCATGATCAAATTTGGAATCTGTAAATAAATGCGTTCCATACGGTAACTTAGCACTCCACTCATTTACTAATCCATCATTTGAACCGTATGATGACAAATAGAGCCCGCCCATAGATAAAGCAGAAAATACTGGTCCCCAGCTAGTCCCGGTAGCCGTATAGTAACGGTTTAATTTAGCTGCTGGATTATTATCAATCGTTGAACGAAATTTTGCCATTTCCCCCATTTGTAATGAATACGTACCATCATCTTTTTGACCTAATATAGAAGCAAGCCATCCCGCCCACCAACTATATGATAAATCCGCCAAGTTTGATCCATGATGTGGCGTCGCAAGCGTAATAACATTTCCGACAAATCGATTTGCGCCATATCCTACTAATGCAGCCTGTGTATCGATACCGCCTTTACTATGTGCTACAATATTAACTTTTTTACCGAAATGATTATATATTTCTTCTAATTTTTGTGCTAACAATTTTCCGTTGTCCCACTGACTAGCTGAGCCTTTTCCAGCAGCATCATATAATTGTATAAATACTGTTTGATAGCCTGCTTTCAAAGCATAATCATACATATCATTTATATCATGATACACTGTCTTTCCATACCAACTATCAGCATTCCCATTCCTTCCTTGTACAAAAAGAATTGGAGGTTTATTCTCATCATAATTTGCAGGTTTTTGACCTAAAAACCATTCTCCAGGTGTAGCTACTTCTTTATCTGGAAATCCTGTTTTAATTTCTTTTACTTCCTCCGCCTCTACCTTCGTACTAACAGCCATCGGAGTCATAATAAAAAATGCGAGAAGTAATAACATACACCTTTTCAAAATCCTCATTAACATTCCCCCTTTTTTGAAAGGAAGTACTATTTTTACTCTAGTTATTTTATAGGTGGATAAATAGTAACTGTCCTTTCTTATGAAACGATATTCTCTCAACATGTATTCATTCCTTTTCCTATTAAGCTCATTAAAAATTTCTCAATATATTTCTAACTAAAAAAGCTGCGTATAAAAGGTTTATACCATAACCTTTTATACGCAGCTTCTTTCTTATAAATCAATGATATACTCATCATCATATTTATCATATTGGAGCCCTGACCCTATTTTCGATTCCGTAACTTGATCTCTTAAAAACGGTGCAGTTTCCATTTTGTTAGTTGCAATTTCAATTCCATATTTTTTCGTTAAATGGGCTAATTCTATTAAAAACCACTCTCTTCGCAATGTAACTGGAATATTAAATGTTCTTCTTTTCATATATAATAGCACCTCTTTAATTTTCATAACTTAAAAAACATTATAGTATATGCATGTCCATTTTAAATGTGCTATTAATAAAACATAATTTTAGTTTACGTCAACTACCCCCACTGAGATGAATCGTTTCAGTGGGGGCTTGAGTTCGAATGCTAGGTCTTTTCGTCTATTGCTAGACAATTGACGCTCTAGCATTCATGCCACCCTATGGTAACACCTCAAGTATGTTTTTGGTTGGTACTGGCAACGAACGATTGTTTTCCCACTTGCACCACCCTTTCGAAAAAGAGCAGTTCCTCCTTACGGAAAAAGCCACCACTCAGATGAATCCGGCGTGTGCTACAAGCCCCGACAAGTCGAGTACACATGGATGGTTGACACACCCACTAAGCTATGCGCGAAGCAACAGCCTTACGTTTTTGCACTTCTAATAGAATCGGCGTTTTTACTTTGAGATTGCCATCCAATTCTACAACTTGTGATTTTTGCAATGTATTCAGCGCACCATTAATATCCGCATGAATACATGTTCCTGCTTTACTTTGATACAGACCACGAGTGATTCGTTTGCCGCTAAAATAATATTGGGCTCTATTATCCTTAGACCAAACTGGAACCGGATCTTTGTCTAAGAAACTGGCTTTTGAAGTATAGCTTTCTTCTTGTTTCAAAAATCGGATGCCTTCTTTTACACATTTATTCTCAATTGCTACAATCAGTTTATGAAATGGGATTTGAACAAACTTTTGATTATTCTTTTTGCCCATATCAGATTTTTGTTTCCAACCCGTGTTATACCCTACGACAATCGTATCTATATCGAATGCTTTCACTTTTTTGAACAACAGGCCTACAGTTTGTGAAATGTAACCATTTATTTGTCTTTCCCGTTTATGCCAAAGTGCAGCCATTCTATTCGTTACAACACGTTTTGAAATTCCATTTTCTACATTTTTCAGCCCTAGATTACGTATCTTTTTGTTGAAGTATTGGTTTATGGATTTTAATTTTTTTCCATCAATTAAGAATGTATCACCTGTATTTGTTACACAACTTACTAATCTGTCTACACCTAAATCGCAACTCAAAGCGTTACTAATAGTCGTGGGTTGTTTCTTCATTTGAGAAACGTGCATTTCATATGTGTAATGCACCTCAAAGAACCGACCTTTTTGCTTCGGTACAATCTCAATGTAGGAGATTTTTTTATTCCTTAAGTTCTTTGGCATACGTATTTTAATGGAACCGAATTTTTTCCTGAATGCAACACTCATCGGAATCGTCCAATACCCGTTCTCATCCACTTTTGGCACTTGATAGATTTCAATAATTCGTTTATCAGTGGAACGAGAATAATTCGGAAACTTA
>NZ_MACF01000122.1 GCF_001884045.1 Bacillus mobilis | reverse complement strand
ACTTCTGTAAACAAGGCTCTACGAATCGCTTGAACAGAGTTTGATTGAACGCCCGAGTAGTTCATATCAGCTTGCATGGCAGTATCCACTTCTTTTATCGTAGCTATTTTATTATGATTCAAATAACTTTGTTTAATGGTATACAACCCAACATTTCGCAATGCTTTTGAACTATGTGACATGCGCTGAAGTAAACGAAATTCTTTAGCCGTGAGACAAGCTCGTCCGATATTTTGCTTCTGTGTGAAACGTCGCAGCGTTTCTCTTTTCTTTTGTTTCCGTATTACTTTCACTGCTTTCTTTTTAGCCATTGTTTTCACCACCTTTCTTAAAGAATTAACTTATTCATTCCTTTTGGTGCAAGTAACAAAAGGATTATGATTATCCAATTTCGTTATCTTAAGATATATTCCCTCCTTATTTCCGACATATCGTAAGACAAAAAGAAACAAACATTCCCCCCGGGAAAATTGTTATAAGCGAAACAAAAGAGTTCAGCCTTATTGACTGACGGCAATTCATCTCCACCTGAATTGTTGGGTTTCACCCGTAACACAAATCAGATGGAGTCTTCTTGCCGAAAAAGATAAAGTTTTAATCTCATTCAAAAAAGTACAAGAATGACAAATAATTACTATAAATACATTAATGAATTTGATAATTTTTTAGTACTAAGCAAATTCGGCTCCCAATCATACACAATAAAACTAAATCAGTAGTAGCTACTAGTGATGAACCTTCCTATATAGAAAATATATTGTTAGGAGAATAGAAAGCATGAGTAGTACAAAAATATCAAAATCAACTAACATGAAAGAATCGCGAAAAGTATCACCATATGATGATAGAGACAGAATTGAAGATACTTTATTACGCTCATTCATTTCAGAAAAGGAAATATTGATCACTTATTATAAAGATCGTTATTTCCCTACAAGTTATATGACTGTAATTGAATTAAATCCTTTAAAGCGTTCTTTAGTATGCATAGATGCCTTTGACCGTAAACATACTTTTAGTTTCATCGACATAATCGATGCGCGGTAGTATTGAGAACGAAAAAAGCCATTCACCTCATAAAAAAATAGGCAAATGGCTTTCTTATTTTCACTTACTATTTCGCACTCACAATCTTATAATAAGAACGAACTGTTAGGAAGTAATATCCGATATAAATGACGCCATATACTCCGATACTAATTAGGAGCGGAATCATAATTTCAAATGGTAGTAAGTTCGCTAAACCTTTTAGTGCAAATAAGCTGTGCAGGATTCCGATTACTAACGGAATCGCAAAGATAAAGCTTACTTGTTTTGCGATAGCTTTTTTCATCTCTTGTTTCGTTACACCGACTTTACGAAGTACAACGTAACGTTCACGGTCAGCATTTGCTTCCGTTAATTGCTTGAAGTAAATGATAGAGCCTGTTGCTAGTAAGAACACAAGTCCTAAGAACATTCCAATAAACATCATTAATCCTGTTCCTTCAAGCCCCATCTGGAAACCAGTATAGAAATCTCTAAACGGTGGGACCATTTCTGATTCACCAGCTGGCATCACTTTTGTTAATTTTTCTGTTAACACTTTACTATCTTTTTCATCTTTTACATCAATATTTTTTACAACGCGTGTTCCAAATACTTGCTTCGCTTGCTCATACATTTCATCTGAAACGACAACAACTAATTCACCTAAATTTGTAATTGCAACGTCATTTGCACCTTGGATTTTTAATTGCTTCGTTTCGTTTCCAATTTGGAATACTGCCTTGTTTCCTTTATATTGTGGACTAAACTCATGCCCTTCAATATACGAACTATCATATACAAATGCTTCGCCAGTAGCTATATTCACTGGTTCTACATCATATTTTTTCGCCAGTTTATTAAATTCAGACTGAGACATGAACTGATATTTCTCTGAAATCGTATAGTTCATATTCAGAATGAAATCAACTTTATTTCCTTCAAACTTCCCTTTTACAGGAACTGTCTCAATTTCAAATTGATCTTTAATTGGATGATTTTGCTTCTCTTCTGCAAAAATCGCATTCACTTTCTTATCAAGCTCTGCATCTTTTTTCTCATAAGAATAGCTATATGGTGCAACTGCTTTTGATTGCGTAAATGTGTTGTAATACATCGTAACTGACGTACCAACAGCTGTTAATGTTACCGCGCTTAAAATAGAAATTGTCGCAAGTGATTTTGCATTTCCTTTAATACGGTATAGTAACTGTGACGTCGTTACCATATTCATGCCATTATAAAACGATGATTTATTATTTCTTGCACGCTTTAGTACAAATACTGTAAAGAACATAAATAGTAAGTACGTACCTAATACTGTCGCAAGTAAAATGTAAAGTGCAACTACCATAAAGTCTGCATACTTAAGTGCCTTCACGTACATTAATGCTAAGAAATAACCTGAACCGATTAAGAAAACTGAAATTAACGCCATCACTACCGATCCTTTTGGCATTGCTTCTCCTTCGCGTTCCGCCCTGAAAAGTTCAATTAGCTTAAATCGATAAATTAAGCGATATCCTTGAAGTGATGTATACAAAATAATCACAAAGAAAATAAGTGCTGTATCAACAATTGCAGCCATCGGTACTTCAAAATGAACATTTAAGTTTAATCCCATCATGCTTACTAGCAGTTCAAGGAATAGTTTCGAAAGGACGCTACCAATCGCAATACCGATAATTAAAGACATTAATCCCATTAACATATTTTCATAAAACAACATTTTACCAATCTGTCTTTTACGAATACCTAATAAGGAATATAGTCCAACTTCTTTTTTACGCTTCCTCGTAAAGAAACCGTTTGAATATATAATGAACACTGCTACGAAAATAATTAGCATTACACTTGATACTTGAAAAGCACCGCTAATTTTTTTGGAACCTTCCGCAGCTTTTTCCATTTGTGAATTATACTGTAACGCCTTAAATGTAAAATAAATGACGATACTAAAAATCATAGATGCAAAATATACAAAGTAGTCTTTAAAGTTCCGCTGTATGTTGCGGAGGGCAATGCTAGATAAGGTCATCAGCCATACCTCCGGAAATAGAAGACATTACGTCAACAACTTTTTGGAAGAACTGCTTACGCGTTGATTCCCCGCGGTGCAACTCTTTATATAACTCACCATCTTTAATGAAAATCACTCGTTTACAATAACTCGCCGCAAACGCATCGTGCGTTACCATTAAAATTGTAGAGTTATCATATTCGTTTAACGACTTCATACTTTCTAATAAATCTGTTGCTGATTTAGAATCAAGTGCTCCTGTCGGCTCATCTCCGAAAATCATACTAGGATTTGTAACGATCGCACGCGATGCTGCGCAGCGCTGCTTCTGTCCACCAGATACTTGATATGGGAACTGACTTAAAATATGATCAATACCGAATTTCTTTGAGATTTCAAGAACACGGCGATCAATCTCACTCGCTTTCACTTTCGATAACGCAAGTGGTAAAGCAATATTTTCTTTCACTGTTAACGTATCTAATAAATTATAATCTTGGAAAATGAACCCTAAATGATCGCGGCGGAATAACGCTAGCTTATCATCGTTCATCTTCACGATATCTTTTCCATCAATTAAAATTTCACCGTTCGTCGCATTATCAATTGTAGAAAGAACGTTTAGTAAAGTCGTCTTCCCAGAACCAGAAGGTCCCATAATTCCAACGAACTCACCTTCTTTTACTTGTAAGTTAATACCTTTTAACGCTGCGAATTTATTACCACCCGTGTCATACACTTTTTCAATATTTTTTGCTTCTAACACTGTTTTCATCTCGACATCCCTCATTTCTTCTATTCTCTATTTTCAACTATATACACTCTCTACTCTTGCCACTATCGATGTTTCTTACACAAACATGACAGTTATGTAAGGCCGGTAAGCAGAGAAATCAAAATTTAACCTACTGAACGAAAGTACTTTGTTACTATAACATTGGGATATCATGCCATCCATTCATTCTCCTTACAGGAACATTACAATTTTGTAAGGTAAAAAATGTACCCTACAAAGTTGTGCATGAAATGTCGGATGGACTTATTTTTTTTCTGCTATTCTATTTAACAAGGAGGTCATCGTATGGATTCACTTAAAAATATGAATGCAGCAATGCAGTATATTGAAGACAACCTAACAGAGGAAATTGATTTTAAAAAAGTCGCAAAAATAGCGTACTGCTCTGAATATCATTTCAAAAGAATGTTTTCTTTTCTAGCTGGCATATCCCTATCAGAATATATTCGTTGTAGACGTCTTACTCTTGCAGCTTTTGAACTAAAAGTTAGCGATGCAAAAGTCATTGATGTCGCTATAAAATATGGGTACAACTCACCAGATTCGTTTGCTCGTGCCTTTCAAAACTTGCACGGCATAAAACCTTCAGAGGCCCGAAGTACAAGTCATTCTTTGAAAGCTTATTCACCAATGACCTTCCAGTTATCGATTCAAGGAGGAAATGAAATGAATTATCGAATTGAAGAAAAAGAACCATTTCGAATTATTGGTATTACAAAACGCGTACCAATTGTATTTAACGGCGTAAATGAAGAAATTGCTTCTATGTGGAAAAGTTTACATCCAGAGTCCATTCAAACATTAAAGTCCCTTTCAAACATAGAACCGAATGGAATCATTAGTGCTTCTACTAATTTTTCTGAAGGAAGAATGGAGGAAAAGGGAGAACTCGATCACTACATTGGAGTAGCCACAACGAAAGATTGTCCAGAGCAATTCGCTCAACTTGAAGTCGCAGCTTCAACGTGGGCTATCTTTGAAGCTATCGGTCCATTTCCTGAAACATTACAAAATGTATGGGGACGCATTTATTCCGAATGGTTTCCTTCCTCAAACTATGAACTAGCAAAAGGACCTGAAATATTGTGGAATGAACAGAAAGATATATCCTCTCCAAACTTTAAAAGTGAAATTTGGATACCGGTTTTGAAGAAATAAAGTGAAACTTTAATCAGTGGGGGTTTTGTCCATCCCCCACCTAACTCCTCCGCATTCGCCGAATTTTGAGGTGGGAGTTTTACTGCCCGGCGAATAGCGGGGGGAAAAATAAAGCTGCTTTTCCTTAGATGGAAAAGCAGCTTTTATTTACATTTTTAGTTCTTTTTTATAAGCAACATATGAATATCCCATCGTACCAACAACCAATATAACAACAACACTTAACAAGCAAATCATTTTCCACATTCCGGGTAGAAATGCCGAAATTATAATTACAATGCCACCAATCATCATAATCTTTGATCCTAATCTATGTGTTTTTCTCCACACTTCTTCACTACTTAACGTCCAGGGTGTTTTAATACCTATGAAGAAATTTGGTTTACATTGCTGCATATAATTGCCGAGTACTACAAAAAGGATACCGATCATTATGTTCACAACAATTCCAATTGGAATGTTATATCCTAAAGCATTTGCTAGTGTCATCATATTAATAGTAAATAAGAAAAATAAAATTGCTCCATTAATCCTTCCAAGTGCTTTAGGAAATTTTTTATAGTTCTCGTACCTTGGATCTATCTTAGGCAATACAGTTACTAATACGTATATAAAAATCATAATTGCTACATCAAAAATCAACATTCCCATTTTTGACATATGCCCATTTACTTCACCATCAATGTTCCAATGGCTCGGAACCTCTCCCGGTAAATGCGGCCATGCGATGCACCATGCAAGAATCGTTAAAGCAATTAGTAGTAACGGAAATATATGCTTTTTCATTTCCCCTCTTCCCCCTTATTCGTAAATGTGAACACCCAAGTCAACAAATCTTGAAATACAGTTGTGTTTAAAGAGTACATAACGAATTGCCCCTTTTTTTCATCTTGAATAAGTTCAGCATTTTTAAGTGCGTTTAAGTGGTGTGAAATACTTGGCTTTGTCATATTGAAATGTTCAGCAATTTCCCCAGCGGTTAAATCGCCTTCTTTTAATAAATCTAAAATTTTTCGCCTTGTTGGGTCTGCTAATGCTTTAAATGCTTGATTCAATGTCTTTCTTCCCTTCACTAATTAGACATTTAGATATTTATCTAAATGTTAAAATAATTTTAGTTAATTGTCAATTATCTATACGCCCTTTTTACTTTTCTCACTTTTGACCTATACTGTTTACTAGCTTATTTTTCAACATAATGAAAAGACTCGAAACACATGATACACTATAGCTACAATTGTTTTTTTAGGAGGAATATACATATGTATAAAATTTTAATCGTTGAAGACGATCCAAATATTTCATCATTACTACAATCTCACATTCAAAAATACGGCTATGAAGCTGTTGTTGCAGAGAACTTCGATGATATTATGGAATCGTTTAACGCAGTGAAACCACACCTTGTTTTACTTGATGTAAACTTACCGAAATTCGATGGATTCTACTGGTGCCGTCAAATTCGTCATGAATCTACTTGTCCAATTATTTTCATTTCAGCACGTGCTGGTGAGATGGAACAAATTATGGCGATTGAAAGCGGTGCGGATGATTATATTACAAAACCGTTCCACTACGACGTTGTAATGGCGAAAATTAAAGGACAATTACGCCGTATTTACGGTGATTATGCGCCAAATATTTCTGAACGTATCGTTGAAGTAGAAGGACTAAAATTATTCCCAGAGCGTCCAGAAATTCATTTCGGAGCTGAGCAAGTTCTTTTAACGAAGAAAGAGGCGATTTTAGCAGAAATGTTATTATCTAAATTCCCTCGTACAGCGAGCCGTGAAGATTTACTAGCTGCCCTATGGGATGACGAAAGCTTCGTTGAGGAAAATACATTAAACGTAAACATTACGCGTCTTCGTAAAAAGTTCAATGAGCTTGGTATTGAAAATGCTATTGAAACAGTACGTGGACTTGGTTATCGTTTTAACGCAACTTGGAGTGAATAAGCATGAAGCTATTTTTACGTGATCATTTTGCATTTTTTCTACTATACGTATTAAACTTCGGGATCATCTTCGTTCTTTACGATGCAGTAGATGGATTTCAAAATAATAAATTTTACTTCGTCGTTTTAAGTTTATATTTATTCATTTGTTTCCTCGCTTATCGTTACGTTCGCAATCGTAGAATGTACCATAGATTAAGTGAGCAACCAGAGAAAATGGAAGATGCGTTTATTGAAAGAGCAACTGCTCCGATGCCTCACGGTGTAAATGAACTCGTGCGCACGCAATATCGTCTATTCCAAAAAGAACTACAATCGTATGAAGTAAAACAACAAGAACATCAATTATTTATTAACCACTGGGTGCATCAAATGAAGACACCAGTTTCTGTTATGCAGCTTATGGTGCTCGAAATGGAAGATGAACATTTGATTCCGAAATACAAAAAAGAATTAGAACGATTAAATCAAGGACTCGATATGGCTTTATATATGGCAAGATTAAATAACTTCCATGAAGATTTCCATGTTGAGACGATTTCATTAAAAGATGCGGTAACAAAAAATATTAACGGATTAAAAGAATTATTTATTCGAAACGGCGTCTTTCCTGTTTTAGAAGTTCATTCCGATTTAAAGGTTGCTTCTGATGCGAAATGGCTAAAATTCATCATTTATCAGTTAATGACAAATGCCGTTCGTTACTCTGGTGAGCGTGGAAAGAAAGTTTTCTTATCTGCTTACCGAAACGGAAAAGATATTATTTTAGAAGTTCGCGATGAAGGTGTTGGTATTCCGCAAGAAGATCTTCGAAGAGTATTTGAACCGTTTTACACTGGGAAAAATGGTCGCGCATTCGGAGAGTCTACTGGTATGGGACTGTATATTGTAAGTAAAATTTGTGATTATTTAGGTCACTCTGTGAAACTAGACTCTGAAGTTGGTAAAGGAACGACGATTAAAATCATCTTCCACAACGCTGCAAATAATCAAGCAGAGCATACAGAGCAGGTGACAGAAGCATGACCCTAACATATGCTAGCAAAATGTATGAGAACGCACTCTCATACATTTTTTGCAATAAAACTACATATTTGCCTTCTAGCGGGAGGTACATATTATGACATTTTGGCAGTTTGCCTTTAAAAACGTAACGCGCAATTCAAGAGCCTATTTTGCTTACTTTGTAAGTAGTTCTTTTTCCATTGCTGTTTTCTTTTCGTTTGCAGTTTACTTATTTCATCCGAAATTACAAAACTTCAATCTGATTTCTGAAGTTTCAGGACTGATGATATTTTCAGAAGTAGTAATTGTTTTCTTTTCTTTCTTCTTTTTACTATATTCCATCGGTACCTTTTTAAAGGTACGAAAAAAACAGTTCGGCGTTTTGACCGTTTTAGGAATATCGAGAAAGCAATTACATCGTCTCGTTTTTATGGAAAATATGTTAATCGGTATTTTATCTATCTTTTTCGGAATGCAATTTGGGTTTGTCTTTTCACAATTTTTCTTATTAGTGACAGCTAAAATTACGCACGTACCAGGGATATATTTATACTGGCCAACAGATTCTTTCATTTTAACGACAATTGTTTTTCTTAGTCTTTTCATTGTCGTATCTGCACTTACACCGATGTTCGTTCGAACAAAAAAAACAGTACACCTTTTAAAACCAAATGGTGGGAACCCAAAAGAGCGAAAGCCATCTATACTGATTTCTCTATTTGGTGCCATATGTTTAATAGGGGGCTATGTTCTAGCAAGTAAACCAACATATTTCGTATCATTAAATCCGCAATTAGGGCTGGTTTATATGTTTTCTAGTATTTTTATCATTCCGGCGCTCGTTTCAATCGGAACGTATTTCTTCTTTTCACAAACTAGTTTCTTACTCATTCATCTTTTGAAAAAAAGACGAAAGTTTTATATGAAGCGTATTAATATGCTTTGGATTTCAGACTTAGCTAGCCGTATTCGATCAAATATTAATATGCTTTTCGTTGTAGCAATGCTATCTACAATCGCATTTACGATGATTACTTTTTTATATGGAGTCGGGAAATTCATGAAACTTGATGTTGAACGTAATTCGCCGTTCGCATTTTCTTATTTCTCATATGATGCGAATCCTTTTACTGCCCAGCACTTGAATTGGCTAGAAAAACAATTACAAGATGGACAGTTTTCGTACGATAAAATTAAAGTAGATTTATATAACACACCTGTAAAAACGGAACAGAGTACAGAAATGTATTACGACACATTTGCAATAAAGCAAAGTGACTATAATAAGCTTGCTACGTCATTACATTTAAAACAACTATTTGTGAACGACAATGAAACATACGTATTATCTGGAACTTCATATTTCCCGTTGTTTAGTGCACTTGATCCAAATTACAATAGTCAACACATTACACTCGCTAACACAAATGATAGGCTACATGTAAAAGGATTTGAGGTAACTAGTGCTCTTCCGGCTACTTTTGCGTATGAAACGTTTGTAGTACCTGATTTCGCCATTAATAGTTTACAAAATAATACAAAACATGTAACGGCCTATAATTACAACGTAAAAAACTGGGAGAATACATATGCTATTGCTGATGAGTTTGTAAAACGGACCGATAAAGATCGCAACAGTATCAAGCATGAAGGAAGCATCGTTCGTGTTTTTGAGTCGGGAAATTCCCTATACAAAATCAAATCAGGAAGTGCTTCCTATTTCCTCATCGGGACATTCCTAGGAATTATTTTCTTTATTGGCGCTGGCAGTGTACTGTACTTCCGGATGTATACAGATTTAACAACTGAGCAAGAGAAGTATGTAACGATTACGAAGATTGGTTTAACAGAATCAGAAATGAAACGTTCAGCGACCATTCAACTTGGAATCTTATTTTTCGTGCCATACATTATGGCTTCCATTCATACGATGTTTGCAACAAAGATGTTACAAGATGTTATCAATTTATCACTATTTGCTGAAATTACGGTTGTACTTGTCATTTTCGGAACGGTTGAAATCATCTTTTTCTTATTAATTCGTTCCCTTTATATGCAGAAGTTATCACAACATATTAAGTTTTAAAAAATGAAAAGAGTATGAGGAAAAATCTTCTCATACTCCTTTCACATTAACTCTATTTGGAGGTTCAGGTGAATGACATTTTGGCAGTTTGCATTTAAAAACGTAACGCGGAACGCCAGAGCTTATTTCGCCTATTTTGTAAGTAGTGCGTTTTCCATTGCAATTTTTTTCTCGTTTGCAGTTTATTTATTTCATCCTAAATTGCATATGACAGGCGTGAATGCTGCTCTGAACATATTAATGACAATTTCAGAAGTTGTCATTGTATTCTTTTCGTTTTTCTTTTTACTATATTCAATCGGTACTTTCTTAAAAGTACGAAAGAAGCAATTTGGGATTTTAACAGTACTTGGTATATCTCAAAAGCAATTAAAGAGACTTGTCTTTCTAGAAAACATGCTAATTGGTGTTCTTTCCATATTTTTCGGTATTCAACTTGGACTTGTCTTCTCGCAGTTCTTTTTATTAGTTACCGCAAAAATTACGCATGTACCTGGTTTATATTTATATTGGCCAACGGGTGCCATTATTTTAACCATGATCATCTTTCTTGGACTCTTCATTCTCGTCTCATCTTTTACACCGATGCTCATTCGGACGAGAAAGGCTGTACGTCTTTTAAAAGAAGGAACAAAACAAAAAGAAAGAAAAGCGTCCGTGCTCATCTCTCTATTTGGTGCGACATGTTTAATATCTGGGTACGTACTAGCAGCAAATCCGATATATTTCATATCGCTTGGCGACATAGTTGGGCTTTTGTACGCCGCCACCAGTATATTTCTCATTCCGTCACTTGTTGCAGCCGGAACATACTTTTTCTTTTCACAAATTAGTTTTTTACTCATTCGTATATTAAAAACACGAAGAACATTTTATATGAAGCGTACGAATATGCTTTGGATTTCTGATTTAGCAGCGCGCATTCGGACAAACATTAACATGCTCTTTATTGTAGCAATGCTATCAACACTCGCTTTTACTATGATTACATTCTTATACGGTTTTGGGAAATTCACAAAATTTGATGCAGTAAGGGAAAATCCTTTTCCTTTTACATATTTATCACATACTGAAAATACGTTAGCAGATGAACATTTAAATTGGCTAAAACAAAAGTTTAACGAAGAGCAATTTACTTATAAACAATTTAAAACGGATATATATGAAGTATCTTCAGCAGAAGGAACACCGCAGCTCTATTATGCAATTAAACAAAGTGACTATAATATACTTGCTAAAGCATTAAACTGGGAAAATCTTCACGTGAAGAATAATGAATCTTATGTTCTTATTAAAGATTTAGATAATCAAGTTTTTGAAACACTTCATGATCAAAAAACGAGAAATACTCTTACGCTAAACCAAAATTTTTTGCAGTTACATATAAAAGAATATAAAAGTTATAACCCATTCCCAAATCGATTAATATCACAATTACTCGTATTATCTGATGAAAATGTAGAGGCATTATCATCCGTTTCAAAACAGATGAGTGTATATAGCTTTAAAGTTAAAGACTGGGAAAAGGCTAATAACATCGGCTCGGCATTCATAGACAAAATTAATACCGATGCGAACAACATTCAAGCAGATCACAAGCCTTTCCATGCAAGTGAAGCAAGCGATTCTCTATACACAACAAAACAAAATGTCGCTTCGTTCTTCTTAATTGGTACTTTCTTAGGTGTTATTTTCTTTATTGGTGCTGGCAGTGTTCTTTATTTCAGGATGTATACCGATTTAACAAACGAGCAAGAAAAGTATGTAACGATTACAAAAATCGGTTTAACAGAAGCTGAGATGAAACGATCTGCTACAATTCAACTTGCGATTCTTTTCTTTGTTCCATACATTATGGCATCTATTCATACGATGTTTGCAACAAAGATGCTACAAGAAGTTTTACATCTCTCGTTCTTCGCTGAGATTACAGTCGTACTGATGATTTTTGGAACAGTTGAAGTGATATTTTTCCTTTTAATTCGTTCCTTCTATATGCAAAAATTATCACAACATATTAAGTTTTAAAGGATAGAAAGGTGATTACTATGGAAGAAGTTTTACACATAAAAAACGTCTCAAAAGTGTATGAAGGAAAAGTCCCTCATACTGCTTTAAAAAATATAAATTTACATGTAGATAAAGGCGAATTTGTCGCTATCATGGGACCATCTGGTAGCGGTAAATCTACATTTTTAAACGTTATCTCTACAATTGATTCCCCTACCTCTGGTGATGTCGTGATTAACGGAAAAAAACCGCACACATTTCGTAGAGAGAAATTAGCTATTTTCCGCCGCCAAGAGTTAGGATTTGTTTTCCAAAACTTTAACCTACTAGATACACTAACAATCGGTGAAAATATCGTACTACCTTTAACATTGGATAATGTTCCATTAAAAGAAATGGACGAAAAACTTGATAACATTTCAAAAAAACTTGGAATTGATCACATTTTGAACAAACGTATTTTTGAAGTTTCTGGAGGACAAGCACAGCGTACTGCAGTAGCACGTGCTGTTATTCATCATCCGTCACTTCTACTTGCCGATGAACCGACAGGAAACTTAGATTCAAAAGCAGCAATTGACGTAATGGAGCTATTTACGAAATTGAATAAAGAAGAAGATGCAACAATTTTAATGGTTACTCACGATCCGTTCGCAGCAAGTTATTGTAATCGTGTCATTTTCATTAAAGACGGCGAGCTTTACAACGAACTACACCGCGGACTATATCGTGAGAAGTTTTATCAAGAAATATTAGATGTTTTAGCATTATTAGGAGGAAGACGTGGATGACATTTTGGCAATTTGCATTTAGAAATGTCTCGCGTAATTCTAAAGCATATTTCGCTTATTTTGTAAGTAGTGCTTTTTCTATCATGGTTTTCTTTTCCTTTACTGTATACGCGTATCATCCGCGCTTACAACATGTACAAAACTTTCAAGAACGTGATCCTCTAATGAACTTAGCTAGTACAGCACAGTTTGTTATCGTTATGTTCTCGTTCTTCTTTCTCTTATATTCAATTGGAACATTTTTAAATGTACGGAAACAGCAATTCGGGATACTCACGATTCTCGGTATTTCACAGAGACAATTAAAAAGACTGTTATTTATTGAAAACATGATCATCGGGATATTGTCTATCTTTATCGGCATTCAAGGTGGTCTTGTATTTTCTAACTTTTTCTTATTAGTCACTTCGAAATTAACAAGTGCGAAAGGTCTCTATTTATATTGGCCAACAGAGGCGATTATCGTTACAACCGTAACGTTTATCATTTTATTTTTAATCGTTTCTACGTTTACACCAATGTTTATTCGTACTCGTAAAACAGTCCATCTTATAAAAGGGAACAAAAAAATGACGGCAGAAAAAAGGCCGTCTATACTCATCTCTTTATTTGCTTTACTTTGTTTAGGGCTATGTTATTACATCGCTGGTTATCCGCGAGGCTACGTAACGACAGAAAATGTACAAAATGGTTCTGTCTTTTTCATTATGTTATCTATTTTACCACTCGTAATAGTCGGGACATATTTATTCTTTTCACAAACATTTCTTCTTTTTATTTATATTTTAAAGAAGCGCAGAAAGTTTTATTTGAAACAAATAAATATGTTATGGATTTCAGACTTAGTTGCTCGTACCCGTAGTAATATTAATGTACTCTTTATCGTTTCTATGTTATCTGCACTTGCATTTACGATTATTATTGGATTATTCGCTGCTAATAATAGTACGAAAGCATCGATACTAGGGGAATACCCTTTTCCCTTCACATATACATCTGAGGGAGAGAATGCACTTGAACAAAAACATATTCATACGATTGAGACCGAGCTTACAAATAGCAATTTCGATTACAAAAAATATAAATTTACAGTATTAAAAGATACAGCGCTAAAAGAAGATATTGTCCTAATGAAAATGAGTGATTATAACGCAATTGCTAAACAATTAAATAGACCAGTAGTTACTCTTGATTCTACCCAAGTTTACATTATTTCTCGCTATGCGCCAGAACTATTAAATCTTGTATCAAACCCATTTGCTAAACAAAATACGATTACACTTGGCTCTAATAAAAAAGAATTTCATATTAAAGGGTTTATTAATAAAGGAATAGAACCCTCATTTGCATTGCCTCATCTCATTGTTATGCAAGATAATGCACTTGAAAATATGATTCCTCATATTGAAACAATTACGATTTATAACTACTTCGTGGAAAATTGGGAAAATGCAATCGTTCCAACAAAAAATATGTTACGTGTTATTAGTGATGATGCACGTGAGTTTTACGAAAAGCATACAGAAGAGAAAGCTCACGTTCCTTTCTACATACATACGGCTACCGATCAACTCATTCAAAATAAAGAAAATGCAGTTGCTCAATTCTTTATTTGGACATTTCTTGGGGTCATTTTCTTTATCGGAGCGGCTAGCGTTTTATATTTCCGTATGTACAATGATCTAACAAGTGAAAAACAAAAATATATTACCATTACAAAGCTTGGATTGACTGAAACAGAAATGTTTCGTTCTGCAACGATTCAATTAGGAATTTTATTTTTCGTTCCTTACATCGTTGCTGGTGTTCACACATTATTTGCAGTTAAGTTTTTACAAAGCATGTTTTCTTTCTCGTTACTAAAAGAGTTACTGATTGTACTCACTTTATTCGGGATTATCGAGATCATTTTCTTCTTCTTAATCCGTTCTCTGTACATCAATAAATTATCACAGCATATAAAAATGTGAATAAAATAGCCTTGTGCAGTATGCACAAGGCTATTTTCAATAGTTTTTAATAATTAGCAGCAATATCCACCATAGCCGCCAGCATAACCGCCGTAACCACCATAACCACAACCGCCGCCTCCGCCGAAGCAGCTAGCACCGATGATGATTAATAAAATAAACAATACGATTAGAAGCGCAAAACCGCCGCCGCACCCATTTCTGCGGTTACAATCATCATGTCTGTGTTCACACTTTTCGCCCATTACTCTATTCCTCCTTTAGTATCATTCATAACAAGTTCACCTTGCTCTAAATGAGGGGATTCCATTTATAGTATGTTTTCAGGGCGAATAGGAAGCTTGGCTCACCTAAAAACGGGCTTGTTTGTCGAAATGGGCTTTATCAAAAAAAGATACCAATTAAGGTATCTTCTAAATAAAAGTATTTAATAAAAGCGCAAAGCCAAATGCAATAAATGATAACAATGTCTCGAGTACTGTCCACGTTTTAAACGTTTCCTTCACCGTTAATCCTAAATACTCTTTTACAAGCCAGAATCCTGCATCATTTACGTGAGAAAACATTAATGATCCTGCACCCGTTGCAATAACGAGCAATTCTAAATTCACACCTGACATGTGCTGAATAACAGGTGAAACAATTCCTGCTGCTGTCGTTAATGCTACTGTCGCTGAGCCTGTTGCAATTCGAATTAATCCAGCTACCATGAAAGCTAAGACGATTGGTGATAACGATATATGCTCTGCCATTTGCGCAATCGCTGTTCCAACGCCGCTTTCAATTAATATTTGTTTAAACCCACCGCCTGCACCGATAATTAAAATAATGGAACCGACCGGTAATAAACTTTCATCCGTTAATTTTTTAATTACCTTTTTATTAATTCCTTGTCTGATTCCAAGTAAATAGAATGCTGCGAAACATGAAATAAGTAAAGCAATTACTGGACTTCCTATAAACACAAAAAATTCAGTCATCTTTTTCGGTAATGAAATATATGGTGCTACTACTGATAAAATCATTAATACAACTGGTAATAAAATAATAAAGAATGAAACTTTACGACTTGGTAAATCAGTTGATACAGTCGTAACTCGAACTAGCTCTGGTTCATTTTCAGGTATAACCCTTTTATGTACCCACTTTGCAAATATCGGTCCTGCAATAATGGCTGTTGGTAACGCGATAATTAATGAATACAAAAGTACCTTTCCTAAGTTCGCATTATAAATACCGATTGCTGTCATCGCCCCTGGATGTGGTGGCACGAGCCCGTGAACAATAGATAATCCAGCGATAACAGGTAACGCAATTAATAATATATTTTGCTTCGTCGTTTTTCGAATTGAAATAACAAGTGGTAATAAAATGACGATCCCCACTTCGAAAAATACCGGAATCCCTATAACAAATCCTGCAAATAACATAGCCCAAGGTAGTTTCTTCACACCGAAAAATCGAATAAAGAAATCTGCCACTTGCATGCCAGCCCCTGAATCGGACATCATTTTCCCTAAAATGGTTCCGAGAGCTAAAATACCAACTAAATGCCCTAGTACACTACCAACACCAGTTTCATAGGCAGTCACTATTTTCGTTAAATTCAGTCCAGACATGATAGCTAAAAATAAACTCGCAACTGTTAAACTAATAAATGCATGCCATTTCCACCATGATACCCCTAAAATAACAATCGCGATTGCAAGTAACGTGACGGTTAATAAGTATATATCCATCTCTCATTCCCCTTACTTTTCTCCCGTATTTGTGGACAGCGACACCTGATTGGTGCAGGATGAATCCAATTGAAGTTTCACTTTATAAAAAAAGAGGGAAAATCCCCTCTTTTTATACGTCATAATTCACTACATAATGCTGCATTTCTGTATTGTAGTAGCCTTCGCTATATTCAATTACTTCGCCAACTTCATCGTAAGAATATCGCATACGTTTTAATAACGCTGTCCCCTCTTTTTCACCTAACGCTTCTGCAACGAAATTAGGTGCAAGTCCGACAGCGAATTCATCTCTGAAGTTTTCTAAATGTATACCTCTGTCCTCGACTAAATCGTAAAGTGATTGCAAGTCAAAGTCCGATAAATCTGTACTTGCCATGTGTGCTGAGAAATAGTGCGTATAATGAATATACGGTGCATCATTTAACGCATATAAACGTTCGATACGGAAACTCTCCTTACCGAATAATCGAAATGGCACTGTTCCTTCTTCATTATGAACGATTTCTGCTTTTAGCAATTTCTTCTGTACTTTATATCCTTCTTCCACTAACACTTCTGTAAATTTCTTACCCTTTGACAACTTTGTCGCAGAAGTATTACGGATGACTTTCGTTCCTTTACCACTTTTCTTTTCCAAATATCCTTCTTGAGCAAGTTCTTTAATCGCATTCCGCACTGTAATTTTACTTACTTTGAACTCTTCTTCTAACTGCGGTTCGGAAGGAATATTTGTATGAATCGCATATACACCATGCAATATTCGATCACGAATAATATTTTTTATTTGTAAATATAATGGTCCTTTTTTTCTCGTTACGTTCACCGTTACACCCACTACCTTTCTACATCACCTACTGATGCCGTCATTGCCCGAAGTATATCCTTCTCTGATGACATTGGCGTATCACCGACGATTGTATGTGCAAGCATTCCAGCTGCTGACGCAAATGAAACAGCTTTCTCTGGTGCAAACTCTTCTATCTCGCCATGAATAATCCCGCTCGTATAAGCATCTCCAGCACCTATTCTATCATATACAGAAAACGTAAGTGTTTTTGCAAAAGTGAACGCACCATCTTTACATATAAACCCGCGAAGCGAGTGTGTATTATCGCTATTAATAGAGCGATGTGTACCAGCAATTGTAGCGATATGATATGTTCCAGCCACTTTCGGAATAAGATCAACAAGTTGCGCTTCTCGCTCCGTCTCTTCTGTTTGCATTCCAAGAACGAACATTGCATCTTTTTCATTCATCATAACGATATCAGCAAGAGATAGCATTTCTTCATAATGCGGTTTCGCCTGTTCATATCCATCTTCTCCCCAAAGCGATGGACGATAATTGCAATCAAAAACGACAGTGCCTCCGTTTTCTTTAACTGCTTTCGCTAAAGATTTCATATGATGGCGCACCGTATCATTCATCGCAAGTGTAATCCCGCAAAAATGAACGATATCAATTTCCTTGGCGATTTCTTCAAACAGGTACATCTCTTCAGACGCCGTATTGAAGCTACTTTCTAATCGATTTGAATATGTAACGCGGCTTGCACGTGCACCAAATCCATTTTCTAAAAAGTACATGCCGACATATTTACCAGCTCTTGAAATAAACGGCGCCCGAATGCCTAACTTTTGAATATGAGATATCGCAGCATCCCCAACCGAGTTCTCTGGTAAAGTTGAAATAAGAAAGCCTTCATGCCCGAGATGAGAAAGTGCTGCTGCAACGTTCACACCTGTACCAGAAAATGAGTATTTTAACGTATTTGCTTGCGACAATAATTCATATCCTGGTACTTGCAGGCGCATCATTACTTCGCCAAATGCTGCAATTTTCTTACGCATATTGATCAACTAACTTCTTCACTACCGCTAATAATTCACGCACATCTTCTGTTTTCGTATTACCAGTTTCTTTATCAATAATAGAAGAGTACACGTGCGGGATAACTTGCTCTACGTTTGCCTCTAGTGCAATACGTACAATAGTTTCGAAGTTTTCTTTATCAATTCCGCCCGTTGGCTCTAATGCAAATCCTTCTTCCGCACAAGCTTTCGCAACTGCGCGATATTCTTCTTCATGAGCTAGCCCTTTCATTGGGAAGTATTTCAATGAATTTCCGCCCATATCACGTACAAGTGCGATCGCTGTTTTAATTGGAACGATTGCTTTTTCTTCCCCAGCTGCACTAATTGGACCAGTAGAAATATTTACGTACCCTACTTTTCCTGTTGGTGATACTAAACTATTAATCCAGCTATCTTTTCCGCCTAGATTTGCACGTGTCGCTCCAACTGAAGGGAACACTTGGTTAATATGACTACCAGGATAATGCTTCGCGATTTCAGCTACAACTGCTGCTTGGCGATTATCTCCTGCTCCTAGTCCGATCGATACCGCGTCATCAATTTCTTTTCCGTATGCTTTCATCGCTGTAACTGCTTCTTCTACTGTTGGATAGTCTTTTGATAACACGCCCACTACTACATACCCTTCTGCTGCTTCAAAAATGTCTTTCGCATTTTCGATATTGTTCGCTAATACATTTAATGCTACGCGGCCTTTATAAAAACGTTTTTGAATGTTTGTCATTTTAGTTTCCCCCTACAATTTCTCTCATTTTTTCTTCAATTACATGTATGTCATCACCTTGAAGTGGACGTGGATCAATATCAAAGAATCCTTGTCTTACGCCGTAATCACGTGTGTAAATAGCAATTTCCCCTTCGCGTAATGCTGTTACAAAGTCTTTTGCTGATTTATTTAACTCATTCTCGTTAATGTGAATACGTGCTCTAAAGATTGCTCTTCCTGCTTCATCTTGAACGATCGTTACATTTACACCGTTTAATTCTTTCAGCGGCATAAGTACTTGTAATAACTCTTTTTCTTGCTCACTTTTATCTTCTTTTACTCCGTACTCATCAAGCGCTTGAAGTAAACCGAAAGTTGTTTCTTTCCCAACTTTCATACTTCTTCCGATGCAATGTAATTGCACTTTCAGCCATTCAATATATTTTCGTTTTCCGCCGACAATGCCAGAAGTCGGTCCTTCAATTGCCTTTGAACCGCTATAAATGGCAAGGTCTGCATACTTCACATATTTTTGAATATCCTCTTCAGCTGCCGCATCGACGATAAGTGGTATGTTCTTTCGCTGCGCAACTTCCCATGCTTCTTCAACAGAAATCATATTTTTTTGCACGGCATGATGGGATTTCACATAAAGAATCGCCGCTGTATTTTCACCAATCGCATCTTCAATATGCTCTGCTTTCCCTTCATTTGCGTAACCTACTTCAACTAGCTTACCGCCACCTAAATAAATCATCGTTTCAACAGGAGCACCGTATTGAACGTTATGACCTTTTAACATAATCACTTCGTTTTTCGCGATGACCTCTTGATGAAGTCTTTCACTTTTACGGCGATTTCCTTCTGTAACGATACCAGCGATAGAAAGTGCAATTCCGCTCGATGCTGAATTTACAACAACCGCTGCCTCTGAATCTAGAATTCTCGCAATATGGTCTCCTGCTTTATCTACTAAATCTGCAATTTCTACATAATTTTGTCCACCATGTTTCATCGCATCCATAACTGTATCTGTAGGAGCGGATACACCTAAAATACTCATTCTACCGCTCGCATTAATCACTCTTTTTAATCCGTACTTAGCATTCAATGAATGACCCATTGATTACAACCCCTTTCGTATCAATTCTTCTTTCAGCAATGCGCTGATCCCCTTCTGAATCAATTAACGTAACCTTCTCATCTTTCACCGTAAATAAAGTTAAGTTTGCAATATCGCCTTCTTGAATACGGCCAAGCTCTGGTTTTTTCAACCACTCTGCCGCATGTTTCGTCACCGCATCAATTACTTCTTCTAGCGGATAACCTAAGTAAAGGAATTTCGAAAGAACGTGAGCCATACTATATACTGGACCGTGTATACGATTCTTCCGGTAAATATCTGTACTAATTGTATTAAAAGCAATATCGTGACGCTTCGCCGCTTCTGCTACTTTAAAAGAAAAACTAGCATTGCCATGGCCAACATCTAAATGAACACCGCGGTTCACTGCATCTAGTAATACAGGTAGCGGTTTGCCTTCTTCATCAAATAAATTATTTTCTTTCCCGTTTAAGTAATGTGTAATCACATCATCTTTTTCTAAAAGAGGTACAACTTCCTCAATGCGAGGAGGGGCTGAACCGATATGTACCATAATCGGTAATGATGTTTCACGAGATAAAGAGCGCGCAACATGAAGCGGTTCAATTCCACTGTCACAAACGACACTTTTACTCATTCTCGCCTTTAACCCGACAATTACATCTTTATACTTTTCTACTGCTTCTATTACTTTCTCTTTATCTATCCATTCCATGTTGGATAACTCATCAATTCGTTTCAAACCGATGCGAGAAATATTTAAAAAGGCAAATAAATTCGTTTTCGCCTGTTCTCTACTTTTTACTAAATCTGCAATACGATCAGCTCCGCAGCTACCCGCATCAACAATTGTCGTTACCCCTTGCTTAACGCCAATTTCATCCACCTCATCGCCATACGGATCAAACTCTGGAAAAGCATGAACGTGTAAATCAATCCAACCACTCGATACGTAAGTACCAGAGTAATCAAGAACCTTTCCACCCTCACCAGCACCAGCTTTCGTCACCTGTGCGATTTTATTATTTTCAATTACAATGTCAATCTCTTCCCCGTTCACGCGTTTCACATTACGTAGTACGAATCGTTCTGTCATTGTATTTCCACCCTTTTCTATAAGAAGCCATAAGAATACGCTTACATTAAAGTTTCATTTTATATCTCTTTCACACGTTTAGCGTAACACAAAAAAAGGGAGAAGTAAATATAACGTTATAATGTTTAATTTTATATTAAAATATGAGTTTCCATTACATATTCGGACACCCTATAAGCAGGAGGGAGATTCTTGGGATTTCGAATTTTATTATTTATAATTTTAATCACTTTGTATGTACCAACAACGGTTAGCGCAGCCCCTCCATCACTCACGGCTGCATTTATCCGGGACCATCAGCTATGGATAAAGAAAGGAAATCAAGAAATGCAAATCACAATAAATCGATATGTGTATTCTCCAAAATGGTCTTATGATGGGAGATTTATTGGTTATATTGATAGTGATGAAACAGGGAAAAAGTCTAACTTATTCATTTATGATACGAAGAAGAAAGTAAACTATCAGCCTTATGAACGGGTCATAACATCTGACTTTAAATGGTCACCAAATAAAAATCAATTAGCTTACACTGATCAAGGTTTATTAAACGTTACAAAAATTAAAAACGGTCGCCCACAAGGTTTTGAAAATGTATCCCTAGGGGTTAGTGATTTCGAATGGTTCCCGAACGGAAAGGAATTTATCGTCTCCTCACAATCCTGCTTGCGTCCGACCGGATGGGGCACAATTCCACTTTATAA
This sequence comes from Bacillus mobilis, assembly GCF_001884045.1. Classification (GTDB taxonomy): domain Bacteria; phylum Bacillota; class Bacilli; order Bacillales; family Bacillaceae_G; genus Bacillus_A; species Bacillus_A mobilis. The sequence goes on along the minus strand of NZ_MACF01000122.1, from coordinate 33,258 downwards.
AATACCAGTCGATGCAAATCTTGCTAAAGATAAAATAAAGCCTTTTTATACGATTCAAACAAATGAAACTGATTTATTTGCGATTAACGCTAACTATTTCAAGTGGAGTTCTGATGGAAAATGGATTAGTTTTTTGGCTAGTCCTACTGCCTCTTTGGCAATGGATAGCAATACATTATGTGTTATCTCATCAAAAGGAAGACACTTTCGAACGATTGGTAACATGCTATGGTTCAAAGATTGGATGAAGTGGGCTCCATCAACTAATCAACTCGCCTATATTTCAGGAGAAGGAAGGTTCTTTGTAGAAAATAAAAAATTCACAGTTGCAGACATGGTAACAGCAAAACAACAAAAGGTCTACACACCTGTCGGTTATGTAGACCTTGATTTAGAATGGTTTTCACCAAACAAAGTGGTTGTGGCTCGTGCAACAGAAAATAAGGTATGGAAAGAAGGTCCTGTTCCGGCGATATTTACAATACTTTATATGATCAATATAAAAACAGAAGAACAGAAACAAATCTCGTTCCCAAAACAGAATGAACGTGATGAAGACCCTCAAGTTATTGGCCCTTATCTTACTTGGCTTCGCAAGAAAACAAATGTATATAAAGGCGATGTCTGGATGAAGGATAGCTTACATAGTCAAGAGTATATATGGCTGAAGAATGTTGATGAAGCTCCAATCTTTTTTACTCGGAATGAAATCCATTGAGAATTGTATCTGTTCCCCTATTTGATTCTCCCGTAATAGAGCACTATTATGGGAGAATCAAGATTATCTATTCCTGTACCGTCACAATAACCCCATCCATATTATTCCCCGAAATTTCATACTGCTTATTCGCTGGAACATTCACTTTCCTGTTCCCTGACACTTTATAATAAGAAACCGTATATTTCTTACCTTCCACATCGGTTGTGATTTCTTTTTTCTCTTTTAAGAAGTCTAAGTATTCCTCCAATGTAATTTTCTCTTTTTGCATAATCGCACTATGCGGTAAACCGACATAACGTATATGCCACGGCTCATATTGAATGCCTGTAATATGACTTTTATTTTTCGGATAACGTAAAACAAAGCCATGCTTCCATACGTTCTCTTCAATCCACTTTCCTTCAGGGGCTCTCTCCATTTTCTTTTGCGTAGATCCAATGTCGAGTGATAATCCTAAATTATGTTCACTATATCCTGCTGGAAGTGCATAGTCAGATCCCATTTCTTTATACAATTTACTTTGCTCTTTAAAATCTCGATACCCGCTACTCATTAAAAAATGCTGTACTCCATCTTTTCCAGCTGCATCGACAACGTTCAAAAAACTTTCCACAACACCCTTTGATAAGCGAAGATTTCTATCAAATATGACGTAACCTCTTACTAATTCACTATTGTGATTTACATTTATAATGTCAGACCTAATACTATCTTTTTTAACTGGGTAATCTTTATTAACTAATAATAGATCCCCTTTATAAATTTCTTCTTTTGTAATCTCTATATTTTCCGTGTTCGCAGCTCTTACCGTATTATCTTTGTCGGCAATTTTAACATCGATCTCTTTTTGAAATAATGGTGATATATAAACGCCTACACAGATTGTGCATGCTATAAAAAAAGAAATAAATACCCACTTTTTCATTTCTAGTTCCTCCTTAACGTAACTTACGTATAGAATAGAAAAAACTATTAAAATAAAAAGTGGGGTAAAGTTTAAATTTTTATTAAATTACTTCGCTCTCTTCTTTTGGCAATCTCACTTCAAATATCGTTCTAATCACATTACTTTCAGCAGAAATCTTTCCATCATGCTGCTCAACAATATTTTTCGCAATAAATAGCCCAAGGCCTGTACCACCTTGCTGCTCCGATCTTGCCTTATCACCTGTATAAAACATATCAAAAAGATACGGTAAATCTTCTTCCGGAATGCTGTCTCCGTAATTAATAATTTGTACGACTACCTCTTCACCTTCAATGTACCCGTTCACATCAACAAACTTTCCATCATACCCGTAGCGAATCGCATTCGTTAAAAGATTTTCAAATACCCTCGCTAATAACTTCCCGTCACCGTTAATAGGTAACTGCGGCGTGATATTCAATCTCGCTTCTAATTCCTTCTTTTCTAATAACGGATATAATTCTTCATCTAACTGAATAAGCAATTCACCTATATCAATCGATCTTTTTTCCAGCTTCAGCATCCCATAATTCATTCTTGTGATTTCAAATAACTCATCAATTAAACTTTCCAGCCTTTCCGATTTCGTAAAAGCAATTGTGGAAAAGTGTTTAATTTGTTCCTTCGTCAAATTCTCATCTTTAAGAATTAAATCTAAATATCCTAAAACAGATGTTAACGGCGTTCTTAAATCGTGAGCTAAGTTAACAATGAGTTGATCTTTACTACTTTCCGCAAAGTCGCCTCGTTCTACTGCTTCCTTTAGTTTTTCACTCGCTACATTTATTTCACGTGCGATATATCCAAACTCATCATTTGATGACACGTGCACTTCATTTGAAAAATTTCCGTTCGCCAAATGATGAATCCCGCTTGAAATCTCATCAAAATATTTTACATAAGGCCTAGTAAGGAAGAAGAAAAACATAATGGATAGAGGGATGAAAATAATTAAAAAGAAATTAACATCCCCAATTTGTCTTACCATGGAACGAAATTGAGCTAACGGATCCTCAAAACGAACGACTAATTTATAATAAATCCGTAATCCTTCATAAATGATATACGTTACGCCACCAGCAAATATCATACTTAACGCAAATAGCATAACCATCTTCGAGCGAAAGCTTCTCATCTTTTTAGCCATTGAACGTATACCCTACTCCCCACACTGTTTTTATTAACTTGTTCTTTCTTTTATCTTCCCCAAGTTTTTTCCGCAACGTACGAATATGTACCATAACTGTATTTCCGCCTTCAAAATAATCATCTGCCCATACTTGCTGAAAAATATTTTCTACATTGTACACTTTCTTCGGATGGCTCGCTAATAAATATAAAATATCAAACTCTTTCGGTGTTAATTCAACTTTTTCTCCGTACACATTTACTGTTCTTCGCTCAGGATCAATAACGACTCCGCCTACCTCTAAAGCAGATTTATTCTCCGCTACTTTCGGCTGATTTAACGTAAGAAATCGGCGTAATTGTGCATTTACACGCGCAACTAATTCAATCGGTGTAAAAGGTTTCGTCATATAATCATCCGCGCCTAATACAAGCCCTGTCACCTTATCAAAATCAGACGTTTTCGCACTTAAGAAAATGATTGGCATATGATGCTTCGCACGAATTTGGCGTGTCACTTCATAACCATCCATTTTCGGCATCATAATATCTAAAACCACTAAGTCGATTGGCTGCGTTTCAATAATATGAATTGCCTCTTCTCCATCAGCTGCTTTCACGACGTGGTAGCCTTCTTTTTCTAAATGTATCTCAATTAAATCAGCAATTTCTGCCTCATCATCCGCTATTAAAATTGAAATGCGCTTCATATTACTCCCCCTTTATACGCTCGATTGTAAACTAGTCTATCCAATTTGTACAATACGAAAAGGTTACTCGCGGGAGTAACCTTAGTAAATAAAATTATATCAGTGATTATTGAAATATATCGACTTACCAACAAAATTCACCCGCTATTTGAAAGACTCAACCTACCGTTCCAAAACAATCCGCTGCTTCGTAATTTCCGTCAACCTTCCGCGGTCTACTTCATACTCAGCGTCAACGCTTTGCGGTACAATCACTTTTCCGCTCTCTAGCATCACTTCCGGCGAAATAATATCCTTCTCCCAGTGTCTACTAGAGGCAGATATATCACCTGGAATCGAAAAGTTCGACAGTGAAGCAAGTGCAACATTTTGTGCCCTTGAAATCCCCATTTCTACCATACCGCCGCACCAAACGGGTATGTTGTGCTCCATGCAATAATTATGAATTTGAATAGATTCTGTTAATCCACCCACTCGCCCTGGTTTAATATTAACGATGCGGCAGCTGCCAAGCGTAATCGCAACGCGCGCGTCTTCTAAACTATGGATGCTTTCGTCTAAACAAATCGGCGTTTCAATTTCCTTTTGCAACTGTGCATGATCGAGAAAGTCGTAGTCCGCTAGTGGTTGTTCAATCATCATCAATTGAAATTCATCTAATCGTTTCAATTTCTCCGTATCCGCTAGCGTATAGGCTGAATTTGCATCAACCATTAACGGGATGTGCGGAAACTCTTTACGAATTTCTTTCAATAACTCGTAGTCATGCTCTGGTTTTATTTTTACTTTAAAACGCTCGTATCCTTCTTCCGCATACTTCTCGATTTGTTTTAACATAACCGAAATTGTATTGATACCAACCACAACACCAACTTCAATTTCAGTCCTAGTTCCGCCAAGTAACGTCGCTAACGATTTCTGTTCACGCTTCGCATATAAATCCCAAACAGCCCCTTCAATTCCGGCCTTTGCCATTCGGTTTCTTTTTATATGCTGAAACAAACCTGGCACTTCATTCGGATGAGAAATTTCAGCTTTTAATAAATCAGGTAATAAAAAATCTTGTAGTACATGCAGCGCCGTCTTCACTGTTTCTTCCGTATACCACGGTTCAGAAAACGCAACGACTTCGCCAAATCCAATGTACCCGTCCGTATCTTCTAATTCAATCACGATGCTCTCACGCTTCTCATACGTTCCGTAGCTTGCAGCAAACGGGATTACAAGTGGCATTTCCGTTATATGAAGTGTCGCTTTTTTTATTTCCACTTACATCTCCTCCACTAATTGTCTTAACTCTCGTCTTAACAATTTTTTCGAAGCGTTTCGTGGCAATTCCTCTAAAAAACATGCTTTTTTCGGCACTTTATATTTCGCTAATTTCTCCTCGCAAAAATGAAGAATTTCCTCTTCTGTTACCTCTCCGCTTTTTACAACAAAAGCAGCGGGTACTTGTCCCCATTTATCGTCAGTCATGCCGACAACACCGGCTTCCGCTACCATCGGATGAGAAAGTAACACTTCTTCAATTTGAGCCGGATATATATTTTCCCCACCAGAAATAATTAAATCACTACGGCGATCTAATACGTATAAAAATCCTTCTTCGTCTAAATAACCGAGGTCACCAGTATGAAGCCATCCGTTTTGAATGGTTTCGCGCGTCGCATCTTCACGGTTAAAATAACCGCCTGTTACGTTTGGTCCTTTTACTACGATCTCGCCTTCCGCAAACGGCGCTACTACTACGCCATCTTTTTCAATACGAAGTTGACACTGAAATAGTGTTTTCCCGGCTGATCCTACTTTCGTTAACATGTAATCTGCTGATAACGTACAAATTTGCGACGACGTTTCTGTCATACCGTACGTTTGATACACAGGAATTCCTTTTTCTACACATGTTTCAAGTAACGGTTTCGGCGCTGGTCCCCCGCCCAGTAACATGCATCGTAAAGAAGATGGATATGTCTCTTCTTCAAGTCTTTCTAATAGATCAGTTAACATTTTAGAAACGACAGAAATAATCGTTACGCCTCTCGTTTGAAGTGCTTTATGAATAAAGTCAGCATCATATTTCGGAACGAGTAAAATGCGCATGCCGTACATAATATTTTTCATTAAAAGAGATAACCCGCCAACATGGAACATCGGCATACAAGCTAACCAGCAATCATCATCACGAAGCCCTAAATTAAGCGAAGAGCCAACCGCGCTTGCCCAGTGATTGCCGTACGTTAAAATAACGCCTTTCGGTTTTCCTGTCGTCCCTGACGTATAAATAATTGTCATCGCTTCTTCTAAAGAGAATTCTTCTTGTATAGAGGCTTCCGCCTTCGGTCCATTCATCACTTCGGCGAATGAATATACAGGAACATCTTTAGTCTCAAAATTTTGATTTGTCACTAAGCATGCAACTTCAGCATCATCCATTTGCCAAAGTAGCTCTTCTCTTGAAAGACGTGTATTTAAAAGTACAGCTACTGCACCTACGTAAGATAGGGCGTGAATAACTGTAATCATCTCCATACCATTTTTCATCAGAACAGCCACCTTTTGCCCACGCTTCACTCCTACATACGTGAGGTGTTCACAAACAGATACTACTTTTTCATGCAGCTGCATAAAAGTAACCTTTTCATCCTCTATTTCAATTGCAGTGCGGTCTGGTGTTAAAAATGCACGTTGCTTTAACCAATTTGGCATCGTCTCCATCATCCATTCTCCTTTCATGAAAGAAAGAGACTTGATATGACATCAAGTCTCTTAGTTGTTTTGTTTCCGGTTGCGTCTCACTTTGTAGGCGAGCCGCTTCCGCTTTTGATCACATCTAGCTACGCCTCCTAGCCCCTTCCGTCTAAGAACCTTCCGCACGAGAAAGTAAAGAACACTTTCTGTGCGAAAGAACCTTAGCCTACGAGGCTAAGCAGTCGGCTCCGCTTTTGGTTTGATCAAGGGAAACGAGGGAATTGACCGAAGTCCGGACTGCGTTTTTCTTTGAACGCGTCACGACCTTCTTTTGCTTCGTCAGTTGTGTAGTACAATAACGTTGCATCTCCAGCTAGTTGTTGAATACCAGCTAGACCGTCTGTGTCTGCGTTGAATGCAGCTTTTAGGAAACGAAGTGCCATTGGGCTGTTTGCTAAGATTTCTTGTGCCCATTGTACTGTTTCTGCTTCAAGCTCTTCTAATGGTACTACTGTGTTTACTAAGCCCATATCAAGCGCTTCTTGTGCGCTGTATTGACGGCATAGGTACCAAATTTCGCGAGCTTTCTTGTGGCCTACCATACGAGCTAAGTAACCAGCTCCGTATCCACCGTCAAAGCTTCCTACTTTAGGACCTGTTTGTCCGAATACAGCGTTGTCTGCAGCGATTGTTAAGTCACATACGATATGAAGTACGTGTCCACCACCGATTGCATAACCTGCTACCATTGCGATAACTGGTTTAGGAATTGCGCGAATTAGACGTTGTAAGTCTAATACGTTTAAACGAGGAATTTGGTCGTCACCTACATATCCACCATGACCGCGAACTTTTTGGTCGCCGCCAGAACAGAATGCACGTCCACCTTCACCTGTTAAAATGATAACGCCAACATTTGCATCATCACGAGCGTGTGCAAAAGCGTTGATTAACTCCATTACCGTTTTAGGACGGAATGCGTTATGTACTTCAGGGCGGTTAATCGAAATCTTTGCGATACCATTGTATGTTGAATAAATAATATCTTCGTAATTGCCTTCTTTTACCCATTCAATAGCCATTACAACTACCTCCTTGTATATTTCTGATCTCCTCTATAAGTGTAGCTTCCTTCTTAGATGAAAAAGCATCACTGCATAGTTTTTAGAAATCCCTTTACTATTGTATCAAACTTTTCCGGTTGTTCCACATGAATTGCATGGCCAGCACCATCAATTTTGACAAATTTCGCGTCATGGGCGCTTTTTTCGATGGTTTTTAATATGCGAAAGAACTTTTCATCATGCTCCCCGTTCATTAAAAGAACAGGCATTTTTAAGTTTGGCAGCTCGTCCCACCATGAAGGCTGAGCCCCTGTTCCCATGCCTCTTAAGCTATTTGCAAGTCCTTTTGAATCGTTAGCAAGTCGTTCTCGTCGCACTGCTTCTTGTACGTTTTGTGCTAAACGTTTTTGCGTTTCAAAAAGCGGAATATTTTCCCACATTGATACAAAACTTTCGATGCCTTCTCGTTCAATTTTATGAGCAAGTCGCTCATCTTTTTCACGACGTTCTTTTCTGTCCTCTTCACTTTTGAGCCCAGCTGTACAATTTTCTAATAAAAGAGAATGTACATACTCCGGATATAAACATGCCATCGTAATCGCCAGTCTACCGCCCATTGAATAGCCAATTATGTGCGCTTTTTCAATATGAAGATAATCTAATAGTTCTTTCATTTGCAATGCTACATTTCGAATATCATAATGCATTACATCTTCAGGGCTTTCCGTTTTTCCGTGCCCAACAATGTCTACTAAAATGACTTGAAATTGCTCGCTCCAAGAAGGAACGAAAGAACGCCACGTTTCCATGCTTCCCGTAAAACCATGAAGAAGTAGAAGTGGTTCTCCGCTTCCAACTACTTCATATTCATACGATACACCTTGCAGCGTTACGTTCATTTTGATTCACCTTGCAACGATGTAGTAATTACGTCCTGCGTTTTTGCCCATAATTCACGGTGCAATGTTAAGTTTTCATCACGGTTCGTACAAATTTCTACAACGTGTAAACCTTCCGCCCTTGTTCCTTTTTGTACCTCTTCTCGGAATTGCTCCCAACCATTTACACGGCTAAATGAACCGCCATACATTTTGACAACATGCTCGTAATCAAGCCCAATTGGCGTTCCAAATAATGATTCGAAGTGTTCCTTTTTCTCATACTGTGGTAAGAATGAGAAAATACCACCACCGTCATTATTTACAATGACAATCGTTATGTTTAATTCATGTAATTTTGCGGCTAATAATCCGTTTAAATCGTGATAAAAGGATAAATCACCAATTACTAATACGAGCGGATCGCAAATAATGCTCGCTCCTAAAGCTGTCGAAATGATGCCATCAATCCCGTTTACACCGCGGTTTGCCATCACTTGAATATTTTTATCCGATGTGAAGAAGAATGAATCTGTATCACGAATTGGCATACTATTACTCGCAAATAATGTTGCCCCTTCTGGTAGTACACGGACAATATCCGTAATAACTTTCCCTTCAAATGCAGTATCATATGTTTCCATTTCACGAAGCGTTTCCTTCGTTTTTTCGTTTATATGTTGCCACATTCTGAACCAATCATTCTTTTTCATAACTGGCATTTTTTCTATTAGTGCCTTGCAAAATGCAATATCACTCGCTTGGACCACTTCTGTCGCAACGAGAGCTGGATCTCTCCATTGTCCAGATTCCTCAACAACGATATGAACGGCTTTCTTCTGTCTTTTAATGAACTGCGTTAATGCTTTCGAAACAGGCATACCACCAAAGCGAATCATGACTTCTGGCTTCCACGTTTCCTTTAACAGCTCATTTCGTAAAAATGTATCGTAACAGTCGATTACCATCGTTTTATCGTGGTGTCCGCTACGAATGTTAGAAAGTGGATCTGCTAATATTGGATATCCCGTTTTTTCAGCTAGTTGCGTTGCAAACGCTGCGATTTCTGGATGACTATCATCTCCACAAATAATAAGCCCCTTTTCCATATGTGAAAGGCGCCCTACAAGAGAATCTACATATTCATTCGGCATCGTCACGTTCCCTTGCTGAACTACTCCTGTATATTCCCCACGTCCTTTATCCCATAAACTTTCTAATGAAAAGTCCGGGATAAGTGGTTCGCGAACTGGAAAATTAAGATGAACAGGTCCTTGCGGCGCCAGAAGTGCGCTTGCTATCGTGCGCTGCGTCGTCATGCGAGCGTAATGATACATCGCTTCACTCGCTTCTGGAAGTGCCATCTCTGTAAATTGCTTCACAAATGTACCGTATAAATTAATTTGATTCATCGCTTGTGGTGCACCGACGTCTCTTAATTCATGCGGTCTATCTGCTGTTAAGACGATAAGCGGCACTCGCGAATGAAAAGCTTCACATACAGCTGGATAGTAGTTCGCTGCTGCCGTTCCTGACGTACATAATAATGCAACCGGACGTTTTTTCGCTTTTGCAATACCGAGTGCAAAAAATCCTGCAGATCTTTCATCTACATGTAAATATGTGTTCATTCCTTCATGTTGTTCCATTAGCAAAGCAATCGGCGTTGACCGTGAGCCTGGACTAATGACAACATCACATACATTTAGACGCGTCAGTTCATCCACGAACGCGCCTAAATAATATGACAATGCTTCTATATGATTGTTCATTTCATTAATTCCTCCAAAGCACCAAGCATCGGTCTAAACTTCAAACTTGTTTCTTCATATTCAAGTTGCGGTACTGAATCAATTACAATCCCGCAACCGGCAAATAAGGATGCTTTCTCGCCATTTAATAATCCGCAGCGAAGCGCAACCGCAAACTCACCATTTCCTTCATCATCTATCCAGCCAATCGGTGCACCATATAATCCTCTGTCTAACAATTCAACATCACGAATCAGTTTCATCGCTTCCAAACGAGGTGTCCCGCCAAGAGCTGGCGTTGGATGTAATTCTTCTACCATTGTCAAAAGACTCGCATCGCCTTTTGCCTCTACAGGCGTATATAAATGAATTAAGTTTTTCGTTGTTAATAAGCCCGGGCTTTCCGGAATATTAACAGATTCGCAGTGCTCATTTAATACTCCTCGGATCATGTTCACAACATAACCGTGTTCAGCTAAATTCTTTTCATCATGAAGAAGCGCATTACTATTTCGCTTACTTTCTTCTATAGATTGACCATGACCAGTTGAACCTGCAAGACACATCGAAGTAAACTTCTCATCTTCTTTGCGAATTAATCTCTCTGGCGTCGCTCCTAAGAAGCATGCTCCTTTATAATCAAAAGAAAATACGTAACAATCTGGTTGCCCTATGCGAAGTGCTTCTAAAACGAGAGCAGAATCAATATGATGATCCATTTCTACTTTTAGCTCTCTCGCTAATACAACCTTCTGCACGTTCCCCTGCTTCATCTCATCTTGCACTTTCTCAATGGCCTTCATCCAGCCTTTCGGATCCACTTCTACTTTAGAAGTAACTGTTAATTTCGATCCTTCTAGTGCACATTTACTCTCCCCAAAAATTTTCTCTTCTAAAGAAACAATTTCGTTATAAAGAGTTTCTGCACAATCTGTTGCTGAAACGAATGTATTCATTGTTAACCATGCTTTTTCATTTTTTACAGTTAATAAAAATGCTGGTAGTGAAAATGTCGTATCATCAAATTCTTTCCATAAGTCCGTTTTCTCTTTTTCTTGATCAAATGAAAATCCACCAAATAAAAGAGGACCTGTTCCAAATTCGTATTTTTCTCTTTGTACAAATGCTTTTTCTTTTACTTTATCCCACTCGTCACGAGTAGTTTGAAAGCGTTTTTGAGAAGCAGTTGCTATAGTGAAAACAGAGCCAATTCCAGCAAATATTACATGCTGAGCTGGGTCTGCAAAATAACATCTATTTTCGGATGCAATCCTTTTACCTGCTGCATAAAACAGAAGCGGATCCATCCAGTCTATTTGTTTTACAAAACTAACCAATATTTTTTCATCAGTTGCACGCTTAATAGCTGCACTAAGAACTTCTTGCAAGCCTTTTTGTTTCGTTTGAATCACAATTGTCTCCCCCCTATGGGCGAAAAATAGTCATAATTACGCTTGATTTTAAGATACACCTCAAACGAAAGGCCTGTCAACGTTTAGCATTTCTGAGAAATTCACCTTCTCTTCCTAGAAAATAAACGTTGACACTAAATGATGCTTTTTCTACACTTAGTTGTGTACAATATGTGACCAAAGGAGGATTCAACATGGAAATGAACGTCGAAACGAATTCCTCTCCTACGGCGCCAAAGCCAAGTAAGCAAACAGGCTGGCGCATTTGGTGGAGTTTACTACGTCCCCATACATTAACAGCAGCTTTCGTTCCTGTTTTCATCGGAACAGCATATGCAATGCAGGTCGGAGGCATAAATCAAATACATCTCCCTCTTTTCCTTATGATGCTTCTTGCTTGTCTTCTCATTCAAGCAGCAACAAACATGTTTAATGAATACTTTGATTATAAAAGAGGACTTGATCACGAAGGATCAGTTGGTATCGGCGGCGCTATCGTCCGCGATGGCATTCAGCCAAAAACAGTGCTTAACTTAGCATTTGGATTTTTCGGCATCGCAATACTATTAGGTGTTTATATTTGTATGAATTCTAGCTGGTGGCTTGCAGCAATCGGTCTTGTTTGTATGGCCGTTGCTTACCTTTATACAGGCGGTCCACTTCCAATTGCCTATACACCATTTGGTGAGTTAACAGCCGGACTATTTATGGGTGTCATTATTATCGGGATTTCATTCTTTATTCAAACCGGAACTGTAACATCAGAAGTCATTTTACTATCTATTCCAAGCTCCATTTTAATTGGTGCCATATTATTAGCTAATAACATTCGTGACTTAGATGGCGATAAAGAAAATGGCCGTAAAACGTTAGCAATTCTCGTTGGACGTGAAAGAGCCGTTGGTGTACTTGCTTCTATGTTCATCGTTTCCTACATTTGGACAATTGCTTTAATTATCGTGGGCATCGTATCACCATGGATGCTTATCGTATTTTTAAGTGCACCGAAAGCATTTAAAGCGACGAAAGGCTTTATCGGCAAAAGCATTCCAATGGAAATGGTACCTGCAATGATTGCAACAGCGAAAACAAATACAATCTTCGGTCTCTTAATGGGAATCGGATTACTACTTGGATATTTCCTATAAAAAGGAGCCGCTAACGCGGCTCCTTTTTCGTATACCAATTTCAGCTCATAATTCCCACTCTCAACGTTCATACTATGTAAAGAAACTGAATTGTAGGAAGGTGGACGACTATGTTAACTCCACAACAAATAAATCAATTTAAATCCGTTTTAGAAAAGCAAAAACAAGAACTAGAGCAAACGATACAAACACATGAAAATGAAGATCGTGCATCTGAACGTGATTCTGTTGGAGAATTATCTAGCTACGATAACCATCCAGCTGATATGGCAACAGAGCTATATGAACGTGAAAAAGACTTCGGACTTATTGAACTTTGGCATAAACAGCTAGAGGATACGAAACATGCTCTGCAAAAAATAGAAGCGGGTACGTACGGCATTTGCGAAGTGTCTGGCGAAGAAATACCATTTGAAAGATTAGAAGCAATGCCGACTGCTACAACATGCATACAGCACACGACAAGTAAGTTAAATATGAACACACGACCAGTTGAAGAAGAAGTGTTGTCTCCTTCTTTCCACAAACATGATGAAGATCATTCTGTTGAATACGATGCGGAAGATGCATGGCAAGATGTTGCCAATTACGGAACGTCTGAAACGCCGTCTGATTTAGAAAGACAAGATTCCAAAAACTATAATGGCATGTATGTAAATAGCGAAGAAAATGTAGGCTACGTAGAGGATTTTGAAAACTTTATCGGTACAGATATGTATGGAAAAAATCCGCAAGTTTTCGCTACGGAAGAGCATGAAGAATATGAACAAATGCTTGATGACTTTGAAGAGCGTACCTTTAAGGGCGAATTATCCTCAAATGAATCGAGTTCCAAAGAATAAAAAAAAGCATTCCGAAAATCGGAATGCTTTTTATCGCTAGCTAATTAGTTTTTTGTAACGTTAGCTGCTTGTGGTCCGCGGTTTCCTTCAACGATTTCGAAAGAAACTTCTTGACCTTCTTCTAAAGTTTTGAAGCCTTCGCCTTGGATAGCTGAGAAATGTACGAATACGTCTTCTCCGCCTTCAACTTCGATGAAGCCAAAACCTTTTTCGCCGTTAAACCATTTAACTTTACCTGTTTGCATGTCATGTACCTCCTAAATAAAAATGAAACTATGAATCCACATGAAAAGGTGGATATAAAGGACATGAATGTATAACAAGCTTACAGCCTTTAATACAACGTGCTTTATTTCCGTACCACATTATGTAGCTCAATAGTGATTTCACTATATCATGCTATATCAAAAACGTCAAATGAGAACACTTTCAATCCATCGTTTTTTATAATCCTAGTATAACCTTAAATTTTCATTCTATTTTTATTTAAAAATTAACAAATCTACAGTATTCTAATTTCTTTGATTTCGGTACAATATAATTACTACATATGATGAGGTGAAAAAATGCAAGCACATGAAATCGAGTATAAATTATATGGCGATGATATGCAGTTTGTTGAAATTGAATTAGATCCAGAAGAAAGCGTTATCGCAGAGGCTGGCGCAATGATGATGATGGAAGATCATATCGAAATGGAAACAATCTTCGGTGATGGTTCTGGCCAATCTAGTGGTCTATTCGGTAAATTAATGGGCGCTGGTAAGCGTCTTGTTACAGGCGAAAGTATGTTTATGACTGTCTTTACAAATACAGGTCATGGCAAGCGCCACGTATCTTTTGCTGCTCCTTATCCTGGTAAAATTGTTCCTGTAGATTTAACAGAATATCAAGGAAAAGTAGTTTGCCAAAAAGATGCGTTTCTTTGTGCAGCAAAAGGCGTTTCTATCGGAATTGAGTTTACGAAAAAAATTGGAACTGGTTTCTTTGGTGGTGAAGGTTTCATCATGCAGAAACTTGAAGGTGACGGACTCGCTTTCATGCATGCAGGCGGAACTGTATATAAGCGTGAATTAAAACCTGGCGAAAGACTTCGCATCGATACAGGTTGTCTCGTTGCCATGACAAAAGATGTTAACTACGATGTTCAATTCGTTGGAAAAGTAAAAACAGCTCTATTTGGCGGCGAAGGTTTATTCTTCGCAACGTTAGAAGGTCCTGGAACGGTTTGGATTCAGTCCTTAACACTTAGCCGTTTAGCAGCACGCCTTACAAGCCCAGCAGCTCAAAACAGCGGTGAAGGCAGCGTTTTAGGCGGACTTGGACGTCTTTTAGATGGGAAAGAATAAAGTGAAACTTTATTCAGTTGGGATCTTACTGCCCATTAAAGCGGGATAAAACAAAAAAAAGATAGTCCCCTTCATAGGGAACTATCTTTTTTTTGGACTGTATAAACCACTTTGAATTCCATAGCCTCATTCGGCCGCGCTTCTTCTTCATATTTATAAAGGTTCAAGCCTAATTTTCAAACTCCCTCCAAAGAATGAATCAAGTCCCTCACTGCATATATTGAACTATACCTTTTCTTAAGGAGGGCTTCCTTAATGCGTACTCCTTTATCCTTCGATAAAGATACTGCCATATTGTTAGCTTCTTGTTGTGAGTTAACGTATGAACAATATAAACAAAATGGGATTTTCGAAATACCAGATGGTTTTCAATATGTACAAGGCTTTCAAGGAAAAACCATTCAAACGACAGAATGGTTCGGATTCATACTAGAATCTGAGGATACGATTATTGTAGCTTTTCGCGGGACACAAACAGATACAGACTGGATTATCGATTCACTCGTTAACCAAAAACCATACCCATACGCTTTGAATAGCGGAAATGTCCATAACGGCTTTCTTTCCATTTATGAATCTTGCCGGGATTCTATTATGGATATGCTCGTATCACTACCAGCCCATAAAAAACTTCTTGCAACAGGTCATAGCCTAGGCGGCGCGCTCGCCACACTACATATACTCGATGCGCGTATCAACACCGCCTTCGCACAGTACGGTCTTTATACATTTGCCTCTCCAAAAGTAGGCGATATTGCATTTCGTAATTATTATAAACTACAAGTAGCTAGTAGCTTTCGCTTCGTTAATTTATTTGATGTCGTTCCTCTTCTCCCTCCGCGCAATGTCCATTTTAATGACCAAGACTGGGAATATGCACACGTTCATCACAACATGACATTTGCAAAAAACACAAAATCTATTACAAATAATCATGCCATGACAACATACAAAACATGTCTGACTTCTCATTTTTAACCAGTAAACAATTGGAAATTAAATATCCTTATACTATAATAATATATGAAGTTATTTTTGGATGAGGGGACCTTACATGCTAAAATTTATCTTTGCACTTTTTCTCATTGTAATTTTTACGTTTACAGGTTTCTTTACATTTTCATACTTTGCGACAGGAGAATATGGTGGAACTGGTATAATCTATACCGCTATTCCATTTCTTTCTTAAGCAAAAAAGGAAAACCGAGCTTACTGAGAGTAAGCTCGGTTTTTATTAGTGTCAATTTTTGTCGGTAAATCGATATATCTTAAAAATCGCTGATATATTTTCATATAGTCTTTTCCGATGTAGCAACCACTTTAATACTGCGTAACCGCATTACCAATACCCCAAATCTCGTTACTATACTGCAAAATCGTTCGATCGCTCGCAAAATGACCAGATTGTGCAATATTTAAAATCGACATTTCTAGCCACTTCGTTCGGTTCTCATAAGCTCTACCAACAGCTTCTTGCCTTTCCGCATATGGACCAAAATCTCGCAGAACGAAGTATTCATCATTTTGAATAACGAGAGAATCGTAAATCGCTTCAAATTCAGCTCCTGAATGTGCAAAGAAACCATTCGTTAACTGATCTACTACTTTTTTAATATGCATATTGTGGTGATAATAATCACTTGCACGATATCCACCATTTTGATAGTAATGAAGAACCTCTTCCGCCGTTAAACCGAAAATGAAACAGTTATCATCACCGACTCTGTCTTTTATTTCAACATTAGCACCGTCTAACGTTCCGAGCGTAATCGCACCATTCATCATAAATTTCATATTACCTGTTCCTGATGCTTCTTTACTCGCAGTTGAAATTTGCTCACTAACATCCGCAGCTGGGAATATATCTTCTGCTAAAGACACTCGATAGTTTTCTAGAAAGATAACTTTCATATATTGGCTTACGTACGAATCATTATTCACTTTTCTTGCGAGTTCATTAATTAATTTAATAATTTTTTTTGCATAGTAATAGCCAGGTGATGCTTTCGCTCCAAAAATAAAAGTTCGCGGATAAAATGTAAAACTAGCATCCTCTTTCAAACGGTTATACAAATATAAAATATGAAGGACGTTTAATAATTGTCGTTTGTAAGCATGCAGTCTTTTTACTTGCACATCAAAAATAGAATTAGGATCAATTGTAATCCCCATTTTATTATGAATACGCTCCGCTAAAATCTCTTTACGCTCTTGTTTTACCTCTGCAA
Source organism: Bacillus mobilis (assembly GCF_001884045.1). Classification (GTDB taxonomy): domain Bacteria; phylum Bacillota; class Bacilli; order Bacillales; family Bacillaceae_G; genus Bacillus_A; species Bacillus_A mobilis. The sequence continues at coordinate 16,372 of NZ_MACF01000122.1, read as the reverse complement.
ATTTCTCTTGGAAACTCGCATCGTGTTGAACTAATTGTAGCGCTTGAAGCTTAATCGGTTCTTTCTTCCACTCTGTTCCAATCGCCTCTGAAATAAGGTTCGTCAGCTGCGGATTCGCCTTCATTAACCAGCGTCTATGAGCAATTCCATTCGTTTTATTATTAAACTTATCTGGATAAAACTCATAAAACAATCGCATTTCACGTTGTTTTAAAATTTCCGTATGAATTTTCGCTACACCATTAACGCTATGGCTACCGACAATTGCTAAATGAGCCATTTTCACAAGATCATGTGCAATAATCGCCATCTCTTCAATACGATGCCATTCATATGGATAACGTTCCCAAAGTTCATGACAGAAACGTTCATTAATCTCTTCAATAATCATATAAATTCTCGGTAATAACGGTTTAAAAATGTGAATTGGCCACTTTTCAAGTGCTTCTGATAACGTCGTATGATTCGTATAAGAAATCGTTTGCGTCGTTATGTGCCAAGCTTCTTCCCATGCTAGTTTTTCTTCATCTAATAAAATACGCATCAGTTCTGGAATCGCCAAAACTGGGTGTGTATCATTAATATGAATCGCAATTTTCTCATGCAATTGACGAAGGTCACCATATCTTTCTCTATGCAAACGAACGATATTTTGCAAACTTGCTGATACGAGGAAATATTGTTGTTTCAAACGAAGTATTTTCCCCTCATCATGCGTATCATCTGGATATAAAAACTCCGATACAGCTTCTGTTTCACGCTTATATTTCAAAATATCTTTGCAATTTTGCGGGAAAGGAACTGGTTCAGCATTCCAAAGTCTAAGTGTGTTTACAGTACTCGTCTCATAACCTACTACCGGAACGTCATATGGTACTGCCATGATCACTTCTGCATTCGTATGCCTGAACTCTAAACGTCCATCAATGTATAGTGGTTCAACATTGCCGAAATAACTTACTTCTACAGCTTGATCATGCCTTCTTACTTCCCATACGTTTTCATGAAGCAGCCACTGTTCTGGAAATTCAACTTGATAACCATCAACAATTTTTTGATCAAATAAGCCGTGTTTGTAACGAATGCCACAGCCATGACCTGGTAAGTTTAACGATGCAAGTGAATCAAGGAAACAGGCTGCTAATCGTCCAAGTCCACCATTTCCAAGACCTGCATCTGCTTCCACCTCTTCTAATTCTTGTAACGAAATACCAAGCTCAGAAAGTCCTTGCTCACATACATCCCTGATACCTAAATTTAATATGTTACTTCCAAGCAAACGCCCAAGTAAAAACTCAATGGATAAGTAATACATTTGCTTTCGCTCTCCAGATCGATAACTTTCGTTCGTTGCAATCCATTGACTATTCATATACTCACGTACCATGTATCCAAGCGTATTGTATTGATCACGAGTTGTAGAGTCTTTGAAACTTTTACCATACATCGTCTCTAACTTTTCTAGAAAAGCTGATTTGAAACTTTCAACATGAGTAAACATTTCTTCACCACCTACATGTTATTCCATGAGACTTTTATACAATTTCTTATAGGCAAGAGCTGATTTCTCCCAGCTATAATCTTCAGTCATCGCTTGCTTTACAAGCTGCTCCCATACCAGTTTATCATGATAAAATTCAATCGCCCGACGAACCGTGTGCAACATGTCATGTGCATTAAAGTTCGTGAAACTGAAACCATTTCCTTCTCCAGTTTCTTCGTCATAAGATTGTACCGTATCATTTAATCCGCCTGTTTCTCTTACAATCGGAATCGTACCGTACGCTAATGCGATAAGTTGTCCAAGTCCACACGGTTCAAATAGTGATGGCATTAAGAATAAATCACTTCCCGCATATACTTGGTGAGCTAATTCTTCATTAAATCCGATATACACTTTTACCTTTTCAGGATACTCGTATGCCATCCATTCAAAGAATTGCTCATATTCCGAATCACCTGATCCTAAAATAATACATTGTACATCTTCCTCCATTATTTCGCGGAATACAGTACGTACTAAATCAAGACCTTTTTGCTTCGTTAATCTCGTTACCATCGAAATAATTGGTGTATCTTCTTTTTCTGGCAAACCAAAATAACGCTGCAAGGCGCGTTTATTTTCATTCTTTTCCTCTAATGACTCCGCATCGTACTGAGCAGTAATATACGAATCCGTTTCTGGATTATATACGCTCGTATCAATTCCATTTACGATGCCGCTAAGTTTACCATTATTTTTTCGTAACAACCCATCTAACTTCTCACCGAAAAACTCATATTGAATTTCCTCTTTGTATGTCGGGCTAACCGCTGTAATTTGATCAGAAGCGATAATTCCACCCTTCATAAAGTTCACATTTCCATAAAACTCTAGCTGCTCACTATGGAAATATTCGTCGCCAAGTTCTAACAAGTCGTACATCACTTCAGGAGGAAATACACCTTGGAACTGCAAGTTATGAATCGTATATACCGTTTTAATATGCTCGTATAATGGATTATCTTGATACTTTTCACGTAATAAGAAATTCACCATAGCTGTATGCCAATCGTGGCTATGAAGAACATCCACTTCGAAGTCAAGATGAGGAATACACTCTAAAACTGCTTTCGAAAAATAAGAAAAACGCTCTCCGTCATCATAATGACCATATAGAGAATCTCTCTTAAAATAATATTCATTATCTATTAAGTAATACGTAATCCCGTCTTGCTCACCTTTTAAAATTCCGCAATATTGATTTCTCCACCCAAGCGGGACATTAATTACTTTATGTAACGTACATCCATCCCTTAATTTTTGCGGAATAAGACTATAATTTGGAAGTATAATGCGAACTTCCACGCCTAATTTTTTTAGCTCTTTTGGGAGCGCACCTGCTACATCAGCTAATCCTCCCGATTTAACAAATGGTACACATTCTGATACTGCAAATAAAATATTCACTTGTTGTCCCACTGCACGAAAAGCTTATACTACTTCCCTTGCAGCTTCCTCCCTTCGAGTTTTCATTGGAATGAATGCTTTAATCAGTGGAGGAACCCCCCACTGATTCTTTTAAGAATAACTATTAATCGTACTATTTTGAATGCTTCCTTTTTCTACAACATATGGCTCATCGGCGTTTCCTTTTAGTACAACACCGTCACCAATTTTCACGTCTTTATCAATAATAACACCGTCTATTATACAGTTATCTCCAATTTTACTCTTCTGCATAATAATGCTATTACGAACAATTGAACCTTTCCCAATTTTAACAGAACGGGAGATAACACTATTTTCTACTTCACCTTCGATAATACTGCCGTTTGCAATCATTGTATTTTTCACGGCTGCACCCTTCAGGTAACGAGTTGGTGGTTCATCTTTTACCTTCGTAAAGATCGGTGCTTCTTTCTTAAATAATTGCTTCCAAATAGCAGGCTGCAAAATTTCTAAGCTATGTTTATAGTAACTTTCAATCGAATCAATAATAGCTACATATCCTGTATGCTCATACGTAGCAATATGCAGTGATTTTCCGCGTTTTTCTCTCACTACATCAAATAAACTGTATTGCTCCACATCTTTATATGTCTCAAATAAATCTAACAATAATTGTTTCTTTAACACGTATGTTTGAAGCGAAACCCCTTCATGGCAAACTTCAGTAATATCAGCTGCCGTATGTATATGTCGCTCTAACACCGCCTGGAAATTTAATGCTGTTACGAGATGGCTATTCGTAATAACAACGTATTCTTCTCTAGCTCTTAAAAAATAATCAATATGTCTTCTAAAATGTGCAAAAGAACCAAATTCATCTTGATCACATTGGCAATTTGGTGGGAATAAAAACAGTCCGTCTCTTTTTCTATCTAAATCCCACTGTTTTCCTGAACCAACATGGTCCATTAGTGAACGGTTTTTATGACTTGTAAAAACCGCTACACTATGAATATTAGAATTCACCATATTTGAAAGCATGAAATCAATGAGTCGATAACGGCCCCCAAACGGTAACGCCGCTAGTGAACGATGCCCTGTTACTTTCTTTAAGGAAGGAAAACTTCCCGTTGCATTAATAATTCCTAACATTTTTTCTCCCATTCATTTCATCCCCCTTTTCTATTTCCCTTCAGCAATGAGTACTACATCGTCGACATTTTTTTCTGGACGAATAATTGTTCCATCTTCAATAACCATTTCCGATCCAACAATCGCTCTTTCAATCACAACATTTTTACCAATCTTTGCTCCTGGCATAACGACAGAATCAATAACCATACTACCTTCTTCCACCGTCACTCCTTGGAATAACACAGAATGCTTCACGTCCCCTTCAATGACGCATCCTTCGTTAATAAGTGATTCTTCTACCTTTGCCTGTTCAGCAATATATTGAGGTGGCTCATTTGGATTCACAGAATAAATACGCCAATTACGATCATTTAAATTCAGCGACGTTTCATCGCGAAGTAAATCCATATTCGCTTCCCATAAGCTTTTCACCGTTCCAACATCTTTCCAATATCCTTCAAACGGATACGCCATCAGCTTTTTCCCTTCATCTAATAAAAGCGGAAGTACATCTTTTCCGAAATCATTACTAGATTCAGGATTTCTTGCATCCATCTCTAAATACTCTTTCAAAATTGCCCAGTTAAAAATATAAATTCCCATTGATGCAAGATTACTTCTTGGAAATTGCGGTTTCTCTTCAAATTCAACAATCTCCATCTCTTCGTTCGTATTCATAATACCGAAACGACTCGCTTCATCCCAAGGTACTTCAATAACAGAAATCGAAACGTCCGCTTCTTTCTCCACATGGTAATCTAGCATTTTACTGTAATCCATTTTATAAATATGGTCGCCTGATAAAATCAGAACGTACTCTGGTTCGTACTGACTTAAATAGTTTAAGTTTTGATAAATAGCACTTGCCGTACCTGTGTACCACTTCACACCTGAAGACTCCGCATAAGGAGGTAACACTGTGACTCCACCGCTTACTCGGTCTAAATCCCAAGCATTGCCAATTCCGATATAATTATGAAGTTCGAGTGGTTGATATTGCGTTAAAATCCCTACCGTTTCAATACCAGAATTCGCACAGTTACTTAGCGTAAAATCAATAATGCGATATTTACCACCAAATGGAACAGCTGGCTTGGCTAAATTTTTTGTTAATGCACTTAATCGACTACCTTTTCCCCCTGCTAGTAACATTGCTACGCATTTTTGTTTTTGAGCCATCTTGTTTTTTGCTCCCCTTTCTCGTCTTCACTGGTCGTAATATGGATACGCCAAATGGTGGAATTGTAATTTCTACATGTGCCGCTTGATTATGATACGGTTCTTGAATCGTCTTGAGACGTTTCTTATTCACTTGCCCCGATCCGCCATATTGCTCAGCGTCACTGTTTAAAATCTCGTTATAATACTCGAAATCTGGCAAACCTACTTTGTAGTTTTCATATGTAGCTTTCGTAAAATTACATACGACAACTAACGCATCTTCTTGTTTATCCCCTTGGCGGATAAACGAGAAAATACTTTGCTCATGATTATTAGCATCTATCCACTGAAATCCTTCCGGTGAATGATCAAGCTGCCAAAGTGGTTTGGAGCGCTTATACAATGCTATGAGCTCTTTAAAGTAATCATGCATATAACGATGCATTTCAAAGTCATGTAAATTCCAATCTAAATCTTCAAGGTCTTTCCACTCATCAAACTGCCCGAATTCTCCACCCATAAAGAGTAATTTCTTACCTGGATGAGTAAAGAAATATCCATATAATAAACGAAGTTGAGCAAACTTATCCCAGTAATCTCCTGGCATTTTATTTAATAACGACTTTTTCCCATGAACGACTTCATCATGAGAAAGCGGTAATATAAAGTTTTCAGAGTAAGCATATAGTAATGAGAACGTTATTTTCTCATGAATATGCTTCCTGTACTCTGGCGCACACTCCATATATTTCAGCACATCATTCATCCAGCCCATATTCCATTTGTAATTGAATCCAAGCCCACCTTCATACGTTGGAGCTGTTACAAGTGGCCAAGCTGTTGAATCTTCTGCTGTCATAAGAAAATCTTCATCTTCTGCAAATACCGCTTCATTTAACTCTCGTAAAAATGAAACTGCGTGCTCATTACTTTGTTCCTGTCCTTCTTTATTCCAGTACAGCATGTTCGCAACTGCATCCACCCGGAAACCATCAATATGGAAATACTTCATCCAAAATAATGCATTTGAAATTAAGAAATTACGTACTTCCCTCTTTCCTAAATCAAAATTGACAGTCCCCCATACTGTATTTTCTTGCACATCTTTATCCTTATATTCATAAGTCGGTGTCCCATCAAACAAATATAAACCGTGAGCATCTTTACAAAAATGCCCCGGCACCCAATCTAAAATGACACCGATTCCATATTTATGACATTCATCGACAAAATACATCAAATCATGTGGCGTGCCGAATCTACTTGTCGCTGCATAATATCCCGTTCCTTGATATCCCCAAGAACGATCATATGGGTGCTCAACAAGCGGCATAATTTCAATATGTGTAAATTGATGTTCCACCACATACGGAATGAGCTCCTCGGCCATTTCTCTGTAAGAATACAGAGCGCCATCTTCTTTCTTTTTCCAAGAACCGAAATGTAATTCATAAACTGTCATCGCTTCTTTATAAATCGATTTTTTCTTTCTCTTACGAATCCAGTTTTTATCATTCCATTCATATCCCTCTATATCAAAAACTACAGATGCCGTATTTGGTCTTACTTCTGCATATACTGCGTAAGGATCTGCTTTTAAAATCACGTTAGCATCCATCGTTTCAATCGCATACTTATATATCTCATTCTCTTCAATATGCGGTACAAACAAGGACCAAATCCCCTCTTCTGTCACTTGTAGCATCTTATGTTGCTCATAATCCCATTCATTAAAATCTCCAACAACACTCATTGCTTTCGCATGAGGAGCCCATACTGTGAATCGTACACCTCGCATCCCATCTTCCGTCACAATATGTGCCCCAAAGATGTTATAACTGTCATAGTACTTTTCTGTATGAAACTCATCTCGTTTCACTTCTTCACAATTTATTACATCCAATATGTTCACCTCACTAAGATGACAGAAATTTTTTACTCTTTATCATTTCTGCGAAAAACTGAAATATCCTTGTTATTTTTTAAAAAATATTCGTTTTTTTCTTTATTTTCGCTCAAAATATTCAAATTTACTGTGTAAAATATCGAATTTTGACGAATATTCATTGCAAACGCTTCATTTTCTACTAGTCTTTCATCTTATTATTTATTTCTCAACCTTTATTTCATTAGATCTATCCTATTTTACTCGCTATTTATCACTTAAAATCGCAACAAAATAATCTGTCAAAAAAAAATGTTTCTCAATATTTTTTGTCATAATTTTATTGAAATGGAAAATTCATAAGCATATACTTGTTCTCAATAAAGAACATCAAACCTTCGCAAATATAATTCATACTGAAACACTATGTTTACTCTATCCATACTCTAGGCGAAAGTTTGATAAAAATTAAATTAGGGGGCTTTCTTATGTCATTAAAACAAAAGGTTGGGATGGGAGTTGTCACAGCTTCACTTGGCTTATCCCTTACATTCGGCGGTGTATTCGCCTATTTCAGTGATTCTGAAACATCTAGTAACTCATTTCAAGCTGGAACATTAGACCTTTCTATTAATCCAAGTGTAATCGTTAATGTGAATGATTTAAAGCCAGGTGACTTGATTGAAAGAAACTTCAAGCTTGAAAACAAAGGAACATTGGATATTGCAAAAGTAGCACTTGAAACATCCTATGAAGTTACAGATGCAAAGCAAAATAATGATGGTGAAGATTTAGGCGATCACATCATCGTCAAATTTTTAGTGAATGATGGAAAGCCATCTAATCCAAACGATGATCACGAAATTTTGTGGGAAACAAAACTATCAGAATTAAAAACTATGAAACCTGAGGATGTAGCTACTTCTCTAGAACGTCATAATTTAATAGATGGTATTAAATCTGGTGAAACAGATTACTTACACGTGCTCTTCTCCTTTGAAGATAACGACCAAGATCAAAATAAATTCCAGGGTGATTCCTTACAGCTAAACTGGACATTCCATGCAGAGCAAACACCAGGCGAGGAGAAATAATTTTTAAAATATAAATTATCGGAGGCCTATATATGAAAAAGAAAAATCGTTTTGTTACCGGAATTGTAACGGCTGGCGTTCTATTTTCAACTGCCCTTCCGTTCAATGTACTTGCTGAAAATCCTATTAACCAAATTGACTCTTCAAACGCCCAGTCTTTACTATCAAAACTTTCTAAAGAACAACGTCAGGCATTACAAACGTTAGATGCCAATCCTGGTTTTACTATTTCGCCAGATATTAATACGAGTAGTTCTGAACCAGTAAATATCATTGTAGAATTTCAAACGGCTCCAGTAAAGATTAATGAATTAAAACAAAAAGAAAAAGGATTACAAGCTGCTCCTGAAAATATAAAAGCACGTATTGATCAAGAACATGAGGAATTCCAAAAAGGACTCAAACGCCTTTATCAATTCAGCCCATCAGTAAAATCAGGGAATTTCCAGTCTGTACAAATTAAACGTTCTTACAAGCATGCGATAAATGGCGTTGCTCTCACGTTACCTGCAAATACAGTGGAAGAATTGTTACGAATTGGCGTTGTAAAACGTATTTGGAAAGATTACGAAGTGAAACTAAATTTACCAAAACAAGCAGAACAGAAAGCACCTCAAAAACTAACAGATAGCATTCCGCAAATTGGAGTAGATAAGTTACATAGCGAGGGCATTACTGGAAAAGGAATTAAAGTTGGTGTATTAGATACAGGTATTGATTACAATCATCCTGACTTAAAAGACGTGTATAAAGGCTATCGCGCAAAAGCAGGTGAAGATTCTAGTAAGGTAGACCCGAACTCCGTAAAAGGTTGGGACTTTATTAATAACGATGCAGATCCGATGGAAACAACTTATACAGAGTGGCAACAATCTGGTGCTCCTGAATTTGATGATCGTGGTTCTTCCTTCTACACTGCGCATGGTACTCACGTAGCAGGTATCGTTTCTGCTCAAAAGAAAAATAAATCAGATTCCGCAGTAAAAGGTGTTGCACCTGACATTGAACTGTATAACTATCGTGTACTCGGTCCTTACGGAAGCGGCGATAGTTCTGGTATTATCGCTGCAATCGACAAATCTATTTCTGACGGTATGAACGTCATTAACTTATCGTTAGGTGATGATAGCAACAATCCGCTTGATCCAACGTCTATTGCTGTTAATAACGCGATGCTTTCTGGTGTTGTTACAGTCGTTGCTGCTGGGAACTCTGGTCCAAACCCAGCGACACTCGGATCACCAGGTGCTTCTCCATTTGCTATTACAGTTGGAGCAAGTGATAGCTCTATTTCCTTACCGAAACTATCAGGTCATGCTGGACAATTACAATTCCCTAACCTAATTTTATTCGGCAAAAACTTCACTGATAAAATAGAAGATTTCAAAGGGCAATCTCTCCCTATTGAATCTGTCGGAATCGGTACTCCTGACGAGTTTAGTAAAATAGATGTAAAAGGAAAAATCGCTCTCGTTGCACGCGGTACAATCTCATTTGATGAAAAGATCGCAAATGCGAAACAAGCTGGTGCAAAAGCAGTTATTATTTATAACAATGTGGATGGAGAAATTTCTTACTACATTGGCGAAAGCACAAAATACATTCCAGCATTCCGCCTAACGAAAGAAGACGGTGAAAAACTAAAAGCTCAAATTGAACAAGGTAACACCTCCTTTACTTTTGGTGAAATTAGTTACATTCAAACAGAAGGCGATCATCTTGCAGACTTTAGCTCACGTGGTCCTGTCACATCAAATGATGATATTAAACCTGATATTACAGCGCCTGGTGTTGCTGTACTTTCAACAGTACCTGAGTATATTAACGACCCGCAAGAGGGCGAAAACTACGATGTTTCCTATGAACGTATGCAAGGAACATCCATGGCATCTCCTCATATCGCTGGCGTTGCTGCTCTTATTTTGCAAGAGCATCCAGAATACTCTCCATTCGATGTAAAAGCATCTCTTATGAACACAGCTGATGATTTAAAAGAAAAGTATTCCGTATACGAAGTGGGAGCTGGACGAGTAGATGCTTATAACTCTGTTCATACGGAAACAAGTTTTAAAGTGTTAGATACGACAAAAACAATTGTAAATGATGAAGTGATTGAAGTACCTGAAGAAACTGGATCCATTGCATTCGGTAAGTACTATCAAAAAGACGGGGAATCTCTTGAACAAAAACGAAAAATTAAAGTTGAAAATCGCAATAAACAAGAGAAGAAAGAATTTAAAACAGAAATTTCTTATACACCAGCATCTTCTGCTATTAACGATGCTACCGCAAACGGTGTAAAAGTTTCTACTTCTGAAACAATTACAATTGATGCTGGTAAATCAGATGAAATTGAAGCAAAAATTAATATTCCAGCTGGTGCAAAGCAAGGCCGATATGAAGGATACATCCATATTACAAACACGAAAAATAAAGAAGAAACGTATCAAATTCCGTTCTCTATTCGTGTATCAGAGCCTGGTATTGAAAATGCACTATTATCAAGAAAAACAATTTCAACTGATACATCTAAATTCAATCCATACCGTGAATCGTATTTGCACGGGGCATTCCAATTAAACAGCGAACTGGAGACGTTAGATCTTATCGTGAAAGATTCAAAAACAAATAAAGTGCTTGGCTTCATCGGCACATTAAACACGAGTGGCCTAAAAACGGATGTGTATTACTACTTAGATTCATTCTTTAACGGCAGAGTGTATCCTTTTACAAATGATCCTGCAAAACCAATTGGTGATGAGAAAATCGACTTACCAGAAGGTGATTACACAATTGAATTTGTTGGCTATGATAAAGCCGGTAAAGCACGTGTGAAAGGTGATTATGTCGTAATTGATAATACACCGCCAGAAGTGAAATTAACTGGATTACAGCCTGGTATTTATGAATTAAATGAAGAAAACTATACAGTAGAAGATGGTAAAAAAGCACTATGGATTAAAGGAAATGTATATGATTCTAACGTTGACTACTTAAGAGGAAAAGGGTTAAACATTACGCAAGAAGCGAACGGCGTTATGTACTATGACTATTCTCCATACTTGCACAAGTTTTTACCTATTACGGAAAATGGTGACTTTAAAGTGGGTATTACACCTGATTCCTTTAAAACTGAAGGTCCAATGAATACAGGCGTATATATTTTCGATTATGCAACTGCAGGCCCTGACTACCCGAGCGGTGTAAATAACTATTGGTTCATCCCGCAAGGTGCTCAATATGCGAAAGCTAGTTATGATAAAAAAGAATTATATAAAGATGATGAATTTACTGTGACGCTAAATGCCAAACATGTAAAACAATTTGTGTCTGGAGAATTTAACGTAGAATTCCTAGAGAAAAACTTCAAATTTGCAAATGCGAAATTGAATCCTGCTTTTGAAAAACTCCTTTCCGAAAAAGGGGTAACGGCAAAAGTAAATGAACCGAAACTAGAAGAAGGATCTGTTACAGTAGGCGGAGCTATTGATGATAAAAACTTCGCCGGATTAGATGGTGACTTCCCGTTCATTGATGTAACTTTCAAAGTAGTAAATGATGAATTTTATGAAGCAAATGCTCAATTAGATTTAGCAGTGTTCGCTTACTGGAAGCAAGGTCAATCAGAGCCAAACAGAATGCGTGTACTTCAAGATCAAACATTCTCAATGATGTCATTAAACTCACTCGTAGAAGGTAATATTAAACCTGGTGCATTCTTAAATGAACATGGCTATTTAGATGAAAAATTCGATTATACAAAGCTTGGCGTAAAAGTATATGCAACAGATTCTTACCGTCATAAGTTCGAAGGCTCACTCGATAAATACGGTTACTTCAAACTAAATGGACTTCCTGTTAATAAACGCGACTACAACTTATACGTAGAGGTTCCAGGACATTTAACAAGCCGACTAACAACGAAATTAGGTACTGAAAAAGATGGTAAGCTACTTGGCCAATATTATTATGCACGCTTTGATGAAAACCTTGCAGGTGATGTAAATGGAGATAAAGTAATCGATGTGAAAGATGCAGAAATTATCGCTAACAACTATGGTAAAAAAGGACTATCTGTGAAAGACGGCGACCTTAACAAAGATGGTATTGTCGACGAAAAAGATATTCGCTTCGTTGAAAAGAATTTCTTGAAAAAAGGACCGGATGCATCTAAATCACAAACACCTGTTGAAAAATCAAAAAGCGGTACACTTGCAGATATTTTAAAGAAATTAGGATTAACTCCTAAAAAATAATAATAAAGAGCACTCTATATAAAGTAGAGTGCTCTTTTCTATAAACGACCCTGATCCAGCAAAAGGGGTATATTGGGGATATACAAGGGAAACCGGAAAAGGAATTTATATTAAATTATATGAATTCAGAGGTAGGAAGCAGTGTCCCGCCTCTGAATGGTTTAACAATTATTATAGTACTGGTGCCATTGTTTCTTTTAATACTTTTACAGAATGAGCGAATTTCGCTTTTTCATCTTCATTTAGCTCAAGTTCTACGATTTCACGTACACCTTCGCGGTTAATAACAGCTGGAACACCTACGAAAGCATCTTTCTCACCATATTGTCCTTCAAGGTATGCAGATACAGTTAATACGCTGTTCTCGTTGCTTAAGATTGCTTTAGTTACACGAAGTAGTGACATACCAATTCCGTAGTAAGTTGCACCTTTACGCTCGATGATATGGTAAGCTGCATCACGTACGTTTTCGAAGATTTTATCTAAGTCTTCTTGTTTGTATTGTTCGTTGTTAGCTAAGATTGTTTCTAGTTTTTGTACACCGATAGTAGCATGGCTCCATACTGGAAGTTCAGTGTCACCGTGTTCACCAACGATGTAAGCATGAACGTTACGTGGATCTACATCTAAGTAGTCACCTAACATGTAACGGAAACGAGCAGAGTCTAAAGTAGTACCAGAACCGATTACGCGCTCTTTTGGTAGACCAGATTCTTTCCAAGTTACGTAAGTTAAAATATCAACTGGGTTTGTTGCGATTAAGAAGATTCCATCGAATCCGCTATCCATAATACCGCGAACGATTTGTTTAAAGATCTTTGTATTTTTCTCAACTAAGTCTAAGCGAGTTTCGCCTGGCTTTTGTGGTAATCCAGCAGTGATAACTACTAAATCTGCATCTTTACAATCTGCATAGCTACCGCTCCAAACTTTTGTTGGTGATGGAGAGAATGGTACCGCATGGCTTAAGTCCATTGCTTCCCCTTCTGCTTTTGCTTCATTAACATCTACAAGTACGAATTCTTCAGCTACACCTTGGTTGATCATTGAGTAAGCGTAACTACAACCTACAGCTCCTGTTCCTACTAATACTACACGATTGATACCTTTTTTCATGTTAATTTCCCCTCTCTATTGTTCACATCTATTTTTTATGATTGTTTAAGTAATTAATTAAAATACTAATTTAATGTTGTTTAACTTCTTTACATTCATATTGTAGCACGTATTATTGTGAATTACTTCACAAATTATGACCTATTTGTGAACTTTTTCACATAGAGTGTAAAGCTATTAAATCAAGTATGAAATCAATCTCAATGGAGGCGTTTTCTTTAGATTGTGAACAAAAAGAATGTGATTCGATTATTCCCTATAACTAAATTCAATTTCTATAATCAAACTAACATATTATCCCCTTATAAGCTGGACGTCAGTTAATCTATATAGACTACGGTGAAATAAATGAATTAGCCTATACTTTACCACCTCCCTTTTAACCATTACTGTATATTAAAAAATATCCGTTAACATTACGCGTTCTTTTCTAGTAATAAACCATTCAACATAAGTGATAGGCTATGCAAAGCTTTAGACAATTGCATCTCTGCATCTTCAGAATTCGCAATCCAACAAGCAAGGTCCACTAGTCCGCCATTTATGAATCTTGCTAAGGCTTCACAGTCCGTTTTTTCAATAATAGAGTCCTTCATTAATTGTTGAAGTATCTCCGCCATCGTCGTTAAACATTGCGACTGTGATGATTGATAATAACTATTTCCTAATACTGCTGGTGCATCTCGAAGTACGATTCGCTGAATTTCTGGATTAAGTGCCATTGTTAAATACGCACGACAACGCCCAACAAATCCTTCCCATTTTCCTTCCGCCTCATTTGATACTTCCCCTAATTTATTATCCATTTCCATGTCAATTTCTTTTACAACTGCTTCTAACAATCCTTTTTTATCACCAAAATGATGATAAATTGCACCACGTGTTAAACCGACAGATGCTGTAAAATCATCCATAGACGTGTTTACATATCCAACTGTACCAAAAGCTTCTCTTGCTGCACTCAGCAATTTAGCACGTGTTTCAGTAATCATTTCTGCTCTCGTTTTTTTAACCATCTTTTCCTCCTATTTCTATTCATCCTCTTTATTCAAAATAAATCGCATTATAGTATCGTTCTCTATGTAAAAGAATAACTCCTTTGAACGTCAGCTCCCTATCCAGAGATAAAACATTTCAATTGACATACGCACCGTATGTTAATATGATATTGGCATACGGTGCGTATGTCAATTATTTCTAGCTTACAAGATAATATAACTTCTTACCCATACCCTACATTGACTCACTGTCCCTTTTTTATAGAAGGTATTAATGAAACAGAGGAGGAGTTAAAAGAATGAAGAATGTATATGTAAACGTCAAATACTTTGGTGATTATTATGTTTAATTCCTACCGTGAAATTTTCAGTGCTCCTGGTACAAAAGGATTCTCATTAGCAGGATTTATAGCTCGGATGCCCATATCAATGATGGGCATTGGTATTGTTACAATGTTATCTCAGTTACGTGGTGACTATTGGCTTGCTGGAGCTGTTGCAGCCACCTTTACATTATCATCAGCTTTACTAGCTCCTCATATTTCTCGGATGGCCGATCAATTAGGGCAATCTCGCATACTTCTTCCGACTACAGGTATCAGTGTTTTCTTTACGATCCTCTTACTTCTATGTACGAAATATGAAGCTCCTTATTGGACGCTATTTCTATCCGCCTTATGTGCAGGTTGTATGCCCAACATGTCAGCCATGGTGCGCGCACGTTGGACTAAACTATACCGTGGATCCCATAAATTGCATACAGCATTTTCCTTCGAATCGGTTGTCGACGAAATTTGCTTCATAATTGGTCCTGTATTATCTGTCAGTTTAAGTGTTATGTTCTTCCCAGAAGCAGGCCCACTTTTATCATCTGTTTTTCTCACAATTGGGGTATGCCTATTCACCATGCAAAAAAGCACAGAACCTCCCGTACACCCTCACGACATTACAAACAAAGGAACAGTATTTAGAATTGGTTCTGTGCGAGTACTAGTATTCACACTCATCGCCATAGGTACTATATTTGGCACAATAGATGTCGTTAGTGTAGCTTTTGCTGAACATCAAGGAAACACGGTTGCTGCTAGCTTTGTGCTTTCTGTCTATGCAATCGGTTCATGCTTTGCAGGTCTAATTTTCGGTACTCTTAAACTCAATACTCCACCCTATAATCAGTTTTTAATAGCAGTCACACTTTCCATGATAACAATGCTGCCACTAGTTTTCGTAAACACTATTCCTTGGCTAGTAGTTATTGTTTTCTTTGCAGGGTTATCTGTCGCTCCTACTATGATTGTTACTATGGGGCTTGTGGAAAAAATCGTACCTGAATCAAAAATAACCGAAGGAATGACTTGGGCAATTACAGGACTTGGTATTGGAGTCTCCCTAGGATCAGCGATAGCTGGTTTAGTTATTGATAACTTTGGAGCTCGGGCGGGATTTAGTGTGGCTATTATAGCAGGAGGCCTTGCCTTAACTATTGCACTTTTAGGATACAAAACTCTTCACTCCGCATATAGTCATGCTGTTATGAAAACGGATGGCCGCTCAGCAGAGAGTTAAAACATATTCAAAAAATAGGATTACCTCTTCTTATGTATAAGAAGAGGTAATCCTATTTAAATTAATATAACTTTTTTTAATTGATTATTTATAATCTGTTATAGCTTCTTTTATATTTATACACAACAAAAAAGAGATAGCAGATTATGCTATCTCTTTTAGTATGACCCGTACGGGATTCGAACCCGTGTTACCGCCGTGAAAGGGCGGTGTCTTAACCACTTGACCAA
>NZ_MACF01000121.1 GCF_001884045.1 Bacillus mobilis | reverse complement strand
ATGGAGAATTGATGAACGCTGTTCATCAATATAAGTTTCCGTGTTTCGTTTTCGTTTAGTTTTGAGAGTTCAATTCAATGTTGACTCTTAAATGAGGATATGATATAAATAAATCCTGCAATTTGTATGGGCCTATAGCTCAGCTGGTTAGAGCGCACGCCTGATAAGCGTGAGGTCGATGGTTCGAGTCCATTTAGGCCCACCATA
>NZ_MACF01000120.1 GCF_001884045.1 Bacillus mobilis | reverse complement strand
AGCGAGAGAGCGAAATGACCGGAGATTCTAGCCGCTGGAGCTGGATATCATTAAAAGCGGAGGTGACTTGCTCAGAACAGGAGGGCATTGGAGCTCCTGACGAAGAGGCGTTCTTTGCCTCACAGGAAGGCGCGAAATGACCGACTGTTCTAGTCACCGGAGCTGGATATCATTAAAAGCAGAACCTATATAGCAAATAAAAAATCCCTATTACTTCACCGTAATAGGGATTTTTATTTATAACAGTTCATAATTTGTTCAAATTAATTCCAGCAAAAGGGTTGATTTATACGAATTACTAGATTATAATAATTATAAATTAGTAATTGATATCACATAACAACTCAAAAGGAGATTGATCATAATGAACAAACAAGTAATCGAAGTATTAAACAAACAAGTAGCAGACTGGAGCGTTTTATTCACAAAATTACACAACTTCCATTGGTACGTAAAAGGACCTCAATTCTTCACATTACATGAGAAATTCGAAGAACTATACACAGAATCAGCTACTCACATCGACGAAATTGCAGAACGTATTTTAGCAATCGGTGGTAAACCAGTAGCGACTATGAGAGAATACCTAGAATTATCTACTATTCAAGAAGCAGCTTATGGAGAAACTGCCGAAGGAATGGTTGAAGCAATCATGAAAGACTACGAAATGATGCTAGTCGAACTGAAAAAAGGCATGGAAATCGCTCAAAACTCTGACGACGAAATGACATCTGACCTATTACTAGGCATCTACACAGAACTAGAAAAACACGCTTGGATGCTACGTGCGTTCTTGA
Organism: Bacillus mobilis; assembly: GCF_001884045.1. GTDB lineage: Bacteria > Bacillota > Bacilli > Bacillales > Bacillaceae_G > Bacillus_A > Bacillus_A mobilis. Next base: position 60,294 of record NZ_MACF01000120.1, on the reverse strand, counting down.
ATCAATAATAGATTTTAAAGCGGAAGCGGCTCGTTCAGAGTCGCTTTTTTTTCTATGGAGTGGTCGCACATGCTGGTACATGAAATTATATCAACGATTTTTCAAATATATCGACGATTACTCACAATATATCAACGATTTTTTCATTATATCGACGATTCGACACAGGATATCGACTTACCGACAAATCACGACAATATCAGCGTCCCTCTCCCCTACTTTTATCAATATATTACAATCCCTTTTATGTTAAAATATAGGTAACATCCTTTAGTAAAATAGATCCAAAAAAGCTTTTCCATATTCATCATTTACTACTTAAATGGCGGGAGTGGTTCAGTTGAAAGACTACTTAATTAGAGCATTTTTTGCGTTAATAACAGTTGGGATTGTCTTACTTATAGCTAACATTTTCAATATACGTATCGAGGTGAAAGACTATGCTTTCCTCGTTGTTGTAGCAATTGGTGGCGGCTGGGGTGGCTGGTACCTGTATAAAAAACAAAGTAATCAAAGTGATAAAGGCATTCCAAAGTAATACGGAATGCCTTCTTTTTATTGCCGTCTATAATAAATAATAAAATTCAAACCGCTAATACAGCCAATCGCAATAAACATGCTAAAACTCTGCACATCTCCAGCTAGATTATACTCATCCACGATAAACCCAGACATAAACAACGTGATTGCGGAAACGCCGATACATAATATCGAAATAAACCAAAGCGAAAACTCATTAATTAGCTCTTTCTTCTGTGTTGAAACAATTAGCATAACAAGAAGGGACGCTGCTAAAATACTTTTGAAAACCGGTCTTAAATAAACAAACTCCTCCATCAATTTCTCCTTTTCCCAAAACATCATATTTCAACATTAACATATTTAACCAAATTAAAAACACATGCCTTTTCAATATAAAATGACATGTGTTTCCGAAAATCTCTATAATTTTGTATTATGATAACTGTTTCCACTTCGTTCCTAAAACAGGACGCTCGTAATTTTGGATCTCATGAATTAATTTATCTGCCGTCTCAGCTGAAACGATCAACTCTTTATTCGATGGGTTCATAAACCCTTCTTCCGCTGCACGTTCAACCATTTGCAAAATTGGTCCATAAAAGTCTTTTATATTCAATAAACCAACCGGCTTATTATGTATACCAATTTGTGACCAACATACTACTTCAAATAGCTCTTCAAACGTTCCATATCCGCCTGGCAGTGCAATAAAAGCATCCGCAAGCTCTGCCATTTTCGCTTTACGTTCGTGCATCGTTTCTACTTCAATTAATTCTGTTAACCCTGTATGAACGATTTCTCCTCGGAATAGACCGCGCGGCATAACACCTGTTACACGTCCACCTAAACGAAGAACTTCATTTGCTACTTCTCCCATTAATCCAACGCATGAACCGCCGTATACGAGCTCATAGTCGTTCTCAACAAACATTTTCCCTAACGCTATTGCCTGCTCTTTAAATTCTGGTCTCTCCCCTAAGTTGGAACCTGCAAACACACAAATCTTTCTCATTCCTACACCCCGAAACTATATATTGTTATGATACAATGAACATTGTACAACATATTGAGGGGATGAGGAAGAAATGGATATCGTTGCATTTCAAAGATGGGTTGAGGAATTTTACGAAAAACGAAGCTGGTCACAATATAATGCCTTTATTCGCTTAAATTTCTTAACTGAGGAAGTTGGGGAAGTTTCACGTGTTGTTCGCGCCATTGAAATTGGCCGTGATCGCCCTGATGAAGAAGTGAAAACAGAAGAAGAGCTAAAACAGGAACTAAAAGAAGAACTTGGGGATGTACTATCTAATCTTATTATTCTTTCACAAAAATATGATTTAGATTTACAAGACATTATGGAGGCTCACGTCACAAAGCTTTCGAAAAGGTTCGAGACATCCAAATGAGAATATTATCAATTATGGTATAATATTCTTGTCACAATACTAAGGGGGATTTTATGTTATCTAAAAAATTGCACGACGCATTAAACGATCAAATGAACTTTGAATTTTACTCTGCCCACGCTTATATGGCAATGGCTGCTTACTGTACATCTGAGAGCTATGATGGATTCGCTAACTTTTTCCTTGTACAAGCTGAAGAAGAACGTTTCCACGCAATGAAGCTTTACAACTACATTAACGACCGCGGTGAGCGCGCTATTGTTACTGGATTTGATAATCCAAATAACGAATATGAATCTGTACTGAATGCTTTTGAAGTGGCACTTGAGCACGAGCGTGAAGTAACGAAGCGTATTTACAACTTATCTGATATCGCTTGGGATGAGCGTGAGCACGCAACAATTACCTTCTTGAAATGGTTCGTCGATGAGCAAGTAGAAGAAGAAGCTTCATTCGATAGCATCATTCAAAAATTAAAACGTATTACAAGCGATTCAAACGCATTATTTATGCTAGATGCTGAATTAGAGAAACGTACATTTACGCCTCCAGCTGAGTAGTATTTTTATCACCTTAATGAATGTATTAAGGTGATTTTTTTATTTCCTCTCTCAGCCCAATAACCTTCGCCAAATCCTTCTTATAAATCCCTGAAACCTTTTCAACAAAATCACTCTGAGTAAACGTCCCATCACCTTCTTCTACTATGCTTAAATATCCATGTATGAATTTCAAAAAGGTTCTAGCATCTTCACCAGTTAATTGATCAATGTTCTCCATAATCTCATCAAACTCCCTTAAACTATCCCGTTCTTTCAATTTAATCCCCCCTCTTTGTATTATTTATCATACCAAAATAAAAAAGCCGTTCATCTCCTAAATGAGAGATAAACGACTTCTTTATCATTTTATTAAAGCATAACCCCAACGATAATCGCTGATAATATACTTACTAACGTTGCACCGTATACAAGTTTTAATCCGAATGAAGATACAACGTTTGCTTGTTTGCCATCAATACTCTTCGTTGCACCTGCGATAATTCCGATTGATGAGAAGTTCGCAAATGATACAAGGAAGATAGATAAAATACCTACTGTACGAGTTGATAAATCGCCTGCTACTTTACCAAGGTCAAGCATCGCAACGAATTCGTTCGTTACTAACTTCGTTGCCATAATTTGTCCTGCTTGTAGCATCTCTGATGTTGGAATACCCATTACGAATGCTAATGGTGAGAAGACATATCCTAAAATGCTTTGGAATGTGATTCCGAAAATTGAATCGAATACACCGTTAATTGCTGTAATTAATGCTACGAAACCGATTAACATCGCCGCTACTGTTACAGCGATAGAGAAACCAAGCATAATATATTCGCCTAACATTTCAAAGAATGTTTGTTTCTTATCTTCTTGTAATTCTAAAATATCGTCTTCTTCTTTTACTTCATATGGATTAATAATATGAACGATAATGAATCCGCTAAATAAGTTTAATACAAGTGCTGTTACTACATATTTTGGATCAATCATTTTCATATAAGAACCGACGATTGACATCGATACTGTTGACATTGAAGATGCACAAAGTGTGTATAAACGATTTTTCGGTAATTTGCTTAGTTGATCTTTTACTGTAATGAATACTTCCCCTTGACCAACGATTGCAGCTGCTACTGCATTATATGATTCTAGTTTTCCTAAGCCGTTAATTTTACTTAATAGGAAACCAACTGCACGAATGATAATCGGTAATACTTTAATGTGTTGTAAAATCCCAATTAGTACTGCTAAGAAAATAATTGGTAATAATACTGTTAAGAAGAATGGTGCTTGTCCATCATTTGCTAGACCACCAAATACGAAATTAACCCCTGCTTCCGCAAACTTTAAAATAGCACCAAACCCATCTGCAATCCCTTTTACTAATACAAATCCGACCTTTGTATTTAGTAAGAAATACGCAAGTACCAATTGAATGACAAGCATAAGTGCAATTGGTTTATATTTAATTTTCTTACGATCTGAACTGATAAGGAAACCTAGTACAAATACTACAAGTAAACCGACTAGAAACATTACTATTTTCATATGTGAATCCTCCACTTCTCCCACGAGTTATCGGTCGTATAACGTATAACGAATGACGTCTGACCATTGATGTTAAAAAAATTTAAAACCCCTAAATACTATTCAACTGTTATCTAAAATCAGTAAGCGTTTACATAAATTGCAATTTATAAAAGGTAGCTTCTTCTCTCCTACCATACTTGAAAGTCTGAAATTGATACCACCTACAAATCAAATTGTAAGCGTTATCTACCCGAAATGCAATATAAATTTTAAAAGATTTTTATATGTTAATATATTCCTAAATAATTGGTTTTTTCATGCAAATTTACCATAAAAAATAGTCCTAGCTATAAGCTAGGACCATCTCTTTTTTTATAACATAACACCAACGATAATCGCTGATAGAATACTTACTAATGTCGCACCGTACACAAGGCGTAGACCGAATGATGATACAACATTTGATTGGTTTTCATCGATACCTTTCGTTGCACCTGCGATAATTCCGATTGATGAGAAGTTCGCAAATGATACAAGGAATACAGAAAGAATACCAACTGTACGAGCTGATAAGTCACCAGCTACTTTTCCAAGATCAAGCATCGCAACAAACTCGTTTGATACTAATTTTGTTGCCATAATTTGTCCCGCTGTTACCATCTCTGCTTGCGGGATACCCATTACGAATGCTAATGGTGAGAAAATATATCCTAAAATAGCTTGGAATGTAATACCGAACATGGAATCAAACAAGCTATTGATTGCTGTAATTAATGCTACGAAACCAAGTAACATTGCCGCTACTGTGATCGCGATTGTGAAACCAAGCATAATATATTCACTTAGCATTTCAAAGAATGACTGTTTTTTCTTATTTTCTAATTTCAGTGTATCTTCTTCTTCTGTAATATCGTACGGGTTAATAATATGAATAATAATGAAACCACTAAATAAATTTAATACAAGTGCTGTTACTACATATTTTGGTTCAATCATTTTCATATAAGAACCTACGATTGACATTGATACTGTCGACATGGAAGATGCACATAATGTATATAAACGATGTTTTGGGATTTTACTTAATTGATCTTTTACTGTAATAAATACTTCTGCTTGCCCAACAATAGCAGCTGCTACTGCGTTATATGATTCTAGTTTACCTAGACCATTTACTTTACTTAACAACGTACCAATAGCACGAATAAATATCGGTAAAATCTTAAAGTGTTGCAGAATTCCGATTAAAACGGCAAAGAATACGATCGGTAATAACGCTGTTAGGAAGAATGAAACCTCTCCTTTATTAACAAGGCCACCAAATACGAAAACGATTCCAGCTTCCGCGTATCCAAGAAGCGCGCCAAATCCATCTGAAATTCCTTTTACTAAAATATAACCAACTTGCGTATTTAATAAGAAATAACTTAACACTAGCTGAATAACAAGCATGATTGCGATTGGTTTATACTTAATCTTCTTTCGATCGGCACTTATAAGAAAACCGAGTACGAATACAACGAGCAATCCTACAAGAAACATAACAAACTTCATTAATAAAATCCTCCATTTAACTCTTCATTAACGTTGAACGTCTGACCACTCGAAATAAGAAATAATCCGAACTTTCCATTTCTCCTCCAAAATCTTCAATTGGATAGGAAAGATCATAAAACCTCTTGTTTCAAAGGCATTTTCCATTCTAACATAAATCACAACTCATATCCGCACTTTTCTTAAAAAAATTACATTTTATTATAAAACACTAATGAATGTTCGTCTTTTACCTTTTAAAATAAACTTTAATCGAGCCTCATAAATAGCAGGATAAAACAAAAAAATGAGCATCAAGTTTTACTTGATGCTCACCTCATTATACTGCTTTTTCTTTATCAGCTACTGCTGGCTTGTCCCAGCACTCTGTATTGTTCAAACCTGGAATAGACTCCGCATAGAACACTGGATCTTTTCCTTGTTTCTTTTGCTTAATGTAATCTGATAATGCCGCGAAAGCATACTTAGAAAGGAATACGATTGCAACTAAGTTAATAATAGCCATAATACCCATGAATAAATCTGCTAAATCCCACACGATTTGAATTGTTGCTACAGATCCTAACATAACCATACCAAGTACAGCAATTCGATAAGCATTTAGTAACACTTTACTTCCATTTAAGAACTCAATATTTGTTTCACCATAGTAGTAGTTACCTACTAATGAACTAAATGCAAACAAGAAGATTGCAACTGCTACAAATATAGATGCCCATGGTCCGATATGTTGGCTTAATGCTTGCTGCGTTAATTGAATACCATTTAAATCAGCCGCATTATGCACATCTGATAAAAGAATGATAAATGCTGTACAACTACAAATTAATAATGTATCTGTAAATACCCCTAAAGTTTGAATGAAACCTTGTTTAACTGGGTGCGTTACGTTCGCAGTCGCAGCTGCGTTCGGCGCACTACCCATACCTGCTTCATTTGAGAATAATCCACGTTTTACCCCTAGTAAAATCGCAGCTCCTAATCCTCCGCCTACTACTTCTTTAATTCCAAAAGCATGTAAGAAAATTTCTTTAAATACATATGGAATTGCCGTAATGTTTGTTACAACAACGAATAATGCCACTGCTACATATATAATTGCCATTACTGGAACAATCATTTCAACCGCACGTGCAATACGTTTTACTCCGCCGAAGATGATGATTGCAAGTAAACCAGCCATAAACAGACCTACAAACTTACCATCTGTGTTAAATGCTCCATCAAAAGCTGCCGCTACTGTGTTTGACTGCACGGCGTTGAAAATTAACCCAAAACTAACCGTTATTAGAACAGAGAAGACAACTCCTAGCCAGCGTTTCTTTAAACCCTTTTCCATATAATACGCTGGGCCACCGCGGAATGCGTTCCCATCTTTTACTTTATAAATTTGCGCTAATGTGCTCTCTACAAATGCAGAAGCACCCCCAATTACCGCGATTAACCACATCCAAAATACTGCTCCTGGTCCACCTGCTGAGATTGCGATAGCTACACCAGCTAGGTTACCAGTACCTACACGAGAAGCTGTACTCATACAAAAAGCCTGAAACGATGATACACCGCTCTTCTCTTTTTGTGCTTTCCTCGTTTTCGAACTTGCCCCGTCCCCAAGCAATCGAATCATTTCACCGAAGTAACGAATTTGGACAAATTTCACACGAAACGAAAAGTAAAGTCCTAATCCAATTAACATCGCAATGATTATATATGACCAAAGAACATTATTTATATCCCCAATTACATTAGTTAAAAAATCCATAATTGCATTGCCCCCTCTTCTTCACAATAAGAAAATTATATTCTAAAAACTCTTAGTAATCAAGAATTTTCGACAAAAAGATGTGAGGTTTTCTAACATGTAAATGTTACCACATGTAACACAGTTATTTTTTCTCTACTAAAACATCACAACTAGTACAAGCATCGCTACCTATTCAACTGATTATTTCTATGCTGAAAATAGCAAAAACAAACCACCGGGTTACAACAAAAAAGATGAGTATCGACTTCAGCTCGATACTCATCTTTTCATCACACTGCTTTTTCTTTATTCGTTACAGCCGGTTTATCCCAACACTCTGTATTCGTTAAACCTGGAATAGAATCCGCACTGAACACTGGATCTTTCCCTTGTTTCTTTTGCCTTACATAGTCTGCCAATGCAGCGTATGCAAATCGCCCAAGAAGCGTAATCGCAATTAAGTTTGTGATTACCATTAGTCCCATAAATAAATCCGCCATATTCCATACAACTTGAAGTGTCGCAACAGAACCGAATAATACCATTGCAACCACCGCAATACGGTAAATTGTTAACCAAGTTTTACTTTGTTTAATGAATTCAATATTCGTTTCACCATAATAGTAGTTTCCTAGAAGTGAACTAAATGCAAATAAGAAAATAATAATCGCTAGGAAGCTACTTGCCCACGGACCAATTTGTGAACTTAATGCATTTTGCGTTAATTCAATCCCTTCTAAATTTGTCGCTTTATATGCACCAGAGCATAGTACGATAAATGCTGTTGATGTACATACTAAAAATGTATCTACTAGTACTCCAATTGTTTGAATAAATCCTTGTTTCGCTGGATGTGTTACATCCGCTGTTGCTGCCGCATTCGGCGCACTACCCATACCTGCTTCATTCGCAAATAATCCGCGCTGAATACCAAACTTCATCGCAGCACCGATACCGCCGCCTACAGCTGAATCTAAACCAAATGCACCTTTAAAGATTTCTGTAAACATATCCGGTATTAAATAATAATTTTTAATAACAACGAAAATTGCTACTGCAATATAAATAAGCGCCATTGGCGGAACGATCATTTCAGACATACGCGCGATACTTTTCACGCCACCAAAAATAATAACCGCGACTAATACTGCTAATACAATCCCAACAACGTAACGCTCAATACCGAAAGCATTTTTAAATGCTAATGTAACTGTATTTGCTTGTACTGAGTTGAAAATTAATCCGTAACTAATTGTAATTAGAATAGAGAACCAAATCCCCATCCAACGTTTATTTAAACCTTTTTCCATATAATAAGCAGGTCCACCACGGAAGCCACTGCCATCTTTTATTTTATAAATTTGCGCAAGCGTACTTTCTACAAAACTTGAAGACGCCCCAATAATCGCAATTACCCACATCCAAAATACCGCTCCAGGTCCTCCCATAGAAATAGCTAACGCTACCCCAGCTAAGTTCCCGATTCCAATACGAGCTGCTGAACTCATACAAAATGCTTGGAAAGAAGATACACTACCTTTTTTACGCGTCTTTCCAGTTAATCCATCACTCATTAATCGAACCATTTCCCCTAAATGAGTGATTTGTACGAATTTCAATTTAATAGAAAAATAAAGACCTAAACCAATTAACATTGCAATAAGAATATATGACCAAAGAATTGTATTCGTTGATGTAACAAATTGCTCTAACATATTCATACAATTAACCCCCTCCTTTTCTCCATAAAACGAATTATATTTAAAAAATATTTAAAAATCAACATTTTTCGACAATTTTCGATTTCCAAATGTTAGAGGTTTATAAAGTAACAATTTTTTATGACTCCACTCCCTCTAACTGTACATACTAAAACAAAAAAATAAATCTACAAACAACACCATTGACAAAAATACCAACCTGTAACTATAATGATTACATCAGGTTGTAACAAACCTAATTACAATACATTCATTTACTTTCAGATATACACTTTAACAAAACAATTTGGAGGGATTTATTATGAAAATCGGAATCATCGGAGCAACTGGTAAAGCAGGAAGTCGTATTTTAAAAGAAGCTGTAGATCGCGGACATGAAGTAACTGCAATCGTAAGAAACGGCGCAAAAATTACAGAAGAAAACGTAAAAGTTTTAGAGAAAGATGTATTCTCTCTTACATCTAACGACCTACAAGCATTTGACGTAGTTGTAAATGCTTTCGGCGCTCCAGCAGGCGAAGAGCACCTTCACGTAGATGCAGGAAACGTACTAATTGAAGCGATGAAAGGTGCACCAACCACAAAATTACTTGTAGTTGGCGGAGCTGGAAGCTTATTTGTAGACGAAGAAAAAACAACACGTGTATTCGATACACCAGGTTTCCCAAATGAATACCTTGCAACAGCTCAAAACCAAGGGAAAAACTTAGAAATCTTAAAGCAAACTAACGATATTACTTGGACATTCATCAGCCCTTCTGCACTATTCGCATTAGGAAAACGCACAGGCTCTTATACAGCTGGAAAAGACAACCTTCTTGTTAACTCAAAAGGTGATAGCTACGTAAGTTACGAAGACTTCGCAGTTGCGGCACTTGATGAAATCGAAAATCCAAAACACGTAAACGAACGCTTCACAGTAGTTTCTGAAGCTGAATAATAGAAAAAGCTCGTAAAACATAATGTTTTACGAGCTTTTTTATTATTGTACTTGCTCTAAACCATTCGGAGTAATCTTAAAGGAAATTTCTTTAAACTTTTTCTTATCTCCTTTTCCAACTAACTCACTCTTTTTATACCAATTCAAACGATTTGATTCAGCATGGTATACTTTCACTACATCCCCATACTGGAATGAAGTTCCGTTTACTTGCTCAGCAAAATTCTTTGAAGTTTCTTGTCCTTCTGCCGTTACTTGCTTTTTCACGTTTCCATTTTGATCATATAGTGTAATTCCCATATATAATTCATTTTTAAAGTAGCTATGAATTTGTTCATTTGTATGCGTTACATGTAGTTTCTTATCTTCATGATTGAACGTTACAACAGAACGAATATCATCACCCAGCCCTTGGTATACAAGACTATCGCCATACGTTACTTCTAGCGCTACTTCTGTCACTTGCTTATTTCCAAATCGATCTTTCGTTTCCACTTTCACCGTTTGTTCACCAATTTTTGTTGTATCTGGTTTCCCTACAAAACCTACTACTTCTCCGCCCGTTACTTCAACAAATTTCCTCGCGTCCAGCGTTTCGCTGTTTGTTCCGATTACTACTTGCTGCGGATTTGCTTTTACTGTTTGCTCACCGTCTAACCTTTCAAATCCATTTTCAGTGATTTTGAAGACTAATTCTTTTATATCCTTACTTTTCCCTTCGCCCACATATACATCTTTTTGATACCAATGTAAACGAGAAGATTCTGCATGATATACTTTCACTACATCTCCATACTCAAATGCAAGTCCATTTACTTCATTAGCAAAAGCTTTCGTATTCTCTAAACCTTTTACCGCTATATTTTTCTTCACCTTTCCTTCTTTATCGTACAGGGTGAATTCAAAATACTTCTCATCTTTAAAGTAATCATGAATTAGATTCTTTGTATCTGTCGCACTAAATTTTTGCGTATCATGATGCAGAGTTACAATTGATTTCAAGTCACCATCTCTATAACCTAATCCATATACTAATAGGCTGTCTCCATATGTTACTGTTAGAGGAACTTCTGTCACTTTCTTATTTCCAAACATATCTTTCGTTTCTACTTTTACTTTTTGTTCGCCGATTTTTGATGTAGTTGGTTTCTCTACAAATCCAACTACTTCTCCATCTTTCACGTCAACAAAGTCCTTTGCATCTAACTTCTCAATATCTGTTCCTACTACTACTTGTTGCGGTTTCGCTGTTATTTCTTGTTGAGTCACCATTCTTTCGAAACCGTGCTCCGTAACTTTAAAGACTACCTCATGAACGCCATACTCTGTATTCACAAATTCATTCTTTTTATACACTTTAAATCTATCAAACTCTTTTTGATATACTTTTACTACATCACCATATTCAAAAGTCATTCCATTGAATTGCTCTGCAAATGCTTTTGTATTTTCAGACGCTTTTACAGATACTGCTTTCTTCTCTTTTCCATCTTTATCATATACAGTCATTTCCATATATTTCTCATCTGCAAATGACGTATGCATTTTACCTTCTGAATCTGTCACACTAAATTTTTTCTCGTCATGATTCAACGTTAAAACTGATTTAATGTTCGTTCCGCCATAGCTCGTCCCAAAGAACATAATGCTATCACCGTAAATTACTTCTAACGATACTTCCGTTACTTGCTTATTTCCGAAACGATCTTTCGTTTCTACTTTTACTTTTTGCTCACCGATTTTTGTTGTATTTGGTTTTTCTACAAATCCAACTACTTCTCCATCTTTCACGTCAACAAAGTTCTTTGCATCTAACTTCTCAATATCTGTTCCTACCACTACTTGCTGTGGTTTTGCTGTTACTTCTTGCAACATATCCATTCTCTCAAAGCCTTTTTCTGTCACTTTGAAGAATAGTTCTTTTGCCCCTTTTTTCTCACCTTGACCAGTAAGGGTATTATTTTGATACCATTTCAAACGATCCGGTTCTGCGTGGAATACTTTCACAACATCTCCATATTCAAACTGCACTCCATTCACTTGCTCTGCAAAGTCCTTTGAAGTTTCTTGTCCTTCTGCTGTTACACGCTTTTTCTCCGTTCCATTTTGATCGTATAAAGTGATTCCCATATATTGTTCTTTATCAAAGTATTTATGAATTTGTTTATTCATATCAGTTGCATGTAATTTCTTCTCATCATGCTTTAATGTTATAACTGAAGCAATTTCATTGTTATACCCTACATATGCAATGCTATTTCCATAAATTACTTCTAGCGATACTTCCGTCACTTGCTTATTCCCAAAAGCATCCTTCGTCTCTACTTTTACTTTTTGTTCTCCAATTTTTGATGTATTGGGTTTCTCTACAAAACCGATTATTTCTCCATCTTTTACTTCAACAAAAGATTTTGGATCTAACTTTTCTACACCTGTTCCGACTACTACTTGTTGGGGTTTCGCTACTACTTCTTGTAAGCTATCTTTTAATTCGAACCCTTGCGGAGTGATTTGGAATAATTTCTCTTTTTTATTTTTAGCCTTCCCTTGATCTACAAGTGTATTATTTTGGTACCACTTCAAACGGTCCGGTTCTGCATGAAATATTTTTACTACATCACCATATTCAAAATCCAATTCATTTAGTTCCATCGCAAATCTTTTTCCAGTTTCTTGCCCTTCTGCTGATACACGTTTCTTTTCAATTCCATTTCGATCATATATCGCTAAGCCCATATATTTTTCTTTCTCGAAACGGTAATGTATTTTATTATTAGTAAAGTTTACATTTAATTTTTTTTCATTGTGTCGAAGCATCACTGTCGACATTACATCATTTGAAAGTCCTTGAAAAATTATACTATCACCATAAATCCCATTGACTTGGACAGAAATTGAATTTTTATTTCCCTTCTCATCCTCAATTTCTACTAATACTTCCTGTTTCCCATCATCTAATTTAGACCATATAATCTTACCTGTTACTTTTACATTCTCCCCTAAGTTTCGGACAAGTTTACTCGCTTCATTCTCATCCAAATCCGTACCAACTAAAAGGTTTTGTACCTCATTAGCAGGTTCACCATACGGAACTTTATACGGTTCAACTTGCTTCTCGCGAATCTCATTACTATCTGTAGCTTTCCAAATTTCCTTTTCTAATTTAGGTAATTTTAATTTTTCTATTTTCTCTCTAATATCATCATTTGGCGTTAATCCCCATTCCTCAAAGAAAGGAATTAAATTTTGCCCTGCCACTTGTGATGTCATATAAATAAATAGCTGCTTTTTCTCTTCATCAGACGCAGGCATTTCACTCTGAGGTAACAAACGATAAGCTTGATGTAACCTAGGATAAAAATGTTCTCCATACACTACATTTAATTGCCAAAACATTGTAAGAGGATTAATGTCATCAATAAATCTTTCTGCTTTAGGTTTCTCTAAATACTCAAATGAGTTTTTATAGTGCTCATCCATTTCTAATTGATTCCCTAACGCCTTTTGAACAGCTAATGAGTAAATATTTACTGTAACTTCCCTTACTTTAGACCACTTCCAAGGTTCTTGCTGATGTAAATGTCCAACTTCATGCCACGGTCCCCAGCCATCCTTTTCAAGCACTTCTATATCTAAAACTCTATTCATTGCGCTTGGGATATATCCTGTATGATAATTTTTCGCAAACATAAAGTCACCTTCAGCAGGCTTCCTTTTCTCAATAAACTGAGCATAATGAATTGGAGATTTCGCAACCCCAACACCGTCCTCAGATAATCCTGCTACTGCATTTTCTATTCGAATAATCTTATCGTGTAATTTCATTAACTCTATCGGGTTTGTGTTCTTCATAAACTTTTGTATAGAGCTCGGACTAGCAGTAATTAAACTTCTCTCACCTTTTAATTCCACTGCATAAGGATCCTTATATTTTTTTAACATTTCATCCCAATCTTTTTTCGTATGCTTCCCTAAAATAAATAATGGGAAGTGACTACCACCATTCGTAACTGAAGCTGTTACTTCTCCTTCGTTATTCATATTATAAAAATATAAAATACCGCCTCTTGGAGATGAAATAACATTTTTCCCTGGTTTTAAATCAAACTCTTCTGGGTCCTTTTCATCATAAGATCTCGTTCCTATGAAAGCTTGAATAGACTGTGTTCCTTTTATGTCAATTGTAATCTCTTCATTTGGCTCTGCATAAATTCCAGTCGGTTCATTCGCAGAAAGTTTCCAACTAACTCTTAAACGTTTATTTTCTTCATCCACGCTACCTTTCCCCGGCAACTGAAATACTCTCTGCTCAAATTTATTCTCTTTAACCTCTTCTAATTTCCCACCTTTATTCTCTTCCAAAGGTGCTGCATATCCTTTCGATGCTTCGAAAGCTACTGGCGATAATAATGTTGATATGCATATTCCAGCCACTAATACCCTACTACTCTTTTTCTTCGACATAATCTGTGTCCCCTGTTCCTTTATTTAGAGAAACTACCCTATATATATTCATTTAATAAGACATCCTATTATTTTTATAAAAACATGTAATGAATAGACTAACACCTCGCGCACCTGTATCAATTACTACCGCATTCCTCTCCATGTATTCGCTTTCTTACATTATAAAAATTTTTATGTAACGTATCCTCCTCACTTCCCTCTACTTGTGATGAGTTCTCTCTACATAAAAAAGAGAATAGTAAAAGATATATTTTCAGTATTGTCATCTATACATCTAAAGTTATGAATAACAATAGAAACTTACATTTTCTTCATATATGACCATCTATAGGTAGTTTTTCCAACTGAATTTTACACGCTTTCTACTTTGTTTGATAGCCTTTTCAATTAGAATAATGTTACAATTTTGTGAATACAATCTATTAATTGTAACGTTAAGATTTTACTATATTTATATTATTTCTAAATAAAGTTTAAACTGTATAAACAGTACTTTTATCCCACATTTAATTTTCTTAATATAATTTTATCGTTCACAGAAAAAGCATTGGCACACGGCCAATGCTTTTTTATTATCTCTTTTGATTCGGTTTATGCGGTTCATTTGGAGTATGTGGTTTATTGTTATCATGACCATTTGTTGTTTTCCAACTTACCGATAACTCCGGACTTGTTTTTTCTTCACTGCGCTCAAGTAATACGACTGCATTTTGAATTGTTGGTGTACCTTTATGTGCAATCCCTTGTAACTTTGTTAAATTACCTAATACTTTAAAGCTAAATCCACCAGCTGGTGTTTGTTTTGGAATTAAAATGCGGAACTTTTCTCCTACATTAAATTCAGTTTTCGCTTCGCCCTTTTCATTTACAAACTTCGTGCCCGCTGGTGCACCTGTTGCTTGCACTTTATACGTTCCACTTTTCGCGTTTGTTTCTACTGTATATAAACCTGTTTCAAAGAAATCATTTTTTAACACTGCTTGTTGTTCTTCTGCTGGTACGACGCTCATCGTAATTTCTTGTAATTCTTCACTCGCATTTGCTTTTGCAACGATATCTTTCGTTACCTTTTCTACATTTTTATTTCGGAAATCTAAATCATTAATATCGATTTGTTTTAACGCATTCCATACTGCAAGCTGCGTTGCATAATGTGCTTCTCTCCAATCAGAAACACCTAATTCTTGTGGACTTTTTTGTGGATATCCATTCAATAGTACACGGTACACATTAATATCCACTTTCCCCATTTCTGGTAAATCTTGACCACTCGGAGATTTCAAATCTACATTTAAGCAAAAGGCAATTTTACCATCTGCTGTTTTTATAAGCTCTGTTCGAATTGGTTTCTTCTTTGATTTACTATAACTCCAATCCATTTCATACTTTGTATGATCCATAACTTCGGCGAATGCTTTTTGAAGTGGAAATAATAAGTTCGCAAATACAAATAAAACACTCAAAAAAGCGGCCATTAGCTTGAAAGATCGTTTTATATTCATGTTTACAACCCCTTATGAAATAACAAATTTTCTTCTGTTTATTATTTAGTTAGAAATTTTTTTTATACATAAGCAAAACAAAAAAGAGTGCAAACTGTTTGCACTCCTTCTCTCTACTATAAGTTTAGAAATCAAAGTTATCAGGGTCTGGACCAACGCGATGATTTTCATTTAACGCATCGATTTTCTCCATATCTTCTTTCGTTAATTCGAAATTAAATATATCGGCATTCGCAACGATGCGGTGTTCCTTCGTTGACTTCGGAATTGTGGCTACTTCATTTTGAAGATCCCAGCGTAAAATGATTTGAGCTGTCGTTTTCCCATACTTATGAGCAATTTCCTGTAATGTTTCGTTATCTAACAATTGACCTTGCATAAGTGGTGACCATGCTTCCATTTGAATACCTTGCTCTTTACAGAACGCTTGTAACTCTTTTTGTGTTAAACGAGGGTGATATTCCACTTGGTTAATCATCGGTTTCATTTCCGCACCTGCTAGTACGTCTTTCAGATGATGAATTTGGAAGTTACTTACGCCAATTGCACGTACGCGTTCTTCTTTATAAAGTGTTTCTAATGCTCTCCACGACTCTTTGTATTTCCCTTCTACAGGCCAATGAACAAGATATAAATCTAAATAATCTAGTTCTAATTTTTTTAAGCTTTCTTCATATGCAGCAAGTGTCGTTTCATATCCTTGATCCGAATTCCACACTTTTGAAGTAATGAATAAATCTTCTCGAGAAATCCCTGCTTCTTTTATACCAGCACGAATTCCTTCTCCTACTGCTTTCTCATTTCCATAAATCGCAGCTGTATCGATACTGCGATATCCTGCTTTAATCGCTGATTTCACAGCCTCTACAAGCTCCGGTCCGTCTTCTACTTTAAATACACCTAAACCGAACCAAGGCATTTCTACACCGTTATGCAATGTTGTTGTACTTTGTAAATTCATTATATTTTCTCTCCCTTAATTCACTTGATCTCTTTTTTCTAATGTCATACTCCACGCCGTTAACATAACAGCACCTACTACCATCATGCCGCCTACCCAAGCTGTATGAATTAACCCTAACGAGTTCGTTACAATGCCGCCTAAGTAAGCACCAAGAGCGATTCCCGCATTAAACGCTGCGATGTTAATCGCGGATGCTACATCCACAGCGCTAGGTACAAATCGTTCAGCCAATATAACGACATACACTTGTAGCCCTGGAACATTCATAAATGCGAATAGTCCCATGAAAATAATTGTGATGAATCCAGCGACTTTAAAAGGCGCTGTAAATGTTAAAACAAATAATACAATTGCTTGAATAAAGAACATGTAAAATAATGCTCGAATCGGATTATGATTTGATAATTTTCCGCCGACCATATTCCCAATCGCAATTGCGATTCCGTACACTAACAAAATAATTGTAACTGTACTT
Organism: Bacillus mobilis; assembly: GCF_001884045.1. Lineage (GTDB taxonomy): Bacteria > Bacillota > Bacilli > Bacillales > Bacillaceae_G > Bacillus_A > Bacillus_A mobilis. The sequence goes on along the minus strand of NZ_MACF01000120.1, from coordinate 42,921 downwards.
GCTTTAAATCCTGTTACTTCTTGTAATAACGGAGATAAATACGTAAATGTTACGAATGTCCCCCCGTACCCTAATGCAGTAATGATAAATACAAGTAATAGTCTTCCATTCGTAATCAGCTTACATTGATCACGAAATGATACAGGCGTACCTTTTTTTAAGTTAGAAGGAATTAGCATACTATTGGCTATTAAGGCAACGATTCCAATTGCCACAATTACCATAAACGATGCTCTCCAGCCAAATTGTTGGCCGATAAACGTTCCAATTGGTACACCTGTAATGGTCGCAACGGTTAAACCAGTAAACATAAATGCAATTGCACTCGCACGTTTATTCTCTGGTACAAGCGCCGCCGCAATTGTTGATCCGATTGACATAAAAACACCGTGCGCAAACGCAGATACAACCCTCGCGATAAGTAACACAGTAAAACTTGTTGCCACCGCCGCAATTCCATTACCAATAATGAAAATAATCATAATCCACATTAATAACGTCTTTCGCGACATACTAGCTGTTAATGACGTTAATACTGGGGCACCAAATGCTACTCCTAACGCATATAAAGAAACGGTTAAACCAGCTGTTGTAACAGAAACATGTAAATCCTCTGAAATAGATGGTAATAAACCGACACTAATAAATTCGGTTGTACCTATTCCAAACGCACTAATGGCTAGTGCTAATAAAGCAAACATACTTCTCCGATTCGTCTGCATAGCCGAAGAAGATACTGTATATGAATTCAATTGAACTCCTCCTTAATGCGAGAAATCCAATCATAATAGTATGAAAAAAGGCCTTTTTTCTTCTACAAAAATAACTTTACTGCTCATATATGCTATTATGAATGGCTTCACTCTTTTTTTGAAGAACGCACTTAAAAGTACGATAGGTACCAAAAAGTAACATAGGTACTTTTTAGTACCGTACTACTCATTTCCCTCTTACATATGCTATTATGGAACATATTCAACATGATAAAAAGTACGTACTTTAAAGTGCTATAGGTACTTTTTAGTAACATTTAAATTATTTAGCTTCTTTTGTTGGAGAACTGAAATCTACATTCATCAAAGGAGATTTTTATATGAAGAAATATAACATTCCCGTTGAAGCGACTTTAGAGGTTATCGGCGGAAAATGGAAAGTCGTTATTCTTTGCCACTTAACGAAAGGTACAAAGAGAACGAGTGAATTAAAACGTCTCATGCCTGGTATTACACAGAAAATGTTAACGCAGCAATTACGTGAATTAGAAGAAGACGGCGTTATTCAAAGAAAGGTATACAATCAAGTACCACCGAAAGTAGAATATTCTCTTACAGACTACGGTTGGTCTTTAGAATCCATTCTTGATTCTCTTTGTACTTGGGGCGAATGCCATCTTGAAAAAAGCGGTAATACATCGATGCTAATAACAGAAGATGAACAATAAAAAAAGGAAAAAATGAACATAAATTTGTCCATTTTTTCCTTTTTCTCTTTATATATACGTACATTTCTTAGCTTAACAAAATAATTTATGCGCTTTCACACCTTGTCAGTACTACGTTATACACTTAATATCAAATAATTAGGAATCATTTTTATGTTAACATAGGTGTATATAGTATATAATATAGGATATATATTATATACACTTTCCGATAAAGGAACTTTCCATTATGCGGACAAGCCAAGTATCGGACAGTTCATAAATAATAGGTAGGACATTATGGTTTTGGATTTATGATTTCAGCTTACTTGCTGGCATAAATTTAAAGGCATTTTATTGTGCTTTGTGAAACTTTGTATAAAGTTTCGCAAGCGTTTACTATCTTACCTATCAAAAATAAGAGTATTGCTATCGTAAAGGAGAATTGGAGATGCCAGAAACTATGACTCAAACAAAGCCAGAACAAGAAACTGTACAAATTTCTGCTAGCCAAGGACAACTTGATGTACTTGATCAGTTGTTAAAACCTGAGGTACAAGAATCATTAACTACACTAGTAGAACAGCTTCCAAAATTAACTGAGCTTGTTAACATTTTAACTAAGTCTTATGACTTCGCTCAAACTGTTGCTACTGATGAAGTATTAAAAAGCGACACTGTTAGTGCAATCACAGAGCTTGTAGAACCTGTAAAAGATACAGTGAAAGGCATGGCTGCAACTGCTATCGAAGCGAAAGATCGTGCTGACGAAAGCAACGAAGTTATCGGCCTGTTCGGTCTATTAAAATTACTAAAAGACCCACAAGCACAAAAAATGTTCCGCTTTGTGAACGCATACCTTCAAATTAGTGCAGAACGTAACAATAAATAATTTAACTTATAACAACAATTAGTAAAGACGGGGGATATCATACTATGTCAAAACAAATTGTCATCTTAGGCGCTGGTTATGGCGGTCTTCTTGCCGCTTTAAACGTACGTAAATATTACAGCAAATCAGAAGCACAAGTTACAGTGATTAACCAATACCCAACACACCAAATCATCACTGAACTACACCGCCTTGCAGCTGGTAACGTTGCTGAGCAAGCAATTGCAATGCCACTTACAAAGCTTTTCAAAGGTAAAGATATCGATCTTAAAATCGCAACAGTTGAGTCATTCTCAGTTGATAGCAAAGAAATCAAACTAGCTGGTGGCACTACTTTATCTTACGATGCACTTGTAGTTGCTTTAGGAAGTAAAACTGCTTACTTCGGTATTCCAGGACTAGAAGAAAACAGCATGGTATTAAAATCTGCTGCTGATGCAAACAAAATCTACAAACACGTTGAAGACCGTATTCGTGAATACGCGAAAACGAAAAACGAAGCTGATGCTACAATCGTAATCGGTGGTGGCGGATTAACTGGCGTTGAGCTAGTTGGTGAGCTTGCTGACATTATGCCTAAACTTGCAAAAAGCCACGGCGTAAATCCAAAAGAAGTTAAACTTCTTCTTGTTGAAGCAGGTCCAAAAATCCTTCCAGTATTACCAGACCACTTAATCGAACGTGCAACTACTAGCTTAGAGGCACGCGGTGTTACATTCTTAACAGGTCTTCCTGTAACAAACGTTGCTGGCAATGAAATTGACTTAAAAGACGGTCAAAAACTTGTTGCTAACACATTCGTTTGGACAGGTGGCGTACAAGGTAACCCATTAATCGGTGAATCAGGTCTTGAAGTAAACCGTGGTCGTGCAACAGTTGATGCATACCTACAATCTACTTCTCACAAAGACGTATTCGTTGCTGGAGACAGCGCTGTTGTCTTCGCTCCAGACGGACGTCCATACCCACCAACTGCACAAATCGCTTGGCAAATGGGTGAGTTAATTGGATACAACTTATACGCAGCACTAGAAGGCAAAGCATTCGAAGAGTTCGCACCTGTAAACTCTGGAACACTTGCTAGTCTAGGACGTAAAGATGCTGTTGCTACAATTGGAGCAAGCAATACTCCACTTAAAGGCTTACCAGCATCATTAATGAAAGAAGCAAGTAACGTTCGTTACTTATCACACATTAAAGGTCTATTCAGCTTAGCTTACTAATCTGAATATAAGCCCGAATCATGCCCTGCATGGTTCGGGCTATTTTTGTCCGTAATTTTCTCTAACTTATTTATTCGGCAGAAGAACCATATAACCCTTTAAATTATCTAAATTTACTGATTATTTTATGTCTAAATTGTGTATATGAAAGAATGGAAGTATTCTTCCTACTCCCATCCTTTCACACAAATTATTATCCTAATTTAACTAAGCTGTAGTTTTTCTTCCCTTTACGAATAATGATAAATCGTCCATCAAATGAATTTTCTACAGTAACATCTGTCCCCACATCTGTTACCTTTTCGCCATTCATCGAAATAGCTCCATTATTAATATCTTCACGCGCTTGTCGTCTAGATGGTTCAATTCCTAAATCAACTAGCCATTCTACGATGTTTTTCGTCTCTTTTGAAGACTCGAATGTTGGCATCTCTTTAAAGCCTTGTTCAATTTCATCAGCTGTTAACGATTTAATATCTCCACTAAATAATGCTGCTGTAATTTTCACGGCTTGTGAAAATGCCTCTTCGCTATGAACGAATTTCGTCATTTCTTCCGCTAATACTTTTTGCGCTTCACGTTTATGAGGCTCTGTTTCTACCTTCGCTGCCAATTCATCAATGCGCTCTTTCGTTAAGAACGTAAAGTATTTCAAGTATTTCACTACATCACGGTCATCTGTATTCACCCAGAACTGGTAAAATTCAAATGGTGTTGTTTTTTCAGGATCAAGCCAAACTGCACCACCTGCAGATTTACCAAACTTCGTACCATCTGATTTCAATAACAACGGAATTGTTAGTCCGAATACTTTCGCTTCGTGCCCTTCTAACTTACGAATTAAATCTAAACCACTCGTAATATTTCCCCATTGGTCACTACCACCAATTTGCAGTTGAACATCTTCTTTCGTGTATAAATGATGGAAGTCCATCGCTTGCAAAATTTGGTACGTAAATTCTGTGAAAGAAATCCCTGTATCTAAACGACTTGCTACAATATCCTTTGCTAACATGCTATTAACGCTAAAGTTCTTACCGTAATCACGTAAAAACTCAATAATATTTATTTCATGTGTCCAGTCGTAGTTATTTACCATCTTCACTTCGCTATTTCCGCCAAAATCAAATAGCTTTTTCATTTGTGCTGTTAACGCATCCACATTATGCTGAACGACTTCTAACGTTTGAAGTTGACGTTCTGATTGACGTCCGCTCGGATCACCAATTGTTCCTGTTGCACCGCCAATTAAAATAACTGCATGATGGCCAGCTAACTGAAATCTCTTCATCATCATAAACGGAATTAAATGTCCGATATGCATACTATCACCAGTCGGATCAACTCCGCAGTATAATGAAATCTGTTTCTCTTCTACTAGCTTACGTAAACCTTCTTCGTCCGTTTGTTGATTAATGGCGCCGCGCCATTCTAATTCATCAATGATATTCATCTTTTGTCATCCTCTCTATTTTTTTGAAAACAAAAAGTCCCTATGTCTATGACATAGGGACGATTATTCACCGTGTTACCACCCAGTTTGTATAAATAGCATAGCTATTCATACCACTCTTAGCAATAATATCGATTGCCAATCCGCTTAGCATTACCTAAGATACTCCAGAGTGTAATTCGCAAGTTTGTTTGTGCTAGGTTCCAGCAACCCCTAGCTCTCTCGTTAACAGTGACAAACTGCTACTGGGCTCTTTCAACGTATATTATTTGTTAAATTATTAGCCATTATATTGAATTGAAAACAAATTGTCAACAATACCCAAATGTTATTTTAAAATAATTCACAGTTTCATACGTATTTCGTTACTCTTTATCTTCTCCAATAATCCTTACTTCTCGCTCTAACTTCACGCCAAATTTCTCTTCAACAGTCTTTTGTACAAAGTGAATTAAATCGATGTAATCTTGTGCTGTTCCATTATCCACATTCACCATAAATCCAGCATGTTTTAAAGAAACTTCCACTCCGCCAATTCGCTTACCTTGTAGTCCTGATTCTTGAATCAACTTACCAGCAAAGTTATTTGGTGGGCGCTTAAATACGCTACCACATGAAGGGTATTCTAGAGGCTGTTTTGACTCACGTTTAAACGTTAAATCATCCATTTTCTCTTTAATTTCTTCACGCACACCTTCTTCAAGCTCAAATCTCGCTTCAAGAATAATGTAATGGTTGTTTGCAAATACACTCTTACGATATCCAAATTCAAATGCTTCTTTCGTTAAAGTACGTAGCTCTCCATCACCTGTCATTACGACAGCTTCTGTTAATACAAACGATACTTCACCGCCGTAAGCACCAGCATTCATATATAATGCTCCGCCAACTGAACCTGGAATACCACAAGCAAACTCAAGGCCCGTTAAATTATGATCTAATGCAATACGTGATACATCAATAATTGCTGCACCACATTGCGCCACAATCGTCGTTCCTGTTACAGTCACACCTGTAATGTGAATTAAACTTACTGTAATCCCGCGAATTCCACCATCTTTAATAATGACATTCGATCCATTTCCTAAAAACGTAACTGGAATATTATATTCGTTAGCATATTTGATAACTTCTTGGATTTCATCATAATTTGTCGGCGCAACGAACACATCTGCTTTTCCGCCAACTTTAATATGCGTATGATTCTTTAACATTTCATCTTGTTTCACATGACCTTCAGGCAATACCGTACTTAAATATTTATAAACCTCTTGCATATTCATTTTACGATTCCTCTATTTCTATATTCTTTTTATCCCGTTATACGGGCCCATAATATCCCCACATACATGAACGAACCTAAAGTGGTGGATACAGTGTACCCAAAATCAATTCGAGACACCTATAAACCTCTTAATTTATAAGAGGTGCCACTCATATTAAAATATATATTGCATAATAAAGCAACCCAAATGGGCTACTAAACTTGACATGTCATCAGAAAGACAACAATTTGTAAAATATATTACTTTTTCAACACACTATCCTTCAGTATCTTACTATACCATACGAAAATAAAGTGGTATTTTTTTGTAATTTTTACTTTATTTTCATCAATAAAAAAGATGCTTTTACATAGGTAAAAGCATCTTTTTCATCACTTATTATAAATTACTTTTCGTTCTCTTCTTTTTCCTTATCAAACCATAATAATTCGTCATCATCAACTTCACCGTTATAGTTGATTAAAATTTCTTCTCCCGCTTTTATATCCTTATAAGCGAAGAAGTTAAACGTATGATTCTCAAAGACAATTTCATACGTTGCATTCGGATTATATGCATGATTAAATAACATGCCGTATCCTAACAGGAATGCTGTATGATTTACCCCATACTCAAATGCGTAGTCAGCAAGTAACGTTTTCTCAATGTGTTCATGCTGTTCATTCGGATAAGAGATAACTGGTGCTGAGTGAATCAACTCACCCTTTTTAATATCACGAGTTGCAAATACACCTCTATTAAATTCTCCATCACTAAGTTCAGAAGTCTTAACTTCAATCATATGCGTCACCTATATAATTCTTTCTTTGAAGTATTTTATCCCGCTATTTGCAGGGGTTCAACTAATAATTAGTAGATATTAGTCTCACTTTATCTCCTTAAGCTTGGCAGAAAACGCGCAGAAAAGCAATTAAATTACTATCACGTATTCATTTAAATGAAAAAGAGCACACATAGTGTGCCCTTTTCAAGAGATATTACTTTTCTAAAATATCTTCTAATAACTTCACTTGCTCGCTAACCGTATGCAACGTCTTCACCGATATATCATTTCGATGTTTTTCTTCTTCCACACTTGCTAACACTTCTTCCGTAGCAGCAGAAGTTTGCTGAATTACATGAGAAGCATGTGTAACATCCTTTACGATATTCGTCGTTTTAACTTGGAAACTTTCTTGATGCCCAACAATTTCTCTCATTACATCATTAATTGTATCAATAAACTTCCCTAAATCTGTTACATTCGTTAAAACACTTGCTAACATTTCGTTACATTCTTCTTGTACTCTTTCTGATTTCTCTACCTGTACTTCCACTTTACTTGCTTGATTACTAAAATCCTTTAAAATACCTTGAATTCTCCCCGCTGAACGATTTGATTCTTCAGCAAGCTTTAATACTTCATTCGCTACAATAGCAAATCCTTTTCCATGCTCTCCTGCTCTTGCAGCTTCTATATTTGCATTTAAAGCTAGCAAACTCGTCTGACTTGAAATATTCGTTATTACATCTACAATTTCATTAATTTGCTTCGAATGCATCATTAAATCTCTAAATATAATTCCTGATTGTGAAACAACATCATTTAAACTTCTCATATTCGCTTCAAAATTTCGTAAAGTATGTACACTGCCCTTTGAAATTTCTAAACTTTCATCCACACGAATCGATGCATTTCTTACTTGAGAAATAATTTGTTCAATATTTCCTTCCATATCATTCAATACTTCTACCGAACGATGCATCATCTCTGATTGTGATTGAGTGCCAACTGCCACTTCTTCAAAAGCAAAATTAATTTCACTCATCGACTCCATCGATGTATTCATATTTTGTCTTAAATGATTGAAATTACTATCTAACTTTACAACCGTTTCCTCAATAAGTCTTTGCGTTTCTTCTAACTCCTGAGCTTTTCTCATTACTTCTTGCTTCTCATCACTTAAGCGAGCTAGCAGATTAGAGCCAATCTTCGTTACGCCCCACATAGCGATCGTTACGATTGCTAACAAGCTTGCGAAGTTTGCAGCTTCAGATGCCGCTGTATAAGCAAAAAATTGCTCCGGCCAATAACTACAAAGAATAAATGTAATAACAACCGCCACTCCGCCGAGAATAATAACGAGACGTTCGCTTAAATAAATAAGTGAAACTGCTAGTGTAAAGTAGACCATTTGAAATACAGCCGGGCTTTCATTAAAAGCTTGTACCATAATGAAAGACATAATAAGCAGCATAAATGTCATGATATATTTATACATCGCTTCCATGCTTTTTATAAAAGTAAGAAGCGTTCCAAATACAACAACTGAAATACCGCAAACCCAAAACGCTATTGCTCTCTCTGTAAAAATATATCCGTAATACCCAATCGCGATTATTCCGAGGAAGAAACTACAAATCGTGATAAACAACAATAAATGATTTTTCTGTGATTCTTTCTCCAGGTTAGAAAAACAAGTTTTCTTTAACCACTCCATATATAAAGTCCCACCTTCTGCACTTAATTACTTCAACTTAAAGACCGCACTCACTGGGTTATGATCACTATTCTCAAACTTTAGATCTTTCCCTTGTACATTTACAATCTCCACATTCGGTGAAACGATAAAGCCATCAATAATCGTGACAAAGTTTTCACCTTCCACATACTTCTTCACATCATCTCTCACCGTCATAACAGACGGATCTACAGCCCACTTAAAGCCACCATTAGTAAAGTCCTTCGGCAACTCTACTAACCATTCTGGACGCTCTTTCACAAACTTCGGATCACTTAACTGAACATCAGAAAGTAATTGATTCCAATCTCCGCCCATTATTACGTAATCACCATTTTTATAATGCTTGTTCATATATTCCTTTAAATACTCTACTTGCTGCTTTCTAATTTTCCCGCCTTCATCATAAGCAGACAAATGTAAGTTTACGAGTCTAACAAACTTCCCATTACTAACAGGAATTTTATGCTCAACAATCGCTCGATCTAAATCAAACAAACGCTTTGGCCAAGGCTCCATTCCAGGAAGCTGGAACCTCTCCGCTGTTTGAACTTTATATTTAGAAAACGTACTTAATCCAGCCTCCGCATATCCCATTGGACTTGTAATTGGGACAGGGACCCATTTTGTATCATAGTTCTTTCCAAATGACGAAGCATAATCAGGTAATCCCTTTTTCAAAAACTCATGTCCATTTACATCAAAAGATCGCAATGATTTTATATCAACTTCTTGTAATAACGCAAAATCACTATTCTCATTTTGTAAAAACGAAAGCATATTCTTTAAATTCGTTTCCGTTTGCTCTTTACTACTTGAACCAGATCCCTTTCCGCCATCCATAAAGAAATCTTGATCCCTATCTAATCCAGCATATCCAATATTAAATGTTGTAACTTTAAACTCATTGTCAGACGCTAATACGCGCTCCTTATTATTTTCCACCTTTAAACTTATAACATCAGCCGGCTTTTCTTTTGTAAGTGTCATATACGCTAAAAAACCACCTAAAATGCAAGCTCCTATCAAAATACATATAAGTACTATTTTTAATAATTTCTTCAAACAAACGACTCCTTTTCTATAAACACAATTTCATTTTTCTATATTTTCAGTCAAATAAAAAGATGACAGACATACGAAATATTTTATCACATTGAAAACCTTATATCACTATATTTAGTTTATAAGTAAAAATTCCCTATCTTAAACCATCACACACATACAACACAACTCCACTTATCCACTGGAAATTATACGCAATTTTTAGTACACTATATGTAATAATCATAGGCGATGGAGTTCGCCATAACTGCTGCTTAGCTAATGACTCCTACCAGTATACCTACTGGTAGGAGTCTATTTTTTTGAGCAAGCTATTTTAAAGAGGTGAAGAAATTGATTTATATTATCGTTGGCATAGCCGGTATATTAGGAGCCCTCTCTCGCTATTATTTAGGTCTTACTATTCATACTTCATGGCAGCATTCATTTCCATTAGCCACGTTGCTCATTAACTTAATCGGCTGCTTCTTATTAGCATGGCTAACTACGTATATAGCTCGGCGAAATATTTTACCTTCAGAGATTATTACAGGCATTGGAACTGGATTCATCGGTTCCTTTACGACGTTTTCGACATTCAGTGTAGAAACTGTACAATTAATCAATCATTCTGAATGGAGTACGGCTTTCTTATATGTATCATGCAGTATACTTGGTGGGCTCATTATGTCTGCTCTTGGCTATACACTAGGTGATTTCTTAATTAAGAAACAGCTTACGGAAGGTGATCACTTATGATGGAAGCTTTATTAGTGGCAACTGGAGGTTTCTTCGGTGCTATTACACGATTTGCAATTAGCAATTGGTTTAAAAAAAGAAATAAAACTTCCTTTCCAATTGCTACATTTCTCATCAATATAACAGGAGCGTTTTTACTTGGATATATAATTGGCAACAGCGTCACTACAAGTTGGCAATTATTATTAGGGACTGGATTTATGGGTGCCTTCACAACATTTTCAACGTTTAAATTAGAATCTGTTCAGCTTTTCAACCGTAAAAACTTCGGCATACTATTTCTATATTTAAGTGCCACTTATATGATTGGAATCCTTTTTGCATTCCTTGGCATGAAACTAGGCGGAATATAAAGAAAGAAAGCGACTCTGATTAGTCGCTTTCTTTCATAAGAAGTATGTCCCGCCATATGGGATGGAAAATAAATATGCTGGATGCACATCATAATGTACAGCTTGCATCGGAAACTGTGAGTACGACATATACTGCCCTTGCATCATTTGTGCAAAATATGCTTGTTGCTGCATTTGAATCGCTTGATTCACAGCATGAATTGTCCCCTGTGCTCCTGCCAGTGTAATAGCTGCTCCCACTTGTCTACCGCTATAAAAATAATGATTCATCATGATTCAGCTCACTTATTATTTTTCTTCCCTATCTTATGTTTCTATTTCATGGCAAGTGTTTTATCGTGCTGTCTTTTTTCGAATCACTGAGAAAAGAGCCACACACAAAATTGCAACAATTCCAGTGAAAGTAAATAAATATGCTAACGGAATTAAGAAAAATGGCTCCACTAAAGTTCCGTCTGGTTTTACTTCAGAACCAATTATATTAAACATAATTATGCATAACACTCCTAAAAATATTGGACTAGAAGCTAATAGGTATTTTTTCTCCTTATTCGAAGTAATAAATTCAAATACTGACACACCAATACCACTAATGAACAATAAATAACTCACTGGTACTAGGAAGAAGTAAGGTTCTATAAGCAAACCACTTCCATCCATTTTACTTGTCGTCCCATGTATGATTAAACAAGTAGCCCCTAATGATATCAATACAATTGCTAATAAATATTTTTTCATAATATATTCTCCTTTGATTTCACAATTCATTTACCTGCATTCCTTTTTACTATTCTTACTACCATCATAATAAGATCGACTGCATTATAAGTCAACAATATTTTATCGTTTTACGATAAAATATTGTTGTTTAACACACAAAAAAGGCTATAGACAATCACTGTCTATAGCCTTTTCAATTCATTATTTCGTTCTAAAATATTCCTTCTGAAACATACACATTCTTATCGCATTATGATAGTTACCATCAACGAAAAACTCGTCGAGAAGTTCTCCTTCTACCATAAATCCAACTTTTTTATAAACGTGTACAGCTTTTTCATTCTCTTTATCGACAACTAAATATATTTTATGCATATTTAATACAGAAAAAGCGTAATCCATCGCTAAACGCGTCGCCTCTGCTGCATAACCATATCCTTGATAATTTGGATCAATAATAATTTGGAATTCTGTTCTACGGTGAATATAATCGATTTCTACTAACTCGACCAATCCAACCATCTCATTATCTTTCTCCACGATAAATCGGCGTTCACTTTGATCATGTATATGTTTATCGTATAAATCCTGCAGCTCTACAAATGCCTCATACGGCTCTTCAAACCAATACGACATAATATGCGCATTATTATTAAGTTCATGTACAAACTTTAAATCTTCCCGTTCTAAAGGACGTAACTTCAATTCCTGACTCATTGCTATAACCTCCAAGTAAAAGAAACCTCTTCACTTAATTTCTCAATTTTTTTCAATTTCAAACGCCCTATTTACATTGTAAACTTTCAAGCAACTTGAAGGTCAAGACATAAAAAAGTAGTGCAAACTTATGTCTGCACCACTTTCCCTTACTCTTCTTCTCGTAATGTTTCTAACACTTCAATTGCCCATTCACACCAATCGATGTACATTTTTGAATATCTTATTCCATATTCAACAGTAATATACTCTCCTATCACTTGTTTGCGAATAGCAGATTGATCTGGAAAACCATAATCTTTCCATTTTTGAGTTTCCCGCATTACGTGCGTTTCTCTATCAATTATCTTCTGTAATAGTGAAATAGCTTCACTTACTGAAATAACATTAAAACTTGAGGCTTTTAATAAAAACTCATCCTTTATACGTTGGGGCTTCGTTTTCGAATGAATAATCCATTCAACAAGAGCCTTTTCGCCCTCTTTCGTCAAAGAATATATTTTTTTATTTGGACTTCCTTCTTGATAAATATATTCGAACGTAACCAGGTTATCCTGCTCCATTTTTGATAATTCTTTATACACTTGTGAATGACTTGAATTCCAAAAATAAATGAGTTGTTCTTGAAAAGTATGATACAAGTCATAACCAGTTTGTTCTTTTTTTGAAAGTAGTCCAAGTAATGCATAACGAATAGACATTCTTAATTCTCCTAACCGGACTTTTAAATTATGAATAATTTGTTTCAATTTTATTATATCGATTGTACTCCTTTTAATAAACCATTATTATAACCATATGACTATTTAGTCATATGTCATTTAATTAATAAGAGAAAAGGAGGATATGATGAAAAGGAATATAGTTCCGTTAATGATTGTTCAATTTTTCATCTTTTTAGGATTCGGTATGATTATCCCTGTTCTACCAGAAATCATTACAAATTTACATGTGCCGTCACATCATTTAGGTATGCTGTTATCTTCTTATTCACTTGCTTCATTCTTAACAGCTCCACTTTGGGGAAAGATTTCTGATCGAGCAGGTCGGCGTCCTGTACTACTAATTGGCATACTCGGGTATTCCATTAGTTTTTTCTTAACAGGTTTACTAATTGATAATGTAACGGGCTTATACATCGCAAGAAGCCTAAATGGGTTGTTTGCAGGGGCATTATACACTGCTGCAACAGCTTCAATTGTCGATATGACAAATGAAACCGAGCGTAATCGTTATATCGGAATGATGGGTGCTTGCATCGGCATGGGCTTTATTGTCGGCCCAGCAATTGGCGGCATGCTAAGTCATTTGGGAAATGCGGTTCCGTTCCAAATTGCTAGCAATCTTCTTGTCATTTTATTTCTCTATACATGTTTTACTTTTAAAGAGAGTTTAAACAATGCAGAAAAAAAAGATGCGGGAAACCCATTTAAAAAGTTTATCCATTTACCAGCGGCATCAATCGGCTTGTTTTTCATTACTTTCACGATTTCTATGGCATTAGCTGGATTAGAAGGCACCTATCAACTATTCGGTAAACAAGCGATTGGTATTACACCATTACAAATCGGCATAATCTTTTTAGCGAGCGGCCTAGTAGACGCATTCATACAAGGTGGACTCATACGCTACATTCGTAACGGAGATGAAAAACGCTACATTATAATCGGACAAATCATTTCTGCAACAGGGTTATTTTTAATCCCTTTCATTACGAATTTACTATGGGCCGGCATTTGCTTATCCATCTTCACAGCTGGAAACGCACTCGTACGAACATGTACCTTATCCTTTTTAACAAAACAAGTAAAAAGCGATCACGGTACCATTTCAGGCTTGAATTATTCATTTGATAGTTTAGGAAGAATTATCGGACCAGTATTTTTCACAATGATATTTACATCACAAGGGGCAGTATCTTTCATAATAGGCGGCATGATGACGATGCTTTCTATCGGATTAGTAATCCTATTTTCAAAAAAACAACATACATACGGGAGTGAACTGTAATGCTTAATACTTTTTATCAAATTCACGCGGGATCATGGGCAATTCTTATCATCTTATTTATTATGAGTTACATGCTTAACAAACAAGAATTTACACTGTGGGGGCAACGTGCCTTTTATGTTCTTATGTTAGGTTCAGGAATTGGGATGGTTGTCATTAAAAACTTCCCTGTCATTTCTATGATAAAAGCTGTATTCGCTCTTATCCTTATTATGTCGATGGAAATTATCGTTGCCAGAAAAAGAAGAGGACAAACACATACGTTGTGGTGGGGCATATTTGCTATCACGTTCATCGTTATTTTATTAATCGGATTTCATATTATATAAAGTAAAAACCCCTATACTTAGGGGTTTTTTACTACTCTTTTCTCAAATCTCTCATATTTGATATGTATAACGCGATGACTAAAACGAGAATGGATCCCGCATACAACAACGTCTCCATCGGTTCCTCATGAGATACAATAATTAAACGAATTAACGCCGTAATTCCGATATAAATAAAATAACGTAACGGGAAATGATAATTCGACTTAAAATACTTAATAATCAATGCGATGAACTCAAAGTATAAGAAATAAACGATGATACTCTCAACCAATTTATACGATGTATATTCCTTTGTTGAAAATATGTATTGAATAAATGTGATAGTCTCGTTAATTAAAAAGATAGATAAAACAATGGATAATATAATTAACGCTATATTCAATATCCACTGCAAAACGCTAGCTATATAATGATCAATATTAAACTTCATTTCACACTCTCCTTCACATAAATACTTATTTATTATAGCAAAATTATGATTGAAACGAAGTTAAATCATATATTCGTCCTTTGTTGTCACCTGTGTGGGGGATGTTCATTGTTTGGAGGAGTCTTTTAACTGCAGAACTAGATTGCATATTAAGAAAGTCCCTCAATTTGCTGTTAGTCGTTATCGTACCAAACAGAAGTGTGTAATCTTGTAAAGCACGTAAATGAGCATGTTTAGACACACTATTGCAGTTTGAGCAACGCCAGCCCTGTTTTTCTTTTAACATCGTCATGGTAAAACACCCCTCACACTGTACTCCCTTTAGAAATTCCTCTTTTTTTATGTTATATTGCACAAGCACATTTTGCCGCTTTGGAGAGTGCTCACTTATAATTTGATCTGTAAGCCCATTTATATTATCAATCGATTTTTCTTTATATTGATTTTCAATTTGTTTTATTCTATAAGGTAAATTTGCACTGTGAATAATTTTACCGGAAAATATTTCATCTGAAGCTTTAATAATTGTACGAGGTGAACTAATTACAATGAGGGATTCAATTGGAAGATTATATATACCATGTAGACTCAGCCATTTTTTCAGCTGCATCTCTTGCCGTTTTATTTGTAAAAATGGATCTGGAAAACCTTCTTCCAAGGTGCCATCTGATATTCTAATGAGCTGATTAAACTTGGCATCGAAGATTAATGTACCAACAATATTTTTTATTTCAAGAAAAAGAAGAAAACATGAGGAAACTATGAGGGTATCAATTTGAAAGTAATGTTTCTGATCAAACAACCTAATATCATGTAAAATACTATATTCTGTTTCGGATAAGAAACTAAGTGGATATTCAATCGCCTGCTCTCCTTTATAACCGGCCATAAATTTCGCTAGATTTTCAACCACCACATTTCTTTTTGAATGATGAGCAGGCAATCTTCTCAGTAAAGCTTCTAATTGGAGCAAATGTACAGGCATTTTCCGCTCTTTCACGATCATTTTTATCCCCTCCAAAATATATCGGCGATTTTTCAAATATATCAGCGCAACTCAAATTTTATCGGCGATTTTCAAAATATATCGGCGCAACTCAAATTTTATCAGCGATTTTCGAAATATATCGACTTACCGACAAAAACCGACACAACAAACACTCATAAACAGTATATCACCACATCTAAAATCGCACTGTAAGCATAATATTAATTCTCCCTTTTGATTACGACAATTTTAAAATGAAAGAATAACATTTATCGTATGTAAAAGAACTTTTTTATAAAGTGAAACTTTAATCAGCCCTCACAGGCAATTGCACAAAAAAAGCTGCTGCCTATAAAATATAGACAGCAGCTTTTTTTGCATATTCATTTTGTAATTAATAAACAGCGATTGGCCCATAAGGACCTTTAATAATTTCTATTTTTGTTTCAAAAATATCTGTTAAAAGTGTTGGGTCCATAACCTCTTCTACTGTTCCAAAAGCAGCAATTTGTCCATCTTTCATAGCACAAATTTTATCAGAGTATTTAGCTGCAAAATTTATGTCATGCATAACAGTCAAAATTGTTCTTCCGAATTCATTAGCTGCACGTCTCAAATGCTCCATCATTTGAACAGAACGAGCAACATCCAGGTTGTTCAGAGGTTCGTCTAAAAGTACATACTCAGTCTCTTGGCACAAGACCATCGCTACATATGCCCTTTGTCTTTGACCACCAGAAAGCTCATCTAAATATCTATTCTCTAAACTAGTTAAATCTAGAAAGTCAATATATTTAGAAATAATAACCTCATCTTCTTTAGTTAATCTTCCCTTTGAATATGGAAAGCGCCCAAATCCAACTAGTTGTCTAATCGTAAGCCTCGTTACAAAATGATTTTCTTGTCGCAATATGGTCAAAATTTTTGCTAAGTCTTTTGATTTGGACTCAGAAACATCCATATTCGCTACCTGAATTTGACCTTCATCCATATCTAAAAGTCTTCCAATCATCAAAAGTGTCGTAGACTTTCCAGCACCATTTGGTCCAATTAAAGAAGTAAAGCCCGCTTTTGGTATTTCAATATCCAAAGGTCCTATTTTCACCTTATCAGTATAGAACTTTTTAACATTATCAATTTTTATCATAAAGCCCTCTTCCTTAAAACTATAGTTAAGAATATGATTCCACCAAATAATTCAATAATAACTGAAACTACACCTTGAGCATTGAATACATGATACATTAAAAAGTATGCACTCGTCATTATTAAAAATCCTATAGCAAAAGCCATTGGAAAAATATATCTATGATCATAAGTTGACGCCGCTTGATAACTCAAAGTTGCCACTAAAAAACCATAGAACGTAAGGGGTCCAATTAGAGCAGTTGAGATGGACATCAAAATAGCAACTAATACAAGCGTATAAATTACACTAGGTTGATATTTAACTCCGAAAGAAGTAGCAACATCCTTTCCTAATGATAAAATATTTAACTTCTTAGAATGAGCAAAAATTAATACCGCGACAATTATAATCATAGGAATTACAATAGGAAAATATGCAGGATCTGCATGA
This sequence comes from Bacillus mobilis, assembly GCF_001884045.1. Taxonomy (GTDB): domain Bacteria; phylum Bacillota; class Bacilli; order Bacillales; family Bacillaceae_G; genus Bacillus_A; species Bacillus_A mobilis. Next base: position 25,214 of record NZ_MACF01000120.1, on the reverse strand, counting down.
TTAACAGAACCAAATAATTTCGCTTGTAAAATATCAAACTCTGAAGGCGCAAGTAGCTTTCTCATAAAAGTTGATACAGAATTCAGTCCAGTACCAATAATAATTCCAACTAAAAGCATAAGTTGTAAATTCCCGTATTTACCGGAAAGTAACCATCCATAAAGTATCAAACTCATCAAGACCATAGCAACAACTTGGACTAAAAATGATCCAATCCCATTAAAGTTTATTAATGCACTAGCACCAAAGAAGAATATTGTACTCGTATGTATCGCTGAATAAAGTGATTCAAAACCTAAAAGCGAAGGAGTAATAATCTTATTGTTCGTAATAGATTGGAAAGCAACTGTCGACAAGCTATGGCAAACTGCTGCAATAATCATCGCGACAATCGCTACTATTCTTCTCTTAACAACTGGGATAAAAGAAGGGGAATCTATCGGAACTGGATTGTTATATACTAAAAGTCCATATGAAGAAAGGAGGCCTAAAGCAATCAATGTTATCAGTACAATCCAATAACGTCTTGCCTCCTTCTTAGAACGAAAAGCGCTAGCTGATCTACTTTCATTATGAAGGCTAGAATCGACTTCGACACTTTCTTTATTTTTATAGTCTAATGTGATCATCGTAGCCTCCTTGGTTTTCTTTTTCTCAATAAAATAGTAATAAACACGACTGCTCCCACTGATGCAAGTATTAAAGAAACAGGTAGTTCAAAAGGCTTTATAATTGTTCGAGAAATGATGTCACAGGTAGTTATTGTCCCCATTCCGATCACACATACCCAAGGTAAATTACTCCTAAGATCATCTCCTCTAAACATGGAAACAATGTTCGGAACAATTAACCCTAAGAAAGGTAAGTTTCCGATAACAGCTGCAACAATTCCAACAGCAACAGAGATAAGGCCAGTCCCAAAAAGAACAATTCTATTGTAATTAACGCCAAGGCTTGTTGCGACATCTTCTCCTAGTCCAGCTAGAGTCAATCTATTCGCATACATAAAAATAAGCAAAGTAACGATAACAATCAGCCATAAATATTCGTATCTTCCCACCTGAATGTTAGCAAATGAACCTACAAACCAAGTTTCAATACTTTGCGTCATTTGAAAAAGAAGTCCCAAAAAAGTAGACACTGCAGAAATAACTGCTCCAAGCATCAATCCAATAATCGGAACAATTAAAGATGAGCGAAGCTTAACTCTTCTTAAAAATAGAAAGAAAATCATAGTTCCTATAAAAGAAAAAATGATTGCACCAGTCATTCTTTGAACTAAAGTCGGGGCAGGAAATAGTAAATACACAAAAAGCAGGCCTAAGCCTGACCATTCAATAGTCCCCGTTGTAGTAGGTTCAACAAAACGATTCTGTGTAATTAATTGCATTACAAGCCCTGCCATCGCCATTGCAGCTCCGGTAAGCATTAATGCAACTGTTCTCGGAACACGAGTGATGAAAAACATCTCCATTCCGTCCTCTTGTCCACGTATATCATAAACTCCAGTAAACAGTGATATAATCCCTAAAATTATAACAACTATAACCGCTATTATAAAAGGTTTTGTCCATATTTTATTGTGATTATAAAACTGGGGTTGAGAAATATTCTCAACCCTAGAAATCATATTTTTTGACACTGTTTCGTGCTCCTTTACACTACTTAGCTAAAGTTTTTGCGATATTTCCAAATAACTCTATATAAGTCTGAATTGATTCATTTGTGTAAGTATCTGCTGGTGCATAAATAACTTGTTTCTTAGAAACAGCAGTTGTGTTTTGAAGAGCTGGTGATTTAGAAATAACATCCTGAGCAGGAGCTGACTTAGCAGCATCCGATGTTGCAGCATCGCGGTCTAATACGAACAGCCAATCAGGATTTGTTTGTGCGATAGCTTCAACAGAAACGTCATCACCTTTATGACCTGCAGTAGAATTATTAACTTCTAATGCTGGAGTCCAACCGAAAATTTCATACATCGGTCCCCAAACGCGACCAGAGTGCGGCGCAGCAAAACCAATATTTCCACCAGTAACGATAACACTCATAACTTTATCTTTTCCGTTATAAGCAGATTTTGCTTTTTCAATAGATTTATCGAAATCAGCTACTAATTGTTTAGCTTCTTTGTCTTTATCAAAGATTTTCCCTAAAGTCATTGTAGAATCTTTAAGTCCTTTTACTAAGTTTTCGCCAGGCTTAGTAGCTTTCTCAGAAACATCAACATTAAGATCAATAACAGCTGCATTTGGTACTAATTTTTTGATTTCTTCGTAATGGCCAGCAAATCTTTGACCAACGATTACAAGTTCAGGGTTTGCCGCTGCTATAATTTCAAGATTTGGTTCGCGGTGATTCCCAATATTTTTAACTGTTTTATCATTTTTATATGCTGAATCTGCAGGCATAATATCCTGTGGAGCAGCCGCTAATTTAATTCCCCAATCAGCTAAAGTTTCAAAAGTTCTATTATCTAAAGCAACTACATTCTTTGGATTTACAGGGACTTTAACAGTTCCATGAGCATCAGTGATTTCAACCGTTTTTGGCTTATCACTACTATCACCTTTATTAGCTTTCGAAGTTTCCTTACCTGAATCTGAGCAAGCTACTAACATTAAAGTGAAAATCGCTAGAATACTTACTAATTTTAAAAGCATAGTTTTTTTCATACGTATACTCCTTATTATGTAATTTAGTTCGAAAATGATGACGTCCATAGATTGAATTAGATAGTAACTTTCATGTATCTAAATTGCTATTGATAATCATTTTCATTTGAATATCCTGTTAATAAGTATAGTCATTAATTCTGTGAAAATCTTGTGAATGGTGTGAGTTAATAAAATTAAAAATAAATTAGATACGGTCTCCACCAAATCCATCCCCCACACGTACTAACCAATAGATTAGCACTATATAAACCATGATTTCTATTGCAAAAAAATGACCATTCCCTGATAGCAATCTTCTTTTTAGGGTTTCCGTCTTTTCATATTTCACAGAAACTATTTTATTATTCAACCATTGAATAGCCTCTGCCATGTATCGTTTGAATATATCTGTCTTTCTTCTCACACTTTAACTTTTTTCTTACATACCCAATATATAAGTCTACTACATTCGGATTTACTACTACGTTATACCCCCAAACCTGATTCAAAAGCATTTCACGGCTCAATATTGTATTTTTATTCTTGATTAAAAATACAAGTAAATCATACTCACGCTTCGTAAGCGAGAGGTTTTTACCACCTTTTTTCACAATATTGCTAGATGCATCAACAAAGAGATCTTTAAACTGAAAAAAGCTTATCTCATTTTGCTGGTTACAGTCAGTTCTCCTTAAGATTGCTTGAACCCTTGCTACTAATTCTTCTTTTACAAATGGTTTTCTTATATAATCATCTGCTCCTGCTTGCAACCCTGCTATGCAATCCTTGCTAGAAGTGTTATCAGTCACAATAATGATCGGTGTCGTTTTAACAAGTCGTATTTGTCTGCAAATTTCTGGTCCCGATATACTTAATGAGTCCCAATCCAATATGATAATATCCCAATCTTGTTCATATACTATATTTAAACCTTGGTTTTCATTGTGAAGTTTTAAAATGAAAGAGCCTTCTTGCGTTAGACCGCTTACGATTTTCTTCGCTAAAGACCGTTCATTTTTAATTACTAACACCTGCTTCACCTATGGTTCACCTCTATTTCAATATAACTTAGTTAGATAAAAATAATTTAAGATTTATAAATATTAAATTCCTAAAAAAGCCATTATAACAGCTTATTAGGAGAACACTATATAATCTTACAATAGATATGAATAGAAACACAAAGGATATGAAGATTTAAATACATATTATTTAATCATTAAGGGCATCTATAGTATCTATCTGCTTATCAGCAATAACTATTCCTTCCGTTTAAGTTTCAAGGATACCGCCCCACCTCTATCAACTTAAGCATTTTATAAACCCAGAAAACAAAAAGAACCATCCCCCCGCCAATCTGGCAAAGTTATGGTTCATATCGTACAAAATAAAAAACCACCAAACAGTTATGTATTGGTGGAGACGGTGGGAGTCGAACCCACGTCCAAAAATATCGGCACTTAAGCTTCTACGAGTGTAGTCGATATATTAGCATTTCGCGAACTCTTCGGCCTATCGACAGGCTTCCAAGTTGCTAGTCTGATTGTTCTCTTCCTTCGCCCTCAGACGGCGAACTCCGGCGTAGTCCACTTAGTTTGAGTCCCTTACCCTACCACATGGACGATGGAGGGAGGAACCTTTAGTGCAATTAAGCAGCTAAAGAAAGATTGTTTTGTTTGCCAATTATAGGCTTTGACGTTTTAACGAGGCCGATCCCCTCGACTCGCAACCTAAGCTCGAACTATCCCTGTCGAATCCGTAACGTCCCCATGATAAAAATGGAGCATACGAAGAAATTTCGTGATAGCTACTAAGAGCTGTTTTTCAATGTGCAACAATCTTACATAAGTTATTATATCATACGCGCGCCGTTTTACAAATGTAAATATCTGTATTACATCTTTTGACGATCACGGAACGCGCGTGCAATTTCACGTTTAGCTTCTTTCTCTTTTAAATCGTTACGCTTATCATATTGCTTTTTACCTTTTGCTAAACCAAGTGCCATTTTCGCGAATCCATTTTTCAAATAAATTCTAACTGGAACTAATGCATAGCCTGTTTCTTTTGAAGCACCCGTTAACTTCTCAATTTCTTTTTTATGAAGAAGTAACTTTCTTGTGCGAAGCGGATCATGATTGAAACGATTCCCTTGCTCATATGTACTAATATGCATATTATGAACCCATACTTCACCATTATGTACACGAGCAAATGCATCTTTCAAGTTCACGCGTCCAGCACGAATCGACTTAATTTCCGTTCCTTGAAGGACAAGCCCTGCTTCGTATGTTTCTTCGATGAAATAATCATGAAAAGCTTTTTTATTTTGTGCAATAACCTTACCTGTACCCTTTGGCATATAACGTCCCTCCTCTATTTTTACTATTGTAACAAATGTTAATAAAAAGCGAAAGTGGCTCACTCAGAATCTTTGGACATTGGAACTCCCGACAGAGAAGCGCTTTTTGCTTCGTCCGAGGGAGTGAAATGGCCAATAGATTCTAGCCACTGTAGCTGGATTCCATTAAAAAGCGAAAGTGGCTCGCTCTCAAACCACCAAGAAAAAAGAAAAAGCCTCGCTTTTTATAAAAGCGAAGCCCTCTTTTTCTTACTTACGCTTTTTCTTTTTCTTCTTGAATCCTGGTACGTTTTCGAAGAATGCTTTTTTCTTCTTGCCATTACCGTCTTTTTTCCCTGGCTGGCTAGCGGATGCGGATGCTGACGCGGATGCGGATCCTCTTCCTTTTCCTGTGCCTTTTCCTTTGCCACCACGGTCAAATTTTCTACCTGTGCCACGTTCGCCGCCGCGCTCATTACTGCGCTCGCTACGTCCACCGCGTTTCTTTCTGCCTGTTCTTGGCTGTTCGATAACGACTGGGCGATCTTTGAACTTACGACGAGGCGTACCTTTCATTCCAACGATTTCAAAGTCGATTGCACGCTCGTCTTTGTTTACGTTAATAACACGAATTGTAATTTCGTCTCCGATGCGGAATACGTTACCTGTACGTTCTCCGATCATTGCGAAATGTTTCTCGTCATAACGGTAGTAATCATCCGTTAAGTAGCTAACATGTACAAGACCTTCAATTGTATTTGGAAGCTCTACGAATAAACCGAAGTTTGTTACAGAGCTAATCATACCGTCATACTCTTCGCCGATCTTATCAACCATATACTCTGCTTTTTTCATTTCGTCTGTTTCACGTTCTGCTTCAACAGCACGGCGTTCCATATTAGAAGAATGCTCTGCTATCTCAGGTAAGTTTTCACGCCATTTTGCTTGTGTTTCATGGTCGACTTTACCGTTAATGATGTATTCACGAATTAATCTATGAACGATCGTATCTGGGTAACGACGAATTGGCGATGTGAAATGCGTGTAGAACTCAGTTGATAAACCGAAATGCCCTAAGCTCTCCGCATCGTAACGTGCTTGCTTCATTGAACGAAGCATTACTGTTGAAATAACTACTTCTTCCGGCTGTCCTTGAACCATTTCAAGAATTTGTTGCAGTGCACGAGGATGTATTTCATTCGCACGTCCTTTTACCGCATATCCGAAGTTCGTTACAAACTCGAAGAAACGCTCAAGCTTATCTTCTTTCGGATCTTCATGGACACGATACATGAATGGTACGTTCATCCAGTGGAAGTGCTCTGCTACTGTTTCGTTCGCAACAAGCATAAATTCTTCAATTAACTTCTCTGATACAGAACGATCGCGCATGACAACATCTGTCGGTTTTCCTTCTTCATCTACTAATACTTTCGCTTCTTTAAAGTCAAAGTCGATTGCACCGCGGCGCATACGTTTTTCACGTAGGATTTGCGCTAATTGACCCATCTCTTTAAACATCGGTACGAGCGGCTCATAACGTTTGATTAACTCCTCGTCCTCATCTTCTAAAATACTTCTTACGTCAGCATACGTCATACGCTCTGTCGTTTTAATCACACTTTGGAAAATCTCGTGCTTTACAACATCACCTAATTTGTTGATTTCCATTTCACAAGATAACGTCAGACGGTCTACTTTCGGATTTAATGAACAAATACCGTTAGATAGACGATGTGGAATCATCGGAATTACACGGTCAACAAGATAGACACTCGTCGCTCTCTCCGCTGCTTCTACATCAATTGGAGAACCTTCTTGAACGTAATGACTTACATCCGCAATATGAACGCCAAGCTTGTAATTACCGTTCTCAAGCTTCGTTACTGTAACAGCGTCATCTAAATCTTTCGCGTCTGCACCGTCAATCGTTACGATCATTTGGTCACGCAGGTCACGACGATCTTTTAAATCTTCTTCTGAAATCGTTTCTGGTACACTGTTTGCATGCTCCATCACTTCCTCAGGGAATGCTAAAGGTAAATGATGTTTATGAATGACAGATAAAATATCTACTCCTGGATCATTTTTATGACCTAGAATTTGAATAACTTCACCTTCTGCACTTAAACGATTCTCTGGATAGCTCGTAATTTTCACAACTACTTTATGGCCTTCTACAGCACCCATTGATGCACTTTTCAAGATAAAGATATCACTCGTCCAGCGCTTATTGTCAGGTATAACAAATCCAAAGTTTTTCGATTCTGTATATGTACCAACTAGTTCTTTCGTGCCGCGCTCTAAAATACGTACAATTGAACCTTCTTGGCGTGATCCACTTGATTGTGCGCTAACACGTGCTAATACTGTATCGCCATGAAGTGCACCGTTTAACTCTGTAGGCGGGATGAAAAGATCATCATCTCCCGTTTTCTTTTCGTCTGGTACAACGAATGCAAATCCACGTGCATGTCCAATTAACTTACCACGTACTAAACTCATCTTTTCAGGAAGACCGTAACGGTTGCTACGTGTGCGAATAACAAGTCCCTTCTCTTCCATCGTTACAAGTGCCTTTACAAAATCTTTAAAGCCCTCAGAACCTTCAATTCCAAATGCCTCTTCTAACTCTTGTATCGTTAGCGGTTTATACGCTTCTTCTCTCATAAATAATAACAACTTATCAATATGTTCTTGTATGATTTCTTCCAAGCAAAAATACCTCCTTTAAACCCTTATATTATTTAGTGTATCCGAAAGATGGGGGATGTATAAAGCGAAACTTCAATCATCTCCCAATGATTTTTTACAGCTTCCATAAAAAATTCCCTTATGAAAAAAAGAGGCAACTAGATCTTACCAATCTAGTTGCTCCAAGAAGTTATATACATCCTCATGTAGCTCGTCACGTTGCTTATCAAGTGTAATGACATGCGTAGAGTCTTCATACCATTTAATGTCTTTTAACGTAGATTCTACACCGTTATAAATAATATTAGCACTATCTGTATTAATCATTTCATCATGACGTGCTTGTACAACAAATGTCGGTGCATAAATCATATCCACATTGTTACGTACGTCAGCAATTAATTGTTGTAATGCTTTTAATGTATTCATCGGCGTCTGTTGGAATTCCAACATTTCTTGTTCGATTTGCTCTGGTGATTTTTGCTCACGTTTTTTATATTCGCGGGCATATGCCAATATACCTTGGTACATCGTTTCTTCACTCTTAATATACATTGGTGCACACATTGGTACTACACCTAAAACCGGTACTGTATAACCTAATTTTAAAGAAAATACGCCGCCAAGTGATAGTCCAGCAACAGCAATTTTCTCAAAGCCTTTATCTTTTAAAAGCTGATATGCCTCCATTACGTCTTGCCACCAATCTTCAGGACCTGTATGAACAAGCTCTTCTGGTGGTACACCGTGCCCTTTAAAAATTGGGGCATGACAAGTGTAGCCTTTCTTTTCTAAGAAACGCCCTAACATACGTACATCAGCTGAGTTGCCTGTGAAACCATGTAGTAATAAAACAGCGCGGTCTCCACCCTCAAATGTAAATGGTTTCGGAGATGCTAATTTCATCATGTACTTCTCCTCTTTCTCTTCTGTAATCTAGTCGTATTCTTTCTATATCTTAGTGTACCATATTTATATTTCTATAATCTAATTAGAAACATCTTTCAAATGGTAGTAAAACAAAAAAAGAAGAACCATTAGTACAACTTACTAACGCTTCTTCTTTCAATTCTATAAATTTAAGTACGTAACAGCAATTGTTAATACGAAGAATAGAACAGCTAAAACAATTGTAATACGGTTTAATACTGCTTCAATTCCACGTGCTTTTTGCTTACCAAATAATTGCTCTGCACCGCCTGAAATTGCACCTGAAAGGCCTGAGCTATTACTAGACTGCATAAGTACCATAACAATCATTAAAATCGATACAATAATAAGTAAAACGGATAATAACGTATGCACTTGGCGTACCTCCTACAAAGATTCAGTTATTTTAACTGTAGCATAAATTCTATAGAAAAGCGAGAGCTATAGAGTAGCTCTCGCTTTTCTTCTATTACATAAACATCATTGCAAATAATGGCCCGAGCAAACATGTCAAAATTGCTGTTAATGTCATTGTTACCGATCCAATAACACCTTCATGTTCATTATTTTTCATCGCTCTCATGACGCCCATAATATGAGAAGCACATCCAAATCCGATACCTTTACCAACTGAGTTTGTAACACGGCTCCATTTTAATAAAAGCGGGCCGGTAATCGTTCCAGTAATACCTGCGATAACAACGAAAGCTGCTGTTAATGACGGTACACCACCAACTTGCTCTGAAACACTCATTGCAACTGGCATTGTCACCGATTTTGGTAAAGAAGATAAAATTAAGCTTTTATCCGTTCCCATAAGTGATGCAATAGCAAAATCACTCGCAATGGCAACTGTTGTACCTACTAATACGCCACCAGCAATCGGTACAACATACTTTTGAAGAACGTGACGTTGTTTATAAAGAGGAATTGCAAATGCTACAACACCGGGTCCGAGCAGTTTTGCAATCCAGCCGCCACCACTTTCCATATAATGTTGATATGGTATATCAAGCATAATAAATAAGAAAGCCATTAATCCTGTTGCTACAAGCATTGGAATGGTGAATGGTGTTGGAAATAATTTATAGATTTTTTTAGATAATTGGTATAATAGCACCGTAAAAAGAACCCAACCAATTCCGATTAATATTTGGCTCATCGCGACTCTCTTTCCTTTCTATTCGCAAGATATTGTCCTGTATGTCCTGCGACAATAATAATTAAAAATGTACTCGCTACAATTGTAATGAAAAGAGAAATTCCTTTACTCATAAAAAAAGCACCGTAATTCATTAGGCCAAGCGTTGGCGGAATTAATAAAAACGGCATAATAGCAACGAGTGTTTCTGCTCCTAAATCGAACCATTTCACTGGAAGAACTTTTAGGCTAAGTAAAACAAGTAAGAGGAACATTCCAATCAAACTTCCTGGAATCGGAATATTTAACATTTCTTGTACCCAAGTTCCAACCATATAAAAAACGTAAAGAGCAGCAATTTGGACAAGAATCTTTGTAAATTTCATGTTCATCATCCCTCATGTTTATACGATCTTCTCTTAATATCTTTATCATAGTATAAATTGTAAAAAGCTGCAATTTATCAATTCGGCAGCAAAAACAGCCTATGTTATACGCTTACAACCTTGATATGACTGGATTTCTATGTAAAAATTAAGTCAAAAACCTTGACCTAATATAAAAAGTTTTTATTTTCTGAATTTACAAGGTTGTTATTTCAATAAAATAATCTTTTTATCCTTAAGCTTACATATATATAAAGTGAAACTTTAATCAGTGGGGGGTTCTTCTTATTAGCCCTCACCAATCGGACTTTAATGGGCAGCCCGACCCCCACCTAAATTCTTTGCTTTCGCTGAATTTTGAGGTGGGGGTCTTACTGCCCATTAAAGTGGGATAAATAAGATAGGTGGTGAACATATGCCAAAAAAAGTTCTTATTTTTTGTGATCCTGGGATTGATGATGCGATGGCCCTCCTCTTAGCATTCTTTATCGATGAAATAGAAATAATCGGCATTGTTGCTGATTACGGCAATGTTCCAAAAGAAATGGCCGTACAAAATGCTCATTTTCTTACGAACGAAACAAAGAATAGAAATATTAAAGTATTTGGTGGTTCAGAACAACCGCTTACTGGTGCCCCTCCTTCTTTCTTTACGAATGTACACGGGAAACAAGGGCTCGGGCCAATTATTCCAAAGGAGAATGTGACTAACGGGGAGATGGAGAATTTTTTTGAAGTTATCCCTCTTATTGAGCAATATAAAGATGAATTAATCATTGTAAGTTTAGGAAGACTTACCTCCCTCGCAATTTTATTCATCCTATGTAAACAGCTAATGAAGCAAATTAAATCTTACTACGTAATGGGCGGTGCCTTTTTACACCCTGGTAATGTTACACCTATTTCCGAAGCAAACTTTTATGGTGATCCTACTGCTGCTAATATAGTCCTTCAATCCACAGCTAACATGTATATATACCCATTAAACGTCACCCAATATTCTGTTATTACACCAGAAATGGCTGAATACATTGAAGCAAAAGGAAAAGCCCCACTTGTTAAACCGTTATTCGATCATTATTACTATGGCTATTATAAAGATGCCTTACCGCATTTAAAGGGAAGTCCCTTTCATGACACAATGCCAGTCCTCGCTTTACTTGATAACTCTATGTTTACGTATCACAAGTCACCTATCGTTGTCATGACGGAATCCTATGCACAAGGAGCAAGCATTGGAGAATTTCGCTCTTTAGGAGGATCTAAACCATTTACTGATTGGCCGAGTCATCAAATCGCAATTGACTTTGATTATAACCGTTTCTTTAAACATTTCATGTCACTTATGACGGGTGAGCAATTTTAAGCATAAAAAAACAGACCGTGATTTCTCACGGTCTGTCGTTATTTTCTACAATTATCGTTTGATGTTGTAGAAAGATTTGATACCATCGTAAACAGCGATTTCGCCTAGTTCGTCTTCGATGCGTAATAATTGGTTGTACTTAGCAATACGGTCAGTACGGCTCATAGAACCAGTTTTGATTTGGCCAGCGTTAGTTGCAACTGCGATGTCAGCGATTGTAGCATCTTCAGTTTCACCAGAACGGTGAGATACAACTGCTGTGTAACCAGCACGTTTAGCCATTTCGATAGCTTCGAAAGTCTCAGTTAAAGTACCGATTTGGTTAACTTTAATTAAGATTGAGTTAGAGATACCTTTTTCGATACCTTCAGCAAGTTTTTGTGTGTTAGTTACGAATAAGTCGTCACCAACTAATTGTACTTTATCACCGATACGCTCAGTTAATAATTTGTGACCATCCCAGTCGTTTTCGTCTAAACCATCTTCGATAGAGATGATTGGGAAGTCTTTGCAAAGCTCTTCGTAGAAATCAACCATTTCTGCAGAAGTTAAGCCAGTACGGCCTTCGCCTGCAAGGTCATATTTACCAGTTTCTTTGTTGTAGAACTCAGAAGAAGCAACGTCCATTCCTAAGAATACGTTCTCGCCAGCTTTGTAACCAGCTTTTTCGATAGCTTCGATGATTACTTCTAATGCTTCACGGTTAGAACCAAGGTTTGGAGCGAATCCACCTTCGTCACCTACTGCAGTGTTAAGACCTTTGTCATGTAATACAGCTTTAAGTGCATGGAATACTTCAGCACCCATACGGATTGATTCTTTGAATGTTGGAGCACCAACTGGTAAGATCATGAACTCTTGGAAGTCTACGTTGTTATCAGCGTGAGAACCACCGTTGATGATGTTCATCATTGGAGTTGGTAATTGTTTTGCATTGAATCCACCAAGGTAACGGTATAATGGAAGACCTACGAAGTCAGCTGCTGCGTGAGCTACTGCCATAGATACACCAAGGATAGCGTTAGCGCCTAGTTTACCTTTGTTTGGAGTGCCATCTAATTCGATCATAGCACGGTCGATACCAGCTTGGTCAGTTACGTCGAAACCAACGATTTCTGGAGCGATTGCTTCGTTAACGTTGTTTACTGCATTTAGAACACCTTTACCAAGGTAACGAGATTTGTCACCGTCACGTAATTCTACTGCTTCGTGCTCACCAGTAGATGCACCACTTGGTACGATAGCGCGTCCGAAAGCGCCGCTTTCTGTGTAAACTTCTACTTCTACAGTTGGGTTACCACGAGAGTCAAGGACTTCGCGAGCATAAACATCAATAATTGTTGACATAATAAATTCTCTCCTTTTTATATAAGCAAATTATTTAATAATTGTTTTACCTGTCATTTCTTTCGGTTGTTCCACATTTAAAAGTGTAAGCATTGTTGGGGCGATATCTCCTAAAATACCACCTTCACGAAGCTCTACGTCATTTTTTGTAACGATGAAAGGAACCGGGTTAGTTGTATGAGCTGTCATTGGTCCACCATCAGCAGTTAACTCCTGATCAGCATTACCATGGTCAGCAGTAATAAGTGCTACACCATCTTTTGCAAGAATCGCTTCTACAACTTTTCCTAAACATTCGTCAGTTGCTTCTACTGCTTTAATTGTTGGTTCCATCATCCCAGAATGGCCAACCATATCACAGTTCGCAAAGTTAAGAATGATAACATCGTGTTTATCATTTTCGATTTCATTTACTAAAGCGTCTGTTACTTCGTAAATGCTCATTTCAGGTTTCAAGTCATACGTTGCAACCTTCGGTGAGTTAATTAAGATACGCTCTTCTCCTGGGAATTCAGCCTCACGACCACCACTAAAGAAGAATGTAACGTGCGGATACTTTTCAGTTTCCGCGATGCGAAGTTGCTTTAATCCCGCTTGCGCAACAACTTCACCTAATGTGTTATCAAGGTTCATTGGCTTGAATGCCACGTAACCATCTACAGTTTCACTGAAATGTGTCATACAAACGAATTCAGGAATGTGAGGTACTTTTTCACCACGATCGAACTCACGGAAGTCTTCGTTTGTAAATACACGAGCAATTTGAATTGCACGGTCTGGACGGAAGTTATAGAAGATAACTGCATCATCATCATTGATTGTTGCAACTGGCGTGTTATCTTCGTTAACAATTACAGACGGCAATACGAATTCATCGTAGATACCATTTGCATAAGAGTCTTCTACACACTCTTCTGCTGATTTATAAGTAGGGCCTTCACCATTCACCATAGCACTGTAACATTTTTCTACGCGATCCCAACGCTTGTCACGGTCCATAGAGTAATAACGACCAGAGATAGTCGCGAATTGTCCTACTCCTGTTTCTTTAATCACTTCATTTGTTGCATCGATATAACCTTTTGCTGTTTGTGGTCCAACATCGCGGCCATCTAAGAATGCATGGATATAAACTTTCTCCACGCCTTCTTTTGCTGCTAAGCGAAGAAGAGCAAACATATGGTTCATGTGACTGTGCACACCACCGTCAGAAAGTAAACCGAATAAATGAAGAGCAGTACCTTTTTCTTTTACGCTTTTAATTGCATTTTGGAACGTTTCGTTCTGATCGAACTCACCTTCACGAATTGCAACGTTTACGCGTGTTAAGCTTTGATATACAATGCGGCCAGCACCGATATTTAAGTGACCAACCTCAGAGTTACCCATTTGACCTTCTGGAAGACCCACTTCCTCACCACAAGCTGTAAGCGTTGTGTGAGGGAATTTGTTCCAGTAACCATCAAAATTAGGTTTCTTAGCTTGTGCTACAGCATTCCCGTGAGTTTCTTCACGTAGTCCGAAACCATCAAGAATGATTAAAGCTGTTGGCTTTCTCATTTTACCGCCCCCAGAAGACCTAAGAACGAAGCAGGCTCTAAGCTAGCACCGCCAACTAAAGCGCCGTCGATGTCAGATTGTGCCATATACTCTTTAATGTTTTCTGGTTTTACGCTACCGCCGTATTGAATACGAACAGCTTCTGCAGCTTCTGGAGAAACAGCTTCTGCAACAACTTTACGGATGTGCGCACATACTTCGTTTGCATCTGCAGAAGAAGAAGATTTACCTGTACCGATAGCCCAGATTGGCTCATAAGCGATAACAGTTGCTTTAACTTGCTCTTCTGTTAAACCTGCAAGTGCTTTTGTCACTTGACCTGCTACTAGATCAAATGTTTTTCCGCTTTCGCGCTCTTCTAAAGTCTCACCACAACATACGATTGGTGTTAAACCATGTTCAAATGCTGCAAGAGTCTTTTTGTTTACTGACTCATCTGTTTCAGCAAACATTTCACGACGCTCAGAGTGGCCAAGTACTACGTAGCCTACTTTTAAGTCGCTAAGTGCTACTGGGCTAATTTCGCCAGTGAATGCACCATTTTTTTCGAAGTGCATGTTTTGTGCACCTACTTGTAAGTCAGTTCCTTCAGTCGCTGCTACAAGACGCTCTAAGAATAGAGCTGGAGAGCAAACTACTGCATCAACAGCTGTAGCTGCTGGGATTTGACCTTTAACTTCCTCTACGAAGCTAACTGCTTCAGATAGAGTTTTATTCATTTTCCAGTTACCTGCGATAATTGGTTTACGCATGCTTTGCACCGTCCTTTTTCTTTGGCTGCTACTTATTTGTCGTTAAGACAAACTACACCTGGAAGCTCTTTACCTTCCATGAATTCTAATGACGCACCGCCGCCAGTAGAAATGTGGCTCATTTTATCAGCCATACCGAATTTTTCAACAGCTGCTGCAGAGTCACCACCGCCGATAACAGAGTATGTATCTTCTGCATCTGCTAATGCTTGTCCTACTGCTTTTGTACCTTCTGCGAATGGAGTCATTTCGAATACACCCATTGGTCCATTCCATACAACAAGCTTAGAATTTTTAATTACATCTGCATAAATTTCACGTGTTTTAGGACCGATGTCCACGCCTTCCCAGTTAGAAGGGATAGAGTCGATACCAACGATTTGAGTTGTTGCAGTTTCAGAGAATTCCTCTGTGATTACAACATCAACTGGCATGTAGAAGTTTACGCCTTTTTCTTTTGCAAGTTGCATAAATTCTTTAGCTAGTTCGATCTTGTCGTCTTCACATAGAGATAGACCAATTTCATGACCTAAAGCTTTAACGAATGTGTAAGCAAGTCCGCCACCGATGATTAAGTTATCTACTTTGTCTAATAGATGACGAATTACACCGATTTTATCTTTTACTTTCGCACCACCGATGATAGCTGTGAATGGACGTTCTGGGTTAGAAAGTGCTTTACCTAATACATCTAACTCTTTTTCCATTAATAGACCAGATACTGCTGGTAGGTAGTCTGCGATTCCTGCTGTAGAAGCGTGAGCACGGTGAGCTGCACCGAATGCATCATTTACGAAGATATCAGCAAGTGCTGCAAATTCTTTCGCAAGTTCTGCATCGTTCTTTTCTTCGCCCGCATAGAAACGTACGTTTTCAAGAACTAATACGTCGCCTTCGTTCATTGCTGCAACCATTTCTTGTGCAACTGGTCCGAATGCTTCGTCTGCTTTTTTAACATCTTTACCAAGAAGCTCGCCTAAACGTGCTGCTACTGGAGTAAGACGTAATTCTTCTACTGCTTGACCTTTTGGACGGCCTAAATGACTTGCTAAAATAACTTTCGCACCTTGCTCTACTAAATATTGAATTGTAGGAAGAGCTGCACGGATACGAGTTTCATCTGTAATTTTGCCTTCTTTCATAGGTACGTTGAAATCAACGCGGCAAAATACACGCTTACCTTTTAAATCTACGTCACGAATTGATTTTTTGTTCATTGGATTTCCCTCCGACTACTAGTTAGGATTGACAAAACCCACTCAAAAGCTTAACACATTTGCTTTTAAAACGAAAGAAGAGAGAGAGGGAACAAACCCTCTCCCTCGTTTTGTCATTGATTACTTATATAATTAAGAATTAAAGACCTTTAGAAGTCATGTATGCTGCTAGGTCTACTACACGGTTAGAGTAACCAGTTTCGTTATCGTACCAAGAAAGTACTTTAACCATGTTACCTTCCATTACCATTGTAGATAATGCATCGATTGTAGAAGAAGCAGTACATCCGTTATAGTCGATAGATACTAATGGCTCTTCGCTGTATCCAAGGATACCTTTTAATTCGCCTTCAGCTGCTGCTTTGAATGCTGCGTTTACATCTTCAACTGTTACTTCTTTGTCAAGTTCAACAACTAAGTCAACAAGAGAAACGTTAGCAGTTGGAACACGTACAGCGCCACCGTTTAATTTACCTTTAAGTTCTGGTAATACTAATGCTACAGCTTTAGCTGCACCAGTAGATGTTGGGATCATGTTTTCAGCTGCTGCACGAGCACGACGTAAATCTTTGTGTGGTAAGTCTAAGATTTGTTGGTCGTTAGTGTAAGAGTGAATTGTTGTCATCATTCCGCGTTTTACGCCGAATTTTTCGTTTAATACTTTAGCGAATGGAGCTAGACAGTTTGTAGTACAAGAAGCGTTAGATACTACGTTGTGGTTAGCTGCATCGTATTGTTCGTGGTTAACACCCATAACTACAGTGATATCTTCGTCAGAAGCTGGAGCTGAGATGATAACTTTCTTAACTGATCCACCTAAGTGTTTTTCAGCGTCTGATTTTTTAGTGAAACGGCCAGTAGATTCTACTACTACTTCTACTCCGTAGTCGCTCCATGGTAATTGAGCTGGGTCACGCTCAGCGATAACTTTAATTTCTTTACCGTTAACAACGATGCTGTTTTCGTTAGCAGATACTTCTGCATTTAAAGTTCCGTGAACTGTGTCATATTTTAAAAGGTGAGCTAATGTTTTAGCATCTGTTAAGTCGTTGATTGCTACTACTTCTACCTCAGAGTTGTTAAGAGCTGCGCGGAATACGTTACGTCCGATACGTCCAAATCCATTAATACCAATTTTAGTCATTTGAATTTCCTCCTTGGGGGATTATATTAAAGGGTAATACCCTTTGTTAACTGTTTTGCTGCACCTTCATCTGTAATTAGAATTGAAGTGTGCCCTTGTTTAATTACAGCTTGTATTGCCTTTGCCTTTGAAGAACCTCCAGCGACTGCAACAACGTGAGATACATGTTGTAAATCCTCAAGTTGCATACCAACTGTTCTTACTTTATGAACAACATTTCCTTGTTCATTAAAGTAGTAACCGAAAGCTTCGCCAACTGCTTCGCTTGCTTGAATCTTTAACCAATCTGCTTCTGAAGTATTTCTGCGACGTGCCATTGTTAACGCATCACCTATTCCATGAATGACGATATTGGAAGATCGAATCAACTCAAGAACTTCTTTCACGGAAGGCTCTGTCACAATAGACGCATATGCTTCGCTACTAACATGGTCTGGAACATACAATAAGCGATAATTACTCATCGTATTTTGCGCCATTTTGGCACAAATGGTGTTGGCTTCTAATTCGACGCCTTCTCCAATTCCACCACGTGCTGGGACAAATAGCATATGTAAATCTTTGCAATCAAGCTGCATCATGTCCGCAGCAGCAGCTAGCGTAGTTCCTCCAGCCACAGCAACGATATTATTCGCTGTCAGACGGTCTTTTATACAAGTCACACAAGCACGGCCCATCTCCAGTTTGACCCAAGGCGATTCATCACTATCACCAGGGACAACGAAAACTTCATCCAAGTCTAATGTTTCCTTAAGTTGCTTTTCTAAAACCTTTAACCCGGAAATTTCTTTCATAAAGTCTTCCAAAGCAAGAACTAAAGCTGTTCCTTCTTCTGTCAAAGTCATTCCAGAAGAAGCGACGTGAACTAAGTTTTGTTCTTTCAAAACTTGAACTTCACTTCGCAATACTCGTTCTGTCATACCGAGACTTGCTGACAAATTTCTTCTTCCAATCGGCTGCATGAGCCTAATGTATTGAAGAATTTGCATTCTCGTTTGCATAACAGGTAGCAGATCAGGTAATAATTTTTTTGTGTTCTGAATCCATGAGCGCATATCTTTTCTCCTCACTACATTGGTTCATTTTTCCTCGTGGTCACTTTACGTCCCGTAGTGACATTTTGTGTCCCACATAGGTTAAAAAAATAATCCCTGCTACGTGTATTATTGTAACAGGAGATAGAAACTTATTCAACTCTTAACTGCATTCTTTATATAGTTTATTATGACACCTTTGTGAATGTTACCATATTCCACCTGTTTCCCGCCTATTTCTACAACCGGAATCATTAGGTGATATTTTTCTAAAAGGTCATTATCTTCATATATATCTATTTCCTCAATTTGAAAAGAATATTCACATTGTACTTCCTGTAAAACTTGTTTCGCCTGCACGCACAGGCCACAATCTTTTTTTGTATACAGTACAACTTCCATCTTCTTCACCTATCCGATCGTTTTTCGTAATGACGACGCTGGAATTTGCATTTGTTCTCTATACTTTGCCACTGTTCTTCGAGAAATAACGATTTCATGCTCTTCTTCTAATAATTTTGAAATCTTTTGATCTGAAAGTGGCTTTTTCTTATTTTCCGCTTCAACAAGCGTTTGAATAAACCGTTTCACACGCTTTGTAGAAACTGCTTCATCTTCAGTAGTAGAAACGGCATTACTAAAGAACGATTTCATCTCAAATAAACCGTGTGGTGTTTGCACATATTTATTTCGCGTTGCACGACTAATTGTAGACTCATGCACACTTAACTCTTCCGCTACCTCTTTTAAAGCAAGTGGCTTTAAATGTTCTGGACCTTCCCAGAAGAAATCATGTTGTTTTTCCATAATAATGGTCATCACTTGCAGAAGCGTTTGTTTTCTCTGTTTTAAACTGCGCATAATCCACTGCACATGCTGATACTTTTCTGATACGTAAGATGCTACTTCACTTTCACTATCATTCAGAAGTGCACTATACTCAGAATGAATTTCAATTCTCGGCATATTTCTCTCATTCATTTGTAAAACGAGACGATCACCATCTTTTTTCACCGCCATATCAGGCACAATATAAAGTGGTTTATCAGAAGAAAACGCAAGACCTGGTTTCGGCTGCAGGGACGTAATACAGTTCACCGCCGATTGCAATTCTTCATTACTACACTTCAACACTTGAACAAGCTTTCGCCAATCCTTCTTCACGAAATAAGCGAAGTGATCCTCTATAACCTCTTCCGCTAATCCATTCCGCCTTTGTAAGCGCTTCAATTGTAAAGTTAGACATTCCTGAATATTACGCGCCCCTACCCCTGCTGGCTCGAGCGATTGGACAAGCTCTACAGAGCGGTCGACTACATGAATTGGTGCGGAAAGGAGATCCGCTAACTCTTCGTTCGTTTCTTGTAAATACCCATTTCCATCCATGTTCATAATAATGAAAGAAGCTACTTTTCGCTCTTCTTCATCTATTTTATAATACTGTATTTGATTTAATAAATGTTGCTGAATCGTTGTAGAATCCACACTGTAGATTTCCATCTGATTCTCGACTTGTTTGCTGGTACTTTTACTGTTGTTAGAGCTCTTTTTCTTCTCCCTCTCAAAACCACCTAACTCAATAAGGGGATTCTCTAACGATTGCTCATACAAAAACTCCGATAATTCTTGTACATTATACTGGAGCATTGTAATCGCTTGCCTTAACTCTTGTGTCATTGCCAAACGTAAGCTTTGTTCTTGTAAAAGACTTGCCTTCAAACTAATCTCCCCCTTGTTTCTATTGTACAATAAGTTTGGTAAAAGGAGAATCCTCACGCAGACACCCATTCCAAAATATTATTAATTTATATGTATTAATGAGATTTACAACTTACAACCGAAATTTGAATAATATTGAAAGAAAATAATAAGTCTCCTAATTATTATCAAGTACTAATAGTAAATCTTATTACTAGATATAACAAGAGGGAAATAAAAAAAGCCCTAACCTACAAAACGTAAGTTAGGACTTTTTGACGCGCCCAGAGGGATTCGAACCCCCGGCAGACGTGGTACCGGAAACCACCGCTCTATCCGACTGAGCTATGGGCGCATGATTAAAAACACTTCATTTTCTTTTCATAATAATAGCAATAAAATCCATTTAAATCAATAAAAACTCTTTGATTGCACATTATATATAAGCTATTTTCTACATAAAAACGCCCCCTAATTTCTACATTTAGGAGGCACTTCTTATCCATTTTATTTATCTAGTTTCTCTTTAATCTCTTTTGGAATTTCATTCGGCTGTACTTCTTGGTATGTTTCAATGTATTCGCCTTTCGTTTTAACCTTTACATACGCTCCTTCTCGAAGCCCACGAGGTGCATAAAACTTAACGTCTTTTCCTTCGCCCGAAGCGTAATAACCAGTAAGTTTATAATCCCCAGCTACCTCTCCGATTTTGGATAGTCGGCCAGATTCTTTCGCTTTTACATATAACCAATCCTCTTTCACAAGCGGGTTGTATCTATCTGTTATCTCATTATGAGAAACACTTGCCACACCAATAACTACTATAAAAAGTCCAATTAAACCTAATAATAATTTCTTCATTTTTTCTCCTTAAAATATCTTTTTGACTTGCTTTACTTTCTTTATTCTAGAAGAAAAAAATTTTTTCCACTATCGCTTTTCCTTACATATTCATTACAAAATTGTAACCTTCACATGCTTGACCCCTAAATTTTCCAATCATAAATTCACCCCAACTCACAAATTATAACCTTTGAATTGATATTCCAAAGGGGGCTTCATTCAATGACTGTAATTACAAAACTAAAGCAAACTGTTTCTGGATTAAAAAGTGCACAAGCTAGCTTAGAGGGATTCGCTCTTGATACGGATAACCAACAAGCAAAGCAACTTTTCCAAACAGCTGCAGAGCAAACACAAACGATTATCGATTCTTTAAACCCACGCGTTGAAGAAGTCCAACAAGAAGAACCACAATACTCACAGCAATAACGGATTCGTCATGCTGTGAAATAGAAAAAGGATGATATGCAGTCATCCTTTTTCTATCACATTACATATTGCAATAGAAATGGAATGATAAATATGCAAAAACTCGGACTCATAACCGTATTATTTGCCCTTCTATTTAGCTCTTTTACCGGATGTGATAATAGTCCTTTAGATAAAAAAGTGAAAGAAGAAGCAAAACGAACGGAGAAAGAGAAAGGTCCAAAGTTAACAAAAACGAGTATGGAATCCTTTAATCAATCTATATCACAAGGAGCCAAGAAAAGAGCTCTCACTATGGATGAAATTATAAAAAGTACAGCAGTAAATTCAAATTTAGATCTCTACATAGCAGTTACACCTGAGCATCACGAAAGATTTGGATTAAAACCTCTCCGTAAGAAGCTCCAAAAGCAGCTAAGTGATGAGCACCCCACTTTCGATGTTCGTGTAAGTACAGATAAAAAAATCTTTATGTTACTTGAAAAGCTTGAAAGAAAAATTAAGGAAAAGAAAGTATCTAAAGATGAAATTAATAAACAATTAAAATTCATTGGTAAAAAAATGGAGTCTAACACTTAACGCTTTTTAAAAGAAAAGGAAGGTTTGCAATGTCTAGTAAAGATAAAAACTTAACCCCTGTGCAACAGGAATATAAAAAATTCGAGCAAGAACGCGAACCGAAGCGTCCTGTCTTAAAAAACTGTATAAAAGCCTTTTTCGTTGGTGGTTTCATTTGCCTAATTGGGCAACTCATTTCTACTTTTTATATTACGTATTTCGATTTCACTGAACGCTCAGCAGGGAATCCAACAGTCGCAACTCTTATTTTCATCTCCATGTTATTAACTGGATTTGGTATATACGATCGGTTTGGTCAATTTGCCGGAGCAGGCACAGCTGTACCTGTCACTGGATTTGGTAACTCCGTTATTGCCGCATGTATCGAACACCGCACAGAAGGTTTTGTACTCGGCGTTGGTGGTAACATGTTTAAATTAGCTGGTTCTGTTATTTTATTTGGTGTATTTTCCGCTTTCGTCATCGCACTTATTAAAACGATTCTCGTTCAATGGGGAGGGCTATAAATGTTACAAGGACACCGAACGTGGGTATTTGAAAACAAACCAGTTATTATTTCGACGGGAGTCGTTGGCGGGCCGTTTGAAGCTAAAGGCAAAATTCCAGAAGACTTCGATACCCTCCATGAAGATTTATGGCTCGGACAAGATTCCTATGAAAAAGCACATAAAATTTTGTTCGAAGAAGCTTGTAGCCGCGCTACTGAAAAGGCAAAACTTCGTAAAGACGATATTCAATTTGTACTCGCAGGCGATTTAATTAATCAAATTACCCCTACAAGCTTTGCTTGCCGTACACTGGGCACTCCTTATCTCGGACTATTCGGCGCTTGTTCTACTTCTATGGAAGGTTTAGCACTTGGAGCAAGTATCGTAAATGCAAAAGGCGCAAAATATTTATTAACTGGTGCATCCAGTCATAATACAGCTGTAGAAAAACAGTTCCGCTATCCTACCGAATATGGTGGGCAAAAACCACCTACCGCGCAGTGGACAGTAACCGGAGCAGGAGCTGCTATTTTAAGCGATACTGGACACGGTCCTAGGGTAACATCTGCCACAATCGGACGAGTGGTTGATATGGGATTAACAGATCCATTTAATATGGGAGGTGCAATGGCTCCAGCTGCCGTTGATACAATTGAAGCCCATTTACGCGAACGACAAATTGATGCCTCTTACTACGATTTAATCGTAACGGGTGACCTCGGACATGTAGGACGCGAAATTGCTTATGACTTATTACATAAACACGGAACGAAAGTAACGAGCGAACAGTTTCAAGATTGCGGGCTGCTCATTTATAGAGAAGGGCAACCTGTCATCGCTGGCGCTAGTGGACCAGGGTGTTCCGCAACGGTCGTATACGGTCACTTATTAAACCGAATGAAAAGAGGAGAGTTTAATAAAATACTTGTCGTTGCGACAGGCGCTTTACTATCTCCACTTACATTCCAACAAGAAGAAACGATTCCGTGTATCGCTCACGCCGTTTCGATTGAATTCGGAGGTGCAACGCAATGATTTTTTTCTGGGCTTTCGTCATTGGTGGACTCATATGTGTAATCGGACAACTTATGTTTGATGTCGGCAAATTAACACCCGCTCATACAATGGCAACACTTGTTGTTGCTGGAGCTATATTAGATGGATTCAACCTGTATGAACCATTAATTGATTTTGCTGGAGCCGGGGCAACTGTACCTATTACAAGTTTCGGTAATGCCCTCGTTCACGGCGCAATGGAAGAAGCTGCAAAACATGGCATCGTCGGCGTCATCACCGGTATGTTTAAAGTAACGAGCGCCGGCGTATCTGCAGCTATTATTTTCGGATTCATTGGAGCATTGCTATTCAAACCGAAAGGATAAGGTGTTCATATGACTGTTATCGCTAGCGTCAAAACCTGCCTCGCTAGTGTAAGGGGCGCTCAAGCAAGCTTAAGTTCTCTTTCACTAAATTCACAGGCCGCGGAATCAAAACGTGTATTTCATGAATGTATGTTAGAAATGGACAGCATCATCGCTGATTTACAGAATAGAGTTTCAGTATTAGAACGTGAAGAACCTCAATATAAAGGGTTTTAAGTAGACTGGAGGAAATGACTATGTCTCACCTACCGGAATGGACACTTGTCATTCTTCGCTCTGTATTCATATTAATTATTTTATTCGCTATTACGAAATGGTTAGGGAAAAGACAAATCTCTCAGCTCTCCTTTTTTGAATACATAGCCGGAATGACAATCGGTGACATCGCTGCCCAAGTATCTACAGGGCTCGATTCAAAATTTTTCCACGGCGTCTTTGCGATACTCATTTTCGCTGTGGTACCTTTTTTAACAGGAATCCTCTCTTTAAAAAACAAAACAGCTCGAGATTTTTTTGAAGGAAAATCTACCGTATTAATAAAAGATGGAAAGATACTCGAAGATAACTTAAAGAAAGAAAAATATACAAGTGACGAATTACTGGAACTTCTCCGTGGAAAAGATGCTTTCAGCGTAGCAGATGTTGAATTCGCTGTACTAGAACCGAGCGGAGAATTAAATGTGTTATTGAAAAAAGATCGCCAACCACTTACAGCAAAAGACATCGGCTTAAAAGTACCAAACGAAAAAGAACCACAAACTGTTATTATGGATGGAAACGTCTTAGATGAACCTTTATCCTCTAGTGGACATAACCGTGCTTGGTTACATTCTGAACTAGAAAAGCTCGGTGTAGTTATTGAAAATGTCTTTCTCGGTCAAGTGGATTCATATGGGCAACTGACTATCGACATTTATAATGACAAACTACAAATGCCTTCTCCTCAAAACAAGCCTTTATTATTAGCATCTTTAAAAAAATGTCACGCTGATTTAGAACTATTTTCCCTAGAAACAAAGTCGAAATCAGCTAGCGAAATGTACAGTAAAAACGCGAAACACATCGAAAAGATTTTAAATAAAGTAACCTATCTTTTAAAAGAATAAATATCGAAAGAACGCTTCAGTAAAAAGGCGTTCTTTTCTTTTTTTCTACAGCTTTTATAACGTTTAAATTTATGTAATTCGGTTATGATGTTGAAGATACATAAGCAGGGAATTTCAAAA
>NZ_MACF01000119.1 GCF_001884045.1 Bacillus mobilis | reverse complement strand
AAATCTCAACTGAAATCATCAAAAACCACGATGTTATCGGTATAGAAGATTTGCAAGTATCGAATATGCTAAAAAATCATAAGTTAGCAAAAGCGATTAGTGAAGTATCTTGGTCACAATTTAGAACGTTGCTAGAATACAAGGCAAAATGGTATGGAAAACAAGTCATTCCGGTATCCAAAACATTTGCTTCAAGCCAATTATGTTCTTGTTGTGGGTATCAAAATAAAGACGTTAAGAATCTAAATCTTCGTGAATGGGATTGTCCTGCGTGCAATAGTCATCACGACAGAGATATTAACGCAAGTATCAATCTTAAAAATGAAGCTTTAAGGCTTCTAACCGTAGGAACTACGGGGATAGCCTAATGAATTAGAAGCCACTAGGCTTCTGTACTTAGGAATCTCCCACTTCAAACAGTCCGTAAGGACGTTAAGTGGTGAGTAGTTCAATATTGAGTAAAGTAGCGATGGATGTGGAAGCGAAAAAGAATAACGATGGAATAGCGCAGTGGACGTATGACGATATACCCGAGAAGTTATGGAGTATTAGACCACTCAGTAAATTTTGGGGTATATCGTATAAAACGGAAATGAAATTAAATCGAAAAGGTATACATACGATTGGGGATTTAGCGCAGTACCCGTTGAAGTATTTAAAACAATCGTTTGGTTTGATAGGGGAAGAATTACACTTGCATAGTAACGGGATTGATTTCAGCAGAATAGCAGAGAAATATGTTCCAGCGACAACATCTATAGCGAAAAGCCAAATATTATTTCGTGATTATTCAATAGAAGAGTTCACCGTTATTTTATTAGAGCATGCAGAAGAAGTTTGTTACAGATTGAGAAGTGAGAAGAAATACGCGCAAACGATTCATTTTTCAGTCGGATATAGTAGGGAATACGGGGGAGGAATAAAAAAAGCACATACGTTAAATAGAGCAACAAATTTAACGATGGATGTTTACAACGTTTGTACCTATTTTTTATACGAGAGGCATACAGGAGAGCCGATCCGATCGGTAAGCCTTTCATTAACAAATTTAATACATGAAGGGGAAGAGCAAATTTCGCTTTTTGATAACATTATACAAAGAGAAAAAGAAATGAGACTAACGAAGGTTATGGACGAAATTCGAACCCGATTTGGTAAGAACAGTATTTTACGTGGAATTTCCTACACAAGCGTCGCAACAGCAAGATATAGAAACACATTATTAGGAGGACATAAATCGTGATGAATGTTAATATGCCAAAAGGAAGAGGAATGGTAAAGTGGCAACCGTTTGCTAGTATGCCAGAGCAGTTCGTCTGTATTAAAGAAATGATACAGGAGCAAACAAAAATCTCGCGTCCAATCTTAACGCAAGATGCCAAAGAAAGGATTGAAAATAAGCTGTTAATTTCATATTTAGGTGAAGAAGAGGTTTTACTTACATATTATAAAAATGGCTGTCTATATAAAAATTACATAACAGTAGCTGATATAAATCCATTAAATAAGACGATTACTTGTACGGATGCTTTTCGTAATCAAAGGATATTAAAGTTTTGTGATGTAATGGAAGTGGAGTAAAGTGTGACTGGAATCCACATTTGAACCATAACTTTGCCATTTTGGCAAGGTTATGGTTCTTTTTGTTTGCGGCAAAGATATGCTTCCTCTTTAAAAAGTAAATAGCTAAAGTATATTTTTAAAAATTTTCATGGGTGAAAAAGAGCAAGCATCCTAACACTAGAAGAGTTATGACTTAGGTAAATTACTTAACAGAAAAAAATCGAGTTGAAACCGTGAGGGCTGATAACACAGTAATCTCGATTTGTGGAAAGGAATTTAACTATGAGAAACTAAATTTAAAAAAGGTCATCAACTAAAAAACACTAATCTTATGTAAGATTAGTGTTTTTTGGTATTTTCCTCTTGTTTTTGAGTATGATTACTGGCTAATCTTGTGGGGATCAAACGCCACGAATTTAATGTAACTTTATATGGCATAAATGAACTTTTCGTTCGATAGATCCAGGCAATTGTACCTTTCAGATTTCTGTAAGTGATTTTAAATCCACACCAACTCAAACTTCTTTATTACTCGACTTAAAAAGTATATACAACTTCTTGGCAAGAAATTGTGGTGTATACGGCATGTCCCTATGTAACCACTTCACAATTGTGCCAATTAAAGCTGAAGAACCGTACCAAATAACAATATCTTTTGGCATGTCTTTAGTAACGAGAAAGGGGTGATTTTCTGTTCTCTCTGTTATTTTGTCTGAAAGTGTATTTAACAAGCGTTCTGTAAAAATCGGTGTTCGCCTAGAACCAAGAACTACTTTATAGAATTTAGCATTGTCAGCAATGTACTCAAGTAGGTCTACGAGTTTTAACCATTCTATATCCTCAGAGGAATCTGAGAGGTTTTCCGTACTTATCATTATCTTCTCAATATCCTCGACCATTTCCTGTGCCATTTTCTCCAACATGTCATGAATATCACGATAATGGAGATAGAACGTAACACGATTAATGGTCGCACGTTCTGCAATTTTATTAACTGTTATTTTGCTAATTTCCATCTCTTGTAGAAGATCTATTAAAGCCGATTTGATTAACTGGCGTGTACGGATGATTCGAGGGTCTACACGGGACTTTGGATGGTTTGTCATATCTAATCACCTTTCCTATTAATTAGAAATTTACAATATTATAAGTTCTGTCTATTATCTTAAACTTTATTAACAGAAAGCATAAGAAGTGATAACTAATAGACAGTTATTAAAAAATTGTCTGTTGTCATAATAATCTATAATAATGTAATTTATATAGTGTAAATTATTCAACACTTTGTAAAAAAAGTCTACGTTAAAATTAGAAAGGATATGAAAGAATTGCATAATCAGACTAAAACAGTCCCCAATTCGATAAAAAAAGGACCTATTATGTTCATTATGATTTTAGGTGCTTTTCTTGCAACATTAAACCAAACACTCATGAGTGTCGCTACTCCTGAACTTATGGTTGAATTTAAGATTTCAGCTACAACAGCCCAGTGGTTAACAACTGGTTATATGCTAGTAAACGGCGTCTTAATCCCTATTACCGCATATTTAATGCAACGGTTTACCACACGTGAACTTTTTCAAACTTCCATGCTTATATTTCTAGCTGGAACCATTGTTTCAGCTTTAGCAACAGGATTTCCTGTCTTGTTAACCGGACGTATGATTCAAGCAGCCGGTGCAGGAATTATTATGCCATTGCTTACGCATGTTATTTTGACCATCTTCCCTCGCGAAAAGAGGGGAGCAGCTATGGGAATGGTGGGACTTGCCGTCATTTTTGCACCAGCAATTGGTCCTACAATTGCCGGATACATGATTGATAACTATAAATGGGAGACGATGTTTTACGGAATGATTCCATTTACTATCCTTGTTATTGTGCTGGGGTTCATTTATCTCCGAAATGTATCCGACCGAATCAAGACAAAATTTAATATCCTAAGCGTCATTCTTTCGACCATTGGTTTCGGTTCATTAATTTACGGTTTCAGCCAGGCTGGAAGTCTTGGCTGGTCAGATATAGAGGTAATAGGTACGATTACTATAGGTATCTTAGCCCTTGTACTCTTTTCATGGAAGGAATTAAGATCACAAAATCCATTGCTTGACTTACGTGTATTTAAATACAATATGTTTTCTTTAACAACAATCATTAATATCGCAATTACTATGGTTATGTATGCAGATATGATGTTACTTCCGTTATATCTCCAAAATATGCGTGGTTTCACAGCCATTGAGTCTGGTCTTCTGCTTCTTCCAGGTGCGCTGGTTATGGGATTCCTTATGCCAGTTACCGGTAAGCTATTCGATCGCTTTGGTGCGAAATGGTTAGCTATTATTGGAATGACAATTACCATTATTACAACAATGGGCTTTATCAACTTGACAGATTCCACTAGTTATATCTATTTGATTCTCATGTCAACAGGACGTCGCATTGGTATGGCCTTGATGATGATGCCGATTCAGACTGCAGGTCTAAATCAATTGCCACAACGGTTAAATGCACATGGAACAGCAATAAGCAATACGATTCGTCAAGTTGCCGGTGCTGTCGGTACTTCGCTTCTCGTGACAGTTATGACGAGCCGTACGAAATCACATCTGCAGGATATGGTTCCTACCGCAACAGCTAAAGGATTGAATCAAAAAGAGCTTGTTACAGAAGCCTCTATACAGGGGATTAATGACGCTTACCTTGTCATCATTGGAATTGGTATCATCGGATTAATACTTTCCTTCTTTATAAAGAAAGTTAAACAGGCTTCCGAATTAGAATCTAACGTTCCCGCAGAGATGGTAACTACAGAGAAATTAAAAATAAATTAAAACCATTTGAATTCCCGAATCAAAAAGAAGAAATTTATACCAACTGTTAGTCATCATATTTGGAGTAAATTGTTTCTATCTTATGCTGGCTAGGAATGAGATGTACTCCAAATATGACTATTTATAGATTGAGTTATAAAATTTGTATTTTTAAGGAGGAATATCAGTGAAAAAAGAGGTAATTGCAATTCAAGAAGTCCCTAATTTCCAGACGCGTACTGAAGAATTTTTCCCTTTAAAGTGGTATAAAGAAATGCTTCACAATCATTCTGTTTATTTTCACGAGGAAACAAATACATGGAATGCGTTTAAGTATGAAGATGTTAAGCAAGTGTTAACCAATTATGAATTCTTTTCAAGTCAAGGGCCTAGAAGCGGTATTTTTGTCGGTGATAATAAAAATCAAAAAAACACTTCACCTATAACAATGATTACGTTCCTTGATCCTCCTGACCATCGAAAAGTACGGTCCTTATTGGCAACAGCTTTCACTCCCCGCAGTTTAAAAGAGTGGGAACCCCGTATTCAACAAATTGCAACGGAGCTTGTAGAAAACATACAAGGAAATTCTACGATTAATATCGTGGACGCTTTGGCATCCCCTTTACCTGCTCTAGTAATAGGCGATTTATTTGGCGTACCTGCACAAGGTCAAGGTCAGTTTAAAGATTGGGTTGATATTTTGTTCCAACCATACGACAAAGAAAGGTTAGAAGACCTTGAACAACAAAAACAAAAGGCAGCGAAAGAATATTTTGAATATCTGTATCCTATTGTAGTTCAAAAACGTTCGAACCTTTGTGATGATATTATCTCTGATTTGATTCGAGCTGAAGTGGATGGGGAAAAACTTACGGATAATGAGATTGTACAAACAACTATGTTACTTTTAGGGGCAGGTATTGAAACAACTAGTCACGCAATAGCCAATACATTCTATTCATTGCTTTATGATGACAAGTCATTATATGAAACACTAAGAAAGGATATAGGTCTAGTCCCTAAAGCCGTTGAAGAAATGCTTCGATATCGCTTTCATATTTCAAAAAGAGATCGTACGGTCAAAAAAGATAATAATCTATTAGGGATTGAGTTAAAAAAAGGTGACGTAGTCATTGCTTGGATGAGTGCATCCAATATGGATGAAAATATGTATAGCGATCCTTTTTCTATAGACATTCATCGCTCAAATAATAAAAAGCACCTAACTTTCGGAAGTGGTCCACATTTTTGTTTAGGTGCACCTCTTGCACGATTAGAAATGAAAATTGTATTAGAGGCATTCTTACAAAAGTTTTCATGTATCGAACCAGTTGAAGGATTTGAATTAGAAAAAAACTTAACTGCTTCTGCTACGGGACAGTCCTTGACTTATCTACCAATGAAAGTTTATGGGATTTAGCCCATACCCATCAACTTAAGAATTTTATAATAAACCAGGATGAAGATTCTATGTGTGCTACCTCAGTTTGATTTATTATATTTCAATTTCACTATAATAAAAAAAAGAAAACATCGAACTTTCTTAACACCAAGTCTACAAGTAAAAGAAGACATCTTAATCGATGTCTTCTTTTCAAAAACACCATCCTTTCCTATACTCTATTGAAAGAATAGTATTTTTTCGTGTTATGACTACAAAATTATAATTTTTATAAATCAAAAAAAATGCCCATAAGAGAATATATAATTACAGTCGAAAACAAGATAGTCATATGAAGAAGTGAATAAACAAACATTGATTTTGCCCATTTCTCTGAATCCATTTTTTTATAGCCGAAAATACTTAAGACGAGCCATAAAATGCTTAAAAGAAGTGCTACTAACGTAAGACCGAGGCTTAAAGAGCTAAATAGGAAACTCATTGCAATTAAAATGATTAAATAAATATTAGTTTGCAAATATGTTCTTTTAACACCTTTGACTACTGGAAGCATAGGAACTTTAGCTGCCTTATACTCATCGTGTTTGCGAATAGCTATGGCATAGAAATGAGGCATTTGCCAAATGACTGTAATCACAAAAAGACCAAGAATAGCAGGATGTGTAATGTCTGGATAAATAGCAGCCCATCCAATAAGAGGGGGCATTGCTCCTGAAATACTTCCAACCTCCGTATTATAAATTGTTCTTCTTTTACTCCACATTGTATATGGGACAATATAAAAAAATAAGCCTAAAAACCCTAAGAATGCTGCTAGCAGAGTTGTTAATGCAAGAGAAAACAATCCCAAGATGGTCATTAAAATACCTAGCCATAATACAGCTTTTGGTTTTATTTCTCCTGTCACTGTGGGTCTATTTTTTGTTCTCTCCATAATAGAATCAATATCACGATCATACAAGTTATTAAAAGCTCCTGCTGCACCCATTACTAAAATAGAGCCAATCAAAGCAAATACTATTTCTGGAAGTTTCTCAAACAAGCTAATCTGATATGTATATAATGCCAATGTTAATCCAGCAAACATTGGAATCAGGTTTGATTTAATAATCCCGGTTTTAACTGTTTGCGCTAAAATTTTTGCTGGAGTCTGTTTTGGTGTTTTAAGGGAATCTATCTTTTGCATTATTTCTCGTCTCTCCTTTTACTAGATTATCTATAATTTTCATAATCTAATCTAAAATGACATTATTGCTGATTATTTAATACATAGATTCCTTCCGTAATTTAAATACCAAATGGAATTTATATACTATATGGTATATTAGTTCTATATGATATAATTGTCAAGATACGGAGGAGGAGAAATGATTAAACGAAGATTAACTCAAGAAGAAAGAAAAAAGGAAACACGGCAATTACTTTTAGAATCAGCTGTTGAGGTCTTTGCTCAATTAGGCTTTCACGGAGCTTCTGTTGATAAAATTGCAGAGTATGCCGGGTTTAGTAAGGGAGCCGTTTATGCTCATTTTAATTCCAAAGAAGAGCTCTTTCTAGCCATATTGGAAAAACAAATGCGTTTACACGTGAATAACATCCATCAAATAATAGACCAACAGCATTCATTATCACAATTCATCGGAATTTTGGATGAATATTCTCTTTCAAGTAGACAAAAAAATCGAACATGGAGCATGCTTAACATGGAGTTTCTCCTTTATGCGATGCGTGAAGAATCGGTACGCTATAAATGGTCAAATATGATAACCAAATCGGTAGAACAAATTTCCAATGCTATTGAGAAATTGATGTCAAAAGAGAATGAGAATGAATCTGCTCTATCTGCTAACGAAATGGCATGGACTATTCTTTCATTAGAGAATGGTATGGCCCTATGTTATTATATTAGCGAAGAACATATGCCCTTAAATTTATTTGGAAAAGCATTACAAAATATGCTCCTGTCTCCTCGTCAAGAAGATTAGAAAATTCTCTTGTCTAAACAGAGTTTAAATACACAAACCTAAAAATAGAGTACAATTGTGAACATCAAATATCGAATAAGATAAATGGTTTTAATATACAAGTGATGTTGTAACCTTTTTAAAACTATTAAGTATAAGTTATCTAATAAAAGTAAAAAATCACCTTAATATATATAAACTATACAATTATTATTAGAGAGTAGATTAATTATGCTTCTTATCATTAATCTATCAAGTTCTTTAATTTAATAAAAGAAAAGTACATATAGTTCATGTCTAATATGTACTTTTCTATACTTCGTAAGGATATTTATACTTTAGATCTTGATAATACACAATAGCAACGTTTTGTCGGTAGTACATATGCTATTCAAGTTAATATTTTAAAGATTCCTAAAACATCGCTTTATCTCTAAATAGCTATTTAAGGGCCTTCAGCTCATCTTTTTCTTTTTGGGGAACAATGAATTTCTTAGCTTGATGGTGATGTGGTGCTACCCCTTATACTAAATAATTATCAAAGCCTCAAAAAATAAAGTTTTTTGAGGTTTTTTTATATAGTTAAGATGGATAAATAGAGGGTCTTTAATAGACCTTCTTATCAAAGAAATGAGGGAAAACATGTACTGATTTTTCGGAAATACTGATAAAAGCATTGTTTGTTTATTGATATTAAATATTATCTAATCGCTAAAATGAACTATTTTAGTTTGAAAAAATATATATTTATAAAACTTACATTGGAAAAGAGAGGGGAAAAGTTATCTGTTCTTAATTTCATAAGAAGAAAGCTATTTGATATAAATCCATTAAATAAGACGATTACTTGTACCGATGCTTTTCATAATCAAAGAATGTTTAAGTTTTGTGATGGAATTGAAGTGAATGAGAGGGGGGAAATAAAAATAATTATCTCTTCCTAACTTAATTATATCATGTAAATCAAGTTCGAAATAGACTGTTTATCCGTATTTACTCCTGCTACAATCAAGAACACATGCATAGTAAGGAGAGATGTTACATGAGTTCTTTCGTTCTCGATTTTCAGGAAATAGAAAACACGCAGCTTTCGCTCGTCGGTGGAAAAGGTTTGAATTTAGGGGAGTTAACAAACATTCAAGGTATACAAGTACCTGAAGGTTTTTGTGTTACAACGGTAGGATATGAAAAGGCCATGGAGCAAAATGAAGAGCTTCAAACTTTGTTGCAGCAGCTAACAAAGTTAAAAATGGAAGAGCGAGCTCAAATTGGTGAAATGAGTAAGAAGATTAGAGAAGTTATTATGGCTGTAGAAATCCCTTCTGATGTAGTGGAAGCGGTAACTCATTATCTCTCACGTTTTGGAAATGAACATGCGTATGCCGTGCGCTCTAGTGCTACGGCTGAAGATTTACCGTATGCTTCGTTTGCTGGTCAACAAGATACGTATTTAAATATTATTGGAAAAGAAGCGATTTTGCAGCATGTAAGAAAGTGCTGGGCTTCTTTATTTACAGAGCGAGCAGTCATGTACCGCATGCAAAATGATTTTGAACATAATCAAGTTTCTATATGTGTTGTCGTTCAAAAAATGGTTTTCCCTGAGGCTTCGGGCATTTTATTTACTGCTGATCCGGTTACTTCTAATCGAAAGGTGCTATCAGTTGATGCCAGCTTTGGACTTGGTGAGACGTTAGTATCAGGACTGGTCTCTGCCGATAATTATAAAGTAAAAGAAGGCGAGATTACAGAAACGATGATAGCGACTAAAAAAATAGCTATTTATGCTTTACAAGAGGGCGGAACAGAGACGAAACAGATTGATCCGGCTCAGCAAAAACTTCAAACATTGTCTGAACAACAAATTTTACAACTAGCAAGTATCGGAAGACAGATTGAAGCTTATTTTGGTTGTCCGCAAGATATTGAATGGTGTTTAGCTCATGATACATTTTATATTGTCCAAAGTCGCCCCATTACGACTTTATATCCAATTCCTGAAGAAAATGATGGGGGAAATCATGTGTATATATCAGTTGGCCATCAACAAATGATGACTGATGCAATGAAACCGCTTGGGTTATCTTTTTTCCTGTTAACGACTAATGCTCCTATGCGTAAAGCGGGAGGACGGCTGTTTGTGGATGCTACACAAAGATTAGCTTCACCTGCTAGCAGAGATTATTTAATAAACACTTTAGGGAAGTCTGATCCACTTATACGAGATGCATTAACGACTGTAGTTGAGCGAGATGACTTTATTACATTGTTACCAGATGATGAAAATGGGAAGAGTGCTGGCAAAAGTGTGCCACCTGCAAATTCGCAACCAGAAATCAAAAATGATCCGGCAATCGTTACGAATTTAATACAGAATAGTGAAGCATCCATCAAAGAGTTAAAACGAAACATGCAAATGAAATCAGGGGTGGATGTACTTGATTTTATCTTAGAAGATATTCAGCAATTAAAAAAAGTATTATTTAACCCGCAAAGTATCGCTGTCATTATGGCAGGTATGAATGCTTCAACATGGATAAATGAAAAAATGGAGCAATGGCTAGGAGAAAAGAATGCAGCAGACACGCTTTCTCAATCGGTACAAAATAATATTACATCTGAAATGGGTTTAGCATTAATGGATGTCGCTGATGTGATTCGGCCATATCCGGAAGTTATTGCGTATTTACAACATGTAGAAGATGATAGCTTTTTAAATGAACTAGTTCATTTAAAAGGCGGGGAGAAAGCTCGAGATGCTATCTCTGCTTTTCTAAATAAATACGGAATGAGATGTAGCGGAGAAATTGATATTACGAAAACACGCTGGATTGAAAAGCCAACTACTATTATCCCGATGATTTTAAATAATATAAGAGATTTTGAAGCTGGCGCGAGTAAGCAGAAATTTGAAGAAGGGCTGCAAGAAGCTTTGAAAAAAGAAGAAGAGCTAGTAAATCGATTGCAGCATTTGCCGGATGGTAAACGAAAAGTAGAAGAGACGAAGCGAATGATTCGCAACATCCGGAATTGTATCGGTTATCGTGAATATCCAAAATACAGCATGATTAATCGTTATTTCATATATAAGCAGGCGTTATTGAAAGAAGCTGAGCAACTTGTGCAGCGCGGTGTCATTCATGAAGTCGATGATATATACTATTTAACTTTTGAAGAACTTCACGAAGTTGTTCGCACGAATAAACTAGATTACGAGCTTATCCAAAAACAAAAAAAAGATTACAAATTATATGAAAAACTAACGCCTCCTCGTATCATGACGTCTGATGGAGAAATCATTACAGGTAAATATAAACGAGAAAATATCCCAGCTGACGCGATTGTAGGTTTGCCTGTTTCTTCAGGCGTGATTGAGGGAAGAGCTCGCGTTATTTTAAACATGGAAGAAGCGAACTTAGAAGAGGGAGATATATTAGTTACTGCTTTTACTGATCCGGGCTGGACACCGTTATTTGTGTCCATAAAAGGGTTAGTCACTGAAGTTGGCGGACTTATGACGCACGGAGCAGTGATTGCACGTGAATATGGATTACCAGCAGTCGTTGGAGTAGAGAATGCTACTAAATTAATAAAAGACGGACAACGAATTCGGGTACATGGGACTGAAGGGTATATTGAAGTGTTGTAATGAAATAAAAGATCATCCGCTATTATAGTGGATGATCTTTTGTTATATAGCTGGCTTATTTCTTTAAACCAGCCGCATAAAAAGGTCCATGAACTGCGATTGTAGATAAAATACGAGCAATTTCCTCAGGTGTTTCTTTTTGCCCGTTATTTAACCATTGCTGAATAACACCAATATGAGCAGATGCCATATAAGAAGCTAAGTATTGGCTTGGGACAAGTAAATTCTCCTTATTAATGAGAGCACCATTCGTATCTTCAAATATTGTTTTCCACATAAAGTCTTTCAGTTTTGTTTGGAAAGATAAATCTCCTTTTGAACTTAATACAGCTTTCATAAAATCACTATTTTCATTTAAAAATTCAAGAATAGAAGTGATAAGTATAAACGGCATTGTTGGGGAAGGATTGGAACCAAGATCAGCAATAACTTCAGGCAATCTCTGTTTGGCGATGCTAGAAACCTCATACATAATTTCTTCTTGGCATTTCGTCATTAAATCAAATTTATCTTGATAATGCGCATAGAAAGTACCGCGATTTATGTTTGCTTTCGTTGTAATATCTTTCACCGTAATGGCGTCAAAACCTTTTTCTTCAATTAGTTCCACCAATGCATTTCGTATGGCAGTTTTCGTGCGAACAACACGTAAATCTAAATTACTATCACGCAAAGCACGTCCCTCCTTCATTTTAGCCAACACATTTCAAAGATGTGTCTTATAACCGACACATTCACGATTTTTGATTATTGTATAAGGTTCAACTCGAACATATAATTCAAATATAAATAAACAACACGTTGTTGGTTATTATAAATCAAATGATAGGAGGAGAAAAGAAAATGTTTAAAAATAAACTGTTATATGTATCACCAGTTATTGCACTACTTGTTGTTTTTATTTTTTCATTAACGTTATTTCCAACTGTTCAACCTCAGCCGAAAAACTTGCCAATCGCAATTGTAAATGAGGATCAAGGAGTAGAAATTCCGAATCAACCGAAAATGAATATGGGACAAACGATTATTGATAATATGAAAAAGACATCAAAATCAGAGGAAGAACCTGCGGTGAAGTGGGTAGAAGTGAAAAATAAAGAAGCAGTTCAAAAAGGCTTAAATAATCAAGAGTATTACGCAGCATTAGTTATTCCGAAAGACTTTAGTACAAAGCAGGCATCATTACGAACACCACAGCCATCTTCGCCAGAGGTAGAAATATTCATCAATCAAGGAATGAATACAGCGGCTTCAACTATGGCAGGACAAATGTTAAATGGTGTAGTTGATAATATGAACAATACTGTTCGCGCGCAACTATTAGAAGGATTGAAAGCAAAAGGAGCTACAGTAACAGCAAATCAAGTTTCAAATGTAGTAACACCGATTGCAAAGAAAGTGACAAATGTAAATGAAACCGGCAAAAATAGTGCGAACGGTAACTCGCCGATGTCTTTATTCCAGCCGTTATGGATTGCAAGTTTAGCGAGCGCAGCAATTATATTTATTGCGATAAGTAAAATGCCAGTAAGTACAAGAAAAGAAAACTTCGTATTAAAACTAAAACAAATCGTAACAGGAGCAGTTGCGACACTTGTAATTGGATTTGGCCTTACATGGATCGCGGATGGTATGGTAGGGTTAAATATTTCGAACTTCACAGATACGGCACTGTTTTTATCTATTACATCCTTTAGTTTCTTCTTAATGATATCGGCGGTACTTTCATTAGTTGGACTAAAAGGAATTGGTGTATTCGCTCTTTTACTATTCTTCGGGGCACCATTATTATCACTAGCACCGGAAATGTTATCCTCATTTTACCAAGACTGGGTGTACGCATGGTTGCCAATGCGATTTATGATTGAAGGACTTAGAGAAATATTCTTCTTCGGAAAAGGGTTAAGCTGGAGTACACCTCTTACTGTACTCGTTTGGATTGGTGGAGTAAGTATGGTTATTATTTTAGCGACTGCTCTTAAACGTAGTGTAATAAAGGAACAAAAAACGGGATTAAACGCATAAAAGATAAAAACGTTTCACTAGGAGTGAAGCGTTTTTTGATTTGTATTAACTTATCGGGAAAGCAAGCAGGATAGATTTTTCTATATTTTAAAGGGAATAGAAAATGCGGTATCATTTTATATACATGCTCCTGCTATTTCAAATTGCATAAAATGTTATGCGAAAGAATGGAGGGGAAACGATGGATAATTCGAATTATTATGATTGGTATAGGCAAAATGATAAGTTGATTCGTGATATTGAGAAAGCAATTAATGGAGAGTTTAGTGCAATAAGTTGTTATGCGAAATTAGCTAACATGGCTCCGAATGAGGCGGAACGAAATCAAATTCTTGAAATTCGTAATGATGAAATAAAGCATTTCCATCATTTTGTACAAATCTATACAAATGTAACTGGTCAGCAGCCAAAACCACAAATTACGGAAGAATGCCCAAATACGTACTTACAAGGATTAGAATTTGCAATACAAGATGAACAGAAGACAGTAGATTTTTATTTGGGAATTTCAGATGAAACATCGGATGCACATTTGAAAGAGTTGTTGCGCAGAATAGCTGCAGATGAACAAAATCATGCGGTGTGGTTTTTATATTATTTTGTGAAGACGAAGTGAATGAATTGGAAAATAGAAAGGGAAGTACCTTGGTTTATATGTCACAACTGAGGTGCTTTTTCTTGTTTTTTAATGAATAATATGCTTGATTAGATAATAATCATCTATTTTGTATTCGGGAAAGAAACAGGAGTATTCATGGCCTATAAGGAAGGTGCAAACAAATGAAACGAGGGATTTTTGTAGATATTCCAAATGAATATGATAATCTACTTTGGGAAGTGTTAAAGCCA
This sequence comes from Bacillus mobilis, assembly GCF_001884045.1. Lineage (GTDB taxonomy): Bacteria > Bacillota > Bacilli > Bacillales > Bacillaceae_G > Bacillus_A > Bacillus_A mobilis. The sequence goes on along the minus strand of NZ_MACF01000119.1, from coordinate 471,641 downwards.
ATTGATATTACTGCATTTGACTGGCGAGTGGAAAATGAGGAATCTTATTTCAGATTATCTGATGGATTAGGACCGGAATTATTTTCAGAAGATAACAAGGTAATGAGTGGATTAGAATTGAAAAAATTAATAAAAGACAATATATATTACCTCATTTTTGCAGATTTAAAAGCATACCCAAAAGGAGAAGTACTAGAAGAGATTGAAACATATGAAGAGTTTAAAGAAAGTAAGTGTGAATTAGTTTTACTAGTTGCGGATTGTACATACGTCACAATTTATGCTAAAGATCAAAAAGCGATTGAATTGATGTATGAAAACGCACGGAATCAAGGTTTTTACGTTGAGTACGTGACAGACGAAAATGACGGTAGAACGCGTTTGTCAGTATAGTAGTAATTTGAAAGGGGAACAGCAATATGGAGAGAAACACAGTTAAAGAATATACAATCCGAACTGCTACTGAAGAGGAAAGTGATAGCATTATTACTCTATTAAAAGAAGTAGCAGAGTGGTTACAACATAAGGAAGTTGAACAGTGGAAATATTTGTTAGGTGGAGAAGCTACGGCTGAAATACTAGAATGTATAAGAGAGAAATATACATATGTGGTTATGAAAGAAAATGAAATTGTCGGTACAGTTACAGTATCTCCTAAACAAAATGAATGGGATAAGCGTATTTTTGGTAAGGCGGAAGTTTCTGATTCTTTATATATTCATAGATTTGCGGTGAAACGGAAGTATAAGGGGAATGGGATTGGAGAATGGATTTTACAGTGGGTAGAAGAGAATGTACAAAATGACAAAGAGTACTTGAAGCTAGACTGCGTCGGGCATAATCGTACGTTGAATGATTTTTATAAGAAAAATGGTTTTGAATATGTTGGGAGTACAGATGGACTTAGTAAGTTTCAAAAGAGAAGGGGGTAAGTGAATGAATCAAATTCATACGGAGTTAGTTAAAAAATTGATAGGGGAACAGTTTCCTAAATGGGCACATTTAGAGGTGAAGCCTGTAAAGTTTAGTGGACATGATAATAGAACGTTTCATCTAGGGGATGAGATGAGTGTTAGATTACCAAGTGATGAGGCATATGCACCGCAAGTAGAGAAAGAAAATAAGTGGCTACCTATATTAAGTAAGGAGCTTTCTTTACCGATTTCTACACCACTTGCGAAAGGAAATCCATCGAAATCGTATCCGTGGCCATGGCCATGGTCTATTAATAAATGGATAGAGGGAGAAACCGTTACGAAACAAAATGTTCGTGATTTACATGAATTTGCGACGGACTTAGGCTCATTTTTAGTGGAATTGCAAGCTATTGATGCGAGTAACGGACCGGTCGCTGGAGCACATAATTTTTACCGAGGCGGGCTTATATCTATATATGATGAAGAGGCGAGAGGTGCGATCGAAAATAATAAGGACGTTTTTGATGAAACAGTATTAAAGCATCTTTGGGATTTAGCCCTTCAGTCAACGTGGGAGCGTAAACCAGTTTGGGTTCATGGAGATGTTGCACCAGGAAACTTACTCGTTAAGGACGGAAAGCTTTGTGCCGTAATTGATTTTGGTATTTTAGGAGTAGGCGATCCGGCTTGTGATGCAGCGATGGCATGGACATTTTTTGATAAGAATAGCAGAACCGTATTTAAAGAAGTATTGCGCATAGATGAAGAAACATGGAATAGAGCAAGAGGATGGGCGCTTTGGAAAGCGTTAATTACATATGATGCGAATAAGACTAGTAATAAAATAGTGGCAGACGAATCGTATCGTGTGATTCAAGTGATTGTGGATGATTATGAGAAGTAGTAGAAAAAGCCTATTTTAAAATAGGCTTTTTTATATGCTGAAATATTAGAAACTGAAAGAAGGAATCTAACATAATTATACAGAATATTTAGATAATAGGAGGTGTCGAATTTTGAGTGAAATTGAATTAAAAAGGAATGTAATTAAGACTGGGAGTGAGAAGGGGGTTATTCTCCGGTTTATACTCGCTAGTCTAGTTGGGGTGTTTATGTTTTTCGTACCAGTTACGATAAATGGTGCTTCTTCCATTATGATTGATCATATCGTATCATGGATTCGGGCTTCGGTTCCGAGCGTAGTACCTTATTACGCTCTACTCGTTATGATAATGGGTGCAATCTATCCGTTTTATACGAAAAAATGGAATGCATCTATCGTAGATATCTGTTTTTCTATTTTAAAAGTAGTTGGCGTCATTTTTGGTGTATTATATTGTTTGAAAGTAGGGCCAGCTTGGTTCTTTGCACCAGATGTAGGGCCGTTTTTGTATGAGAAACTCGTAATATCGGTAAGTTTACTCGTGCCAATTGGCTCAGCCTTTTTAGCGTTATTAGTCGGGTACGGATTACTTGAGTTTATCGGTACGTTTTGCCGTCCCATTATGAGACCGTTATGGAAAACACCAGGACGATCAGCAATTGATGCGGTTGCTTCCTTTGTGGGGAGTTATTCACTCGCTTTATTAATTACGAATCGCGTGTATAAAGAAGGAAAGTATACGACAAAAGAAGCAGCTATTATCGCTACAGGTTTTTCTACAGTATCTGCAACATTTATGATCATCATCGCAAAAACATTAGACATTATGCATTTATGGAATGTTTATTTTTGGACTACTCTCGTTGTAACATTCATCGTAACTGCTATCACCGTAAGAATCCCACCACTTAGTAGGAAACCAGATACATATGTAACGGAAGAAGGGTTCCCAGAGCCTGTTTATAAAGAGAAAATGTTAGAGCGCGCTTGGGAAGATGCGCTAGAAGTATCGAAATCTGCACCGAGTATTATGAAAAATATCGCAGTGAATTTAAAAGACGGTTTTATCATGACGATGGGAATTTTACCATCTATTATGTCAGTAGGATTAATTGGTATCGTCTTAGCGAAATTCACGCCAATATTTGATTGGATCAGTTATATTTTCTATCCATTTACGTGGGCTTTACAATTACCAGAAGCAGAACTAGCTGCTAAAGCGGCATCTGTTGGTATTGCGGAAATGTTTTTACCTTCTCTTTTAGTTGTAAGTGCACCACTTGTGACAAAGTTTGTCATTGCAGTTGTTTCGGTATCATCTATATTGTTTTTCTCAGCTTCCATTCCTTGTATTCTATCAACAGACATTCCGCTAAAAGTATCGGAACTTATTATTCTCTATGTACAAAGAACGATATTAACGTTACTTATTATTACGCCGATTGCTTATTTGTTGCTGTAAATTTTTAAAAGATAAAGTTATAACAAAAGAAGCCTTCTGTAAAAGGAAGGCTTCTTTTGTTTAAAAGCGGGGTATTCCCACATCACTATCAAGCTAAGAAAATCAAATATCCTAAAACGTAAAAATGTACTATTTTCTGTTTTTGGGATGTTTTTATTTGTTTTTTGAATATGACGTCATGCTTCTTAAGAAGATTCCTAGTCCTGCAAAAAAGAATCCTAAGCATAATAAGCTGCCAGGTGTTCCCCAAGTAATTTGATCTAGCATGTTTATCCCCTCCCGTTTATTATTATATAGTATTTATTGGAAAATATCTAAATTTTCTTTTTAAGAGGTGCGATATTAACGATTATTGATGAGCCTTCCTACCATATAACGGAAGAGTATATTCGAAAAGTAATTCTATCAATTACATTCTTTTATTCTTATAATCTGTTTTTGTTTCGTATGATATAGTAACAACAAAGGGGGCTTACAAATGGAAATGATTCATGAAAGAGTAAAGTTACGGTTAATAGATAGTGATGATGTCGAAACTTTGTTTTCGATTGTAGAAGGAAATCGGGATATTTGGGCGTATTTAATCTCTAAAATGGATACTGCGCAAGATATGCAGCAATATGTGCAAAAAGCGATACAGGGTTATGGAAAGGGTACTCAAATACCTTTCGTTGTAGTAGATCAACAGACGAATACGATTGTAGGAAGTACACGTCTATATAATATTTCAGTAGAAGATAAAACAGTCGAATTAGGACAAACGTGGTATCATCCAAGTGTGCAACGTACGAGTATCAATACAGAGTGTAAGTATATGCTTCTCCAGTATGCTTTTGAAAAACTGCATATGCTGAGAGTACAAATTAAGACGGATGCAAGAAACGAAAAGGCACAACGAGCAATTGAAAGGCTAGGTGCAGTAAAAGAGGGTGTGCTTAGAAATGAAAGGAAATTGCCAAACGGTCATGTGAGAGATGCGGTTGTGTATAGTATTATCGCAAGTGAATGGCCAGTTGTGAAAGCTCGTTTATCGGAAAAATTAGAATTGTATAAAGAAAAGTTATAATTCGTGTTTTGAAAGGTATATTGTTCGTGATGTATGAAAAATATACCTTTTTTCTTACAAAATGCTACTTTATTTTAATTCCTTTTGTTTCATCGTTCCCTTCTGAGAAAAAATTCGTTACAATGTAGTTGTATGGTAATAAACTTATGAATTTAAAATATGTAATGAAAACCGCAAATAAAAATGAATTGATAATCCTCAATTTTAAATGAAAACCCTTTTATACATAAATAACAAGTAAAGTTCCTTCTTTTAAATAAACTCAAACAAAACGATTTGATATAAATGTTTTTTTATAGAAGTATGGATGATGTACGGAGGCAATTACAAATGAAAGAAAATAAGAAGAGTAAGAAAAGACGAATCTTTCAAGTATTTTTACTAATGATTTGTTCTGCTATTTTATATGTAAGTTATGCAGCTTATGATATTTGGAGTTATCGTTTTAAAACAAATGATGGCGTGAAAACGGATGCTGGTATCGTACTAGGAGCAGCTTCATGGAATGGAAAACCATCTCCTGTATTTAAAGAAAGAATTAATCATGCAATTTCTTTATATAAGAACGGAGATATTAAAAAGATTATTTTTACAGGTGGTACAAAGTTCGAGGCAGAGCTTGAGGAATCGCGTACTGCTAGAGTGTATGCAATGAAACAAGGTGTAAAAGACGAAGATATATTAATTGAAACAAAATCCCTTTTCACTGAAGAAAACTTAAAGAATGCGAAGGAAGTTGGAATAGAGAACGGAATACGCACATACACGATTGTAAGTGATCCACTTCATATGAAACGCGCAATGAGAATCGCAAAACATATTAATATTGAAGCGTATGCTTCACCAACGCCGACATCAGCATATAAAACGCTAGACACAGAAATACCATTCTTCTTTAAAGAATTATTCTCGTACATTGGATATGTAACCTCTTTGCCATTAAAGGCATTGAAGGGAGACTAATATAAGAAAAGAACCTATCTTAAAATAGGAACTTTTCTTATTGGTCAAAAACATTGTATTTTTATCGGAATAGTGAAACAATAGAGAGGTAGCTTCATATAATCATAATGAAAAAGTGAGCGGTTGATGAATCGAACATAAAGGAGATTATAGTATGGCACTCTCATTTGTTGAAACAGAAGAACAATCCTTCATTATTGCACAAATAAATAAATTGATTCCAAAGTTCATGGAAAGGGAGCATCAACTAAGTGAATTAGGATCATTTCCGTATGAAAATATAAGTGATTTGAAAGATATCGGATATACGAAATTAACGTTACCGAAAGAATTTGATGGTAGTGCGATTTCTTTATATGACTTCGTTTTATTTCAAGAAAAAATTGCAGAAGGCTGCGGAGCTACTGCATTATCGATTGGCTGGCATCTTGGTATTGTGAAAGAGTTAGCGGAAAATCGCTCTTGGAATGATGAGATGTTCAAATGGTTTTGCGAAGAAGTGCGTAAAGGTGCACTCTTTAACCGGGCAGCAACCGAGCCAAAAACAGGGAGTCCGACGCGTGGCGGTAAACCAGAAACGATAGCGGTTCAACAAGGCGAGAAGTGGGTTATAAACGGAAGAAAAACTTTTACAACGATGGCGCCAATACTTGATTATTTTATTATTTCAGCGAGTATTGAAGGCCGAGAAGAAGTTGGTGAGTTTGTCATTCCAAGAAATACGCTCGGTGTATCCATTGAAGAAACGTGGGATAGCGTTGCGATGCGGGGGACTGCTAGTCACGACCTTGTCTTACAAAATGTGGAGATAGAAAACCGCTTTTTTACAGATATAAAGGGCGGAAAAGTGAAACAAAAGGGTATTGGCTGGTTGCTACATATACCAGCATGTTATTTAGGAATTGCACAATCAGCAAGAAATTATGCAGTTCAATTTGCGGGATCATACAAGCCAAATAGTTTAAATCATTCTATTAGTTTATTGCCGAATGTTAGAAGATTAGTTGGAGAATTAGAACTTGAGCTTATGCAAGCTCGCGTCTTTTTATATCAAATTGCGAAAAAGTACGATGAGGCAGAGGATAAATTATCACTGCAAGCCGAATTAGCAGCAGTGAAATATGCCGTAACGAATGCAGCGATATCAATTGTAGATAAAGCAATGCGCATCGTAGGGGCAAAAAGTTTATCAGAAAAAAATCCTCTTCATTGTTACTATTTAAACGTCAGAGCAGGATTACACAATCCGCCGATGGATGATGTTACACTGTCTATGTTAGCGGATGCGGCGTTTCGGTCGTAGTTATATTAAAGTTACATTTAATTGTTTATGGACAATATAGTTGTTTTGAAAGCACGTGTTTGATTAGTAATCGAACACGTGCTTTTTATGTGTTTAAAATACTAGTTTAAAACGAATCGTTGTAAACATTTGTTATATTTAATCCCAAATTAAAGGCCTTTCTAAGTTTACCATTCGTAAATATTGTAAAAACTGACCTGCATGGACGGCATCATGATAGGCAATTCGTAATAGCATGTCGCCTAAATATCTTTCATAGCCAACATCGCTTCTATCAATAAGGGTTGAATCTAGCTCGGCTATGCTTATTGATTGTACATATTCTATAAAGTCAGTAAAGTATACTTGTGCCCATTCAATTTCTTTTTTTACACAAGTAATTGGCTCGTCATCATACGGGAAATGTATGTCATTTATTGAGCCGTTGTTTTTTAAAATCATATGATAGTAAAAAGTTGAGGTCCAAACATGACGAATCATCTCACCAAAGGACATGGCCTCATGATCAGGCTTCCAATTAAGAAAATTATCAGGAAGAGAATTCCATAATTTTTCTGAGCGCCTTCTCGTTTCTTTCAAATTTAATATACTAAGATCAATTGCATTCATAATACATTCTCCTTTACTATTAAACTTAAAATAATTGTATCAGTTTAATAGTTAGGGTATCATCGAAATATGAATGTATATCCGAATATCTCATATATAGCTAAACTAATTGCTGAACCTACAAGAGCAATTATCTTAGATTGTTTAATGAACAATCAGGCACTACCTGCTAGCGAATTAGCTTATATGGCAAAGGTGTCACATCCAACGATTAGTTCTCATCTTTCTAAATTAGTAGAGGGGAATCTACTTACAGTTGAACAACATGGTAGACATCGTTACTATCGACTTGCTAATCAAGAGGTAGCAGAAGTTCTTGAAAAGTTAGGAACAATCGCACCAACAGTTCAAGTTCGTTCTTTAAAACAATCGAATCAACTAAAACAAGTACGTTATGCTCGAACTTGTTATGATCATCTTGCAGGCAGACTCGGTGTAGAGATAACCGAAAAATTATTAGATAAGGAATTTATCATTTTAGAGGAAGGAGAATACATTGTAACGGAACAAGGTAAGTGTTGGTTTCTGAATTTTGGAATAAATATTGAAACGGCAGATATAAAGAGGAGAATATTTGCAAAACCTTGTCTTGATTGGAGTGAACGACGCTACCATATTTCTGGTTGGTTAGGATCTGCAATAGCAAAACTATTTTTTGAACAGGAATGGATTACAAAAACGGATAAAAATCGGGCTGTTCATCTTACCCAAAAAGGTATGAAGTTATTGAAAGATCAATTAGGCATTGACATGGAAGATAAAAAAGTCCATCAAAATACAGTGCCTCCTATCGAGTAAACAGTATTAAATAACCTGAGTTCTATATTTATATAGACTCAGGTTATTTAATTTTTTAAAAAATCTTTGATAATATTTGCGCACGGCAACTTTAACCTCATTTGCCTTACGGAAAGAGGTTAAATGAAAACATAGTAGTTGAGGAAATTCTATTAAATTAGTAATCATATTACTTAAAAATTATGCGTAAGAATATAGTAAATGAAGGGAGATATAAAATGAATAAAATTAAACTGAAAGTATTAAATGTAAGATATGTAGTGATATGTATTTTATTCACTATTATATGTATCCTCACTTCATTCTTTATTTCTAGTAATTCTAGCGTATTTAAATCATTTTATATGAATCAGTTATTAGGAACGAATTCTACTAAAGGTCTTATGTATATGATAGGAAGTGAAAATCGTTATTTTGCAGAAGAATTTCATAAAGAAAAAGGACGAGCGTCTTTGGAATCTTTTTTACTGTCACTTTCTACAAACATTAATGTAAATGATCTTCGAAGTTTATTAACTCGAGAACTTCCTAATATGAATCAATTTTATTCGGAAATATTAATTGCTGGGGAAGGGACAGATTATACGAACATTCCGGAAGAATCCAGTATTCCTTTAGATAATATTAAAGATAAAGGTACTGCTATTGAACACCCAAAGAGTGGGAAAGAAAACAATTCTACTGGTGAAAATTCAAATACACAAAATAACGGTGAAAATAAAGTTTTTATTTATCATACACATAGTTGGGAAGCGTTTATTCCTCTTATTCCAGGGGCTTCGATACCCGACGATGCTTCTAGTACAAATAATGAAGTGAATATTACGTTTGTTGGAAACTATTTAAAACAAAAGCTAGAAGAAAAAGGTATAGGTGTTTCACATGATACGACAAATATGAGGGATTTTCTACGAAATAAAAATTTAAATTGGGCCCAATCTTATAAAGGGTCCCGTCAAATATTACAAGATAAATTGGCACAGGATAAAAATATTATGTTTCCGATGGACCTTCATAGAGATGATGCACGAAAAAATATTACAACAAAAAATATTAACGGAAAGAATTATGCTCGGCTTTATTTCATTTTAGGACGAGAAAATCCTAACTATGAAAAAAATAAAAAAATAGTAACGGCAATAAATTCATATTTAGACGAGAAGTATTACGGTTTAAGCCGAGGGATTTTTATTAAAGATCGTAAAAGCGGGAACGGAGTATATAATCAAGATCTTTCTCCAAATGCATTACTTATTGAAATGGGAGGGGTAGATAATACACCAGAAGAATTGTATGCGTCAGTTGACGCGTTAGTAGAAGCATTTAGCCACTATTATAATGAAGTAACGAAGAAAAATAATTAAAATAAAAAGGAGTGATACCCAGTCAGAAGTGCTAGGTGTTACTCTTTTTTTGTAGAATATAAAATCACCAATAAACGTCGTCGAATGAAAAAATCTTTCTTTTCATTCTTCTTTTTACAGATTTACAGGAGAATGCTAGGTTTCTTATTTTTACTAATGTTATAATAAGAAAAAAGTACGAAAAGAGGTCATCTCATGCTAGAGGTTATTGCAACATGTTTAGAAGATGTGAAACGAATTGAACGAGCTGGCGGGAAGCGAATTGAATTAATTTCATCTTATACAGAAGGCGGTTTAACGCCGAGTTATGCATTTATTAAAAAAGCGGTAGAAGCAGTACATATACCGATTCACGTTATGATTCGTCCGCATGCGAAGTCTTTTACATATACGGAAGAAGAAATTGAAATGATGAAGGAAGATATCATCATGGCGCAGAAGTTAGGTGCAGCTGGTGTTGTATTAGGTGTATTAAACGAACGAAATGAAGTGGATGAAGAGAAATTAGCGGATTTACTATCTGTTGTAGATGGAATAAATGTAACGTACCACCGTGCGATAGATGATATAGAAAATCCAGTAGAAGCGATGAGGATTTTAAAGAAGTTTCATAAAGTGACTCACGTGTTAACTTCAGGTGGACAAGGAAATATAGTAGAGAATATTCCGGTGCTTGCAGAAATGCAAAAGGTAAGCGAAGGTCAAATTCAACTTGTTGCTGGAGCTGGTGTGACGAAAGAAAATATAAAGCGATTGCTAGATGAAACTGGAATTACGCAAGCGCATGTCGGTACAGCGGTAAGAGAAGGGAAATCATGTTTTTCTGAAATTGATCTTAATTTAGTACAAGAATTAGTTCAAATCATACAATAAACACGTAAGAAAGAGGAGAAACGATGAAGGAAAATACGAAGAAAGAATTATTCTCATGGGCTAAAACGATAGGATTTACACTAGTATTAATCGCTATTATTCGCGGTGTTTTATTTACACCTTCATTAGTACAAGGCGAATCGATGATGCCTACTTTAGAAAATAACGAACGAGTGCTCGTGAATAAGATTGGTTATAGTATAAGTGGATTAGAGCGCTTTGATATTATCGTCTTCCACGGTAAAGAAGGGTACGATTTAGTAAAACGAGTAATTGGTTTACCAGGCGATACAGTTGAGTATAAAAACGATGTGTTATATGTAAACGGAGAAGCGATGGAAGAACCATATTTAAAAGAGTTTAAAGAAAAAGCGGCAGGCCGTGTATTAACTCCAGACTTTACGTTAGAACAAATTACAGGAAAAACGAAAGTGCCAGAAGGCCAAGTGTTTGTTTTAGGAGATAATCGTGAAGTTTCGAAAGACGGTCGTATGTTTGGATTTATTTCAGAAGATGAGATTGTCGGAAAAGGACAAGCTGTTTTCTGGCCGTTGAAACAAGTAAGAGCGTTATAAAGCATGTATGGGAGAAATATTCTTCCGGTGGATTTAAATCACATTTTTTGTAAAACTGAATGTTCATTTAAGAAAGACAGAGGTCATTTTGATTATTATTTTTCAAAATGGCCTCTGTTTATTTGAAGATAGTATTGCAAGGAGGGAATTTAAATGATAATGAAAGAAACAGAAGTTATCTTAAACAGGAAAGGAGCCAGGAAAGTAAACGAAATTCCTAAAGAGGTCTTACAATTACTACAGCAAGGGAAAGTAGAAAGTGTAAATCTAACAGAATGGCTAGCAATAAATCATATTGAACTACTTAAAAATGTCTTACCTTCAATAGGACTCAAGAAAAGTTTGGAATGTATAGTAGCTGAATTAGAAAAACAGAACGTTGAAACAGGAATGAAAGTCATACGAATAACAGGAACTTTATTGGATGAAATTATACTCAAAGAGTATGAAGGAAAGAAGGAAGACATACTGTTAAAATTATCTGATCATATTTCAGATAGTGTACGATGTTGGGCAGCGTTTATGAATAAAAAATCAAATAACACATTAAAAGATACATTAACGTACATTCGACCTTTTGCGGCGGATCATCATTTTGGTGTTCGAGAAATTGCTTGGATGTCTATTAGAGAAGATCTTTCACAAAATATAGAAGAAAGTGTGGAATTGTTAGTAGAATGGGCAAAAAGTGAGGATGAGAATATTCGTAGGTTCTCTGTAGAATCTATTCGTCCTCGAGGTGTATGGAGTAAACATATTGAAGTATTAAAACAAGAACCTGAAAAAGCACTTCCCATTCTAAATTTACTTAAATCAGATTCATCAAAATATGTACAAGATTCGGTTGGAAACTGGTTAAATGATGCAAGTAAAACGAAACCAGATTGGGTATTGAACCTGTGTGAAGAATGGGAAAAGGATACTGATATAAAATCAACTAGTAGAATTATTAAAAAAGCTAAAAGAACGATTTTGAAAAATAAGTAATATGTAACTAATAGACTTGTTAGTTGTACGAAGGAACAATCAATCGTGTTAAAAAAAGAATATTTCGAATAACTAGGAGAAGAGCATGTATTGATCAATACATGCTCTTTATATTTTTTTTATATTAGTGTTATGAATGAAAGCTAACCAAATTTCATTTCAAATCTAAACTCCCGTACTTTTTATTGAAACTTTTATTCTAATAGTTTTGTGGCAACATGTACTTTGGAAAGTGCACCGTCTCTATTTCTAAAAATAATTTTATATTCACCGTCAGGAAGCCAATCAGTCCAGTGAATATCGAATTCACTTATCGCTTGTTCCCCAGGTTTTAAAGTTCCGTCAATCATCCAAGCACTTTTAGCGTTATACAAAGTATAACTAAAAGGAGAATCACCTGTATTTTGTACAAGAACGCTTAAGTTATCTCCATTAAAATAGTTGAAATTATAAGTGGTTGATCCGAAAAATGCAACGTCTTCGTTAGTTATGGTACGTTGTTCAATTTGAGAGTGTAGATTTGTATCCTCGCTTGTCGCAAATATCACAGTATAACCCATACAAAAAGATAACATAATAGCAGGAATTACTAGCAGCTTTTTCAAAAGAAACACTCCTTATATGTTGTTATATATATCATGATAATTGAAGTATATTGGAAATGTAATAGTTTAATGTAAAAATTTACAAATGCATTTAATTATTTACGTTTTTAAAATTACTGACAAAATATATCGGGTCATACGCTTAAAAAAATATTGATAGAATTGAAAGAATATTTTATAATTTTAAATTATACATTTGTTTCGAAATACGGAATTAAAGTTCCGAAATTCGGAACAAGAGGGAGATAGAATGAGTATAAATAAAACGGCAGTTAAGACAATGGATATTTTAGAGTTGTTTTATGAGCATGAAGAGCTAAGTTTAACAGAGATGGTTCAGCTTACGAGTATGCCGAAAACATCTGTTTATCGTTTAATTGGCTCGTTAGAAGAAATGGAGTTTTTACAAAAAAATGAAAAGGGGAAATATCGTCTAGGAGTCGTTTTTTTACGCTTCGGACAACTTGTTTCACAAAGGTTATCCGTAAGAAATATTGCGATTCCCTATATGAAAGAGCTTAGAGATAGTTTAGGGCAGGCGGTTAATTTAATTATTCAAGATGGTAATGACGCAATTTATGTTGAAAAGATGGAAGGTGTTCAGCCTGTACGCGTGTATACAGCGGTTGGTAGAAGAGCTCCACTTTATGCGGGTGCATGTCCGAGAATTTTACTATCGTATTTCTCTGAGGAAGAGAAGCAGAAATACGTAGAGGAAACGGATTTAAAACAGTTTGCGGATGGAACAATTGTGGATAAGGAACAATTGCTAGAAGTGTTACAAATGGCGAAAAAGGAAGGACACACAATTAGCTACTCTGAGTTAGAAAATCATACAGCCGCTATAGCAGCGCCCATTTTTGCAAGTGATGGAACGGTTGTAGCGGGGATTAGTATTTCGGGATTAGCAATTGAGTACAGCGAAAGTAACATTTCATATTTTATTGCGAAGGTGAAAGAAACAGCACATCGCATTTCGAAAGAACTCGGCTTTTTGGCATAGAAAGAGGGAGTGGGATGAAATTTTCTGCGTTAGGGGATCAAGCAATTATTGTTACATTTGGTGAAGAAATGGGGATGGAGACATACGAAAAAGTGCAGCGATTATTTCAAGCGTTGAGACGGTACCCATTTACAGGAATGGTTGAGTGTGTGCCGTCTTTCACTTCATTAGCGGTCTACTACAATGTATACGAAGTATGGAAGCGAAATGGGAGAAGTGAAGGGCCGTATCATTACGTTTGTCAATATATAAAAGAGTTGTGTGATTCGTATAAAGAAGATGTGAACCAAGATGTGAAACATATTTCTATACCTGTTTGCTACGGGGGAGAATATGGACCTGATTTAGAAGAGGTCGCGCATTATAGAGGATTACAGGTAGAAGACGTCATTCGTATACATAGTGAAACAACATATTTTGTGTATATGTTAGGTTTTACACCAGGATTTCCGTATTTAGGAGGGCTATCAAAAGAACTAGAAACACCTAGAAAAGAAACGCCAAGATTGCAAATATCTCCTGGTTCGGTAGGTATTGGCGGAAATCAAACAGGTATATATCCGCTTGAAACACCAGGAGGATGGAATATTATTGGCCGAACCCCAATCTCCTTATTTAATCCAGAAGAAGAAACACCAACCTATATTCAAAGCGGTATGTATTTACGATTTATCCCAATAACGAAGGAAGAGTACGTATCACTTGAGGGGGCTAAAGAATGGATGTAGAGGTTTTACATGCAGGAATGTTTACAACAGTCCAAGATTTAGGGCGATCTCATTATCAACAATACGGTGTACCAGTTGGCGGGGCCATGGATCAAAATGCACTTCGAATGATCAATATGTTGGTCGGTAATGAAGAGAATGAAGCAGGAATTGAAATGACGATTATGGGACCTAAATTGTTAATTAAAAAAACGACTTTACTTGCGATTGGCGGAGCGGATATGGAACCTTTACTGAATGGAGAGCGTATTCCATTATGGCGCCCCATTTTAGCAGAAGAAGGTAGCATGCTTTGCTTCGGAAAAGTGAAAAGCGGTTGCAGAGCGTATGTGACTTTTGCAGGCGGTATACATATTGATCGCATAATGGGAAGCAAAAGTACTTACATACGTGCTGCGATTGGTGGTATAGAAGGAAGGATGCTGAAAAAAGGAGATTATTTTCAAATTGGTACGCACTCAAAATTAGCGAGGCGTTTCATTCAAGACTTACAAAAAGATGAGCGAATCAAAACAAAATGGGTAATTAGCAGCAGCGTACTGCCAAAGTATATGAAATATCCTAAGCTGCGTGTCATAACTGGTTTTGAATATGATCAATTTACAGAAGAAAGTGTAAGGACATTTTTTACGAAAGAGTATAAAGTGTCTAATTACGCTGACCGTATGGGATATAGAGTTGAGGGAGAAGTTTTAAATAGAGTGGAAGAAAAAGAGATTTTATCGAGTCCCGTTACATTTGGGACCATTCAAGTTCCAAATGGTGGACAGCCAATTATATTAATGGCAGATAGGCAAACGACAGGTGGCTATCCGAGAATGGGCAATATTATTTCAGTAGATTTACCACTTCTTGCTCAATTAAAACCGGGGGATTACGTTTCTTTTGAGAAAATTACGCTGGAAGAAGCGGAACAATTGTACATAGAACAAGAAGTAAATATGAATCTATTAAAGAAATTCGTCGCTTTACGAGGCTGACAATAGGAGGGAAACATCGTGACGAAAATCGATTTAAACTGTGATCTAGGAGAAAGTTTTGGAGCTTATAAAATGGGGAATGATAATGAAATTCTTCCGTTCGTGTCCTCTATAAACGTTGCTTGTGGTTTTCATGCGGGTGATCCGACTGTAATGAGGAAAACGGTCGAAAAGGCAATGCAGCACAACGTAGCAATTGGTGCGCATCCTGGTTTTCCTGATTTAATTGGATTTGGAAGAAGAAATATGAACGTTTCACCAAATGAAGTATACGACTATGTATTGTATCAAATCGGTGCATTAGACGTTTTTGTGAAAGCAGCAGGCGGGAAAATGCATCATGTAAAACCGCATGGTGCTCTATATAATATGGCGGCGACTAATCCGGAAATTGCAGATGCAATCGCAAAAGCAATTAATCATAGTAATCCAAATCTATTACTTTACGGATTAGCAAATAGTGAGGCGTTTATACAGGCTGCGGAAAAATACAATATAACTCTCGTACAAGAAGTTTTTGCTGATCGGACGTATAAGCAAGATGGGACATTAACGAGCCGGACAGAAGAAAATGCACTCATAAAAAATGAAGACGAAGCGATAAAACAAGTGATTCAAATGGTGAAAGAAGGCTATGTAAGAGCGGTGAATGGAGAGAAAGTGACAGTTCAAGCGCAAACGATTTGTTTACACGGTGATGGAGAGAAAGCGGTCCAATTTGCGGAAAGAATATACAGAACATTCGAACTTGATGGCATTTCAATTTGTGCACCGAAATAAAGTGAAACTTTAATCAGTGGGGAGGTTCATCCCCCGCTGATTATTAGTTGAACCAATCGGACATTTACGGGCAGTTAACTTCCCATCTAAATTTTTTTGACTTAGTCGAATTTTGAGGTAGGAGTTTTACAGCCCGTTAAAGCGGGATAAAAAATAGGGGGAAGTGCTGGGATGATTAAATTAATCGGAATACTACTTGTTGCAGTGGGCTTTTTATTTAGATTAAATACACTTTTAGTAGTTATGGTAGCAGGTATTGTTACTGGTATGGTTTCAGGATTAAGCTTTTATGATGTGATTAGCATGTTCGGTAAATTTTTCATAGAAAATAGATATATGTCTATGCCGATAATACTAACTTTACCGGTAATCGGAATTTTAGAGCGTTACGGTTTAAAAGAAAGAGCAGAAGCACTAATAACGAAATCAAAAGGAGCAACAACTGGAAGAGTATTAATGTCATATTTTACGATAAGAGAATCATCAGCAGCACTTGGACTGAACATTGGTGGTCATGCACAAACAGTCAGACCGCTCGTAGCACCGATGGCAGAAGGGGCTGCGCAAGGTAAATATGGTAAGCTCCCTGAAAAGTTAAGAGAAAAGATTAAAGCAAACGCAGCAGCTGCGGAAAATACAGCTTGGTTTTTCGGAGAGGATATATTTATCGCGACTGGTGCGATTTTATTAATGAAAGGATTCTTCGATTCAGTAGGTATGCATGTCGGTGTGTGGGATATGGCGCTTTGGGGCATTCCAACTGCAATATCAGCGCTTATTGTGAGCTGGATCAGATTTAGAAGATTTGATAAATATATAGAGAAAACGATGACATCAAAAGAAAAAGAAGAGAAGGAGGCAATATAAAATGAACATTATCACAATGGATACAATTTATTACGTATTAGGTATAATCGTTGCCTTTATCGCTGTTCGTATTGCATTTGATCGTGAACATCCAAACCGATGGGGTTCTAGCTTATTTTGGGCGTTATTTGCAGTTACATTTTTATTCGGAAATGCAATCCCTTCGTTTTACGTTGGCTGTATCGTGCTCGCTATGGTCGTGTTAGCTTCATTAAACAAAGTAACAAAATCAGAGGAGAAAGAAGTACCGGTACAAGAACGTGTGAAACATGCTGAGAAATTAAAAAATAAAATTTTTATGCCTGCACTATTAATTCCTATTTTTACAATTATCGGTACGTTAACGTTAGGCAAAATCAAATGGGGAAATGTTTCCCTTGTTGATCCAGATAAAGTAACGCTAGTAGCATTAGCACTAGGGGCATTACTTGCATTCGTTGCAGCGATGCGTATTACAAAATCGAAAATAACAACGCCTGTACAAGAAGGAAGCAGACTATTACAAGCTGTCGGCTGGGCTGTTATATTACCACAAATGTTAGCAGCACTTGGCGGTATTTTCGCAAAGTCTGGCGTTGGACAAGTCGTTTCTGATTTAGTCGGACAAGTATTACCGACAGAGTATCCGTTCGTTGCTGTTATGGCATATTGTTTAGGAATGATGCTCTTTACAGTCGTAATGGGAAATGCATTCGCAGCGTTTGCCGTAATTACTGGCGGAATTGGTTTACCTTTAATTGTACAAATGCACGGAGGAAATCCGGCAATTATGGCAGCACTCGGTATGTTTGCTGGATATTGCGGAACGCTACTTACGCCAATGGCAGCAAACTTTAATATCGTTCCGGCAATGCTTTTAGAGCTAAAAGATAAAAATGCAGTTATTAAAGCGCAAGTACCAATTGCTCTTTCAATCTTTATCATCAATATGTTTATCATGTACGGCCTTGTATATCGTTTCTAATTAGGAGGGAAAACTATGAAAACAGTATTACTAACAGGGTTCGATCCGTTCGGCGGAGAAAGCATCAACCCAGCTTGGGAAGTCGCAAAAAGTTTGCATGAAAAAACAACCGGAGAATACAAGATTATTAGTAAACAAGTACCAACTGTATTTCATAAATCAATACAAGTTTTAAAAGAATATATAGAAGAACTAAACCCTGAAATGATTATATGTATCGGACAAGCTGGAGGCAGACCAGATATTACGATAGAGCGTGTCGCAATTAATGTTGATGATGCGAGAATTGCTGACAATGAAGGGAATCAACCGGTAGATGTACCGGTTGTAGAAGAAGGACCGGCTGCTTATTGGTCTACGCTTCCGATGAAAGCAATTGTAAAAAGACTTCAAGAAGAAGGGATACCAGCTTCCGTTTCACAAACAGCAGGAACGTTTGTTTGTAATCATTTATTCTACGGTCTCATGCATGAACTAGAAAAACAGGATAAGAAAATAAAAGGTGGATTTATTCATATTCCGTTCTTGCCAGAACAAGCGAGTAACTACCCAGGCCAACCGAGCATGTCACTTTCTACTATTCGTAAAGGGATAGAATTGGCAGTTGAGGTAACGACGACAGTTGAAGTGGATATTGTTGAAGTTGGGGGCACGACACATTAAATAACAGTAGATTAAAGAGGGCTGATGTGGCCCTCTTTTTGTATTTGTATTTTATAATTAAAGATGCAGTATAGAGAGGAAGATGGTTGGGAGCGGTCTAACATATATGGAAAAAGGATAAAGTTAACTGGTATAAATATGATAATATTTATATCGTAATAATTTTATATTATCGAAACGTTATTATATAATATTTGGTGTATTAGGGAATTAAATGAATAATAGATATTGGAGTTGAACGATATGTTAGAGCAATCTACAACAAGATTAAAAGAATTACTGGAAACATGTGATGATACGGATTTATTAGAATTAAATGAATATATATTCGGGAAGGGAGAAGCTTTAAAATCAAGGGAGGAAATTATTGCGGAATTACAATATAGTGGAAGTAATGATGTGGCCTACTTGTTTAGAAATATATTTTTAAGTGATACTCCTGGAGTACATTATTTAGAAATTGTACGTGATGTATGTGATAAATTAAATGTAAAATGGAACGATTTTGAGGGGGAAGAAGAGTTAGAAGTAAAGATACTAATAACAATTTTGCAGAAGCATTGGGAAAAAGCTGATGAAATAGAAAAGGAAAAGATAAAGGCAATGTTTGATGAAATGGGTATAAAAAATATAGATTGGGCAGCGGGATTTCCGATAGTAAATTTATTTCTGATTTTGGGTGCTAGGGTAGGAGGATTTATGACATATCAAATTGCTGTCATTGTTGCCAATGCAATAGCACAAGTTATTTTAAACAGGGGACTAACTCTTGTTATGAATCGAGTACTAACGAAAGGATTATCAATATTTTTAGGACCAATAGGAATTATTCTTAACATAGGGTGGTTAGGTATTGATATAGCAGGTCCAGCTTATCGTAAAACTATTCCATCTGTTGTACATATAGCGTATTTACGCCAAAAACAAAAAAATGAAAATTAAGTGAATCAATTATTCAGCCACTATAAATTATATTATATCGGTCTATTCTCCCAAAAAATAAGCGTGAAAAAATAGAGGGAGAAGGGATCCTAGTAAAGGATGTATTGCATTCAACGAAACGACTCATACAACACCTCCTGTAAACAACTGGTATAATAATTATAGGAAAATACATAGAGGTGATTTTTATGCAATTTGAAGAAGTACGTTCAATTTTAGAAAAAGCGAAGAAAATTACAGTGTTAACAGGTGCTGGTGCAAGTACGGAAAGTGGTATACCAGATTTTCGTTCAGCAAATGGATTATATGCTGATGCAAATGTGGAGATGTATTTATCAAGGGGATATTATAATAGAAGCCCGAAAGAATTTTGGAAGCATTATAAAGAAATATTTCAAATTAATACGTTTCATCAATATAAACCAAATCGCGGCCATCGCTTTTTAGCTGAATTAGAAGAACAAGGGAAAGATATTACGATTTTAACGCAAAATATTGATGGTTTACATCAATTAGGTGGTAGTAAGCATGTCATTGATTTACATGGAACACTTCAAACAGCACATTGTCCAAAGTGTAAAGCGGGATATGATTTGCAGTATATGATTGATCATGAAGTGCCTCGATGCGAGAAGTGTAATTTCATTTTAAATCCAGACGTTGTTTTATACGGAGATACATTGCCGCAATATCAAAATGCGATAACACGTTTATATGAAACAGATGTACTTATCGTTATGGGAACGTCATTAAAAGTGCAACCCGTCGCTTCATTCCCACAAATCGCAAAGAGGGAAATAGGGGCAACGACAATTTTAGTAAATGAAGAGTTGACAGGGCAGGAGTATAACTTTGATTTTGTTTTTCAAAATAAGATTGGTGAATTTGTTGAAGGGGTATCTTCAATGAAATAAGTTATCGAAAAAACTGAGGTATTCACCTCAGTTTTTTATTTGGGGAATCACAGTTTAAAGCATTTCGATAATGTAGTAACCACATCTCTATAATTTATAAAAAAGTGTTTCGTAGGTAAAACAGCAGAGTATGAAGTAATATTATCTTTAGTGAATACACAATCGTCATAAAGTAAGCTAATATGTAGCTGTTGTAAAGGTCCTATTTGGTGCTGCTTTAGGTATAAAACTAAGTCATTATAAAGTTGCGTGCTATACTCACTTACAGACCATTCTAATGAAAGCTGACCTGCTATGCTAGTCCACCATACTTTAAAACTACATACTAATTCTTTAAAGGAGTCTTTATTACATAATTGAGTGTCAAAAAGCTTTTCATAAAAGATATGGTTTTCCTCATAAAAAATTTGTAAATCATAGCGGTCGTTAGCAATTCGTTTACGAAGTGTATGCCATAATTCTTTGAAATTCGCTTCAAAGTCAGTGGAGAAATTTACTTGTTTTGCTATGTAAGGAAACCGCAAATTTTCATTATTTTCTTTTTGGTTGAGATAAATATTTTGAATATAAATCATAAAGTTTAAACAATATGACGTATTAGTATGTATTGTAAATGAATCTGTCATTTCATTTTCTCCTTAGTAGTGTCTTTTATTGTTAGTATACAAAGAAATGTAAATGAATGGTATAAAAAAACGATTGTATACAATCTTTCTTTTAGAATAACATTCATGTTATTCCTTAATAAGGGAATGGTAATAAATAGGTTGTAAAATTAAAATACTGAAAATTAAATCTTTTATTTCTTTAGTAATTAATATAAAATTCTATATATATCATATAAATAAATTTGATACATAATGATTTTGCGTAGAAATGTTAATAGAATGAAGCGAGGGAGCGAAATGAGACAGAAAAAGGAGCAGAAGAAACAATCGAAAAAGAAAAAGACCCATATTCCATTTCGATTAAATGTACTATTTTTTATCGTCTTTCTTTTATTTTCAGCTATTATAATTCAATTAGGTAAAGTACAAATCATTGATGGAGAAACGTATAGAAATGAAGTGAACAAAAAGGAAGATGTAACGGTAAGCACTCCTGTTCCTAGAGGGAAAATGTTTGATCGGCAAGGTCAAGTGATTGTAAATAATAAACCACTACGAACCGTTACATATACGAAAATGAAAGGAGTAGATTCGAAAGAAGTTTTACAAGTAGCAAGAAATTTAGCCCAGCTAATAGAAATGTCGCCAGAAGATATCAATAAGTTGACAGAAACAGATAAAAAAGATTTTTGGATGCAGTTAAATGAAAAACGAGCAGCAGAAAAAGTAACGAAAGAAGATGAGAGTGCATTTAGGAAGCAAGAGATAGAGGGAAAAGAATTAGATAAAAAAGTTGAAGAGTTGCGCCGTGAAAGAATTACGCCAGAAGAATTAAGTGAACTATCAAAAGAGGATCTAGAAGTACTAGCAATTAAAAGTAGGATGAATGCGGGATATAAAATGACGCCGCAAATTGTTAAAAAAGATGTAAGTCAAAATGAATATGCAATCGTAAGTGAAAGATTGGCAATTTTGCCAGGCGTGGATACGACAGTGGATTGGGAACGTGAATACCCAAATGATAAGATACTTCGTTCTATTCTTGGTAGCGTTTCTACTGAAAATGAGGGCTTGCCAAGAGAACAGTTAGATTATTATTTAGTGCGTGATTATAACCGAAATGATCGCATTGGTAAGAGCTACATCGAGAAACAGTACGAAGATGCATTACATGGAACGAAAGAACAGTCTAAAAATATTACGGATAAAACGGGAAATATTATTCGGACAGAAAAAGTGACTGAAGGAAAAAGTGGAAATAATTTAATGTTAACAGTGGATATGGAGTTACAGAAAAAAGTAGAGGAAAGTCTTGAAAAGAATTTACGAGCATTTCATTCTGCAGAGCCGATGATGGATCGTGCGTTCGTTGTAATGATGAACCCGAAAAACGGGCAAATCTTATCAATGGGTGGCAAGAAAATTGTAAATAAAGATGGCGGCATGCAAATAGAAGACTTCGCTTTAGGAACGATGACAAGTTCTTATGAGTTAGGGTCAACTGTGAAAGGGGCTACGTTATTAGCCGGATATCAAACTGAAGCGATTAAACCGTATACGCACTTCTTTGATGCACCAATGTATTTTAAAGGAAGTTCTAAACCAAAGAAATCGTGGAAAGACTTTGGTGATATTGATGATTTAAGAGCTTTACAAGTTTCATCGAATGTTTACATGTTTAACACTGCTTTAAAAATGGCAGGTATAAATTATGTACCAAACAATCCGTTAGACATTAAACTAGAGACATTTAATAAAATGCGCTACTACTTTAGACAGTTCGGATTAGGTGTACCGACTGGAATTGACTTGCCGAATGAATCGATTGGTCAAATGGGTAGAACGGATAACATACCTGGTTTTTTACTTGATTATGCGATTGGGCAGTACGATACATATACACCGCTGCAACTTGCTCAATATATTTCAACAATTGCAAACGGCGGTTACCGAATGAAACCACAAATTGTACAAGAAGTGAGAGAGCAACCACATAAACCAGAGGATGTTGGAAAAGTTGTTCGCTCTATTGAACCGGTTATTTTAAATCGAGTGGATATGGACACTTCATATATTAATCATGTAAAAGAAGGATTTAGAAGAGTTTTTCAAGAAACTGACGGGACAGGTACTGGGACGTTTAAAGGATTACCGTATAAACCAGCTGGAAAAACAGGAACAGCTGAAACAGTATATGGTGGAGAAAGTGATATTGGAAGAGATGAAAACTATAACCGAAAAAAATGTTATAATTTAACTCTTGCCGGTTATGCACCATATGATGCTGATCCGGAAGTTGCTTTTTCAGTTGTTGTACCTTGGGTGAATGATGATAAATCAGGAATTAATTCCGCGATTGGTAAAGAGATTTTGGATGCGTATTTTGAATTGAAAGCGAAAAGAGCGGGTGGAAATCCAGTCCCAGTAGAACAACAGAACAAGCCACAGTAAAAATAGTATCACTGCATGGAGACTTATTGTGCAGTGATCTATTTTTTGAGTTAAAAAGCGTTTAAATAAGGTGGGAATGGATATGAAGCAGGAGATGAAAAGAGGCTGGGGGAAATACATACTCTTCGTGTTTGTTTTAGTAGTAGCCTATCATTCTTTTACTTTATGTAAAGTGGAAGGAAAATCAATGCAACCAACTTTATATGAAGAAGACTACGTATTTGTAAATAAAGCAGCAGTACATTTTTCTAATTTAGAGCACGGAGAAATTGTCATTATAAAGGAAGAGGATGAATCGAAATATTATGTAAAACGAGTAATAGGACTTCCTGGTGACGTAATTAGCATAACGAATGGATCAGTATATGTGAATGATAAAAAGCAAGAAGAACCGTATACAAATAAAGATTTATTCAATAATACGCAAGTGTTTTATAACTTTCAAAAGACAAAAATCCCGCCAAATAAGTTATTTGTAATGGGTGATAATCGTGAACTTAGTAGAGATAGTCGAAACGGCTTAGGGTATATTGAAGAAGATAACATAATAGGCAAAGTGGAATTTGTATATTATCCTTTTTCAAAAATGAAGATCATAGAATAAGTGGGGTTTTGTATAACCCCACTTATTAAAGTTTCACTTTATCTTCTTTAAATAACCTTTTGGATTAAATGATATGAAAAATTTATGTTTAGATTCATCGATTATGAAGTTGTTATTTTTAGCTAAAAACTCTTCTACAGCTTCCATTGGACCAGGGCCCCAATCAGGATAGAGTGGATTTCCGTTAATACTTGTATCTTCTACAATCAAGTAACTGCCTTTTGTTACAATAGATTTATAAAGTAACAGTTCTTTTGAGACATGCTCTTTACTATGATCAGAATCTAAAATAACTAAAATCACATCATCAGGTTTGCGCATATTTAAAATTGTTTGGACGGCCTGTACAGAAACAGAAGAAGCTGTTAAATACGTAATTCGATCATGTGATGGTCGATTTGGTTGAGGGAATATATCGATAGTAAGTACATGACCTTTTCCAATTAAATCTAATAAAGAAGCTAAATACAGTGCGCTACCACCATAACACGTACCACATTCAATAATTAAATCGGGTTTTAATTCGTAAACAATTTCTTGATACAAAAAAAGGTCAGAGGGAAGTTTGAAAATGGGGACACCGAGCCAGTGTGTGTCATGTAACCAAACGTTGCTGTCGTAATAAAGTTTTAGAAATTCATTGCTTATAGTATCGATGTTAATTCTCCTTTCTAAAAAGGATTCTTTCGCTTTACGCAAAGTGTTTACGTATGAAAGTTGTACTATATATTATGTAGTAAGGAATTGTAAGGCGAGTGTTTTTACTTAAAAATAAGCTAAATAACTCATGTGTAAATGAAAGAGAATGGACATATGTATAAGTACACAATTTGCTTCATTAGAGAAGGAAATGAAAATGATGTGAAGGAGATAACTTAAATTATGGCATTCAAAAGTGAGGAAGAACTAAATGAAGCTATCCAAGAAGCTAAAGCAAGTCTAGCAATAGAGAGTATGATTATTACAAAAGAAATGGAAAAAATTATTAAAGCGAAGGTAACAGGAAAGATAACGCACGAGCAATTTATCGCATTAGCTGATGCGATTGCAAGGCATGAACTTACTTAACAATCTAGAAGGCACCACAAACTTTTGCTAAATAAACGAGGAAAAAGAGATGGTAGATCCAACTCTCAGACTGTAGACAAACTATTTTGGAGAGTTCAGAGGCTAAAAAATAGTTTGTCTCTTGCTTTATGGCGAATTTATCCAACAATATATATACGTAGTACGTTCTATGCTACAATTTAATATAAGTGAGGAAGGAAGGTGTCTTATGAAAATATCTGTTTATGTTGCAAGTGCATTTAGCAAGGATCATAAAGGCGGAAATAAAGCAGGAGTGGTATTTATGGAGAATATATTGACTACTACTCAAAAAATGGATATAGCCAAACAACTGGGCTATGCGGAAACCGCATTTATATCAGAATCTGAAATTGCTGATTATAAAATTGAGTATTTTACACCTAAAGAGGAAGTTGATTTATGTGGTCATGCGACAATTGGCTCTTTCGCGATACTGATGCATGTAAATAAACTTTTCAAGAATCGCTATACGATTGAAACGAACAGCGGTGTTCTTACTATTACCATAAAAGATGACATCATATTCATGGAACAAAACGAACCGATATTCTATGATGTTATATCTCCAAATGAGTTGATCGCCTGCTTTGACATTAAAGATATAGACAATACATATCCAATTCAAATTGTCTCTACGGGCTTAAAAGATATTTTAGTTCCTATAAAAAGCGAAACACAATTACATACACTGGAACCTAATTTTGAAAAAATTAAAGAAATCAGCAAGTATTATAATGTTGTCGGGATGCATCTATATACTTTTAATGACAATCGAATTATATGCAGAAACTTTGCTCCGCTATATGACATTAATGAAGAAGCAGCGACTGGAACTTCAAATGGTGCATTAGCTTGCTATCTTTATGAACAGCGCTACTTACAAAAAGAAGACTATGTATTTGAACAAGGTTATTCTTTACACTCGCCTTCCGAAATATTAGTTAAATTAGCAACCGATAGCAACAATAAAATAGAAAAGGTTTATGTTGGCGGCAAAGGCTATTACTGTGAAACTAAGTATTTAAATTTAGAAAATATTGAGTGAAAATAAAAAAAGAGATGGTAGATCCATCTCTTTTTCATATGCTCCATGATTAACTGCGAATCGCCTTAATCATAAAACGATGTTGCTTCACATCAAAATAACCTTTTTGTAAGATGAATTCATGTATACGATATAATTCCTCATAATACCTTTCAACAGTGAAATCAGGAATTTGCCACGGAATCGCTTTTAAATAATAGACGATAGCGCCAATGTCATAAAAGCGTTGAAAAGGGAACTCTTCTTTTTCTTCTAAAATAGTAAATCCATTTTCCTTTAACTCACAACATGCAGTTTCAAGCGACCAACTTACAAATTCGCTATTTAGCGGTGAGCAAAACTGCTCATTAAGTTCCGCGCAATCAAGACCGCCAACTTGTTGGGTAAGAAATATTCCATTAGGAGCAAGGAGTCTGTTTACCTCAGGTGCAGCATATGATTCATGTTGATTTATGATCAAATCAAACTGACTATCTTGAAATGGTAAAGTAGTATCATCCGTTACCTCTACAACTGTAACCCCTAAAGGTTCTAATTTCTTCCGAGCGATTGGCACGTTTGGAGCGTAGCCCTCAGTAGCATAAGTAGTTGACGGGAACGGTTGTAACATAGATAAAAACTCTCCGCCACCAGTACCCATATCGAGCATTGATTCTGCATGCTGCATAAGCTGAAAAGCAGTGCTGCCGTACGACCACGATAAAGGCTCGCTCTTCATTCGACCCGTTTCTGAAATGAAAGAAAAATCCCAACCGCTAAAATTTGTATTAGCACTTTCTAATAAAGTTAAAAATAATGGATCACGTTTCATAATTGTATCCTCCTATTTTATAAGTAAATGGTATGATGAAAAAAGAAAAAAGGAGGACCTCTTATTAAAGGGGAACGGTTTTAAGTTTCGTGCTCGAATAGATTCATATAAATTCGCTCCTTGTGAGAATGGTTATTTATATATTCTGGATTTTTGGGTAGAATTCCTTTGAGGTATAAAAAAAGGTAGAGATTTAATGGATAAAGTTAAAAAGTCTGCTTGAGGAGAGGGCGACTCATTACGGTTTTATGGTTATATAGTAAAAAAGAATAATGAAGATAAATTTGATAAAAGGGTATATCTAGATACAGGTCACGGTTATGTTCACCTTGAAGTGGAAAAATGCTAATGATATATAATTATTTTATTCGATAAAGAATCTATATTTTTATATGGAATATTAAGGTGATCAGCGCAACATGTAGCTAAAAAACATAATCATTTTGTATAGCAGAGCATGTATGACAACATATATAATAAATAGAAGGTATAAAAATACATGTAAACAATACAGGGAGATGTGATGGGGAATGTGGGGATTTTTTAAAAGAAAAAAGTCAACAAAACTGTCGAAAGAAGAGAGAATCGAAATAAATACAAGAAATAAAGAGGAAATTCTCCGGAAATCAAGAGGATTGTTGTCAAATTTTCAGTTCGACTTTGAATTTGTAAGTGAAGATCTCCAGCGTGTTTTAATTCTTGATAAATCGTCTAGAAAGATAGCTTTTATACAGCTTTCTAGTCCTGAAAAAGAACCAACTATTCTAGCTTTAAAAGATGTAAATGGACTGGGTATTTATTATGATTTTGCCAAAATAGGCATAGAACGATATTCATTTGAAAATTTTGGGGATATTTATAATCTTGAAAAATGTGCAAGTGAAATTGATTTTACTACTATGTCTACTATGAATTCGATATCTATCTATATTAAATATGAGTTGGATTATGTCACTGAAGAAGAAATCATATTGCCCTTCTATAAAAAGGGAGAATCTTTGTATTGTTATGAGGAAAAACACGAGGAATTAAAATATATATATGAATTTCTTATTAGATGTATAAATGAAGATGAAAATTTAAGAAGAGAGGAAAGTGAAATTAAAGAACTTAAATCTATTATTGAAGACCTATACCAATATAAGAATAAAGAATTGTTGGATAATCAAAGTCCATTACTAAAAACATTATTAAGTGGTTTAGTACATGATATTCCTTATTCATGCGAGTTTGGTCGTAATATATTTGTAGATATAGATAAATTAAGATTATCTATAAAAGGATTTAGAATGGATAGGTTGTATATTGAATGTAATTTTGAAGCGATTGAATCTTTGGGAAATCAGGAAATAAGAAAGTTAATAATTCAAATAATTGAGCTTCAAATACAAAAATACGGATATAAAGAAGTAAAATTAATATCAAGTCAATCAAAGTTAGATGAATTAGAGATTAAAAATGACGTCAGTGTTCAAGAACAGATTGTAAGAGAAGTAATTGAAGTATATCCGGGATTTTATAAAGAATCATATAAGTCTTATGTGTATTACCAGGAGACATTATTTATTTATTATGATGAAAATGAAACATACAATCTAAAGCCAAGTAATATAAAGTGGGATAAAAATAAGCTCTCCGTATTGGAGTATTTAATTGGGGATCAAACTATTAACGTTGTGCTTGTTCCGAGTAACCACAAAATTCAATACTATTCTGTGGAGAATATAGAAGAGATTTGGCGTATTGTGGTTAAATATACTATTGATAACGGGTATTACTCAGATTATAGCAAAGAAACGCTTGTAGCTAGTAAAGCATATACATATAAGAATCAAGTCTTATCTATTTATAATGTAGATAGACCTGGAAATCTAACAAGTGATCTTATAGATAATATCAAATATGCTTTTTACATTTACACAGGTCAATTTGTTAATTCATTTGATATAAATGATAATCCAGAAAAAAATGTTAATCAGCAAGACGATGAAGAAAATGTACCGCTGATCGTTACTGAATGGATAAAACGAATAGAATCTCAGCCACACACACTTTTTGATGTCTTCGATTTTCGGGATATAAATTCTGAAATTTACGTTTTTTTAGATCATAAATTGTATGTGGCAAATCTTATGAATTTTAATTCCGAAAATGAACATCAATTACCTAAAGAGCCTTGGATGGACAATCTTACAAAGCGGTCTCTCCGTATAAATTATGGGTACTTATCCCTAGGAGAATGTCACTTTGGCTCTTATCATGAGAAGTTTGCAACAAGTATTAGGCAGTACTTAATAGGTTTAGATCAGGTACAGAAAAATCAAATGAAGCCGTGGAAACAAAAATGTATGGAAAATAATACGATTCAAACGTTATTCGAAAGATTTTATCAAAAGAAAGTTAAACCGTTTATTAATGCTACTTATTTAGATGATATTTTAGACGATACAGTAGATTTAAATGATGAGATTGAAACCTTTAGCCAGTTATTAATGAAAAGAAATTATATAGAAGGTGATGAATTTTTAGTTGGTGTGTTTGTAAGAGAATGTGTAGTTGAGAGTGCGATTAACGATTTTTCAGAAACATTCAAACGACATAATGGCCTTCATTTTGAAAATATAGCAAACATGACATTAACGGAATGTTTACAGGCATTCCATGCAGTAGATTTTGCTAGTATGAAAAACCAGGAAGATCTGGCAAGCTTCATGTGCTTCTTGTTGCAAAATAATAAAATCGAACTAGATGTAACGTATCAAGATTTACAAGAAAAATTAACGGAGATGTTAGTGCAAGATGGCGAAGAGCAGATGCTGCAGGATTATGAATCAGATCTCTTAGCTGAGGACGAAGATGAAGATGCTCTATCAATCACAATTGAAGATGTCGATGAGATGGATGGATATCAGTTTGAAGAGTTTGTTGCACAGCTATTTCAAGAAATGGGATATAAGACTGAAGTAACGAGTAGCTCAGGAGATTATGGTATTGATGTTATTGCGAAAAGAAAAGGATTAACGATGGGCATACAAGCAAAGAGATATAGTGATAAAGTACCGAATAAAGCTGTACAAGAGGTTATTGCTGGAATCGCATTTTACAATTTAGATCAGGGTTTAGTTATTACAAATAACTACTACACGAAACCAGCACAAAATCAGGCGAAGGGTACGAATGTACTGTTATGGGACCGTGATATGCTATTGCAAAAGTTAAGGGAAGTGTACGGAAATAAACTGAATCTTGATAAAAGTGAATAGTGTACTGTAATTAGAATCATTAATTATATAAATGAGAAAACAGGCTCTTTCGAATTTTGAAAGGGCCTGTTTGTATAAAATATAAGCTTGAGAATAGAAATATATTTTCAGTATAGGTAAGTTTTAAAAGGGTGGAGTATAATTCTATAACAAAAAATACTGGTCTTAAATGTATGGATTTGAAATGAGTGATGAAGCGCAGAATGAAATACAAAAACAAATGGATCTAAAGAAAGAGGACCATTAATTAGGGATTCAATTTTACACATAAATTCAACTATGTTTCAACACAAGAAATGGGTTATGTATTGCTTTATTCAAAAATGGTTTAATTGGGGGGAGGTTACTATTGAGGAGAATAACAATATTTGAAAAAGAGCTAATAGAGGGGAAAAAACTGCTTATACTTCATTCTTGAAGCATAAGCGTTTTTATTTAAAATACTCAAAAAGAAAAATCCTTTGGCAAATTACCATTTTTTATCACCGTTCTTAACCCATGTTTTATAATCCAAGGGTTAACAGGTTGCTGTTTATCACGTAACTGCTGTAACCATTGAAAAACGAGTTCTTTATCTTCTTTCGTAATATCGTTAATGTGATTGGCTACTGATTTTTGGACATATTTAGAAGGATCATTCATTAATGGTTCAAGAAGCTGTAAATTGTTCTTAAAGTCACCTTTCAGAGCTCCTATTTTTTTAGCCCAAGGAAGTCTTGGCCTTGTGCCTTCGGAAACTAATCTCCTAATGTGGCTATTTTCGTCATGAATCCACTGTTGTAATATTTGTAGTGTGTCTTCATGGTATGTTTCAAGAAAAGGCCGAATGGCATATTCAGCAGTATTTCTTTTTGTTATTTCATACATGGCGTTACATGAGGATTCAAAATCGTTAAGTCCATATTTTTCAACGTACTTTGCAATAGGCATATACATATACCCGTTTGTAAATGTACCTACTTCTGTTGTGTTTTCTGGTCCCAATGTTTTCAGCAAAATATGTATTGCTTCATTAAAATCTTTTTGTAATGCATCATGTAATTCATCTGCTATTACTTCTATACGCTGCTTTAACTCTAAATTTTCAACTTTACATGTTACGGATGATACAAAGTTTCTTTTTGAAAAATTAGGATCGTGCTTACAAATAGAGTCAGCCATACTTTCTGCCAATTCCTCATTAAATAAAAATTTTAACGGAACATATTTACCCATTTTTTCACCTCAATGGTCAGCTAAAAACAATTTTTATTTTTTAATCGACAACCCATAAACTAAAGTCTCACTTGGAGTCGTAATACTAAAACCAGTCGTCTTATAATCAAGTTTCACCGTATCACCAGTGTAGTCTTTCGTAAATGAATCCATTTGTACGATAAAATCAGCATCTTCATATACAACGTCATCTGCATTATATATATCCCAAATTAAATCCACATCAATGAAAATGCTACAAGAGTTTGTCATTGTCCCTCTAATGCGAATGATCTTTTTGTCTTCGCGCTCTAATCTATGTATAGCTGTTTTTGCTTCATCAGTAATGCGAATGTTCATGGTATCCCAACCTTTATTTATATTTCCTTTATTATTGCAAAAACAGGAGCAATAGGGAAGGGAGAAGCATCGGAATAAAAAAACGAGCAAACAAATTTGTTTGCTCGTTTTACTTTATTTTAGTTCACATTTATCAAGCGGAATCACTTTCGTTTTCTTCGTAAATTTATATCCTAACCATAGTACTAAGAAGAGTGGTAAACCAATGTAAGAAACGAGTACGCCGTTCCAATCAATTGCTTCGCCCATAAATGCGCCGTAGTTTTGACCTAAAATGACGATGACACAAAGTGCAAATGCGAAAATTGGACCGAATGGGAACCATTTTGCTCTATATGGTAAGTCTTTTAAATCTTTACCTTGAGCGATATATGCTTTACGGAAACGGTAATGACTTATTGCGATTCCGACCCATGCAATAAAGCCAGACATTCCAGAGGCGTTTAATAACCAAATGTATACAACGCCGTCACCGAATAAAGAAGCAATGAAAGCGATACTACCGACAATTGACGTTACGATTAATGCGTTAACAGGTACACCACGGCTGTCTAATTTTCCTAAGAATTTTGGTGCTTTCCCTTGGCGAGCTAAGTCCCAAAGCATACGAGTTGATGCATACATTCCAGAGTTACCAGCAGATAGTACTGCCGTTAAAATAACAGCGTTCATTACAGAAGCGGCAAAGGCAACGCCCGCTTTTTCAAAAATAAGTGTAAATGGACTTACTGTTACATCACTTGCAGCAAGGCTTTCTGTTGTATAAGGAATTAATAAACCGATAACGAGAATCGCAAGAATATAGAATAAAAGAATACGCCAAAAGATAGAACGAATCGCTTTCGGAATATTACGCTCTGGATCAGATGTTTCACCAGCAGCAACTCCTAACAATTCAGTACCTTGGAATGAGAAACCAGCTGCCATAAATACACCGATGATTGCCATGATACCGCCGTTAAATGGTGCATCTGCAACAGTGAAGTTTTTGAAGCCAACAGTTTCGCCGCCCATAATTCCAAAAATCATCATAAAGCCGACAATTAAAAAGATAATAATAGTAACGACTTTAATAAGTGCAAACCAATATTCAGATTCACCAAACCCTTTAACAGATAAATAGTTTAAAAGGAAAATAATAGCTAAACATAATCCGCTCCAAATGAGGGAAGGGGTATCTGGGAACCAAAATTTCATAATTAATGTTACAGCAGCGAGTTCAGCAGCAATTGTAATGGCCCAGTTATACCAATAGTTCCATCCAAGTGCAAAGCCAAGGGACGGATCAACAAATTTTGTTGCGTATGTGCTAAAAGAACCGGTAACAGGCATGTAAGCAGCGAGTTCAGCTAAGCTTGTCATTAAAAAGTAAACCATAATCCCAATTGCGGCGTATGCAACTAATGCACCGCCAGGACCAGCTGAATGGATGACACCACCGCTGGCAAGAAATAATCCGGTACCAATTGTACCACCGAGAGAAATCATCGTAAGGTGCCTTGATTTTAAACTACGTTTTAATTCACCTTTTCCTTTTGTAGTTTGCGTTTCAGAGGTAGTTTGATTCGTTGCGCTATTCATGTTCAACACTCCTTTTCTTGTAAGATAGGAAGGAGCGGGGGAGAAAAATACAAAAAACCGCCAAAGGAATTTGGCGGAACGTTTCATAAATAACCACCCCATCAT
This sequence comes from Bacillus mobilis, assembly GCF_001884045.1. Classification (GTDB taxonomy): domain Bacteria; phylum Bacillota; class Bacilli; order Bacillales; family Bacillaceae_G; genus Bacillus_A; species Bacillus_A mobilis. The sequence goes on along the minus strand of NZ_MACF01000119.1, from coordinate 438,284 downwards.
ACCCTTCCGTTAAGATAGCACCCCACGTTTACACGGTAATTTTGTAAACGTGACAGTTCTGTTCCTTTCGGAGACAGCCCCAGCTCATATTTCCAGAGAAGAAATAGAAACTTCGGCAACTTTTCCTTTCAAACGGAGTCGGTGACATTCTCTGCGTCTCGTCCGTCTTACTATTAAAAGTCGCAACCTCTACCTCATCGGATTGATGAGGATTTGATATATTGCTAAGATTTTTAATATATGGCAATTGTAATGACTTTCTGAATATATTGCAAGATATTTTGTTAGGAAAAGTCAAAAAATATCGGTTATTGTATAGGAAACGCTTGCAAAACTCCACCCGAACCTGCTGTTATGTAACAAAAAATAAAGAAAGAAATTGTTATACAAATGTTTCGCAAAAAATATTGAAAAACCCTTTAAAAATAAAAGAAAATTCTGAAAATATAATTCGACACAACTATTAAAATAGGATTATTCTTTAAATTCGTTTCAAAGAAGTAAGTATAAATCCGATAAATAGAATGAATATTCTTTTTATTTCTGATAAAATTGAGGTATTGTTTAATTGAAAAGGGGAAATAAATATGAAATTAGAAACAGAAAGACTCTATATAGTACCGTGTACAGAAGAGAGGATGCAAGTTGCTAACGAGCAAGGATTTATTAGTGGTCCACATATTGTAGGGCATGTAGAAACTGTAAAACAAGATGCGGCTTTATTACCTTGGGGAGCGTGGTATGTCATTCGAAAAGAAGATGACATCGTTCTAGGGGATATAGGGTTTAAAGGGAAACCAAATGAGGAACATACAGTAGAAATTGGTTACGGATTTGTTGAGAAATATTGGAATAAAGGATATGCGACAGAAGCTGTAAGTGAACTAATAAATTGGGCTTTTCAAACAGGAGAGGTAGAAACGGTTATTGCAGAGACACTTCTTGAAAATAACAGCTCGATTCGTGTATTAGAGAAATTACATATGAAGAGAATTGGCACTACAGAAACGATGATTAATTGGAAAATAGAAAAATAAAAAATACCGCTCGAAGTATATCGGGCGGTATTTTTATCATTATGGTAGCATTTGTTTTTGATCATTCGGATATCCATCTGTCGGTGTGTTAGAACGCTTGGAATGATTACGAACAGCAATGAAAATAGAAATAATAACAACAAGGCCAACTGCCACGTAAGAAAGTGAAATAATAGTTGGATCCACTTTAAATGTAGTAAGCAGTGTACGAATGTTTGTAAAGATTATAAGGCCCCCAACTAATACGCCAAGTAAATGAGAAGGAACGATGCGTACTAACCATGCAGCGATTGGTGCTGCAACGATGCCACCGAGCATGAGAGAAAATACCCAAACCCAACTTACTTGTTCCCAGCCAAGTGAAATGAAAAATCCGATTGTTGCAGCGAGTGAAACAGGAAACTCACTCGTATCTACAGATCCGATAACTTTTCTAGCTTCATTTCCTCTTGCCAAAAGTACAGGTGTTGTAATCGGCCCCCAGCCACCGCCACCAGTTGAATCAACGAATCCAGCGAATAAGCCAAGCGGAACAAGCTGTTTAGCAGACATACGTTTTTTTGAATTGACAATTTGTTTTTGAATAAGGAATCGTAATAAAATATAAACCCCTAAAGTAAATAAAAATACGGAAATGTACGGTTTAATTACATCACCAGGTAAATTGCTCAAAAAACATGCCCCAATAAATGCGCCAATTGCTCCTGGTAATGTAAGCCTGGAAACGGTATATTTATCCACGTTTCCGAATTTGATGTGTGATGCACCAGAAGCGGCAGTTGTAACAACTTCAGCTAAATGAACTGATGCAGATGCAACGGCTGGTGCAATACCAAACATTAATAAAAGCGAGGTAGATGTTACCCCGTACGCCATTCCAAGCGCTCCATCGATTAATTGAGCGAAAAATCCGATAATAGCAAAGACAATTAATTTCTGCATAAAAAATCCCCCTGTAATAATAAATGAAAAAGACACTTTTCCCGTATGAGAAAAGTGCCTTTGGTTTTTCCAATCAGCAATAATTAAATTTGTTTTATTATAATACATATTAATCGTATAAATCAACTAGGTTTTAAAGTTTTTGAATTGAATGAAAGAAAAATAAAATATACAATAAAAGGATGGAGAGAAAGGGGAGAAAGACATGTTACGATTTGATCATCTCGTACACGCAGTACATGGTACACCGGAGGAAGCGGCAAAACAAATGCAGGAGCATGGATTTCATACTGCAGTAGGCGGAGAGCATACTACTTGGGGTACTTGGAATAGTTTATGTTATTTTGATTTATCATATATAGAATTTTTAGCAGTTCAGCATGAAGAAAAAGCGAAGAAAGCAGAAAATCCATTAGTACAAGAAACGGTAGTGAAATTACAAGATGGAGAAGGTATGTTACAAATCGCAATTCGAACAGACGCAATTGAAGAACTAGCAGTTAAGTTTAATAAACATGGAATACATACGATAGGACCATTTGAAGGGAAACGAATGAGAAAAGATGCCCGCCTTTTAGAGTGGAAAATGTTATTTGTAAAGCAAGAAGAGAACGGGCCGAAATTGCCTTTCTTTATACAGTGGAACGAAACGGATGAAGAAAGAAGAAACGATTTACGTAACATAGGAACTATCACTGAGCATAAAAACAACGTACAACAAATTGAAACGATCCATTATGCAGTGAAAAATGTTCGAGAAACAGTACAAAAATGGAAAGAAGTAATGGCGCTAAATGCAAGTCCGGTCGTGAAAAATGAAGAATGGAATGCGGAATGTCAAAGTGTAGCGTTTGGTGACATTCATGTGCAGTTTTGTGAAGCAATTGGAGAAGGGCTAGTACTAGAACGATTGAAGCATCATGGCGAATATCCATTTGCAGTGGAGTTTAAAGGTGAAAATAAACGAGAGCATGAAGTGCTAGGTAGTTTGTACATATATTGATTGAGGTGAGCGTTGTGAAGGAAATACTTAGAGAGATAGAGAGGAAACTAGAATGGCCTCGTATTGTAAAGTGTACAGCTATTTCAAAAGGTTTTTCACATGAAGAGAAATATAAAATAGAATTAGAAAACAGAGTAACATATTTTGTGAAGGTATGTGATGCTGTAAACTTTGAACGTAAACAAGAAGAATATACGTATATGAAACAATTAGAGTTATTACATATTCCAACACCGAAGTTAATTCATTTTATAAAGCTTGAAGAATTAAATAAATGTGTTCAAGTATTTGAATGGATCCAAGGTGTAAACGGTGAAGAAGGTTTAGGGAAGCTATCAGTGGAAGAACAGTATCATGCAGGAAGAAAAGCAGGAGAAGTATTAAAGAGGATTCACTCAATTGAAAGAGAAAGTGCAAGTAATAAATGGGAAACGGTTCGATGGAATAAGTATGAAAGATATGTAGAAGCGTTAGCAAACTATGAAATAGATTTCCTTGATTTGAAGCCAGTATTAAGATTTGTAGGGGAGCATAAACAATTATTGAAAAATCGTCCAATCACATTTTTACACGATGACTTCCATCCAGCGAATAGTATGATTCATAATAAGGAGTTTATCGTTATCGATTTTGGTAGATATGATTTTGGCGATCCAATACACGATTTTTATAATGTAGCGATTTTTACGACAAGAATAAGTAAACCATTTGCGGTTGGACAAGTTCACGGATATTGCGGAGGTGAACCATCGCTTTATTTTTGGAAACTGTACTCCTTATATGCAGCAATGACATTCCCAGCGGATATCGTATGGACAAACCGAAGCACACCGCATTTAGTAGATGATATGAAGGAAAGATTAAACGGAATTTTAGAAGATCATAATCATTTTTCATCCTATATTCCAAAATGGTATCAATCACAACATACGGATATAATAAACTATAAGTAATGGAGGGATTCATATGGATAAAATAGCAGTAATTTCAGATATTCACGGTAATATTCCGGCATTAGATTCTGTACTGAAAGATATTAAAGTAAGAGGAATTGAGCGCATTATTTGTCTTGGAGATTTAGTCGGAAAAGGTCCTCATTCTAGCGAAGTGATTGAAATCATTCGTAAAGAATGTGATGGAGTTGTAATGGGGAACTGGGATGATTTTATTACAAAACCGACTGAATTTGAAGCGTTAAAATGGCATCAAAAACAACTATCGGAAGAACAAAATGACTATTTAAGAGGCTTACCATTTTCAATCGAATTTTATATGAGCGGTAAACTGATCCGTATGTTCCACGCTTCACCGAGAAGTTTATATGAAAGAATTCAACCACACGCTTCAAGAGAAGAACGAGTTAGTATGTTCGAAAACAGTGAGCTCACAGAGAATATAGAAGGAGAAAGAAAACCAGATGTCGTTTGCTACGGTGATGTTCACCAAGCGTTCGTTCAAAATTTTAAAGGGAAAACGTTATGTAATGCAGGTAGTGTAGGCAATCCACTTGAAATTACACAAGCTTCCTATTTAATATTCGAAGGAACATACAATGAAAAAGAAGCCGCAAGCTTTTCCATTCAACTCGTACGTGTACCGTATGATATTGAATTAGCCATCAGACTAGCAGAAGAACTCGATATGCCAGAAATAGAGGAATACAAACAAGAGTTACGGACTGCTTTATATCGAGGATTTAAGGGGAAGTAAGCCAATCATAATATATCAACGATTTTTCAAATATATCTATCATAACTTAAAATATATCGGCGATTTTTTCGATATATCGACGATTCGACAAAGGATATCGACTTACCGACAAAAAGTGACATAAACTATTACTCATAATAATATTATGTAAACCGATTGCGGATGTTGTTTTTCGGAATAGTGATTTTGATGATCCGGTAGTTGTATTTATAGGAATTTAATATGGTTATATAGAAAAATCATGAAAGGAGATGCTTTTGGTGGATAAAAAAGATAATCCGAACGATTGGCCTGTATGGGCGAATGAGTCAGTAGAGATAGTGAATGCAAATCCTGATTGGCAAGATAAAGGCCGATGTGAAGAGCAGCAACTATATGAACTGCTTGCTCCTCTCGGTATAAGCAAAGTAATACATATAGGAAGTACATCCATACCTGGTTTATCTGCAAAACCTATCATTGATCTAATGGCTGAAATAGACTCATTTGATAGAGTACTAGATATTTTAGCGGAATTGGCCATGTATAATTGGCATTATGTAAGCCCAGAATTGGATGAAAGACCTTGGAGAAGGTTCTTTGTGAAAGTTAAGAATAATAGGCGTGTAGCGCACCTGCATTTGATGGTTAAAGGAACTGAGCGATGGAAGCAACAACTTTTATTTCGTAACCGCTTACGAGAAAATCCACAATTAGTTTATGAGTATTCAAATCTTAAACAAGATTTAGCTAAAAGATTTAACAAAGATAGAGAAGCATACACAAAAGCTAAAACAGAATTTATTAAGCAAGTTCTAAAATGATTTAATTTTTGATTGTAACTACGTTTGATTATAAAAGAAAAAACATACTTTATTTTATAACTTAAACTTACATGAAATGCATGTAAACAAAGTGAGAGACTACGATGCTCTAATGTATTTCCTTTTATTTATCATGATAAATTTTATATAATTGAATCAAGTTCATAGAAAGATAGGTACTAAAACGATTCTAAAAATCGACTTGATTTTATGAAAAAATTAAAGGGAATAAGGCGGAAATATGTTAATAAAGTAAAAAAGGGGACAGGAATAGAATGAATGAAGTACTAGAGCTAAAAGAAGAACTACTACAAATTAAAAATAATAATTATGCTATACCAGAAGACGTAGATGCATATCCATATGCGCAGTGGATGCTAGATTATATCGGATCACCTGATGCTGAATTACGTGATGATTTAATTTATAGTACGCTTCACACATGGATTACAAATGATGTATTTAGACAAAAAGAATTACGAGGATTAATGTTACAAGCAATTAGTCCTGATTATTTATTTTATAAAATTGGTGAAAAGGGAACAGACTCTGTATTTAAACGTGCATTCTCCGTATTAATTCCACCACTTATTTTATCTGTTCATGAAAGAGAGCCGTTGTTATCGGAAGAACAACTGTACAGTGTGGCAGAACAAGTACTGGAATATGTATATTTAGAAGAAGATGTAAGAGGCTACGTAGAAGGAAAAGGATGGGCACATTCTACAGCACACGCTGCTGATGCACTCGATGCATTAGCACGTACTATACAAAATCGTGAGTTTTCATACGCAATACTAGCTGCTGTTCGTCAGAAGGTTCGATTAAGTGATTACGTATATGTGCACTTTGAAGATGAGAGATTAGTAGCGCCAATTATGTCGTTACGTAACCAAAATCTTTTAACTGAAGAAGAGTGGAGCAATTGGCTACATAGCATAGCAACTGTTGAGGACATCCGACATCCGCAGCATGCTGTTTTAGTACAAAATATTAGAACTTTCCTAAGAAGTTTTTATTTCAGAGTTTTAGAGACAGAAGGTAGTACAGTCTTTACAGATGATATATTGGAGACTTTGAAGGGTTTGCGTAGGTATTAATAAAGAGGTATTTAAGAAAAGAATAAGATTAAAAAACCGATTATACCTGTAGGCTACCTACAAAAATAATCGGTTTTTTAGTTGAATTGAATTATTAGACTTAACTACACACGAGCATATTAAATATGTAATTTTGGATTTTCTTCATATAAACTATTCACATACTGTTTTAAATTTTTGATGAACAATAAAATATCTTGACTAGACATTCTAGCATGTTGAAGATGAAATATATTTCTTTTTCCAATGTCAAATTCATCTGAAGTCAAAGTAATAGGGATATTTCTAAAGACATGCCAAGGGAAATACAAGTGTACAAACGTTTCTCTAAAATATATACCTGATTCACAAATTAATATTCCATCAGATCCTTTTCCCATATTCCCGAGAACAGATGTATCTAAAAAAGCAATGATTTGTTCTTCTTTTGGAACGATAAATCGTGCCTCAATTGCTTTTAACTTTTTGTCTGAAATATGAGTGTCTACAAATAATCCGTTATCGGGTTCTAATAATTCATTGTACGTTTCAAATAATGAGCAAATTGATTGTATCTCATTAATTTTTATATCTGGATGTATATCATGTTGTTTTGAATTTTGGAATGAATTCGTAAGAGTTATAAGTAATTCTTTAAATAACAGTGGGGGATAATCACTCCCGTTAATATTGAAACTTTTTTGTGCATCAAAAGATAAGAAACCATCTTTATCAATTTCAATTTGTTGCACTTCATTTAATTGATCCCATTTCAAACTTCCTTTACCTAATAACCAATTTTTCCAGTATAAACCCGAACTTGTAAAGTAAACACCATACTTTCCAGATCCAAATAAATTACAACTTAAAAATGCAATAACTTGGTCATCCGTTGGTATAGAAAAACGTTTTTGGGCAATTGATAAGAAATCTTTAGGGATTCTAGTAACATAAAATCTAGATTGCTGATACTCTAAACAAATATTAGTTAAACGATTAATATCTATATTCATCTTAACCATTCTCCATTTCAAATTTCATTTCGATATATTAAATTATAAAGTTGTCAGGAAAATATTAACACTTAAATTTACCTTAAATTAAGAAGATAAGGAACTATAAATAGATTTGTATTAGGTTACAAAGAATGATCTGTATTCTTTATTTGGAGTAGTAAAGTCTTGTTAAGTTAGTAAAAAGGTACATAAATCCACCATCTCCCAACCATACTAATAAAATATGCTGGAGGTGAATGTTATGGACAATAAAGACTTTGAAAAAGTTTATAATGATTACTTACATCAAGGAGAAGAGCAAGCTCAATTTGAAGTAGACCATGAAGTCAATTCAGGAGCAGAACAAATAATTGCTGTTCGTAAAAATGATGACGGGGATTTAATTGCTTTTAAAACAAGGAGCGGAAGAGAGTTAGATTATATGACTGCTCTTAGTGAAGCGAAATCTGGGAAGTTAGCTCATGTGGACGTATTTCATAAGTATGGTAGAGATATTATACGTAGTGAACCGGATGGAATCAAAGAAAATAACTTAGATAATTTACCTTCATTTTAAACGGATAAACCTCAAGAAGAGAATGTTCATTACAATATTCTCTTCTTTTTTTGCGAAGTTTTCCTTGCAAATAGAATGTTCATTTTAAAGTGCAATCATGCTTTTAAAGAGCGCTCTAAATTTATCTTTATCTTCTGCTGTAAATGGTTTTGGTCCCTTTGTACGCTTACCGCTTTTTCGAACCATTGCACTTAAATATCGTGTTTGTAATAATTGTTCAATGTTATCATTCGTATACTTATAGCCTTTATGATGTAGTACGATACAGCCTTTTGCTAGAGCGAGCGAAGCAAGACCGTAATCTTGCGTTACGATTAAATCTTCTTTTTTTGCTAACTGCATAATGCGGTAATCTGCAGCATCTGCTCCAGAATCCACATAAATCGTTTCTACACCTTTAGGCTGCTGAGCATTAGAGTAATGAGAAAAGCTAGTAACGAGGGTTACAGGGATTTCTGCATTCGTAGCCTCTAAAATAATCACATCTTTTACAGGGCAAGCATCTGCATCAACGTAAATTTTCATTTTTATCACTCCTATAACTAGGTTCGTGTTGATGATAATGGTAGATTTTTCTTTTGTCAAACGAGAAAGCTTTATGTAAAGTTATTTTTCACAAACTAAAATAGCTTCTCGCAAACGAGAAATACCTTCCTCAATTTGATTAATATTCACTTTTCCATATGATAAACGAATATAACCATCTTTCGCACCGAAAATACTACCGGGCATAAAGGCGATTTCTTGTTTTAAACTTTGCATTATAAGTTGTTTTTCGTTTATCGGTTCTTTTAATTTCCCCCATATGTATATACCACCGGTCGGGTTTGAAAAAGAGATTTTATCGTGAAGTTGCTCGTTTAGGGCGCGAACGATAACGTCTCTTTTTTCTGCCAATTGTTTTCGCAGGGGTACGATATGAGACTGAAATGGTACAGTTTCAAAAAATTGCTGCATAAGCCACTGCGGGAAAATGCTCATACCTAATTCCATTTGGTGCCTTGCGTCGGATAACCTTTCGACTACAGACTGCGGGGCGACAAGCCAGCCGACTCGTAAACCTGGTGCAATCATTTTAGATAAGGAATGTACATAAATGACTGTCCCGTTTTCATCAATTGATTTCAAAGTAGGGCAAGGTTGTTTCTTTTCTAGCGTAAGTAAACTGGACGGATCATCTTCCACAATCGCAATTCGTAAGTCTGCGCAAAGTGATAACAGTTTTTTTCTACGGTTTGGATGAAGCATAGTTCCCGTAGGATTTTGGAAGTTTGGATTTAAAAAGATCATTTTAATCCGATGCTTTCTATATAATTCTTGCACATCGTCTGGATTAATACCGTGTTCATCGACAGGTAATGGGAAAATACGTATACCTGCTGATTGGAATAACGGTAAGGAATAACAGTGTGAAGGACTTTCGAAAGCGACTGCATCACCTGGATTTAATAAACATTGCACGATAAGGTGAAGGGCTTGCTGTGCTCCAGATGTAATCATAATGGATTGTTCAGTCGCTTCAACTTTTAAATATTCCTTCATATATTTTACGACCGCTTGCCTTAGCGGGAGATACCCTTGCGGATGATCGTAACTTAATGAATGCGTTAACGGTTGTTCTCGTAAAATTGTTTGTAGTTGATCATGAGGATAGAGGTTACAACCGAGCTCTCCATTTGCAAAATCAATAATATTTTCATTTTGTTGTACTTCTGCCCGAATATGGCGAAGTAACGGTAAGTTTGGTAAAAACGTACCACCTTCTACGAAATTTCTCCAGTTCGGCGTTAATGTTGGAGAAACGCCCCACATATGTGTACTTACACGTGTACCTTTACCAGTCGTACTTTCTACAATTCCCATAGCGCGTAGTTCATTATAAGCAGTCGTTACTGTACTACGGTTTACATTTAACTGCGTAGCTAATTTCCGTTCAGAAGGGAGGAAGCTACCAGGTGGAAGTTCTCCGTATGTAATACGTTTTTCAATAAAGTCAACAACTTGCTGATAAATTGGGATTTTACTGTCGTTATCTAGCTTCCATTCCATACAAACACCTCCGCATCTCTTGTATATATTTAGTATAACAAATTGGCTGGGTAAAAAAACAGCCAATTGGACGGTGTTATATCCAGCCAATTTTACTATGCTAAATATGGAAGGGGAGATTCGGATGAAAAGATGGCAAATGGAATGGCTCCTAGTATCAGTTGCATTAGTATGGGGAGCAAATTATACAATAGGAAAGTATGGCGTGGCATATATGTCATCCATTCAATTTAATAGTTTACGATTTTTAGTAGCATCACCGGTATTATTACTTATTACATTTATGATGGAACGCTCATTACGTATTGAAAGAAAAGATTGGTTACGATTAGTAGCAGTCGGTATCGTTGGTACGGCGATGTATCAAACGATGTTTATGCTATCTGTGAAATATACTTCAGCAACGAACGCCTCATTATTAATTGCGATGTCACCTATTTTTACAGGGATATTAGCAGTATTACACAAACAAGAACGTTTTTCGATGAAAGTACAAATTGGTTCAATAGTAGCGTTTATTGGTGCAGCATTCGTTTTATTAACAGGACATACAGGAGGAGCTACTTATGAATATGCGTGGCTTGGAAATATAATTGGATTAGTCGCAGCGATTGCGTGGGGGTGGTATCCAATTTTAGCGCAACCTCTTATTACAAAATACTCCGCAATGAGAGTCACATCATGGTCTACTTTAATTGGAATTGTACCGCTAGTTATATACTGTTTATTCAACGTAAATACTTTAACGTGGCCAGTAGATACGCCAAGCTGGGGATCGCTTGCATATTCAATCATCTTTGCGACCATCTTCGGGCTAGCAATGTGGTATGTCGGTATTAGTCAAATCGGCTCAACGAAAGTAATGGTTTATATGTATCTCGTACCATTGTTCGCAGTTATCTTTGCAGCTGTAACAATTGGAGAGCAAATTAATATGATGCAACTCGTTGGCGGGCTGATTATATTTATCGGTTTATATGTTGTAAAAAAAGGCGGAATGAAAAAGCCTGCTCTCAATTTGAAAAAAGTAAGTTAGTAGTAAAAAGGATCTCTTTCATATAGAAGGAGATCCTTTTTGTTTTCGTAATAAAAGTGCTTGTTCAACAGCCCATTTTTGATGATCGTGAAGGAGAAGCTCGACAGCAAGTAAAGGAGACATCCATCGTAAAACATGATCCTCCTCACAATTTTCAGTTTGTTTTTGCACCATGTTCGCAATATAAAAGAACCCATCGTTTAAGTAATATGTATCTTCCTTTTCAGCATAAAAATATCGTGCGGCATTACCGATATACTGATCAATTTCAATTGCCCATCCTAATTCCTCTAGTAGTTCACGGTGCACACATTCTTCTTTAGTTTCATTACCTTCGATACCGCCACCAGGTAAAAAGTAACGGTCACCTTTTTGGATAACAGCAATCATTGAAGAAGAGGAATAGAAAATAATCGCATAACAACTAGGCCTTAATACATAATGAACAGTAGATTTTTTCGAGCCAAATGTGAGTTTCGAAATCATAAAACACAACCTTTCTCTATAAAATACATAAAAGGGGTATTAAGGTAAATGAAGAATGATATAAGTATAATCTTAATAGATTGGAGTGGTAACAACATGATAAATCGAAAATGTTCAAGATGTAAAGAAATAACGGGTACAATACATGGTGGTAAAAAAATTAAGGAAGAATTTCTATGTGAAGACTGTTTACAAAAAGGAATTGCGAGCGGAGAAATCGAATTATCACAAGTGGAAGAAAAAGAAACTTCGTATCTTTCTATAAAAATATTAAAAATAATGAGTGTGATTTATTTAATAGCATCTATTTTTATGGCTTTTTCAACCGGTCCATTTATACATAATATAGGATTTGATGAAATCTCCATTTCAGGCCCAGAATTAGGTCTAATAAGTATTGTTATGTTAGGTTCTATATTTCAGTCTGTTCTTGTATTTTGTGGGATTTGGGTATTCATCCTTTTAGTAGAAACAGTCATTAAAATTTACGAAAAAATGAAGTGAGTGAGAGGGAGAAATATATGCGAGTAAGAAACATCCAAGGGGAAGATTATGTAAAGATTCATTCTGTTTTAAATGATTGGTGGGACGGGAGAGATATGGCTGCTATGCTGCCAAAATTGTTTTTCGTCCACTTTCAAGAAACGAGTTTTATCATTGAAGAAGATGGAGAAACGTTAGGTTTCTTATGTGGATTTTTTTCACAAACATATAAAGATGAAGCATACGTTCATTTTATCGGTGTAAATCCGAAGTATAGAAGAAGAGGAATCGCATCGACATTGTATTCTTATTTCTTTGATGCCGCTCGTGCAAATAACCGTAAAGTTGTAAAAGCAATTACGTCACCAACTAATAAAAAGTCGATACAGTTTCATCAAGAAATCGGTTTTCGAATTGATGCCGGGGATGATGAGATAGAGGGTGTATCGGTACATACAAATTATGATGGGAACGGCGGTAGTAGAGTTTTGTTTTTGAAAAATGTGTAAAAGTAGGCTAGCTTAACGTTAGCCTTTTTGTTGTGAGGAGATAAAAGTATGGAGAGTAAACAAAGTATAAATGAGTACTTACGACGCATTTATAAAGTGCAAGATTATATAGAATCAAACATAGATAATCCACTTTCAATTGAAGAGTTAGCAGATGTAGCAGGATTTTCAAAGTTTCATTTTCATCGGATTTTTAAGGGGATAGTAGACGAGCCATTATCACGGTATGTAAACCGATTGAAATTAGAAAGGGCAACACATTTACTTACATATCGCACAGATATGACGATTACACATATTGCGTATCACTTCGGATTCACAGATTCAGCAGTTTCCTCCCGAACATTTAAAAATTATTACGGAATAAGTCCATCTCAATATCGAAACGACAATAGCAAGAATTGCAAAGACGTAAGCGGAATTTCTCAATACAATGAGTGTAAGAAGGTTCGAGGAAATGTTGAAACTGCATCAGCGGACGATATACACGTCGCATACATCAGACATATCGGTACATATGAAGAGTTAACGATAGCTTTTCCAAAAATGATAGAGAAATTATTTCATTACGTAGCGGAGGAAAACTATCATGTATTTGAGGATACGAAAGTATTAACCATTTACCACGATCATCATGAATTTACTGAGGACAATCATTTAAGAACTAGTTTATGTATAACAATTCCGAATGAGTCCGCAGTTGAAACGAGCGACATTGGAATCATGGTAATACCTTCTGGAAAGTATGCGGTAGGTCATTTTGAAATATTCCAAGATGAATATAAAGGAGCATGGGAATTCTTATATGGTGAGTGGCGATTGCTTCTGAAATCATACCGAATACAGAGGATAGATGGAAGTTAATTAAAGAGTGCATACTTCCTTATTCAAAAGATTAAGATGTGAATTTTTATGAAAATAAAAGGATTAGTTATACTTGTTATATTCACCATGATTGAAATTAGCGTTGTGAGAACAAAGTCGTTCAACTAAGATTAGAAAACTTCAACACCTATACGATTATTGAATAATTGCAAGGTGTTGAAGTACTTATTGAGCTAATTAATATACACAAAAATGAAATGTTTTTTTATTGGGAACTATTTTTTAACTTTTCGATGTATTAGATACATCATGCCAAACACAATTACGAGCAAGATAAATTTAATTAATTCCATTAGGCTAATATCCCATGTTGTTTCTACTCCATCTGTTAAATAAAATACATTAAACGTACCATGTAAGATTGCAGATGTTATCACAGAATGGCTATACTCTCTCGTATAAGTCAAAATTATAGATAGTATAAATAATAACGAGAGATAGCTTAATATACCTACAAACCATAATTCATAGTTTTTATAAAAGATTGATACTGGTAAATGCCATAATGACCAAAGCGATGCAGTAATGATTGCTGTTTGTTTTAATGAATATTTTTTTCGTAAATGGTAATGAAAATTTCCACGCCATATGATTTCTTCTAAAAATGCAGACAAAGGAGCGATTGTAAGACTAATGAGTAGGAGAAGTCCAAATTCATTATAATGATCAAATAAGAATTTTATATTATAAATATAAAAATAGAAATGTAGACATAGCCCTAGAAGTATTGGGAATAAAATGGAGAAAATTAATGTTTTTATTTTTGGACGTGAAATTCCAAATGTATGAACTATTTTTTGTTTCTTATATATTTTCTGATATAAAATAACAGCCAAAAGAGGAACAACCATTGTAAACCCTAAATAATTGCGACCATTTTCTATGTTCAGTAAGATGATATATACAAGCGATGTGAGGCAATACATACATAATGTTGAATGATAAACTATGTTTCTATTCATATTGTTCACCTACCTAAGTATATATAAAGTGTTAACCGTCTACTTTCATATTTAAAATTTGAACAAGTTGATCATTTAAATAACTAGTACTATAAGAAAAATCATTTTGATACCATTCAATGATGATGCCAATAATTGCATTCGCTTGGTAGGAACAATAAAGTGAATCATTCACTCCTTCTTTAAGCAAAGACCCTTTATCTTGAAATAATAAATGCTTTATTTCCTCAAAAAATAAATAATAATACATTAAAGGAACCTTTTTGGAAAAAACAATTCTATAGAACGTTTTATACTTTTCGATATGATGAAAAATCCGAATTGTAGAAGGATTTAATTTATTAGTTTTCAATACTGATACGTAGCGATAAGGTTCTTGATAAGAACGGGTTAAATCTGCAGTGATTTCTTTGAAATACTCCTCAAATAAATCTTCCACTTGATTATAATGTAAGTAAAAGGTGCCACGATTTATTTTGGCTTTTCTGCAAATTTCCGAAATAGTGATGACTTCTAAAGTTTTTTCGTTTAATAATTCTAGCAATGCGTTATGTAACGCCTCTTTTGTTTTTATAATACGCATATCTGTACGCATCATTTTTTCACCTCTTATTGAACACATTTCTTACAATGTGTTAAGTATTGAACATTTATCAGTTTTTTGCTCATTGTAAGAGTTCTTTTGTATTATTATAATTTTTATTGAACAACTGTGCAATAAAAGACAAAGGGGGCCGTTTCAGATGAGATTAAAAGATAAAGTAGCAATTGTTACTGGTGCTGCGTCAGGCATGGGGAAAGCAATTGCAGAAGGTTATGCGACAGAAGGAGCAAAAGTTGTAGTATCAGATTTAAACTTAGAAGGGGCTCAACATGTAGTACAAGGAATTAAAGCTACAGGTGCAGAGGCCATTGCTGTTCAAACAGACGTTACCTCAGATCAAGATATTCAACGTCTTTTCGATGAAACAATACAAGTTTACGGGAAATTAGATATTCTTGTTAATAATGCAGGTATCATGGATGGAATGGAGCCTGTTGGTGAAGTTTCAGACGAACGTTGGGAGAATGTATTCTCTGTAAATACAGTATCTGTAATGAAAACAATGCGTATTGCAGTGAATCAATTCTTGGAACAAGGACACGGTACGATCGTCAATAATATTTCTGCAGGTGGATTATACGGTGCACGTGCTGGTGCTGTTTACACAGCATCTAAACATGCAGTCGTTGGCCTAACAAAAAACACTGCTTTTATGTATGCGAACAACAATATTCGTTGTAACGGTATCGCTCCTGGAGCAGTCATAACAAACATTGCTTCTACGATGACAAATGTGAGTGAATTCGGTGCGAGCCGCCAAACATTAGGTATGGCAATTAATCCACGTGCTGGACAACCAGAAGAAGTTGCACAATTAGCTATCTTCTTAGGCTCAGACGAAGCTAGTTTCGTAAATGGACAAGTGATTTCTGTAGACGGCGGTTGGACTTCGTATTAATTTTAATTCAAATATATATAAGTAAATAAATTTTGAAAAGGAATGCTCTTGTCAATTTGGCAGGAGCATTCCTTTTTACATTATAAAATAATACTAATATTTAAATAGCTATCTTTATTGGTTCGTAAATGTTTGTATGTCTTTTGAATGACTATGAATAAAGTTAGTCATGTTTTGCTACGAAACAAAGATACTTCTATCCCGTGTCTAAAGACGCACTAAAGTCCTGTGTGTGCTTTATCATATCGTAAACAGCATAAGAGGAAATTCCCAATACGATGAGTGAAGGAAAAGAAATTCTATCAAAATCAACATCGTTACTTATGTTGGTTACGAGAAGAAGAGGGGGTTCATTCATATTGTGAAATGGGCGAAGATCGGAATATGAGTTTTTGAATTTAATACTAACTTTTTGTTTAATGACGGAAAGTTCGCAGGAATGTAAGTTGTATGTAAATTTATGTAAATATTAGGATTTATCGATATTTTATTATTTTCTTTATGTATAATGAGGACAAGGCCTAAAAATACTTAAATATTTAAGTGAATATTTTAAAAAGGGAGATTAAGGATATATGAAAAGCTTACTTCAAAAAACTTTAGCTGTTACAGGATTAACTGCTTCTTTATTAGGTATGGTTTCTTCCGTTTCATTTGCTTCGATTAGTTGGGATAATAATGCAACGTGGACAGGAAGCGGAGCAAAAGCTAAGGCAACTGCCTATACTGCGAAAAAGAACGAACCTCATTTTTACAAGATGACTGTAAGAGCTAGCTTTGATGATGGGACTTCTAAAGAGTTAGCATTGTATGATGCTAAAATTTCAGATCGTATAAACGTTAGCGTTGCATCCAAAGGACCGGTGACCAGGGGTTATTCGGGTCATGAATGGATAATGGTAGGGGATAGTGCGTACACTTCTAAGGAAATGGTAATTAAATAAATATCAACAAAAACCGTGAAAAAGGATAAATACCTTTTTCACGGTTTTTAAAATGAGGAGGATATATGAATCTAGTATTAAAAGAAATAGTGGTGAATAAAACAATATTCATTATGTTATTTATTGGATTTGTATTAACAATATGGTCAATCCTGATCGCAATGTCGACGCGAGATTATTATGATGAGAAATTTTATGATAGTAAAAATGGTTATTTTAATTATTACTATTCTGTTCAACTTACTAATATGGGGGAAATCAATTTCGAACAATTTCAGACGTTAGTAGAGACTGATTTTAAAAATGCTAGTGTTATTACAAATGATATTCGTATTACTATTCCGGATATCGGCCACGTAATAATGAATGGTCTCCTTAATAAAAATTGGTCTCCACCTTTGCTAAAAGGTTATCAGATGGGACAAGATGAAAAAAATAGTGTAATAGTGGGGAAGAAAATTTATAAGGATATGGAAACAATAAAATTATTTAATAAGGAATATACAGTTAAAGGCGTAGCTGGAGAAAATACTGGATATGAGTATAATATTAAAATTTACGTCTCTCTAAATGACATGCCAGATGAAGTGAAACAGATGATACAAAAAGATAATACATTCCAAATGATTGTTCGCTCTAACGAAAATCCTATCAAGGAAATAGAAACTTTCATACAGCATATGAAACAGAACAATAAAGATATAAATGCCAAAGTGATTAGTGAAAAAGAGAACTATGAGAAGGAAAAAAAATCAAGTGAAGCCGTAGAAGAGTTACTCAGTTTTCCATATAGGCTTTTATGTATAGCTTTAATTACCAGTATAATAGTAAGTTATTATTGGATTTATACGAAGAAAAAAAGTTTGTCGTTAAGGAAAGCTTTGGGAGCAAGTAATGTAAATCTTTTTATTTTTATATTTAGTCAATTATTTTTATGTGCAATCACTGCATCAGTCTGTGCAATATGCATACAATGGATTTTTAGCATTTTGAGTGAAAATATTATAGAGTTTACAAGTTATAGTATTAGTTTACAGTCTACTCATATTGTAATGTGTGTATTTCTTTCATTTACTATAGCTTTCATCCTCTCTGTAATACCATTTGTATATGTGCTTAAAAGCGAACCTGCTAAAGCATTAAAGGAGTAAAAATGATGAGAATAAAAAGTGCGTTCCTAGCATTAAAAAAGAGATTTCTATTTGCCGTACTTCTTCTAATACAGATTACATTTGGATTAGCAACTATAACGAGTTCAATTAATGTATTTTATAATTTACACTATCTAAACGATAAATCCAGCTCGGTATTAAATGTGGATAAAACATATTTAGTTACTTTTGAAATGACGACAGATAGATTACAAAGCAATCAATTTAATAAAGAGAAAATTCAAGCGGTTTATAATACAATTCATCAAAATAAAGATGTGATTTCGTATGGTACATACGAGGAGCGAGTTATTGAAATAGAGTCAAGTAATAGACCATTTCAAAACAGTATGATTACTGATTTGAAACATAAAACGTTTCACGATGAAAGACCTACTATTAAAACAATTTTTGTAGATGAAAATTACTATAAAATGTTACATTTACCTTTAAAACCTGAAGAAAGTTTCTCGCATGATGACTTTCAAAAAAATAGTGAAGAAAAAACAAAAGTTTTAATGGGTTCTTACTTTAAGAAATATTTTCAAGTTGGGGATACAATTAATAATCAATATACAATTACAGGTTTTTTGCCAGAAAATAAATTTATTGTAAATAATAATACGACGAACACATATTTGAAGTTGGATTACGCAATGATAATGCCTATGTCATTTGATAGATTTGAAAAATATGAAGCAATGTTTTTAAGACTACATCAAAGTACAGTTTTATATTTACAAAAAGGTGCAGATGTAAAGAAACTAGAAGAAGCAATTCAACTTAAAGGAAACGGCGGTACGTTTCATTTAAAAAGTTTAGGTGATGAAATAAATGAAGATGTTACTCTTAACGGCTATTCTGAAATACCTCAACTTATAGTAGGAATCTTGTTCATTGTATTTTCAATCGTCGGAATTGTAGTAACGACCATTGTTTCTATCTTGATGAGAAAGCGGGAATTTGGTATAAAAATAGCTTTTGGCGAAAGTAAATTTGGTATGTTTATTCAAATTGTTTTAGAGAACATTATTGTAGCAATAACTGGCTTAGGAATGTCAATAGCTTACTTTTCATGGAGGTATGGGGTTCTATTACAAATGTCGAAAGATTTAAAGGAAGCAACGGTATTAGACTTTAAATTGGATATGCCTATATTGCTTTTAGTATTTCTTTTCTTATTATTGATTATCATTGTCTCAAATGTAATTGTCTTCTTATTTATTAGAAAACTCGAGCCGAAAACATTAATAGGTGGGATGGAATAATGAGTTTAATTGAATTGAAAGACATTAAGAAGGTATATAGTAACAAGAACCATAGCACGTTCGCGTTAAACGGTATAAACTTAACGATAAATAAGGGCGAAATTATAGCGATAATGGGTCGATCTGGCTCGGGGAAAAGTACGCTATTAAATGTTATAGGGTTAATTGATTTGCCAAATGAGGGTGAATATACGTTAAATGAAAAAACATTAACTGAAATTAGAGCAAATAAAGTTCATAAAACAAGAAATGAAATGATTGGATTTATATTTCAATATTTTGCATTGTTAAAAGAACATACTGTACTAGATAATGTAGCACTACCACTCACATATAGAAAGCTAAAGCAACGAGAAAGAGAAACTAAGGCAAAGTTCTATTTAGAAAAAGTAGGTTTAAAAGAACATATGCATAAAAAAACGGACGAGCTTTCAGGTGGACAACAGCAGCGAGTCGCAATTGCTAGAGCATTAGTAGGCGAACCAGAAATAATTTTGGCTGATGAACCGACAGGGAATTTAGATAGAAAAACAGGAGAAGAAATTATGGATTTACTATTACAACTGAATGAAGAAGGACGAACGATTATTATTGTAACGCATGATATTGAGGTAGCGAATAAGTGTAATAGAATTATTGAGTTAGTTGATGGGGAGATTGTGTAAAGGTAAAGAATGAGCGCTAATAATTACTTATTATTTTAGAAACCGTGATGATTAACTTTTCAAAATGGTTTCTTTTTATTTTATAGAACTAAGATTATAGTGAAAATCTGCATCCACCCGTAACTTTTAAGAGCAAAAAATCGTTTAACAAAAGAAAGGATTTTCAATCACGAATGGGGGGAGAACTATGAAGATTCTAATTTTAGGTGGTACACGATTTTTAGGAAGAGCTTTTGTAGAAGAGGCATTAAAAAGAGGGCATGAAGTTACATTATTTAATCGCGGAACGAATAAAGAAATTTTTCCTGAAGTAGAGCAGTTAATCGGTGACAGAAATGATGATGTTTCAAGTTTAATAAATAGAAAATGGGATGCGGTAGTCGACACGTGTGGATTTTCTCCACTTCACATTAGAAATGTTGGAGAAGTCTTACGGGATAATATAAAGCATTATATATTCATTTCAAGTCTTTCCGTATATAAAGATTGGATTCCGCATCATATAAAAGAAGATTATATATTACAACCCGAACCTACGGGTGATCAAATAAAGGCTGTGGAGAATGGTGAAGTTTCTCCTTATGAGTATTACGGTGCGCTGAAAGTATTGTGTGAAAAAGAAGCAGAGAAGTATTGGCCGGGGCGTGTTTTACACGTAAGAGCAGGACTTCTTTCGGGAATGTTTGATTATACAGATCGGCTTCCATACTGGATTGGTCGTGTAGCAAAAGGAGGAGAAGTATTAGTTCCAGGAAGAAAAGACCGTCCAGTGCAGATAGTTGATATAAAAGACGTCGCAAACTGGGGACTAAACATGGCAGAAAACAATAAAGCAGGTACATTCAATGTTACAGGTCCAAGTTATGAATTGACGATGGAAGAGCTATTAAATACTTGTAAAAAGATTACGAATAGTGAGGCTGCATTGGTTTGGGCAAATGAATCGTTTTTGAATGAACATAAGGTGCAGCCTTGGACAGAAATGCCTTTATGGCTTCCAGAAACATTTTCATTAGAAGGTGAGACGAAGCCGTGGAAAGGTGGGTTTTCTATTAGTGTCGAGAATGCTGTTAAAGCGGGACTTACTTTTAGCAGATTAGAAGATACTGTGACGGATGTGTATGAGTGGATGAAGAGTATGGAGGAATGGGAATTAAAAGCAGGGATTTCAGGCGAAAGGGAGAAGGAATTGTTAGAAAAATGGTATCAATAAATTTAGAGGAGCTCTTTGAATATAGTTGATTGCACATAAGGAGGAGAAAAGGTTATGTGGAAAGAAACCATTCATAGTATTTCATCAAACTTAAGCTTAAAAAATCCCGCTATGAAGGAAGAGCTTATTGAAATACAAAAGTGTTTACTTGTGGAATTACCGAATGACTTATCACAGCTATTACAAGAAACAAACGGTATAGCAGGTCAATACGGGGACTTTGTTTGGTCTGCCTCGAAAATAAAAAGAGAAAATATGAATATGAGAAATATAGTTGATTTCAAGGATTTATATATGCCTTTTGACTGTTTATTATTTTTTGCTGATGGCGGAAATGGTGATTTGTTTGGTTATTCCATTTTGAACGGAATCGTGCAAAGAGATGATATATATGTATGGAATCATGAAAATGATAGTAGAACTTGGGTTGCTCCTTCGTTAGAAACGTTTATGAAGTGGTGGGAAAGTGGGAAGATAACAATTTAAACATAGTATCATGAAAAACGCCTTGTTACGAAAGAAACAAGGCGTTTTTGGCAATTAACAAATCTATCAAACTATCGATTCTTCCCCATACATGTCCCATAACTTAGGAAACATCTTTTTTATCCTTCTTCGTCATCTTCATTCCAGTCTAACTTGATATCAACTTTCTCAGATTGTTCTTCTGTTTCAAACTCTTTTTCTTTCACATTACCAGCTGTGCCAATTTCACCGTAAAACACAACGTAGTCTTTATACCGTATTAGATAGCAGTAAGACCTCCACCTCAAAATCGAGTAAATACGAGGAAGCCCCGTATAAATAAGTTGTATGAATTACATTTATTATTAGATTATGTTTGTGGATATATTTTGGGAATTTTCTGTTGATTTACAATGTGCGATAGTATATATTGTATATAAAGTATATATACAATATTTTTAAAAAGAGGTATTTGCATGCAAATCGTTATTACGAACACTTCAAAGGAACCTATTTATGAACAAATTGGTGTCCAAATAAAAAAACTTATTTTACTAGGTGATTTAAAGCAAGGAGATGCTCTTCCTTCAATGCGTCAGTTAGCAAAAGATTTAAGAGTAAGTATTATTACAACGAAAAGAGCATATGAAGAACTGGAAAAAGACGGTTTTATTTATTCAATTGTCGGAAGGGGGTCCTTTGTAGCAGAACAAAACATTGAAACTATGAAAGAAAAAAAATTAAAGACAGTTGAAGAAAAGTTGTGTGAAGCGATTCAAAATGCTAAACAAATGGATGTTTCTTTAAATGATCTAAAAGAAATGCTTACAATTTTATACGAGGAGGAAAACTCTTGGAAAACGTAATAGAACTTCAAAATGTCAGTAAATCTTTTAAAGGATTTCAAATTAAAAATTTTTCGATGGAAGTAAAAAAAGGATTTGTTACGGGTTTTATTGGGGGAAATGGATCAGGTAAATCTACAACGATTAAAATGATTATGAATTTAATGAACCCGGATAGTGGAAATGTCTCCTTATTTGGCATGAACTATTCAACTGATGCGAAGCGAATTAAAGAAAGAATTGGTTTCGTTTATGACGATAATGTGTTTTATGATGAACTCACATTAAAGGAAATTACTAATATTATTGCGCCTGCTTATAAAAAATGGGATTTTAACCAATTTACATATTATAAAGATCTGTTCGAATTACCATTAAATAAAAAAATGAAAACATTCTCCAAAGGAATGAAAATGAAAGCCTCTCTTGCAATTGCCCTTTCACATCATGCTGAACTAATTATTATGGATGAGCCTACTTCCGGACTCGATCCGGTATTTAGAAGAGAATTATTGGATGTTTTACAAAATATTATGCAGGATGGTGAGAAAACAATCTTTTTCTCATCTCATATTACAACGGATTTAGACCGCATTGCCGATTATATTACATTTATTCAAAATGGGAAGCATATTTTTACAAAAGATATTTATGCCATTGCAGAAGATTATATTTTGGTCAAAGGACCACTAGATATGTTAGATTTTGAAACTGAGCGTGAATTTATATCTGTATGTAAGGCAAATACAGGTTTCGAGGGATTGATTGAAAATGTAAATTCTATCGAAACTTTATTTAATAAAGAAGTGGTGATTGAAAAACCAAGTTTAGAGGATATTATGTATTTCATGAAAAAGGGGGAGTCAAGATGCTTAATTTAATTAAAAAGGATTTGATTTTACAAAAAAACTTTTTACCTGCGTATCTCTTATTTTTAGTTACCTATTTGTGGGCCGGCATGGATGTAGCATATGTCATAATCATTTGTAGTGCCGTTTTTGTAATTAACACATATCAATCTGATGATAAAGATAATGCTAATATTTTAGTAAACTCATTACCATATACTAGGAAGGAAATTATAAGTTCAAAATACGTTGGAACCTTATTTTTTACAATAGTAATCATCCCATTTTGTTTGGTTGGAAAATATTTCATTTTAGACAGCATGGAATTTCAACTTTCCTTAGAAAGTTACATCCTAGGCTTCTTGGCAGTCATGCTGATTACTGCATTTTACATCCCATTTTTTGTTACATTTAAAGTGAAAACACTTGTACCAGTTTTTATATTTTTATCTATTGGAGTTATATATTTAATGCGAAATACTCCATATTTATTAAATAAATATGCTAATGGCGTACTGACCTTTTTAAAAGAGATTTCAGATTTGAAATTATTTCTTATATTTGCTGTCATAGCAGTGGGGTGCTATGGGGTTTCATGGATATTATCTATTCGTATCTATCAGAACAAGGCTCTTTAATAGCAAGTTCTAAAAGGAGGATCATTTAAATGACATCAAAAAAAGGACGTCCTATTCGAATACGAAATTGGCTGAAAACTCTTGGAGCATTTTTCGTTATGCAACTAATTTTTCTCATCCTTGATATGAATTCGTGGATACCGAACTTCAAGGAAGGGGGAGTTGGGGAGCGTCTCGTTAATTCAGAGTTCTTTACGGAATGGTTCGCTCCTTATAAAACAAAGCAATTTAACGTATTAACGGTAGTTATGGCTATTTTATTATTCCTAAATGTATTAACAAGTGCAATAAAAGACGCCTTTTCTAGAAAAAGAATTAATTAGCACATAAGTTGACCTTGCGTCTTTTTTAATAATGTCTTAACAATATTTAAAAACAACAGGGGAAAGATAAAAACTCCATTTATTGAAGTTTTACTCTATCTTTCACAACGATTTTCCAAAACTTATTTGATTTCTCAGTTTGCTGGATTAATAACGTTTCCATTCGTACCCCCATAATGTTTTTCTAGTGTGCCCTGTGATTGTATCATATGTATATATACCTGTAATGATAAAGATTAAGTGTAATTAACAGAAAGTTCAAAACTCATTGAATGAAATAGAAAAATTTAGTAATCTTATTTGTACAGTACATACATTTATATAGCAATTTTTAAATTCAATATAGGGGGCAATCATTGTGGATTTAACGTTTAAAGTGGAGGAAACATGTTTTAATTACCGCGTTGGAGCAATTTGTAAACACGATAATAAAATACTCATTCTGCAAGGTGACGGTGAAGATTTTTGGTACGTACCAGGCGGAAGAGTGAAAATGCTAGAAAATAGTGAAGATGCGTTAAAACGAGAGCTTGCGGAAGAGTTAGCAGTTCCTATTGAGGTGAAGAGATTAATATGGTCGGTAGAAAATTTCTTTACACTTTCTGAACGAAAGTTTCATGAAATCAGTTTTTATTATGAAGTAGAGCTTCATGAGTTACCTGCGAATGGAGCGGATCAATATATTTTGGAAGAAGAAGGTAGAACGTATTTCTTTAAGTGGGTGCCGGTAGAAGAGTTAGATACATATAACTTACAGCCAGCATTTATAAAAGAGAAAGTAAAGGATGTATTAGTTCATACAGAGCATATCGTTTTACAAAAGTAAATGTATGCGGAGGGGAAAAGGATGAAGGGGACTAAAAAAGAGATTCATGTAGACAGCAAAGTAATTCCATATACACATATCGAAAAAGGTTCCAGTACGGTTTGCTTTATGTTTTCAGGTTCAGGATACAATTACGATAAACCGTTATTTTATTATACAACGATGTTAATGCTTGAACATAAAATAGATGTAGTACATATTCATTATTCTTATGACGAACAAGTAATGAATAAATCAATGGAAGAAATAACGAAAGTAATGATGGATGATATTAATCCTTTAATGAAAGAAGTATTAAAAGGTAAGCAATATAACGATACTATGTTTTTAGGGAAGTCACTCGGAACAATTCCAATTGCAAATGATTTAATGAAGAGAGAAGAGTTTTTACAGTCAAAAATGATACTACTTACACCTTTATTAACTTTTGATTCCATTTTTGAGTCGATTTTACATAGTCGTCACAAAGGGCTATTAGTAATTGGAGATAAAGATCACCAATATAATGCAGATCAAATCAATCAGTTACATAAAACGAATATACAGATTGAAGTTGTCAAAAACGCAAATCATTCTGTAAATGTTGGGGGATTGGAAACAGAGAATTCAATTGAGGCGATAGCAAATATAATAGAAAAACTTAAAGAAGTTATTAGGACAAACTAACCTATCAATACATACAAAAAAGAGGTGCAATTTGCACCTCTTTTTTATTTAATAAGCCCTCAACACATGAAGCAAATAATCCTTTCGATTTAGTGGATTATAATCAACACGTTTTCGAGTAGGGAAGGGGGCATTCAGTTTTTTGTAACCAGATGGCTTCATTGTAAAAATACCTTCTCCTTCTGTAAAGGAATGAAGCATTCGCTTAAAATTCTCTGTATTCGCAACAGGTAATGAGCCTGTTAACTGGTAAGAATCATTGTATAATTTAGGCTCGCTAAAAGTTGCTGAAATAGCGGCTAATTTATACATTGCAGTACTAATTGCTTGCTCTGGGACAGTTAATTCGAATTCGTTTACTGGTTCATATACACATGTTCCGGCTTGCTTTAAAGCATCCATTAAAACGAGTGGTGTTAAGTTTCTAAAGTCACTCGCTGTTGTAACAGGACTAGCATAACCTGTATGTGTTAACGTGACGATAATGTCCGTAACTTCCCATCCATATACTCCTTGTTTTAACGTTTGAAATACAGTATCTTCAATCGCTTTATGAAATGCTAATGGAAGTGATCCAAGCTCAACACCTAACTTATACGTTATGCCAGAATTAAGTTCACCACGTTCGAGTTTAAAACCAATTGTTGCGTAAAATGGATTCGCTTTTTCGCCCATTACTTCAACGCTATTCCCTATGCCAATCGGTTTCTCAATACATACGACCCGCGTATTTGAGAAAGTAACTTGCAAATTATATTTCTCCGAAAGAGTTGTTTCAATTACTTCTTTTTGTACTTCACCGAAAAGGCGAATATATAGTTCATTATGAATATCATCTTTCCACACTTTAATGAGCGGATCTTCTTCACATAGCTCCATAAGTGCAGCGTAAAGATCATGAATTCGTTCTTTTGATAATGCTTCAATAGCAGCTTCCATTTGTGGTTCGGCAAAGTGAATATCTTTTATATAATCAGTCCGTTCACCGATAATATCACCAATTTTAATATCACTCAGTCCCCACACTTTGCAAAATTCTCCGCTAGGAACGATAGAAGCTTGAACCGCATTTCCGTTATGAAATAGGCATATTTTCTTAATCTTTTCTTTATGTGCTTGAGCTTCATCACGCTGTATATTAACATGTTTTCTAACGTGTAAACGACCAGAAAAAACTCTTACATATGCAATCTTTTCCCCAGAAGGTTCACGTTCAATTTTAAAAACAACACCGGATAATACTTCATTTTCAGCAGGTTTATTAGCGGGAATTAAGTCTGAAATATTTTCGAGCAGTTCAGTTACACCTGTACCTGTCATGGCTGAACCGAAAAAGATAGGGAACACATTTGCTTGCGCTATCTGTTTAATGAGTTCCTCTCTTAATAGTGCGCCCGGTACGATTTCATTATTTACATATGACTCAAGTAATGATTCATTATATGGTGCTAACAGTTCCATACAATTTTCATATGATTTGTATTCAATGATTCGGGCGTCTTTCGTTCCTTCGTTTTCTACAGAGTAGAAAGGGAATGCTTCATTTGAAAGAACCTCTTTTATTTGTTTCATAACTTTTTCAGTATTTGCACCGCTACGATCAATTTTATTAACGAATAAAATAGTCGGTATGTTTAGTTTCTGTAATGTTCGCATTAAAATTTTTGTTTGTGCTTGCACACCTTCCGCAGCAGAAATAACTAAAATTGCACCGTCTAGAACACGAAATGATCGCTCCACTTCAGCGATAAAATCAGCGTGTCCAGGTGTATCAATGACATTTACTTTTAAGTCATTGATACAGAAAGAGACGACAGATGCTTTAATCGTAATTCCGCGTTGTCTTTCTAATTCCATTGAGTCAGTTTGCGTATTACCACTATCTACTCGGCCAATTTCTTTAATCACATTTGTTTCATAAAGAATACGCTCAGTCAAACTCGTCTTGCCAGCGTCTACGTGCGCGACAATCCCTATATTTATTGTTGTCATATGTGAATATCCTCATTTCATTTTCCATTTTTAATTCCTCATTTCTATTTGTGTATTGCCGCATTACAATCACTCTCCAGTCATTTAAATTAGTACTATTATAGTGCAATTAACATTATTTGTAACGCGACAAAGCGCATTAATTTGGAAAAATATAAATGAAAACAAAATGCTTGCATTCTAAATCGATATAGATTATATTAATTGACATATCAACTATTGATACATCAAACGTTTTTGTTTTGTATGTAAAGGAGGGGTAGTTTGACAAGTTCATGCTCAAAAGAAGCGATTATTTTATATAAATTACACTTTCTAAATAAAGAAGTAAGTTCGAAGTTTGAAGGGTGTACGGGTATGAGCCAATCTCGATTAGAGCTTATACTTCAGTTATATGAAGTAGGGGAAATTAGTCAAAAAGCACTTCAACAAGAAGTGAATATTGATAACGCTGCGATAACGAGGCATTTAAAACAGCTTGAGGCAAATGAAATGATAGTAAGACGTAAAAATCCAGACGATAACAGGATTACGTTAGTTTCTCTTACTGAAGAGGGACGAAATAAAATTCAGGCGTTTCAAGAGGAAAAAGAACGTTTTGCAGCTTCTGCATTTAAAGGATTAAGTGAGGAAGAACGCGATAATCTTTTAAATATGTTAAATCACATTCAAGAAAATATAAAAGAATTATAAAAAAGGGAGAATACAACTATGACTAACTCAGTAAAAACAAATGATTTTAACGAAATTTTAACAGGACGCCGTTCTATTCGTAAGTACGACACATCAGTGAAAATTAGCAAAGAAGAAATGACAGAAATTCTTACAGAAGCAACACTTGCACCATCATCTGTAAACATGCAACCATGGAGATTTTTAGTAATTGAAAGTGACGAAGCGAAAGCAACACTTGCGCCACTAGCGAAATTCAATCAATCTCAAGTAGAAACATCTTCAGCAATGATTGCTGTATTTGGTGATTTAAACAACTTTGATAACGCAGAAGAAATTTACGGTACAGCTGTAGAGCGCGGTTTAATGCCAGCAGAAGTAAAAGAAGATCAAATGAAAAAACTTTCAGGTTACTTCTCAATGGTTACACCAGAAGTAATGAAAGATACTGTTTTAATTGATGGTGGACTTGTAGCGATGCAATTTATGCTAGCAGCTCGTGCTCACGGTTATGACACTTGTCCAATTGGCGGATTTGAAAAAGACCAAATCGCAGAAGCTTTCGGATTAGATAAAGAGCGTCACGTACCAGTAATGTTAATTTCAATCGGAAAAGCTGCTGACAGTGGTTATCAATCAGTACGTCTTCCAGTTGAAAAAGTTGCTGAGTGGAAGTAATTTTATAAAAAGACAGAAATAAGTGAGATATGAGAGGGGAAACACCATGATTATTATTCACGCAATGTTTCAAGTAAATCCAGCAAAACAACAATCATTTTTAGAAGAAATTCGTCCGCTCATTCATAGTTCAAGAGAAGAAAGTGGAAATGTATCTTATGATCTTTATAAAGATACGGAAAAAGAAAATGTGTATACGATGGTAGAAGTATGGAAAGATGAAGCAGCAGTTGCAAGTCATAATAAGAGTGAACACTTCACATCTTTCGTTAGCAAAGTAAAATCGTTTTTAACTGCTCCTCTTGATATAAAAGCTTATAATGGAGCGTTAGTAAAATAATATGGTGAAAAGGATATCCTTAGCGTTTGCTATGGGTATCTTTTTTTATTTTGATAGGAATATATTTACTTCTACTGTGATGTGTTATAATTTGAAAATTAATAATTCTTAATTTTCAGAATAAATAAAGTTAGGAGATACATACATGAGTACATTAAAGAAAATTACGAACAATATTTCGAAGGTTATTATAGGAAAAGATGAAGCGATTGAACTTGCAGTTATAGCTCTTATAGCAAGAGGGCATATTTTATTAGAGGATGTACCTGGGACGGGAAAAACAACATTAGCAAAAAGTTTGGCTAAAAGTGTAGACGCTAAATTTCAAAGAATTCAATTCACAGCGGATACTTTGCCTGGAGATGTTATTGGTCTTGAATATTTTGATGTGAAGGAATCGGATTTTAAAACGAGGTTAGGACCCATTTTTGCAAATATCGTATTAGTGGATGAAATTAATCGAGCTGTACCGAGAACACAATCTTCGTTACTTGAGGTTATGGAAGAGCGTACTGTTACAATTGCGAAACAGACACATTCATTACCAGACCCATTTTTAGTTATTGCAACGCAAAATCCTCTTGAATCGGCCGGTACATTTCCTTTACCTGATGCACAACTAGACCGTTTTTTACTAACTATACGTCAAGGCTATCCTACGAGAGAAGCAGAAAAGGAGATGATGAATCGTTTTCAAATGAATGATCCGTTAGAAACGTTACATTCAATTATTTCAACTGAAGAAATTATTACAGTGCAAAAACGAGCAAGAGAAGTGTTAGTAGGGAATGATGTGCAAGATTATCTACTTGAGATTATTGAGGCAACGCGTAAACATGAGTTAATTGAAATTGGAGTAAGCCCGCGGGGGACGTTGGCATTTATGAGAGCGATTCAAGCAAGGGCAATATTAAATGAAAGAGATTATTGTACGCCAGATGATATAAAGATGCTTGCTGCATCTGTTTGCGCTCATCGTTTAACGTTAACGATTGAGGGGGAAATGAAAACGACGAAAGAACAAATCATGAAAGAAATTCTTCATACGATTAATGTACCAGTGGAGAATATACGATGAATCAACAGCTTGTGTATACACCATTAGCGGAGCCTTTCGTAATGGGAGTTATGTCAGTTGTAGCCATTATTTTATGTGTATTTTCAAGTAATCTACTGTTTTTATCTCTCGTATTTTTGTATGTAATTTTAATAGGTGCGATGCATGTATACATACGTAAAGTATCTCGTGTTGAATGGGAATATAGCCAAGGAAATTCAAACGTTTTTATAGGTGAAACGAAGATGTGCAAAATGAAAATTTCAAATAAGTCGATATTTCCTATTTTCAATATCGTATTTCGATTTAAATGTGAAAACAAGCTAACTTGGAATCATGATGAAATAAACAAAAATACGAATACAGGTTCAAATTATTATATGAATTTACATTTACAAGGAAGAGAGTCAGTTTCATTTGATTTGCAAGCTGTAGCTGTAAAAAGAGGAATTGCGAAATGGGAAGAAGTAGAAATTTTCATTATTGATCCCTTTGGATTCATAACGAACCATATAACATATAAACAAGTTGAAACGCCGTCCTATTTAGTTTTACCAGCTGTTCCGAAAATGCAAGTTCCTGAATTACAAGAATGGTCACGAGGATTTCGAAAAGCGATGTCATCACCCTTATATGATGAAACGAAAGTAATGGGAGTGAAGTCGTATGAAAATGAAGATTTTCGTTCCATCCACTGGAGTGCGACAGCGAAAACAGGGGGGGATAACTGCGAAAAAGTACGAGCGAACACAATCCGATAAATATGCGATATATCTCAACTTGCAAAATAAAAGTGGCATTTCTTTGCGAAATGATACAGAGGAACTAATTGAATTAACGGCAGGCATATGTAAACAATTGCTCATACAAAACTGCTCATTTGAAGTATGGATCAATAGCGTAAAAGATAACGGTTTGCTACATATAAAGAACGGTCATAACCGAAAACATTTGCAAAATGTATTAAAAGTACTTGCCTCAATATCGGACCAAGATACTCCTGTATCGTCTACTTATTTTTACACAGCAGGCTTTCGGCGAAAAGAATTGGATGCAGTTCCTTTAATTCTTGGTACTTCCCCAAAGAAATACAGTAGAACGAATAAATGGGTCGTAATTAAAGAATAAGAAGGGGTTTATGTTATGGCTAATAAAGAGCGACATATGGAGGTGAAGATTTGGAGTATTAGAGTTTTCATGATACTTTTCTTTACGGTTAGTGCGATAACGTTATCACAAGGTGTTGTGCATGTACAAGACATAGTAAAAGGGCTTTTTTCTAGTAAGACGGAGACAATATCGGAAAGAAATTATGATTTTACTAGTTTAGACGAACAGTTTGATGAACCTGAAAGAATTATAGATGAAGAAACAGGAGTTGTAGATACAAGAACAAAAATAGATAGGAAAATTCCACTTTTTGTACGAAAAAATTCATGGACTGATGTGTTTTCTGTTCTTTCAAATGCATGGATTAGTGTCGTTTTTTATGTAATTATTGCAGTGGTCATTCTCTATGCTTTTTATAAATTAATGAGGAGAAAGGTAACGAAATTAGAAATAGAACAGGATAAACAATCGATAACAAAAGAAAATACGGATAAAACCGAAAAGAACAAGCAAGTGATACATCAGTTTGAACAGCCGATACCTAAAGATACGATAAGGAAAACGTTAGTGGAATGGGAAAGAACTTTACCATTTCACTAACAGAGAAGGTCATATGAAACGATGCAACAATGGTTAAGTAGAATTTGTAGAACGCGAGATATTATTCCGATATATGAGTCTGTCCGTTATGGAGAAAAGACGTATACGGAGTTAGATGTAGAGAAGACTGTACGATGGATAGAGCGAGACGGGAAAGCGTGACATTAATATAAGTAAATGAAATTAACTGTAAATTAATTTCATTTACTTATATTTAATTACATGGTAATGTATACTTACTTTTTTATATCTCTACCAATGGAAAAAAGTTGCCTTAGTAGAGTATTGCTCGTTACATTTTTTATGAGTTTATCTTCGCTTCATCAGTATAGAATGAAAAAGAGATGAATTGATTACGGGTAGCATGTAAATAAAAAATTATAATTTATTTTTAAATTTTTATAAGGGTGTGAAAATAGAATGAAACCTGTATTGAAAAACATACTCCTTTCCTTTATTTTTTCTGCAGCAGGGATGTGTTGGTTTCTGTTTATGTTAGTTAGAGGAGGCGGAGACTGGTTATTGTCTTGGGTAGGTGTATTCATGGCCTTTTTATCTTTATACACGTTAATAGATTTATATTGTAAGTATACATACGATAAAAAATGGAGTAAATTGTTTATCAAAGCAACAGTTACTACCTTTAGTTTTGCAGTATTGGGAATCACCTTTGGTATTGTACACGAGCTATTACAGCCATGGAGTCTCAGTTTAATGGTTTGGTATTGGTTGTTAGTGTTACTTTTATTTGTAACGACCATAATATTATTAGTTTTTGTATTATTTGTTAATCGTAAAAATTATAATATTCCTGGGAGATATAGAATACTTATACTGCTTAATCTATTTCTTACGTTAGCACCAGTGCTGTGGCCATTAATACTTACTATTATCGGGAATGGCATGAACGCTAGTGCAGGATGGTAAAAGTAAATGAACTAAAAAGTTGATATAGGGTTTTAAATATGTAAAAGAACGAGTTTTCATAAATTGAAAACACGTTCTTTTTTTATTTTCATACATTACTTTTTCTCATCTAGGCGTCTAATTTTGAAAGTAAGTATTTCGTAAGGAATGGATAAGAAAAAAGAGAGTTTTATCATTTAGGATGAAAGTATAGCTTGAATCAATACGATATGAATAGAGGAGAGAAAGCCTTATGAAAAAATGTTATTCCATTAAGTTAGCGAGTTTGGCAGTTTTATTAGCGGGTACTACTTTATTCACACCCGGTTTTACTGTGAAAGCAGAGTCTATTCAAAATATTTCTAATTCATCAGAAGCACATGACCAAAAGAATCGGAATGGTTGGAAACAAGTCATGCAGGAAACAATCCAAGTTGGAGCGCCAGGGGTATTAGCTAAGACGTATAATAACGGGAAAATTAGTAGTTATAATGCTGGTTTGGCGGATTTAAATAGTAAGAAACCAATGAAATCGGATTATCGTTTTCGGATTGGAAGTGTGACGAAGACTTTTACTGCTACGACTGTTCTTCAATTAGTAGGAGAAAATCGTGTGCAGCTTGACGATTCGATTGAAAAGTGGCTGCCCGGCCTCATTCAAGGAAATGGTTATGATGGCAATCAAATTACGATACGTCAACTTTTGAATCATACGAGTGGTATAGCTAATTATTTAAAGTCAAAAGACGCTGATATTATGAATTCGAAAAAAACGTATACAGCAGAAGAAATAGTAAAGATAGGACTTGCTCTACCCCCAGATTTTTCGCCAGGTAAAGGTTGGTCGTATTCAAACACAGGATACGTAATACTAGGAATGCTTATTGAAAAAATAACGGGTAATAGTTACGCAGAAGAAATCGAAAAGCGCATTATTGAACCTTTGGATCTATCAAATACGTTTTTACCAGGGAA
The DNA here is from genome assembly GCF_001884045.1 of Bacillus mobilis. Taxonomy (GTDB): domain Bacteria; phylum Bacillota; class Bacilli; order Bacillales; family Bacillaceae_G; genus Bacillus_A; species Bacillus_A mobilis. The sequence continues at coordinate 404,044 of NZ_MACF01000119.1, read as the reverse complement.
TTCACCCGTTATTCCAGGTAAGAATCATGCTCGAGGGTATATGAAAATTGACGAAACAAGTGAATTGAAAGACATGACGTATTATAATCCGAGTTTAGCTAATTCAGCGGGAGATATGATTTCAGATGCAGACGATTTAAATAAGTTCTTTTCATCTTTACTCGGTGGTAAGTTATTGAAGGAACGCGAGCTAAAAGAAATGCTTACTACAGTTCCTGTAGAAGGAAAAGGGGTTGGTGATGGATATGGTCTTGGAATCTATGAGACTAAACTTCCAAATGGTGTCTCAGTATGGGGTCACGGAGGATCAATTCCTGGGTTTATGACTTTTGCAGGCGGAGTAATGGGAGGCAAGCATACATTTGCTGTCAATGTTAATTCTTTAGGTCCGGTTGATATTCTTACACAGTTTGATAAAATGATGCAAGTTGAATTTCAGAAATAGATGGAAAGAATGTGAATGGAATCCTGCTTTAAAGGACAGTATTAACATTCATAGTAGAACATCAAGAGTAATTCAACAATAAAAAAGGATGTCAGTTACACGACATCCTTTTTTATTGAGAATCAAAGAAGTATGTTTTGAATTTTGAAAATTGTTATTTTTGCAATTGTTCCATATAATGAAGGGTAGAGGGGTTATACAGGGGAGTTATGAATGGAGAATACTTTAGTTAGTTAATTGTTTTTATTTTAATAAATAAAAGTAAATTGATGTGGAGTGAAATTCATTGGGAGAAAATCAGTTTAGATGGAGTAACAAGCAATTAAGAGAACATGTTGAAGTAATAGATGGTAAAAGAAGTCCGCACATTTTATTGAAGAATGCAACGTATTTAAATTCCTATATGCGCGAGTGGGTACAAGCAAATATTTGGATCTATGATGATCGCATTATTTATGTAGGAGAAAAACTACCAGCGCAACTACAAGAATGCGAAGTCATTGATTGTGATGAAAAGTATGTAGTTCCTGGCTACATAGAACCACATGCACATCCATATCAATTATATAATCCTGAAACGTTAGCAAATTATGCGATGCAGTTTGGGACGGCGACTTTTATTAATGATAATTTAACTTTATTTTTCACATTACAACGTGAAGAAGCATTTCGTTTATTAGATGAATTTGAAAAGATTTCAGCAAGTATGTATTGGTGGTGTCGTTTTGATGGACAGACTGAATTGCAAAACGGGGAATCTTTATTTAATCGTGAAGAAATAATAGAGTGGCTAAAGCATAAAGCAGTTCTTCAAGGCGGTGAGCTAACAGCGTGGCCAAAGTTATTACATGGCGATGATGAAATGTTACATTGGGTGCAGGAAACGAAACGATTACATAAAAAAGTAGAAGGACATTTTCCAGGTGCATCTGAAACGACTTTAGCAAAGTTAAAACTGTTAGGTACAGATTGTGATCATGAGGCGATGACAGGGCAGGAAGCTTTCGCTCGTCTTATGCAAGGTTACACGGTTTCCTTAAGAAATTCTTCAATCCGCCCAGATTTAGAAGTGTTATTGAAAGAATTGTTGGAACTAGGAGTAAAACAGTTTGATAGATTCATTCTTACTACAGACGGCTCACATCCTTCATTTTATGAAAATGGAATGACAAACGTAATGATATCTACCGCGATAAAACAAGGAGTGCCAGTTATAGATGCTTATCATATGGCAAGCTATAATATCGCCCGTTATTATAATATGGAGCATCTACATGGTTCAATTGCGACTGGTAGAATTGCTAATATAAATATTTTAGAAAGTAAAGAAAACCCGGTTCCAATAAGTGTAATTGCAAAGGGGAAATGGGTGAAGCGCGACGGAGTAAATAAAAATGAATCAGTACAAATAGACTGGAGTAAATTCAAAGTAACTCCATTATTATTAGACTGGTCCATAGAAAAAGAAGATATGATTTTCCCGCATAAAATGGGTATACAATTATTGAATAATGTTATAACAAAACCATACACGACTGAAATTGATTTAAACCGTGATGAACTTTCACTAGATCATGATGAGTGTTTTCTAATGATGATTGCTCGTGACGGTGCGTGGCGAGTGAATACAGTTGTGAAAGGTTTTGCAAAAGAACTTGGTGGGCTAGCTAGCTCTTATTCTGGTACCGGCGACATCATTCTTATTGGGAAGAGTAAAGAAGATATGCTTATAGCTTTTCATAGAGTAAAAGAGCTTGGCGGGGGAATGGTAATAGCTGAAAAGAATGAAGTATTACACGAAATCGCATTACCATTGCTCGGGATTATGTCTAAGTTAAAAATGAGTGAATTAATACAGGAAGAGAAACAGATGGTGAAATTATTGCAAGAGCGTGGCTACGTGTATGACGATCCGGCATTTACCATTTTATTCTTTTCTGCGACGCACTTGCCTTTTATACGGGTAACGCCTATAGGGCTATATGATGTGAAAAATAGTAAGGTAGTGGCTTCACCGGTGAATTTGATAAGACAATGTTAATATGAAAGGCCCTATAAAAGTCCAATTTATAGGGCCTTTCACATTGTTAGCATAAGAATATTGTGAGTCTCAAATAATATAGTATCTAAATTATTTGAGGTGAAACGTAAGTATGAAAAAAATATTGTACATTTTAGGCGTATTTGTATTATGTGTATCTATTCAGCAAGTAGTACATTCTCAAACGGATGCACCAGAGTTATCTTCGGATTGTCTTGAAAAAAGGAAAATTCGAGATGAAAAGTATGTGAAGAACATTATGAAGGACATTCAATCTACGTTTGATTTAAATATAGATGAACACAGTTTTTGGGAAGTTAGCCAAAGAGACCTGGATGCTGCACATTTAATGTATGGCGGAAGAGAAAATGATTCTTATTATAATTCGCTAACTAAAATTTATGATAGTGGTGGATTTAGAGAGCAGCCTAGTTTATTTGTGGCATTGCAAGAAGCATTTTTACTTTATAAAGAAAAAGATAATATCAATGTAATGAAACACTTAAATCTAGATGTTGAAAAAGGGGAATGGATCGTTATAGAAACGAAAAAGAAGAAAGGGAAAAAAGTGAAATTCAAGCCGTTACAATGTGAAAAAGATTATATAAAAAAGAGAAATGAGTACCATAATCTAAAATGAAATAACGGAAATTTAAGCGAGGAAGATTTGTTAATAATTGTAAATGGAGTGGTAGAAATTCCTAGTGATTTTGCCATAAAAAAACGTCATTTTTTATTTTTAAAATGACGTTTTTTTATATACTTAAAGCTTTTGCATCACACTTTCAATCCTCTTCACCAAATCAGCAGACACTTTATGAAAATACCCCAAAACAACCTTTCTAATATCAGCAGAGATAACTTTCAAATTACCAGCTAAATTTTCAGCAAGATGTTCTTTTTCAATCGGTTTTAACTTCGCATAAAATTCACCAGGCTGCGTAAAGTCATCTTGTTTCGAAATTGAAGTTCTTTCAAGTTTACCTTCAACGTATCTTCTGTCACCGCTCGTTATTTGATTAGCAGGTGTCCAATTTTGCTGTTGGTTAATCGTTAATTTGCGGAATTCAGGTCCAATTCTTCTTCTTTGAGAATCACTATAAATGTTAGCTCGCCCTTGCAACATTTTATCATCTGATAGTTCTGCACCGTCTAGTAAATTAGAAGGAGAGAAGGCGACTTTTTCTACTTGTTCCATATAATTTTCAGGATTTTTATTTAACACCATTTTGCCTACTGGTATAAGAGGATACGACTTTTCATCCCATACTTTTGTATCATCTAAAGGGTCATAAGAAAGATGTCCTTCATCTTTCGGATCCATGAGCTGGACATATAATCCGTATTCCACTGGTTTACCATTTGCAATTGCATCATATAAATCTTTCCCGCTATAATCAGGGTTTTCAGCAGCCAGTGTATTCGCTTCCTCATTAGTAATGAATTGTACACCTTCAAATGGGTACCAATGATACTTTACATACTTTCGGTTACCTTCTGCATTTCTCCAAACATATGTATTTACACTATGTCCTGGGATGTGGCGCAGACTTTTGGCCGTACCAGCATCAGAGTATAAATGGACAACGAAATGAATGGATTCAGGTGCTCTAGCGACAAAGCTCCAAAATCTATTCGGGTCTAGTAAGTTATTTATAGGTGAAGGTAACAACGCTTGAATCGTTTCTGGGAAGCGCATCGGATCACGAACAGAAAAGACAGGAATGTGATTACATAAAAGATCGAAAATACCTTCTTTCGTATAGAACTTTGTGGAAAAACCGCGTACATTTCTAGAAGTATCAGGTGTGCCTTTCGTACTAACAGCTAATGAAAATCTCACCATAACAGGAACTTTCTCATTAGAATTTTGTAGAAAGCTTAGTGTAGTATGTTCAGACATGGGATAGATCGTTTGAAAATAACCGAACGCACCAAATCCTTTTACATGAACAGGTCTTTCTAAAATTTTTTCGTGAATAAATTCTTGTAACGTCTCGTGAAGTACACTATCTTGCTCTAGAACAGGTCCACGCGAACCAACTGTTTGAGAGTGAAGTGTAGCTTGTTCATTACGTTCACTATCTTCATTAAAGTCATTCCCTAGTAAAGATTGCCCCTGTTTATCATAGTTTTCATCCATCGATATAGCCTCCAAATCTTTTTTGTCCATTGTTACTAAATATGATTTCATAGCCTTGATTATGTATGACATGCAAAGTAGTAACAGACCGCTAGATGAAAAAAACGCGTATGTAGTGGACCTGTTGAAATAGAAGAAATTATGGAAAAATGAATATCGAGAAGAAAATTACGATTAAAATTACAATCTTAAAAATGAATTTAAACATGACTTTATAGAGAATGAACATAAATAAACAGGGAAAATAACTAGGAGGAATTTAAAATGTCGGATTGGTTTCAATTAGATAAAGAATATATGATGCCTACGTATTGTCGTACGAAGGTTGCAATAGAAAGAGGAGAAGGGTGCAAGCTTTATGATGTGGATGGTAAAGAGTATGTAGATTTATTTTCTGGTGTCGGAGTGAACGTATTAGGATACAATCACCCGAAAATCGTGCAAAGGACAATGGAGCAAGTTACAAAGTCGTTGCATCTGCCGTTTCATTTTTTAAACCCAATTGCGATTGAATATGCAAAGAAATTAGTTGATTGCTCTTTAAAAAACGGAAAGGTCTTTTTTACAAACTCAGGTACGGAAGCAACAGAAACAACGTTGAAATTAATTGATAAATATAGAGCTAATATGGGTGAAGAGCGTGAAGGAATTGTAGTGCTGAAAAATAGTTTCCACGGGCGAACATTAGGAGCACTTCATTTTACGAGACAAGAAAATGTATATCAAAATTTCCCTAAAACATCGATTCCGGTATATGAAGTAGAGCGCGAGAATATAGAGCAATTAGAAGAAATAATTGTTAAAGAAAATCCAATTGCGATTATGCTAGAGCCGGTTTTAGGAAGCGGGGGTATTTATCCTTTATCAGGTGAATATTTACATGGTGTTCAAAACTTATGTGAGAAATATAATGTACTACTTATCGTTGATGAAGTACAAAGTGGTATGGGGAGAACTGGTAAACTATTTGCTTATCAAAATTTTAATATTACACCAGATATTATTCAAATTGGTAAAGGGGCAGGGGGCGGGATACCGCTAGGTGGAATCATTGTAGGTGAAAAGTTATGTGATGTATTTGCACCAGGAGATCACGGCACAACATTCGCTCATTCATCAATGGGAACGGCTTTAGGGCTAACAGTATTAAACACATTGATTGACGATGGTTTAATGCAAGAAGCGTATGAAACGTCACTATATTTAAATGATAAATTGCAAGAAATTCAGAAAGAAAATGCGTATTATATTGGTGAAGTACGTCATGCTGGCATGATGTTTGGAATTAGTTTGAATGATACAAATGAAAACGTAAAGAATTTACAGGTAGAGCTAATGGAGAATGGGATATTAGTTGATGTTACACAAGGGAACATCATTCGTTTACTTCCTCCATATATAATTACTAAAGAAGAAATTGATGTATTTGTTAAGGAGTTTATCTCTTGTATGCATAGTTTAGCAGCTACAAGTGTTTAAAAACTTTAATGAAAAAGTACCTTATTTTCTATTCAAATAGGAAGAAAATAAGGGTGAAAAAAATAAATTTACAAATTAAAATAAAAAGCTGAAAAGGTACTCATATAGCGCCTTCTTCAGCTTTTTATTTTTAACAAATTACTTAACCTAGGGAGCATCTCATTGGACAAATAATTAATTATGTGAAACAATAATAACAGATAAGGAGACATTAATTTTCCTTAAGTGCTTCGAATTAATTTTATTCAATAAGAGAAGGTGTGCTTAAAGAAGTTAAATTAAATAAGGAGCTGTTTTATTATATGCAACAAAATAATGATTTAAATTTTGAACCTCAAGACGTTAATATTGTCAATCCTAAACAAGCCAGGAAAGCAGTAATTGCTACTGGTATAGGGAATGCAATGGAGTGGTTTGACTTCGGATTATACGCGTATTTAGCGGTTATCTTAAGTCAATTATTCTTCTCAGGTGTTGATAATAGTGGATTGCAACTTGTACTTACATTCGGTACATTTGCAGCAGCCTTTCTCGTTCGACCAATCGGAGGTGTATTCTTTGGTAGAATAGGAGATAAGTACGGCCGAAAAATCGTGTTAAGTACTACTATTATTTTAATGGCACTTTCTACATTATTCATCGCATTACTACCAACCTATGAACAAATTGGTGTATGGGCACCAATACTACTTTTAGTTGCCCGAATGATTCAAGGCTTCTCTACAGGCGGCGAATATTCAGGTGCAATGGTTTATATCGCAGAATCTTCTCCAGATAAAAAGCGTGGTATACTCGGTAGTGGTCTTGAAATTGGAACACTCTCAGGTTACATTGCTGCATCGGTAATTGTTACCATTTTGACGTTATTGTTAACAGATGAACAAATGCTCAGCTGGGGCTGGCGTATTCCTTTCTTAATAGCTGCACCAATTGGTTTGGTCGGTTTATATTTACGCCGTCATTTAGACGAATCTCCCATCTTTGAAGAGATGGAAAAAGCACAAGAGGAATCTGAAGACAACGAACAATTTTCATTTATGGATATATTAAAATATCACAAAAAAGACTTCTTATTAAGCACAGTAATTGTCGCCTTCTTTAATATTACGAACTATATGATTCTTTCGTATATTCCTTCTTATCTAACTCAAGTACTTAAAGTCAAAGAAACAACTGGCTTATTAATTATTTCTATTACGATGGCACTTATGATTCCACTAGCACTATATTTCGGTAAATTAAGTGATAAAATTGGTAATAAACGCGTCGTGCAAATTGGTTTACTCGGTTTAACAGTATTTGCAATTCCAGCATTTTTACTAATAGGTAACGGACATATTGCAGCTATATTTGCAGGTATTTTCATTTTAGGATTCTTCCTAAGCGTATATGAAGGAACATTACCTTCATTATTACCATCACTATTTTTCACTGATGTACGTTATCGAGCGCTTTCGATCTCATTTAATATTTCTGTATCGATATTCGGTGGTACAACGCCGCTCGTATGTTCATACTTAGTTCATGCAACCGGTAACCCGCTTGCACCGGCATTTTATTTAACAGGTGTAAGTATTATTGGATTAGTCGTGTTTAGTGTACTATTCGTTACAACATCAGGACGTGCGCTAAAAGGTTCATATCCTACAGTAGAATCGAAAAAAGAAGCACACCAAATTGCTAAAGAAGATCCTGAAGAAACACTTTGGTGGCATGAAGAGTCATTAGAAATTGAAGCAGGGAAAAACGCTTCAATTTAAAAAGTAACGTAGAAGTATAAAAAGACTCCTATGAAAATAGGAGTCTTTTTGTTATGTTATTTCTTTCTTTTCTTCAAATTCTTCTGATACACATAAAGCTTATGAACCTCTTCCTTAAATTCCTGAAGTAGCATCATATTTTCACCATTAGAATAACGCACTGTATTATAAGCATCTATAATAATATGACTCTCAATATTTACATCTTCTTCACTATTTATTCTATCTAACCATGCCTCAATAGTTTCTCCTCGATTTCTATTTAAAGGGGGAGTTAACTTACTTTCAAGCTTAAAAATCTCTTTTCTAATTTCGTTATGTGGCGGTTTGTTTCGTTTCAAACGTTTTTGGCTCATTCCTTCTTTATCAGTGATAATAGTAGATTCGAAGGCAGGCATATTTGGTAAACTAAATTGTTTTCGTCTTTTTATTATTTTCCAAACGACGTAAATAGCAATAGTTGTACATACTATAATTGTAATGCTATTTATGAGAGTTGGATCAAAATCACGCTGTCCAAATTCTTCCTTAATTTGAGGGTCTTTTAGATTTCCTTTATTCGACCAAAAATCGTCTGTCTCTTTTGATTCAGCTGCTGAAAATAACGGATTGATCGCATATCCGAATCCTAATGCAACTACTTGGACAATATAAGAAAAAATAAGACGTACATAAGGAAATACTAGAATAAGTAAAGCACTAAATGTTCCAATTGTAATAATAGAAGTAAAACGTAATAACTGTTGATTACGATTGGAACCTGTTAACCAAAATGCAATCAAAATGTGTAAGACTAAAAGTAACAACTTCCATAATGGTGGAAAAGGGGCATAAAATATAGCTGAAAAGACGAAACATACTATACCACCTAATGACTTTTGAACTGGATATCCAGGACCGAATACATGTACGATAAAGAAGAAAAGCGGTAACATAATTGTGCCAAATAGAGAGAAAGGGAGAAAGATTGAGCAACCGATTATTTGAGTAATTAACAGTATGACAAAACCTGTTGTTTTTTTCTTCACTAGTTTATGGATAAGAAGTACTCCTACATATCCTGTTGCTATAAATATAGCAACAGCAACAAGTTCATCTCTTTCCGTTAATAATGAAAGGAGGAGCAGTAGAATAAAGTCATGAACGTGATAGAGCCAAGTTTTCAAGCTGTTCCACCATCCCTTCATTATTTATGAAAAACGTAGGTTGAGAGAGAAGAGGGAGTTCATTTCTTTGTAAACCAATATATATCATTGTAGACGAACGTTCCCTTTTTCTCTCTACGTAGTGAAGGAATCCTTGTTTCGGAAGTAACGTACTATCATCTGAAATACGCGCTAATTCCTCTAAAGATATTCCGTAGTGTGTTTGCCCTGCGTTTAATGGTAGATGCAGAGGACCACCCTCAGCTAATACACTAATAAATAATTCAAATGGTATTTGATGCTTCGTTGCGTATTGGCAAATGTATGTAGCAAATGATATAAGATCTTCTATATTATCCTTCCAACCAAATCCGCGATCAGCAGCTAAAGAAAGACAGATCGTCCAACTATAATTTTTTACAGGTTCATATTGCTTTGCCTGTAATGCCTGCATTTTAGCAGATGCTTTCCAATGAATAGAACGGAAAGACTCACGTTCATATCGTTTAACGCCGATAATAGATGTTTCATCATTGTAAAAAGAAAAATTCGTTCGATAAGATCCCGTTAAAAGTTGCTGAAGTTCTTGCAAACCTGCCACTTCTTTTGGAGAAGGGTACACAATAATTTCAGTCCGTAATTTATCAAAAATGGGTAAATGTACAGTTAACAGATGAAAAGGATCTTTCAAAACGCATTCGAATTGTTCAATTTGAAATACACCACGCTTCGTTGCGGTTAATGTTAAATCCCATTTTTGCGCCGAATGAGCAGGTTGTGAAAACGGGAAAGAGAATAGTGTTTTTGATATTTGTTCAATTCCTTGATCTTTTTGTGGTAGTAGTGACGGATTTAAATGAAAATAACAAACACCGTTAACGAGTGGTATATTTGCACCATTTTTTAAATGAATAAAAAACTGTCCAGATTCATTAGGGAATAACCGAGTTATTTGTTTCTCGTTTATTACTTGAAACCTTTTCTCTATATAAGCGACATATTTATAAATGAAAATCGCAAATAAATAATAGAAGAAAAAGAGAAACATAATAATTCGTTGCGGCATAAAAAATGTAAATAGTATAGCGCCTGGGACAGTTAATTGAATAATATGAAGTTGGAAAAATAACGGTACAGTTACAACGCGCTGTCCATTCATGCTTGCTCAATCTCCACTGGTACGTCAATTTCTTTTAAAATTCTTTGCATAATTTCATTTTTTGTCGTACGTAATGCGCCTTCCATTGATAGGACGATACGGTGATTCCAAACAGAAGGAACTAAAAATTGTATATCTTCAGGCGTACAATATTCTCTGCCGCGTAAAAAGGCTAACGCCTGTACTGCGCGCACTAAAGCAAGTGTGGCACGTGGACTTACACCGTTAGCGATGTAATCATGATTTCTTGTAGCATGAGCAAGTTTAATAATGTAATGTTCTAACGGCTCTGATACGAAAATTTCTTTTACTCGTTTCTGTGCCTCTAAAATGTTTTCTAAAGAAATAACAGATTTGACGCTTTCTAACGGTACATCGCTACGAAAACGTCGCATCATTTGTAGTTCATCCTCTGGAGATGGATAACCAATTGAAATTGTCATTAAAAAACGATCAAGCTGTGCATCTGGTAGAGGAAACGTTCCTTGTGATTCAATTGGATTTTGCGTCGCAATAACAAAGAACGGTTTCGGAAGAGGAGTAGATTGCTTTTCAAGCGTTACTTGTCGTTCTTCCATCGATTCTAATAAGCTAGACTGTGTTCTAGGCATAGCGCGGTTAATTTCATCTGCAAGCAAAATATTGGTCATAACTGGTCCAAGTCTTAACTCGAATTCACTCGTTTTCGGATTGAAATATTCAATACCTGTTACATCACTCGGAAGTACATCCGGTGTAAATTGAACGCGAGAAAAATTACCACCAATACTTTTAGAAAGTGTTTTCGCAAGTAACGTTTTCCCCGTACCAGGAACATCCTCAAGCAGTACATGTCCATCAGCAAGCAATGAAACGAGTAATAAATCAATAACATTTTCTTTACCGACAAAAACTGATCCTATGTTTTCTTTCAATTTATTTATCATATGTATCATTCCTTTCAAAATAAAAACGGATATTTCTATATTTTAACAAATTATTCAGAAAATTGATATGATTTTTTAATTCGAAGAAATAAATATCCAATTATTAGATTATACTTGCATATTTTGGAATGTAGTTATACAATATCGATATACGATGTATCGTTAGTCGATATATCATAAAGCGATGTATCGGAGGTGGTTATAATGAATACGAAAGCGAAAAAATATATTCCGTTAACAGAGGCGACATATTACATATTGTTATCACTAGTGAAACCAATGCACGGATACGGAATTATGCAAATGGTAGAAGAAATGACAAATGGGGAAGTAAAGCTCGGTCCAGGTACTTTATACGGGAATACGACAAAGTTACTAAAAGAGAAGTTAATAGTTGAAGTGGCTTCTACAGATAGAAAAAAGTGCTATGAATTAACTCCGTTTGGGAGAGAAGTGTTGGAGCTAGAGTACAACAGATTACAGCGTTCGGTTAAAAATGGGAATAGTATATTAGGGGAGTGAATGGAAGATGGAGACAAAAAGGGTATTCAAATTTTTTACGGCATGGAATTTAGAAAAAGAAGAAGCTTTTTTACGAAATATGCATCAACAAGGTTGGGCATTACAAAAATACAATTTAATGTATACGTTTAAGAAAACTGAGCCAAAAGATGTAATATATAAAGCTGATTTTAGATTGGTTTATAGGGATTCAAAAGAACAACAACAAGAGTACTTCGAAATATACGAAATGTCAGGTTGGGAACGCGTAACAAGTTTCACGAGATGGAATTATTTTTGTAAAGAAGTAGAAGAGGTAAATGAATTGCCTGATATTTACTCAGAAAAGGAGACGAGAGTACAAAAACTAAATGAGTTATTGCTATTCCTTGTTATTATTTCAGCAAGTATATTACCGTCAATGTACAATCTATTTATAAGCCCGATGGAATCAAGAGTGCCAATATGGGCGAAAGCTATGACGGGTCTTACAGGTTGTATGTGGATATACTTCTTTATAAGACTCACTTGGAAAATTAAGAAATTAAAAAGTGAAATATTATAATAATAAGCAAAGTTAAAAAGAAGTTGATTTTGTAGGGCGAATTATCGGGATCAACTTCTTTTTTCTCTATATTATTGTGTTTTTGTTCACTCTTTTTTATATAATAAAAAATTATATAAAGGCGCAAAAATAACTATTACGAAGAACCACACCCGAAATTAATAAATGAAGTAAAAAAGATTTATATCGAAGATCAAAAAATAAAAAATGACTAAAAAGGCGTGGGGTGTAACTTATAATAAGGAAGAAAAACATTTTTGATTAACATATTAAATGGAAAACCCCCTACAAAAATTCCATAGGGGGGAATAAAAATGTTTAAGAAAAAGACTGATTTTGCGCAGGTTTAATAAATTGTTCCGGGTTTTCAACAAGTCCGCATACAGCGCATTGGACTCTGTATGTTGGTCCTTGATAGGACATATGAAAAGCATTCATCGTTTCATTTGTGTATTCTTCTTCTACTTGACCAGTTTGTGGATTTAACTTGACTGGTTTTACTTGTTGCTCAAGAATATTAAAGCGAGTACGGTTCGTTTTACAGCTTGGACATAGCATTGGTTCCATATGTATACACCTCCATTTGTAGCATTTCTTAAACTTATTAATTTTATGCAAGCAAAAAAACTTTCTCAATATAAATGGGTATTTAAAGTATTCAAAATTCAGAAAAAATAAAATATAATAAGGGTACGAACTGGTTATGTCCAAACCAAATCTCCTGTTTTATGCCAATAAGCTGGGGGGCCGAGAAATCGGCCTCATTTTTTTGTGCTCATTACTATAGGAAACAAGGTTTTTATGAGACTTTTGTCGAAATTTTAGGGATAGATATAAAGGGGGATGTAAAATGAAGTATATCATTTTATACGTAGAAAAGTTTGAGGAATGTCTAAGATTCTATAAAGATGTATTACAGTTACCTATAAAAGCAGAGCATGGTACATATATTGAGTTTAATACTGGTTCTACAATTTTAGCGATGAACACGAGGCAAGATGTGAAAGAATTAACAGGACTACCACTTACAGAAGGCGAGTTACAATCTTCTCATTTTGAATTGGGGTTCGTTGTTGATCATGTACAAGAAACAATCGAACAATTTAGAGAGCAAGGAATTAAGATTTTAGTTGAACCAATTGTGAAACCATGGGGACAAACAATTGCATACATTGCCGATCCAGATGGAAATTATATTGAAATTTGCAGTTCATTAGAATAGAAGGAGAAAAAGAGATGGGGTTTCCGAAACTAGAAACAGAACGTTTATTATTAAGAGAACTAACACTGTTAGATGCAGAAACGATGTTCCGTTATTTTTCGAAAGAATCTGTTATACGTTATTTCGGAATGGATTCTTTCGAAAATATTGAGCAAGCGAAAACAACAATTCAAACGTTTAAAAATCGTTATGAAGAGGGAACAGTATTTCGCTGGGGAATTGAGAAAAAGGGCACGGGCCAATTAATCGGAACGTGCGGATTTCATTTAATAAATAATCATCATAAGCGAGCTGAAATTGGTTATGAATTAGACGATACATATTGGGGACAAGGGTATGCAACGGAAGCGTTACAGGCAATTTTAACTTACGGATTTGAAACGCTGCAACTGATAAGAATTGCAGCTGTTGTATATGTAGAAAATAAAGCTTCTCAAAAATTATTAAGTAAAGCAGGGTTTCAAGAAGAAGGATTACTTCGAAAACATATGATTCAAAATGAAGTTGCTCATGATACGATTTTATATTCTTTATTAAAAGAAGAGTGGAAGAAATAATGAGTACAAATGAGCTTATAAATATAATGAAGAAACATAAAGAAAATAGGTTCATTCTAGGTATAGATGGTTTAAGTCGATCTGGTAAAACGACATTCGTTGCAAATTTAAAAGAAAACATGAAACAAGAAGGTATTCCGTTCCATATTTTTCATATTGATGATCATATAATAGAACGTAATAAACGGTATCATACTGGATATGAAGAATGGTATGAGTATTATTATTTACAATGGGATATTGCAAACTTGCAGAAGAGTTTTTTTCAAAAGTTACAAACTGAAACAAAACTGACATTACCGTTCTATTATGATGAGACAGACTCAAGTGAAATGAAAAAAGTACAGATTCCTATAGTAGGTGTAATTGTAATTGAAGGTGTTTTTTTACAGCGAAAAGAATGGAGAGATTTCTTTCATTATATGGTGTACTTGGATTGTCCAAGAGAGACAAGATTTCTGCGCGAGAGTGAGGAAACGCAGAAAAACCTTTCAAAGTTTGAGAATAGGTATTGGAAAGCAGAGGATTATTACATAGAAACGGAATTGCCGAAGGAACGGGCGAATTTAATCATAGAATGATTAGAAAATAGAAGGTGAACAGAATGAATATTTTATGGGATTTTGATGGGACGTTATTTGATACGTATCCAGTTTACACAAAAATTCTTTCTCAAGTTTTAGGGAAGGAAATAAGTGAAGAAGAAATCTATACAAAGTTAAAAGTTTCATTTTCACACGCAATTGATTATTATGAAATATCTAAAAAACAATTAAGTGAAATTGATGTATTAGAGAGTCGTATTATGATAGAAGATATTAAACCATTTGAAAAAGTGGAAGAGGTTTTAAAGTTTGCTGATAAAAATGTAATTATGACTCACAAAGATAGAGCCGGAGTATTATCAATATTAAATCATTACGGCTGGGACAAATACTTCGTAGACATGGTTACAATTGACGATGGCTTCCCCCGAAAACCGAATGCTTTATCTTATAATCATCTGCATAAAAAGCACAATATTGATCTAGCTATTGGTGATAGAGAATTAGATTTATTACCTGCAAAAGAATTAGGTATTCCAACATGTATGTTTCAAGGGAATTGTGATGTAGCGGATTATTCTTTATCGCATTACTCGGAATTTTTTAAGGTAGTAATTGATAAAGAGGTTATTTTATAAATGAATGAAATAAAACCTCTACTTTTTGCTTGAAAGTAGAGGTTATTTTCTATGCTTTATAAAAACGATAGAAAATTAATACTTTCAAATATTTAGAAGAGGATTGGTATAAAGATTTGAATTATATATTTATAGATGAATCTATAAATAAAAAGATTTCTATAAAGCGAGTGATCACATGAGTATTTTCATTTTAGAAGATGATGTCATACAAGCACAGCAAATGAAACGGCTAGTTGAAGAGATTTGTGAGGAGTATATGTTGCCTTTTGATTTTATAGAGGTGACTAGTAAAAGTGAAAATATTATAACTAACATTCCTAAGGCGACGTATATCCCAATCTATTTTTTAGATATAGAGATAAAAAGAGAAGAGCGTAAAGGGTTACAAGTAGCGCAAGAGATACGTAAGTATGATACACAAGGAATTATTGTGTTTGTAACGACGCATTCTGAATTTGCACCTATTTCGTATCAATACATGGTATCAGCTTTAACATTTATTGATAAAGGATTGCCATATGAGGAGAGGCGTAACGTTTTTGAACAATGTTTACTCCAATATGAAGCGCGTAATAATCATATCATTCCGTCCGATGACTTTATCGTTGAAAGTAGTAATGCGACTGTGCGGGTTCCGTTTCATGAAGTTGAATATGTTATGACCGATGAACCACACCGTTTAGCGTTAGTGACGTTAGATCGAATCGTTTCTTTTTACGGGACTTTAAAAGAAATTGAAATAATAGATGAACGTTTATTTCGCTGTCATCAATCATATATCGTGAATACGAAGCAATTGTCTTTTTACGATGCGAAGCAAAAAATGATAGTTTTAAAAAGCGGGAAACGTATTCCGGTATCACGTCGTTTAGTGAGTAAAGTACGAAACATGTTAAAGGGTGAGATGTAATGTATATTTATGATTTATTTGCAATACTGCTTACTAGTATAAGCCATACGTTTTTATACATTCAATTAATCCGGTACAATAGATTGTCAGTTAGAATGTTAATAGCTTTAAGTGCGGTATTCATTATTTTACTTGCTATTGTCGTAACAGTAACGAGATATCCAGAATTGAATAGTACCATTGTGTTGTTTCTAATAAGTTTAGGATTAATGCAAAATGAATTGAAATTTAAGCATAATGTATATTTTGCACTAGTGAGTATGGTGATAATAACGTTAGTGAAAATGTTGCTATTTGATTTAGGAATGAAAATCTTTATGTTAACGCCATTCAATTTATATTTATGGACAGGTAGCTTGATTCATCTTACCGTATCGACACTTACTTTTATCGGTATTTTTGTAGCTCGCAAAAGAATCCAAAAAATTGCTCAATATATAGTAGGTAGTCCGCTATACTATGTAACTTATATATTATTAATTGCCGGATTTATTATTGAACTAATCTTAACTCAGCCATCTTCTGCGTTATTAGCACAATTAAATCAACAATACAGTGAAGTAAGTTATATTTCAGCGATTATTATATTTTTATTATTACTAATCATGGTGTTAATAAGCTCACACTTATCGAAAGAAAAGTTACAAGAAGAACACGAGAAACGTTTAGATAAAGAGTTATTAGATTATGTAGAGAAATTAGAGGATATGCACGATGAGCTTGCTAGTTTCCGTCACGATTATATGAATGTATTACTATCGTTAGAGGAGGGCATACGTACAAAAAATGTGAAAGAAATTGAGCAAGTGTATTATGACGTGATAGCTCCTACATTAAAAACAATAAATGATCATGAACTTGATATTGCGAAATTATCTCGCATACATATTCCTGAAGTGAGAAGTGTATTAAGGGCGAAAGTTAGCACTGCCCAGCACCAACAAATAAAAGTAATGCTCGATATACCAGAGAACATCGAAAGTGTTTCGATGACGATCATTTCATTTATTCGCATCATTTCAGTTTTAGTAGACAATGCAATTGAAGAAGCAGTACATAGTGAGGAAAAGATGTTGCAAATCGCATTCTTTGAAATGGATTCCCGACAATATTTTATCGCGCGTAATAGTTCAAAGAGTGAAGCGATTGATTTGCAAAAAATTTATGAGAAAAACCATTCAAGTAAAGACGGAGCTCGAGGATATGGGTTATTTTCGTTAAAACGGATTATGAATAAAACAAATAACGCGACGTTAGAGACAACTTATGTAAGTCCTTATTTCACACAAACACTCATATTAAAAGAGATGAAATGACCATCTATGATGAAAATGAAACCGAATAGGAAAGAACTACATACTTCCTTTACTCGTTTTTATACACTTCAAGTAAGAGGTGAAGCGAGATGAATGGTCTTATTTTTACAACAATGATTAGCTTTGGTTTACCGCTTGTAGCACTTTTATATGCTTTTTGGAAGAAACGCTATATTCCATATATGTTAGGTGTATTGGCTTTTGTTGTATCACAAATATTGATCCGCATACCAATACTGAATTATGTAAGTGGAACTAGCACAAATTTTCAAATGTTTTCTGTTATGCAGCCTGTACTATTTGTACTTTTGCTTAGTTTATCAGCTGGAATTTTTGAAGAGATAGCTCGTTTTATTGCAATGCGTTATTTTATGAAGCAACGAGATTGGCAGTCTGGTTTTTTATTTGGAGCAGGGCATGGTGGTATTGAGGCAGTGTTGATAGTTGGAGTTCCGGTAATATCTCTATTATTGTCACAAACATTCATTCAAAATGGTGACAGTTACTATTTCGGCGGTATGGAGCGTATCGTCGCGATGGTATTGCATATTGGACTTTCCATCATTGTATTGCAAGCTGTCGTCCAAAAGAAATTTCGTTATGTTGTATATGCAATTCTCATCCATGGGACTGCAAATGCAATAGCTAGCATTATATCGCTATATGTACCAGGGAAAAGCGGGATCATTATGTCAGAAGTTTCAATAGCAATTTGTGCTGTACTCGTTTTTAGTTATAGTTTTATTTTAAAAAGAAAGGGTGTATGAAAATGAGAAGAATGTTACTAATTATAATAAGTGCTATCGCGGCGTTCGCACTCGCAGCTTGTACCGGTAATAAAGTAGATGAAAGTACGTCAAAAAAGTTTATTCCTAAGGCGGAAGAAATTGTAACATTATTAAATGAGGCGAAGTATAAAGACGTGCATGAAAAATTTGATAGTAAAATGAAATCAGCCTTATCAGAAGAGCAAATGAAAGAACTTACTCCTATAATTGAAAAAGCTGGTACATTCGAAAAAATTGAGAAAAAATCGATTGAAGAAAAAGATGGTTTATATACTGTTATTCTTGTAGCGAGGTATAGTAAAGAACAACGTACCTTTATCGTAACTTATAACGATAAAGAAGAAATAGCTGGGTTAGTAATTAGGTAGAAATGTAATAGCAGATAAGATGGTTGTGTCCATTTTATCTGCTATTTATTATAACCAAATTATGGTTATTTGTGCTAATATGAACTTATAGCTGTATAGAAGGGGTGGATTAGTATGAAAACTGAAATAGTTCCTAAAAAGAAATACAGCATAATTAGTTACATATCTTTACTCATCGGCATTTTATGTTTTCTGTTCGTTTTTATTACTCCGACAAGGATAGCAAATGTAGGTAATGTAGTGGGAGATTATATTACAGTTGCCCTCACAGTTGCAGGTATCATACTTTCTAGCATTACGATGACGAAACAAACAGAGAAGAAGGGTATTGCTATTATTTCAATAATACTGTCCTTATCATTACTTATATTTTGGATGATCACGATTATATTATTATTTACTGGTCAAATTAGTTTTGCGCCGTAATGTGCAATAAAAAGAGTCCTTCTCGTATGAAGGACTCTTTTTATTCACTGTCTTCCGGTTGATATTCTAAAATATCCCCTGGTTGGCATTCTAACGCTTTACAAATAGCATCTAAAGTTGTAATTCTAATTGCTTTTGCTTTTCCATTTTTTAATATAGAAAGGTTAGCCATTGTAATTCCAACCTTCTCTGAAAGTTCAGTTACGCTCATTTTTCGTTTCGCTAACATTACATCAATATTAATTATTATTGCCATGTTATTCACCTCAGACCGTTAAATCATTTTCTGATTTTATATCTATCGCATCTTTTAAAAGTCTTTGGAGAACGGCAGCAAAGACTGCGATAACCATTGAAGCAAAGATAAGGATCATGCCAATTATTATAATACCTGGCGCGTCATCTCTCTCTGCTACAAGATAGAAAAGCGGCATACCTACTACATATAATACACTAATTGTAACAGCACATTGTTTTATCTTTTTTAAAGCTCTAACAGATAATTTCGAGAAGGCGTTCCCCTTATCAATGTAGCTTACAAGTTTAAAGGCTTGATATAGGGCAAAATAAAAAGGTATCACTGTTGCATATAGATTGATTAAAACAAGATATTTTATATATGCAATATCCGGGTATAAGTCCGCTGTGTAATTCCCGATATTAGGAATTAAAAATATACATAAAGCAAAAACAGGAATACCGATAAGGATGATTGCTGTCTTTAAAAAGAGTGTTGATCCTTGTTTCATATAAAGCACCTCATTTTTAAATTATCTCTTTAATTTAACATGAAATTTATCGTTTAACAATAAATTCTTATTCATTTCAATCGGATTTTTATTGATAAATAAATTTTAGGGAAGAGAATGATAAGACGGTTTTATAAAATAGGTGTGGTCCCTAATTATTTGAACATAAAAAGCTATGATAGGTAGCGTTCGTTGCCTTACTAATAAAAGAAAGTGAAGGTAATGATTGTTAGCTTCATGAAAATTGGGGACTAATAAAACATATATAAATGAATGTAAAACATACGGAGGAACAACAATGTCAAATTTGGGTTTACTGATGAAGAAGTTACTGTTAGTAGGAACAATCACACTAAGTATGTTATGTACTGAAAGCATGATGAATTATTATTCGGTGGAAGCGAAAGTGAAAAAAGTAGAACGGCAACCGAAAAATGTAATCATAATGGTTATGGACGGAACGAGTTCTTCAGCAACGACATTAGCTCGTTTGTATAAAGGGAAACCACTTGCATTAGATGAAATGGTAACAGGAGGAGTTCTTACATATTCGGCGGAATCAGCTATAACAGACTCAGCCCCAGCAGCAACAGCTTTAGCGACTGGGAATAAATCGAATTCAGGATATGTAGGTGTATTACCTTCTATTGTAAGTTCACCTGGCGTAAAATCAATCAAAGAAGAGGACAAGTTACGGCCGGTTGCCAATGTTTTAGAAGGTGCCAAACGTACTGGGCGCGCAACTGGAATTGTTGCTACAGCTGAAATTCAGCATGCTACTCCGGCCGGATTCTCTGCTCACCATATAAACCGTAAGCGTTTTGACGTAATTGCAGAGCAACAAGTATATCAAAATATAGATGTCGTATTAGGCGGGGGAAAAGCAGCACTGCTACCTATAAAAAGAAAAGATGGTGAGGATTTAGTAAAGGTGATTCATGACAAAGGGTACGATTTTGTTGAAACGAAAAATGCATTATTGAACTCTAAATCTAAGAAGATTTGGGGCTCTTTTTCACATAACGCTTTAGCGTTCGATATGGATCGTGAAGCAACAAATCCGGAGCAACCAACACTTTCGCAAATGACGGAAAAAGCAATTCAAACGTTATCAAAAGATAAAGATGGTTTCTTTTTATTTGTGGAAGGAAGTAAACCAGACTGGGCAGCTCATGTGAATGATCCGATGGGGATGATTAGTGATGTATTAGCATTTGATAAAGCGGTAGCAAAAGCATTACAATTTGCCAAAAATGATGAGAATACACTGCTCATCGCTTTAACTGATCATGGTAATAGCGGGATTTCTATTGGGAATGCGAATACAACAAAAGGCTATAATACTACGCCGGTCTCTGCATACATTAATCCATTAAAAAAAGCGAAAATGACAATTGAAGGGGTAACCCAAAAAATAAATAATGATTTATCAAATATAGTAGAAGTTGCTGCACTTTACGGTTTAAATAACTTAACGGAAGCTGAAAAGGAAAAATTAAAAGTTGTACGAAAGAAATCGGATATTGGTCCAATACTTACTACATTACTAGCTAACCGTGCAAATATTGGCTTCACAACAGGAGGGCATACAGGTGAGGATGTGTTTTTATATTCTTACGGTCCTCAAAAACCATATGGTTTGATCCAAAACACAGACGTTGCGAAGACGATGGCGAAAGCAATGGGCTTTAATTTAGAAGAAGTAACAAACAAATTATTTGTAGATAGTGAATCAGCTTTTAAACAAAACGATGCAACAGTCACTATAGATAATACTGATACAGCAAACCCGGTGCTCATAGTAAAACGTAATCATGTAAAAGCTCAATTATTTGTAAATAAAAATATAATTCGTATTAAGAATAAAGAATATGAATTAGGTAGTGTAGTTGTAGAAAGTAATGGCAAGTGCTATGTACCAGAAGAAGCAATCCGTTTATTCATAAAGCATTCTCGTTAAAAAAATGCCAATTCCTTAGCTAATACTTAGGAATTGGCATTTTTTGTGTAGCTAAAATTTCACTTGAAAACAAGAGTAAAGAGGATCACAACTTCTAAAAAGGACTTCTTGTAAATTTATTTATCTTATATTTTTCACCCTAAAAAATATTTCTCAACATTTTAGCTCTTTAAAAAGATTGAATATTCGTATTGTAACGAATATTATGTTCCTATCGGCAAAAAAAACGATAATTTGCAGACACTGGGGAGGAAAAGCATTGAAAAAGAATAAGAAGTTAAAACCATTATCAGTTTTAGCAACAGCGGCAGTGCTAAGTAGTACGTTTGCTTTTGGAAGTCATGCAGCGTATGCTGATACGCCACCATCTCTACCAATTGATGAGCATTTAATACCAGAGGAGCGTTTGGCAGAAGCGCTGAAACAAAGGGGAGTAATTGATCAATCTGCATCACAAGCTGAGACATCAAAGGCTGTCGAAAATTATGTTGAGAAAAAGAAAGGCGAAAATCCTGGAAAAGAAATCATGACAGGAGATAACCTTACGCAAGAAGCTTCAGATTTTATGAAAAAAGTAAAAGATGCAAAAATGAAGGAAAATGAACAGGCGCAGCAGCCAGAAGTAGGACCGGTTGTTGGACAAGATGCAGGGTTGAATTCTAGAAAATTAAATGGAAAAGTACCTACTACACCAGCGAAGCAAGCTGAGTATAATGGAGCGGTTCGAAAAGATAAAGTACTTGTTTTACTCGTAGAATTTAGCGATTTTAAACATAATAATATTGATCAAGAACCAGGTTACATGTATTCTAAGGACTTTAATCGTGAACATTATCAAAAAATGTTATTTGGAGATGAGCCATTTACGTTATTTGATGGATCGAAGATTAATACATTTAAACAGTATTATGAGGAACAATCTGGCGGTAGCTACACAGTTGATGGAACTGTAACAGAATGGCTTACTGTTCCAGGAAAAGCATCAGATTATGGTGCGGATGCGGGAACTGGTCATGATAACAAAGGTCCTTTAGGGCCACGTGATCTTGTGAAAGAGGCATTAAAAGCAGCTGTCGCAAAAGGTATCAATTTAGCAGATTATGATCAATTTGATCAATACGATCAAAATGGTGATGGAAATAAAAACGAGCCAGATGGAATTATTGACCACTTAATGGTTGTACATGCGGGCGTGGGTCAAGAAGCTGGCGGTGGTAAATTAAAAGATGATGCGATTTGGTCTCATCGTTCAAAACTAGGATCAAAACCATATGCGATTGATGGTACGAAATCTTCTGTTTCGAACTGGGGCGGCAAGATGGCTGCATACGATTATACAATTGAGCCTGAAGATGGAGCAGTTGGTGTGTTTGCCCATGAGTACGGTCATGATTTAGGATTACCGGATGAATATGATACAAAGTATTCTGGACAAGGTGAACCTGTTGAATCATGGTCTATTATGAGCGGCGGTAGCTGGGCTGGAAAAATTGCAGGAACAGAGCCAACGAGTTTCTCACCACAAAATAAAGAATTTTTCCAAAAGAATATGCAGGGTAACTGGGCAAATATCGTTGAAGTAGATTACGATAAACTACGCACAGGAATCGGTACTGCAACATATTTAGATCAAAGTGTTACAAAATCAAAACGACCAGGAATTATTCGAGTTAACTTACCAGACAAAGATATAAAAAATATCGAATCGGCATTTGGTAAGAAGTTTTATTACAGCACAAAAGGAAATGATATTCATACAACACTTGAGACTCCAGTATTTGACTTAACAAATGCAAAAGACGCTAAGTTTGATTATAAGGCATTTTATGAACTGGAAGCGAAGTATGATTTCCTTGACGTAAATGCAATTGCAGAAGATGGAACGAAGACGCGAATTGATCGAATGGGCGAAAAAGATGTAAAAGCCGGCGTAGATACAACGGATGGTAAGTGGGTTGATAAATCATACGATTTAAGTCAATTCAAAGGAAAGAAAGTAAAACTACAGTTTGAGTATGTAACAGATATTGCAGTAGCTTATAAAGGATTTGCATTGGACAATGCAGCATTAACTGTAGATGGAAAAGTTGTATTCTCTGATGATGCAGAAGGACAGCCAGCAATGACGTTAAAAGGATTTACTGTGTCAAACGGATTTGAACAGAAAAAAAATAACTACTATATTGAGTGGCGAAATTATGCTGGATCTGACACGGCGTTACAACATGCACGTGGTCCAGTATTTAATACAGGAATGGTTGTATGGTATGCGGATCAAAGCTTTACAGATAACTGGGTAGGCGTTCACCCAGGCGAAGGGTTCCTTGGGGTAGTAGATTCTCATCCAGAGGCAATCGTAGGAACATTAAACGGTCAACCAACTGTGAAGAGCAGTACACGTTATCAAATTGCCGATGCGGCATTCTCATTTGAGCAAACGCCAGCATGGAGAGTAGATTCACCAACTCGCGGTATCTTTGATTATAAAGGATTACCAGGCGTTGCGAAATTTGATGACTCTAAGCAATACATCAATAGCGTTATTCCAGATGCCGGACGTAAGTTACCGAAACTAGGATTGAAGTTTGAAGTAGTAGGTCAAGCTGATGATAAGTCTGCAGGTGCAGTTTGGATCCATCGCTAAAATAAAATGAAAAGGAGCTGTCATAAGTCGGTGAAATCTGACTTGTGACAGCTCTTTTCTTCTTGTGAGAAAAAACTGTTACATAAATACAAATCGAAAAAAATTACCATTTAAAAAAATGAAAAGATGTACAGAAGTGAAAAAGTCCTCTGCTTTTTTATATATTTATTGGAAAAAATAGATGTTTCTTTTATAATTAAAATGCTCCATCAGTCCGATTATGTAAGGTTTTTTGACCGTAAGGAATTTGTAAGTAATGAGTAAGAAAAAAGAGATTTTTATATTATATAATATTTATTACAGCTACTTTTAACACCTGATACTAATAGTATGCTATAATGTGAATTAGCAACATAAAGGAAAGGAATTAGACCAATGACATTAGAAAATACTAAAAATTTAAAAAAACAAGTTGCTCCGTATGAAAAATCAACGATTAAAAAAAGTGTGTGGCAACTTTTTAACACAATTGTGCCATTCATTATTTTATGGTACCTTGCTTATAAAAGTTTGTCCGTTTCTTATTTGTTATCAGTAGTTCCATCTCTGTTAGCCGCTGGTTTTATGACGCGAATTTTCATTATTTTTCATGATTGTACTCACTATTCATTCTTTAAAAGCCGTCGTACAAATAGAATAGTAGGGACATGTATGGGTGTTTTAACTTTATTCCCATTTGATCAATGGGGGCATGAACATTCTATTCATCACGCTACAAGTGGTAATTTGGATAAGCGAGGTACAGGAGATATTTGGACGCTTACTGTGGATGAATATGCAGCTGCGCCATTTAGACTTCGTTTAGCATATCGCTTATATCGCAATCCATTCGTTATGTTTGGATTAGGGCCGATTTATGTTTTCTTGCTTAAAAATAGATTTAACCGAAAAGGTGCTAGACAGAAAGAACGTATGAATACTTATTTGACGAATATTATAATTGTTGCTTTAATCGCTATACTTTGCTGGGCAATTGGATGGCAATCGTTCTTATTAGTACACGGTACGATATTCTTAATAGCAGGTTCAGTAGGGATTTGGCTGTTTTACGTACAACACACATTCGAGGATTCTTATTTTGAAGAGGATAAAGATTGGGAATATGTGAAAGCTGCAGTGGAAGGAAGTTCATTCTATAAACTTCCAAAAATCTTGCAATTCCTAACTGGTAATATTGGATTCCATCATGTTCATCATTTAAGCCCAAGGGTACCTAACTATAAACTAGAAGAGGCACACAATAATACGCTTCCGTTAAAAAATGTACCTACGATTACTCTTGCTACAAGCTTGCGTTCACTTCGCTTCCGACTATGGGATGAGAAAAGTAACAATTTTGTTAGCTTTAAAGAATTCAAAAATATAATTAAAAACAATGTTTCTGTTCGAGTGAAATCTGAACTATAATTTTATCTTATATAAAACTCCCCTTAATCATTTTCGATGTAAGGGGAGTTTTTGCTATATATAACAGATATCGAGGGCGTGGAATACTCATGTGTAGGTATAAATTTAAGAAGACGGTAATTTTATTATGTAAATAAGGTGAATCATCATAATTTTTATTATTGTGAAGGACATCGTACATATATAATGGAAAGCAGAAGGTAGATGATAGTAAATATAAGAACACATACAACGTAATAAAATAATTCTTTCAAAAGGAAGGGGAAATGAAAGATGTTGAAATTACAAGGAAAATACAATGAAGCGAAAGTATTTACGAATAACGTTGATGAGACTGCGACTGGGCAGATTATTGATCTTTGTAACCAAGAATTCGTAAAGGATAGTCAAATTCGTATTATGCCAGATACACATGCAGGAGCAGGTTGTACGATTGGGACAACAATGACAATACAGGATAAAATTGTTCCTAATCTTGTAGGAGTAGACATTGGGTGTGGAATGGAAGTTGTTGTGATTGATAAGAAAAAAGAAGAAATTAATTTCGATTGTTTAGACGAAACAATTCGTAAATTTGTTCCAAGTGGTTTTCGTATCCGAGATAAAGAACATCGATTCTCAAAAATGATTGATTTTGATAGTGTGAAGGCGCCATATACATTACAAAGAGCTCAAAAAAGTATAGGTACTCTTGGAGGTGGAAATCATTTCATTGAATTAAATGAAGATGAAAAAGGGAATGTATATATTGTCATTCATAGTGGTTCTCGTAATTTGGGTAAACAAATAGCAGAGTATTACCAAAACTTCGCATATGAACAATGCATTGATGTTACATCAATGAAAGATGAGATTATTAAGAGATTAACTGAAGAAGGGAGAGCAAAAGAAATACAAGAAACTTTACGTGGAATTCAGAAGCCTAAGATTCGTAAAGAGCTAGCTTATTTAGAAGGGCAAGGATTCAAAGATTATATGAATGACATGAATATTGCCCAAAAGTATGCTGCGTTAAATCGTAAAGCAATGATTGATGAAATTGTTACGAAAATGGACTGGAAAATTACGGATCAATTTACTACAATACATAACTATATTGACATAGAAAATATGATTCTACGAAAAGGTGCTATTTCAGCTCAGAAAGATGAACGAGTCATTATTCCCATTAACATGAGAGATGGTTCAATTATTGCATTTGGTAAAGGGAATCCAGATTGGAACTTTTCTGGTCCGCACGGGGCAGGACGTATTATGAGTCGTAAGAAGGCTAAAGAATTATTGAGTCTAGAGGAATTTCAAAATACGATGACAGAAGTGTGGACTACATCGGTAGTAGAAAGCACAATTGATGAAGCACCAATGGTTTACAAGCCAATGGATGAAATTATCGAAAATACGAAAGAAACAATAGATATAAAGCATATTATTAAGCCATTATATAATTTTAAAGCGAATTAAAAGGGGTAAATAAGCAGCCAGAAAAAACTATTTTTCGCATCTTATGTTCGCAAACAATCTAATCAAGGGAAGTAGTTTCCTTTTATGGCGATGGGATACGAAAAAAAGTCGATTTCCTGTGGAGTTAAGAAATCGACTTTTTTATTTTGTGAAACGAAAGTAATCATTAGCTTAATAGCAAATGATTATTACCGTCTATTTTTCCCAAAGCTCAATTAGACGACCTTCAGGATCTTTAATCCAAATAAAATTTCCGAATTCACTAATTTCTTCTTTCTTTTCAAGAGGTACGCCAATATGTTCAAGATGCTGAATAGTCTCATTCATATTATGTACTTGGAAATTTAACATCACTTGCTGTTCTGTTGGAAAATAATTATCATCTTCGGTAAAGAAAGAAAAAATAGTTTCATTTCCTAATTGCGGTTTAATCACAGTCCCATTCCAATTGTCTATTTCAATTTTCAACACTTCACTGTACCATTTTTTTAGAACATCGATATTTTTAGTTCTCCAAAATATTCCCCCGAAACCTTTTATCATCGTACATAACCCCTGTCTATTTTGAAATTATTTGGCATTATATATTCAATATATCAAAACAGTAATAGTAAGGAAAATTATTAACTTATAAAGTGAAACTTTAATCAGTGGAGGATCAACTGCCCATTAAAGCGGCATAAACAGTAAGAAATCAAAATTGCTAGTAGCATTGACTGTTGAAACGATTTTAATATCATTCTTCACATAACTTGAAATCAAAGAAAAAGGGTATAGAAATACTGAATCGTCTTCCAAAAGTAAAGGGAAATGAGGGAACGAAAGAAAAAGTGAAAAAGATAAAAGACCGCACATAAAGTGAAAGATATGTGCGGTCTTTTATATATAAGTATAGTATTACATAGTCTCGCTAATTTTAGTTTCACTTTGAGGGTTAGTAGAAATTCTTTTCTTAACTTTAAAGTGATAGTAAGTGTAGCAAAAAATGATAAATGGTACAGTGCAATAAATTCCAAGTCGTTGTTCAGGGATAAAGATAAGACTAATTAATATAATGCCATACAATCCAAAACCAAGAATTGGTACAAGTGGATAAAGTGGAGTTTTAAATTTTAAGTCTTCTAATCTTCCACCGTCTGCTAAATAATGTTTACGGAAAAAGAATTGAGAGACACAAATTGACATCCAAACAATGATTGTAATGACACCAGAAATTGAAATTAACCATAAGTAAACTGTTTCAGCAGCTACAACGCTTGTTAAAAGAGAAAAAGCAGAAATAGAAATTGTCAAAATTAAAGCGTTTAGAGGTATTCCTCGTGATGATAATTTCTTTAAAAAGGCAGGAGCCATTTCATTTTTTGATAATGACCAAAGCATGCGAGTTGCGGCGTACAGTCCAGAGTTTGCGACAGAAAGAACAGCTGTAAGAATAACAAAGTTCATAATATCAGCTGCATATGGAATACCGATATTATCAAATACAGCAACGAACGGACTTTTTGTTAATCCAGCTTCTTCCCAAGGAATTAAAGCAACAAGGACAAAAATTGCTAAGACGAAGAAAAACATCGTGCGCCATATAATATTTCTAATAGAACGTGGTAAAGTTTTTGCTGGATCTTCACTTTCACCTGCTGCGATTCCGACAAGTTCTGTACCTTGGAAGGAATAATTAACTGTAACCATTGTTAATAGGATAGCTGCAAGTCCATTTGGGAATAAACCGCCGTGATTTACGAAATTTGATAATAACGGGGCTGGTTCGTCACCTTTTAAATCAATAAAACCGAACATAGCGGCGCCGCCAAGGATAATAAAAGCTATAATGGCAGATACTTTTATACTTGAAAACCAAAATTCTGTTTCTGCATAACTACGAGCAGATAATGCGTTAATAGTGAAGATTGTAACGCCAAATATTAAACACCAAACCCAGACGGGAATATCAGGAAACCAGCGCTGCATTGTAATGCCGGCAGTTGTAAATTCAAGACCGGTCGTATTTGCCCAGCTTAACCAATATAACCATCCGATCGTAAAGCCAGTTGCAGGATTGATGAACTTAGTGGCATATTCTTGGAAGGAACCTGAAACAGGCATAGCTACAGCAAGTTCACCAAGACAAAGCATAACGAAATACATTAATAATCCACCAGCCATAAAGGCAAGCACGGATCCACCAGGTCCAGCTTGACTTATAATAAAGCCAGATCCGTTAAATAACCCCGTTCCAATCACACCACCGAGTGCAATCATGAATAAGTGTCTACTTTTCATCGTACGTTTTAATTCATTGTTTGTATTGTTTACTTGCGACATTGTTTTCCTCACTTTCGTAGTTGATAGAATAAAGTTTGATGTTTTCCGTATTGTGGAATGTATTCCGTGATGTGAAATCTTGTTATAATTTTCAGATAATTAAAAAGAAAAGTCAATATTTTTTTGTTTGCGCTTTCAAATTATTATTAGCGACATATTTTTATTTTTAGAAAATTGAATAAATGGATTGATTTCATTTTGAATTTTTGTTAAATTGATAGGTAATTGAGCGTACTAACATATTACAAGTCAAGTTGAGGTGAGTTATGGTACAGTCCATTGATCGAGCGATAAGTATTATAAAGTTGTTAAATTCTACTAATGAAAAAGAGTATTGGGCTATTTCTGATATAGCGGATAGAACACATCTTCCAGTTAGTACAGTACATAGATTACTTAATTCTCTAATCGAGCATGGGTTAGTTACGCAAATTTCAGAAACGAAACAGTACAAAATTGGGCCAATGTGGATGGAAATAGGATTACGTCAATTGGAGAAAGTAGACTACAGATCTGTAGCAAGAGAAGTGATGAAGCGGTTAGCCTCTGAAGTGGAAGAAAGTGTGTATTTAAACATTCCAAATGGAACGCATTCTATTATCATTGAAAGAATTGATAGCCCTTTAAAAATTCGAGTTATCGATAAATTAGGGGAACAGATTCCACTTTCAATTGGTGCTGCAAACAAAACGATGCTTGCCAATATGAAAACGAATGAAATGGAGCATATTGTAGAACATTTACTTTCTTCTTTACCAGAACAAAAGCGCGTTCTTTTAGAGCAAATAAAGCAAATAAGAAATGAAGGATATGCGGTAAGTTATGGTGAAAAAACAGAAGGGACGGCTTCAGTAGCTGCACCTATTAGCGGATTTAATCATAAAGTAGTAGGAGCATTAAGTGTTGGGTTAATTAGTCATCGCATTAATGATGATCGACTATCCTTTCTTATTAGTAAGGTAAAACAAGCAGCTCATGAAATTTCAATAAAAATCGGCAGTACATCAGAACTATAATTTTGATAACTGTCGTCATTTTTTATTCATATACTGGAATTCATTTTCATAATGCGGAAAAATAGGGGGATTTATATGTCAAAGTGGCAATCAAAAGAACAATTGATTCAATTATTAAGCGGTCTCGTTGAAATTCCTAGTATTACAGGTACAGAAGCAGAAGTTATATTGCCAGATTTTGTTGTGGAACAATTATCTGATTTACAGTACTTCAAAGAAAACCCGCATCATTTGCAAAAAAATCCGACGGGAGACGGACGATATTTTGTTACAGCTCTCGTAAAGAAAAGAGATAGTACAAAAAATACAGTAATTCTAGTTAGTCACTTTGATGTTGTAGATGTACAAGATTACGGAGTGTGGAAAGAAGATGCATTCAATCCTAAAAAGTTAACGTCTATGTTTTATTCTCATAAAGATGAACTACCAGATCATGTACGTGAGGATATAGAACAAGGAGATTGGTTATTTGGAAGAGGAACAATGGACATGAAATGCGGCCTTGCGTTACAAATGGCGATGATTGAGCAAGCTTGTGAAGGAAGATTTGATGGGAATGTTCTTTTATTAGCTGTTCCAGATGAAGAAGTGAACTCTGTAGGGATGAGAGCTGCTGTTCCAAGACTACTAGAGTTAGCAAGAGAACATAACTTGGATTATAAAACGGTATTAAATTCAGAGCCTATGTTTTCACGACACCCTGGTGACCAAAATAAGTATATTTATACTGGTACTATTGGTAAAGTGTTACCTGGATTTCTTTGCTACGGAAAAGAGACACATGTAGGTGAACCATTTGCAGGCTTAAATGGGAGTTACATGGCTTCATTAATAACAGCAGAATTAGAGTTGAATACAGACCTTTGTGATATTGTAGAAGGGGAAGCGAGTCCTCCGCCAACTAACTTACTTCAAAGGGACTTAAAGGAGGATTATTCTGTCCAAATTCCGCATCGTGCCGTAACATTATTTAATTTGTTTTTACTAGAAAAATCAATGACAGATGTCGTGTCATTGTTACGTCAAAAAGTAACGAAAGTAGCAGAGAAAATAGAAGAATCATATGAAAAGCAAGCATATCGTTTTTCTAAATATAATCCGTTTATACCCCCTAATATGAAAGTAAATGTATTAACGTATGAAGAGCTTATTGCTTATGCAATTGAACAACATGGGCAAGAGAAAATAGATGATATTCAATCTAGTATAATAAAAAATAGAGAAGATAAAGATGATCGTGCGGTAACGATTGATTTAGTAGATAAACTAGCTATTTTATGTAAAGAAAAGGCGCCGATGATTGTACTTTTCTTTGCTCCACCATATTATCCAGCTGTAAGTTCACGTAACAACCCGTTAATTAAAGAAGTAGTTACGGAAATGGAAAAGTATGCACACTATAATCATAACATTACATTTGAAAACCAAAATTATTTTGGGGGAATTTCAGATTTGAGCTATGTGGGCTTACAGAATCCACTACATTCAATGAGTTCACTTGTAGACAATATGCCATTATGGGATAAAGGTTACTCGATTCCGCTTCAGGAACTAGAAGAGTTTGACGTTCCAGTATTAAATATGGGGCCGGTAGGAAAAGATGCACATCAATGGACAGAACGTCTAGATGTAAATTATGCATTTGAAACATTATTAGATATGTTACCGAAATGCATTGAAAAATTACTTATTTCTAATAAAATTACACAGGTGTAGTAGGGAATAGGGAAGAGATAAATAAAATTATCTCAGTATAACTAAAAAACGGACAAACTCAAGTATATATGAGTTTGTCCGTTTATCATTTAGTGAAAGGGAGAGAGTATGTAATCCACTATTTTTTAACTACATTCATAGCAAATGTGATCTCTTTTATCGTATTATTTTTTTGTTTGACCAGACAGCTCAATAGACTTTTGCGTACAGCGCTGCATAGCTGAAATGATGGCTGTTCGTAAGCCTTTTTCCTCTAATGTTGCTACAGCCTCTATCGTTGTTCCACCAGGAGAACAAACCATATCTTTCAATTCACCTGGATGTATTCCTGTTTCTAGTACCATTTTAGCAGAGCCTAATACAGCTTGAGCTGCGAATTTATATGCTTGATTTCTTGGCATACCGTCTAGTACAGCAGCATCTGCCATCGCCTCTATAATCATATATACGTATGCTGGTGAAGAACCACTTACTGATGTAACAACATCCATTAATTTTTCACTTACGATCTCTGCTTGACCAAAGCTATTGAAAATGTTTAGCACATCTTCTAAATCTTTTTCTGTCACCATTTCATTAGGGCATAATGCAGACATTCCTTCTCCAACAAGAGCAGGGGTATTAGGCATTACACGTACAACTTTTAATTTCTTATCAAAAGATTCCTCTGTACTTTTGATGCTTTTTCCAGCAGCGATCGTTACGACGATAACATCGTTTTTGATTACTTCTTTTATTTCGTTAATGATTGATGCGTATAGGTCTGGTTTAATTGATAAAATTAAAATATCAGCATTTTTAGCGACTTCATTATTGTCAGTAGTTGTAGTTAGCCCATATTTTTCGCTAGCGTTTTTTAAATTCGTAGTGTTTAAATCCGAACAAATAACATGATTTGCAGACACTATCTTTTTGTTTAACATCCCGCCAATGATAGCCATCCCCATATTTCCGCATCCGATGAATCCAATTTGTTTGTCCATAATTATTCAATCTTGCTCCTTTTATAATAAATTATATCCTTTTGAAATTATTATTTTAAAATAACAATAACATCTTCATGCAATATAAAGAAACATTCTAAGAGAATATATTCCTTTTTGCAACAACAAAAGTTAAAAATCAATTATATTCGACATTATGTAAATATATACACTTTAATTTAAGGTACTATGTTGATGAATCTGAGTTAAATTTATATCGATTTGTATTTTCATTCAGTAGGGTAATAATCTCATACAAATAATTTGCCGCTCTATTTATTTTTAAAATACCTCTTGACACCAAATTAAATTATATCGCATAATATAAAAAATTAAACCGAAAATCGTTGAAGGGAAATAGTACATATGTCTTCTTGCGAAAGAGAGTGGAATTCACCGGCTGAAAGATTCCTCGTATAGAATATATCGAACCTATCCCTGAGTCTTAAATGAAAGTTTAAGCGTTCGCCTGCGTTATAGGCGCCAAGTGGATATCTATGTATATCAATTAAGGTGGTACCGCGGAACAATGACCGTTTCGTCCTTTTTATTTTATTAAGGGCGAAGCGGTCATTTTTATTTTGCTCTTTAATAGGCTAGGTGCAGCATTTGTGATAATAGAAGTCGCTGCAAGCCGAATGAATAAAAGTGTAATCTATAAAAAACTTTGATTTTAGACTTGGAGGATATAAAAGTGAAAAAACAACGAATTGTTGTAAAGATTGGGAGCAGTTCCTTGGCAGATAGTCACGGAGGCATTTCTAAAGAACAACTTTCAGATCACGTTGCTGCATTGGCTCGATTGAAAGAAGAAGGGCATGAAGTTTTGTTAATTACATCTGGGGCCGTCGCTGCAGGTTTTTCTGCTCTAGGCTATCCTAGCAGACCTGTGACAATTAAAGGAAAACAGGCTGCTGCGGCTGTCGGACAAAGTTTGTTAATGCAGGCGTACACGGAGGAATTTCGTAAATATGACATCGTTACTGCGCAACTATTGCTGACGAGAAGTGATTTTTCTAGAAAAGAACAATATAGTAATGCTTACGCTACTTTAGGAGAGTTACTAAACCGTTCTGCTCTTCCAATCATTAATGAAAATGATTCCATCTCATTAGAAGAGCTAACGTTTGGTGATAACGATATGCTGTCAGCTTTAGTAAGCGGGCTTGTTTCAGCGGATATGCTAATGATTTTTACGGATGTGAACGGTTTATACGACAAAAATCCTCAGAAAAATGCGGATGCGAAAAAGTATTATTTCCTTCCTGAAGTTACAGAAGAAATCGCTTCTCTTGCAGGAGATGCTGGGTCCAAACTTGGGACTGGCGGTATGAAATCAAAAATTGATGCTGCGAAGACGGCACTTTCTCTTGGCGTGAGTGTATTTATCGGAACAGGGCGTGGACAAGAGAAATTTGTAGATGTTTTAAAGGGCAAAGGTGATGGAACGTATGTCGGAAATGCTCCTCAAAAAGAAATGAAGATGAACAAGCAATGGATCGCTTTGCATTCGCTTGTTAGCGGACAAATTGAAATAGACGCTGGAGCAGCTACTGCTATCATTCAGCATGGTAAGAGTCTTCTTCCTGCTGGCGTTACAAATGTGTCAGGATTTTTCAAAGTTGGCGATGTCGTAGAAGTCATGACGCAACAAGGGCGCGTCATTGGAAAAGGGCAATGCACATATAGCGCAGAGGAACTAAGAGATGTAAAAGGTATGCAAAGCCAAGATATTCAAGCAAGAGGCGATAGGCATAATTATGAAGTCATTCACAGAGATTATTGGGTTTCACTTTAAGAATAGTGATGTTAAAAAGGAGGAAATAAAAATGAATGAAGTGTTGGCAAAAGGAATAAAAGCGAAAGAAATTGCTAGAGAACTTGTACTAAAATCTACAAATCAAAAAAATGAAGCACTTGCTGCTATTGCGGATCAGTTAAGAGTAGAAGTAGCTTATATTTTAGAGGAAAACAAACGGGATTTAGAAGAAGGTAAGGCAAAAGGATTTTCTGATTCACTTCTAGATCGTCTAATGTTGAATGAACAGCGTATTATTGATATGGCAGAGGGGATTCAGCAGTTAATTGAATTACGTGATCCTGTTGGAGAATGTGTAAGTGAATGGGAGCGACCAAATGGATTATTTATTCAGGAGATGCGTGTACCACTTGGTGTTGTTGGTATGATTTACGAGGCAAGGCCGAATGTAACAGTAGATGCTGCTACAATTTGTTTGAAGACAGGAAACGCAGTAATATTACGTGGTAGTTCTTCAGCTATCAATTCTAACAAAGCTATCGTTGCTGTTATTCACCGAGCACTCAAACAAACAAGCTTGCCTCCAGAAAGTGTACAGCTTATAGAAGATACAACGCGGGATAGCGCAAAGCAGTTGTTCACATTAAACGATTACCTAGATGTTCTTATTCCAAGAGGTGGCAAACAATTAATTGATACTGTAGTGAGAGAAGCGTCTGTTCCAGTACTTGAAACAGGTGCAGGAAATTGTCATATTTTCATTGATGAAACAGCGAATAAACAAATGGCAGTTAATATTATTATAAATGCAAAAACGCAGCGTCCATCTGTATGTAATGCCATTGAAACGATTGTACTTCATGAGAAGTGGGCACAGCAATTTGGTAGCGAATTGTTTTCAGCATTGAAGGAAAAAGGCGTGGAGTTACGTGGTGATCAAAAAGCACTGGCGATTGATTCTTCAATTGTACTTGCTTCAGAAGAAGACTGGGGTACTGAATTTTTATCACTCACGCTGGCAGTGAAAGTAGTTTCTTCTATAGAAGAAGCGATTCATCACATAAATACGTATGGATCTATGCATTCTGAAGCAATTATTACAGAAGACGAGGAAAACGTCGGTAAATTCTTCACAGCTGTAGATGCGGCTGCACTATATCATAATGCATCAACTCGTTTTACTGATGGATCTGAATTCGGATTCGGCGCAGAAATTGGCATCAGTACACAAAAGCTACATGTAAGGGGACCGATGGGACTTCCTGCATTAACTTCTACAAAATATGTGATTCGTGGAAATGGGCAGATTCGATAATAATAAAAGACACTCAATTACCTTGGGTGTCTTTTATTTATTTACCATACAAATAATCCAACGAGCATAGCACTTAATAAGGATACAGCCATTCCGCTAACAAGAAGCTTCCAAACATTTTTACCGATTATGGATGATTTTTCTCCGCCAAATAATGAATTGTAAGTTCCGTAAATCATGCCTACTGTACTAAAGTTAGCAAAAGAAGCTAGAAATGTCGTTGCAACCGCAATCGTATGTGGTTGTAACGACTTTAGATTCGATTTTAAATCCATCATGGCAACAAATTCATTCGTCGTTATTTTGATCCCCATTAATTCAGCTACATACATAGCATCATTACCTGATAAACCGAGTAAGAAAGCAAAGGGACTAAAAATAATAGAGAAGATTTTTTGTATTGTTAAACCTGATACGACAAAGCTTAATAGCCCATTTAAACAGGCAGTTAATGCTACATAACCAATTACCATGGCTAAAATAACGATAACCATATTCATCCCGACTAACATACTGTTTGAAATAGTAGAAAAGAAATCTTTTTTTTCATCTTTTGAAGGTGTATATACGACATCATCTTCTTTCGTAACTTCCACAGGATTTAATACATTGGCCAAAATTAATGCGTTAATACAGTTTAAAGGGATAGCACTGAAAATATATGTTGCCGGAACCATTGATAAATAAGCGCCAAGAATGGATCCGCTAACGCTACTCATACTCATAATTCCAAAGGTTAATAAACGATTTTCTTTTAAGACAGATAATTGATCACGAACAACGGCAAGTGCTTCCGTGTTTCCTAAAAACATCATTTGAATCGAAAAGAAACTTTCTAACTTTGGTAAACGAGAAATCTTTGAAATAACTGCACCTACTTTATCAATAATCCAAGTTAAGATTCCAAAATAAGAAAGAATATCAAAGAACGTGATAACGAAAATGATAGGAAGTAAAGCACTAAAGAAGAAATCAACGGTTTGATTTTCCATAGCGGAAGGAAATGCAAACCGAATACCTTCATTCGCACATGATAGTAGCCAACTGAAAAATGACGCAATTTTATTAATGATAATACTGCCCAGCTTCGTGCCTAACATAAACCATGTAATAAAGAGCTCCAATATGATTAGAATAACGATTGGTCTCCATTTTATTTGTTTTTTATTAGGCGAACATAGGAAAACGAATAAGATTACAATGAAAATCCCTAACATATTTAATATGAAATGCATGTCAACAACTCCTTAAGAGTTATTATTTGTATATAAAAAAGCTCCTATTCTTCTTAATTTAGGTTACAACGAGAAGTTATGAAGAATGTAAATGATGTTAGGGATTCATTCATATTATTTTTAAATACTAAAAAGAACTCATAGCAAATAAGCAGAGGGAGTTGAAAGTATTTCACGTAACGAGTAGAAAAAGGGAAATTAGTAACTAGCTCCATTTTTAAATTGTTTAGGTGAAACACCTGTATGTTTTTTAAAGACTTTTGTAAAATGGCTCTGGTCATGGAAATTTAATAGTGTAGAAATTTCGGATATAGAATGTCTTGTGTAGGTCATTAAACTTTTTGACTCATCAATTTTAGCGCGCTGTATATATTCGCCTAGTGACATTCCGATTTCTTTTTTGAAAAGAGAAGATAGATAACTAGGATTTAATCCGACTATTTGTGCAAGTTGAGATAGTGTAATTTCTTCGTAAAGATGAGTAAATATATAATTTTGACATACGTTTATAGGTTTTGAGTGTTTTTGTATCGTTCCATTTTTTACTCGTTCTGAGAACTCAAGTAAAGCAGTCTCCAAAAATGGGGAAATGGCTTCACTTTTATTTATTTCTTCGAGTTTTTGAATAAATAAATCACTAAGTGTATATGCGATTTCAGGAAATAGTCCACCATCTATAGCTGACCTTGTCGCAAGTGTAATTGCTGCGATGGCAGAGTTTTTCTGGCTGCGCAAGTGACTTGTTTTTGACAATACCCCAAGATCTCCTGATTCAGGTAGACTCCTTAAATTTTTAATTAAATCATCTTTTTTTCCCTGCTTAATACATTCAAATATTTTTCTTTCAGCCTGAGGGTCAATATGAGTTAATGTACTTTGACGTTGCGCTGATATATGTATATCGGGTTGTTCAATTTCAAATTCTGTTTTTTTTACTAGTATATTTTTTTGCAGAATATCAGCAATGTCTAATTTTTGTTGATACAACATGTAATATAAAATCATACTTACATTTATAAATTTTAAATTGCTTAAAACGGGGAGGGATTGATAATATTGAACCATTTCCTCTTTGTTTATTTTTAGATGAAGATCATTTATGAGACCTTTAATGGAGGATTCCGATAGTCTGGAATAAAGTACGGGTCCAACGATAATGTTCCCACTAAGTTGATCATTCAAACGTAAGTTAATGGAGAAAAAATTTTCAAGAAAAGAAGTCTCTTCTAGTACCGGAAAATTATAAGCGGAATTTTCTTTGAATAGTTGATTACATAACTGCTCTTTTAAAGAATAGAAAGGGTGCTGCTGAAAATTAGGCGAGATTTCAAATGCCAAATTGCCGTTGTTATCAATAAAAAAGATAGGTGTTTTATGTATGTCAAAGACTAATTTACAAATATAATATAAATCTTCTAGTTTGGAGCCATTCATGATTTTAACCTCTATTCTATAAAAATTAGCCAGTGTGAGTGCGGATAGTCATAAATAATTAACTGAAATTTTTACAAGTATTCTAAAGAATATACCATAATATATAAAAAATAATAACTATAATAACATTAGGAAAGCGTTTACTTAATTATTTTTTAGGAGGGCTATCTATTATGACCAGAGATATTAAGAGCATTATTTCACAAATGACATTAGAAGAGAAGGCAAGTCTATGTTCTGGATTAGACTTTTGGAATACAAAAGGAATTGAGCGATTAGGTATTCCTTCCATTATGGTAACTGACGGACCACATGGTCTTAGAAAACAAGCAGAGGGGGCAGATCACTTAGGGATTTATAACAGTATCCCGTCGACTTGTTTCCCATCGGCAGTAGGATTAGCAAGTACATGGAATAAAGAGCTAATCAATCAAGTAGGGGTTGCATTAGGAGAAGAATGTCAGGCTGAAAATGTAGGGGTTCTTCTTGGTCCAGGTGCAAATATAAAACGTTCGCCGCTGTGCGGAAGAAACTTCGAATATTTTTCAGAGGATCCATATTTATCATCACAAATGGCTACAAACCATGTTAAAGGTGTACAAAGTCAAGGGGTTGGAACATCATTAAAACATTTCGCTGTTAATAACCAGGAGCATCGCAGAATGTCTGTAGATGCAATTGTTGATGAAAGAACATTGCGTGAAATTTATCTTGCTAGTTTTGAAGATGTTATTAAGGAAGCACAGCCTTGGACAGTAATGAGTGCTTACAACAAAATAAATGGAGAATACGCTTCGGAAAATACGTATTTATTAAATGATATTTTAAAAGATGAATGGGGATTTGAAGGCTTTGTCGTATCCGATTGGGGCGCAGTAAATGAGCGTGTTGCAAGTTTAGCGAACGGTTTGGAGTTAGAAATGCCTTCAAGCTTTGGGATTGGTGAGAAGAAAATTATTGATGCAGTTAACGGTGGTGAGTTAACAATAGAGAAACTTGATCAATCAGTAGAGCGTCTTCTCAACATTATTTTTAAAGCCGTGGATAATCAATTAGAAAATGCTGTGTATAGTAAGGAAGCGCATCATCAACTTGCAAGAGAAGTTGCAAGTGAAAGTATGGTGATGTTACAAAATGAAGATTCCATCCTTCCGTTGAAAAGAGAAGGAACAGTAGCAGTAATTGGCGAGTTTGCAAAGCAACCACGTTATCAAGGCGGTGGAAGCTCTCATATTAATCCAACAAAGCTTGAAAGTATTCTTGAAGAAATTGAAATGGTATCAAGTGAAAAAACGAATATATTATTTGCACAAGGCTATGACCTTGCAAGCGATGATGTGGATGAAAACATAATTAATGAAGCGAAAATAGTAGCAGGGAGTGCAGATACAGCTGTTCTTTTTGTTGGACTTCCAGATCGCTATGAATCGGAAGGATTTGATCGAAAACATTTACAAATGCCAAAAAATCACGTGCAATTAATTGAAGCTATCGCTGAAGTACAAAATAATATCGTTATAGTTTTAAGTAACGGTGCGCCAATTGAAATGCCATGGATAGGAAAAGTA
This sequence comes from Bacillus mobilis, assembly GCF_001884045.1. Taxonomy (GTDB): domain Bacteria; phylum Bacillota; class Bacilli; order Bacillales; family Bacillaceae_G; genus Bacillus_A; species Bacillus_A mobilis. Next base: position 363,538 of record NZ_MACF01000119.1, on the reverse strand, counting down.
AAAGGAATACTTGAAGGCTATTTAGGAGGGCAAGCGTTAGGCGGAGCGATTGCTGATATATTATTTGGTGACGCGAACCCAAGTGGGAAACTAGCAGAAACATTCCCGAAAGTGTTAAGCGATAACCCATCTTACTTAAACTTCCCTGGTGAAGGTGACATAGTGGAATATAAAGAAGGTGTGTTCGTTGGCTATCGTTATTACGATAAGAAAAAGATTGAACCATTGTTCCCATTTGGGTTTGGATTAAGCTATACAAACTTTGAGTATAGTAATATTTCAATCGATAAGAAAGAAATAAAAGATACGGATACGGTTTCTGTTCGTGTAAACGTGAAAAATACTGGTAGTATAGCAGGGAAAGAAATTGTCCAGCTTTATATAAAAGATGTTGAAAGCAGTATGATTCGGCCTGAAAAAGAATTAAAAGGGTTTGAAAAAGTAGAATTGCAACCGGGAGAAGAAAAAACGGTTAGTTTTACTTTAAATAAAAGATCATTTGCTTATTACAATGTTGAATGGAAGGACTGGCATGTCGAAACAGGTGAATTCGAAATTTTAGTAGGGAAATCTTCAAAAGAGATTGTTTTACATGATAGCATTTTTGTTCAATCAACAACTATAATTCGAAAACCTGTACATCGTAATACGTTACTAGGGGAAATATTTATGGACCCAATCTTAGCGCCAATCGCAAAAGAACTAATGGAGAAAGCATTAAAAGATAGCCCGTTTAGTAGTATGGCTGAAGGGGATAGTGATGCCTCTGAAATGATGGAGGCTATGCTGAACTATATGCCGTTACGAGCGTTAGTGAACTTTAGTGCCGGTGCTTTTACAGAAGAAATGTTGGGTGAAATTATTGAGCTATTAAACGATGCGCAAATGAATCAATAAGTAACGAATAATATAAAAAACGCAGTTTGCAAATAAACTGCGTTTTTTTTACGTTCCATAAAGTTTTAAAATTCTAAAAAAATAGAAGGTATAATTCGATAAAAATAGAATTTAATACGTAGTAAAATAAGGAGGCGATAAAATGGAAGTCTTTCACGTAACGAGTAGAAAGAGGGAAACGTACAATGTTCAAATAAAGTATTCGATACTTTTCGAATGCGCATTAGGTATTGCAGCAATTACTCATAAAAGGTTAATCGATACTCTTGAAAAGAGTCAAAATGAATGGGCAGAGATTAAGGAATCATTAACAGAAGAAATGAGAGAGCACTTACAGTTTGTAGAAGAACATAATACGTGGAAAGCGTTGCTTCAGTTATTGTATGAAGGAGAGTTTCAGGATTTAACGCAGTTTAATACTAAAATCGATTCGCTTTCAGAAGAAGATTTGAAGTATATATGTTTACCGTTTTTAGGCGAGAAGTATGAAGAGAAAAGACATTTAGCAGCAAGTGGAGATGTAACTGCAATACATGAACTAATGGAACTGACACATGATCATCAGTTTTTCTCCGCGTATATTCGTTTTATATGTGATGTTCATGTACAAGTGCTGAAATCCCATTTAATCGCTGTTATGACAGGTTGGTATGAGAGTGTTATTCGGAAAGAGGAAGAGAAAATACTATCTATATTAAAACGAGATTATGAAGCGAAAAATGAAATGAATAAAAAGATGAAACCAGAAGAGTTTGTCGAGTGGGCGACCGGTGGAGTGAATTATATGCCAGAGCCAAGTGTTCATTATGTACTTCTTATCCCGCAAATGATATACAGACCGTGGAATATTGAGGCGGATATTGAAGATACGAAAGTATTTCATTACCCAGTCGCAAACGAAAGTATCCATCCTGAAGATCTGTATGAACCGAATTATTTTTTAGTTCAAAAACATAAAGCACTTGGGGATGAAGCAAGATTACGCATTGTAAAAATGTTGTTCGAAAAAGAACGAACATTACAGGAAATTACAGAAAGATTGCAACTCGGTAAATCGACTGTACACCATCATTTGAAATTGTTGCGTGCAGCGAAGTTAGTTGATATACATGACGGGAAATATGTATTAAGAAAGAAAGCAGTACAGTCGTTAGCGAAAGAATTAGATGCGTTTTTAAATAGATAATATGCAACTAGAGAATGTACATAAAGGGAGGAATTTAAGAGAAAAGTTGGTGTATGAAATTGAAAAATGTGTTGAAAAATCGTTCGTTTTTTTTCATGTGGATTGGAAGCGCGATTTCAGAATTGGGCGGGGCTTTCGGAACGTTATGTAATTCGATTCTTGTTTACGAATTAACAGGGTCAAAAACAGCATTAAGTAGTATGTGGTTACTATATTTTATCCCATCGCTCATACTGCAACTTATAAGTGGTCCATTTATTGATAAATGGAGCCGGAAGTGGATTATGATATTTTCACAATGGGTGCGAGCTTCGGTTTTCTTACTACCGTTAGGCATGTTACTTACTAGTAGTATAGAAGTTTGGCATGTGTATGTCGTACAAATTATAATCGGGCTTATTACGCCGCTGTATACACCTGCAAGTCAAGCCATTACACCGAGTATGGTAAGTGAAGAACAACTTCAAGACGCAAATGCATATATTGATGGGATGGCTCGACTTATGATGTTTCTTGGACCAATATTAGGCGGAGTGGCCATTCATTTGATTGGAGTAGAACTTACACTATCTTTCGTATGTATTTGTCTATTTGTTAGTGGCACTTTTTTACTTTATATAAAAGAAAAGAGAACAACACAATCCATTCGGAAAACGTGGCTAGAACAGTTTCTTCACGGTTTTACATATTTTTTCACAAAACCAGTTATCGTTTGGCTCGGTGTCTTTCTTACTTTCGTGCAATTTGGGGTGGGGGTAACGCTGGTTACAAATCTTCCTTATATAAAAGATGAGCTGTCAGCAGGGTATGCGGAGTTTGGTTATTTTATGGCTGGTTTTCCGTTTGGCTATGTAATTGGATCTATACTAGTCGGAAAAGTAACATATAAAAGCCGGCGTATACTTATGCTTGGTGGATTGTTTATAGGAGGATTAACATATATTTCTCTAGGGTTCAATCATAGTATAGTAATTGCGGTGTTTATTGAAGTAGTTGCAGGCATTTGTATTTCATTTTTCAATGTTCATAACACAACAATTTGCCAACAAACAGTACCAAACAATATGATAGGACAAATATTTTCAGTGCGTTTATTTTTCATACGATCCGCTATGCCGTTAGGTGTGTTATTAGGAGGCATATTAAGTGAAATGTGGGGAATACGAGCACTATACTTTATTATCGGTGCGATTATATGTGTTACTTCTTTAATAGGATTATTCCTTCCGTATTTCAAATTTTTAGATGAAGCTGTTGAAGAGAAAACAGCATAATTCAAACAATTAAAACTTTTTAATTGAAAATAATTATCATAATCAACTATAATAGAAGAATACTAGTATTCGTATTAAAAAGAGGGAGTGGAATATATGTTTATTGAAACGAAAACATTTACAGTAAAAGAAGGTACATCAAATATAGTTGTAGAACGTTTCACTGGAGAAGGTATTATTGAAAAATTTGAAGGCTTCATCGACTTAAGTGTTCTTGTGAAAAAAGTAAGACGCGGAGATGAAGAAGTTGTCGTTATGATTCGCTGGGAATCTGAAGAAGCATGGAAAAACTGGGAAACAAGTGAAGAACATTTAGCAGGACATAGAGCGAGTCGTGGGAAACCAAAACCAGATCATATTATTAACGTTGATCACGCAGTTTATTATGTAAAATCATCGAAAGCGGCTTATCAACAATCGTAATATATATGTAAAGGTAGAGGATATTTGTTTAGTAATAAACAAATATCCTCTTTTTTTGATTTATAGTAAAATATGGTTGTGATATATGTTTTATTGTTTCGTTATAAATGGAGGTAAATGAAGTGAAAAAAATATTACTAATGGCAACTTTAGCGACGACATTATTATCAGCGTGTAGTAATAATGTGAAAGAAGAAGTATCTAACAATGAGGAAGAAAAACGTGAAACTAGTGCAAAAATAGTAGAGCAGAAAGAGTATATTATTATTGATAAGAATTATAATGAAATATTTCTAAAAGATGCTAGCTCAAATAAAGAAGATAGTGTGAAAGTAAGTTTAAATGATTTAAATCCAACAAAATGGGAGGCACCTGTAAGAAACGGTATCCTAGATATAGGTGATCATATTTCTTTGGAAAAAGAAGAGGATAAATATACACCTACATTAGTAAAAGATCTTGTTGGTGAAATAAAGTATGATGGTACAATTAAATATAAAATTTTAGAAGCAACTAATAAATCAGTAAAGTGGTTTCCGCTAAATAAAGAGAACAATGGAGGATATGTTCCGCCTGAGATGGTAAAAGTAGTGAATGCTTCGAAAATAAAAGCTGGAGATATTGTTACAATTCAAGATAAAACAAAAAGCAGTAAAGACGCAATTGTATATGAACTGACAATTGTTGAATAAGTATAGAAGATTGTAAGAGAAGTACAATATATTTAGGTAAGGACTAACCCCATAATAAAATATTTGGAGGTTACAAATGTTTGAAGCACAAACATCTATTAAACATGAACAACATAAAAAATTAGTGCAAACAATAGTAGCTGAAATCTTATCAATAGATAAGGTAACTGGATGTATGCTTATCGGATCTGTCGCAAGAGGTGATGCATATCCTGATTCGGATTTAGACTTATATATTCTGTTAGAAGACGGACAAAAGAAGAAGTTTCATTCTGAAACGAGGGAAGAAATTTTAGTTGAATATAAGTATGCAGGCGTTAATCAAATACTAGTAAACTTTAAAAACAATCCGATGGAACTATACTCATTTTTAGAAGGGGAAATTTTATTTGATAAAAGCGGCGAGTTGAAAAGGTTAAAGGAGATAGCTACCTATGAATTTGAAAACTATCGTGTTTTTAGTGGCAAAGTGAAAGGTATTTCTCATTGGTTGCATAGTTCACTCATTAAAATTCAGTCTGCTTTGAAAGTAAATGATGAGTTAAAAGCTTCATACATCGTTCATACGTCAACGTGGACATTGTTAGAAGGGATATGGGCTATTAATAACCAACCCACGCCGCCAGCGGGCTCTGTTTTAAAGTATATTCAAGCGTTGCCTAATAAACCAATTCAATTGGAGGTATTACTTCATAAACTATTTTTAGGTGCTACGAAAGAACGTACCTCTTCAGCAATTTTCTTGATTGAGTGGGTTTTACATAATTTGAAAATTAAATAATGTGGCTATTTTATATAGTACATTAATATTTCACGTTGAATGGTTCATGTAATTGCATTCATTAAAAAATGTTCTAGGTCATAGAGAAAAGTATTAGACTATAAAGCATAGTCTTAGATGGAACGCTTGAATATCTTACCTTACATATTTAAGTGTTACGAAAATGAGTCTACATACCCTGTGGTTAAAAGGAGATGAGTGAATGAAGTTAAATCATTTGAATCTATGCGTCGATGATTTATCAGAAGCGAGACATTTCTTTGAAACATTTTTTGATTTTCAATTTTTGGAGCAAAAGGGAAAGGCACTAGTAGTGATGAGTGACGAGAGTGGATTTCTACTTGTACTAAGCGACCCCAAAGCATTTAAGGGGAATAAGGAAGTTATGTATCCTGAAGCTTTTCATATTGGTTTTTTAGTGGATACTTCAAATGAAGTTGATCAAGCATATAATCGTTTAGTAGCTGGAGGTATTGAAATAGAAAAGGCACCGTATTCTATGAGAGGTAGTAGTTACGGTTTTTATTTTACAATGTTTAATGGATTGTTAATTGAAGTGTCTTGCCTTGACTATAAAGATGGTAAGAAAATTCAATAGCAACCAACAAGAGTAATTGTTGAATGTTGTAAATATAGCCCCTTATCCAGTTTGGAAAGGGGCTTGATCATTTTAAGGGACATAAAAGTAAAAACAAACGAATTTTAGTCAGGAAAAGGGTTTGTGAGACAGCCTTTTTATTAATCTATCTGAATCTCAAATTCAAGCACAACTTGATCTTTCCTAAACGGTATATTAAGTTCTTTAAATCGTAAGCTTATTCCAGACAAATTATTAGGAAGGGCAGGAGATATAACGAAATGATGACTAAAATGTCCATCAGTGCCGCCACCACCTTCTGGCCAGCAATCATATGTATCATCTATTGATAATTGGAAAAAACTATGAGGCTTATTTTCATTAAAAACTTCATCAGTGGAATCCCAATCACTATATAAATAAACTACACTAGCATTTGCATATTGCCGAATAAAAGTTACCGTATACATGATACCGTTATGTTCATACGTTTTAAAAACCGGTATATGTTTTTGGAATGTAGTTGGTTCAACGCGAGGTTTAAATTCACCTTCGTCCATCATGGAAGAGAATAGTGAATTTAAATAGTCTGGATAAAAACCGAATTGCTTTGCCCATTTGTAAATCGCTTCATCATGTGGAAAGCCTGGATCACCACCTGAAAGTTCTTTCCGTTCTTTTAATAGTGCACAAATTTTTTCATCGATAGTATATAATTTTTCATCGTAATAATCAGTAGGGCGTTCAAAAGTCATGCGTTTCATAATCATTCCTCCTTTTCTTTATTTTAACAAAAAAGAAAGGAAGATACATTTTTAAATGTAAGATCATTCATAACTCGAATATTGTAGATTTAAAATGAAGTCTGATAACAAGGGCTATTTTGCAGAGGAATTGATTATGCATAAAATAATGTATGAATCAAGCAGGTTTCCCATATGGTAAAGTACGAAATTATTATAAGTAGTACAGTGATATGAATAGGAGGTTATCGCTATGACAGCTGTATTTAAAGATATGGCATTCCAGCTAAAAACGGAACGACTCGACCTAAATATGTGGGAAGAATCTGATGCGGTTTGGCTGAGAAAATTAATTGGTGAACGTGGCGTGGACATGCCAACTATTGAATCGGTTCGTAGCTCTCTTATCGAAATGCGCAAGAAAGCAACTGAAAATGGTATTTCTCTTCTTACTATTCGTAGGAGAGAAGAAGGGGATTTCATCGGATACTGTGGCTTAATCATCGGTCGGTCCACGCTTGAAGAGCCGGAAATTGCATATGAGTTGTTCCAAAGTGCTCATCGCAAGGGTTATGCGACAGAGGCAGCATCAGCTGTGCTTGAGGCTGCAATTGCTACGGGTCGTCATAGACTTTGGTCTACTGTAGGTGCTTGGAATACGGCGTCTTTCCGAGTATTAGAAAAGATAGGGTTTAAGCGGCATCACAGTACGTGGGGGGAGCGCGGTGAGATTGTGTGGAACGTACGCGATCTGTAGAAATTTGACCCAATTCAGAACAAAAAATGAAAAAGAAAGCCTCTATGTTAGATTACTTAGTAATCTAACATAGAGGCTTTTCCTTATAGTAAATATTGATTTTGTATATATGTAAGTGTAATAGTCTGTCGTTTGTTTTAATTTTTTACATCTTCATATAATTGGAGAGCCTCTTTCACATTCAATCCATTCTTCACTATGCCATGAATCGCTTGAATCATGGCAGCAGGATGTTCAGATTGCCATATGTTTCGGCCCATGTCTACGCCGATTGCGCCTTCTTGCAGTGCATTGTACGTAATGTTTAATGCGTCTTCAATTGAATCTAGTTTTGGTCCACCAGCGATTACGACTGGAGCAGGGCAAGTACTTGTAATTTTTTCGAACCCTTCGCAGTAATACGTTTTAATAATGTCAGCTCCCATTTCAACGCATACGCGGGAAGCGAGTGCTAAAAAGCGAGCTTCACGTTTTTGCAGTTCTTTCGCAACAGCGGTAATGCCGAGTACTGGTAGACCGTAATCGTGAGCTTCTGAAACTACATTTGCGAGATTTGAAACTGTTTGTGTTTCATAATCTGATCCGACGAAAACAGAAACACCGACGCCAATTGCGTTTTGTTTCACTGCTTCTTTTACAGGTGTAACAATTGTTTCATTCGCTAAATCTTTACCGACGACAGTAGCTCCGCCTGATACACGCATAACCATCGGTGTGCTGCAGTTTTCAGGAATACAGGAGCTAAGTACACCGCGCGTTAAAAAGAGGGAATCTGTATAAGGAAGTAAGTTTTTAACTGTTTCAAGTGGTTGTTCTAGCCCGTGAATGGGTCCTAAAAAGTAGCCGTGGTCTATCGCTAACATAACCGCTCTGCCATCAGGTAAAATTGTGTTTAATCGATTTTTAAATCCCCAAGTCATTTGAAATCACTCCTTCGTTAATGTTGGATTTTCAGTTTGTACCGTATCTTTATTTGGTAAATGTGGTGACTTAATAAAAACTGCTTTAAAAGGTTTGTCAGAATGGTTAATAAGATAGTGAGATTCATGAGGGCGAACTTGCAGGACATCGCCTTGTTTAATCGGAACTCTTTCGTTATTCACATAGAAATCAATTTCACCTTCTAATGCATAAAAGACTTCCTCACACATCGTATGATAGTGGTTTTGAAATTCTTGCCCAGGCTGAATGACAACAAGGCCAAGATCAATATTCGGACCTTGTATTAAATATTTCGGCCCGTTATCACCGAAGCGATAGGAAAAGTCATTTTCATTCGCTTTTAACATAATTTTCACTCCTTTATGTAATGTGTTACAGTGCACCAGGTGCAATCCACATATGTGAGGTGAGCCCTTTATCAGCTAAAGCGAGCTGACTGTCATACACAGTTTTCCATGTTTCATAGAATTCTTTATATAGTTCATGATTTTCAGTAACTGGTTCAAATGTGTGCTCCCACTGTACAAACTGTTCGGCAGTTTCTTCCATAGATGAATATATGCCAGCCCCGATTCCAGCAGCAATCGCAGTTCCTAAAGCAGCTGCTTCTTTCACAACGGGAACTTTTACAGGAATACCGAGTACGTCTGATAAAATTTGTGGCCACAGTTTTCCTTTAGCAGCACCACCAGCAAAAATGACTTCAGAAGGGAATGTTCCTGTGAGATTTTCTATTAATTTTAAGTTACCAAGTGTAACGAAGGCAGCATTTTCCTCAATAGCACGGAACAGTTCTTTTTTTCCGCATTTGTCAGCATCTAAACTTAAATTTAAAAAAGAAGGTGCAGCATGACGCCAAGAAATGTAGTTCATAACGTTTGAAAAAGTAGGGATAATACCATATGAACCGACAGGTACGTCTTTCGCTTGTTCTTCTAATAATGCATAAGCATCTACACCGAGTTTGTCAGCAAGTTTCTTTTCCTCTTGGCAAAAAGCGTCTCGAAACCAGCGCATAACAAGGCCAGGGAAAAAGGCGATTGTTTCATATTGCCATAGGTTCGGAACGACGTGACAATTTACCCGAATTGCAGCTTGTGGATCTGTTATCGGCGCTGTAATATTCACTTCTTGTTGCCAAAAACTACCGCCGCATATTAAGGTTTGATTAGGCTTCACGACTCCAGTTCCGAGCGATGCCATTTGAGCATCTCCGCCCCCGGCGACGACAGGAATTCCTTCACGTAATCCAGTTAATACTGCACACTCTTTTGTAACGTTGCCGATAACGGTACCAGCTTCATTTACTGTTGGTGAAAATGGCAACGTTAGACCGCACTCCTTAGCGACATCGTTATCCCACACTCTATTTTGTAAGTCAAAAATACCAGACGTACATCCGTTTGAGGAATCAATTTGCAGTACGCCGCTTAATTTATATAAAATCCAATCGTTTAACATCGTAAAAGAATGAATATTGCTATAGACGTCTGGTTCATGTTTTTTAATCCAAAGTAGGCGGGGTAAAGCACCTAATGAAAAAGTTTGCCCAGATCTTGTATATAAATCTTCTTCAAGATGTGACCGAATTTCTTTTAGTTCACTAACTTCAGTTGATGCGCGCCCATCAACATTTGCGCATGCCCATATTTCTTGCCCATCTTTATCATATAAAACAAAACCTTCTCGCATACTAGTAGCGCTAATAGCTTGAATAGAAGAGGGTGGTATATTACTTCTTTGCAGAACTTCTTTCGTACATTGTTGTACAAGTTGCCAGTTTTCAATGACATCAAAATTCATAGAACCTGGGTAACGAGGATCCGTTTTATGAATCCATTCTTTTTGACTGACCGCAATTTGATTACCTAATAAATCAAAAAGAACAGCTCGAATGCTTCCTGTACCAGCATCAAAAGCTAATAAATGAGACATTAACAATCACCATCCTTTCGTAATAAGGAGAGAGCCGTTTCCTCATCGGTAATTAATGTATGAATGAACTTTCCTTTTAAAGCACCAAAAATTGCATCTATCTTTTCTGTACCTCCAGCAACACCAATGACATGCTTCATTTTGCGAAGGATAGAGAGCGGTGTACCAATAAGGCGGTTGTGATGCGGGAGCTTTAATAAATCCCCATCTGTATTATAAAACTGCCCTAAAATATCGCCCGCCCCGTTTTGACTACGAATATATGTCATCTCACATAGTGTTAATTTTTCTTCTTTTACAATCGTAGCGTCTTGAGATAATCCTCCAATACCAACAACAGCCGTATGAGCAAGTGAAGCGACATGAAGCATATCCTTTACACTTGGTTCTGATAAAATGCTTTGTGCCATTTCGGTTGTGGATGCTAGAAACGGCGTAGGGATAATATGAAGATCACCTTGCATGTAGTGTAAATAGTTTTGTTTTCTCGGGAGATAGTGATTTACTCCGCCAGTTAGCGTTACGATTGAAAGATTAATGGAACTTTCAAAATGAATATTTTCTAGCATTTTGCTAATTGTTTCTCCCCAGCCAATTCCGAGTAAATCACCTTGCTGGAGCTGAGTTTCTAAATATTGTGCAGCAGCTTTTCCGAGAGAAGCGTGATAATTGTTTACTGGAGTAGGGATTATGAAAGCATCTTTTAAGTGGAATTTTTTCATTAGGTCACGTTCAATACTTAAACAGTGCAAACCAGTACCTTTTACGTGAAATGTAACGATACCTTCACTGCGTGCCTTATCTAATAACCGGACGACTTTATTTCTAGAAATATGAAGAAGTGAAGCGATCTCCTGTTGTGTTAATTGATCTTTATAATAGTACCAAGCTACTTTAGTTAATAAATTCTCTTCAAAGTTCAGCTGTGTCATACTCGTCATCCCTTTCAACAATTGACCAATGCTTAAACATATGTGCCGTATATTTTGTTTATTCCAGTTGAAACGATTAATAGTCTGATGAAAAAAATGTTCTAGATATGAAAAAAGGAATATACAATGCTACAAAACAAGTAGAACAAATAATCATTTTCTCAAAAAATGTTCTGTATAAAGGCAGGTGACATCATGTGGATAACGTACCTTTATTACAAGTAAAGGAAATGAGTAAGGCGTTTTCAAATCAACTTGTACTAAAAGAAGTAAACTTACAATTAGAGCGTGGTGAGATATACGCTTTAGTTGGGGGAAATGGTGCTGGAAAATCAACATTAATGAAAATATTAACGGGGTTATATTCGTATGATAGTGGAGAAATGTATGTAAAAGGAATGAGGAAACAGTTTGCAAATCCGAAAGAAGCACACAGAGAAGGGGTTTACTTAATACCACAAGAACCACTCATTTTTCCGCATATGACCATTGAAGAAAATATATGTATCGGACTGAAAAGGAAGAAAAAGGAATTAAAAGTAAAGATTCAGCAATTAATTGACAGTTTAGGATGGGATATTGACCTTAATGAACTAGGAGGATCACTATCCATTGCGCAGCAACAGTTAGTAGAAATCGTAAGAGGATTAATACGAGAAGCCGAGATTCTTATTTTAGATGAGCCAACATCGACATTAACAACTCACGAAATTAAGAGTCTTTTTGTGCTGATGAAAAATTTACAAGAAAAAGGAATTGGGATGATATATATTACGCATCGCTTTCCAGAAATCTTTGAAATTGCCAACAAAGTAGCGATTTTACGTGATGGAATGATTATAAGCCAAGGGGATGTATGTAACTATACATATGACATGCTAATGGAGGGTTTATTGCCGCAAGGGTATAAACAAGAAGAGGAAAGAGAAATAGTGCAAGAGACAAAAGAAACGAAAAAAATATTAGAAGTATCTGATATAACGAGTCACGCTTTCGAAAATATATCATTCACTGTACATGCTGGTGAAATTGTAGGTATTGCGGGCATTGTTGGATCGGGCAGAACTGAATTAGCAGAATCGATATTAGGATTAAAATCTATAAAATCAGGTTCCATTTTATTAGAAGGAAAATCAATTGATTCATGCTCTTTGCATAAAAGACTAAGAGAAGGACTTGTTTATGTGCCAGAGGATAGAGCCAGAAATGGTATTTTCTCAATTGCATCGGTTAAAGAAAATATGACTGCAGCATGTTTACATCAGAATTGTCGCTTTTTCATTAACCAAGAAAAAGAAAGCGCTTTAGTAAAGTCGTATATAGAACAGTTTCGAATTGTTGTACGAAGCATGGATGAAGTTCTAGCATCTTTATCAGGAGGTAATCAGCAAAAAGTCGTACTTGCAAAATATCTTGCGTGTAATCCGAAAATTATTATTCTTGATGAACCGACTCGCGGAATTGATGCGAAAGCAAGGCTTGAAGTATATGAGACGATAGAAAAAATGAAAAGGGAAGGACTCGCAATATTATTAATCTCTTCAGATGTTGAAGAAATTGTTCAATTAGTAAACCGTGTATATGTAATGCGAAATGGAAAATTTGTTTCTCATTTGGAGAAAGAAAAGGTGAATGTAGATGAAGTTACACGTCTTGCTTACGGAGGTGTAACGGAATGAAACGTATGTATAAAATGCACGAAACATCTATCATACTGTTATTACTAAGTTATATTGCCATTGTCGGAATGATAAATCCAAGTTTCGTTCAACTTAACTCGTTATCTTTAATGATGAAATCTAGCGTTATTTTAGTCGTGCTAGCAATTGGCCAATCGTTTGTCTTATTTACGAAAAATATAGACGTATCAGTTGGTTCAATTATGGGATTAAGCGCAGCGGTTTGCGGGATGTTGTTAACGGATGGATTTAGTGCAATCTTGTCTATTACTGCCGCTATAATACTTGGGGCTATTATTGGTTTTGTAAACGGAGTTGGCGTTGCGAAGCTTCGAGTACCAGCTATTATTATGACATTAGGTATGTTAGGGATCATTAGAGGTGCGATGTTAATTTTCACAGGCGGAAAATGGATTGAAGATATTCCAAACAATTTTAAGCAACTCTCATCTATCGTCATACTTGGTCTGCCAATAACTGTATGGGTTGTTCTGATTATTTTACTACTACTATACTTCTTTTTAAGGAAAGTACCATACGGGAGATACTTTTATGCGGTAGGTGATAATGAAGATGGCGCGAGACTTATTGGTATACCAGTTAATAAAGTAAAGATATATGCGTTTATTATATCAGGCATAAGTGCTGCGCTCGCTGGTTGCATTTTTGTTATGAATATCGGGTTCGTTCCTAACCAAACAGGTACTGGGATGGAACTACAGGTTATCGCAGCCGCTGTACTAGGAGGAATTCATTTAAAAGGAGGAACGGGTTCTATATTTGGAGCTGCATTAGGAGCGTTATTTTTAGAGGCGATAAGCAGTTCACTCGTATTTTTAAAAATACCAGCATTTTGGAATAATGCTATTTCAGGTTTCTTATTATTATTAATCGTCATATTAGATAGTGTTATGAAAAAGTGGAGGGCAGAAAGGAGGATGAATCTATGAAGTATTTATATAGATGGGAAGGTGTTCTAATTGTATTACTTTTTATAGAATTCATTCTCTTTAGTTTTATAAGTAGTGATTTCTTAAATATTAGTAACCTTCTTTTTAGTACAAATGATTTTCTATTTATCGCAATCGCTGCGATACCAATGACTTTCGTTATTGTAACAGGAGGAATTGATGTATCGGTCGGCTCAATAATGGGGCTCACTTCAATCTTGATCGGTGTGCTTTGGATGAACGGAATACCTATTTTATTTGCTGTCATAATAGCCCTAATCATTAGTTGCTTAGCAGGAGCTTTAAACGGAATCATTATAAAAATGACAGATGTAGAGCCACTTGTCGTTACACTCGGAACGATGTTTTTATACGGAGGAATTGCACTCGTCATTTCGGGAGGGGCAGGAGCTTCTGGATATGAAGGGATAAGTGGTTTACCTGAATCATTTGTACAACTGGCAAATGGTAGTTTTATAGGGATACCGAATTTATTATGGATACTGATCGTATTAACAGTTTTATGTACTTTATTATTCCACCGAACTGTATATGGGCGTCACGTAAAATTAACAGGAGCGAACGAAAACGCAGCAAAATACACAGGGATTAAAACGAAACAAGTAGTTATCATCGCTTACATAATTTCCGGGTTAGGAGGTGGATTAGGGGGCGCTTTTTTAACTGCATATTTCGGTTCCGCACGTGCAGATATGGGAAGTGAAACGATTTTACCAATTATTACAGCAGTTGTATTAGGAGGGACACTTATTACAGGGGGAAAAGGAAGCATTATCGGTACTGTACTGGCAAGTATTTTTATAGGGTTAATGCAGTATGGTTTGCAAATGACGGGTTTAACAAATGAACAATCCAACGTAGTAATTGGTATTATTCTTATTCTTTCAGTTATTATAAGACATTTCAAATTACATCAAATTACACCAGGGAAAAGAAAGAATTTGCATAAGGGGGAAATGTCATGAAGAGAAAACTAGGGATTGTATTCATTGTATGTATTTGTTTAATCGGTTTAATAGCTTGTTCTAGTCAAACGGCAGATAAGAAAAAAGCGGATGATGTGAAATTTGCATTCATTCCGAAACTAACTGGGGTTGGTTTCTTTACATCTGGTGGTGAAGGAGCAAAAGAGATGGGAGATAAACTAGGCGTACAAGTGAAGTATGATGGACCGTCTGAAGCAAGCGTATCAGGGCAAGTGAAATATATAAACAATTTTATTAACCAAAACTATGATGCACTTATGATCTCCTCTACTTCAGTGGATGGTCTATCACAATCATTACAACGCGCTAAGAAAAAAGGGATGACGGTGTTAACGTGGGACTCTGATGTGAATCCGAAAGACCGTTCATTTTATATAAGCCAAGGTACACCAGATCAACTTGCTAACTTATTAATTGAAATGACTTCAAAGCAAATTGGAGATAAAGGCAAAGTAGCCTTCTTTTATTCAAGTCCAACAGTAACGGATCAAAATCAATGGGTAACGAAAGCGAAAGAAATTATTAAAAAGAAATATCCGAACTGGGAAATTGTTACGACACAGTACGGTGAAAATAATGCGCAAAAATCGTTATCAGTAGGGGAGAACATTTTAAAAACGTATCCAGATATTAATGCAGTCATTTGCCCGGATGCAACGGCACTTCCGGCAATGGCACAAGCAGCTGAAAACTTGAAAATGGATAAAAAAGTAGCCGTAACTGGCTTCTCTACACCAAACGTTATGCGTGATTACGTAAAACGAGGAACAGTACAACAATTCGGATTATGGGATGTAAAACAACAAGGTGCACTCGCAACGTTTGTAGCAAATGAAATAGTAGTTAAAGGGAAGAAGTTAAAAGTAGGGGATAGCTTCGAAGTAAAAGGAATCGGAAAAGTGAAAGTAGAGCCAAACTCCATCCAAGGTTATGATTATGAGGCAGAAGGAAACGGAATTATCGTATTACCAGAGCGAGTTGTATTTACGAAAGAGAATATTGATAAATATAATTTCTAGTAAAGAAAAAACGTCCGAATATATCGGACGTTTTTTAATTTCTTCATTAGTTATGAACTGTTTCTTTTTCATTTAATCCAAGCGTACGACCAGTCGAAGTGTGAAGATCTTGGAATAATCTTGGATTTTCAGTTAGTGAAATGCCGTAAGAAGGGATCATTTCTTTTATTTTTCCTTCCCATTCTACCATGCGGCTTGGGAAACATTTTTCTAATACTTCAAGCATGACGTGAACGGCAGTAGAAGCACCTGGTGAAGCACCTAGTAACGCAGCGATTGATCCATCAGCCGCACTAACAACTTCTGTACCGAATTGAAGAGTACCTTTACCACCAGCATCAGTATCTTTAATTACTTGTACACGTTGCCCAGCAACTACAATATCCCAATCTTCACTTTTCGCGTTCGGAATGAATTCGCGTAATTCTTCCATACGCTTTTCGTGTGATAACATAACTTGCTGAATTAAGTATTTTGTTAGTCCCATTTCTTTTACACCAGCTGCTAACATCGTTAAGACGTTATTCGGTTTTACAGAACCAATTAAGTCAAGGTTTGAGCCAGTTTTTAAGAACTTAGGAGAGAACCCAGCGAACGGTCCAAATAGTAAAGCTTTTTTATTGTCTATATATCTCGTATCAAGGTGAGGTACAGACATTGGCGGAGCGCCAACTTTAGCTTTACCGTAAACTTTCGCATGATGTTGCTCTACAACTTTTTGGTTTTTACATACCATAAATAGTCCACTTACTGGGAATCCACCGATATGTTTTGATTCAGGAATTCCAGTCTTTTGTAGTAGAGGTAGGCTACCGCCACCGCCGCCAATAAAGACGAATTTTGCAGTATGATGCTCAATTTTACCACTATTCATATCGTGTACTTTTACTTCCCACAAACCATTCTTTGTGCGTTTAATATTTTCGACACTATGTTTGTAGTTTAGCTCGACATTTTTAGTTTGTAAGTAATCAAACAACATACGTGTTAATGCACCGAAGTTAACATCTGTTCCAGAGTCAATCTTCGTCGCAGCCATCGGTTCGTTTGGTGTACGTCCTTCCATAATGAGTGGAAGCCATTTTTTTAATGTTTCAGGAGCATCGGAAAATTCCATACCTTGAAACAGTGGATTTTTTGAAAGCGCTTCAAAACGGTTTTTTAGAAACTCAACATTTTTTTCACCTTGTACTAAACTCATATGAGGTAGAGGCATAATAAAATCTTGTGGATTACGAATTAATTTACTTTTTACAAGATATGCCCAAAATTGTCTTGAAAGCTGGAATTGCTCATTCACTTTTACAGCCTTACCAATATCTATAGATCCGTCAGATTTTTCGGAAGTATAGTTCAGTTCGCATAGCGCAGAATGCCCTGTACCTGCATTATTCCATTCATTAGAGCTTTCTTCCCCGGCACTTGCGAGTTTTTCAAAAACTTTAATTTCCCATTCAGGTGCTAATTCTTTTAGTAATGAGCCTAACGTTGCACTCATAATTCCTGCACCAATTAAGATAACGTCTGTTTTTTGCTGCATGTTGCTCATGATAATCTCTCCATCCCCTATATTGGCAAAAAAGAGTAGGTGTTCACTATATCTAAGCCGTAAAAAGAAAACACCGCCTAGGCCCCACCTAGGTATTTACCTTTTTTGTCTCAATTATATAACCATCTCATACTCTATTATAATAATTAATAGACTAAAATATCTAGTGTTATCTGATAATTTTAAACTATTTAACGTTTTATTCGCTAAAAATCTTATTTAACAAGCTCTTTTAAGGTGGTAAATAGAAAAAAATTACAGTTTGAAATTATCTCGAAAAAGCTTACGTATCGTAAAGTGGGTAGAAAGGGTACCTTTTTATGGGATTTTTGCACTAGAAATAGTAAGATTATTCTGTGAAAAAACAAAAGGAGGGATACCAATGCGTACACAAGAACAAATAGCAAACTTATTTCGAAATTTTTCAATAAAGGAATGTAAAGGGTCAAGTGACTTATATGAATACTTATCAATTCAAATTGCTGAAGATGAGGAAGTGCTTACACTATCTTCCTACGCTCAAGTAGGCCAACCAGTCCCAAACTTATTATTAGGCGCCGTACATTATTTATTACTTGCAGGGAAAGAACATCAGTTAAAAACGTATTATAGTAGCTTAGTTGAAAATAAGAATACAAATTTAGACCAAGTGTTTGATCATTTTAAAGACTTTTGTAAAAAGTACCGAGAAGATATCATTACTTTGTTACAAACGAAACTCGTTCAAACGAATGAAGTAAGGCGATGTGCGTACTTATACCCAAGTTTCTGCTACATATTTAATAAAGTGAAAAAGCCGTTAGCGTTAATCGAAATTGGGACAAGTTCTGGATTACAACTATTTTGGGACCAATATAGCTATTCGTACGGAACAGATGAAACATACGGAAATATAAATTCGAATGTACATTTAACTTCTGAAATAAGAGGGGAGAATGTACCTCATTTTCTAAAAGAAAGTCCATCTGTCGTAGAAAGAATCGGACTAGATTTGCATGTAAATGTTTTACATAGTGATGAAGATTATTTTTGGCTACGTGCACTCATTTGGCCAGAACATAAAGAACGACTTGAAATGTTTGACCAAGCAGCATCTTTAGTAAAAAATGAATCAGTCCAATTAATAGAAGGAGACGGTGTTGAACTATTACCATCTATTATTGGACAAATAAGTGAAGATGCAGTAATCTGTATTTTCCATACACACGTCGCAAATCAAATACCTGAACAAGTAAAATATAATTTAGAAAAACAAGTGCAAGAAATCGGCGCAAAACGTGATGTATTCCACCTGTATAACAACATGTGGGACCGGGATCTTCATATTGATTATTATATTAACGGAAACGAATATCGTGAAACGGTTGGGGAAACGGAAGGGCATGGGAGATGGTTTAGTTGGAAACTTGGAAAGGAGACGCTTTGTTAGTATGTCTTCAAAATGAAAAATAGCTAATGGGAATATACCATTAGCTATTTTTCATGAAACTCATCAGGAGTCCAAGTGGAGATTTCATTACCCGGTGCAGCAACAACAAGCCAATCCTCACATTGAACACCAGCTTGCCAACATTCATAATCATCATAAAAACCATTTATGAAAATAATTTGCCCATTCCTTAATGTAATGATTAAATGAGGTCTTTCTATGCCGAGTTGTATATCTATAATTTTTTGTCTTCTCATTTCAAATATTCTCTTATATTCTTCTTCCTCAGTATAATCGTCATATTCATCTTCATTAGATGGGTATTTATGGGGAGGTTTATTAAATAAACGCCATTTCGTTTCAATACTGATATATAATTGCCCCTCATAATGAACAGGAGTGTAAAAATTTGTAAAATGAATCTTTATTGCGGTTGGAGAAATTCCAAATTGTAATCGATCAACTTGCGCTCCTACGAAGAGATTTTTTAACACGTTTTCAGCGTGAATTTTATCCTCTATATTCATTCTTGAAATCCTCCTTTCCTTAAAAATATAACTTATATTTTTATTGTAATAAATAAATTTCCATGTAAAATGAACCTTTTGTGAGAAACGGGCGAATATAGTGTGAAAGATTATGAGAGGGGAACGTAATTTTGGATGAAGTACAATTAAAAGAATGGCTGTATAAAATGCAGTCTGGGGACCAAGAAGCCTTTCAAGTTATTTATGAGTACACATGTAAAGATATTTATAAAACAGTAGTATTTTTAGTAGGAAGTCAAAACGAAGATGTAGACGATGTAGTGAATGAAGTGTACATACAAATGTGGAAGTCCGTAACAAACTATGATATGAATCGTTCATTTCGTTTTTGGTTACATGGACTAGTTGTGAAGCAAGTACAGGATTGGCGTCGTAAATCGTGGCGAAGGTTTCGGATTTTTGAAAAGAAAAAAATGTATGAACAAGATCGTTCTTACGTAATGCATGAAGATATTTTACATAAGGAAACGCGTAATGAATTAGTGGAGATTGTACAAAAATTATCTTATAAGCATCGTGTAGTAATAATTATGCGTTACTTCCATGAATATAGTATGGAGGATATTGCTGCACTTCTTCAAATCCCTACTGGTACAGTGAAATCCCGGTTACATACTGCGCTAAAACGATTAAGAGCTGAAATGGAGCATATGCCAGACATAAGAGAGGGAGAAGTAAATGGATTTTGAAAAATATGTAACGAATGAATTGAAAAGAAAGGCAGCGAATCTAGAGCCTTCTCCGAATCTAGAAGATAAAGTACAAGCTTCTTTTTATAAATACGAAAAGATGAAAAATAAAGAGAAAACTTCTATGAAGAAAAAGTTATTACTTGGCTTTGTAGCTGCAGCTATTTTAATCCCGACTGGTACTTTTGCAGGTACCACATTAATGGATAAAATTGTTGGGACACCAGAAAAAGCAAGACAAGATATCGGAATGACTGAGGATGGTTATAATTTAGTAATGGAACGTATAGAAATTGCTAAACGTATATTTACAGAAGAGGACTTTGAAAAGTATGTAGCTTTATTACAGGAAACGTACCATTTTTATAAGAAAGTAAGTGTCGTAGAGAATGGTGAGAGACAATATACAGTTACAAATCGTCTAAATGCTGATGAAGAAAAGAGAGATATAGAGGTAATGGAACAATTAAATACATATGAAGAAAGAATAGATCAACAATTTACCTATACATTTGAACAAGCTGAAAAAATAACTGGTTTTCCAATCAAGCATCCAACGTATATTCCGGTTGGACATCAATTAGTATTTGAAGAAGTAAAAGCAGAAGCGACATTAGACAAACCAATGCCGTTGATTTCGATGAGATATGAAAAGCGTAATGTAAAAAAAGAGCCACATACTTCAGATGTAGAATTAGGTTTTACAATTCATCAATTAGAGATCGTTGAGGGAGAATATAAAGATTATTTTCTTGATAGACCATTTGATAAACCATCTAAAAGAGGACATAATTTTACTGGAGATATAAAAAAATATAAATTAAATGGCTATGACGTAACATTCGGTGAGTATAAAGAATCGAATGTACGAGCTATGAAAATAGTGGTGCCTGCAAAAGAAGGGGAAAAAGCATATCAAGTCTATATTAATGGTAGTATGCTTTCTAAAAAAGAGCTTGAGAAAGTTTTACTTTCGATGGTTGAATAGAGCGTAATATGTAAAGAAATGCTACTTTGAGTTCAAGTGTAGCATTTCTTTTTTTATATAGTTAAATAATTGTACTCAAAATCTCCCCAGGCAATCCGTATCTTTTTCCCCAGTGCTCTGGCAAAATCATATAACCAATTTCAGCTTCTCTAACATTCTCTTCTTTTACCGTAACATGTTCAAGACCTACATATTCATTTGTAATAGAATCATACACTTTATAGGAGCCGAATATTTGATGGTTTTCATTGCGTTTTAACAGCCTTGTAAAGTCATTTTGCGCTTCATTTAACGGAATAGTGCGCTCAGTAATTTGTTCCATTACTTGTTCATTTGATACGAGTTGGAAATATAAATTGAAATCTGTTTCTTCAAATTTAGTAAAATACACCTTTTGCATAATATTCCTCCAAACCAAATTTCAATTGTTCTTCAGAAAAGAAAAAGAGACATTAAATCGTAATTTCAATTTGATTACCTTCAGGATCGCTTATTACACTTTCGTAATAGCCATCTCCAGTGAAGCGTGGCCCATTTAGTAAAGGATAACCAGCATCTTTTAAGATTGTAGTAATTTCATTTACACGTTCCTCACTGCCTACTGAAAACGCCATATGTGCATAGCCAGTTATATTAAGATTAGGCTCATTTTCAATACCTTTTTTGCGCATAAGTTCAAGCCTTGCTCCAGTTTCAAACGTAATAAAATAAGATTCGAATTGTTTCGCTTCATTATGATATAAAGAGTTTGCTTTACCATTAAAGTACTTCGTATAGAAAGTACGCATGAATTCTAAATCATTTACCCAAATTGCAATATGTTCTATTTTCATAATTTTCACCAGCCCTAACTTAACTAATTAGGTTTTCACTTTATAAAAATTGTTTTTGCATTGCAAGAATTTTGACTGGGTGTTAAAGAGGGTTGTTAATTTTTGGTTATACATGAGCATATAATGTGTAAGTAAAGAATCAACATAGTTTTTACAGAAAAGGGTGAATGAAGTATATGAATCCATTTGAGCAAATGATGTACGTTGGTGTCATCATGTCTATTGTACTATCTGTAATGATTTTAGGATCTTTATATTATAATCCACGTCTTTCGTTAACTGATTATCCAAAAGATATTCAAAAGGTAGTTTTTCCGAAATCGATTTATGAAAAAAAGCAAACAATCTACTTTAATATTGCATATCATGCGATTCTTTTCGGTACTCCGTTCGTTTCTACATATATACTACATAAACATGAAAAATTATTGTATATAGATGCCTATTTACATACTTTTGGTATTTTAATGATCTTCAATTTAGTTGATTTGTTTATAATCGATTGGCTAATTTTTTGCTGGATTACCCCGGAATTTGTTGTTATTCCTAGTACAGAGGGGATGAAGGGATATAAAGATTATAAGTTTCATTTAAGAGGTGCTATAGTCGGCGCAAAATTTTTAGCAATCGTAAGTTTATTTTTGGCGGGAATTGCGACAACGATTTAGTATGCAAAAGGGCATGAAGGGCTTATAGAAGATGAAGAGATTGATAATGTATAGAATTAGAAATGAGAATTTGATACTATTGAAGTAGGAAGTTTTAAAAACAGTATATTAAGCGGTATTAATATACTATTGCAAATGTTTTGATACGCTGTGGAATTTCCTGGTTTTATGGAAATTTTTCATAGAATACAAAAAACGTAATGGAGGCTAATATGAAAAAAGTAATTGGAGCAGCAACAGCAACTGTTTTTGGGTTGGGGGCTTTTACCACAACTGCTATCGCAGAAACGATCGTAACAGCAGATGTACTCAACGTACGTGAAAAACCGACAACGGAATCAAAAGTTGTTGAAAAGGTAAAAGAGGGACAAGAGTTAAAAGTAATAAATACCGAAGATGGATGGTCAAAAATTGATTTAAACGGTAAAGAAGTGTTTGTAAGTTCAGAGTTTACAAAAGATGTGTATCATGTAACAGCGAATTTGTTAAATGTCCGTTCTGATGCAAATACTGAATCAGAAATACTTGGTAGACTGAAAAAAGATGATGTTATTGAATCAACGCATCAAGTAAAAGACGGATGGCTGCAATTTGAGTATAAAGGAAAAACAGCTTATATAAATGTTTCTTTCCTATCAAGTACAGCACCAGTTGAAAAAAAAGCTGAAGAGAAAACGAAGCAAGTAGCAAAAGTACAAAAAACGGTTAAAGCTAAGGAAGAAGTGAAAACACAAAAGGTAGCAAAGCTTAAGGAAGAGGCGAAAGTACAAGAAGTAGTAAAACCTAAGGAAGAAGCGAAAGTACAAGAAGTAGTAAAACCTAAGGAAGAAGCGAAAGTACAAGAAGTAGTAAAGCCTAAGGAAGAAACGAAAGTACAAGAAGTAGTAAAACCTAAAGAAGAAGCGAAAGTACAAGAAGTAGTAAAACCTAAAGAAGAAGCGAAAGTACAAGAAGTAGTAAAGCCTAAGGAAGAAGAGAAAGCCCAAGAAATAGCGAAGGCTAAAGAAGAAGCAAAAGCCCAAGAAATAGCGAAGGCTAAAGAAGAAGCAAAAGCCCAAGAAATAGCGAAGGCTAGAGAAGAAGCAAAAGCCCAAGAAATAGCGAAGGCTAGAGAAGAAGCAAAAGCCCAAGAGATAGAAAAGGCTAAAGCAAGAGAAATAGCAAAGGCTAAGGAAGAAGAGAAAGCAAGAGAAATAGAAAAGGCTAAGGAAGAAGAGAAAGCAAGAGAAATAGCCAAAGCTAAGGAAGAAGAGAAAGCAAGAGAAGTAGCAAAGGCTAAGGAAGAAGCAAAAGCCCAAGAGATAGAAAAGGCTAAAGCAAGAGAAATAGCAAAGGCTAAGGAAGAAGAGAAAGCAAGAGAAATAGCCAAAGCAAAAGAAGAGTCTAAAAATAACATACAGTCTGCTAAACGTGAATTAACGGTAGTAGCGACAGCATATACTGCTGATCCAAGTGAAAATGGTACATATGGTGGACGCGTTTTAACTGCGATGGGGCATGATTTAACGGCTAATCCGAATATGAGAATTATCGCAGTAGATCCGAAAGTAATCCCATTAGGATCTAAAGTATGGGTAGAAGGTTAGGGCGAAGCTATCGCTGGTGATACTGGAAGTGCTATTAAAGGAAATCGTATTGATGTTTTAATGGGCTCAAAAAGTAAAGCTATGAATTGGGGAAGACAAACAGTTAAAGTTAAAATTTTATAATAAATATAGTTAACTAGATAGAAGTCAGTCCTCTTTATTGAGACTGGCTTTTATTTTTGGATCGCAACATCAGTAAGAATCGCATCAAATATATCTTTTTGCGTGAAGTTATCTGTAAAAATAGCTTCTCTGGTAACTTCAATTGTATCGTGCGGATTATACCATTTTTCTAGGGAATCCTCACCAAATTCATGTCGTTTGTCCCTTGTGTTATGTCGTCGAATCGTTTCTTTTAACGATAAATCAAAGTAATATGTATAGACGTTTCCTTCGAAAAAATGTATTAATTCTTTCAGCATATCACCGTATCTACGACTGTTTAAAATGCCTTCTAAAATAACAAATTTACATTTTCCTTTTCCGTACTTTGTAATTTCAAATAGTAAATCATGTGATAAATTCCCCATCGTATCGTGTACTCTAAGCATATCTCTACGTACAACATCTTGTGATACTAAAAGTGTACCTTGTCCGAAATGTTCTTGTAGTTGTTTTGCGATTGTTGTTTTACCACTTGCGGAGTTGCCTCTAAGAATGATTAAAGTTGATTTAAGTATAGGATTAGACATAATGTATTCCCCCAGCGCGAATGAGTATATAGAAAATTTTAACAAATAAAGTGCGGAAAGTGTATAATTAATAGGATTGAAATAAAAAGGTGGGAGTTAGATGGAACATGAATTAAATAAGGCGCAGCCGATTTGGAAACGGACATGGTTTCGCTATCTAGGGGCATTTATAATTGTTCAATTACTATTTATTATTTGTGAGATTACAGGATGGGCACCAAATTTTAAGCCGAGTGGAGAGTTTTTAAATAGAATTTTACATTCTGAATTTTTCACGGAATGGTTCACTCCATATGAAATTCCTCATTTTAATGTGTTTACAGCATTTTTTGCGATTACATTGTTACCATACGCATTAATTGGTGCAATGAAAGATTTCACAACTAGGAAAAATATAAATAATTAAGAAGAGGTATTATATGCTATTTCAAAAAGATTATGTATCGGTACGGTACGTAAAAGAAGAGGATGCACAGGTCATTTCAAAATGGTTAACAAACCCAGAAGTCTTGCAGTATTACGAAGGGCGAGATAATCCGCAATCTGTAGAAATGGTACTGGATCATTTCATACATAATCCCAATAGTCATGAAAAAAGGTGTGTAATAGAGTTTGATAATATGCCGATTGGTTATATTCAAATGTATCCAGTTGATTCTGAGTGGAAAGCGTTATATGGCTATGAAGAATCTCAAAATATATGGGGAATGGATCAATATATCGGTGAACCGACTTATTGGGAAAAAGGAATTGGAACGAAACTCGTTCAGGCAGCAATTACATATATTATGGAGAACACGGGAGCAGAAGCAATCGCAATGGACCCGAAAGTAAATAATGAACGCGCCATAAACTGTTATGAAAAATGCGGATTTAAAAAGGTGAAGATTTTAAAGGAACATGAGCTGCATGAGGGGGAATTAGAAGATTGTTGGATGATGGAGTATAAAACTATTGGGGGTAGATGATATAAATGAAGGCGCTACTTGTATTAGATATGCAGAAGGCGATTTTAGAGTGTAAAGATTTTTCTGTTGAAAAAGAGTTAATCACAAATCTTTTAAAACGATTTAAAGCAGAAAATGAACCTATTATTTTCTTAAAACACCGAGATAATAATCCAGAAAGTACGTTGTATTTTGAATCAGCCGGCAGCGAATTAATAGAAGAATATGCCAAGTTTGCGGATTATGTAGTTAAGAAGACAACACCTAGTGCTTTTAAAGGAACAAGTGTTGAAGAGATATTAACAAAACATAAAGTTGATCATGTTGTAATCGTTGGATTTAATACGGAATTTTGCTGTTTATTTACAAGTATCGCTGCTTTTGAAAAAGGCTATAAAGTTACGCTCATTGAAGATGCGACAGGAACTGCTAACGATGAAGAAGTATATGAAATGCCTGGGCTTGATATAAAAGATTTTATCGGATCAGTCTTGAATTGGTCTAATGTAATTGAAGTTTTGTATTATGATGAATATATAGAAACATATACAAAAAAGGGAGCTGCGCGAAATGAAAAAAGCTTTAATAGTAATTGATGTGCAAGCAGGTATGTATACAGCAGGAATGCCAGTACATAATGGGGAGAAGTTTTTAGAAATATTGCAAGAACTTATTGGGGAATGTCGGTCTAATGATATTCCAGTTATTTATGTACAACATAACGGACCAAAAGATCATCCGTTAGAAAAAGGTACAGAAGGCTGGAAAGTGCATGAGGCGATTGCTCCGCAAAAAGGGGATCGTATCGTTGAAAAGACGACGCCAGATTCATTCCATAAGACAAACTTAAACGAAGTGTTACAAGAAAAAGGGATTGAACACGTTATGATTTCAGGTATGCAAACAGAGTACTGTGTGGATACGACAACGCGAAGAGCGTTTAGTGAAGGGTATAAAGTAACGTTAGTGAGTGATGCGCATAGTACGTTTAATACAGAAGTGTTACGTGCGGAAGACATTGTAAAGCATCATAATGTAGTGTTTGGAGCATTTGCTAATGTTGTTACGTTAAAAGATTTGAAAGGGACTGCCTCTAAATAAGAGGTAGTTTTTTTATTATATGAACGATATCTTGAAAATATCGTTCATATAATTTCACGTACCATAATGAATACATAAAAAAGGAGCACCACATAATTAAAAGGGCGCTCCTGCATCAAAAAGTTACTTCTTCTTATCTTTATCCAATATATTCTGCTCTTCAGCAAATTCCGTACCATATGCAAAGCGGCGATTAATATGAATGTTATCATTGTTGTGCCTTGTGTGTGAGTTAGAAAAGCGATGCACAATTACTTCAGATAATGTAAAGACAGTAGCGGAAAGGAAACTGCCCCATGCAATTTGCATGTAATTGTCTAATAAAATATTACCGAAAATCCATACGCTTAAATACGTTAGTAAGAAATCCGACATAATGGCGCCAGTATTGCCAATTCGGTTTAATATGATTTTGTCGACGAACATATAGGATACGATTGTAACAAAGAGACTAAATGAAATAATTTGGACGAATGTTGCAGGGAAAAATAAAGCGAGTCCAATACTAAATGCGATAATGCACGATATAAACTTAATAAGTACTACAGTAAAACCATTCAATATTTACACCTCCGATTTATACATAGTTTTACAATAAATTTAGGAGTTCATACATTGTAACAAATATATTTACATAAAACTTTTTCATGTTCGTTTTTTTGTCTAAATATTAAAAAAACAAAGAAAAAATGTTATAGTAAAATGAGAGTATATGACATTTTTAGGTAAGGGGGAATCCATGGTGTGGATTACTTCAGAAGTAGAAATTCCAGATGAGTTAATTGATCATCTTGAACAAGGAAAGTTAGTACTATTTGTTGGAGCGGGAGTTTCTATGAAAGGGAAATCAAACTTACCGAATTTTGATGATCTAGTTGATGAAATTGCGAAAACGTTATATGTGGAAACACGTGAAATAACAGAACCACATGATTATTATCTTGGTAAAATTGCGAAAACAAAAGATGTACATCAAGTTGCAAGAGATTTAGTTCATACTGAAAAGTCAAAGCCGAATCCGCTTCATTATGCGATTCCGAGGTTGTTTCCTTTAGATACAGAAGTCCGTATTGTAACGACAAATTTTGATCGGCATTTTACAACTGCGATGAAAGAAATGAATAGAGAATTAAACGTATATTACGCACCTGCGTTACCTACAGGTCGAGCGTTTAAAGGTCTTGCTTACATACATGGCAATATAGAACAAGAGAAAGAAGCATTAATATTAACAGATGGTGATTTTGGAAGGGCTTACTTGACGGAAGGATGGGCAAGAAGATTTTTAGTGGATTTATTCTCGAATTATACCGTTTTATTCGTTGGATATAGCCATAATGACCCAGTAATGAAATATTTAGCGACGGGTTTACCGCCAAGTACAAGGCGTTATGCATTTGTTGCACAAGGGGAAAATACGTACCACTGGGAGCATTTAGGAATACGGCCGATTGTATATCCGAATAAAGGAAATAATCATCAATCACTCGTTAAAGCAGTGAAGCGATGGGCGGAATTAATGGGAGATAATTATATTACAAAACGAATGCGAATTCGTGACATAGTAACAGTTCCGCCTTCAGTAGAGCAGGAACAATTATCATACATAAAACAATCCATAAAAAAAATTGAAACAGTCCGCTACTTTGTTGAATTTGCTCATGATTATGAATGGGTGGAATGGCTTGAAGCAGAAGGGAAATTACAAAATTTATTTTTAGTTACATCAAATGATAATGAGGTAGATGAACTACTTGCAGAATGGTTAGTGGAACAATTTCTTTTTAGTCATCAAAAAGAATTATTTCAATTAATTTTTAAAAATCATTCTAAACTATCTCCGTTATTATGGAAAACAATTTGTAGCTACTTAAACGAGACGAAAATTGAGATGGACCCGTTGTTGTTTGCGAGATGGACACTTCTTTTACTAGAAACAGCTGAAAAAGATAGTAAATCAATTGAAAAAATTTCTTATTTACTGCAAAAATGTTCTTTTCCTGAGCATAAAGAGATTGCTTTATTGTTACTAACGTTTATTTTGGATGGAAAGCTTAAGTTGAAGCGGGAAAGAAAATGGGGAAATGATACACAAGAATCGATAGAACTTGAGGAATCGAGTCGTTTACCATTGTCTACATTTTCTTATGTGGAGCAAATGTGGAATGAGAAGATGAAACCGTATATTTCCTATTACGCCGTACCAATTATGATGATGGGAATAGAAAAGATGCGACTGTTATCACTACGACAAACGGCTTTGAAAAAAAAGGATAAGGAAAATGCTGAAAAAGAGTTTCAGCAAAATGATCTTGCCTTTTTAATTCAAATTGTAAAAGAGTGTTTAGCTTATTTATGTGAAAACAATGAGAAAAAAGCACATTATTATATTACAGAAATGATAGAAGCAAACAGCGTGCTTCAGACCCGAATTGCAATTGATGCAATGAATAAAAACATATTTGTTAGCGCTGATGACAAAATAAAATGGTTGTTACATGAAGGACTTCTTTTAGATGTCACGTATAAACACGAAGTTTTTCAACTTATAAAAAATCATTTCGCATCTTCTCTAGAAAAAACAAAGGAAGAAGTCATTCAGATTGTACTGAAAGACCTTGCAGAGGAGAGAGCATTTGATGTTTGTTTCGTATTAGATTTATTGTTCACTTGTGATTCAAATAGTCCATCTACAGCAAAAGGTTATGAGGTAATGAAGCAAAAACATCCTCACTTTCATTCTGAGCGATACAGTGTACAAAAGAAAGAAACCGCAGAACAAAGTATTACTTGTAATGTAACTGCTGATGGATTATTACAGCTGAAAGACGATGAAATTATGAAACAAGTTCGGCAATTTTCTCAAGACGGAGTTTTTGAACAACGTCATTTTTTAGAGATGTTATCGAAAGCATGTAAATTGAATATAGAATGGAGTATTTCATTTGCTTATCAATTAGTTAGTATGCATGAAATAAGTAATGAAGTATGGTTTGTTTGTATTAGAGAGTGGCGAAATAACCGAGGATTGACAAATGAACAAATCCAAAAAGTTGTACCATTATTGCAGAAATTTGTTAGAAATACTGCTTTCCATTGGTTAATTAGCAGTTTTCTATATGAAATTAGTAATCGATTAGAGGATCTAGAGGAAAACAGCATACGCAACGTAAAACGGTTTGCTTTTGCGGTATTTCCTCAAGTAATGAAAAGTGATACAGATTTTAAGCTTGGAAAACAAGATTTTTACAATGAATCGATCCAACATCCTGTTGGGAAAATGACAGCTGTATTATTAAAACTGTTATCATATGATCATTTATACGATCGAAACGTGTATGAATATTTATTTTTATTTGAAGAGCAAGTAAGGGTTAGTTCAGAGCGGACAAATTACATGTTAGCTCGTTTAGTAGCAGATATTACATTTCTTTATCATATTGAGAAGCAATGGTGCCGAAAATATTTGTTACCGTACTTAGATTTAAAGAAGGAAAATGAGATTACGAAATATGCATGGGCAGGCTTATGCTACACGCAAATCAATTTACCTTTATTTACAGAAATGAAGCGATTTATTAAGTATGCGGTAGAACATTTGGAAGTATTGCATCCGCATACGAGGGAAGCTTTCTTAAAATGGCTTAGTTTTGTATTTATTAAATGTGTACTGTATTGGGAGCAAAAAACAGATTGGTTATACCCATTGCTTATACAAGAAAATGAAGAAAATAAAATTAAATTTATGCAGTTTTTATGCTATTACGTCAAAACGTTAAGTGTAAAAGAACAACAAAAATTTTGGACAGCTTGGCTCAGTATATTTTTGCGAGAGCGACCGAAAATGGGTGAAATCACAGCTAGAGAATATGTAATGCTTTTACGTATTATTTTATTTATGGATGAAATAGTAGAAAGAGGATTATCGATAATATGTAAATCATTTTCGGACGTGGGTGGAAAAGGGAATCAAACGGAGATAAAACAGTTATTGAACGAAATACTTGAAAAGACAGAGCGTATAAAAATGTCCAAAGATTTGTATGCAAATGTATTTTTTACTTTACTGCAAACGCTTCAGGAAGCCGATTTACTTGAAACGGAAATCATTCGAATAAAAGAAGTATTAATCCGGTACGGAGTAGAAAAGTATGTATTAAATGCAATAGATAATGAGATAATTCGCATCGGAATTGTTATGGAGAATTTACAAGAAGAAATGTAGGGCGAAAGTGGAATTTTAAAAAATATATAAAAAGTTGTTGACAGTGTTTTGAAAAGCGTTCTATAATACGAATCATACTTATTCAATTTCAAAAAACATTTGAATAAACAAAGTGCAATGAAGAGATCACAGTAGTGGTTAGTCTTACTGTAACAGAGAGCTGGTGGTTGGTGTGAACCAGTACAGGGATAATCATGAATTACAGTCTTGGAGCATCTTTTTCGTAATAAAGATAGTTTCGTCTTTATGAAGAAAAAGCGGTCAATTGATCGTTAACAGTGAAGAGAGGTAGACGGAAAGTTAGTCTACAACTAGGGTGGTACCGCGATAAATATCGTCCCTACTGATTTATTCAGTAGGGACTTTTTGTATTTTAGTGGTCCAACTTGAAAATTAAATATACATGCGTTGAAAGGAAAAGCAGTAGTTGTTGTTTCCCTGTAACAGAGAGCTGGTGGTTGGTGCGAACCAGTACAAAAACAAGAGCGAATTACAGTCCTAGAGCATCTTTTTCGTAGTAAAGATAATATTGTCTTTATGAAGGGAAAGACGGTCAGATGATCGTTAACAATGAAGAGAGGTAGACGAAAGAAGTCTACAACTAGGGTGGTACCGCGATAAATATCGTCCCTACTGATTGAATCAGTAGGGATTTTTTGTACAAAAAAGTGGGTTTTTATCTAGTAGATAGTGTCCTTATAGTAAGTATTCGTTTAAAATAAGAAGAGGTATCGATTCCACTTAAAATTTGTATAATTTATCAGTTCAGAAAATAGAGAATTTTTCATTCTCTTACTATACTTTTAAAACATTAGAGGAGGATTTCCAAATGGCAAATCATGAATTAGATCAATTACGTAAACAGGTAGATGAAATTAACTTACAACTATTACACCTTTTAAACAAACGTGGTGAAATCGTTCAAAAAATTGGAGAGCAAAAGCAAGTACAAGGTACGAAACGCTTTGATCCAGTACGTGAGCGTGAAGTACTTGATATGATCGCAGAACATAACGAAGGACCATTCGAAACGTCAACGGTTCAACATATTTTCAAAACAATCTTCAAAGCAAGCTTAGAATTACAAGAAGATGATAACCGTAAAGCATTACTAGTATCACGTAAAAAGAAACAAGAAAACACAATTGTTGATGTAAAAGGTGAATTAATTGGAAACGGAACACAAACGTTCATTATGGGACCATGTGCGGTAGAAAGCTTAGAGCAAGTTCGCCAAGTAGGGCAAGCGATGAAAGACCAAGGGTTAAAATTAATGCGCGGTGGTGCGTTCAAACCGAGAACATCTCCTTACGATTTCCAAGGTTTAGGAGTAGAAGGATTACAAATATTACGCCAAGTAGCAGATGAGTTCGACTTAGCGATCATTAGTGAAATTTTAAATCCGAACGATGTTGAAATGGCATTAGACTATGTTGATGTAATTCAAGTTGGAGCACGTAACATGCAAAACTTCGATTTATTACGAGCTGTAGGTAAAGTTAACAAGCCAGTATTATTAAAACGTGGATTAGCAGCAACAATTGATGAATTCATTAACGCAGCTGAATACATCATTGCACAAGGTAACGACCAAATTATTCTATGTGAGCGCGGTATCCGCACATACGAAAGAGCAACACGTAACACATTAGACATTTCAGCAGTACCGATTTTAAAGAAAGAAACACATTTACCAGTTATCGTTGACGTAACGCATTCAACTGGACGTAGAGACTTATTATTACCAACAGCGAAAGCAGCACTTGCAATTGGCGCGGATGCAGTAATGGCTGAAGTACATCCAGACCCAGCAGTTGCATTATCAGATTCTGCACAACAAATGGATATTCCAGAATTCCATAGATTCATGGATGAGTTAAAAGGATTCAAAAATAAATTATCTTAATTCCATATCATATATGCGCTGAAGAGGAAACAGTAGTGCTTATCTCCCTGTTATAGAGAGCTGATGGTCGGTGTGAATCAGTACAAAGATAAGCATGAATTACAGCCTTGGAGCATCTTTTCCGCCAACTGTTGGAGGTAAAGACGGTCAAATGATCGTTAAAGAAGAAGAGAGGTAGACGAAAGTTGTCTACAACTAGGGTGGTACCGCGATAAAAATCGTCCCTACTGAGCGCTCAGTAGGGACTTTTTTGTACAAAAAAATAGTAAAGGGGCAAGAGAAATGAGATACATTACAGCTGGAGAATCACATGGACCGCAGTTAACAGTTATTTTAGAAGGTGTACCAGCAGGTTTAACATTAACAGCGGAACATATTAATAAAGAATTATTAAGAAGACAAAAAGGGCACGGACGCGGAAGACGTATGCAAATTGAAACTGATACAGTTGAAATTGTAAGTGGTGTTCGTCATGGGATAACACTCGGCTCGCCGATAACGTTAATCGTAAAAAATGATGATTTCAAACATTGGACGAAAGTAATGGGTGCAGAGCCAATTTCGGAAAAAGAAAGTAAAGAAATGAAACGTACAATTACAAAACCACGTCCAGGACATGCGGATTTAAACGGGGCAATTAAATACGGTCACCGTGATATAAGAAACGTGCTAGAGCGCTCATCTGCAAGAGAAACGACAGTTCGTGTAGCTGCTGGTGCAGTTGCGAAACAAATTTTAAAAGAATTAGGCGTAGAAATTGCAGGGCATGTACTTGAAATTGGGGGAGTAAAAGCAAAACATATTTCAAACTTATCAATTGAAGAGATTCAAACAATTACTGAAAACTCACCAGTTCGATGTTTAGATAAAGAAGTAGAACAAGAGATGATGGATGCGATAGATAACGCTAAAAGTAGCGGAGATTCAATCGGCGGCATTGTTGAAGTCATTGCAGAAGGCATGCCAATAGGTGTTGGTAGTTACGTTCATTACGATCGTAAATTAGATGCAAAACTAGCTGGTGCAATTATGAGTATAAATGCATTTAAAGGTGCTGAAATTGGTGTTGGTTTTGAAGCAGCAAGACAGCCAGGAAGTAAAGTACATGATGAAATTTTATGGGATGAAGAACAAGGATACACGAGAAAAACGAATAATGCCGGCGGTTTAGAAGGCGGTATGACAACAGGCATGCCAATTGTCGTAAGGGGTGTTATGAAACCAATACCTACATTATACAAACCGTTAGCAAGTGTTGATATTGATACGAAAGAATCATTCCAAGCGAGTATTGAAAGATCTGATAGTTGTGCAGTACCAGCGGCAGGTGTAGTAGCTGAATCTGTTGTAGCATGGGAACTTGCACACGCACTAGTCGAACAATTCGGAAAAGATCGTATAGAATTAATTCAGCAAAACCTTACGCAACATAACAAATACGCAAAAGAATTTTAATAAAAAGGTGGTTTTAACATGCAAGTAAAAGATCAACTCTCATCATTACAACCATATACACCAGGTAAATCACCTGAACAAATGAAAGAAGTGTACGGAAATCATACATTTGTGAAATTAGCATCGAATGAAAATCCATTCGGCTGCTCACCACGTGTTTTAGATGAGTTGCAAAAATCGTGGTTGGAACATGCTTTATATCCTGACGGAGGTGCTACAACGCTCCGTCAAACAATTGCAAATAAGTTACATGTACAAATGGAACAAGTACTTTGCGGTAGTGGATTAGATGAAGTCATTCAAATAATAAGCCGTGCAGTACTTAAAGCAGGAGATAACATCGTGACAGCTGGTGCGACATTCCCTCAGTACCGTCATCATGCAATTATTGAAGGCTGTGAAGTGAAAGAAATTCCTTTAAATAACGGAGTATACGATTTAGACGAAATTTCGTCAGCGGTAAATAATAATACGAAAATCGTATGGATTTGTAATCCAAATAACCCGACAGGCACATATGTGAATGATCAAAAATTGTCTCAATTTATTGAAGGTATTAGTGAAAATACGTTAATTGTCATTGATGAAGCGTACTATGAATACGTAACAGCAAAAGATTTCCCAGAGACATTACCGCTTTTAGAAAAACATAAAAACATTCTTGTACTTAGAACATTTTCTAAAGCATACGGATTAGCTTCTTTCCGCGTTGGATATGCGATTGGACACGAAGAGCTAATCGAGAAATTAAATGTCGTACGTTTGCCATTTAACGTATCTTCATTAGCGCAAAAAGCAGCGACGATTGCTTTTGATGATGACGAGTTTATTGAAGAAATAGTTCGTGTGAATACAGAAGGATTACAACAATACGAAAGATTTTGTAAGGAAAATGAAATTCCATTTTATCCATCGCAAACAAATTTCATCTTCTTGCCAGTTGAGAATGCTGAGGATATTTATGAGGCTTGTGCACACGCAGGATTTATTATTCGTCCGTTCCCAAATGGTGTCCGTATTACAGTCGGAACAAGGGAACAAAATGAAGGAGTGATTTCAGTGTTACAACAACACTTTGAAAATAAAAAAAGAAAGTCTCGAGATGAGGCAAATGCGTAAAAAGGTAGTTTTAATTGGGACTGGTTTAATCGGAGGCTCTCTCGCATTAGCAATTAAGAAAGAGCACGATGTAACGATAACAGGTTATGATATTTTTCAAGAACAAGTAGAGCGTGCAAAAGAATTACACGTAGTAGATGAAGTAGCTGTAGATTTACAGCATGCATGTGAAGAGGCTCATTTAATTGTTTTTGCTTCTCCAGTTGAAGAAACGAAGAAGTTATTACACAAATTAGCGTCATTTCGTTTACGAGAAGATGTTATTGTAACCGATGTTGGTAGTACAAAAGGGACGATTATGAATGAAGCGGAAGCTTTATTTTCAAAGGAAGTTTCTTTCATTGGTGGACATCCAATGGCAGGTTCTCATAAAACGGGCGTTGAAAGTGCAAAAGCACATTTATTTGAAAATGCATTTTACATTTTGACACCGATGAATCATGTGCCAAATGAACATGTAGAAGAACTAAAGCGTTGGTTGCAAGGTACAGGATCTCATTTTCTCGTTTTAAATACGGAAGAACATGATTATGTAACAGGGATTGTAAGTCATTTTCCACATCTTATCGCCGCTGGATTAGTAAAGCAAGTGGAGAAACATGCAGGAGATAATCCACTTATTCATCAACTAGCTGCTGGAGGTTTTAAAGACATTACACGTATCGCATCTAGTAGCCCAAAAATGTGGAGTGATATTGTTAAGCAAAATCGTGAGCATTTAATGGTATTATTAAAAGAGTGGATCTCTGAAATGGAAGATTTATATGATACAGTTTCTACCGGAGATGCAGGCGAGATTCAAAACTATTTTGCAGACGCGAAAGAATACCGTGACTCTTTACCAGTACGAAAAAGAGGAGCAATTCCTGCCTATCACGACTTATACGTCGATGTTTTAGATAAAGTAGGAGCATTGGCTCACATTACGAACATTTTAGCGCGCGAAGAAATTAGTATTACGAACTTGCAAATATTAGAAGCGCGTGAAGGATTGCTTGGGGTGTTACGTATTAGCTTCCAAAGAGAAGAAGATCGTATGAAAGCAAAGCTAGCGCTTGGAGAAGAAAAATACCAAACTTATGAAACAATTTAAATGAGAAGGTGAAAACGTGAAGGAAAGAACGATACAACCTGTTAATAACGGATTAAATGGCAACATTACAATTCCAGGTGATAAATCCATTTCACACCGCGCTGTCATGTTCGGCGCGATTGCAGAAGGAAAAACAACAATTAAAGGTTTCTTGCCTGGTGCAGACTGTTTAAGTACGATTTCTTGCTTTAAAGAAATGGGAGTAGACATCGTGCAAAATGGTGATGAAGTCACTGTAGTTGGTAAAGGATTAGAAGGTTTACAAGAACCGAAAGTTGTATTAGATGTTGGTAATTCTGGTACAACAATACGTTTAATGTCAGGAATTTTGGCAAATACACCATTTTTCTCTTGTGTACAAGGTGATGCATCTATTGCAAAAAGACCGATGAAACGTGTTACAAATCCATTAAAACAAATGGGTGCAAACATTGATGGCCGCGAAGAAGGAACGTTTACACCGTTAACGATACGTGGCGGGAATTTAAAAGCAATTGAATACACTTCACCTGTAGCAAGTGCACAAGTTAAGTCAGCTATTTTACTTGCAGGACTTCGAGCAGAAGGTGTAACAGCTGTTACAGAACCACATATTTCACGCGATCATACGGAAAGAATGCTTGAAGCATTTGGCGTTAAAGTAACGCGCGAAGGAAAAACAGTAAAACTTGCAGGTGGACAAAAGCTAACAGCAACAGACGTTCAAGTGCCAGGTGACGTATCGTCAGCAGCATTTTTCCTAGTAGCGGGCGCAATTATTCCAAATAGTAAACTAGTATTACAAAATGTAGGGATGAATCCAACTCGTACTGGTATTATTGATGTATTAGAGAAAATGGGTGCTACGTTTACTGTAGAACCAATTAACGAAGGAGCATCAGAACCAGCTGCAAACATTACAATTGAAACATCCTCATTAAAAGGAACTGAAATTGGCGGAGATATTATTCCAAGATTAATTGATGAAATTCCTGTAATTGCTTTAGCAGCAACACAAGCAGAAGGAATTACAGTTATTAAAGATGCGCACGAATTAAAAGTTAAAGAAACGAACCGTATTGATACAGTCGTTGCAGAATTAACGAAGCTAGGAGCTCGCATAGAAGCAACTGATGACGGAATGATTATTTACGGGAAATCAGCTCTAAAAGGTAATACAGTAAATAGTTACGGTGACCACCGCATCGGAATGATGCTTGCGATCGCTGGATGTATCGCAGAAGGAAAAACCATAATTGAAGATGCAGAAGCAGTAGGCGTATCATATCCTACATTCTTCGACGAACTTCAAACGTTAGCTAAATAAAGTGAAACTTTAATCAGTGGGGGGTTCTTCATCTCCCACTAATTATTAGTTGAACCAATCGGACTTTAACGGGCAGTTGATCCCCCACCTAAATTCTTTGCTTTCGCTAAATTATGAGGTGGGGGTCTTACTGCCCGTTAAAGCGGGATAAAGTAATAAGAAGCAGATACGGGATGTATCTGCTTTTTTATATTGGATTCGTTTTGTGAATTTCATTCACCGCACTGTAATATTGAGAATTATGGTACAATTCAAACAAGGAATGGAGGAGAAAGAAACAGTAAAAAAACATAGACAAAAGTGTGCATATATAGCAAAAAAGTAATTATGAAACAATATAAACCGAAAGAATTTTCAGAAATGCTTAATGTCTCTGTTAAGATATTGCAAAGGTAGGACAATCAAGGTGTTTTACCTGCTTACCGAAACCCAAAAGGAAGAAGATATTATACAGAAGAACGGTATAAGAAATATATGGGTATGCAAGAAGAACTTGTTCAGAATTTAATATCTATCATTCATGTATTTAGCTG
The DNA here is from genome assembly GCF_001884045.1 of Bacillus mobilis. Classification (GTDB taxonomy): domain Bacteria; phylum Bacillota; class Bacilli; order Bacillales; family Bacillaceae_G; genus Bacillus_A; species Bacillus_A mobilis. The sequence continues at coordinate 325,077 of NZ_MACF01000119.1, read as the reverse complement.
TAGAATATATGGGTTGAGAAAATACAAAAAGAAAATGTCGGAGGATGAAGACTTATGAAAAGAGCATATTTAATAGAAATCAAACCGACAACTGAACAAGTGAGTAAAATCCATCAAACTATTGGGGTGTGTCGATATGTATATAACCTGTATATCTCTAAAAATAAAGAGGCATATGAGTCGGAGGGGAAATTTCTTAGTGGCTATGACTTTTCCAAATGGCTGAACAATATTCATACAAAAGAGTGTGACCAGTGGATTAAAGAAGTGTCGAGCAAAGCGGTAAAACAAGCGATTATGAATGGAGATAAAGCTTTTAAGCAATTTTTTAAAGGTTTATCTAAGTTTCCACGATATAAAAAAAAGAGGAAGCAAGATGTGAAGTGCTACTTTCCGAAAAACAACAAAACAGATTGGACAGTAGAAAGACATAGAGTAAAAGTTCCTACAATTGGTTGGATAAGGTTAAAAGAGTATGGATATATCCCTAAAAATGCAACTGTAAAAAGTGGCACAGTATACCAAAGAGCAGGAAGATATTTTGTATCTGTACTTTGCGAATTGGAAGAAATGGCAACAAAGTTAGCACTCAATGCAGTAGGTCTAGGGATTGATTTAGGAGTGAAAGATTTTGCTACACGTAGCGATGGTATCGTTCATGAAAACATCAACAAAACAATAAAAGTAAAAAAGATAGAAAAACGGTTAAAACGTGAACAACGCTCTTTAGCACGTAAATTTGAAAATCTAAAAAAGAGAGGTGAAAAATCTGTTACTAATAAAAGAGTGAATATAGATAAAAATGTTCTTAGAGTGCAAAAGTTGCATGCTCGATTAGCGAATATTCGAATAGAGTATGTAAAGTCTATTGTAACGAATGTGGTGAAAACCAAGCCAACGTTTATTACAGTAGAAGATTTGAATGTGAAAGGTATGATGAAGAATAAACATTTATCTAAAACAATTGCCAAGCAGTCTTTTTTTGCTTTTCAAACGTGGCTTTTGACGAAATGCGAGGAATATGGAATTGAATTACGTCAAGTAGACCGGTTTTATCCATCGTCAAAGTTATGCTCATGTTGCAGTCAAAAGAAAGCAGATTTAAAGCTATCTGACCGAGTATATACATGTGAACGTGGCAATGTAATGGATAGAGATTTGAACGCAGCGATCAACCTTTTACAAGCAAAAGAATATACAATACTAACGTAAATAGATTGTATATATGTACGGTGGGCTACATCGGAATTTACGCCTGTGGAGTGTCACAGCAAACTGTAGTAGCAAGTGATTAGCGAGGCAGGGCACGTAGAAGCAGGAATACTCTAAGGATATACATTTGTCTATATTTTTAGTAGCAGAAGTATATGAACGTTATACGATTAAAAGAAGATAAATTCAAAGAAGCAATACGCTTATCAGAATACGCTTTTCAATATAAAGTTGAAGAGGAACGATTGCAGCAGCAACTTACAAAGATGAAAGAAAGTCATGAAATATACGGTATTATGGAAGGGGAAGATTTAGCAGCAAAACTGCATCTCATTCCGTTTCATATATACATAGGCAAAGAAAAATTTAAAATGGGTGGCGTTGCAGGGGTAGCGACGTATCCAGAGTATAGAAGAAGCGGGTATGTAAAAGAATTGCTTCAACACTCACTACAAACGATGAAAAAAGATGGATATACAGTATCGATGCTACATCCATTTGCCGTTTCGTTTTACCGTAAATATGGATGGGAACTTTGTGCGAACCTCCTTGTATGTCAAATGACAAAGAGCGATTTAGTGATGAAAAAACAAGTAAACGGTACTGTGAAACGATTCAATAAAGAAAATCACTCTGAAGAGGTCGAGAAACTTTATGAAACATTTGCAAAACGTTTTTCCGGTATGCTAGTTCGCGATGAAAAATGGTGGTTACAAGCTGTATATGATGATTTAACATTAGCGATTTATTACGATGAAAATAAAAGGGCAGCTGGCTACATGCTATATAAAATTGAAAACAGCAAAATGACAGTAGAAGAATTTGTTCCACTGCATAATGAAGCGCGAAATGGTCTGTGGAACTTTATTTGTCAGCATGATTCTATGATTAAAGAACTTGAAATGACTATAAGTGAAAACGAACCGTTATTATATACACTACAAGAGCCGCGAGTAAAGGCAGAAATAAAGCCGTATTTTATGGGAAGAATTGTAGATGTAGAGCAGTTCCTAAAACAATATGAATTAAATTGGAACAATGTACAGCAAGAAGTGATTTTACATATTACAGATTCGTTTGCACCGTGGAATAACGTATCAGTAAGGCTTGCGAATCATGAAATAACAATTATGAAAGAGGAAACAATAGATAAAGGAATTAAGCTGGATATAAATGCATTATCTACAATAATGTTTGGATACAAACGTCCGTTAGAACTTAATGAACTAGAATTCATTAGCGGAAGCGAAGAGGAAATACAAGCATTTGAAAATATAGTTCCAGCACGTAAAGCATTTATTTATGATTTCTTTTAAGATTTAAATAGGAAATGGGCTGTCCCAAACAAAATTTTGGACGGCTTTCTCTTTCGTTCTCGTTTTTGTCGGTAAATCGATATATTCTAAAAACCGCTGATATAAATTGATTCACAAACAAGGGATTAAAATTGCAACTATACGTAGTTACGCACTTGACTTTTAGTCCCTGTAATTTATAATTAAAAACGGAATGAATTTTCATTCCTGAAAATAGAGGTGGAAAAAATGGCTAAAAACAAACAAGAGGATATTTTTGATGCTGCGATGCAACTTTTTGCAGAGCGTGGTTACGATGGTACGACAATTCCAATGATCGCTGAGAAAGCAAATGTCGGTGCGGGTACTATTTATCGCTATTTTGCAAATAAAGAGGCACTTGTTAACTCATTATTTTCAAAAAGTATGTTACAGCTTTCTGAAATGATAAAAACGGATTTTCCTGTTGAAGCAAATATTCGTGAACAGTTTAGTCATACGTATAACCGTTTATTTGAATTTGCGAGAAACAATGTGGATGCTTTTTTATTTACAAATTCTCACTGCGATAGTTATTTTCTTGACGAACAGAGTAAGAAAATATTTGACGATTTTATAGGCTTCTTTATGAATATTATTGAAGATGGAATCGCAAAAGGTTTTCTTCGTCCATTGCCTCCAGTTGCTTTAATTATTATTGTATATCAACCGTTAGAAAAATTAACGAAAGTAATTGCAACAGGGCAATTAGAATACTCGAAAGAGTTAGTAAAAGAATTGGAAGAAAGCTCTTGGAATGCTATTAGAATCATTTGATTCTATAGCTTTATAAGGACAGGAATGAATATTCATTCCTAAATAGATTTAAAAAATGAAAGTAGGAGAGGATATTTGTGCAACTAAGGGAATGAACATTCATTCCGGGAAGAGTAGTTTAATAGAGTTTATAAAATAAATTAATAGAATGATAGGAATGAACGTTCATTCCTAAAAATAGTTTCGAAATAATAGGAATGAATATTCATTCCTAAATTAACGTGAAGCTTTCAAAACGGGAGATGATTAATATGAGTAAGCTGAAAAATTGGAGAAGTTTATCTTTTCTATTATGGATAGTTATTACTATTACAATGATCGTAACGATGCCTAATATGGATAAATTAGTGAAAGAGAAAGGGCATATTACGATTCCTAATACAGAGCAAAGTAGTATCGCTGACAAAATGATAAGAGAGATGGATAAAGACGGGACAGAAAAATATGATGTTATAGCTGTTTTTAATAGTGGAAGTAAAGCAGCTTTAACAACTGAGCAAAAAGATGAAATAATAAAAACAATCAATGCTTTACAAAATGAAAAAGAGCAATTAGGAATTAAGGAAGTTGTTTCACATTTAGATAATAAAGACTTGGAAAAACAATTAGTTTCTAAAGATAATACGACTATTTTAACGCAAATATCAATAGATAAAAAGCATGGTGAAATATCAAAAGTTACAAATAATCTTCATAAAAAAGTACAAACAAAAGGGGTAAAAACGTACTTAACAGGAAGTGACTTAATAGCGGGTGATTTTCTTAAATCCTCTCAAGAGGGAGTGAAAACGACTGAAGTTATTTCAATCATTTTCATTCTTATAGTATTAATCATTGTATTCCGTTCACCTGTTGTTCCGATTATTTCTCTTCTTACAGTTGGTGTATCGTACTTAGTTTCAATGGGGATTATTGCTCATCTTGTAGATCAATTTAATTTTCCATTTTCAAACTTTACGCAAGTCTTTGTAGTTGTCGTTCTGTTTGGAGTGGGAACAGACTATAACATTTTATTATTTACGAGATTTAAAGAAGAATTAAGTAAACAAGAAACCGCATTTTTAGCTACGAAAGAAACATTTAAATCGGCAGGTAAAACCGTATTGTATAGTGGGATTGCGGTGCTAATTGGTTTTGCATCTCTTGCTTTAGCAAGTTTTAAATTATATCAATCTACTTCAGCGGTAGCAATTGGTGTTTTAGTATTACTACTCGTTTTAACCACTTTAAATCCGTTTTTCATGGTGCTTTTAGGAAAAGGAATGTTTTATCCAGTTAAAACATTTAAAGGTCATGAAGACAGTCGATTATGGGGATTCTTTGCGAAAAACTCAGTAGCAAGACCATTTGTAGCTTTAATTATTGTATGCGTGATATCGATTCCTTTCGTATTAAAATATTCTAGTACACTTAATTACAATGACTTATTTGAAGTAGACAATAAGTACGAATCAAAGATGGGGATTAACGTAATAGAAGACCATTTCCCACCTGGTTTTTCTTCACCAAGTACGTTAGTCATTCAATCGGATAACAAGTTAGACGAGGCGAGTTCTCTTCAAACTTTAGATGAACTAACTGATAAGATTTTGAAAGTGAAAGGTGTTTCAGAAGTATATTCACCGACGCGTCCAACTGGTGAAAGGATAAAAGAACTATATATAAATAAACAAGCGGGAGAACTAAATACAGGTTTAGGAGATGCTAATGGTGGTATAAAGGAAATTAATGATGGATTAACTACTGCGAAAGATAAAATGGGTAGTAAAGACTCAAATAGTCTTGCAAACGTTCAAAAGTTAATTGATGGAACAAACGAAGCGAAAAATGGTGTAACAGCATTAGGAACAGCTTTACATCAACTATCAAATGGTATAAATGACGGAGCACAAGGTGCGCAGCAAATTGAGAGTGGATTAACTTCAGTAAATGAAAATATAAATGTTTTATCTAATGCAACTTCACAACTTCATGCTGGTTATTCGCAGTTAGAAAAAGGTTTAAGTTCTTACGATCAATACTTCGGAAGTATTTCTCAAGCCATTGATGGTGCGAAAAAAGGCTATGAACAAATTGAAATGCTAATGACCAATTTCATTCAAACGAAACCAGAATTAGCAAATGATCCGAACATACAGCAAACGATAGGAATTGCTAAAGAGGCTCAAAAGCAATTAGGCGTGCTTTCCAATGAATTAAATCAATTAGCAACGCAGCATAAAGCAGCGATGGGCTCATTTAAAGAAGCAAATCAATCGTTATTGAAAGTGGATAACGGCTTAAAAGAAATGAATAATGGAGTTACTAAATTACAAAAAGGAGCAGCTGATCTTAAAAATGGATTAGATGAAGGTGCTTCAGGTTCAAAACAAATCGCGAACAAGTCATCTGAGTTACAAACCGGATTAACAAAAATAAATGATGGGCAAGGCCAGTTATTAACCGGGCTGAAAGACTTGCAAGAACAGATGGGGCAATTACAATCAGGATTATCTAAAAGTACAGAAGGGCTTGAAAAGGTAAGTAACGGACTAGGGGATGCTCAGAAATATTTAGGAGAACTGAATGAATCAAAAAGCTCTGAGAAATTTTATATTCCAAAAGAAGTTTTAGACGGAGAAGATTTCCAAAAAGCATTGAATACGTATATGTCACATGATAGAAAGACTGCTAAAATGACAATCATTTTAGACGTAAATCCGTATTCAAAAGAAGCGATGCCAATCATTGAAGATATTAATAAAACGATAGACGGTACGTTAAATGGTACAGAATTAAAATCAGCCAAAAAAGCGATCGGCGGTACAACTGCTAGAAACGTTGATTTAAAAGAAGTAACAGGTCAAGACTTCTTACGTACAGCTACGATTATGTTAATTGGAATTGCGATTGTATTACTCGTTATTACACGGTCATTTTTAAATACAATCTTTATTATTGGATCTTTAATATTAGCTTATTTTGCATCACTTGGTATAAGTGAACAAATTAGTGCACACTTATTAAACGTAGAGTCATTAAGCTGGAATGTACCATTCTTTAGTTTTATTATGATTGTCGCTTTAGGTGTGGATTATAGCATTTTCGTAATGATGCGTTACAATGAGTTAGAGGGAGAACCAGCAACGAAAATTGTAAATGCCTCTCGTCACATAGGAGGAGTCGTATTATCGGCGGCACTTATTTTAGGTGGTACATTTGCTGCATTAATCCCTTCAGGTGTATTGACACTTATACAAGTAGCATCCGTTGTTGGTGTTGCACTGTTACTATTAGCTATCATTGTGATGCCAATATTGTTACCTGCTTTAATAGGGTTAACGAATAAAATGAAGAATTATACGAAGAAATTAAGCAAAAGACAATAAAAGAATCCCCTTTTATAAGGGGATTCTTCTTATTTAATAAATTTATCTATCACATCTTTATATTTTGCAAATTCTTCATCTTTCATATCTCTATTCATTATGAAATTTGCTTCTATATAATATTGTTTCGTTAAAAACATACATTTTATTCAAGGTAGAAAAGGGATGAATAGCAATCAACCGTTGCTATTCATCCATCTTCTACTATATAATAGCTATAGTCTACAATAATTGAGTCGTAATATGCGATTTTTTAAGACAATCGGTGAGAAAACGCTGAAATAAGCGGTATTAGTAGGAGGACACAAATGATTACAGTAAGTAACGTTAGTTTGCGTTTCGCGGATCGCAAATTATTTGAAGATGTTAACATAAAATTCACGCCAGGTAACTGCTACGGTTTAATCGGAGCAAACGGTGCTGGTAAATCGACATTTCTAAAGATTTTATCTGGAGAAATTGAAGCATCAACAGGTGACATACATATTACGCCAGGTGAGCGTCTAGCAGTATTAAAACAGAACCACTTCGAATATGAAGAGTTCCCAGTATTAGAAACAGTAATTATGGGTCACACGCAACTTTATAAAGTTATGCAAGAGAAAAATGCCATTTACATGAAAGAAGATTTTAGTGATGAAGATGGTATGCGTGCTGCTGAACTTGAAGGTGAGTTCGCTGAGCTTAACGGTTGGGAAGCAGAATCAGAAGCTGCAATCCTTCTTAAAGGTTTAGGTATTGGTGAAGATGTTCATGATAAGAAATTGTCAGAATTAACTGGGGCAGAGAAAGTAAAAGTATTACTTGCTCAAGCATTATTCGGTAAACCTGACATTCTATTACTAGATGAGCCTACCAACCACTTGGACTTAAAAGCGATTCAATGGTTAGAAAACTTCTTAATGAACTTTGAAAATACAGTAATCGTTGTATCCCATGATCGTCACTTCTTAAATAAAGTTTGTACGCACATGGCTGATCTTGATTTCGGTAAAATTCAACTTTATGTTGGTAACTATGACTTCTGGTATGAGTCAAGCCAATTAGCTTTAAAATTAACACAAGATGCTAATAAGAAAAAAGAAGAGAAAGTAAAAGAGTTACAAAACTTCATTGCACGCTTTAGCTCAAACGCATCTAAAGCGAAACAAGCAACTTCTCGTAAAAAATTATTAGATAAAATTACATTAGATGATATTAGACCATCATCACGTCGTTATCCATTTGTTGGCTTTACACCTGAGCGTGAAATAGGAAATGACTTATTAACTGTTGAAGGTCTTTCTAAAACAATTGATGGTGAAAAAGTGTTAGATAATGTGTACTTCACTTTAAATAAAGGTGATAAAGTTGCATTTATCGGTCGTAACGATATTGCGATGACAACATTATTTAAAATCCTTATGGGTGAAATGGAGCCAGATAGCGGTTCATTCAAATGGGGCGTTACAACATCTCAATCTTACTTCCCAAGAGATAACTCTAAATACTTTGAGAACAGTGACTCCAACTTAGTTGATTGGTTGCGCCAATTCTCTCCACAAGATGAGTCAGAAAGCTTCTTACGTGGTTTCTTAGGCCGTATGTTATTCTCAGGTGAAGAAGTTAAGAAGAAAGTTTCTGTATTATCTGGAGGCGAAAAAGTTCGTTGTATGCTATCTAAAATGATGTTAAGTGGTGCGAACGTAATCACACTTGACGATCCAACGAACCACTTAGACCTTGAGTCTATCACTGCATTAAACAACGGTTTAATCGCATTTAAAGGTACAATGTTATTCACATCTCATGACCATCAGTTCGTACAAACAATTGCAAACCGCATTATCGAAGTAACGCCAAACGGTGTAATTGATAAAGAGGCTACTTACGATGAGTTCTTAGAAAATGAAGAACTTCAAAAACAAGTAGATGCAATGTACAAAGGTCAATAATAAATGATGAAAAACCTCGCTCTCGTTATGAGAGCGAGGTTTTTTTCTAATAAGTGTTTTTATGAATTGTGAATAATTATACAGAAATAACTTTAGGTGAGGAAAGACCTGTTGATGTTGCAACTATAGAAATGGCTGCATCATGAATAAACTTGAAATGCATGAAGCGATGTAAAATACATCGAAAAAAACAAATGCTTTCTATTGTGAATTTCATTATATTACATTAATGTTCCAGAACTGGAGACATATTTATTTGCGAAGCAGTGAATAAAGGTTTATAGTATGTGGAGTCATAATTAGTGGATGAGACTTGGGAGAAAACAGAAAATGTTACAAAATTATTTTGTTAAATAGAAACCAAGGTCAAAATATTTGTAAAGAAATAGTTGAATAAATAATAGCTTCAAATTATAATTACTAATATTCTTCATATAGTAAAATAAATAAAATCTATTTGGAGATTAAAAATTGAATAGAGAGACAGACTTATATCAAAATAAGCCTTGGATGATCAAAAGAGGTGGAGAGATGAAAAAGTTCTTATTAAAGAGCAAAAGTGTGTTAAGCAATCACTTTGGATTTTTTGTGTTTGCCGTTGTTTTATTCTGGTTAAAAACATACGCAGCATATGTGACAGAATTTAATTTAGGGATATCCAACACAATCCAAAAGTTTTTACTGTTTTTCAACCCGTTAAGCTCAGCAGTTCTATTTTTAGGGCTCGCATTATTTGCAAAGGGGAAACGTGCTTACATTTGGTTAATTGTTATTAATTTGTTAATGTCTATACTTTTATACGCAAACGTAGTATATTATCGCTTTTTCAGCGACTTTATTACGTTCCCGACATTAACACAAACGAATAACTTTGGAGATTTAGGTGGTAGTATTTTTGCATTACTACACGCATATGATCCACTATATTTCTTAGATACAATCATTTTAATTGTTTTAGTCGCAACAAAATTTGCAAGTCCAAAACCTATCCGTGTTGCGAAGCATAAATTATCACTAGTATTTGTAGCAGGTATTTTATTATTCAGCATTAACTTAGGTCTTGCAGAATCGGATCGTCCTGAATTATTAACAAGAACATTTGACCGTAATTATATTGTGAAATATTTAGGGGCATACAACTATACGATTTATGATGGCATTCAAAGTGCGAAAGCATCAACAGAACGAGCGTTAGCTGATGGAGATAATATGACTGAGGTTAGAAATTATCTTACATCAACATATGCAAGTCCAAATCCTGAGTACTTTGGTAAAGGAAAAGGAATGAACGTAATTTATATTCATTTAGAATCATTCCAAAACTTTTTAATCGATTATAAATTAAATGGGCAAGAAGTTACACCGTTCTTAAATTCATTTACAAAAGATGCGAATACGTTATACTTTGATAACTTCTTCCATCAAACAGGACAAGGTAAAACATCTGATGCGGAGTTCATGCTAGAAAACTCAATGTTTGGATTACCACAAGGATCTGTTTTTACAAATAAAGCTCATAACACGTTTCAATCAGCACCAGCTATTTTAGGTCAACAAGGATACACATCAGCAGTGTTCCACGGTAACTATAAAACATTCTGGAACCGTGACGAGATTTATAAATCATTTGGTTTTAATAAATTCTTTGATGCGTCATACTACGATATGAACGAAAAAGATGTAGTAAACTATGGATTAAAAGATAAACCGTTCTTTAACGAATCCATTCCATTATTACAAACATTGAAACAACCGTTCTATACGAAGTTCATTACGTTATCAAACCATTTCCCTTATCCGATTGATAAAGAGGAAGCGACGATTGAACCAGCTAAAACAGGCGATTCATCAGTAGACACGTATTTCCAAACAGCACGTTATTTAGATGAGTCTGTAAAAGGATTCTTGGATTACTTGAAACAATCTGGTTTATACGATAACTCAATTATCGTTATGTACGGTGATCATTACGGTATTTCTGATAATCATGGCGCAGCAATGTCTCAAATAATGGGTAAAGAAATGAACTCATTTGAAAATGCACAACTGCAACGTGTACCATTAATCATTCGTGTTCCAGGAATGAAGGGTGGCGTACAACATCAATACGGCGGAGAAATTGATGTTCTTCCGACACTATTACACTTACTAGGTACAGATACGAAAAATTATGTCCAGTTTGGATCAGATTTATTATCACCAGAGCATAAACAAGTTGTTCCATTCCGTAACGGTAACTTCGTAAGTCCAACGGTTACTGCACTGAACGGCAAATACTATGATACAGCGACTGGTAACCCTGTTGAATTAACAGACGAAGTAAAACAAAATGAACAAATGGTTCAAAAATCACTGAAATACTCTGACCAAGTCGTAAACGGTGACTTATTACGATTCTATACACCGGAAGGATTTACACCGGTAGATCGTTCGAAGTACAACTATAACCATCGTGATAAAAATAAAACGAAGGTAAAGACGACTGAAGACGGAGAAACGAAATAAATATTAAAGAGCGCTACTCCTATGAGTAGCGCTTTTGTTTGTACATATAACGTTGTTATGATATAGAAACATCTTTCTTTTTTTGTTTCATTTTTCCAAAGAATACTACACCGGCAATGATAATAATGATAAAGGCCCATTTTATGAAAGGGTTACTTTCGAAAAATCCAGCGAACCATTTCTCATCTACAATCATTTTCGCGGCAGTATAAGCTAAAACAGCTGCTCCAATTGTAATGATGACAGGGAATCGGTCCACCCATTTTAAAATTAATGTACTACCCCATACTACGACTGGAATGGATACTAATAGTCCGATGATGACTAAAGAAAAATTACCATGCGCAGCTCCTGCAACAGCGAGCACATTATCAATACCCATTAATGCATCAGCAATGATAATGGTTTTAATAGCAGACCAAAATCCTTCTTCTGCTTTAATATCATGATCTTTGCCTTCAGCAATTAACTTGTATGCAATCCATATTAGGAGTACACCACCAATTAGAAGTAGTCCTGGTATTTTTAATAACCAAACGACAATTAAGGTAGCGAGGGCTCTAATCGCGATTGCCCCGATAGTACCCCATATAATCACTTTCTTTTGCTGATCTTTCGGTAATCGCCTTGCTGCTAATCCAATTACAATGGCATTATCCCCAGCTAACACTAAATCAATTACAATGATGGCAAGTAGGGCAGACAAATATTCGGTTGAAAAGAAATCCATATACACATCACTCCTTAAGAGTAATATGTGCTAAAGTGTTGATAATATAAAAATAGGATTGAATTTGTATATTCAATCCATAATTTCTTACTGTATTTTGATATATATGTTTTAATTTCGTACTAGTCGTTTTTAGAATAACATGTTTTGTTTTTTAGTTAAATTAATGTGGTTTTTATATCCCATTGATATAAAGGAAGAAGGGGGAATCGAATATAAGAGAAGTAATGCCCAATACGAAAAAAAGACTCAATAACCTACTAGAGGAAATAGAGTCTTTCACATTACATACGATTATCGTGCCAGAAGTTTAATGGGAAGTGTTCGTTCTCATTATAACTTTCTAATTCATATCCTTTTTCTTTCAGTCCTTTAATAATTCCAGGTACTGCTTTAACGGATTGTGGATGAATATCGTGCATTAGAATAACTTCTGTTGGCTTGTCAGCTCCATTTACAACGTTTTGTACAATTTTAGCTGATGCAGCATCAACAGGCATTTTGTTGTATGTCCAGTCTAAAGAATCAATTGTCCAATCCCAAACTTTTAATCCATTTTCGACAACTTTGTTGCGAAGTGCTTCGTTTAACCCTGGCATTGAGCCGTAAGATGGGCGAGTTAATACTGGTGATTTACCTAGAACGCCAGCGATTAAGCCTTGATCTTCTTTCATTTCATCTACGTAATGACCTTCAGTGTAAAGTTTCTTGTAGTTATGAGTCATACTGTGCATCCCAACATAGTGGCCTTCAGCATCTTCACGTTTTACAAGTTCCGGGAATGCTTTTACATTTGAACCGATTAGGAAGAATGTTGCTTTTGCATTTTCTTTCTTTAACATATCTAAAAGCTCGGCTGTGTATTTTCCAGGACCATCATCAAATGTTAAGTAAGCGACTTTTCTAACTTGCCCGTTATATTGTTTTGGAGCTTCTTTCGGTGCAAGAGATGATTGAATTTCACTTACAAGTTGAACAGATTTTGTTTCATCCTCTGTACTTGCTAGAGCAGTATGTGTTGATCCTAAAGTTGCTTCGTATGTAAATAATATCCCCGCGCAAATCAACATAGCCCTTTTTACTAAAGTTGTCATTCGAATTCCATTGTGCATAATTTTCCTTCTCTCTATAAAAGTTCTACTCTACTATATTAGCAATTATAGGGCGGTAATTGCAAAAAAACTTTTTTACAAGCACAAAAAAGTTTGGTCAAAAGTATGCAAGATTTCAATGTTTTACAGGTGACTAAAATGAAACGAGAATTGAATGAGAATGCATGTAATTTGTGTATCCATATATGGTAAATTCAATGAGTGTGCTAGTGGGGGATTATGCTAATAAAAAGAGTGTCTGTTGCTTAAAAGCACGTTTGTAAAATTTCACTTACCGAACTTAAAAAATAAATATAGGAAAACAAGAAAATAATGTAGAATATAACGTACATACATATGTGGAGTCAACAAAATATAAAAGAGGTGGGCATATGTTACTTGAAGAAGTAATGCAGCAACTAGAGGAATATGGAACAGAACAAAATCGTAAGATCTTTAAAAATCATGGGGCGAAAGAGCCGTTATTTGGAGTTAGTTTTGCTAATTTAAAATTGTTAAAAAAGAAGATAAAAAAAGATCATGATTTAGCGATTTTATTATGGGAAACAAAAAATATGGATGCAATGACTTTAGCGACTATGATTTTAGATCCGAAGAAAGTTACGACAGCACAACTAAATAAATGGGTACAGGAAGTTGATTATTATTGTTTAATGGACGTTTTGATGAACGCTATTTGTACGTCGCCAATCGCGATAGAAAGAATGGAAGAATGGACAAAGTCTGATGATGAATGGATTGGAAGAGCAGGCTGGTCTTTATTAGCAAATATAGCGATTAAAAATAAAACGTTACAAGATGATTTCTTCTCTCCGTATTTAGAAGAAATTAAAGTAAATATACATAATGAAAAAAATAGAAAAAAAGAAGCGATGAATAGTGCATTAATCGCGATAGGAATTCGTAATGAAGACTTAGAGCAAACAGCGATTGAAATTGCACGTGAAATTGGAAAAGTAAAGGTTGATCACGGAGCAACGTCATGTAAAACACCTGATGCAGAAGCCTATATTAAAAAAACAAAAGAAAGAGCTGAACAAAAGAAAGTGAAATAAGAATAGGAGAACGGCTATGAAACCAATGGAAGCGGCACAAAGCATCATTACATCACAATTTTCGAATTGTGATGTAGCTTTACTGGGAGGAAGTGTTGTACGAGGAGAAGCGACAAAAACATCTGATTTGGACATTGTAATAATAGATCGTAGTTTGTCATCTTGTTATAGAGAATCTTTTTATAGTAATGGATGGCCCGTTGAGGTGTTTGTACATAATTTTGAAACGTATAAAACCTTTTTTAAAATGGATTGTGATCGCGGAAGACCCTCATTGCCACAATTAGTTTCAGAGGGAATTGTATTAAAAGGTGAAAATGAAATTGTTGAGGAATTAAAAAGAGAAGCAAATGGTTTACTAAATAAAGGACCAGCTAAATGGACTGAAGAAATGATGAAGCAGAAGCGATATTTTATTACGGATACTTTGGATGACTTTATCGGGGCGACAAAAAGAGAAGAAGAATTGTTTATCGCGAATTTATTAGCTGATTTAGTACATGAATATGTATTAAGAGTAAATGGTAAATGGCTCGGAAATTCAAAATGGTTTATAAGGGTACTTAGAAGATATGATGAACAATATGCAGATCAATTTGTAGCGGCGTTCGATCATTTTTATACAACGGGAGAGAAAAGTAAATTAATTACTTTTGTAGAAAAAACGCTAGAACAGTATGGAGGAAGGATGTTCGAAGGGTTTTCTATAGGAAAATAAAAAGGGGATAGCACAATGAATGTACCATTCGTTCAATTAAGAGAACTGACACTAGATGATGTAGAAAGTCGTTATCAATGGTCATTAGATACAAAAGTAACAAAACATCTAGTTGTACCAGATCAATATCCACCGTTCACTCGTGAAGATACGAAAAAATGGATTGAAGCATGTATAAATCGAAAAAATGGTTATGAACAAAGAGCTATCACTGAAGAGAACGGCATACATATTGGATGGGTAGATCTTAAAAACTTTGATAAAACAAATAAAAATGCAGAACTGGGAATCGCGATTGGTAATAGAGATTACTGGGGGAAAGGGTATGGAATAGCGGCCCTATATAGTATGTTACATGAAGCATTCTTTGAATTTGAATTAGAAAAAGTTTGGCTACGTGTAGATGAAGATAATTTTCAAGCTAGAAAGAGTTATGAAAAGGCTGGCTTTGTTTGTGAAGGATTAATGAGAAATGATCGATTACGTCAAGGAAAGTTCATTCATCGTTATCGTTATAGTATGTTAAGAGAAGAATACAAATCTATAAATAGTAGTTTATAAAAATATTATGTTAACTTAAAGGGGATGGAATAGTATGATTCGATTACTTACGAAAGAGGATGCGAAACAATATTGGGAGTTACGTTTACAAGCATTACAAGTAAATCCAGAGGCATTTGTAACAACTTATGAAGAGGCGATTCGCCAGCAAAATCCGATTAAGCGAGTGGAAAGTAATTTAACAGCTAATACTAGCTGTACATTTGGTGCTTTTAATGAGGATCAACAATTAGTTGGAGTTGTCACTTTACTAACAGAAGAGAAAGAGGCGTATAAACATAAAGGTCATATCGTTGCGATGTATGTAGATGCAAGTAATCGAAGAAGTGGCCTTGCACGTGAGTTAATACGTAAGGCAATTGAAAGGGCAAGTGAAATGAATTTGGAACAATTAAATCTAGGTGTTGTGTCCACAAACGAACCAGCAAAAAAATTATACGAATCAATGGGCTTTCAAACGTATGGAATCGAAAAAAGAGCTTTAAAAATGAACGGTGTATATAGTGACGATGAATATATGGTGTTATTCTTGTAAGAAAGGGAGTTTAGTATGAAAGATCTCCATTTAGATAAAAATATGAACCCACAAGTAGCGATTTTGTATGCGATGGTTACAGATACATATAAACGATTGCAAAAGTTAGTAGAAGGTACTGGTGAGAAAGAACTGTCTTTTAAAGGGGCAGAAAATATTGAAAATAATATTGGGCAACTCCTTCAACATTTATCAGTTGTTGATTTACATTGGGTGTATCGCTTAAAAGGAGAAGCAGTTCCATTAGCACTTGAAAATATATATGGACCTATGTTAAATGAAGTAGGAAAACTGCCAATTTTAAGAAAACATACGCTGCAACAATTAATGCAAGATTATGAAGCTGTGCAACGTATGTTATATGAGGAATGTATGAAACTAACAGAAAATGATTTAACACGGGAAGTTTTTTATGAAATGGGAGAAAATGCAACTATAAGGTGGGGGATATGGCATATAGCCGATCATAATCGGTACCATCAAGCTCATATTAGTCAGTTAAGAAAACTATATAGGGCTAGAATAGATGTGAGATAAAGATTTCGAATTTTAATTATATTTAATTTGTTGTATAGTATTAAGAAGAAACTAAACAAGGGGTTTTATAATGAAAGCTATTGCAGTAGGAATATTGGCATCATTTTTCTTTGCCTTTACCTTCGTTTTAAACCGGGCAATGGACTTAGAAGGTGGAAGCTGGATTTGGAGTGCTTCATTACGGTACTACTTTATGGTTCCAATGCTTTTACTTATTGTCATGTATAGAGGTAATTTAAAGCAACTCTTTCAATATATGAAAAATAATCCGAAAGAATGGCTAGTGTGGAGTATCGTAGGATTTGGTCTCTTCTATGCACCACTTAGTTTTGCTGGAGCTTTTGGACCTGGTTGGCTCGTTGCATCTACATGGCAAATTACGATCGTTGCAGGGATTTTGTTAACACCATTTTTTGCAGTAGATCCATTACATAAAAAACTTCCAATGAAGGAATTAGTTATGTCGGGTATTATTTTATGTGGTGTTGTACTCATGCAAGTAGAACATGCTTCTTCATTAGGAATTCGTGAAACTGTTTTATGTGTAGTTCCTGTCTTTATTGCAGCGTTTGCGTATCCTCTTGGAAACCGGAAAATGATGCAAGTTTGTAAAGGAGAGTTAGATGTATTCCAGCGAGTTCTCGGTATGACATTAGCAAGTTTACCATTTTGGTTTTTACTATCTGGTTATGAAGTATCAACAGGCGGGCTACCGTCAAGTAGCCAGGTTTTCCAATGTTTTATTGTAGCAGTTAGTTCTGGTTTAATCGCGACAGTATTATTCTTCTTTGCGACAGATCTTGTAAAAGATGATCCGCAAAAACTAGCAACAGTAGAAGCAACACAATCCGGTGAAGTTTTATTTGCGCTAGTAGGAGAGCTCATCTTACTATCTGCTCCAATTCCGTCATCTTTATCTTGGATTGGTATGAGTCTTGTTATTGTCGGAATGATACTACATAGTTATGTAGCGGTCGTTGTGAAGAAAGAAGAAAAAATAACGGCGTAATGAGATTAGCTCTTTTTATAAAGAGCTAGTCTTTTTTCATAGAAAGGGATGGAAGAATGAATTTACAGCGTGTTGAACAAATTGAAAAAAATCCAATTTTACATGTACTACAGTATGCAATTGGTCCAAGTGAAACTAGCTTAAAGAAAGCAGTTTTATTTTATGAAAAGAATAAAGGGACTTTTTATAAATATGAAGAAAAAGCTTGTATAGGTATTGAAATAATCGGAGCAAATAAAGCGAGAATTTGCCATATAGCAGTCGTTCCGCAATATCGTTATAAAGGAATTGCGTTGCAAATGATCAAGGACGTATTAAGACTACATCAATTGACTTATGTAGAAGCAGAGACAGACAAAGAGGCAGTAGAATTTTATAAGAAAATTGGTTTTCAGGTTAAAAGTTTAGGAGAAAAGTATCCGGGGATTGAAAGGTTTCATGTGTATTTTAAAAATAAAACATATTAAAATCATCTTAGAATATAATATCCGGAATAGGATTTGAAGAAATAGTTCGTTTTATATGTATCCCGCTATTAGTGGACAGTAAAACTCCCACCTCAAAATTCGGCTGGAGTAAGGAAGCTGCTAGGTGGAAGCCTTGAAGCCCGTAAAAGCCCAATTGGTACAGAATAATAATCAGTGGGTGATGAACGATACCGCCACTGCTTAAAGTTTCACTTAATGGGTTCTAATTTTAATAGCAACTAGTTGTTAGTTTTTGATAAAAATGTAAGGGGGATCGGAATGGTTAGTTGCTGCTAAGGAAGGAAGTAAAATATGAGTAAATCAATAAATAATGGAGCAATTGAGAAGAAGCGTGCAGTCTCATTAGATTTAGCAAGAGGTACTATGTTACTATTAATCGTACTTGCCCATGCGCCGCTTTACTTGTATGCTGCAGATCCTGGAATTATGCATAGGGTGGAAAGCGGTAGTTTCTTTGATCAAATTGTAAACCTTTTTGGTATATTCATAATTGATAACCGTGCAAGAGCGATGTTTGCCGTATTATTAGGCTACGGTTTGGTTCTAGCACTCGAAGGGCAAATATCAAAAGGGAAAAATGAAAATCATGCTGTAAAAATAGTAAGAAGACGCTCTTGGTATTTAATACTGTTTGGGGTTGTGTTAGCAGTTTTAATTGGAGGGCAAGATATTCTTATGGCCTATGGTGTAGCGGGGCTTCTTGTTAGCCCGCTATTAAAGTGTAAAATGAAAACATTAATTCGAACATTTACGTTTATCACTATATTGTATATCATTTTTATTCCAATAATATGGGGATTTAATATGCAAGCAATAGGCGATTATGGTTTTTCACCAGATGTTTCAACAAAAGACACGTATCTAAGTACTACAATGATGCGATTACTTTTCTTTCCTTTTATACCTGTTCTCATCCATTTTATGTTCCCAATTCTTCCTTCGGTAATTCTTGGTTTGTGGATTGCTAGATATCAATTATTAATAAAACCAGAGCAACATTTGAAAAAATTATATTTTATAACAATTATAGGATTAGTAATATCCTTAATAGGTGCTTTGCCTCTATCTTTTATAGGGACTATATGGTATCCAAGTGTATTTACAGCTGGAATGATAAATGGAATCCACATTTTAACTGGAATTGTTGGAGGATTAGCATATGCAACGGGTTTCGGTATAATAGGGAGCAGATTGAAAAATCTAGGGTACTATAGCCTTTCATTAATTGCTTTGGGAAAGCGCTCATTAACATTTTTTGTTTTGAATGAGGCACTGCTTGTTATACTTTTATCACCTGTAGCATTTGATTTAGGAGGGCATGTAAGTAACGCTCTTGCTGCATTGGTAGCTATAAGTATTTGGATATTGTCTGTCATATTAGCTATAATAATGGAGAAAAACAATCTGAATGGGCCATTAGAGATTTTATTGAGACGTTTAATATATAAAAATAAAACAATTGAAAGACGACCTGGGTATTAGGTCGTCTTTCAATTTATTATAGTCTATAAATAAAATTATAATCTAATGGTAGTTTGTTTTCATTCATGGAATAAAAAGCATAAAATATGCAAATGTGCATATAGGGTTTAGTTTGAAAAAATTAACATATACATTATATAATAAAGATATCTGGAAAAATATAGATAAAAGGAATTAGGTGTATAAAACATGAGAATGGATAAAAGTAAATTTATAAAAATTGCTACTTCAATAGGGGTGTCATCTTTTTTATTAACGGGTTGTGGCGATTACGAAGAAGAAACGGCCCAGAAAGAAAGTACAGCTGTTAAAACAGATGGTGGAAAACAAGGTAATGAACAAGAAACATTAAATTGTGACGATAAAACTCCTACTAATGAAAATGTCGAAAATGATGAGTTATGTCAGGAAATGAATCCGTCATTTTCATCGTATAATGAAAATTCACATTTACCAATACTTCCATTCGTAGCAGGATATTTACTAGCAAGCAGAACTACAAATATGAATTATACAGCAAAACCAAATATAATGAAGAAACCGTATGCAAATAATGTTATTCCATATCGTGAAAAAGACCAAAGTAGAACTGGTGGAAGCGGTGGTGGAGGTTCTTACGGCGGAACTAACAGTAACAATAATAACTCTTCCAATAAAGTGGATTTAAATAAACAACAGCCAAATTCCTCAAATAAAGTGACGCCAGATACAAATACGCCGAAATCATCTACGACACAAACGCCGAAAGTGAATTCTGGTTCCAGTGGAATTGGGAATGCAAAAGCACCAGCTGGATCATAATACGAAAGGAAAATGGAGTCATGTATACAGAACAAGAGCAAAAAGAGTATATGAAAGTATGGTTTTCACTTGCGGAAGAGGCTGGTAGGAATGGATTTACATGGCCGAGCCTTTTAGAGAAAGAAGAATGGAATCAATATATGGCAACTGGTATGTATCGTATGCCAGTAAACACGTATACTGCAATTTCAAAAGCGACAGAGGAAATTATGTATGTATTATATAGAACGTATCAATATATTGTAAATACGACAGAAGATTTCCAAAAACTAGGATACCCAGCTGAAACGTGGGAAATTGCGAGAATGAAACATATTGGTTTGTTTTCATATTTTACAAGGTTTGACTTTATCGTAAATGGTGAAGATATAAAATTAATAGAAATAAATTGTGACACACCAACAGGTTATTTAGAGCCGTCTGTCGCAAATGAAGTGTTGTGCCGTTATCACGATGTGAATCATCCAAATCATATAGAAGAGCATATTGTGCAGGCGTGGGAACAAATTAAACATGACTATAATATAAGTCCTATCGAGACGATATATTTTACTAGTTATGATTGGCACGATGAAGATCATCAAACAGTTCAATTTTTAAGAAGCTATTGCTTAGCTCAATCAACGGACTATATAGGAATACAAGATATCGTCGTTGCAGATGATGGTATATATGCGCAAAATGGTGAACGAATCCATTATTTATATAGACTATATCCAATTGAATATTTAGTTTCAGATACTGATAAAAATGGGAAAAGAATTGGACTTCAGTTTTTAGATCATATAGCGCAAGGAAGAGTGAAAATCATTAATCCACCTGCAGCTTTTCTTATGCAAAATAAAAGTGTACTCGCATTAATTTGGCAACTGTTCGAAAAGGGAGTTTTCTTTGAGAAAGAAGAGAGAGAAATCATTCAGAACTACTTCATACCAACATATTTTACAAATAAGCCATTTTTAGAAAGAAATGAACCATATGTTTCTAAGCCTTTATACGGCCGTGAAGGTGGAGGGGTATCTATATACGAAAAAGATGAACTATTAGCTGGAGATAAAACGGAGTATTACTTTGAACAGCGAAAAATATACCAGCAATACATAGAAATGCCTGACTATACAATTGACACATGGGATGGTCCGTATACTGGTAAACTATTAATTGGTTCACACTGTATTAGTGGGAGAGCCGCAGGGTTATTTTTACGTGTAGGTGAGAAAATCACGGGAAACTTATCGATGTTTACAGGGGTTACAATTGAAGGATAAACGAAAGAGCTCATCATTTTTGATGAGCTCTTTCGTTTATATTAGTGTTATTATTGTTTGACGTAATGCCTTTATTTTTCTTCTGTTGTTATATAAAATTAATATATTACCATTTGTTGTGTGGATGAAAATGATTAAGTTAAAAATTAAGAAAAATATGATAATATATGTATGTAGTAGTTTAAAACAAAATGGGGGAACAATCGTGAAAATGAATGACATAGTGGCAAGTACACCATTGCCAAATACAATCAAAACAATTTCAAATGATTTAAGAAAATTAGGGTTAGAAAAAGGAATGACGGTTATTGTGCATTCTTCGCTAAGTTCTATTGGTTGGGTATCTGGCGGAGCAGTTGCTGTAGTAGAGGCGTTAATGAAAGTGATTACGGAAGAGGGAACAATTATTATGCCAACTCAATCTTCGGATTTATCTGATCCGAAACATTGGTCAAGACCACCTGTACCTGAAGAATGGTGGCAAGTTATCAGGGATAATGTCCCGGCATTTGAGCCACATATTACACCAACAAGAGCGATGGGAAAAGTAGTTGAATGTTTTCGTACATATCCGAATGTAGTACGTAGCAACCATCCATTAGGAAGTTTCGCCGCATGGGGAAAGTATGCAGCAGAAATAACGATGAATCAGTCGCTATCAATGAGTTTAGGAGAGGAATCTCCATTAAGAAGAATATACGATTTAGACGGATATGTATTATTAATTGGTGTTGGGTATGATTCCAATACGTCTGTACATTTATCTGAAGTACGTACTGGTGCATGTGAGTTAATAAAAGTAGGAGCACCTATTATAGAGAATGGTGAAAGAGTATGGAAAGAGTTTGTTGATATGGATTACGATTCTGATAAGTTTGTAGAAATTGGTGTAGAGTTTGAGCGAAAAGGAACTGTAACAAATGGAAAAATAGGAAATGCAACGTGTCGTCTTATGAAGCAACGAGATATCGTTGACTTTGGAACAGAATGGTTTCGTAAGAAAAATTAGTAAGGGATGGTTACAATGAAGGGGAAAAAAGTATTAATTACGAGTGGTGGTTGTTTAGAAAAATGGGACCAAGTACGCGGTCATACGAATATGGCGAAAGGCACAATTGGGAGGATAATTGCCGAAAAGCTTATTAATAAAGGGGCACATGTTATATATTTACACGGTTATTTCGCTGAAAAACCGAAAGATATAAATAATCAATTGGAATTACATCCATTTGAAGGAATTGTTGATTTACAAGATAAAATGAAAAGTATAATTACGCATGAAAAAGTAGATGCGGTTATTATGGCAGCCGCTGGATCAGATTGGATTGTAGACAAAATTTGTGATCAAAATGGTAATGTTCTTGATATGAACGGGAAAATTTCAAGTGATATAGCACCAATTATTCATTTTCAAAAGGCTCCAAAAGTATTAAAACAAATAAAAGAGTGGGATCCAGAAACGGTACTCGTTGGCTTTAAACTTGAAAGCGATATAAATGAAGAAGAACTGTTTGAAAGAGCGAAGAAAAGAATGGAAGAAGCGAAGGCAAGTGTAATGATTGCGAATTCACCACATTCTTTATATTCACGGGGAGCGGTACACCACGTAATTGGACAAGACGGTAAAGGGAAGTTATGTAACGGGAAAGATGAAACAGCGAAAGAAATTGTCAAAAGGTTAGAAGTACTATGTAATCGTATCACTACTATGTAATTAAAAGTATTTGGATAAGAATGGATCTGCATAGTATATATAGGTAAGCGAAACTTTAATTTATGAGAATTTTACTTTTACACGAACGTTAACCATTCAAGTTGGATACATAGAATAATTGGTGAGGAGTGGATTCTATGGAACATTTATTAAAGCAAGCTATAAAACTAAGAAATGAAAAGAAATATGCGCAATCGAGAGAGATACTTATAGGGTTAACAAACTTTACGAGGGATGCCGAAGTGCTGTTTCAATGTGCCTGGATACATGATGTAATGGGACTTGAAACGGAGGCTTTGCCGTATTATGAACAGGCAATTGCAAATGGTCTTGATGGTGAGTCACTTTGCGGTGCATATATCGGTCTTGGCAGTACATATCGTTGTATAGGTGAATATGACAAAGCAATTACAGTTTTAGAAACAGGTTTGCAGCAGTTTCCGGATAATGATGTGATTAAAGTGTTTCTCTCATTAGCAAAATATAACGTAAACGATCATGAATCCGCGATGAAATTATTACTTGAAACAGTTTTGAAAGTAGAGGAAGTAAAAGAATATGAACGTGCCATTTCATTTTATAAAAATCATTTAGACGAGGTTTTTAAATAGAGGGTGAACGTATGAATGCCACACTATCACGAAGGCGAAAAGGTATTTGGTTTGGACTAATATTTTTCATCTTGTTATCAAACTATTTATTGTATGCCCTTCCGATTGTACCAGCTGCTCCGAAAGAAGTAGTGCTTGGCTCTTTGCTTGATTGTATGTTTGTAATTCCAGTCATCACGTATTTCTTTATTATTCGAAAAAGATACTCGTTAACGTATATATTTCCGGTTGTAATAGCTGGTTATATTTTTGCGAGATTTATTATTCCAAATAACTATTTACAAGCTTTTTCAAACGTTTCTTATATAATAGTTGTGGGAGAAATTGCTTTTGTAGGTCTAGAATTATTCCTTCTTTATAAAATCGTTAAAGTGCTTCCTGAAACATTCAAACGATTTAAAGAATATAGAAGAGAATATTCTTCATTTTCTTATGCCATTGATGCAGCGTTTGATGCTACTATGAAAAGAAATAAATTAGTAGATATCATTGTAACAGAGTGTAAGTTAATCTATTATGCATTGTTATCGTGGCGTGAAAAAGTGCCAAAAGGTGAATCCGTATATTCTTATCACAAAAAGACTGGTGCAATAGGTGTATATATTATGATCATTCATGCTACCTTAATAGAAAGTATCGGTTTTCATTATTTACTTCATCAATGGAATCCAGTACTAGCATGGATTCTACTTGTCTTAAACATATATGCAATGTTTTATTTTTTAGCTGAAATACAAGCAATGCGTAAAAATCCAATCATTGTTGTGGAAGAAAAGTTAATCATTCAAATCGGATTAGGAAAGAAAATTGTTATACCATTTACACAGATTGATAAAATTGCGTTTTATAAAGGCGAATCTTTAAAGAAAGAGAAAGAGGTCCTTGACGCAACTGTGATGGAATTTATAAAGGAACCGCCAACATTTGAAATAACACTAAAAGAGCCAGTGGAAGCACAATTGTTATATGGATTTTCTAAAACAGTAAGTCGTGTCCACTTAAATGTTGATGAGGAACGGAAGTTTTATGATGCGGTTTTGGAGAAGTTGAAGCATGAATAATGCTACTAATTTTCATCGTGCGTTTGGTGTGTACGGCATTTGTATTGAAAACAATAACATATTAGTAATTGATAAAATAAAAGGTCCATATAGAAATCGGTATGATTTACCTGGAGGCAGTTTAGAACAGGGGGAATCATTATTAGCTGGACTTCATAGAGAGATAAAAGAAGAGACTGGGCTGAAAGTGAAGGTAGTAAAACAAATAGGTACAGTTGATTTTCAATTCCCATCAAAATTCAAGGAGTACACACATGTTCATCATATCGCAGTTTTTTACGTTGTTGAAAGGTGTGAAGGTGAATTCAAAGTACCGGAACAATTTGAAGGTCAAGATTCAATAGGAGCTAGATGGATTCCAATAGAAAGTATTACTGAAGATAATTCATCTCCTCTTGTATGTAATGCTGTAGAGTGGCTAAAAGAATCTAAGTTTCGTTTAGAAGTAAAGGCATATAAATCATGGGTTATAAAATAATGATACAACTGGAGTTCCTTCTAACTTAGAAGGAGCTTTTTTGTGGGCAAGAAAATGAGATTATATTAATAAAACAAGAAACGAATTCACTGAACGGCTTCTTAGTGGAAAAAGGTTTATAATGAAAGAACTACAACTAAAGGGGAATTTAAAAATGAGTTGCTTACATACAACAGGGATTGAAATTATTGAAAGGAAAATTCGCTATGATGCTACAACTGTAGATCATGCTTGTTTATTAATAGAAACGCAGCAAGATAAAATTGTTTTATATCATGAAGTACAGTACTCTTTTACTATGACAGCAAACGATACGAAGTTAACGATCCCAAAAGGAAGTTATACGGTTGCATATTACTGGGGAAATCGTCCATATAATTTATACGTTTGGAGAGATCGGGATGGGAGTTACCTAGGTTCTTATTATAATATTGTAAAGAATACTTGTATAACGGATGAAGAGGTAACCTTCGAAGATTTAATCCTTGATATTATGGTACTTCCAAGTGGAGAGTTTTTTATATTGGATGAGGATGAATTGCCTGAGCCGTTAGAACAATTTGAAGACGGATATGTAGAAAAAGCTCTTCATACAGTCAAAAATACAATTCAAGAATCGCTTCCGAACATCATTTCAGAAACTGCTACCATTGTTAAAAATAAATAACGTTCATTAAAACCTAGTTGACTTATCGGAAATATTTGTATAATATGTAGGTAATTCAATAACGTATAGCTGATTGGAGAAACCAAAGGCATTTCATTTTGTAATGAAATGCCTTTGGTTTTTTTATTATATAAATACTGAATCTGTTCATTTAAATGAATCATTTCAAGGAGGGGGAAAAGTGACTGTTTCAATTAATGGGGTATCAAAATATTTTTCGAAACAAACTGGTACGGTCCAAGTATTAGAAGATATTAATTTTCAATTAGAGAGAGGAGATTTTGTCACTGTAATCGGACCGAGTGGTTGTGGGAAAAGTACGCTTTTGAAAATTGTTGCGGGATTAGATGACGAATTTGAAGGTAAGGTTGTTATTGATGGGGAGCAAATCGTAAAACCGAGTAAGAAACAAGGGTTTATTTTTCAAGAACACCGCTTGTTTCCATGGCTAACAGTTGAAGAAAATATTGCTGCAGATTTGTCGTTAAAAGATAAGTATGTAAAAGATAAGGTAAAGGAATGGGTTGAAATTGTTCGGTTAGACGGTTTTGAAAAATCTTATCCGAAAGAAATTTCAGGCGGGATGTCACAACGTGTTGCGATTGCGAGAGCCTTATTAAGAGATCCGAATGTATTATTACTCGATGAACCATTCGGGGCACTTGATGCTTTTACTAGAAGTCATTTGCAAGAAGTACTGTTAAAAATTTGGGAGCAGAAGAAAACGACAATGTTATTCGTCACTCATGATATAGACGAAGCGATATATCTTTCAAACCGAATGATTATCATGAGTGCAAAGCCTGGAAAAATACATAAAGTGATTGAAAATAATTTGCCTTACCCTCGAAATAAAACTTCTCAATCGTTCCAACAACTTCGAACGAAAGTGCTATATCAGTTTGAATATGGGGGACTGGTTCAAACGAGTATATAGGAAAAGGGTGGATTATATATGAATAAAACATGTAAAGTTCTTTCATTTGCGTTAGCTATATCTCTATTTTTATTTGGATGCGAAAAAAGTACAGCAAGTAGTAAGAAAGAAGATGTAACCATTCAAATAGGTATACAACAAGGATTAAGCCCGCTCTTACTGGCGCAGAAAAAGGGATGGTTTGAAGAGGAGTTTAAAAAAGAAGGAGTTAAGGTGAAATGGACAGAGTTCCAAAGCGGACCTCCTTATTTTGAGGCAATCGCATCAAATCGATTAGACTTTGGTGAAGTTGGCAACTCTCCAGTTATTTCCGCTCAAGCAGCAGGTATCGAATTTACTGAAATCGCCAATACAAGTTATGCGAGAAAAGGAACAGGCATTCTTGTACAAAAAGATAGCAAGATTACGAGTGTAAAAGATTTAAAAGGTAAAAAAATCGCAGTAGCAAAAGGAAGTAGCGCATTTAATTTATTATATCGAGCATTAGATAAAGAAGGTATCAATACGAAAGATGTAAATGTCATTCAGTTGCAGCCAGATGAGGCACAGCCGGCATTTGAATCAGGATCAGTAGATGCATGGGCAATTTGGGATCCATTCATTTCGTTACATACGTTAAATAAAGGTGCCAAGGTTATTACAGATGGTGAACAATTAAATGTTTCTTCTCCGGAATTTTTAATTGCGCGAACAAAATTTGCGAAAGAACATCCAGAATTAGTTGAGAAATTCCTTAAAGTTTATGAAAAAGCACGTGTGTGGCAAGAGTCAAACTTAGATGAAGCAATAAAAATATATACTTCTGCAAAGAAAATAGATGCTGAAATTGTAAAAGAAGTGTTTGATCACGACAAGCCAATTTTAGTTCCAGTAACGAAAGAAATAATAACCGAACAACAAAAGACAGCGGATTTTCAATATAAACTCGGTTCTATAAAGAAAGAAATAAAGACAGATAAAGTTGTAGACAATTCTTACGTAGAAAAAGCGTTAAAGGTGAATTGAAAAGAGGTTTTGTAAATTGGAGAATACGAAAGCTGTTATGAAAAGGGCGAGTATAACGATTGGCAAAAACAATGTAAAGAAAGTACGGAAAACGAATGTAAGGGTGTTAGTAAGAGCGATCACGATACCAATTGTCGTATTAATTATTTGGCAGTTAGCTGGCGTATTCGATCTAGTTTCTAAAACTGTTTTACCAACGCCATTAGATATATTTCTAGCTTTTCAAGAACTTATAAAAACAGGAGAGTTATTCGGTCATTTAAGTATTAGTGTATTCAGGGCTGCGGCTGGTTTCTTTATTGGCGGGAGTTTAGGAATTATTTTAGGAACGATTGTTGGATTTTCAACGAGAAGTGAGCAATATTTAGATCCGTCTGTACAGATGTTAAGAACTGTGCCCCATTTAGCAGTTGCACCGCTTTTCGTACTATGGTTCGGTTTTGGAGAGACATCGAAAGTATTATTAATTGCGGACGGCGCATTTTTTCCTTTATACGTAAACGCGTTTTTAGGGATACGAGGTGTAGATTTAAAATTATTTGATGTTGCGAGAGTTTTAGAGTTTAGTAAAAGAAAATTAATTTCGAAACTGATTTTACCCGCCGCATTGCCAAACCTATTACTTGGAGCAAGATTATCTTTAGGTGTTGCATGGGTGAGTTTAGTAGTAGCAGAACTTATGGGATCTACTGAAGGTATCGGCTATATGATTATGGATGCAAGGCAATTTTCAAACACAGATATCGTATTTGTCGGTATTATTATCTTTGCATTCGTCGGGAAGTTTTCTGACTCCCTCGTACGTTTACTAGAAGTGAAATTTTTAAGATGGCGAGATAATTTTAAAGGAGAGACAGGGAATTAACATATAAATTATTAGGGGTAATTTATATAGAGTATTTCAGTATACGTTTTAATAAAAATAAGGGATGTGTAAAGTTATGGATTTGTTATGGTTTATTCCAGCTTATGGAGATGGTCGATATTTAGGAACGACAAAAAGAGGAAGAGCAGCTGAATATGGTTATTATAAACAAGTTGCACAGGCAGCTGATTATTTAGGATATACGGGTGTGTTACTTCCAACTGGTCAAGGTTGTGAAGATCCATGGGTATTAGCATCGGCACTTGCCGCTGAGACAGAGAAATTAAAATTTTTAGTAGCAGTTAGACCCGGACTAATGTCACCGACAGTAGCAGCGAGAATGGCAGCTACATTTGATAGAATTTCAGATGGGAGGTTACTTATTAATGTAGTAGCTGGAGGAGATCCAGTCGAACTGCAAGGGGATGGATTATATCTTGAACATGATGAAAGGTATGAAGTAGCAGATGAATTTTTAAAAGTTTGGAAATCTACGCTACAAGGAGAAAGTATTTCTTTAGAAGGAAAACATATTAAAGTTACAGATAGTAAAGTCGTGTTCCCGCCAGTTCAAACACCGTATCCACCAATTTATTTTGGCGGATCGTCTGCTGCAGGTAAAGAAGTTGCAGCTGAACATAGTGATGTATATTTAACGTGGGGCGAACCACCAGAGCAAGTGAAAGAGAAAATCGAAGAAGTAAGAAAACTTGCAGAAGAGAAGGGGCGTACAGTAAGATTCGGTATCCGATTACATGTAATTGTAAGAGAAACAGAAGAAGAAGCATGGGAAGAGGCTGAGAGGTTAATTCAATATGTAGATAATGAAACAATTGAGCTCGCTCAAAAAACATTTGCAAGATATGATTCAGTCGGTCAAAAACGAATGACACATTTAAATAAAGGTACGAGAGAGTCGTTAGAGATAAGTCCTAACTTATGGGCTGGCATAGGGCTTGTAAGGGGTGGTGCAGGTACTGCTCTTGTGGGAGATCCGCATACAGTAGCAAATAGAATAAAAGAATATGAAGCGTTAGGAATTGATACGTTTGTTTTATCAGGATATCCACATTTAGAAGAAGCGTATGAAGTAGCAGAATTATTATTCCCATTATTGAAAGACGAGAAGAAACAAGAAAATAAAATTGTTGGTGAAATGATTGCTGATGCATATGCATTAAAAAAATAGTGAGGATTAAAGTTTCACCTATGTTTTGCTTCATTTGGTTTACTTCCTGTTAATACAGCATAAAAAACCCGCAAGTATTTCACTTGCGGGTTTTCATCGTAAACTATTAGAAAATATGGTAAAATTAAATAGTAACTTAAGGTACGGTTGGTTGTTCAATTATCACTTCTCCAAAGTAGGAGGGGGGTGATAATACGTGAGTGAAATAGCGTTGCTACTGCAGGGTGGACTGTTTCTCGTTGCATTGTTAACGTTCGTCGTCGTTTTAATAGACAAGCTCAAAAAATAACAACCCACCTATGCCAATAGAATGTGGGTTGTTTTGTTTGTAAGAAACAAATAGGATAAATGAACAATCCAATCTGCTAAGTTACGTGGACTAGTGTGTAGCCGCACACTAGTCTTTTTTATTTATATACAATTAATAATTGGTTTATGTGATTGTATTGTTCTTTTCATACTTATTATAACACAGTGTCTTTTCATCAAGAAAGGAGACCGTATGTTCTGGTTCGGATTAAATAGAAGTAGTTTTTTCTTTAAATAGCCCATCCATATACTGTTTTAAAGTTTGGACATAAAATTCCTGCCTACTTACATTATTTACGCCGACAATAGGCGATGAAAGTTCATATCTCTTTTCTGATAAATGAACGACAACGTCAAAAATATCAAATAGACGAATGAAACAGAACAGGCCATCTTTATCACTTAATAAAATAAAGTAATGGTTTTCGCTATTTGTATTTAATGTATTCCATAAAGAACTTTTACTTAAATCACGAACAATGCTCTTTTCTTTTAATTCTATGAAATCCGCATTTGATAGAATGTTAGAAATATCAATCGCATCTGGATCTTCCAAATAGCCATCAACAGCTTGAACAGCGAAAGTATAAGCCATTTTTAATACACTCATTTTGTATTTACGGTTATCTAAAAGTAATTCAC
This sequence comes from Bacillus mobilis, assembly GCF_001884045.1. GTDB lineage: Bacteria > Bacillota > Bacilli > Bacillales > Bacillaceae_G > Bacillus_A > Bacillus_A mobilis. The sequence continues at coordinate 294,173 of NZ_MACF01000119.1, read as the reverse complement.
GTTGAATAGAGCTAGCTACCTTCGTTACACGTTCTTCTTTCCAAATTTCATTATGTAGTGAAATATCGTGTTTTTTACATAGTTTCATAATTAATGCATTGGAATAAAGTATTTCATCACTTACTTCAACAACATCTGTCTCAGCAGCCGCAAGTTCCTCACCATGCTCATTCGTATAGAGAGGGGAATCAATTTGTTTTTTCATTTGCTCAATCTTAAATTGGCTTAATTTATGCCGAATTAAGGGACGATCAATATTTGTTGTCATTTGTTCATGACAAGTATCACAAATTGAGTTTGTGAAATAATATCCACATAATATTTCTGGGATGACATATTGTTCACTAAGTTCTTTCGTATCTTTTCTGCAAATGATGCATTGTGTCATTTTTATCACCTTTACCTGCAAATTTGTATGTAATCTCATTGTAGTGTATTTATTGGCATTTTGGAATATTGTAAAGGAAAATATTATGTGAAATTGTAGTGTATTTTGGTACAATAAAGAGAAGTGCTAGTTTAAAGGAGGAAGTTTTTTGAAATCGAAAGTGCACTTTTGGACATTAGAAGTGCTAATGGTTGTAGCGATCATATTTATTTGCACAAAAATATCGTTTTTATTTCAACCGATTGGTATCTTCATATCAACGTTGTTTTTCCCAATCTTAATCGCGTTATTTTTATACTTCATATTTAACCCATTGTTAGTCTTTTTGGAGAATAAAAAAGTACCTAGAAATTTAGCGATTTTACTGTTATATCTTTTTATCATAACATTAACTGCGGTTGGAGTTGGAGTTGTTGTTCCAACAATCTCACAACAGCTAATGGATTTAGTGAAAAATATGCCAGGTTATATTAAAGAGGGAAAACTATACATACAAGATTTATCCCATCATAGATTGTTTGAATGGTTATCTACACAAAACTATGTTTCCATTGAAACAATTGAAAAAAATGCAATTGAATACTTAAAGGATATACCAAACACGATTACGTCGAGTGCAACGGCTTTATTTGGTATTATAACGAACGTCGCATTAGTAATCTTCACAGTACCGTTCATTTTATTTTATATGTTTAAAGATGGACATGCATTCCCAGGGAAAGCAGTTAGTCTATTACCTGAGTCATACCGTGAAGAAGGACTTCGTATCATTAAGGAAACGAATGAAACATTATCTGCATATATTCAAGGGCAAGCGCTCGTTTGTATATTTGTAGGTGCGTTTACTTTTATCGGTTATTTAATTATCGATTTACCGTACGCTTTCGTTTTGGGAATTATAGCAGCATTTACAAATATTATTCCTAACTTAGGTCCATTTATCGGTGCAGCACCAGCTGTTATCGTAGGTCTGTTCGTATCTCCGATGCAAGCGTTGTACGTAATTATTATCGTAACAATTGTACAACAGTTTGAAAGTAACATCATTTCACCGCGTATTATGAGTTCAAAATTAAATATCCATCCGTTAACAATTATTATTTTAATTTTAGGGGTAGGTAACTTTGCGGGAATTATCGGAATGATTTTAGCAGTACCAGTTTATGCAGTTACGAAAACAGTTGTATCGAACTTAGTGAGACTGTTTAAGACGAAACGAAGTAATCGAAAATAGTATATGTTGAGAAAGATACACCGCTTTTTAAGTGGTGTATCTTTTATTTAATTACTCAATATTAAAAGTGCATTGGTGTAATTTTATTATATATTTATTACACATCAAATATAACGATATACTTGTGTGTTATTCTGTCTATAAAACTATGTGGAATCCCTCTGAACTATCCAAATCATTTCTTTAGAACGTGCTATCAACATCTTAATCGACTCCTTTCAAGTTTTATATTTTTAAAGGATTATAGGTGAGAGTAGTATTTGCTTCTACGATCTCGAATTTCGTCTATAACTTGTTTGTATTGTCGTTCTTGTTTTAATTCAGCTTCAGAATAGTTTTTTTTCTGAATTGTAATTGTTAAAAAGAAAAGGTGAAACTTCATAATACATTCCTCCTTTCGAAAGGAATTATAGATGGCTACAGTAGTGACTTTGACGTTCTTTTACATTTTCCATAGCTTTATTGATTTGATGATCATGCAATATTTCACTGTCGGAGAACTTAGTTTTTTGAATCGTAATGGTTAAAAAGAATACTTTAAATTTCATTTGTTTTTACCCCTTTAAAAGTTATTTAGAAAAGACGGCTGTAATAAGAAGCTTGGCGCTCCTTCACTTCGTCCATAATAGATTGAATGTGTTGTTCACGTAAAATTTCGTTTTGAGAAAGCTTACGCTTTTGAATGGTAATCGTTAAAAAGAACGCTTTAAATTTCATGAAGGTATTGCTCCTTTAAAAGTTATTTAAAATAGTCGGCTGTAATAAGAAGCTTGATGCTCTTTTACTTCGTCCATAATAGATTGAATGTGTTGCTCACGTGAAATTTCTTTCTGTGAAAGCTTACGTTTTTGAATGGTGAGCGTTAAAAAGAACGCTTTAAATTTCATTAGGAAATTGCTCCTTAAAAATATATTTTTAATACATTTGCGTATAGTATGAACTTTTAATGTCAGTCATTTTATCAGTCAGTTGTTTTATTTGTTGTTTACGATTGATTTCAGCTTCAGTTAAAGTATTTTTCTGAAGTACAGCCGTAAAAAAGAAAATATGAAAAGTCATAAATGAATTCCTCCTTTCGAAAAGGAATTACATGTGATCACAATAAAGTGCTTGGCGCTCCTTAACATCATTCATAGCTTTTTCTATTTGCTCATTATGAAGAATTTCATTTTTGGAAATTGTATTTCTTTGAATCGTAATACTTAAAAACAATACGCTAATAGTCATCGAATGTTGCTCCTTTCTTAACAAAATGATATAAGAGGCTAAAAAATCGCACAAAAAAGCCACAGGAAGATATAGTTCTCCTATGGCAGGGCGCGAAAAAGCCACAGGAAAGTATACGACCTCCTGTGGCGAATTTATGAATTAATCGAAACAATGTACGATTTTCAATTCTCCATTAGGGTGGTCGAATTCATATTTAATTGTCCGAAAAACAAAGGTGCAGTTAACGCTAAAGTTAAAGCATGTAATTGTAATTTCATCATTTTATTCGACCTCCTTTTAGAATATTTTTCTTACGTTAGTAAGTATATACAATTAATGGATAATTGTAAACAGGAAAATTGAAAATTTTTAATTTTGATTAAAATGCGTATATTTCAAAGGGTTTTGAGAAGATGTATTATAATTAACTAAATATTGATAAAAATGGGGGAAGCTAAATGAAATATATGCATCGTGATGTGATTGTTATGCTAACAATTTTTTTATTTATTGCTGCTTGTTCTAACGGAGAAAGTATAAAAGAAATATCTGATGTTGAACCTAGTGATTTTAAAAAATATGCTGGGACATACGTTGGTAATAACTCAGATGTGGTTACAATTGTTAATCATTTACCCGGTGGCGAAACATTTCAAAGTATTAGTTTGGAGAATGAAAGTATAAAGGTAAACTATGGTGCAAAAGGGAATGGAACCCTTACAGAAGAAATGGTTGAGACGTATTGGTTTGATAGTAAGGATACGATGAAGAAGAATTTTCTCTTTAACGTTATTTATTTAGCGATTTTAGTACCAAATGCGAAAAGTTACGAGTTTCATGTAGAAAATAAAAATTTCGCGATAAAGAGAGAAGAAATACTATCATTCTTGTATGAAAAATTTGATGATTTTCCAAAAGAAAATGATATATGGGATAAAAAGAAAGTAGTAAAGTTCCTTAACGATAATAACGAAAAAATTACAATGCTTATAAATGATAAAGATTTTCGGAAATCTTTATTTGCTAAATATCCAGTGCAGCAGTTGGAATAAAATGAAAAGAATTTGAGAACAAGAGTTGAAACTTCAAAATTTTAGAAAGAGAGTCATTCTTAAACGAATGACTCTCTTTTTTATAAAAGAAATTTATGGAAATAAATATTTTTATGTGATATGGTTAATTACATAAGTAATGAACCTATGAACCTAAGGTGGTGAAGTTGTGAAACCTACTCTGGAGCAAAATAAATTAATATACTTACAAATTGCAGAAACGATTGAATCTGATATTTTAAAAGACATATTACTGGAAGAAGAACAAGTTCCATCAACAAATCAATTTGCGAAGATGTTACAAATAAATCCAGCTACTGCAGCTAAAGGGGTAAATGTATTAGTGGACGAAGGGATTCTATATAAAAAGAGAGGGATCGGGATGTTTGTTGCAAAGGGAGCGAAAGAAGTCGTACTTAAAAAAAGACAAAATACTTTTATGACCGAATATTTACCTAAAGTATGGGAAGAAGCAAAAGTATTAGAAATATCCAAAGACGAATTGATGGATATGATTCAAAAAATTATGAAGGAGGGGAAAGAGGGATGATTGCACTTGAAACGAAAGATGTAACGAAAAAGTACAAAAAGAAAGTAGCAGTAAATGAAGTAACGATTTCATTGGAAGAACATAAAATATATGGTTTACTCGGTAGAAACGGAGCAGGAAAAACGACACTATTAAATTTACTTGCAGGCCAGATTACTTCAAGTAGTGGAAGTGTATCAATATTTGGTGAACATGTTTTTGAAAATAGTAAAGCGATGCAAAACATTTGTTTTGTTAGAGTGAAAGAAGAAGCGCATTTCAGTTATAAAGTAAAAGAAATATTTAAGATGTGCAGCATGTTTTATAAAAACTGGGATGGAAAGTATGCTGAAGAACTCGTTGATAAATTTCAGCTTAATATGACAGTGAAATATCATACACTATCACACGGCATGCAAACAGTTGTCGGAATTATTCAAGGATTAGCAAGTAGGGCACCAATAACAATTTTTGATGAACCGACTACAGGTTTGGACGCAGCACATCGAGAGTTGTTTTATAGTTTACTACTAGAAGATTATGGTGAGTATCCACGAACAATTATATTATCAACACATTTAGTAGAAGAAGTAACCCATGTGATTGAAGATGTAATCATCATAAAAGAAGGAAAACTAGTTGTTCAATCATCAGTGGAAGATTTATTGCAGCAAGGTCATATTATTTCAGGAAAAAAAGATAAAGTAGATAAATTTTCGGTAAATAAGAAAGTAATAAATCGAGAAGTCTATGGGAATAAAGGCATTAATGTTATATGGGAAGAACTTTCTAATGAAGATTATTACTCTCTTGAAAAAGAAGGTTTAGTAATCGATAGAATTACATTACAAAAACTATTTATACATATAACTGGTGGTGAAGTGAAATGACGATGTTAATGAAGCAGTTGAAGTTACATATAAATTTTCATTATAAAGCAATTATAATATTTTGGATTGTAGCTTTATTAATAAAAGGGGCTTTAAATGCTGCTCATTTAAATGGAGTAAACATTGGTTATTTACCTGAAATTATAAATAATCCTTCAATAGCAATTATGTTATTTATAGTAGGGAGTGTTTTCAACATTCAAGATGAGCTTTTTCGTTTAGCTGTTTCATTTGGTGTAACGAGAATACAATATTTTATCGGGGCAATTTGTTATATCGTATTGCAATCTGCATTATTTTCATTTCTTCAAGTTATGCTTTTACAAGACATAAAATATAATTTAGTAAATGTTAGTTTTGGGGAGCAATCGGTACAACAATTTATTTTGCAATTTTTATTTTATGTTACAACAGCATGTTTCTTCCAAGTGGTAGTAGTTTTTAAACAAAGATTTCAGTGGATTGGTCTGATGATTGGTGGATCCCTTTTCTTATCAACAAATAGTGTGCTTTATGGGGAAGCAGGGATAACTGGTTTATTATTTACCAGTGATGGATCTTTAGTAGATATTCCATATTTTACTGTTATTTCAATTGGATTAACTGTTCTTTATATCGTAACTAGTGGTATATTTATTCGAAAAGTATCATTCGAAAAAACGATTTGAAATAGTATTAGATTACTAAAGAGAGAAGGATAGCGAATGAGAGATACATCTTCACTCATTACCGTATTTTTATGTATTGCACTACTAATATTTTGGCGTCGTTATCGTTCTATGCATAAGCCAATTAAGGGGACGGGAAAACGTATTTTGTGGCCATTATTATTATTAACACCAGGTGCTTTATGGTTTTTTGGTCCTATGCATCCAGCTATTTTACAAGTTATTATAGCAGCATTCATTGGAGTTCTTTTCGCCGTACCACTTATAGTTTTAACAAATTATGAACGGAGAGATGATGGGAATATTTATACGAAAAAAAGTGCTGCTTTTTTAATTACTTTTATTGGACTTGTCATTTTGAGATATGGTTCAAGACAATTTATTGTTGATTTAGATCAACAAACGATTGGTTTATTATTTTATGTTGTTGCAGTATCGTATATTATTCCTTGGAGGATTGCTTGTTATATAAAGTTTAGGAAAGTTTGGCAGGAAAATAATAATCACACTATATAAAAACTTCTCATTTGAGAAGTTTCTTTATTTTTATATGTAGGTAAAACGAGCTGTTGAAGGGCAGGCTGTCATAGAATATGATACAAATTATAACGAGGGAAAGATGAGGGGATAAAAATGCGCACAATTTTAGTTTTTTTAAATAACATGTCCATCAATAAAATAGAGAACATTAGACAAAAATATGATCCTTTATTTGGGTTAATTCCACCTCATATAACAATTGTATTTCCATTTAAGAGTGATATTTCAGATGATGAATTAAAATCTCATATTTTGAATTTATCAAAAGGGGTAGGTAAAATTGAAATTGAGTTTGCAAATCGTATTACTAGTGTAGGAAACTATTTGTTTTTAGAAGTTGAGGGAGGGAAAGAACAAATAGACGAATTGCATGATTTGCTGTATACAGAAGCTTTATTACAATTTTTGAAAGAAGATATACCGTACATACCGCATGTAACAGTCGGGAGAAAAGAAAGTGCTGAGTTAGCTGCTGAAGTAGCTAAAGATATTCCAAGTTTCCCTGAAAAGTTACAATGTGTAGTTGATAGAATTAGTGTAGAGCGAATTGGAGAGAACGGAGAATCAATTATTGAATTTGAAGTACCGTTGCAAAAAAGCTGACAAGTGTCAGCTTTTTTTATCTGTAACATGAAGTAGAGCACCAATCGCACCGCTATTACCACCATCGCGTAAAAAGATTGGTGTTTTATTTTGATATTTTGTGTAGTTACTAATAATATTTTGGAGTTGTACGTTATTACAAAGAGTCGAACCAATATAAATAATATGGTCAATGTTTTTTGTTTCGGCGAATTGAAGGCTTAATGCAGTAACGACTTCACCGACAAGTCCTTGCACAGTTGCTAGTATATCAGAGCTACTAAAATTCGAGTCTGTTTTAGTAGCTTTGCCGAAATTACTTGCAGTTAAGCTATTATCAATAGGAGAGAGAATGCCATCATAAATATCTCCAACCGTAATATCTAGTGCTTTTCTAGAACCTACTTTTGTTAACGGAATCACATCTTCAAAATGATCTATATTTGTTAATAATTTTGAAAGCCCCATAATAGTACCACCGCCAACACCAGTTCCGCCAGCGCGAATATATTGGTCATTATAAACGTAATGAATGGAAGTACCTGTACCGATATTTGTTAATATAAAGTTATTTATATCATATTTTTCTTCTTTTAATATGTATTGGACACCTAATAGAGTAGCTTCAAATTCATTTCGTTCTACTATTTTATATGAGTCTGAAAGTAGTAGCTGTAATTGCTTCGCTTTACCACCTGTAATACATATTTGTTTTATACGAGTGTTTTTCTTAAGCCAATCTATTATTTTATCTTGTTCATTTGAATAAAATTTTTCAAAAGCTAATTGTTTTTGTTCGTTCAAATAAGCAATTTTCGTTAATGTTCCTCCAGCATCAATACCGATAGTACTTTCCATTTTCCTGCTCCTAACCAAGTAATTTGTTTACTCTGCTCAAGTTGGTGAGACAAATTTGTAGGAGGTAGATACCCCGCGGATTAAATCGTCTCTAATCTGCTTGATATATGAATAGCTTTTCCACAGTTACAATCGGCTGATTATTAACAGTTGCAGTACCTTTACCGAGAATAAAACCTCGACGATTGCGAGTTAGCTTATAATGTAAATCAAGTTTATCACCGGGATATGCTTTTGCGTGAAATTCAACTCCATCTAATGAGGAGAGGAAGCCAAGACCTTCAGAGTCATTTGGATGTACAAATGCACTAAGCTGAGCAAGTGCTTCTACAATTAGCATATGAGGCATATGTTTTTGACTATCATTTATAAACCATTCATTATTCGTAATGAGTTTATATCCCGTAACGGATTCACCATGTTTTACATTTGTTACTTTATCAATCATTAAAAATGGATAACGATGAGGAAGAGTGTCTTTAATGTGCATATGAAAGTACCTCCAATGAATAATACCCCTGCTACGGTTAAGCAGGGGAGTTATCATTAATTTTTAACTAATTCATTTACTTTTTCAAGAGAAAAAATACCACTATTTCTAATGTTTTCAACAACTTGTTGTAACACATCTTTATCTTGAACGAGTGCAATACGTACAAAGCCTTCTCCGTGAGGTCCAAATGCATGACCTGGTGTAACAACGACATTCGCACGATCCATTAACGCATAAGCAAAATCTATAGAAGTCCAGCCCTTCGGAATTTTGGCCCAGACGAACATACTACCAGCTGGTTTATCAACATTCCAACCAAATGTTCGGAATCCATCAACTAAAGTATCTCTACGTTTTTGATAAATACTGCGATTTTTCTCGCAAAACGAAGCGCCATTTCTTAGTGCAGCTGATGCTGCTTTTTGAATTGGTAAAAACACACCGTAATCTGTATTTGATTTAAATTGCGTAAGTGCACGAACAATTTCTTCATTACCAATCATATAACCAATACGGCTACCTGCTAAACTATAACTTTTTGACAAAGAGTTGATTTCTACGCCAACTTCTTTAGCCCCAGGTACTGAGAGGAAGCTAATTGGCTTATTACCATCAAAATAAAATTCAGCATAAGCAAAATCATGGACAACAATAATGTTATGCTTTTTCGCGAATGCAATTACTTCTTTAAAGAAATCTTCATGAGCCATAGCCGGAACTGGATTCCCTGGGAAGTTTAAAATCATCATCTTCGCTTTATCGGCAATTTCTTCAGGAATTAGCTCTAAGTTAGGTAAGAATTCATTCTCTTTCTTTAATGGCATGTAATAAGATGTTGCACCAGCCATTTGAATACCTGTTTCATAAGCTGTATATCCTGGATCAGGAACTAATATAATATCTCCCGGATTCGCATAAACCATAGGTAAATGAACGAGTCCGTCTTGTGAACCCATTAATAATAAAACTTCTTTATCGGCATTTAAAATAACGTTATGAGTGTTGTTATAATATTCAGTTACAGCTTCGTGAAATTCTTGAATACCACTTAATGTGTATCCATAGCTTTCTTTTTCACTTGCTGTATGTACCATTTCTTCCCTTACGAAGTCAGCAGGTGGCATATCAGGATTCCCGATACTTAAATCAATCATTTTGTGACCTGCTGCAATTTTTTCTTTTTTATAAGCCCCTAATTCACTAAATATAGAAGATTGGAATGCTTTCATTCTAGTTGCTAACGTGTAAGTCATCAAAACCCCTCCTAAAAACTGTGTTTTCTTTCTGCGTTTTTAATTATTCTGAAAACACATGGTTACATTTTATCATTTTTTTATGAAAATTAAAACGATTGACAAATTTAGAGGGAGGATAAAAATAACGCAGAAAATATTTTCTGCGTTTTAAGTGAAGTGTAATCATTTCTTCTTATATGTACATAATTTTTCAACTGCATAAAAGTATACGTTTAATTTTCCATCGACAACTTTTAAAGTTTGATCAGATGTAAATGAGTTACCATAATCAATGTGGTACGCGTTAGAATCCTTTACAAAGGAACCTTTGTATAAATCTTCTTTTTTCTTCGTTGTTTGCATTTCCACTAAGTTTTGCACAATTTTTTCTTTCTTTTCTTCTTTTACAACTGTTTCAAATTTATAAGATGTAGGACAGAGACCGTTTTTGTTATCAATGACTTCCCAAGAACCGTATATGTCATTATTGCTACAACCGCTAAGTAGAACGATGAATATAGGAATAATCAATAGAATCTTTTTCATTTTGTGCTCCTTTCATTTTGTTTTCAATAAACGTGCGAATACGATAGGGATATTGTAATAAATAAAGTTTAAATTTTTATAAAGAATTATTTAATTTCACATAAAAATTGGGGAAATGGGAGGTTTTTAAAATAAAAAGGCATGAATCTAACGTAATCCAGATTCATGCATAGTGTGCTATCTTATATTTTGTTTTTTGAGGATAAATGATGCGGAAAAAAGGATGACAATACCGTTTAAAATATACACGTTTATAATAGAAGAGGATAGGTTAATTGATCCAAAACCAGCGTTATCGAATATAGAAGTGAGTGCCGTAGTTGTCAAAAAAATAATAGGTGTTAGCAGTAAAAATAAGAAGCCTGCCACAATTCTCCTTTTAAAGCTATGTTGAGATAGGGAAATTGCTAAAAAGTTTATGATGCTAAACATAACGAATACAACCAAAAGGATAATCAATAACTGGATGCCATCAGACATTTTGCGCCTCCTATATACCTTATTTATATATTATATTCGAAAGCAAAATGGGGTACTCCTTTAAATCATTTCAGTAAACGTAATAAATAAGATTATATATAAAAAAGAAGCATGGATTAATCTAATGATCCATGCTTCTTTTCTTAAGTTATAAATTCGCAGATTGTGAAGGTTGTTTTTCATATTGTTTCTGTTTAGATAATGAAATGAAAATAATTAATAGTGAAATGACACCGAAAATTAATACCATGTACTGTAAATCAATCGTATCTAAGAAGAAACCTGTGCCAAGTAAGACAATTTGGAACATAACTCTCTCAAACATATTACGGAATGAGAAAAGACGGCCGTGATAGCTTTTTTCCACTTTCGTTTGGAAAATTGTCGACATAATAGGGAAGAAGCAACCGACACTAAAACCAAACAAACCAAATGATGTAAGTGACATCCATTTTATATCGCTAAAGAACAACGATAGATGTGCAAAAGCGGTACAAACTGCGAAGAAATATAGTAATTTTTCAGGTTTGAAATGGTCAGATAAACGTTTAATAACGAAGGCCCCTAACATAAATGCGACACCTTCAATTGTATATATAAAGCCTTTAATCGTTGGATCATGTTGCATTTCACTTATGTTAATTACCATTAAATTAAATCCAGTTATAAATAATAGAGGGATAATACTTAATATAAGTGCTGTAAAAGCAATAGGAATGCCTTTTAATATACGAAATACTTCCATAAAGCTATTATCTTTTGCAGCTTGTTTACTTGGTGTTGTTGATTTCTTATCTTCGAATTGTAGGAAGAATGTTGAGAGGAATAATAAAGCGTATGCAGCCATCGAGAAGGCATACATATACTGTAAACTCATTACAACTAAAAGAATTCCACCTAGTGAAGTACCTGCAATACGAGCGATTGTACCTACATTCATATGTACACCGTTCATCTGTAATAATTCATGTTCACGTACGATGAGAGGAATTACAGATTGTAATGCAGGGAAGTAAAATGCTGCTGAAATTTGAAGAGCAACCATAAATGCAATCATAAAGGCAATACTTTCAAATTGGATAGCGAAAAACATAAAAATAACACTAATAACACGACCGAATCCAGCATAAAGAAGAACTTTTTTCTTTTCATACTGATCAATGACGCGACCAGCCATAGGACCGACTAGAACACCTGCTAATAATCCGATAAATAATATAACGGATTTCATAAAGTCAGAAGGGACATATTTTTGCATAAATTCAAGGTTGCCAAGAATACCAAGCCATAGCCCTAGACCAGCAATAAACTCCCCAATTAAAACAATCCAAACATTTTTATTGCGCCACATAATATAAAACCTCTCCGTCTTTTAAAATGAAAAACTCGTATATAAAACCTCCTTATTTTATGTATTATTATTAACGAACTTTTTTAGAGTCAGAGTCTATAATACGTGTTTCATGAGTGGATTTCAATCTTTTTGATTTGTCAAAAATTTGATGTGTTAATTGATAAAACAAATAAGTCAAAATGTAAAAAACTTATGATTAAATATTTATTGAAAGTAAGGATACGTCAAATAAAAACATCAAGAAATTATCACAAGTGGATAATTTCTTGATGTTTTTTATGCTTTAAGCAGAATATTCTTCTTTACGTACTTCAAAAAATTCATTACGACGTAAGTAATTATAAACTTTCTCTGAAACCTTTTCTTCTTCAGACATTAAGAAACGATGATCAAAAGCATAGAATGATTGACCTTTAATTAATTTTACGTAGTATATTTTACACGCCTCCTCTAGCAGGATTGGAACTTACCTAATCTTATGATGGCCTATATGCTTGTGAATCATACTTGAAGTTTCAAAGGATAGAAGCTAAACAAATTGAAAAAGCTTACAAAACTGTAATGTTGTTGTCACGTTTTCCGATAGTTAAATACAATTACTCCCATCTATACTACAAATAAGTTACATAAAATAAGGGGGTAAAAAGATGGATGAAGTAATTGGAGAAGTAGTAGCAGGTATTTGTGAATTTGTGGTGGAAGTAACGGCGGATGCTATTGGTAGTCTAACTTCAGGAAATGAAAAAAGGGAAAAAGAAACTATATAGAAAGATTTAAAAAACAGATTTTAGCATACTTAAAAAACTGTGAGATACATTCTTACAGTTTTTTATTATTTTTTTCAAAATAATAAATGACATATGTTTAAAAGAGGAATTGAAAATATGAAATAGAACTTATTAGTTATCTGAATCGTGCACAAATAATAATAGAAAGAAGATGATAAAATGAGTAAAGAAGAGCTTGTAAAACAACAGTTTGGTAATAATGCGGAAAAGTATGTGAAAAGTAAAATTCATGCTAAAGGGCCGGATTTACAATATGTAGTTCAACAAGTTGAGTCTCGTCATAATTATCGTCTTCTTGATATCGCTACTGGCGGTGGACATGTTGCAAATGTATTAGCTCCATTTTTTAAAGAAGTAGTTGCCTTAGACTTAACTGAAAAAATGTTAGAGAGTGCGAAAAATTTTATTATAAGTAATGGACATGAAAATGTATCTTTTGTCGCTGGAAACGCTGAAAGTTTACCATTTACAGATAGTTCTTTTGATACGATTACGTGCCGAATTGCAGCACATCATTTTATGAATCCATCTCAGTTTATAAATGAAGTAAATCGTACGTTAGAAGATAACGGATTGTTTATTTTAATAGATAATGTTTCACCGGAAAATAATGAATTTGATACATTTTATAATTTTATAGAAAAAAAGAGGGATCCGAGTCATGAACGGGCGCTGAAAAAAACAGAATGGATTACCTTGTTAGAAAAAAACGGTTTGCAATTGCAGTCATGTCTTACTTTTGACAAGAAATTTGAATTTGACTGGTGGTGCGATATGATGAATGTACCTTTGCAGAAACGCGTGAAGCTAACAGAATGTATGATGAAAACATCAGTTGAAATGCAAGAATTCTTTAACATTGAATATGAAAAAAATAAAATTATATCGTTTTATACTGAAATGGCACTGTTTGTATGTAAAAAAAGCGCGACATTAAAAAGATAAATTTCTTGCAGTCTTTTCAAAGTAAGTTATACTTAGTACAGAGAATATGAGAATTGAGGAAATGTAATAATGATTCGCTTACGTATTGAAGGAACTGAAGAAGAAATGCTTGAATTTATGGAAAAAATGCCGGATATTCCTGGATTTGAAAAAACACATATGAGAGAACCGAGAAAAGGAAATAATCCAAAATATGATTCAAGTAAAAATGTACTAGCATATTTATCTTATAAAAAGATTGAAGTCGCCAATAAATAGGCGGCTTTTTTAGTTTGCACCGTTTCACAGCCTTGTCTTTTTCACATAATAATAATAGTAGATTATGCTAAAGAGGGGTGAGGATAGTTAATAAGAAAATCATCTTTTTTGGAGACTTTGGTATTGACGATGCGGTGGCATTAATTTATGCAAATAAAACATGTAAATTAGATATTATAGGTATTGTTGCTGAATACGGGAATGTATCGCGAGAAATTGTAACGGAAAATGTGTATTTTTTAGAAAGATACTATGCTACAGAAGTAAAAATCATAGAAGGTGCAGCAAGACCGATGACGGCTGAAGAGCCTTTGTTCTTTCCTGAAATCCATGGGGATCACGGTTTAGGACCTATTATTCCACCTGAAATGAGGATTTGTAAACGGGAAAATTTTTGTGAATTAATTAAATTAATTGAACCTTGTCCAGAAGATATTATTATCGTAGCGACAGGACGATTAACAACATTGGCGACGTTATTTTTATTATATCCAAATGTAATGGATAAGGTATGTTCGTATTATATTATGGGCGGTGCTTTTTTATTTCCAGGTAACGTTACTCCTGTATCAGAAGCTAATTTTTATGGAGATCCAATCGCCGCAAATATTGTGATGAAGTACGCAAAGAATGCGACTATTTATCCGTTAAATGTAACGCAAGGAGCCCTCATTACTCCTGAAATGGTGGATATTATTAATAAAGAAGGAACAGGGCAGGCTAAGCTTATTAAACCAATGATTGATTTTTATTATGAGAACTTTTATAAAAAAGAATACCCAGGTATTGCTGGAAGTCCAATTCACGATTTACTTCCGTTCATTTCTTTTATAAATGACGAAATTTTTGAATATAAAAAATCTGCAGTTTGGATTAGTACGACAAATGACGTAACAAGAGGACAAAGTGTGGCGGACTTTAGAAAAATAGCTGAGCCGACAACATTTGATAATAGGCCTGTTCAAAAAATTGCAGTTGGTTTTAACTATCCTGCATTTAAAGAAGAGTTTATGCGGACAATATTAAAGCCTGACTGTCCTTAATATGTGTAATGCGAATAACATCAATCCTAAGTCAAAAAATGGTCGTTCATTATTTTAAAATAAATTAATAGTTGATCTGTATGAATAACTACTGAAAAATGTAACATAACTAAGGGTAAGCAATTGTTTCTAATTATATTTTGATCTGTGAAATATAAAGGAGGTTATCATATGATTTGGTCTTTAATCGTCGGTGGTATATTAGGATGGCTTGCGAGCTTAATTACTGGAAAGGATGTACCTGGTGGTGTAATTGGTAATATTATTGCTGGTATTATCGGTTCTTGGATTGGTTCGAAATTACTTGGTAGTTTTGGTCCAGTCATTGGCGGATATGCAATTATTCCAGCTTTAATCGGTGCGATCGTTTTAATTTTCATCGTAAGCTTCTTATTACGAGCAATGCGAAAATGAATGTAAGGACTGTTTACATTTGTAAGCAGTCCTTTTTATATGTTATGCTAGTATTATACAATCAGGAGGTGTCAGCATTGAAAACATTTACAGTAAATTTCCATCAAGAAGATAATGCTAAAGCGACAACAGTACATAAATTAAGTGAAGAGGACTTCAATAAAGCAACAGAAAAAGGTACTCGTCATCTATTTGATTTAGATACAAACGTTGGATTCTTCGTATTCTTTGACGCAGAAGATGCAGAAGGTAATGATCAATACTTAATGTTACAATACGAAGGGGATCATGAAGAGCCAACTGCGTGCTACGGATTTGATTTAAAACTATACTATCAATTTTTAGCACTATACTTAAATGATCTTGAATTCCACGGTGAAACAGATGAGGAAGAGGAAGAGTATGGCCCAATTCATCATTTAGCTCACTTACTATATCATATTGTTGAAGATGGTAAGTCAATCGAAGTGTAAAAATACATATGTAAAGCTGTCCCTTTTTGGGCAGCTTTTTTTATTTTTTAAGCAAAATATACAAAAACCTTGCTATAATTTTGTATATTTATATGTTATGAATAGGAAGTGAAGTATTTGTTTACAATTGAGAACTATAAAAACTCTTTAATAAAAGGACTCGAGACAAAATCCTCTGATTTGATTGCAAGGTTAAAAGCGACAACACAGTTTACTTATTATAAAGAAATAGATTTATTAGATTTTACTGCTTTTGTTCAGTCATTTGAACTGTCAATCGTTATGTTTTCAATGGATGGAGATGCTAATGAAGTTTTTTATGAAGGAACTGATGAGGGGATTTTTTCTGGTAGCTATAATGTAATGGATGACGTTACATATTATACGTTCAGTGATGAAGAATCTGATGAGTTCTGGGATTTTTACGAAAAAAATGATGAGAAGTTATCTGAAATTGAAATGAAAGTTATAGTAGAATGGTTTGCTACATGCTGGAATAAAGCTGGTGGTATGAATGTTGAATTACCTTCTTACTTTAGTTTTCATGATTATGATGAATGTTATGATTTACATAATGGTAAATGGATTTCTGATGGTGATAGATGGTTCGATTAAACAAAAAAGCAACAAGGAAGGCTCATCCTTCTTTGTTGCTTTTTCTATGTTTAAAGGGAGGATTTTAGTGTAAATGGCGAGAAGGGATATATTAAGGAGATGGGAAAAATGATAAATAATACAATCCCGAATTTTTTAAAATTATGGGAAAGTGACGATGTAGAATTAGAAGTTCTTAATCAATACTTTACTTCGCATCCAGAGATATTTGATGAATACTTTAAATATCATTGTCCTAAAACGAGAGAACGTCTTTCGAATGCCATTAAACAATATCCTGAAAAAATAGAAGATATTCGTATCATTGCAGAAGCATTACTGACTATTATTCAAGAGATAACGAATGCATATCATTATAAATATAACTTTGATGTAAATATGAAGTTTCATCTGTTTGTTGGAGGATTTGGCTCTAATGCATTTGTAGAAAGGGAAATTATTGGTGACATATTTTTTGCGGCAGAAAAATTATCTCCAGATTCGAACCATCTTCGTGTTATTGTCGCTCACGAAATAGGCCATATATATCATAATGTTATGTTACAAAATGATGGCATAGATTGGGCAAAAGCTGAGTGGACTGACGCAGCAGTTACTTTGTATCGTGAAGGTGTCGCAACATATTTATCAAAGCAAATTATAAAGGACGTCAATGAATCAGTGTATTACTCATATGACAATGAGGGTGAACGTTGGTTACAATATTGTATAGAAAATGAAGAACATATAAAGAAACGTTTTTTGGCAGATTATATTGAAGGATGGACGTTTGAAAAAGAGAAAGAATGGTTCCGTTTATCAGGAGGGAATTATTTCGGATATAACCGACTCGGTTATTTTTTAGGAACAGCTTTTGTAGAATATGTTGTGCAAGCATTGGGTGAGAGTGAAGCATTTACTTTTTGGAACAAACACAATTTGAAAAGTAGTGTAATGGATTGGTTATCGAAATGAATAAGATTATAATAAGGGGCTGAAATGTATGAAATTGTATGTAAAGATAGTTATGTTATTTCTCGCTTTTACATGCATATTTGCATTAGCAGCATGTAAAGGGACAGACGAAAAAAAGGAAACAAATCAGACATCGGAAAATAGTAAAGACAATCAGAATAACTCTGCTGAAGAAAAGAAAGAACCTGATACAAAATCAAATAATGAAGGATCAACAAAACCAAAGACTGATTCAAGCACGAAAGATACAGTAATAAATCAAAAATCAATTAACTATGTTAAAGATTTGTTTGAACTAGCGAAAGAAGGAAAAGTAGCTAACGTTCCGTTCGCAGCTCATACAGGAGATATTGAAGAAATAGAAAAAGCTTGGGGGAAAGCAGATAAAACGGAACAAGCAGGTAACGGAATGTACGCAACTTTTACAAATAAAAATGTTTCCTTCGGTTTTAATAAAGGATCACAAGTTTTTGATGTACGCTCCTATCATGCTGAGCTAAAATCAATTACATTACAAGAAATAGAGAAAGCATTAGGAAAACCAGCTTCAGTTAAAGTAAATGGGGAAGATAAAATATATGTATATAAAGTAAACAATCAGTTTGAGTTAAAATTTATTATTCCAAAATCGACTGGTAAAGTAAATCATATTTCGGTATTTTCGCCAGAAGATAGTATTAATAAAATGGCAGGATAATAAAAAAGGATGTCACAATAGTCTCAAGACTTTTGTGACATCCTTCTTTTTATAAAGAAAGCATCCTATAAAATATGAGTAGTATGCTCCGAAAGGTCTTTTTTCATTTTATTACGTTCTATATTTTGAATAAACATTGCTTGAATAATGCCTCCGACTACTAAGAAACAAGCACAAATATAAAATAGCATACTACCGTTTAGTTTACTTAGTAAAACCGCACCAATAACAGGACCGCACGTTCGAGATATATCCCAATGTAATCCATAAATTGAAAAATACAATCCACGTTTATCTGTAGGAGCGATTTCTGAAACGAATCGAAATAAATGGTTTAAAGCAATACTTTCCCCAATAACTAAAAAGAGTAATGTGAAAAATAATGAAGCGATTATTTCTGAAAGCCCGTAGCCAATGGCAGCTATTGTATAGCAGGTGTAAGAAATAAGAATAATTTTCGCCATTGAAAATCGTTCAGACCATTTCACGAGAAAAACTTGTAGAGTGATTTCCATAATAGCTTTGCATGTTGTAATAAACACGATTATGCGTTCGAAATCCGGAAGTGTATGTTTCACGAAAATAAGATAATTTGTCTCAGTTTGTGCATAAAAAAAGCTAATAGGAAGTGTAGTAATCATCAGTGCTAAAACGGTGTAATGTTTGTGTACAAATTGTTTTGGAGATGATACTTCAAGTTTTTGTGTTGGTTTTGTCATTGCTGGAGCGGTTTCTGGAAGTTGCGTCCAAATAACGACTGCATATACTATAAGTGCAATGCTTTGCACCGTAAATACATATTCAGGGTGAGTCCGATAAAAAATAGTACCAATTAAAGGGCCAATCACGGAACCGATTGCAGCCATCGTATGCAAAAGAGCAAAAATTTCTGCTTGTTGTTTTTGTTTTGTTAAATCAGCAATTTGTGCCCGTTGAGCGGGAATATATAAGGAACGGCCAACCCCATTTATGACGTATAACAATGCAAATATAAAAACGGATTGAGCAAAGACGAAGCAGCCGATTGCAATGCCTTGTAGTAATAAGCCGAGTAACATAATTTTTTTTCGTCCATATTTATCAGTAACTCCCCCAGCAATAATTGTAAATACAATATCTGAAAGCGGTTGTAATCCGAAAATGAGCATGGTTATTATTATATTACCGTTTAACATTTTATTAACGTAAATAATCATAATGATGGCTAACATGGATTCTGTTGTTCGAGTTAATAATTCACCGCATAGTCTAATGATGATTGGTTTATTGTAACGTAATAAGAGATGATTCAATATTATTTCCTCCTTTCTATATTGAAATGATAAGATGAAAGGAGAATTGGAAAAAGGGTAGAAAGAATAAGGAGTATTTTTCACCTTTTAGGGGGAATATGATGTTTATTTTAGATCAATACATTGAACTATGGATTGCCTATGGCAAAAGGGAAAAAGAAGGAGAACAATTAGAAATAACAGTGCAAAATATATCCGAAACATTATTTTGTACGGAGCGTAATAGTAAATTAATAATAAAAAAATTAGAAGAACTACGTTGGATTACTTGGTTTCCAGGACGCGGGAGAGGAAATCGTTCTAAATTAATCTTTCAAAAGCAACCAATTCCACTAATTTTAGAAAAAGGAAAAGAACTAACGAAAAAAGGAGATGTGAAAAGTGGAATCTCATTTGTAGAACGCTACAGCTCACAATTTCCATCAGTAAAGGAAGAGTATAAAGTTTGGATAGATTCAATATTTGGTCATCAAATAGAACGGACACCTGAAGGAAGAAAAGACGTACTTCGTTTGCAAGTACAGATGAACCTGGACATCGCTTTAGATCCGGTTTACGCTACAATGCGCTCAGAATGTCATATGGTTAAACATATTTTTGATACACTCGTATATGTAAATGAGGAAACAAATTGTATAGAACCAAGGCTTGCTTTTCACTGGGAATATAATAATGCTGACAAGGTTTGGACATTTTATTTAAGAAAAAGCGTATATCTTCATAATGGAAAACGACTTACTGCACATCATGTTATACATTCGTTGAATCGATTTATGGAAGCTGAAAACAACCCACACGCATGGATGTTACAACATGTTAAAAATGTTCGTGCAGTGGATGAATATGTTGTTGAAATTCAATTACATACGGAAAATAGGATATTTTTACACATGCTAAGTGCAGAACAATGTTCTATCGTACATGAAGATGAAACGGGAATCTTCATTGGTACAGGTCCTTTTATATTACGTGAGAAAAATGCACAGTTATTTGTATTAGAAGTGAATGATTTATATTATCGTGAAAGACCTTTTCTTGACCGAATTGAACTAATGAATGTAGAGCAAAATGTAAATACGTATGATGTATTAGTAAAGGCGCAGTATAAAGATAAAGAAAAGCCTAATAAAGAGTTGTCTCGGCTTGAATCGAACGTGACATATGTAACGTGTAATCTTGTAAAAGAAGGGCCAATGCAAGATGAGTTGTTTCGAAAGGCGCTATATAAAATTATTCATGGCGATAAAATTGTTCAAGAGATCGGCGGTGAACGTGGAGAAATAGCGAAGAAACTAATATTAGCAAATGAAAGCATAGTAGAGATTGAGGAAGATATTGCTAGTTTAATGAAAAGGAGTATGTATCAATATGAAGTGTTGCAACTCTACACGTTTACAGGACGAGATCACGTAGAAGATGCAATATGGATACAAAAAGAGTGTGCGAAGTACGGGATTCGTGTAGAAACTAATTTTCTTGAAATAGAAGAGCTATTGGAGATCAGTACGATACAAAAGGCTGATATGATGCATGATAGTGCAACTATTAGCGAACGAATTGAAGATAGTCTGCTATATATGTTTCTTACAAAAAATAGCTTTATTCATGGGCAAAGCAACATGGACTTTCATAAAACGTTGTCACCGTATTTTAAACAAGAACAAGTAGAAAAAAGAGTTACATTGTTACGCGATATTGAGAGTACATTGTTACGTCAAATTCATATTATTCCTTTATACCGGAACAAACAACAAGTAACTTCTCACGAAAAAGTACAAAATATAATGATTAATTCACAAGGGTGGATTGATTTTTATGAAATATGGTTTACATGTGATATATAAGGGTTTTTACGCATTTTATAGGATGCGTGAGAACTCTTTTTTTTTGTGAAATAGGGTTGTTTTACACATTGTTACGTTACTTGTGATAAAAGTCTATTTACAGCGTAACAGTGTTATGTTACATTGTTATCAGGAAGGAGTGTTATACAGTTGAGTACAGATTTAATTTCAAAAAAAGATTTATTAGAACTAACTGGTATTTCATACGGACAGTTATATAGGTGGAAAAGAAAAAATTTAATACCGGAAGATTGGTTTGTACGAAAGTCAACATTCACGGGTCAAGAGACATTTTTTCCGAAAGAAAAGATATTAGAGCGTATTGATAAAATTCAAACGATGAAAGAAGATTTATCCCTTGATGAACTAGCGAATATGTTTTCACCGAGTGTAAGTGAAATTCTTTTAACTAAGGAAGACGTCTTACGTAAAGGGATTGCATCAGAGCCAGTTTTACAATTCTTCATAGAACAAACGAATAAAACAACAGAGTTTCAATTTGTAGATATTCTTTATGTGTATATGTTAGAAGAATTACTACAATCAGGAGAGATTAGTTTAGAAGAAGGAAAAATGGTCCTGCAAGTTTTACGTGAAAATTATGAAGCGATTAAGCATAAAACTTGTGATTTAATCATCGTTCGAAAGTTAGGGATTTCTACATGTTTCTTAGTTTCAAACGTGGATGATTTAATTTTTGAAAAAGGAACCAAAATTGTTTTACGCGAAGCGATTATGAAATATACCGAAGCATTAAAAACTAAACTGTTGTAGTGGAGGAGAAAGTATGCGTACAGATAATTTGATTATAAATGGTTACGGTTCATCGAATGGCGGCGAGTTTCATAAAGTGCAATTAAATGGAAAAGGGACTGTTAATGGAAATATTGAATGTGACCAGTTTGAATGTAACGGTTACGGTGCTGTTACTGGAAATTTGAAAAGTAGCAATGCAAGAATTAGTGGATCGGGTAAAGTCGATGGCACAGTTCATGCAGAAACGATGCGCATTGATGGAAAAGCAACAATTACGCAAGATGTGAAGGCGAACAGTTTGAAAATTGCAGGAAAAGGTACGATAGGTGGAAATGTAACTGGTGAAGAGTTTAAAGTCAATGGTCAAGCGACGATTGATGGTAATTGTGAAGTGGATACTTTTTCTTCAGAAGGCCAATTTACAATTGGTGGATTATTAAGCGCCGATGAAATAAATATTAATATTCACGGTACATGTCGAGCGAAAGAAATTGGTGGTCAAACGATTAAAGTAAAACATAGACTAAGTACTTTTAGTAGACTGTTTAAATCAGTATTTGGTATGCAGTTAGAGGCTGAACTATTAGAAGGTGACAATATTGATATTGATTATGCTCACATAAGAACGGTAAGAGGAAACAATGTGATAGTAGGAGCGAACTGCGAGATTGAACTCATTGAATATACGGGTGTTCTGACTGTCGATAAAAGCGCAAATGTAAAAGAAATTAAGCAGGTTTAATGGGAGGGGAAAAGTAATATGGAACATCAACATAGTCTTACTGTCAATGGCTCTGGTAGTTCAGCAGGCGGGGATTATAACAAAGTGAAGATACGCGGCGAAGGAACGATTTCTAATGATATGAGTTGTAATGAATTTAAAACGTATGGAACGAGTGATGTACAAGGTAATATGAAAGTGAAAAATTATGTCGTGTATGGAGATAGTGAAGTACAAGGAAATGTAACTGCGGAATATGTAAAAATATACGGAAATACACAAATGAATAGTGATGCTCATATTGAAAAAACGAAAGTAAGAGGTATGATAGAAGTTAAAGGGAAGTTTACTGGTGATTTCGTAGATGTGAAAGGCGCTTTAAATGTGAAAGGAGATATCGAAGTTGAAGAACTATCACTAACTGGTGGTCTTGAAAGTGATGGATTACTTAATGCTGAAAATATTGAAATTTCACTTCGTTATGAAGGAAGTAAAGTGAGAGAAATCGGCGGTAAAAAGATTACTGTTCGTAAAAAAGCGAGATTTATTCCATTTACAAGTCACGCAGGAAGCCTCCAAACGTCTGTCATTGAAGGAGATGAAATTTATTTAGAGCATACTATCGCTGAAGTAGTAAGAGGTAATAACGTTACCATTGGTCCAGGGTGTGAAATTAGTGTTGTAGAATATCATACTAGTTTTAACCAAAAAGGTAATGCAGTCGTAAAAGAGCATAAACAAATATAAGTAGTACGAGGGAGAGCAAGGTTATGGTTGAGAAGAATAATAAGCTCGGCTTTGTTGTGGCGGGCTTATTGCTAGGTATTTTAATGGCATCAATGGATAATACCATTGTCGTAACAGCAATGGGAACAATCGTTGGTGACTTAGGAGGCCTTGAAAACTTTGTATGGGTCGTTTCTGCCTATATGGTCGCAGAAATGGCAGGTATGCCGATATTCGGAAAACTATCAGATATGTATGGTAGAAAAAGATTCTTTATTTTTGGTTTAATCGTCTTTATGATTGGTTCGGCACTGTGTGGTACTGCTGAAAATATTACACAGTTAGGTATTTATCGTGCCATTCAAGGTATTGGCGGCGGGGCATTAGTGCCGATCGCGTTTACTATTGTTTTTGATATTTTCCCTCCTGAAAAACGCGGGAAAATGGGTGGATTATTCGGAGCAGTATTTGGTTTATCAAGTATTTTTGGTCCGTTACTTGGTGCATATATTACAGATTACATTAGCTGGCACTGGGTATTTTACATTAACTTACCGCTTGGCGTTTTAGCACTTATTTTTATTACATTCTTTTATAAAGAATCACGAGTTCATAGAGAGCAAAAAATTGATTGGTTTGGTGCAATTACTTTAGTTGGTGCAGTAGTTTGTTTAATGTTTGCTTTAGAGCTTGGCGGACAAAAGTATGATTGGGATTCTAGCTTTATTTTAAGTTTATTTGGCGGATTCGCTATTTTAATTATTGCATTTATTTTTATTGAACGTAAAGTAGAAGAACCGATTATTTCATTTGAAATGTTTAAACAACGTTTATTTGGAATGAGTACTATAATTGCATTATGTTACGGTGCTGCATTTATGTCAGCAACTGTATACATACCGTTATTCATTCAAGGTGTATACGGCGGCACTGCAACAAACTCAGGATTATTACTTTTACCGATGATGTTAGGATCAGTCGTAACAGCGCAATTAGGTGGATTTTTAACGACGAAGCTTAGCTACAAAAACATTATGATTATTTCTGCAGTTATTATGCTAATTGGACTATTTTTATTAAGCACATTAACGCCAGAAACAAGTCGTATATTACTAACGCTTTATATGATTATTATTGGCTTTGGAGTAGGTTTCTCATTCTCTGTACTAAGTATGGCAGCTATTCACAACTTCGGTATGGAACAGCGCGGATCTGCAACTTCAACGAGTAACTTCATTCGTTCATTAGGAATGACACTAGGTATTACAATCTTCGGGATGATCCAAAGAACAGGTTTCCAAGATCAATTAGAAGAAGCATTTAAAGGTATGAGCGGGGGAATGAATACAAACGCTTTAGGAGATTCAAGAGCTATCCTATCAGAATCGGCAAGATCTCAAATCCCGCCGCAAATATTAGATAAAATTATTGACGCCCTTTCTAGCTCCATTGTTCAAACATTTATGTGGGCATTAGTACCAGCAGGTTTAGCCTTCGTATTTATTTTCTTTATGGGAAATGAGCGCATGGTAATTAAGAAACAACAAACGAATAAAAAGAGTGAAACATCAAAAGCGTAATGAAAAAGCTACTTTCCAATTGGAAAGTAGCTTTTTCGTATGTACGGATTTAGATTAGCCTTCGATAATTTCGTATTCTTCGTCTGCTAATAATAAAACTTGTGTTTTCTTACCTTTGTTTTGAACTTCGATTACATCGTATGCACCTAAGTCTCTTAGCTTGCTTTGAGAAGCGTTAACCATAACTTCCATAGAATCAATTAAGATATCTTCTTCAATGTATGATTCAGGCAATGCCATATCTTCTGTTTCTAATACACATGCATATAGATTTTGTAAGTTTTCAGCAGTTGGATTTTGTTCCTCAACATCAATGATGTTTTTTACTGCTTCCATATTTTCTTCTTTTGCTTGGTATACTTTAATTTTAGCCATTGTTTTATTCTCCTTTATAACGTAATCGTAGAGGCTACACCTTATTATAACGTTTTTTTCATGAAAGATGAAATTGTTATATGTATTTATAGGAGAATTTATGTGTTATTACTCATTATTGACGTAATTTCATTATTAATGTGATGAGTAAGTAATTATATTCCGAGCTTAAAGTTATATTGTCCAAGCTTTTTTATACGCCGTTCATATTATATGTATTAGATAAAATATATAGAGAAGGGATGGAGTGTAAGTGGGTTGTGAGCCGAAACGAAATTATCGATGTTGCCAAAATAGTATTTGTGAATTTTTGCGAAATCTAGAGCCTTCTACAAAAGTTGAGAGTATTGTAATCGCCGGAAACGAAATTGTTGTATCTTATTTTCTTTCATTTAATAAGAGGAATGGCATCGTATCCTTCGTACAAGAGGATAATGAGGTTATTTTTGTAGATTGTTCTAGGATTGATGCAATTCGAATAGGAAAAGTTTGTAGTTGTAAAACGAAAGTTAAATTTATTGAAGAGGATTTTAGTCTACTTGGAAATGTTTGTCCGCAATGTTTAACGGAGGGAAGTACACTCTTTTTCGACTTTCATAATCCTGAATTGAATGTATCACTACAAGCAAAAACAATTGATGCACCTAGTTGTACTGAGTTTATAGATGAGGTGGGGAATGTCGTAAAGCAAATTACTATAATAGGTGAAGCGATTGTTTCTAAAGATTTTGTTCAAGAGCCTGAACTATTAAACTTTCGATTAGTTTTATCTGAGACGGCTGCGAATCCTGTAAAGTTTGGAATACTGTTCATTAATTTCCCAGATCTTACGTTTATTATTCTTTTCGCATCGAGTGGATATCTCAACATCTCGAACTGTTTGAAAATCGAGAGTGGAGCTGGTAATACTGAGATAGAAGAGATGAAAAAGATGATATCGAATGATGAAAATACGTACACATCAGTTGTTCAAGTGACTAAAGTATATAAAAACGGAGGAACAGAATCATTTGTTTATAAAAATGAGTTATAACATATGCATTTAAATGAACCCTTAAACCAATGTTGAGGGTTTTTACATAATAAAAAATTATAAATTGCGAATTATTATTAAGTATAATATATATAAACCTTTATATAGGACAGTTATTTACTTATTATTAGATGTTATAATAATTTTATATTTATGAATAATTTATAATAATATGAAGTTTAGTAGAAGTTTGCTTATATGTAGAATAAAAGGACTTATGAAAAAGTAGAAGTACATTGATTCTAACGAAAGAAGGAATGCGAATGATATATGAAGCGAATATACATACGAGAGAAAAATTAGTTACTATGTTCGAAGGTTTCAATAATGTTGTTTTACTTTCTTATTTACAAGGACATATGGGTACTGCTTGGGTAAATGATCTTGAAAATCCAACAGTAGCGCAAGTTACGGTAGGGATCTTTACATT
Organism: Bacillus mobilis; assembly: GCF_001884045.1. Classification (GTDB taxonomy): domain Bacteria; phylum Bacillota; class Bacilli; order Bacillales; family Bacillaceae_G; genus Bacillus_A; species Bacillus_A mobilis. The sequence continues at coordinate 267,171 of NZ_MACF01000119.1, read as the reverse complement.
TTACGCTGGGGATTCGAATGCGAAAGAAACTGAAGAGTTATTACGTAACATTCCTGATAGAATGTTAGTAATCGCAAATAGTGAAGAGTGGAAAAAACGCCTAGAAACATGTTACGAAAGAAAAATAGATAAGTTTTTACGCTATAAATTCAAACGTAATGCGGAATTTTTTGATCGTTCAAAATTACAATCTTTTATATCAGCGCTTCCAAAAGGATACGAGTTACGAAAAATAGATGGACATATCGTAAATATCCCTACATTACATAAGGTTTCTGAAGATTTTACAAGTCAATTTCAATCAGTAGAAGATTATTTAAACCGAGGTATAGGGTATAGTATTTTGTACAACGGAGCAGTTGTATGCGGTGCATCATCATACAGCATTTATGATAATGGGATTGAAATCGAAGTGGCGACTGATCGCAATCATAGAAGAAAAGGATTGGCGACTATAGTTAGCGCAGCGTTAATCTTGGATTGTTTAGAAAAAGAGATATATCCAAACTGGGATGCAGCAAATACTACATCTGCTAAACTAGCTGAAAAGCTAGGATATGTTTTTGATAAGGCGTATGATACTTATTTTGTGGATAATAGTTGAATTCGTTTTAAATAAAAGAGCAGCTAGCAAAAGCTAACTGCTCCTCTCCAAGGGAGAATGGAGAAATACAATCATGTTATTTACATTATTGACGGAACAGTAATTTTTAATCAAATAACTATATAAGTTTAGATAAAATATCTTTAATTAAACCTGATGCTCCGATAAAGAGTACTGATAGAAAAACGATTGAGAATATACTTTTTTTAGGTTTTTTAAACTCTAGGTAAATGTTAATAATGGCACCAATTGCAACTACAATAAAGATAACGAGTCTTATTACATCTATCATGAATAACGCTCCTTTTTATTACTTAATTGTATTATATAGGAATTCGTCTTCTGATTGGTTTATTGGAATACGATTTAAGGTAACTTTAAACAAAATAATCTTTTATACGAATGTAATGTTGGGGGAAAAGGAGACGTATGTAGTAATTGTATCTCTTGTAGAAGCTGATGGTGACCAAATAAAGTACGGTTCTTAGTTAAGTGGGAGAGATAATTTATATTTTGATATACGCTCTCTTTAGGCGCACTTACAGCTTACATAATAAAACATGCTTATCATAATGATCTAAACACCAATTATATTTTTTTAGAATAATTGGATGAACCGCTTCTTTCGTAGTATCGACCTCAGTATAGCTATATTTTTTATAAAATTCTTCTAATTCTGCAAAAGGAAGACAATATACATGTTGTACTTGTAATTTCTTCGCAGTTTCTACTAAAAATGAAACAAGTTCCCCAGCTAATTGTAGACCCCTAAATTGAGGGAGAATAAAAATCCCACCCATTTCTATAGTATCTTTATCTATTTGGACTAAACGACCAACACCTGCATACGAATTGTCATATGTAATGATTGCCACGATATCGCGTTTTAAATCACTGGGTACAAATCCTATCGATTTATATTGATTATTAATCCATTCTAAATCATTAGAGGTGGCTAGTTGAATACTCATTTGTATCACTCCTTTGGAAAATTCGATATATTTGTATTATACAGAATGTAAAGCGGTTAAATTTAGATGATTTTTAATAACAGTTCAAGTTTTGAAGAATAGTGCATACAATATAAAGTCTTTTCCTTTCTTCATTTAAGTTTTACGTATATAATTTAAAAGTACTATTTTTATTTTATATTTTTTATATTTATAACAGAATAGAGGTTTAAAAATGGGTGTTAAAATCATTACGGATAGTGCGGCGGATTTACCGGTAGAATTGCTGCAAGCATATGATATTGATTTAATTCCACTCCGTGTTTATGATGAAGCAGAAACAGAGTATTTAGATGGAGTTACATTAGAGTCAGTTACATTATTGCAAAACATGAGAGAAGGCGCAGTTTATAGAACGTCATTGCCATCACTTGAAACTTTCCAAGAAAAATTTGTTTCTTATGCAAAAGAAGGTAATCCTTGTATATATTTAGCTTTTTCATCTGAACTATCTGGTACATATCAATCATCAGTTGTTATTAAAGAAGAAGTGAAAGAAACATATGCAGATTTAGATTTAGAAATTATTGATACGAAATGTGCTTCGCTTGGTCAAGGGCTTGTCGTATTAGAAGCGGCTAAAATGGCGAAAGACGGCGCATCAAAAGAAGATATTTTAAAACGTGTCGATTTTCTAATGAACCATATAGAACATATCTTCACTGTAGCTGACTTACAGTACTTAGTGAGAGGTGGGCGTTTAAGTAAAGTAGCTGGTTTTATCGGTGGTTTACTAAACATTAAACCGATCTTAAACGTGCAAGAAGGAAAGCTTGTACCACTTGAAAAGGTACGTGGGAAAAAGAAAGTACTTAGCCGAATTGTAGATATTATGGAAGAGCGCGGAAAAGATCTTAAAGATCAAACAATCGCTATGACCCACGGTGATGACTTAGAAACAGCTGAAGCATTAAAAGGATTAATTACAGAAAGATTTGGCTGTGAAGTATTTATCGTAAATACAATTGGAGCAGCAATCGGAGCGCATACAGGACCTGGTGCGTTAACATTGTTCTTCTTAAATGAGGTAGAGTAAAGGATTGATCTTTTGATCAATCCTTTTTTATTGTAAGGTAATAATTTCTAATTTTTGGTATGGTATTGATTCCTTAGGTAACTAGTGATAAAATATTTGTTTCTCTATTAATAAATGAAATTCAAACAAGTTTAATAACCTTTTAAAATTAATTATAAAATAGGGTGTTAAATTTTGTTAAAAATAATAGAATTTTCATATTGGAATTTGGAGGTTTATTATGGTTTTTTTTAGTTTGAAAGTACAATGTAGTGTTTGTGATAATAAAGTCGGATTGAATCGTTATAAAGTAAAAAAATCGAATGCCTGGGTTTGTCCAGATTGCTTAAAAGCAGCTGGTGGTCTGACTGTTGTGCCAGTAAATAAAATTACAATTGAAGAGATTAAGGCAATGATTGAAGAGAAAAAAGCTGTAGTTGATGCAAGGGCAGAAAAAATTGCTGAAGATCCGATGTCAACTGCTGAAGGAATGTATCAATACTGTGTTGATAATAATTATGGGTCTGGGCATAACGAAAAATGGGGTTTAAAACATTTCGGAGTAATTGAAAAAAACTTGATGCAAGGTGAAGAAGTTCTAATGGCGTTTATCGGATTACATAATTATGAATCTGCAACAAAACATGATCGTAATTTCGCATATACTATTACTAATAAACGAATAATGTTCGGGCAAAAATCTTTAACTGGTGAGAAATTCAAATCTGTAGCCTATGAAAAAATAAATGATATAACATTTGAAAAAGGGTTATTATTCGGTGTTTTAACGATTGATACACCACAAGAAAAATTTAATATTTCTTTAGATAAAGAGTCAGCAACAGCTATTAATAACAATGTTCACCAAGTTTTGGATTCATTAAAAAATAGTACAATTGAAACTCAACCTGTTTCAGCATCTGGGGTATCTGTAGCAGATGAACTGAAAAAATTCAAAGAATTATTAGATTTGGGTGTTATTACAGAAGAAGAATTTAACGCAAAGAAGAAACAGTTGCTCAATTTATAAACGTGCTATTTTCTCATAACCAAGATGAATATGCTTGAAAAAGCTTATTCTAAGTTATGGGAATAAATAAAGTCTAAAAGTAGATGATTTCTGTATTTAACGGGAATCATCTTTTTAATTGGATTTTAAGTCTGAATATTTATTTATGTTAAAATTCTCTTTATTCATATATAATTGTGTAGGGGTTGAATTTTTGTAATTATTTGTAAAAGAGGGGGCGACATACATGAACAGAATCGGCATTATCGGAGCAATGCAAATCGAAATAGACTTACTTTTAGAAAAACTAGCTATACAAGAAGAACAGACGATTGCGGGAATGCCCTTTTACATTGGCGAATTCATGGGAACAGAAGTAATTATTACACGTTCTGGTGTAGGGAAAGTAAATGCAGCCGCATGTACGCAAACATTAATTCATAAATTTGATGTAGATGCTATCATCAATACGGGTGTTGCTGGAGGGTTACACCGAGATGTAAAAGTTGGTGATATTGTTATTTCAACGAATGTTACCCATCATGATGTAAGTAAAACACAAATGAAAAACTTATTCCCCTTCCAAGAAGAATTTATCGCAAGTAAGGAATTAGTAGAGTTAGCACGTATTGCATGCAATAGTAGTAGTTTACATATGGAGATTCATGAAGGAAGAATCGTCAGCGGTGAATGTTTTGTTGAGGATTCAAAACTAAAAGCGAAATTAATAGACGAATATGCACCTCATTGTACAGAGATGGAAGGCGCAGCAATTGGACATGTTGCCCACATAAATGATATACCGTTTCTCGTTATACGATGTATTTCGGACAGTGCAGACGATGAAGCTCAAGTTTCCTATGATGATTTCGCAAGAACTGCCGCAAATTATTGTTCAGAAATTATCGTTGAGATGCTGAAAAATATATCGAATAATACTTATAGTTCAAAAGGAGAGAATGAAATGTTACAAGCATTAATTTTTGATATGGACGGTACGTTATTTCAAACAGAGAAAATTTTAGAATTATCGCTAGATGATACTTTTGATCATTTACGTTCATTACAATTATGGGATACAGTAACACCTATCGATAAATACCGTGAAATCATGGGTGTTCCATTACCGAAAGTTTGGGAAGCGTTATTACCGGATCATTCTCTTGAAGTAAGAGAACAAACAGATGCATATTTTTTAGAAAGATTAATTGAAAATATTAAGAGCGGAAAAGGTGCATTATACCCGAATATAAAAGAAATTTTTACATATATAAAAGAAAATAATTGTTCAATTTATATTGCTAGCAATGGTTTAACTGAATATTTACGAGCAATTGTATCTTATTATGACTTAGACCAATGGGTTACTGAAACGTTTAGTATTGAACAAATAAACTCACTTAATAAAAGTGACTTAGTGAAAAGTATTTTGAACAAATATGATATAAAAGAAGCAGCAGTAGTTGGAGACCGTTTATCTGATATAAACGCAGCGAAAGATAATGGCTTGATTGCGATCGGATGTAATTTTGATTTTGCACAAGAAGGTGAAATTGCTCAGGCGGATATAGTAATAGATGATTTATTGGAGTTGAAGGGGATATTGCCTGTTGTGCAGAGGTAATAAAGTCATTTTAAAAAACTATATAATTGTATAAAAAGCCTTCTTCCACTAGCGGAGTAAAATTCATTTGTGATAAATCAGTAATCGTTTGATTTATTTTAAAACTGAGTAGAGGTTTATAAATTGTGCAGTTTTTTGCCAATACCTATATGTCTTATTTCACGGGGGAAAGTATGCTTAAAGATAATTTTAAAATTAGTAATATTCCTACGGTTTTATGGGGAGATAAGAGTGAAAAAATTTTTATTGCAGTACATGGAAATATGTCCAATAAGGAAGATGCAGTTATTCAAATATTAGCTGAAGCAGCCAATCAAAAAGGTTATCAAGTATTAAGCTTTGATTTACCTGAGCATGGAGATAGGAAAAATGATAATACTCCTTGTAAAGTACAGTTTTGTGTTAGTGAATTATCTATAATCATGAATTACGCAAAAGAACATTGGAAAGAAGTAAGTGTGTTTGCATGTAGTATCGGAGCTTATTTTAGCCTTTTAGCCTATCAAAATGATGTGATAGAAAAGGCATTATTTTTATCACCAGTAGTTAATATGGAACGAATTATCGAAAATATGATGAAATGGTTTAATGTAACACCAGAACTTTTGCAAAAAGAAATGACTATAGAGACACCTATTGGTCAAAGATTATATTGGGATTATTTATGCTATGTAAAAGAACATCCTATTAATTCATGGAATACAGATACATATATTATGTACGGAGCCAAGGATGAACTATGCGAATTTGAAACTATTAATTATTTTACAAAAAAATATCGTTGTGAATTAGAAGTCATGGAGACGGGTGAACATTACTTTCATACTGTAGAACAGTTAAAGATATTTGAACAGTGGTTAAACAAACATATCAATTAACAAATTATAATTTATTTTGAGTCTGTTAGAGAAGAATGACGAATATATAAACTAATACAATATTTGAGAGATATTATAAATGTATTTACTGAAACGGCTTTATTCATGACTTTTGAGTACAAATACCTTTAAATGTATAGAAATAAAAGAATTATATTATCGATTTACATCTGAAGTGAAGAATATCCATTCTATGAATTGAATAAAGTAACAATCATAAAAATGCTCAGAATAAATGATTCTTGAGCATTTTTATGTATTTTCAAATTAAGGGGGAAACCAATTGAAAGATATACATATTCAATAAATAGAAGATTTAATGATATATGAATACGATTATCTTGTTCAAGAAAGCAAAGAAGAAGGATTTAATTTCCTAGTAAAACTAATAAGTGAATATGAAAATAAAATAAACATATTTTATAAAATTGGTGAATGTTTATATGGCATTTTTCAAGGAGAAAAGTTAATTGGAATAGGAGGAATAAATGAAGATCCATATACAGAAAACAATAAGATTGGCCGATTAAGGAGATTTTATATTTCAAAGGACTATCGTCGTATAGGGTTAGGGAACTTGTTATTAAACCGATTATTATTTCATGCAGAAAAGTATTTTAAAGTGGTTGTTTTACATACGGATACGAAACAAGGTAATGCGTTTTATACTGCAAATGGATTTGTGAAAGGAGAATTTTATAAAGGGTCTAGTCACTTTAAAGTATTATATGAGTAAAACAAGAGACTTTATAAGCTTATAAAGTCTCTTGTTTCTATTTAATTATGTTTCACATTCATTTCTTTCAATAATCCCTTCGGATCACCTTTCACATAATAAAAATGCGGGTTGTTTTCATCATCGTAAAGCATAATATAAGGTTTTTGATTAAGTGGGAGGAGAATAAGTACTTCATCAATTGTTGTATGTAACCATTGATTTGTGATAGAAACTGGTTTAGATAAAGGGATTTTTATCATATGACCATCTTTTGGAACGACGTTTAAGTTTTTAAATGGGCCAGAAATGGATTTAGCATATCGAACAGCTTCTTTTTGAATAGCTGGATCTAAAGATTGTTTTTGAATGACCATTTCTTTTTGACAATCAAATACTTCAATTTGTTGATTAGTATTTGCGAGCGCATTTGTTGATAATAAGAAACAAAGAAGAGTAATGACCCCGATTTTTTTAATCATAATACAACACCTCGTCCTTACTATACCCTTAAAAGGATCAAATATTTTTCTGTCACATTGATGTAACAAAGAAGTTGTATAATACAATTGATTTTTGTTTAAAAGCAATGGAGGATAATGCATGAGAGTATTAATCGCAGATGATGAACAAGATATGTTAAGGATTTTAAAAGCTTATTTTGAGAAAGAAGGCTTCGAAGTTTTATTAGCGAAAGATGGAGAGGAAGCACTTCAAATATTTTTTGATGAAAAAATTGATTTAGCTATTTTAGATTGGATGATGCCGAAACATAATGGTATTACTGTTTGTCAGGAAATAAAAAAGAATTCAAGCGTAAAGGTATTAATGCTTACGGCGAAAAGTGAAAGTGAAGATGAATTAGCAGCTCTTCAAAGCGGGGCAGATGAATACGTAAAAAAACCATTTCATCCAGGCGTACTCATTACGCGAGCGAAAAAGCTAATACAGCACGATGATGTCATTCAAGTTCAAGATTTGAAAATAGATTTCACTAAAAATAAAGTTTATAAAAATGACAAAGAGTTGGATATTACAAAAACAGAGCTAGAATTAATAAAGTGTTTTTTAAATCATAAAGGCATGATTTTAACTCGCAAAAAATTGTTAGATATCGTATGGGGATTTGACTATTTTGGTGAAGAGCGAACTGTTGATACACATGTAAGAAGATTACGTAAAAAAGTAGGAGAAAATATTATAAAGACTCACCGCGGGCTAGGATATAGTTTGGAGGAGCAGAGTGAATAAACTTGGAAAAAAGCTGTTTTTCAGCATTTCTTTAACTGTTATTTTTATTTTTTCAATCTCTTTATTATTAATTAACTATCTTTTACCGAAATATAATATTTATAAAACGCGAGAAAGCTTAGAAGGTATAACAGCACAAATACAGTCCATACCGAGTAAACAACTGGATGAAGCAATTACTAGCATTGAAAATGAAGGAAATGTTACGATTGCGTATACATCCATAAAAGACTCAGAAGATCATATTAATGATGAATTACGAATGCAACTTTCAAGGAAAAGAGTTGCGCTTAATAAACTTTGGATTACTAAAGAAGAAATAACGAAAGTAAAGCACTTCGGGCAATCGAATAAAATATATGATCAAGAGAAGATGAAATCTAGCTTTTTTGTGAAATACATTGCGAAAGACGATATGTTGATTTTAGTAGGGGTTTCGATCGCACATTCTAATGAAGTAATCAAAACATTAAATTCATTTTATTTGTATATTTTAGGCATTACGATTTTTCTCATTATCGTACTTGTATGGATACTTTCAACAACAATCACTAGACCATTGAAAGAATTAAGTGAAGTGGCAGAGGATATTTCAAATTTGAAATTTGAACGAGCGAAAGTGAAAACGAATGATGAAATAGGGGAATTAGCTACTAGTATTAATGTCATGAGTGATAAATTACATGAGGCACATGAAGATTTAACAGATCGAAATGAACATTTAAAACGATTTATGGGTGATGTAACGCATGAATTAAAAACTCCAATCGCATTAGTAAAAGCATATTCTATGGGAATAAAAGATGGTTTAGATGATGGTACATACATAGATACTATTATTAAACAAACGGATCACATTTCGAATTTAATTGAAGAGTTATTACGATTTGCTAAACTAGAGAGAGATGTTTTACAAAAAGAACAATTTCCTATCGTATCACTAGTCCAAAGTATATTAGATAAGCATAAGATTGAACTGGAATCGAAAGAAATTGATTTGCATGTGAACTATAATGTTGGCGATGCAATTATTTATGCAGATATAAATAAAATGAAAATGGTGTTTCAAAATTTAATATCTAATGCGATAAAATATACAGCAAATCAACATATAAAAATTACTTTAGAAGAACGAAATGACAGTGTATATTTTCAAATTCAAAATGGTATGAATGTAGAACATATAAAAGATATCAATAAAATTTGGGAACCTTTTTATGTCTTAGAATCTTCTCGTAGTAAAGAACATTCCGGCACAGGACTAGGCTTAGCGATTGTGAAAAGTATTTTAGAAAGACATGGTTTTGATTATGGAGTCTCTACAATAGAGGGAGATATACGATTTTATATTAATATGAAGAATGACTAATTTAAATACTATTAGAAACATCGTCTATTATTAGGCGATGTTTTTTATTGATTATATGAGAGTAGTAAATCAGAATATATAACTTCGAAAGCTCGTTTAAAGGGTGCTCTACCAATTTTTCAAGTTATTGCACAAAATATAAACTGAATTTTCAGTAATTTTGTTGTATAGTAAAAAGGAGACATATATGGGGAGGAAAGACTATGGGGAAAAAGAAAATAGCAATTACATTATCAACAATCTTATCTTTATCAGTCACATCAGGAGTTTCTAGTATGACTGCGTATGCAGACAAGAAAGAAACAAACCACATAAATGAGAATGACGTAAAGTTAAATGGGAAAGTTTCAGAAGGACTACAATCAAATACGAAGATCGAATTAGAAAATGGGATGACAAAGCCGATTTACTCGCTTGATGAAGCAATTATCGAAAATCTATTTGTAGAGACGGAAGTTGATAGTGATCGAGATGGAAAAAAGGATCGTGTATCAGTAAAGGTTATGCGTCCAAAAACAGATCCTAATGTGAAAGTTCCTGTTATATATGAAATGAGCCCATATCGATCTGGTTTAAAAGATGTACCTGTATATAATGTAGATGAAGAATTGTATGCGTATGAAGGCAAACCGTATGGAGCTGTTAATCTTGGTTCGTACGGCAATTATTATGTGCCAAGAGGCTATGCAGTCATTTTAGGTGAAAGTATCGGAACTGGCAAATCAGACGGATGTCCAACTACTGGGGATGAGCAAGAAATATTAGGGACAAAATCTGTTATTGATTGGGTAAATGGACGTGCGAAAGCATATACAGAAAATGGTGAGGAAGTTAAAGCTGATTGGTCAACAGGAAATGTAGGTATGACAGGAGTATCTTATAATGGTACGTTACCGAATGCTGTTGCGACGACTGGTGTTGAAGGGTTAAAAACAATTATTCCAATCGCAGCGATTAGTAGTTGGTATGATTATTATCGTGCAAACGGTGCAGTCATAGCGCCAGGTGGATACCAAGGAGAAGATACAGATAATATGGCAGAAGCAGTACTAACAAGAGAAAATCCTGAAGTTTGCGGACAAGTAATAAAAGAGCTAACAGCTGGACAGGACCGGAAAACTGGTAATTATAATGATTTTTGGGATAAACGTAATTATGTAAAAGATGCTAAAAATGTAAAAGCAAGCGTATTTGTTGTTCATGGCTTAAATGATTGGAATGTTAAGACGAAGCAGTTCGCGCAATGGTGGGATGCACTTGGAGAAAATAATGTTCCTCGTAAAATGTGGTTACATCAAGGTGGACACGGTGGGACATCAACGAATGACTGGCAAAGAACACAAAATAAATGGCTCGATTATTGGTTGTATGGAATTGAAAATGGAATTATGAATGAACCAATGGTTGATGTACAACGTGAAAATAAAACTTGGGAAAAATTAAAAAACTGGCCGGATCCATCGGCTGTGCCGTCAAAAGTTCGTATGTATTTAAGTAATAAAGCAGTTAATTTACCATTAAGTATGGGCTCTGCAAATAAAGTTTTCTCATTCGTAGATGATGCAAAACTGAAATCAAATCAATTAATAGCAAACCCAGAATTAGAAGTAGCAAATCGATTAGTGTATACAATGCCGGTATTACAAAAAGATATGAGAATAAGCGGGACACCAAAGATTTCAATTACAGGAAATATTGATCGTCCTGTATCAAATTTAACAGCATTACTTGTTGATTATGGCGGAGCAAAGCCTGAAATAGTTACGAGAGGTTGGATGGACCCACAAAACTTAAATAGTATAAAAGATTCAACAGCACTTAAACCAGGCAAGGATTATACATTCACATGGGACATGCAGCCAGATGATTACGTATTTAAATCGGGGCATCAAATAGGGGTTGTTTTACTCGCTAGTGACTATGATTATACAATTAGACCGAAAGCTGGAACGAAGCTTTCAGTGAAATTAAGTGAAGTGACATTGCCAATTGTGAAATAAAGAGTTATGGATAAAGAGCTTACTGCCTAGTAAGCTCTTTATATTTTGAAATAGGGAGCTTAATGTGAATTTTTATTGGTAGATACAAAAATGCTTACGATAAATAAAAAAATGGCATTTATGATCAGTAGGACACTAAAGGTAAGCCCCGCAAAACCTCCAGCAACCCCATCTCCTACTTTTTCACCAATAATGTGCAAAGTGGCAAAGAAAACAACGGGAGAAGAAAGTATGAAAATGCCACTAGCTATTTTCCATATTCGTGGATAGCTCTTTGCTATAATGAAAATCAGTATATTAAAAGAAGTAAGAAGAAAAATAAACCCAATTAATGAATTCATCATATCCTCCTTTCAGTATAAGTCTGAATTTTCATGTATTAATTTCGGGTGGAATATTATACAATATAATTATATTTTATGGAAAGCGAGTGATATATTATGACAGTCAGCTCTTTTGAATTTTTATTAAAAATAAAGGTACAGGAAGATTAATTGAAAGAAAATCTTCCGTACGTAAAAAACGGAGGAGAAAATAAATGTTTAGTTTTTATAGTACACTTTGTACGGAACTGTATGATTACACAAAGCCTGTCGGTTATTCTTTAAATGGTGATATTGAGTATTACGAAGAACGTTTAAAAAAATGCACTGGAAGAATTCTCGAAGCGGCAGTTGGATCAGGGCGTGTTATCATACCACTTCTTGAGGCTGGTTTTACAGTTGATGGGATTGACTATTCGCCTGAAATGCTAGAATCGTGCCGCATACGATGTGAAGAAAGAAGCTTACATCCTCATTTATATGAAGGAAGCTTACAACAATTTTCACTGCCACATAAATATGAGGCAATTATCATTCCTACTGGATCTTTTTGTTTAATTGAAAATCGAACGGATTCTATAAACGCATTGAAATGTTTTTATGAACATCTTAATCCAGGCGGGCGATTAATCGTAGATATTATGCTTCCGCATGACTGGAAAACAGGAGAGATTCATACATCGACTTTTTCTTTGCCGAGCGGAGACGGAATTACATTAGAAAATAAATCAATTGAAATAGATTGGCTGAACCAAGTTACTCTATCCTATTTAAAATATGAAAAATGGAGTAAAGGACAGTTAGTACAAACAGAACTACAACGCTTCGTGCTGCACTGGTATGGAATAGAAGAGTTTAAACTTCTGTTAGAAAGTATAGGTTTCTCTAACATTACTTGCTCCGCTGACTATGTTTATAAAAAAGAACCGTCAAATGCAAATCAAATGTTTACTTTTGAAGCTGTGCGAAACGAAAAATAAAGAACTATGTATGTAAACAAGGGGGTCGATATTATATCGACTCCCTTGTTTTAGTTGTGATTCCCTTACAGGTTATTATATATGCATTGTCCAAGCATTCTTCTACTAATTACATATACTATTTATGTTAAAGTCAGTCATTATTTTAATTAGGGCTGTTATTTTATTATAAATGATATTTTAGTGAAGGGAGAGGAATCTAATTGGAAAATGAAGAACAAGGTAGAATTGAAGATCAAGTGTATTCAAACCGGGTAGTAAGATCAGAATTTGATGAGAATTGGGAAACATGTATTTCAAAAAGTGGTTATGTAATTTATTTAGCAACGAGTAATAATGCTGAAGTAATAGTACTTCTGGCTGATGGTTCAAGTAAATTATTAATTTTTGAAAAAGGTGGAAAAGTAGCAGTAGGCGGCGGTGGAACAAGTCATTACAGTAAGCCGCATATTGCAAGAAATATATAAGGTAGAACATATTAATTGAGAAGAAGCTGGAAGACGGTTAGTCATTTAGAATGACTAACCGTTTGTATTTGAATCATTTTAAAAGAACTTGATTTGTTATAAATACTTTTAGATGACCAGAGAAATTAGGAGGGAATTGTACGGGTAAGAGTTTAAGAAATAATGAAGGTTTGGAAGTATCATATTAGTGATATAGAAAAAGCATTTCCTATTTCGGGAAATGCTTTTTCTATGTTATAGTATAATAGTGTTTTAAAACGATGTTATTTTAATATACTTCAATTTTTGTTGTGTAGTATTTTTATATTAAATTAGGGGTGCAAGTATTTTTTTATATAAGGAGTAATAAATAGAGAAATGAAAAATATAGACTTTATATTAGAAAGTGACGAGGCATTAAAACCGTCTGAACGATTAGTACTATTATTATTAGAGAAGCATAGAATGTTATATACGAACGATCTATTAGCATTATCTAATTTATCATATAAAACATTAACGGATTCATTAACGGCGCTAGTTTTAAAATCATATGTGTTAAAGGAAACAGGTAAGGGAAGAAGACAGAATTGTTATAGATTGGTATGATAAGACTGCTGAATTTAGAGAGTTTATAATAAGTTTTTTCAAATGTAATGAGAAATATCGTTTTTGTTTTCAAATGAAAAACGTTCTACAATACATGCTTTAATATTTGGATTTCATTTTTATTAATGATAATTCTATTAGTGTTAAAAATAGAAAAATAAAATAAACTGCATAAAAAAGAAATAAAAAACAATCCATTTTTAAAACGGATTGTTTTTTATTGGAATAATATTATTTGATATGTTGAGAGTAGGAATGATTATTCTACTTCGCTTGTATACTTTTCAGGTAATAATTCCATTACGTTACATTTTACAAGTTTACCATTATAAGAAAGTATAACATTCGTATTTTTTCCATAATCACTTATCAATTCTCGACACATACCGCACGGAGCAACAACCCAACATTTTTCTATATCTTCATGAGGATGTGGGTGAGCAACAGCTACAATGGTATCAAATTCATGATCGCCTTCTGAAATAGATTTTCCAATCGCCATAGCTTCACCACACACTGTTATTCTTCCAACATTCGCTTCAACATGCACTGCTGCATAAATATTACCTGTTTTAGTTCTTACAGCTGAACCGATATGATGACGGCCATATTTATAGTTTTTTTCAATTACTTTTTCAGCAGCTGTAATTAAATCATAGTCTTCACTATTTAAGGCATTACTTTTAACATAATTTCTCCTCCGTATTAAACATGATTATTTTATTTTAACAGAAAATTTCAATATTTAAAATAAAAGATGAGAATCGTTTAGATAATATTATTATGTAAACTTCTGTTTTAACAGGAAAATAGCATAATCAATAGAACTTATAGAAGAGTATGCTTAAATATTTGAAAGATAGGAGATTATTATGGGAATTTTAGAATCAATAGTACAAGCTGTTATAAGTGGTAATAAGGAAGAAGCGGTGGAGTTTATAAAGACAAACCCAAGTGCTGTTAACGAATTTAGTGACGATGGCTGGACTCTCCTTCATTTAGCGGGTTATTTTGGACAAAAAGAGATAGCAAGTTTCCTTTTAGAAAGTGGAGCAGATATACATAATAGAGCAAAAAACGAAAATGAAAATACACCTTTGCAAGCTGCCATCGCGAATAAGCAAAGTAAACTTGTTGCTTTCTTAATTGAAAAAGGGTCGGATGTAAATGTTATACAAAGTGGTGGTTGGACAGGATTACATGAAGCAGCATTATTAGGAAGTGAAGAAATAGTTATGCTACTTCTTGAAAATGGAGCTAATAAAGCGATTAAGAAAAATGATGGAAAAACAGCATATGATATTGCGTTAGAAAAAGGATATGATTACCTTTTACATCATTTAAAACCGGAAGTGAACGTATGATAAATAAATGGAGCGTAGGCATATTTTTATTTAATGATGTAGAAGTGTTAGATTTTGCAGGACCATTTGAAGTTTTTTCTGTAACCGAAGCGGATGAAGAAAAACCATTTACTGTTTATACAGTTAGCCAAAATGGAGAAATGATTACAGCAAGAAACGGATTAAAGGTACAGCCGGATTATAGTATTGAAAATTTACCAACAGTTGATATTTTACTCATTCCAGGTGGTAAAGGCGTTAGGGAAAATGAAGTGAAAAATGAAACTATAATAAATTGGATTCGACAGCAAATAAAAGAAGTAAAGCTAATGACTTCAGTTTGTACTGGAGCGCTATTACTCGCGAAAGCTGGTTTACTGGAAGGGTTACAAGCAACAACGCATTGGGCTAGTATTCAAACTTTCAAAAAAGACTTTCCAAATGTAGAAGTAATGGAGAATGTGAAATTTGTAGATGAAGGACACATTATTACATCGGCAGGTATTTCAGCAGGTATAAACATGTCATTTCATATTGTGAAAAATTTGTTAGGTGTGGAGGTTGCTGAGGAAACAGCGAAAAGTATGGAATATGATATAGATTTGTAAAATAAAAAAGCCCAATTTGGGCTTTTTTATATTGAATGTATATAGGTAATTGCCTTTAGAGTTGATCTATGGTCCAACTTCTAATTCTGAATCAGTAATTCCAGTTTTATCGAATGTACGAAAATGCATCTTTTTTCTCCTTGAATCATGTGAAAACGAGGAGAAATTTCGTATGTAAAAAAACTCTTCTACAATAGTAGAAAAAGAATAACAGGAACTACTATTTTATGGCAGCATACATAAAAAAATGCAATGTAAATATGGAAATGTCGTCGAATGCTATCTTTAATTGGTTAATTTGTGAGATATTTTTGTGAAGGAGCTTATTTTATAAGAATAGAATTACAGTTAGTAAGAGATCATGCCGATGGTAGTGAAAATATATGTGTTAGGGGGATTTCATAATGAGGAAACTCAAGCGAATAAATGTTCCTAATATACAAGAACAACTATCACAGTCTAATGAGAATCGAGCAGTTAATAAGAAAAAACTAAGGCGATTTATATTCATGTTTATATTTATTGCGGCGGCTACTTTGTACGTTCAATTTATTTTAACGAAACAACAAGAAATAATCGTAGAAAAAAAGGATACAATAACGAATCAAAAAAAGCAATTGGTTTTTTTAAAGAAAGATAAGACTTCTTTAAAGACTAACATAGAAAATTTAACAGATGATGAGGAAGAAATTTTAAAGTTTGCGAGAAAAGAATATCAATTTTCTAAGTCAAATGAAACTATATTTGTGCTACCGAAGTAGTGTAATAGAACAGTTAGCGATTGCTAGCTGTTTTTTCATGTATGGATGGCATGGTACAAGAAACAATCACATATTGTAAAAATGAAGAGTTTGAACTGTTTTCATAATTATGGAATATATACCGAAATAAATGTTGTTAAAATTCTGTCAATTGTATTATAATACAAGGTAAGCGGATACATTTTTTGATCAATGTTGAGTTTATCGCTCATACGACTATTAAGAAAACCGTTATCCCGTATTAGAAAGGAAGATAGCTGTGTACGCTTCAAATACAATTTATGTCGTAGGGGATGCGAAAGCACCTCAAAATAATCCTATTACGGAAAAGTTCAAAAGTTATTTTGTAGCGTTTGTACTTGTTAAGGAGACAGGGGAAATTGTAGATGCAGATTGCTCAGCGACAATTGCATTAACATCACAATTTGTTAAATATTTGTTTCTACATAAAAATATTAATGATCCACTATTGGTAACAGAAATAAAAAATAGATACTTTGGTTCGTCTCAAAAAGCACTCCTTGTAGCATTAAAAGATGCACAGAAAAAATATAATCAAATCGCTGCTTTGTCTACCCATTCCTAGACAAAATCCAGCCGTAAGAATCTTCTTATGGCTGGATTTTTTTATTTCACATTAATTTCTTGCATGAAAGGTAAGTGAAAGAGGAGATTTATTGCTCCAAAAAAATTGGGAATTAATGATCTACTTTGTCAGAGAACGAAAGGATGAACAATATGAAAATTACTGATGTAAAAGTAATTCGTAGGCATGTAAATCTTCATACACCGTTTAAAACGGCGCTTCGTACTGTAACCGAAATAGAAAGTATAGATGTATATATTCATACAGATGAAGGAATTGTTGGCAAGGGGGCAGCAGCCGCAACACCAGTTATTACGGGTGATTTTGCTAATGGGATTGAAGCAGCAATTTTAGGACCGATGCGTTCCTGTTTAATTGGTCAAGATATTATTCAGTTTCAACAGTTACTACAGCACATTCAAATGAGTTGTGTTGGAAACCCAAGTGCGAAAGCGGCAGTAGATATCGCTTTATATGATGTGTATTGTCAATATCAAAACGTTCCACTTTACGCATTATTAGGCGGGAAGAAAGAAATTCACACAGACATTACGGTGAGTGTAGATGAGCCTTTCGTTATGGCAAAAGAGGCAAAGCAACATGTAGAAAAAGGATTTCAAACTTTAAAAATTAAAGTGGGGAAATCTGCTCATTTAGATTTAGAACGTATTGAAGCGATTCGAAATAATGTACCAAAAAATACGACGTTACGATTAGATGCAAATCAAGGGTGGAATCCAAAAGAAGCGGTTACGATTATTAAAGAGATGGAAAATCGTAATTTAAATATCGAATTTATTGAACAACCTGTTCATGCGAAAGATTGGGATGGATTAAAGTACGTCAAAGACCATGTGCAAACGCCCATTATGGCAGATGAAAGCATATTTTCAGCGAGTGATGCATTGAAAATTGTTCAAGGAGGATATGCAGACTTACTCAATATTAAATTAATGAAATGTGGTGGCATACGTGAAGCGTGGCGTATTGCCGATATCGCTGAAGCAGCGGGTATAAAATGTATGGTCGGTAGTATGATGGAATCTTCCACTTCCGTTAGCGCTGTAGCCCATTTAGCTGCTGCACACCCTAATATTCATTACTTTGATCTAGATGCACCACTTTGGTTAATGGAAGAACCGGAAGGAATGATTTATTCAGGGTCAAAGGTAAACCTTCAATCGACAGTGAATAGTAAATCTTAGGAGAAGAGACTAGTAAACTATCTTTTAAGGGGGATATGTATGAAAAGAGTAGGAACTGCATTTTTAACAACTTTATTTATATTTTCATCGTTTACATCAACACATGCTGAAGAGAAGAAGGATAGTAAAGCATTTATCGATGTATCTGCTGCAACACTTTGGACTGCACCTGATTCATTACGGCCAATTGATGTACCGAGTGCTACAAATCCAGTTGATTTGTGGAAGTGGACGAAATCAATGACGCTTGATGAGAAGCTTTGGTTAACAAATGCAAATAAATTAGAAACGCAAGCGTTATTAGGTCAAGAAGTAACGGTTGTTGATAAAAAAGGGGACTGGGTGAAAGTGCTAGTCCATGGTCAGCCAACACCACGTAATGAAGAAGGTTATCCAGGTTGGATGCCTGAAAAACAGTTAACATTTAATCAAGAATTTGCAGATAAAACAAACGAACCTTTCGTTTTAGTAACGAAACCGACAGCCATTTTATATATAAATCCTTCTGAAAAACATAAATCGCTTGAAGTGAGCTATAATACGCGACTGCCACTACTTAGTGAAGATACAATTTCATACCGCGTGTTGTTACCAAATGGGCAAAAAGCTTGGCTACGAAAAAATGATGGAACGGTTTATCGCTCTCAAAATGATATTCCAACTCCGGCGGCTGATGATTTAATAAACACAGGGAAGATGTTTTTAGGATTACCATATATATGGGCTGGTACAAGTGGTTTTGGATTTGATTGCTCTGGATTTACACATACAATTTATAAATCGCACGGTATTACTATTCCGCGAGATTCTGGTCCGCAATCGAGAAATGGAGTTGCGGTTGATAAAGAAAACTTACAAAAAGGAGATTTAATTTTCTTCGCACATGATCAAGGAAAAGGTAGTGTTCACCATGTTGCTATGTATATTGGTGATGGAAATATGATTCACTCACCGAGAGCTGAAAGATCGGTAGAGATTATACCGCTAAATACACCAGGATATATAGAAGAATACGCTGGTGCTCGTCGTTACTTACCTTAAAAAATAAAGGGGGTTTTCAAATGAAAAAAGTTGTTCGTTACTCATTAGTTAGTACACTCTTAGTTTCTTCATTTTTAGTTGGCTGCGCAAAAGAAAAAACAACGACAAAGCCGAAAGATGAGAAGAAAGTATTACAGTTACTAGAAACGGGTGAAATTCCGTCGTTACATTCAGGGAAAGTAACAGATGCGGTATCGTTTAACGTTTTGAATAACGTAATGGAAGGATTATTCCGTTTATCGAAAAATGATGAACTGATTGAAGCTGGAGCACAAAAATATGAAGTGAGTCAAGATGGAAAAACTTATACATTCCACTTGCGTGATGCGAAATGGTCTAATGGAGATCCAGTAACAGCACAAGATTACGTATACGCTTGGAAGCAGCTTATTAATCCGGATACAGCTTCTCAATATGCATATATTGCGTACGATGTGAAAAATGCGGAGAAAATAAATAAGAAACAACTAGGGCTAGAGGAATTAGGAGTGAAAGCGAAGGATGATAAAACGTTCGTAGTAGAGTTAGAACATCCTGTACCGTATTTTACGAAACTACTTATTTTACCGTCTTTCTATCCAATTAATGAAAAATATGCGAAAGAACAAGGGGATAAATACGGATTAGAAGCAAATAAAGCGGTATATAATGGGCCGTTTACATTATCTGATTGGAAGCATGAAGCGAGTTTTACAATGAAGAAAAACGATAAGTATTGGGATAAAAAAGAAGTGAAGCTTGATGAAGTAAATTATCAAATCGTTAAAGAAATTTCAACCGCGGTAAATTTATATGAAACAGATAAAGTTGATAGAGCTGTCATTTCAACAGAATTCGTAGATAAATATAAAAATAATAAAGAACTAAAACAGTATACAGATCCGGTTATGTACTTCTTCCGATTCAATGAAAATGTACCGATTCTTAAAAATAAAAATGCAAGGCTCGCGCTAAGTACAGTGTTTGATAAGAAAGGGCTTGCAACTTCATTTTTAAATGATGGTTCGGTAGCTGCAAACTATTACGTGCCAAAAGGATTTTTAAAAGGTCCAGATAAAAAAGACTTTAGAAGTACGGCTGGTGAGTTTAATAAGACAGATGTAAAACAGGCGAAAGAATATTGGGAAAAGGCGAAGCAAGAAACAGGTACAAATGAAGTGACGCTTGAGTTATTAAACTATGACTTAGAAAACTTCAAAAAAGTAGGAGAATACATTAAAGAAGAGCTAGAGAAAAACTTACCAGGCTTAAAAGTAAATGTAAAATTACAACCACATACGCAAAAACTGGCGTTAGAGAAGAAGAAAGAATATGAAATGTCGTTATCACGTTGGTTGCCGGATTATCCAGATCCAATGACTTATTTAGAAGTATTCCTTTCTGGAAGCAGTGTAAACAATACAGAATATGCAAATCCGGAATATGACGCGTTAATTAAGAAGATTAAAACAGAATTAGGTAATGATGAGACAGCTCGTTGGAAAGCAATGCAAGATGCGGAAAAAATGCTGCTAGATGATGCAGTAATAGCACCGGTATTCCAGCGCGGATTATCATACTTACAAAAACCATATGTGAAAGATTTGTATGTACATCAATTCGGTCCGGCAACAAGTTTAAAATGGGCAGATGTACAAAAATAAAAGTATGGAAAAACAGACTTCACATGTGTGATAGTCTGTTTTTCTTATTTAAAGTTAGAGAAATAGTCCGTGGTATAATTTACTAGTCTGTATTAAGCATTTGGAGGGGAATGATGTTTATGTTTGAAGAAAAGGAAGTAGTATGTACAAAAAGATTGTTCATGAGAAAACCAACTATAGAATATGTTGATCAATTTTATAACATATTAAAGAAAGAAGCTGTTGGCAAATGGCTTGCTAAATCAAGAGGAATGTCAAAAGAAGAAGCAAATGATTATATTAGTAAGCTTATATTACATTGGGAACAGTATAATTTCGGTGTATGGTTGTTATTCAATAGTGAAACAGGAAAGCTTTTAGGACATTGTGGTTTAAGAAAAGTGGATGAAACTGATGAAATAGAGATTATGTATCTACTTGATCAGGAGTATTGGGGAAATGGATATGCGTCAGAAGCAGCAGGGGCTTCTATTCAATATGCAAAAGAGACGATGGATGTAAAAAGAATAATTGCTAGGGTGAAAATAGCAAATGACAATTCGAAAAATCTTTTACGAAAGTTAGGTTTTACATATACTCATGATGTTGATTATAGTGGACGTACCTTATCTTATTTTGAATTTAATATAGCTCCTGATGAATTATAGACATTTTATATGTTTTTTCATGTCTTAATAATAAAATTATTACTAAAATTCCAGTGTGAAATTTATGTAGAATCTTGTATAATTAACGTGTTTCTATGGAAACATTTTCTTGTGATATTTCTATAGGATTGAATAGAACAAGAAAAGAAATACATACATGTATATAATAGATAAATAGAATGGAACATGTATAGAGAAAAAGGAGAGAAATGATGGCGTGTCAAAAACAAGGGTTACAATTTAATAGCGATAGAAAGAGGAAGAGACGATGAAAATGAAGCATGCTTTTGGCCCGATAATTTTAGCGTGTGTGCTTTTTTTCATTATCATACTCATTCCATCAAAAAGTTTAGTATCACTTATTAGTGATAAGAAGGTAGAAGATGCGGCAACTTCCTTACAAAAAGAAAAATTACAAAGTGTTTTCTTACAGCAAAAAATGTTAGAGAATTCGCAGTATTTACCGATGTATGGTTCATCTGAATTTTTACGAATGGATGCATATCATCCGTCTAATTACTTTAAAGTAAATCCCGCAGGTTTTACACCATATTTAATGGGGATTGGCGGTACGCAAAGTTTAGCTCATATATTAAATATGACGTCTACAATGGATGAGCTAGAAGGTAAAAAAGTAGTCTTTGTTTTATCCCCACAATGGTTTACAAAGACTGGGGTATCACAAGGGGATTTTACTAACAATTTCTCCAAACAACAAGCATATCATTTTATTTTTAATGATGAGATAAGTGTTGAAATGAAGAAGCAAATCGCGAAACGACTATTAGACTATAAAGTTGTTCAAAAAGATGATATATTAAAAAATTCATTAGAAGGTATTGTGTATAATGATACGAAACATAACATAAAAGCAGGTTTAGTCAAACCACTTGCTTATATGCATCGAAATATTTTAGATCATAGAGATTTATTTAACTCTTTATTTAAGATTGAACCGATGAAAGAAAAAACAAATTTGGGATTACGTTCAATTTCTTGGGTAGATGCACGTAAACATGCAGAGGAAGAAGGGAAAGCGGAATCTACTACAAACACATTCGGAATTGAAAATCCGTATTACTATAAACATAATTTAAAGAAAAAATTAAAAGGTTTAAAAAACTTTAGAGCAAACGAATCGTATGAAGAATCACCTGAATATGATGACTTACAAATTGTTTTAAATATTTTTAAAGAGAAAAATGTCAAACCACTCTTTATTTCTGTACCTGTAAACGGACCGTGGTATGATTACGCTGGCTTCCCAAAAGAACGCCGTGAAGTATATTATAAAAAAGTCCGAGAGCAAGTTGTGAAAGCAGGATACCCAGTAGTTGATTTCTCTGGTCATGAATATGATAAGTATTTCTTAAAAGATACAATTCATTTAGGTTGGAAAGGCTGGATTTACTTTGATGAAGCAGTACAAAACTTTTATACTGAGAAATAAGTGTGGAGAAAAAGGAACGGCTATAAGCTGTTCCTTTTTTAGTATAGAGTATTTTGATGTGGGCAATTCGGGAAGGCATGTATATCTTGAATTTGTCTAAAATCATAATGCTTCATTGCGAACTGCGCTTGATAAAGGTATTCATATACATATAATTGACCATCATGTGCTGAACATAATACACCAGAAGTACCTTGCCCGTTCATGAAGGAAATGCCGATAGGGCGTCCGATTAAGTATTGTATTTTTTGTTGCCAATGCATAGGGGAATCACTCCTTTTTGAGATAATATACGAAATCAATGAGTGAAAGGTTGCTTATCCGCATAATTATGGAGGTCTTTTATACAATTTCTAGAAAATATTAATATGAATGAATTATAAGCGCGAGAAAGGAATGAGTAATGAAGAAGGAAAATATTGTAGAAGAAAAGTTAAATTTAATAAAATGGTGTCAAACATTGAAGGGAGTATCGGATGATATATGGTTTCAACCATTTAAAAATGGCTCATGGGGAATTGCAGATGTGATTTCACATTTTATCGTTTGGGATGTGTTTTTAATAAAGGATAGAATTCCATACTTTATAAGTGAACAATCTGTACCAAATGTTCCAATAGATGTTGAGGAAATGAATAAGGGAGCAATTAAATATGCGAGATCTGGTATTTCAAAAGAAGAACTATTAAATCAATTTAGCGTTACTCGTAAACAGTTAGTGGATGAAATTGAGCGAGTTCCAACCAAATATTTTTATAATTTCTACCAATTTGGCACTAAAAAATTGAAATTAAATAATTACTTTTCATCACTCATTCAACATGACTTAAAGCACAAAGAAGAAATAATGCAATTTCTAATATATAATAAAAACCGCTAACATTCGTAATGAATGTATAGCGGTTTTTATTTATATTTTTACGCAAGATTTTTACGCTTTTTTGTCCATTTTTTAATGACGAAGTATAAAAGAATAAGTATGACGCCGCCAATTGCGAACGATTTCACATACGGTCCAGCAACATCGTTAATATTCTCCCAATTCTCACCTAGTTTTTCGCCTAAATAAATGAAAATAATAGACCAAGGGATGATTGCGAGTGCTGTTAATGTAGTGAAACGTAGGAATGACATTTTTGTAATACCAGCAGGAATTGAAATTGCATGGCGTACTACCGGAATGAAGCGCGCAGTGAAAATTACGCCAGTTCCGTACCGATTAAACCAATCTTCAGCTGCATCTATATGTTTTTTATGAATGAAAATATATTTACCGTAACGTTCTAATATAGGACGTCCACCGTATCGTCCAAGCCAATAAATAAAGATTTGGGCAATAACACCGCCAATTGTACCGAATATAACTGCGCCTATAAATGAGATACTACCATTGAATACTAAATAACCTGCATAAGCAAGGACGATTTCACTCGGAATAATCTCAATCATAAGTCCAAGCATAATGCCCCAATAACCTAATCCTTCAAAAAACGTTAATACTGAGTGAATAAAACTACTTACCATTGTTGCACCTTCTAGTTTATGTATTTTTGAATATATGCC
Organism: Bacillus mobilis; assembly: GCF_001884045.1. Taxonomy (GTDB): domain Bacteria; phylum Bacillota; class Bacilli; order Bacillales; family Bacillaceae_G; genus Bacillus_A; species Bacillus_A mobilis. The sequence goes on along the minus strand of NZ_MACF01000119.1, from coordinate 242,491 downwards.
CCTTTACTTAACGATATAAAAGGTTCACTATATGTAGATTATACCTTATTTATATAGGGGATTGCTATTTCAATTCTTTTATGTCTCTGATAAGTATTATAGTAAAGCATATAAGTTCAGTTTTCATGAAGAGATAATGAAAAAAATATTAAAAATTTCTCATATATAAATGATAATGTTATGGGCTTTTAATTTACAAAGTGGGAAGAGTAATGTATGCAAAATAAGAATCAAATTTATGGACTATTTTCTATTTGGGATAGAGATATGATTCGGTTGATAAAAACAAAAGTATTTCAAAGGTTGGCTTATAGGTTCAAAAATATAAAAATAATTCAAGGAGAATGAAAACATAAATATTCTCTTATCACCTAGACAGGTACTTCACTTTCAAATAACGAATTATAAGGTTAATAAAATTTTTATAGAAAATTTACATGATGAAGGTGAAAATATGAAAAAAGCATTATTAGAAAAGGCCTCATATCTACATAAAGCAGAATTAGAACAATTACATAAAGCTATATTAGTTTCCAAGAAAGCACATGAAGGACAATTCCGCGTTTCCGGTGAGCCGTATATTACTCATCCATTTGCAGTTACAGAAATTTTGTTAGATTGTAAGGCAGATATTATAACTTTAGTTGGAGCATTACTACATGATGTGGTGGAGGATACAGATTATACAATTGAGTATATACGTGATATATTCGGTAAAAAAGTTGCAGATATTGTAGAAGGGTTAACTAAAATTGATAAAAAACAAATCCCTAATAAAGAAGAGTATGAAGCAATAAATTTAAAGAAATTATTGTTAGCTACGCAAGGAGATATAAGAGTAGCTATTATAAAAGTGATAGATCGTCTACATAACATGAGAACTTTACAGGTGAAAGCTGTAAAGAAACAAGTTCCTTATGCAAATGAAACACTCAAAATTTTCGCTCCGATTTGTAAAAGACTAGGGCTATTACATATTCAACACGAGTTAGAAGATTTAGGTTTTTATTATCTTAACCATTCTAAATATAAGGGAATGAAAATTCTTTTACAAAATTATGTTAAGTTATTAGAGGGTTTTTCTCAAAATATCATGCAAGATATAAATAATTTTCTAAATCCATCTTTAATATTTGAAGTTAACTATGAAGTAAGCCCTATTTATACAGCTTATTCTCGTCTCCAAGATATTCAAGACATTACAGCAGTGTCAAAAATAATTATCACGGCCTCAAATAATTTAGACTGTTATAAAATATTAGGAGTTATACATCAACTATACCAACCAATTCCATATCAATTTGAAGATAATATAGCAATTGAAAGTGATGTATTAAACAAATACTTAAAGACTAAAGTTGTGATCAATAACCATGAAATAGTGATATGTATTGAAACAAAAATAAATCAGGAGATACGAGATAAAGGAGTATTTCATGTACTTACAAAAAGTTTAACTGATAAGGAGATGCAAAATATAATTCATAAATTGATGGATCATTTTATTAAGACAAATGATCTAGTAACTCAAGATGCGATTGAATTTTATGATTTAGTATCGTATGAACTATTCCAAGATAATATTGTTGCATTTACTCCTAAGTTAGATTCCGTGAACTTACCGCAAGGTGCTACTGTAATTGATTTTGCTTTCGCATTAAATCCTGAGATTGCTAAGTATATGTCAGGGGCTAAAGTTAATGGTATAAATAAATCGATAATAACGAATGTTTCACATCTAGATATAGTTGAACTTTTGGTAACTGAAAACATTAGTAATGTGAGACAGGGTTGGTTAAGTTTTGCTAATAGCTCAAGAGCTCAAATCGAAATTTATAAAGAGTTACAAAGATGAAGGGATTAAATTTATCGAGAAAACTTGTTCGAAATATAATAGAATGAAATGATCAATTTTGAATTAATAATAGGCGATTATGGTTTTTTATAATTAATATCTAGAGAAACAAGCATCAACCTGTTCTAAGTATGTAACAGGTTGATGCTTGTTTTCGTTATAAAAAAATAGAAGCATTTCTGCTCCTATTTTTACGGTTTCACTTCTAAATTTTGTAAAAATAAAGTTGCTGTTACGTAGCGTTTTGCTAACATTTGTACATAAGCGGTATGAACAGATAATGTGGCAATAATAATCGCATTACGAATCGCTTCACGTTGCTCGTTATTAACCTGATCGAACTTGCTTGCGATTTTATCAGCTTTTTCTTTTACGATGTTTTCAATCGTATGAACTGTATCTGTTGCATTTAGTTGTAAGCAGTTCCCTTGATTGAGTTCTTCAAATAGAGAAGAGTATGCTCCATATAAATGAACAGGATTGATTAAGTCATCACTTCGATCGGCTGGGTCATTTACGATAAGGCGTAATAGCTTACGAATGGATTCAAAATCAAGTGCTGTTTTTAAATCTTCGACAATGAATAGTAAGGCAGCTTGTTCAATTGAATATTTTTTCCCTTTTTGAGGAGAGCCAATCATTTCTTTAATATCTCGTTTTACCCAGTTTTGCATGGCCGTTACTGAGAAACTTGTATTTTCAATTTGATTTCCAAGCGCAACTATTTCATTTAATGAAAAACCGACGTCTGTATCGTCAATTTTAATCAGTTTTTCAAAAATAGGTGAAAGTGCGGTAGTAATAAAAGCAGTTACGCTTTGTCCGCTTTCAATATCTTTTTTATGTGACTTTGCCCACGCTTCTTGTAAAATACCGAGAGGCTTTTTCGTATTCCATCCTCTTAAAGATAGAAGAAGGGTAGCCATTTCGTTTCGTGTGAGATGAAATGTTTCCATCTTTTCACCTCCAAAAATAATAAAAAGTTCTTATGAACCTATAATATGTTTTGTTTCATTTAAAGTCAATTCTGTTTTGCTTAATTTTTCCTTTGTCACCAAACTGTCGCAAGTAAATAATGCTTGCATATTTCGACAAAAGTTCATATAATAAGTTCATAAGAACCTTTAAAATGTTTTTAAAAACAAATCTATCATTCTGAATTTACTAGAAAGGTAGATTTCACATATATCTATATAAAAGGAGAATGGATATAATATGTTGAAAAAACTTGTAGCAGTCATGACAGCATTCATGGTTATCTTTGGAGCTAGTAGCTTCATGTTTGTAGATCACGCAGCAGCGAAGAGTTACAAATCTGGTAAAAAATCATACACACCAAGTTCTGGTCAAAAGTCAAAAGTTGATTTGAACAAAAAAGATAGTAACGTGAATTCACAAAAAACAACAACAGATTCAAAAACAAAAGCAACAAACACAGCACCAAAAAGTAATAAAGGAAGCTTTATGAAAGGTTTATTACTAGGTGGTCTTGGTGGTTTACTAATGGGTAGCTTATTTGCAAATATGGGAGCTCTTGGTTCTGTATTAGCGTTTATGGTAAATATGTTAGTAATGGCTGGTATCGTAATGTTAGCAGTTCGTGCATTTAAATACTTCAAAGATCAACGTAAGAAAAAGGAAGATGAAGTAGCATGGAAACAATAAAAATTTCTGAACAAGAACTTATCAATGCACTTTGCGTATATATCGCTGAAAAAAGACAAGTCGGTCCAGAAGAAGTTTTAGTTGAACTAATGTATGACGATGACTATGGTTTCTCTGCTGAAGTAGAGGTAAATGGTCGTAAACAAATTTTAATTCAAGCGAACTTAATCGAAGCACTACGCTTATTGCTTGACAGAGAATATAATGTCAATTCATTTGCAGCAAGATTACAACTTGAATTAGACGATGAAGAAGGCATTTACGCATTAGCGAAATTTAATAACTCAGAAGAGTAGAAAAAAGAGCTGTTGAGAGTAATCTCAGCAGCTCTTTTTAGTATGTGCATATGCCAGGGAATAATCACGCCAAATTTCATTCATTTTCCGTCTACCGTCATCAATCATCGGGTTAAATTGAATGGCAGCTTGCTGTCGCACGGTATGTACATGTTGCATCGCCTGTTGCAAGTGTTGTTCAACCGAATGAGATTTTGTATTTGCTTGTTGTACAATTGAATATCCAGCAACAGTTCCTTGTGCCATTGCGATTTTCCCGCTTTCAATGCCAGTTATATTACCGGCAACAAATAAACCGGGAAGAGTGGTTTCCATTGTTTCGGAATGCAGTGGAACATGTCCGCCTAATTCCGGAATGTAACGGAAAGGACAACCAGCTACAGCAGCTAACTCAGCAAGAGGGTATAAGCCGCCGGCAATACAAACGAAGTCTGCCTCATATATTTGTTCCGATCCAGTTAAGATGTTTCCTTTCGTATCAATATTAGCAACGCGTACACCTTCAACTTGATCTGTACCGATAATTTCAAGAGCTGCTTTTCGAAGGTGAAGGGGTGTACCATTTATTTTCATACCGCTATTTGGATAGAAGTTTAATCCAGCTTGTTTCGCCCAATTATATTTCATCAATCGACTACCTATACGTAATAAAGGTGATGGAGCAAGGTGAGCAGCATGTAATAGAGAGTTTAAAACTTCTTCTGGTTCACCAGCTCTTTGACTTAATTCACTTTTTTCAGGAAGTACGATATGTTCCACTTTAATTCCCGCTAATTGTAATTCATTTAAAATAGCGAATGACAAAATGTTAGCACCAATAATTATTCCTTTTCGCCCAACTTGAACGCGATGTACATTTGTCATTACTTGGGCTGCCCCGATTGACATAACTCCTGGAAGTGTCCAACCAGGAAGGGGAATAGAGTACTCAGCAGCACCAGTAGCAAGTAAAATGAACGGTGCTTCTAACGTACCGATATTCGTATGTACGTACCAAGAACTTTCATCTTTATCTAAATTATAGACGGAAATACCACATCGAATATCAACTGAAAGTGATTTTGCTTCTTCGTGAAGGCGTTTTGCTTCTTCTATTCCGTTCCACCATTCTCCAGTAGGTTCTTGATGTAATTGTCCGAGTAACCTTCCGCCAGGCTTCATAAATTCATCAATAACAAGTACATTTAGTCCAAAACGAGCACAAGAGATGGAGGCCGATAAACCTGCTGGTCCAGCTCCGATAATAATGACATCGTTCATCGCTTTTTCACCATCTCTCTGACGATATTGGGATGCTGTTTACCACTGGCAACAACCATATTGTCTTCTACAACGGTTAAACATGCTCGTACGTTTGTTTGATTGTTTACTGTGACGCGGCATTCAGAACAATGTCCAATATTACAGTAAATACCCCGTGGCGTCCCGCTATCTTCATGCACTCTTAAAGTTCTTATTCCGTTTGCAAGTAAAGCCGCCGCAATCGTTTCATGTTCATATGCTTCATATTGTTGTCCGTTAAATTGGAAAGTGATGCGCTTACTACTATTTAAACTCCCTAAAATAGGATGATGTGTAATTCTATTCATTGATTTTCACCTACCGCTCCAAAGGTAACTGCTCGCACAGGTGGTTGATATTTTAATGGGATTTCATTAGGAATTGCATCAGGATTCGCATTTTCAATCATTCGATCTATCATCATTCTACATGTGCGGCCACCGCAAAATCCCATGCCAGCACGTGTTCTTAGTTTTAATTCTCTTGCCGAGCATTTATATTCAGCAATTGTCGATTGAAGTTGACCGTATGTAACTTCTTCACATCGACAAACAATTAAGTGATCTTTATTCGTCATATGAATTCCTCCTCTAGTTCGGTTTGCACAAATTATTATGCAAAAACTATGCCAATATAAAGGAGGAAATGGTTATTGTAACCCAAGTTTTTTTAATCGATTATATAAAGTTGCCCTTGTAACACCAAGCTGTTTCGCGCATTCTAATTTATTCCCATTCAAAATACGTAATGCCCTCTCGATTACTTTTTTCTCATGTTCATCCATCTCTTCTTGTAAAGAGAGGATTGTATGATTGTTGCTGAGTAATAGGGAATGAGTCGTATGATTGTCTAACGTTTCAGTTGTATGAAATGGTAAATATTCTTGTTTTATAATACCGTCAGTCGCAAATACGACAAGTCTTTCAACAACGTTACGAAGCTCGCGAATATTACCTGGCCAATTGTAATGAAGCAGTTCATGCATAATGCTTGAAGGTAAGTCACGGATTGGTCTGTTGTAGTTGATTGAAAAATCGTTTAAGAAAGAGTAGGTTAATTCAATAATATCTTCGCGTCTCTCGCGCAGCGGTGGAATATGCAAGCTAACTACATTTAGGCGGTAGTATAAATCTTCTCGGAACGTGCCTTTTCTCATTTCTTCTTGTAAATCACGGTTTGTAGCAGCGATAATACGGAAGTCAATATTAATCTCTTTCTCGCCACCAACTCGGTAATATTTTCGTTCTTGTAGTACACGCAAAAGCTTTACTTGCATATCAAGCGGCATTTCTCCTATTTCATCAAGGAATAATGTACCGCCCTGTGCGAGCTCTATTTTTCCTTTTTTCCCTTTACTATTTGCACCAGAAAACGCCCCGCGTTCATACCCGAATAATTCACTTTCAAATAACGCTTCTGGAATGGCGCCGCAGTTAATTGAAATGAAAGGTGCCTTAGCTGCCTCACTAGCTTCATGTATCGCCTTTGCAAAAACTTCTTTTCCAACTCCACTTTCTCCAAGTATTAAAACAGTTGATTTCACTGAACAAACCTTTCTAGCTAATTGTATTGTTCTTTGTATAACAGGGCTCTTTCCATTCATTGCAAGGAAAGGATCTGATTCATCTTTATATTTTGCGACTTCTTGTTCTAATCGGTGCATTTCATGTGACATATTGAATAGTTTTTCGTTTAAAGCAACTTGATTTGTAACATCAGTTTCTGAAACGACAGCCCCTATAATTTCATCGTTACAATACACTGGGTTTGAATTTATTAATACGAACAAATCTGGGCGAGGCTGATGGAACTGAGCGATTATGCTTTTTCCGTCATGTAATGATTGCAAAATTTCCAAATCTTTATAGTCAAAAAATCGAGTGATAGGTTGTCCAATAATTTCATTATGATTGACTGAAAAAATCTTTTCAGCACCATCTGTCCAAGTACGAACATGTTCTTTCTCATCGATGACTGTAACGGAAGAATCAGTTGTTTGTATTACGGCGTTATAAAAAGATTGCAGTTCATTGTACGACTTAACAAGAAACGGAATGATTTGCTGAGTCGTTATACAGCATAGCGGCTCTTTATTTTCGTTCATTATGATAACGACTATTTCATTGGAAAACGCGTCAATTAAAGCGGTGAATGAGTCATCTTCATATATTACTGCGCAGTTATATTCTTCTGTAGTAGAAGGGCGGTAATAATACTTTTCGTGAACTTGCTGGGTATGTTGCAAGCTGTATGTATGATCAATTGATAAAGTTTTTAGAAATTCTTTTATTGTGGGAAATGAGAATGCCATATTGTCCTCCTGTTATGTATAAAAATTTTGACAGTGATAAAAAAATAATACACCTATTTACGATGAATTTAAAATATTTTTACAAATAAAAATATTATTTATAAAAAGTGTATATATGTACAGTTGGCACGTCAATTGCATAAAAGAAAGTGAGGGATGAAAAAGAAAGAAGGGAGGGGTGCTACGTGAGGCACTGTGACGTTTTAATAATAGGCGGTGGTATTATAGGCTGTTCTATCGCTTATTACACATCAAAATACGGAAGAGACGTAACAATCATTGAAAAAGGAGAATTTGTCAGTGGGACGTCTTCACGGTGTGACGGGAATATTTTGGCTATTGATAAAGACCCAGGATTTGATAGTCAAATGTCGTTAGTAAGTCAAAAATTAGTTACTGATTTAAGTGAAGAGTTAGAGCACTCATTTGAATATAGGGCGCCAGGAAGTATTCTCGTATGTGAGTCAGACGAAGAAATGGAAGCAGCACAGCAATGGGTGAATCGTCAAAAAGAAGCTGGTTTACCGTTTCGAATGCTCGATAGGCAAGATATAAGAGAGGAATCGCCATTTTTTGCAGACGATTTATTAGGCGGATTAGAATGCGCAACGGATTCGACTGTAAATCCATATCTTCTTGCTTTTTCACTTCTTGCAGAATCGAAGAAGTTTGGTACGAAAGCTTTTAATCATACGGAAGTGAAAGAAATGAAAAGAGATATAGACGGTTCCTTTATTGTAGAAACGACTAACGGGACGTTTACTGCGAAGCAAGTGGTGAACGCAGCTGGTGTGTGGGCTCCGAAAATCGGAGAAATGTTGGATGTAAATATCCCAATTGAACCGAGAAAAGGGCATATTATTGTAGCTTCAAGGCAACAACACGTTGGTTGCCGTAAAGTAATGGAATTTGGTTATTTAATTTCTAAATTTGGCGGAAAACGAAAAGTGGATGCTTTAACTGAGAAATATGGGGTTGCTCTTGTATTTGAGCCGACAGAAAGCCAAAATTTTTTAATTGGTAGTAGTAGAGAGTTTGTAGGTTTTCATACGAAGATAAACAACGAAGTTATTAAATGTATTGCAAACAGAGCAATTCGTTTTTATCCGAAAATGGCGGATATGATGGTGATTCGTTCATATGCTGGATTACGCCCGTGGACAGAAGACCATTTGCCAATCATTTCACGTGTGGAACATATCCCGAACTACTTTATAGCAGCTGGGCATGAAGGGGATGGCATTAGCCTTGCAGCGGTTACTGGAAAAGTGATTGAAGAGTTATTAAATGAAAAAGAAACAATCATTCCAATTGAACCACTTCGTTTGAGTCGTTTTACAGAAAGGGTGTTAAACGGATGAGGTCACAAAGAGTCTTTACGACGATTGATACACATACGGGCGGGAATCCAACGAGGACATTGATAAGCGGACTTCCAAAGTTAATTGGAGAGACGATGGCAGAGAAGATGTTACATATGAAAAAGGAGTATGACTGGATTCGCAAATTGTTAATGAATGAACCGCGTGGTCATGATGTAATGTCAGGCGCATTATTAACAGATCCATGTCATCCTGAAGCTGATATTGGTGTTATTTACATAGAGACAGGTGGATATTTACCGATGTGTGGTCACGATACAATTGGTGTATGTACAGCTTTAATTGAATCAGGTTTAATTCCGGTAGTTGAACCGATTACTTCGTTAAAGTTAGACACACCAGCTGGCTTAGTTGAAGTGGATATCTTTGTTCAAGATGGAAAAGCGAAAGAAGTCTCCTTCTGTAACATACCAGCTTTTTTACTTAAACATATCACTGTACAAGTCGAAGGAATTGGAACTGTAGAGGCCGATATTGCGTATGGAGGGAATTTTTATGCCATTATCGATGCGAAATCAGTAGGTTTAGAGTTAGTACCAGAAAATGCATCTACAATCATCGATAAGGCAATTCATATTAGAAATATCATAAATGAGAAATTTGAAATCGTTCATCCAGAGTATTCGTTTATTAGAGGATTAACCCATGTTGAATTTTATACAGATCCTACTCATGAAAGTGCGCATGTGAAAAATACAGTTGTCGTTCCGCCAGGAGGAATTGATCGTTCTCCTTGTGGTACAGGAACATCAGCGAAATTAGCGGTATTATACGCTAATCAAAAAATCGAGATTAATGAAGAGTTTATTCACGAGAGTATCGTTGGCTCTCTATTTAAAGGGTGCGTCATTCATACGACAAATGTTGAAAATATGGAAGCTGTCGTAACAAAAATTACAGGTTCAGCTTGGCTTATGGGAATGCATAGATTTTTTTACAATGAAAAGGATCCACTTAAAGAAGGCTTTTTGCTAATTCCGCCGATGGAACATGAAACGGAGGATGTAAAATGAACATTCAAAAAATGTATACAGCAGTAGACGTACATGTAAATGGTGAAGCATTTCGTGTAATAAAAGATGTACCATGCAAATATTACTACAGTTTAGAACATTTAAATGAACAATTTTCAGGTGAATTAGCAGAAGAAATGAAGCTTTTATTAAATGAACCACGTGGTTTTATCGGTTTAAATGGATGTATCGTCGTTCCTTCTATTTATGCGGAAGTCGATGCAGCTGTATTATTTTTTAATCATGAAGGTTCCATCCCTCTTCATTATGGAGGCATTGTCGCAGTCATTACGATGTTACTAGAAAGCGGTTATTTAAAAAAGAGAGATACGAATCAATACAAAATTGAAACGTTATCTGGCATATTTTCAGTCCATGCGTATGTAGAGAATGATGAAGTTGTATCTGTTTCATTTGAAAGTAAATTATGTTATATGATTGAGAAAAATTTACAAATTGGTAATATAAGTTACTCCCTTATACAGGCAGATAAAGTATATGCAGTTGTAGAAAAGGATGCATATTCACCAGAAATCAGCATTGAAAACATCTCTAAATTAAAAAAATGGGGTGAAGTTACACTTCAAGCTATACAAAAACAGTCATTAATAAAAAGACTTATTTTAGTAGAATCTATGCAAACAGAAAAGAACCATATAACGTCGATTACATTTCATGAAGATAACTTTATCGTACGTTCGCCTGGTTTTGTTTCTACTATTGTATCTTATGTTCATACATTATTTAAAAATGATTATATAGCGGATAAACCTTTTAAAAATGAAAGTATTTTTAATAGCTTTATAACAGTGGAACAAGTGAAGAAAGAAGAACTAGGCTACATTTTCCGATTTGAAAGTAGAGGATTTATTACAGGAATGCAGACGTTTCTATTAGACTCTACAGATCCGTTTCCGACAGGATTTTTATTAAAATAAAATAGTAAGGGGAGAGATAATTATGAAAAACATTAAAGGGGCATTTCCAGTATTAATCACACCGATGGATGAGTTTCAAGAAATTAATTGGAATGGTGTAAAACAAAACGTAAACTACTTTATTGAGCAAAAAGTAGCTGGGATTATTATTAATGGAAGTACAGGAGAGTTCGTTAGTTTATCAAAAGAAGAACGATTTAAAATGGTAGAAACAGTATTAAAAGAAGTAGATGGCCGTATTCCAGTTATTGTTGGAACTGCAGCAGAAACGACGAAAGAAACGATTGAATATACGAAACATGCAGAAGCGCATGGAGCAGATTGTGCATTAATTATAAACTCGTACTATTGTAAACCGAAAGAAGAGGAAATTTATTTTCACTTTAAAGAAATCTCAAACGCTGTAAATATACCAATTATGTTATATAATAACCCGTTTACATCCGGTGTTGATATGAGTACGGAGCTCATGCTACGTATTGGAAAAGAATGTGAAAATGTTACACATATTAAAGAATCAAGCGGGGATATTCGAAAAGCTAGAGATTTAGTAAGACAAGGAGAAGGTGCTTTTCAAGTCTTCTGTGGGTCTGAAGATTTAGTTATGGAATCTTATTTAGTTGGTGCGACGGGATGGGTTTCAGTGGCAGGAAATATTGTACCAGGACTTGTTACGAAAATGTATAAGCATTTCCAAAACGGTGAATTAGAAAAAGCTTGGGAAATAAACGATGCGATTTTACCACTTTGTGAGTTTCTTGAAGGATCAGGAAAATATGTACAAATCGTTAAACGCTCAATGGAATTACACGGGCAAGCTGGGGGACCTTCTCGTTATCCAAGACTCGGATTAACTGAAGAAGAAGATCAAAAACTTCAAACGATTATTTCAAAAATTGCAGCTCATGCAGCTGTTTAAATAAGGAGGAGATCATATATGTTAACGACAAACATTGAGCTGAGACCAAAAGTGAAAGCGTTTTTAAATGAAGAAATTAAAATGTTTATTAATGGTGAATTTGTCCCTTCCGTTAGCGGGAAGACATTTGAGACATACAATCCAGCAACAGAAGATGTTCTAGCTGTCGTATGCGAAGCGCAAGAAGGGGATATTGATGTAGCAGTAAAAGCGGCAAGATCTGCATTTGAATTAGGACCTTGGGCAGAAATGACCACTGCTGAAAGAGCGCATCTTATTTATAAATTAGCAGACTTAATTGAAGAGCATGGAGAAGAATTAGCACAGTTAGAAGCATTAGATAACGGGAAACCATATCAAGTTGCACTGGATGATGATATTGCAGCGACTGTAGAAAATTATCGTTATTATGCGGGATGGGCTACAAAAATTATCGGGCAAACTATTCCGATTTCAAAAGATTACTTAAATTACACACGCCATGAACCTGTTGGGGTTGTAGGTCAAATTATTCCTTGGAATTTTCCACTCGTTATGTCTTCTTGGAAAATGGGAGCAGCATTAGCAACAGGTTGTACAATCGTATTAAAACCAGCAGAACAAACGCCTTTATCGCTATTATATACAGCGAAACTATTTAAAGAAGCAGGTTTTCCAAACGGTGTTGTAAACTTTGTTCCAGGTTTTGGCCCTGAAGCAGGAGCTGCAATCGTAAACCATCATGATATTGATAAGGTAGCCTTCACAGGTTCAACTGTTACAGGGAAATATATTATGCGTCAATCTGCAGAAACAATTAAACATGTAACGTTAGAACTTGGTGGTAAATCTCCAAATATTATTTTAGAAGACGCTGATTTAGAAGAAGCGATTAACGGTGCATTCCAAGGCATTATGTATAATCATGGCCAAAATTGTAGTGCCGGTTCTCGCGTGTTCGTTCACCGGAAACATTACGAAACAGTCGTAAATGAACTAGTAAAAATGGCGAATAACGTGAAACTTGGAGCAGGTATGGAGAAGGAAACGGAAATGGGTCCACTTGTATCTAAAAAGCAACAAGAGCGTGTGCTACATTACATTGAACAAGGAAAAGCAGAAGGCGCTACTGTTGCTGCTGGTGGTGAACGGGCATTTGAAAAAGGATATTTTGTACAGCCAACAGTATTCATAAATGTTACTGATGATATGACAATTGTGAAAGAAGAAATTTTTGGACCAGTTGTCGTTGTACTTCCATTTGATTCAACAGAAGAGGTCATTGAAAGAGCGAATCGCTCTTCATACGGACTCGCTGCAGGCGTATGGACACAAAATATTAAAACAGGACATCAAGTTGCCAATAAATTAAAAGCAGGAACAGTATGGATCAATGATTATAACTTAGAAAATGCAGCTGCACCATTTGGTGGCTTTAAACAATCTGGTATCGGTCGTGAGTTAGGTTCATATGCGCTTGATAACTATACAGAAGTGAAAAGCGTTTGGGTAAATATAAAGTAATAGAGAACCTAACTGTTATTAAATAGCAGGATGAAATAATGAGAGATACGGACAACTGTAAGGTTTAATAATAGTTGTCCGTTTTCTTATATATAAAATAGTTTTCAAAAGAATGTTAAGGGGGATTTGGATGGAGCAATTAGTAGAGTGGTTAGTAGGGCAAGTATGGAGTATTGGGTTAGTTGTATTTGCATTAGGAGCAGGTGTGTATTTTACAATTGCAACTCGTTTTCTACAAATTCGTTATTTTAAAGAGATGATTAAACTATTATTTGAAGGGAAGAGCTCGGAGACGGGAATTTCATCCTTTCAAGCATTTTGTTTAGCGTTATCTGGTAGGGTTGGAATAGGTAATATTGCAGGGGTCGCGACAGCTATCGCTTTTGGCGGACCTGGAGCTGTATTTTGGATGTGGGTAATGGCACTTTTAGGTGCAGCGAGTGCATTTGTTGAATCAACATTATCTCAAGTATATAAAAGTAAAGTCGGAAATGAATACCGTGGTGGTACACCATATTTTATTGAAAAAGGCCTGAAAATGAAATGGTTTGCAGTCATTGTAGCGGTCGTTGTAACACTTTCATATGGCGTTTTATTACCAGGTATTCAATCTAGTAGTATCGCAGTTGGTTTTGAAAACTCTAATGGCATTAGCAAATATATAACTGGTATATTGTTAGTCGTATTATTAGCAGCGATCATTTTTGGCGGCGTAAAGAGAATTGCTGGCGTTTCGCAAATGCTTGTTCCATTTATGGCAATAGGTTATGTAATTGTTACATGTATCGTATTACTTGCGAATGTAACAGAGATTCCAAGTATGTTCGCTTTAATTTTCTCTAGTGCTTTTGGTGTAAATGAAATGTTTGGCGGAATCGTCGGCGCAGCAATCGCATGGGGAGTAAAACGCGCTGTATTTTCAAATGTTGCTGGCGTTGGAGAAGCGACGTATAGCTCTGCTGCCGCTGAAGTATCTCATCCTGCAAAACAAGGGTTAGTTCAAGCATTTTCTGTTTATATTGATACAATTGTTGTTTGTACAGCGACAGCTCTTATGATTTTAATAACAGGTATGTATAATGTTATACCGGAAGGGAAAATCGCTATTGTAAAAAATATAGGGAATGTTGATGCAGGTCCGATCTATACACAACAAGCAGTTGAAACTGTTATGACAGGGTTTGGTCCATTATTCATTTCAATTGCAATTTTCTTCTTCGCATTTACAACATTACTCGCATATTACTATATCGCTGAAACGACACTTACTTATTTAGATCGTGAGCTTAAACATAGATGGTTAAAACCAGTTTTAAAAATTGGATTTTTAATTATGGTTTACATTGGTAGCGTAGAATCAGCGTCGCTTTTATGGAATCTTGGAGATTTAGGAATCGGTAGTATGGCATGGTTAAACTTAATTGCGATTCTACTATTAAGTAAAATCGCTTTAAAAGTGTTAAAAGATTATGAAGCGCAGAAAAAAGAAGGGAAAGATCCTGTATTTGATCCTAAAAATGTGGGAATTGAAGGATTAACATTTTGGGAAGAAAGAAGTAAAGAGATTGAAAGGAAAAACTATAAGGAACAATCAGTAGTGGATGATAGTCTGAAATTGTAGTTACAATAAACTGAATATTCATTCTTTTCGTCAAGGTATATTGCCTTCTTTTCATCACATACTACAATAGGTACACATAATTTGAATGGGGGTAATAATAAGATGGAACACGAACAATATAGTTCAGTAAATGATGTTCTACATCATTATAAAGAAGGAATTGGTAGTTTTACAAACCAAATTCCTGAAATTGCTGAAACGTATAATGCATTCACGCAAGCTTGTTTTCAAGAGGGTTCTTTAACAAAAAGAGAAAAACAACTTATTGCATTAGGAATTAGTCTAGCAACGCAAGACGAATACTGTACTATTTATCATACAAAAGGTTGTCTGGATCAAGGATGTTCAGATAAAGAAATTCTGGAAGCATGTGGTGTATCAGCAGCATTTGCTGGTGGAGCTGCAATGAGTCAAGCTGTAACTTTAGTGCAGGAATGTTTAACAGAACTGAAAAATCAAAATCATTGAATGTAAAAAAACGTTTTAAACTTTATGTTTAAAACGTTTTTTATGTGAAATTAAATTTGTACTCACTTTAATATTCTATGTCTTTATAAATTGATTTCTCTACATCAGAAAGAACTTTGTATATGCTCTAACCAATTATAGATTCTAATAATTTCATCTTAGTATTTCATTGTTCCTTCGTTTAAAATTGGTACAATGAAACAAAAGGGGGATTAGTAATGCAAAATGTAGGAATTGAAGAGATTAAGCAAATAGAAGATGATGTGGAAGAGCTTTCTAAACTTTTGAAAACGGTTGTAGATGATGGGGCGTCAATTGGTTTTTTACCTCCATTGGAACTAAAAGAATCCGCGAAGTATTGGGGAACTGTATTAGCACCAGAAGTGATCTTGTATGTTGCTAAAATAAATAATGAAGTGGCAGGGAGTATTCAATTACATTTAGTTACAAAGCCGAATGGGATTCATAGAGCTGAAATTTGCAAGTTAATGACTCACCCGAACTTTAGACGTAACGGCATTGGACGTTCGCTTATGCAAAAAGCAGAGGAGCGAGCAAAGCAAGAAAATAGGTTTCTTATAGTGCTTGATACGAGAGAAGGAGACCCTTCTAATAGATTGTATAAATCATTAGACTATAAAGAAGCTGGAAAAATACCAGAATACGCAATTTCTCCGAATGGTGAGTTAGATGCAACGGTAATTTATTATAAGATGATTTAGTTTTTTTGTTTGGAAAGGTAAATAATTCCAAATAGAACATTTGTTATTATGTTTGTGTGTTGATTTATAAAAAATATTGATAATTTAAAACAATGTTTGATAAAACCTTGTAACTTCATCTGGAACGTTCAATTAAAGGGCTAGTTTGTAGGGGGGATAACAGGTTTTTTAGAGTTATTATTTAACGTATTATCCAAAAGAAGTCTCCTTCCTCAAGCGTGTTAGATCGACTGTCTGCCCTATGACAAATTCGTTAGCTGTCAAAAGTAGCGATGAACCGAGACGCCCCCACTTCGGGGTAAGCTCGTAAGTGATACTAAGTGGGTGGTAGTTCACATAGGAATTTTGAAGTCTTTTGGTGAATAGTAAATGTTAATCTAAAAGATGGAGGTTCCTGTAATGTTGAAACTGTTTCAATATAACTGGCAAGTTCGTAATGATTGGTTTATTTGGTGCGAAGACATCTCAGCCGAAGAACTGGTAAAGAAACGGGTCGGTGGGTTCGGCAGTATACTACATACTCTATTTCACATTGTAGATGTGGAATATATGTGGATCTTAGGGTTGCGTGGTGAATCAGTGCCTGAGGAGCCATCGTTTGAAGAGTATGCTAGCTTACAAAAAGTGAAAAATCTTTCAGCTCAATACCACGGGAAAGTGAAGCCATTTGTGACATCTTGGACAAATGAAATGGATTCTCGAAAACTTTCAAAAGCTGACTTCAATGAAGAGCCAATTAGCTCAAGAGACGCATCAATTAGGCGCCGAGTCATTGAATGTACACACGGAGAGTTAATACGTCATGTCATTGTCCACGAAATCCACCATATCGGCCAGTTATCTATATGGGCACGAGAGGTAGGAAAGGAGCCAGTTTCCGCAAATCTGAGAGGGAGAGGGCTATTTGATAACTAGACTAGCTTTGCCGATAGCGTAATTTATTTATAAATGAATAGTTTAATTGAGTATATTTAACACCGCCTATATTTCTCTAGCGGTGTTATTTGAATGTATCAATAAAATTTATTTAATGTACTAATTGAATTTGAGAAAGTTTTTAGAGGGTTCATTTCGTTATGCTACTCGACTTATAATGAATGTAGAGGAGATGACTAGGCAACTATAGTTGTTTTCGCTTTATTATGCGAAAGGGGATGTCGGGATGAAAGCGAAAGGTTTACAAAAGGTGAAGAAAGTTATATTAAGTGGTGGTATATTACTTACGGGATTGTTAACTTTCGGTTTTTCAGAAAAAGCTTCAGCTCATGGATATGTAGAATCACCAGCGAGCCGTTCTTATTTATGTAAGCAAGGGGTAAATGTGAATTGCGGTCCGATTCAATATGAACCGCAAAGTGTAGAAGGAATAGGTGGATTCCCTCTATTAGGACCTTCTGATGGACAAATCGCAGGAGCTGGCCATTTTCCTGCTTTAGACGTTCAAACAGTAGATAGGTGGAAGAAAGTTACGTTAAACGGCGGGACGAATACATTTAAGTGGAAACTAACCGCACCTCATAGTACGAAAGAATGGAAATATTATATTACGAAAAAAGATTGGAATCCAAATAAACCATTATCACGATCTGATTTAGATTTAGTACCATTCTATGTGAAAAATGACGGAGGAGTTAAACCAGGAACTTCCGTAACACATGAAGCGAATGTACCTACTGATAGAAATGGATATCACCTTATTTTAGCTGTATGGGAAATTGCAGATACGGGGAATGCATTTTATCAAGTTATAGATGTTAACCTTGTAAATAATGGTTTGGCATCGGATTTCGCGCTAAATCATGTAGTGCAAGTTCCTACACTATTTTAAATAAAATATACATTTTGATCATCTAATTCATTTTAGATGATCTTTTTTACGAAAAACGATGAAAAATATAGAAGAAAGTGCAATTATTTATAAAAAATTGGGCTTTAAATATTGTCATATTTGCTTCTTTAAGATATCCTTTTCATGAAGAGGTGGAAAACATGGAAAAAGTACTAGTTTTCGGGCATAAAAACCCAGATACAGATGCAATTTGTTCTGCAATTGCTTATGCAGAATTGAAAAAAGAATTAGGAATGAATGCTGAGCCTGTACGTTTAGGCGAAATCAGCGGTGAAACTCAATTTGCGTTAGACCATTTTAAAGTAGAAGGACCGCGTTTTGTTGAGACAGTTGCAAGCGAAGTGGACAACGTTATTTTAGTTGATCATAACGAGCGTCAACAAAGTGCTAACGATATCGAATCTGTTCGTGTGTTAGAAGTTATTGACCATCACCGTATTGCTAACTTTGAAACAAGCGATCCTATTTACTACCGTTGTGAGCCAGTTGGTTGTACAGCTACAATCTTAAACAAAATGTACAAAGAAAATGGCGTTACAATTCGTAAAGAAGTTGCAGGTTTAATGTTATCTGCAATCATTTCAGATTCTTTACTATTCAAATCTCCAACTTGCACAGAGCAAGACGTAGCAGCAGCTCGTGAATTAGCAGAAATCGCTGGTGTAGATGCTGATAGCTACGGCTTAGAAATGTTAAAAGCTGGTGCTGACTTAAGCGGAAAAACAATGGAGCAATTAATCTCTCTTGACGCTAAAGAATTCCAAATGGGTAATGCGAAAGTTGAAATCGCACAAGTAAACGCTGTTGATACAAACGACGTTCTTGTACACCAAGCGGAACTTGAAAAAGTTATCTCTGCAGTAGTAGAAGAAAAAGGTTTAGACCTATTCTTATTCGTTGTAACTGATATCTTAACTAACGATTCTGTCGGTCTTGCGATCGGTAAAGCAGCAAACGTTGTTGAGAAAGCATACAACGTATCTCTAGAAAACAACACGGCTACTTTAAAAGGTGTTGTATCTCGTAAAAAACAAATCGTACCAGTATTAACAGAAGCATTCCAAGCTTAATATTATTGAGTATGGTTTAACAAAAAAGGACAAGTAGTCAGATTGGCTACTTGTCCTTTTTTTATCTTCAAAAAACAGAAAATTAAAAACGGGAGGATTGTGTATGTTAAATGGTTTAGAAAGTAAATTACAGTCTCTTTTAGAGCGAAATATTAATTCTATTTCAGAGTTAGAGCGTTGGCTTTTAGAGGAACTGCGTGTAAACGCTGAAGTAGAAGAGGAGATAACAAGTAGTTTAATTGCCACTTATAGAGATACAAATGACAGAAATAAACGTAATTTACATATGTATAATCAAAATACAATTCAACCACTTTTAAAAAGATACAATGCAAAATTTGACCAGAAATTTAGAGAGTCCCCGTTTTCCGACTTATTAGATGAGCAGAAATACGGTTTTATGAAAAAAGCAAGATTGGTAAAAAATAAAATGTTTAATGAAAAGAACATTGCTCTTTCCATTAAAGAGCAAGAACTTATTACGAAATATAGAGAAATAATGTCTAATATTGTTATTAATTGGGAAGGCGAGCAAAAGACGTATGCATACATAAAAGCAAAGTTAGATAACCCTAATAGAGCTATTCGCGAAAAAGCTTGGTACGCTTTATGTGAAGCAAGAAGTGTAGTGAAAATAGAAATAGATTGTATTATGAATGAACTTATACAATTGCGGAATGAGATAGCTTTATATGCAGGATTTAATAATTATAGTGAATATGCTTTGAAACAAAAAAACAGAGATTACAGTATTGATGATTGCTATAAGCTCCATGAATCTATAGAAAAGTATGTTGTACCAATATGGGAACAGTTAGGAAGTCTTTCTAAAAAGAATCTCGGTGTAAAAACGTATCGCCCTTGGGATCTTACCCCATGTTATTTACTAAAAGCCCCGTTTCAAAATACCATTGATTTATTGAATGGGGTGGAAGAAATGTTTCAGAAGACGGATTTATATTTTTATGAGCAATTTGTTCATATAAGGAAAGCTGGATTCATTGACGTAGAAGAATGTGAAAATAAAGCGCCAGGAGCCGCTTGTTTTACTTTGCCTCATAGTAAAGAGGTTTTTGTTTATTCTAATTTTAGTCCATCATTTTATGCAATTAATGCACTCATACATGAAGTGGGACATGCCTTTCATTTTTATAAACAATTTAACAATGATAGTAGTATGCAAGAAAAATATCTTCGTGAAGAGGTGGCTGAGCTTTATTCCCTCAGTCTTGAGTTACTAGTAATGGATAAGCTGGATATCTTTTATAAGCAAGAGGGTGAATACAAAGAAGTGCAGCGCGTACAATTATATCGTGCTTTGTCTTTATTAATGTCGTCAATTGCAGGAGATGTATTTCAGCACTGGCTCTATACAAATCCAAATCATACACCAGAAGAACGTGATAAGAAATACGCTGAAATATGCAAAAGGTATCAATATTCATCAGTCGATATTACAGGATTAGAGAATGAAACCGGTGCAAGCTGGATAGAGTCATTTCACTATGTTCAGTTTCCTTTTTATAAAATTGAATACGCCATTGCACAAATAGGAGCAATGCAATTGTTTCAAATTTATCGGAAAGACCCAGAAAAAGCGATTGCTTTCTTTAAAGAGGGAGCGAGTGCAGATTGGAATTTACCTATACAAGAAATATATGAAAAAACAGGTGTCACGTTTGATTTTTCGGAAGAAAGGATAGAAAGTACTGCAAGTGTTATTTTGGATCTGATTAGCGAATTAAAATAAGGATAGCATTTAGCTATCCTTATAACTGTTTATTCGTAGATTTTTTCTTGTTTATATAAAATGTAATAATAGCTGCAATGATGAAAATAGGTATGGCATACGCTTGCCCAACAAACAACTTCCAGCCAATATGATTATAACCTTGGGATGCTGGAGCAATCATAGCGATTATGCAAACAATAATATAGAGTACTAGTGCAGGAATTATATTTCTCACTTGTTCACCTCCTTTTCATAAAATCATCACATGTATATTTATATAATACATTATAGTTTAAGAAAAGATATATACTTTTCTAACATTTATGTAAATAAAAGGGTTGTTTTTAAGTGGAATAGAATAGATGTATGTAGAATGATATAGGGGTGTTACATATAATGAACAATATATTAAATCGAATAAAGAAAGATGTAAATATAGAATTATTGAATACGCTATGGCCTGGTTTCAATAGGACTGCATTTGCATTATATGATGATAAGCATGTGTATGTATTTCATCATCCATTATTTTTGAAACCTGATAATGAGTACACTGTTTTAAAGTGGGATGAACAATTTAAGGGTGATACATTTATCCTATTCAAAGATTATCCGACTGCCATTGTGAATATGAATAGGCATAGAAATTATGAAAATTTACATGCAGTTGTGGTGCATGAACTTTTTCATTGCTATCAATATTTGAATAAAGAAAGTAAATTTCCAAATGAATCTTTAGGATTTCAATATCCTATAACAGAAGAAAATATAGAGTTGCGAAATAAAGAGCGAATTTGTTTATATAATGCTGTGCATTGTAAGTCACAAGCTGAGAAAAATAATTATATTAAGCAATTTATCGAATTAAGAGAACAAAGAACTCATTTTATAAAAGAAGAGTTTATAACTTATGAGTGTATGGTTGAAAGTATAGAGGGGCCTGCTTGGTATGTTGAAATGAACGCCCGCATTGAAGTATGTATAAATGATGAAAGTGAAACATTACGAAAATATAGCGGACTTATTTTAGATACATATGATGCTAATTATAACATTAGGAAGAGCTGCTATAGCTCAGGAATGCTTTTATGTTTATTATTAGATGAAATCCATCCTGAATGGAAAACGAACTTCTTTAATAGTGATAAATCGTTATATGCTTTTTTAAAACAAAATATGAATGTTGTTTTAAGTTTAAATAATGAATTTGCAATAAGCAAAGAAACGAAGCAAATCCTTCATTTTGTTCAAAACGAAAGAGACAAGGAATTTAAACAATTTTATAAGGAAAAAGGATATCATTTGTATATTGTAGGGAATATACAATTAAATTCGTTTAATCCAATGAATGTAAAATTAAACAAAAATAAAGCGTTACATAAAACCTTTTTAAGTGTAAGTATACATAATAAAACATATATGATAAATCAACCTGTTTTAGCATCTTTTGAAGAAGATTTTAAAAATATGACACAAGTTCATATTATAATGAATGAAAAGCCGATAGAAACCAATAATGGTTGGAACATAGTGGGTATTGGAGATATAGAAGCTGAGTATGAAGAAGTAGGGAATTCAATATTTTTATATTTAAAAAGTTAGAATTGAGGTAAGAAATAACGATGAAAAGGTTATGCATAATTCCATGCGGAAAAAAGAAAATTTGGGATAAGTATCCAGATTACGGGCCGATGGAGGCAAAAGATGTATATGTTAGCCCATTCGGAAAAGCATGTCAGGCGTATGCAACTATGTTTTTTGAGAATTGGGTTATATTATCAGCGAAGCATGGATTTTTAAGACCAAATGATATTGTACTAGAAAACTATGATCTTGCCTTTGATTCAAAGAGCGATGAAATTATTAGTATGGAACAATTACAACAACAATTGATTGAAAAAGACTTACTTCAGTATGATGAAATTGTTTTACTTGCAGGCAAGAAGCATAAGAAAGTAGTGACACAATTGTATCCAGTAGAAATCATTACGTACCCATTAGCTGGGTGTAAAGGAATTGGATATATGTTGCAGAGATTGAAGCGGGCAGTGGAGGCGCAGAAGGAAGTATAGGGATAAATTAGTAATATAGATTCAAATTATACCAAATGAATACATTTAAAATAGACTAGTAAACAAGCCTTTTTCGTTTTTAAACATAGAATATGATGAACGCTATAGAGGGGAGAGTCATATTCATGTGTAATAATTGTGGTTGTAGACGTAGAGATTGTAATAGATTTTGGGATGATTTAATGTTTGGAAGATGCAGACGCAGAGATTGTGATGATTGTGGTTGTAGACGTAAACGTGACTGTGATTGTGATGATTGCCGTCGTAATCGTAAACGTGACGACGATGATGATAAATGTCGTAAGTGGTAATATTTTCAAAAGAGTACTTTGAAGTAAAGTACTCTTTTTTGTATGAACCTTTTAAATTCCATCTTGAACAGATTTTTTTACGATTTCCCATGTGTCTTGTTTTTTAATCTGTATAGCTACATTAGTTCCGGTAGACTCCGTATAAAAGATATATCCATTGTTTTCATCCACATATGTTAATGGTTCACCTATGCAATCTCGCGAACAAGAAGTATTAATTAGCTCGATTAATGTTAGTTGGCTCGGATCGGTTTTACTTGAATCTATAATAGTATCAAGGTCTGTTTTACGATAACCTTGTAAGTTCACATGGAAATTCTGTTCAATTTCTCCTGTAATACTAGTATTCATTACTTCAACAGAATGTTTCTTTTCTTGAAGAAATCCGTTTTCATAAAGTAATTTTGTATATCCAAGCCATCCAATTAAAACTAGCATAATAAACATACTACATATTTTAAGTGTTCGAAGCCGTTTACTAACAATCGTTTCTGAGTATTTCATTCAGTTTAATCCTCCAATGTTTTTAATTAAAAGTATGCCTAGATACATACTTTTAGAAGAAAGATAGAAGTTAACGAGCCCTTGAACCAAAAAAGAAAGCATCCGAAGTTAGATGCTTTCTTTTTTGCGTATTATTCACTATCTGTTCGTTACTTGTTTCATAAGTGGTCTTATTTCTTTAACGGGTGGTTTTTTATCATAAGCATCAACGTAAGAGAAATAGTAATTTAAGTTTCTGAGAAGGCCTTTTCCTATTTTAGCGCTTAAGAATGGAAATACTTGTCCAGTATAATCGTCGAGAGATTTACAGTAGTATTTTTCATCTAAATATATACTGTATTTACATGTTAGTTCTACTAACGAGTTACCTTCATCATCAATTACTTCCTTAGAATCAATAATGTCTATTAATGCGAATTTTTCATTTAGATAAACTTTCTTTTTTTTCTCGTGTTTATTTGTGAGTATAAATACAAGTCCAATTGCGTTAATCAAAAGATTTCCTCCTATAAAAAACGGATATAAATAAAATATATCGATATACGTTAAATGTAAAGAGGAGAGGTGAAATTTCATTGACAGAAAGTTTAATAAGCCGATTTGTTTTTTCAAATCGGCTTATTATTATTGAAATACTTGCGGGAATTGCTTTACGATTGCATTTGTTATCATATCGGCCATTTCTAATGCCTCTTTTTCAATTTTATCGTATAGTTTTACGCTTGCTTCAAAATCTTTATTTAGGAAGGCAAGTGCTTCTGCTTTTGTTAAGGCTAAATGTTCATAAAACATTTTCCGAAATGCTTCTTTTTCTATATATGGGTTGATACTGTTAAGAAAATCGACAATTTGATCAGCGTTAGCGTACCATTTCTTCTCTATAGCGGCAGCGGCATTTTGGTCACCAGCTTTTGCGGCTTTAACAAGATCTGCTGCAATGACTAAGTGGTCTTTAATTAAAGCACTATATTTTTTTACAGCATCTTCACCATAGAATGGTTCAAGTGATAGTCCCATATGTGTTGCGTTTTGAAGAAGTCGCCCAACCGTAACGTTAACGTCTGGTAAATTAAAGACAATACTTATAATAGCTAATCTCGTCCAAGCAACGTGTTGTTCCCATAAAGAACGCATATAACCTTTTAAAAAGTTCTCGTTTTTACTAATTCGGTAATTACGGACAGATGTATCAAAGTGCACATAAGGATTATGATAGGGGGAATAATACGATTGCCAATAAGTATACATAAACGGTAACACTCCTTTGAACATGTATAACTCAAAGTATGATGGGAGTTTATTTTTAGTTACGCGTCCTAGATTAATTTCAAAAATTGACATGGAAAAAGATGAAGAATTTCATTGTGGTATATATAAATAAAATGAATATAAAGTAAAAGAGGCTCTGCAAGGGAAGTTGCAGAGCCTCTAAGGGTATTGCCGAGATGTCGGACTCGACTAAGTAATATTATCATAAAATTCTTTTAAAAAAACCTGGTAAATGTGTCCAAATGAAAGTGAATCTTTAATAAAGTCAAAGGGATCCGCTTCCCGCAGCAGATCCCTTTAACTAGATAATGTTGATGAGCAAAAACTTATCTGGAGTACTTTTATAGTAACAAGTGAAAACCGTTTTGTGTATTGAGAAAAAAAGAATTGAGTAATTAAATGTTCAGAATTTATATTTTACCTTTTGTGATTATCACCATTTGTGGCGAGTGGAGTTTGGTAATAAAATGGAGAAAAGACTTGCAAGCATTTACAAGTGTACTGAAATATATAATATTCAAAAAAAGACCTGCTAATATAGGCAGGTCAACTTAAGGGGTTTATAAAAGCAGAATATTTCATATGATAACAGCTGTATTATAGTAAGTCTATAAGGTATATATTGAGAAAATTATTATGAATGATATATCACACACACATTAACGTTTAAAAAGTTGAGAAAGAAAATGAAAAAGTTTTCTATAAGAAAATAATGGCTGGTATTTATAATACGATTCATATTTCCACGCATCATGATTTGAGAATTGGAGTTGGTTCGGTACTGTTTTCTGCTTGATGGAACTAATATTCTGTTCCTTCATATAGTAACCTCCTGAATTCATATGTATAAGATTAGTAGTATTCAAGGAAGAGTAATAAAATGTATAATTATTTTGTAATTCATCTTAGATGTGGTTGATTCAGGTTTTAAAATTTATAGACATAAATAGCAATTAAAACACCGCTGCTAAACAACATTTAAAACGTAGAGAAGCGTAAAATAATGAAAAGCAAGCTGTTAGTCATGTATTCATCACTTTCAAGACGCTTAAGTGATGATATAATAGGAATAGATGAAAGATATAGAAAAGCAGGTGACTCTTTTTTGTTTACAAAAGCACAAGAACTTTTAGCGTCTTATTTCGGTTATTCGTCATTCCGAAGAGGACAAGATGAAACAATTAAAAATGTATTAGATGGGAAAGATACAGTTTGTATTATGCCTACGGGCGGTGGTAAGTCAATTTGTTATCAAATTCCCGCATTAGTATTCGAAGGAACGACATTAGTTATTTCACCTTTGATTTCACTTATGAAAGACCAAGTAGATACATTAGTACAAAACGGTATTTCAGCTACTTATATTAATAGTTCTATTTCTATTACAGAAGCAAATCAACGTATTCAATTAGCGAAACAAGGTCATTATAAGTTACTTTATGTGGCGCCTGAGCGTCTTGATTCAATGGAGTTTGTTGACCAACTTATCGATATGAAAATCCCGATGATTGCAATTGATGAGGCGCACTGTATTTCGCAGTGGGGACATGATTTCCGTCCAAGTTATTTACATATACATCGCATATTAGATTATCTTCCAGAAAAGCCGCTTGTACTAGCATTAACTGCGACGGCAACACCGCAAGTTCGTGAAGATATTTGCAACACACTTGGAATTAATCAAGAAAATACGATTATGACAACGTTTGAGCGCGAGAACTTATCATTTTCTGTTATTAAAGGACAAGATCGTCATGCATATTTAGCGGATTATATTCGTCAAAATCAAAAAGAATCTGGGATTATATATGCAGCTACTAGAAAAGTAGTTGATCAATTATATGAGGATTTAATGAAAGCGGGTGTTTCGGTATCAAAATACCATGCTGGTATGAGTGATACCGATCGAAATGAACAGCAAGAACTCTTTTTACGTGATGAAGTGAGTGTAATGGTAGCGACATCTGCATTTGGGATGGGGATTGATAAATCGAATATTCGTTACGTAATCCATTATCAACTGCCAAAAAATATGGAAAGTTATTACCAAGAAGCAGGACGTGCCGGACGTGACGGATTAGATAGTGCATGTATATTGCTATATTCTTCTCAAGATGTGCAAGTACAGCGCTTTTTAATTGATCAATCGACAGGAGAGTCTCGTTTTTCAAACGAACTTGAAAAACTGCAAAATATGACTGACTACTGTCATACAGAACAATGTTTGCAATCATTTATTTTGCAATACTTTGGAGAAGAGCCGAAAGAAGATTGTGGCCGCTGCGGTAATTGTACGGATGACCGCGAGAGTATCGATGTGACGAGAGAATCACAAATGGTTCTATCTTGTATGATTAGAACGAACCAACGATTTGGTAAACAAATGATTGCACAAGTGCTAACTGGATCTAAAAATAAGAAAGTTATTGAATTTAATTTTCATACTTTACCAACATACGGATTACTATCAAATCGTAGCGTAAAAGAAGTCAGTGAATTTATTGAGTTTCTAATTTCAGATGAGTTAATTGCAGTTGAACATGGTACGTATCCGACATTAAAAGTAACGGAAAAAGGGAAAGAAGTGTTACTTAGTAAAGTGAATGTTTTACGTAAAGAACGAGTAGAGACAAGACAAATTGTTCAAGATCATCCTTTATTTGAAGTACTTCGTGAAGTACGTAAAGAAATTGCGCAAGGAGAAGGTGTACCTCCATTTGTTATTTTCTCTGATCAAACGTTGAAGGATATGTGTGCAAAAATGCCGCAAAGTGACTCTGAACTTTTAACTGTAAAAGGGATTGGTGAACATAAACTTGTGAAGTATGGCTCTCACTTCTTACAAGCAGTTCAGCACTTTATAGAGGAAAACCCAAACTATGCTGAAACAGTTAAAACAGAAGTGGTGACAGAGCGGAAAAAGTCAGGGAAAGCTTCAGCAAATTCTCATTTAGAAACGTATGAAATGTACAAGAAAGGCATTGATCTAGATGAAATTGCGAAAGAACGTGGCTTATCAAGACAAACGATTGAAAATCATTTAATCCGCTCTTTTGAAGATGGAATGGAAGTAGATTGGAACAGTTTTGTTCCTGCCAAATATGAACAAATGATTGAAACTGCTGTGCAAAATGCAGAGGGCGGCCTGAAATCGATTAAGGAACAACTTCCAAATGAAGTGAGTTACTTTATGATTCGTGCTTATTTACAAATTAGAAAATAGAGACATATAAAGGGGATAGGGATATATGCATCACGTTTTCGTGTATGGCACGTTAAGAAAAGAGCAAACGAATGCTCATTTTATGCAAGGTGCAATATGCATCGCAGACGGAGCATGGATGTATGGGAAATTATTTGATACAAACGAAGGGTATCCGGCGATGATTTGTTCAAATGAAGACAAAGTATATGGAGAAGTTTACGAAGTAAATGATGATGTTCTGCAAAAATTAGATGAACTTGAAGAATACACAGGTAATGCAGAGAGTGACCTATATGACCGAATCACCGAAACGATTTATTTAGCTGATAGAGAAATACGTGCATTTGTGTATGTTGCTCAAGATAAAGAGATGCTGAAGGAAGTTATCGTTTCTGGTGATTGGGTGAAGTATCAACAAGGATAATAAAGGCAGCGTAGAAGCAGATAGTGGGAACATCCATTATCTGTTTTTTTAAATTGATACTTTCAAAATTCTGATTATTTTGATAAACTGTAAATAAAGGGAAATCAAAAGGAGGATTTTTCATGGGGATCAGAAATTTAGTTTCTCACCTGTAGCAGAAAAATAATATACAGGAGGAGAATATTAATGAACGAATTAAATGTAAAAGAATTTTATAAAAAACAATTTGAACTACTAAGCTATGATGTAAATAATGAAGATTGGTTACAGGAAGTTGCTAAAGAAGTACAAGAACAAGTTGGATATACATTTCAGTCGATGTTAGAACTAGGAGCAGGAAATGGTGGATTTGCAAGAGCGATGTCTAATTTGAATGTAAAGATGACTACAGTTGAGCTAGTACGAGAGTTAGTTATGTTTGCGAAAGAACATTCTACTAATGATATTGTTATTCACTGTGCTGACTTTTATAAAATTAATTTTGAAGAAAAGTTTGATGTCGTTACTTATTTGGACGGATTTGGTGTAGGAACGGATGCAGAACAATTATTTTTATTAAAACGCATCCATAGTTGGTTGAAAGATGATGGGTGTGCACTTATTGATATTTATCAACCTTTATATTGGGAAAAAGCAAATGGACAAGAAATGCCGATTTATTCTGCAATGCGAAAATATGAATATGATAGTGAAAATGCTAGAATGCTGGACCATTGGTGGGAAACGGATTCTTCAAATGATATTGTGACACAATCTTTACGTTGCTATACTATAGATGAGATTAATAATTTATGTGCAGAGGCTCGCTTCAGTATAGTTGGGATTTTCCCAGGAGGGGCGTATGACTTTGAAGAGAGAGCGTATAAAGAGCAAGCGTCATTAAATGAATGTTTATCATATCGTATAAAAGTAAAAAAGAGTAAGGATTAATTCCTTACTCTTTTTTACTTTTATAGTGTGAATAATTGACTGTCTTTCGTATTTAATTGCCGTTCTTTTTTATCCTTATGGACCTTAGTACAATCCCGATGCCAAGAAATAAAACAGTGGCAACGAAACCATTAATAGGATTTAACCAAAAATCACTACTATTTGTAAGCGTAATAATACCGGTTATAGTTATTAAAACAGTAGGAACGGCATCTTCAATCGCATGCATGATAACACATGGCCATACTGACTTTGTAAGTCTATATATTTCAACATACATAATAGACCAAGAAACCATAAGTATGCATCCTGATAAAAGCATATTTAACCTGGAAATAGATTCAAAATATTCATTTGGTAAAAAAACTAAATAATAAGCGGCATGCCAAAGAGCCCAAATTAAACCAGAAATAATATAAATAAACCAATCGTTTAACTTTAGTTCAATCAGTTTTGGAGTTAAATAACCGCGCCAAGAGAACTCTTCGAAAATATTTTTAATAAAATTACCTATAGTAGACATGAGTATAAGAGAACATAATGAGGACATCTCAAAGTTAGATATGTTAACGACTCCGAAAAATAGAGCTAAGCATATAGTTATTAGTGTAACGAATGGATAAATAAGTATTGCTACGAAATACCATTTAAAGTTTCCTTTTAAATTTGGTTTGATACCAAAATCATTCCAATCTCGACCAATAATTCTAAGTAAGATACTTGCGAGAAAGGGTAATATTAGCCATAATCCCATACCTAAAGAGTTTCCTTCAGGCTGATCTATTAGAAGAGAATCAAGAAATACACCAATCCAGCCACTTGCTAGCACAATTAACACAAAAATAATTAAATGTAACTTTACATGCTTTCTATTGGTTGTAGTCATTTCGAATAAACTCCTTTTTTATTTTTGGTATTTATCTATTGACACTTCTCATTATTTTACAAGTGAAAGGAGGAAATCGATAGAAAGGGATATGAGAACTTTAGTAAGTTAGTGTATAATCGTTATTATTAATAGAAATAGCATTTATATGCATTATTTTATTATATGTAAAGTGTTGTAATTTAGATGTTTTATATTCTTATAATGTAAAAATAACAATAAGATTTCAAAATTAGAAAGATGAAAAGTGAGTTTTTTCGGAAAATTTAAATTGAAACTATTGACTTTATAAACGGGTTTTTAATACAATTGTATCTCGACTGAAAAATTAGAACGGACAGGAGGGAATCATCAAATGAACAACATTTTTGAAGAAGAGTTACAAAAAATGAAAGATACATTAAGTACGATGGATGATCAATTAGAACAGCTCGAAAACATTCCGGTTTATTATGGAGATGATTTTAAAGAACAAATTTTAGAAAGTATGAGAGAATCTAATAGACAAAACTTACGTATTGGAGTGCAAGAACCGTACTTTGGAAGATTAGATTTTCAAGAGGACGGCAAGGAAGATGTTATGCCGATCTACATCGGTAAAGTAGGTGTTTCACATAAAGACACAATGAAACCAATTGTAATTGATTGGCGGGCACCTGTCGCAAGTATGTTTTATTCATTTACCGGTGGGGAGGAATTAGCGTTTTATCAATCACCAGACGGATTAGTAGAAGGTGATGTATATTTAAAGCGAAACATCTCTATTCGAAAAAGAGAACTAGAACGTGTTGTTGATACATATGTAAAAGGAAATGAAGATGTCTCGCATGCCGATGATTTTCTTCTATATCGATTAGGTGAGAATAAAGATAATAAACTAAAGGATATTGTTTCGACGATACAATCGGAGCAAAATGATATTATTCGTGCGGAAAGAAACTTACCACTACTTATTCAAGGGGTTGCAGGGAGCGGAAAAACAACGATCGCTTTACATCGCCTTGCTTTTTTAATTTATGAATACCGTGAGCAATTAGAAGCTGAGAGAATGATTGTATTCGCTCCGAATAGTCTGTTTTTAGACTATATTTCGAGTGTGCTTCCGGAATTAGGTGTAGGGAATATTAGTCAAACAACATTCGCAGATTGGGCATTACGTACGTTAGATGATTCGGTGAAATTAAAGCAAACAGAAGAAAAGTTGAAAGAAGCATTTTCTATTAATCGTGATGAAGAAAAGGTAATGCTCGGTAAATTGAAAGGCACGCTGGAATTTAAGTCCTTTATTGAAGAGAGAATGGTCCAATTTGAAAAAGAATTGGTACCAACAAGTGATTTTGAGGCATGGGACAAAGCTATTATTCCAATAGAAGACATAAAAAAATGGATGCAGGTTGAATATAAACATTATCCATTAAAGAAAAGAAGAGAAAGATTAGTCGGCCGAATGAAGCGCTGGATTGAAATTGAACTGAAAAAGTATGGAGAAACAAACGAGAAGAAATTACTAAAAAAAGAAGCGACAAAGAGATTGAACACATATATGAAGTTTTGGCCGAAAATGAGCTCACTTTCACTATATAGTTCAATATTGAAAAGTAAAGAAATACTCGAAGTATTACCTGAAGATCTTGTGAAAGAAACTGAAAAGAATTGTCGTAAAAAAGAAGTGTATGTAGAAGATTTACCAGCTTTAATTTACATACATCACCGAATAACAGGTATTGAAATCGGACAGAAATTCCATCACGTCGTTATTGATGAAGCACAAGATTTCTCACCATTCCAAGTGTATGTATTAAAAGAAATTACACTAGGTAATTCTTTCACTATATTAGGTGATTTATCTCAAGCGATTTATGATTATCAAGGAATTGAAGATTGGAGTGCTTTTAAGGAAGTATTTCAAGAAACAGGTTATTATGAATTAACGAGAAGTTATCGTTCTACAAAAGAAATTATAGAATTTGCGAACGAAATAATTAAAAATGCAGAGATTCCAGTTGGACTCGCAACACCAGTTTTTCGTAGTGGTGAAAAGGTTAAAGTAATCCATGTAGAGGATCAATTTAATGAGATTATGAAGACGTTAAAACATCTACAAAATGAAGATGTGAAAACAATTGCGGTAATAGGAAGAACAGATGATGAATGCCGCGATATATATGAGAAATTAACAAATGCAGGATTAGCTGTAAACGTCATTGAAGCAGATCAAAGTAAATATGAAGGTGGTATTTCAGTAGTACCTGTATACTTGGCGAAAGGGCTAGAATTTGATGCGGTTCTACTAATCGACGTTGATGAAGAACATTATAAAAATACAAAACACGATGCGAAGTTATTGTATGTCGGATGTACAAGGTCGCTTCATGATTTATGGATTTTCCATAGCGGAGAAGCATCGCCTTTAATTAAAGGATTAAAATAAATATGAAAAACAAGAGGATTTTCTAGTAACAAAAAGAAGAACCTCTTGTTTTTCTATATAAAGACATGGGAAGAAACTAACTATGATTACAAAGGTAATAGCAAAAAGAAATTGGGAAATTGCAAAGATAAATGGAGAAATTAATGAAATGTCACTAAAAGAAGAGGGATTTATTCATTGTTCATTTTTAAAACAAGCTTTAGAAGTTGCTGAAAAACATTTTAGTCATGAAGAAGATGTTTTATTACTGACAATTGATCCATCCTTAATAAAAGCAGAAATAAAATATGAACTTGCTTCTAACGGTCTAGAATATCCGCATGTATATGGAGTAATTCATATTGAGGCGATTGTAGATGTTACCCCATTTATTAAAGAAAGTGGAGAGTTTATATTACAAGAGGTACAAAATTAAGATTGTTGTAAGTATTTAAATTAGCTAAAAAAGCACAAATAAGAAGTTTGTGTTTTTTTATTATCTATTTTTTGGTAATTAGTTATTGTTTTTATCACAACAATACTGTATGATACATAGTATAAAACACATACTGTATGACATATAGTAATGAAAATGAGGTGAGTGAATGGATGCTTTATTAAATTCGTTAATTACCGAACTAAGAAGAGGTACATTAACATTAGCGGTTTTAAGCCAGTTAAGAACACCGCAGTATGGGTATTCACTTGTCCAATTATTGGAGAAATCAGGGATTACAATCGATCAAAGTACGTTATATCCACTACTTCGCCGATTAGAAAAGCAGGAGCTAGTGACGAGTAGTTGGGATAAAACGGAGAGTAGACCTCGTAAGTATTATGTTTTAAGTGAATACGGATTAGAGATATTTTTACAGTTGAAGAAGGAATGGATAAAGGATTCGAAAGAACTTTATAAATTATTAAAGGAGGAGGACAAGAATGAATTTGATTGATATTTACGTCGAGGAAGTAGCGAAGAGATTACCTGAAAAAAATCGTGAAGATATTATTCTTGAACTACGGTCAACAATCGAGGATATGTTACCTGATGATTATAATGAAAACGACGAAAAAAGAGTTCTTGAAAAATTGGGAAGTCCCGTTTCATTGGCTAATGGATATTTGGATAGACCGATGCATTTAATTGGACCACGTTATTTTGATGTATATACGACATTATTAAAAATGATCATACCAATTGCAGCTGTTATCGCACTCATTGCAATGGTTGCAGAAAATTTTGTAGGATATAATGGTGAGCAAGCAGTATTAAATGTTATTTTAAATGTGATAGGTAAAGGAATTGGGGAAATTATCGAAGTAGGCCTCCATGTGTTTTTCTGGTTGACACTTGTATTTGCAATTTTAGAAAGAACAGATAAAGACAAAGGTACCCAACCGTTGACGACAAGTTTAAAAAAATGGACGCCTGATGATTTAAAAAATACTTCGTATGTCCCAAAGAAAAAGTCGATTTCAAAGTTCGAAGTATTTGGCGGGTTAATGTGGACTGCAATATGGGCATCACTTTATTTTTATGCGAATCATCTTGTAGGTGTATATCATGGTACAGAAAACGGACTGAAGTTTGTCACACCTACCTTTAATCAAGATGTGTTACTTCAGTATTGGCCAATCGTTGTAATTATAATTGTTTTTGAAATAGCTATATCTCTTTATAAGTTAGTACAGGGACAATGGACGAAAAAGTTGGCAATTGGGAATGCTTTTCTTCAAATAGCTGGAACAATAGTATTCATTGTAATTGTAGTAAATCCGCATTTATTTAACGAGGGATTTATTACGTTTATGGCAAATGTGTTTACTATTTCTCCAGAGGAATTTAAAACGTGGTTAATAGGTGGAGGTATTATCATTTACATTATATCTGCTGCATTAAATATATTTGATGGTTTCCGAAAAGCTCGTATTCGTATGTAGTAGTAAAAGGAAAGAAGATAAACTTTAGGAAAGGAAGAAAACGATGATAAGGGAAGCAAGGAAACAAGATGTAGCATACATGTTAGATATTTATAATGATGCCATACTGTATACAACTGCCGTATATACGTATAAACCTGTAACCCTTGAAAATAGAATAGACTGGTATGAAACAAAAAAGGCTGAAGGTTATCCAATTTTAGTATACGAATTAGATAATAAAGTAGTAGGGTTTGCGACATTCGGTCAGTTTAGAGCTTGGCCCGCCTATAAATATTCAATTGAGCATTCCATGTATGTTCATAAGGAATATAGAAAAAATGGGATAGGATCTGCTTTAATGAAAGCATTGATTGCAATGGCAAAAGAAAGGGAATATATGACCTTAATAGCTGGAATTGATGCAGAAAATAAGAAAAGTATTACATTACATGAAACTTATGGATTTGTTCATATGGGGACAATTAAAAAGGCTGGTTATAAGTTTAATAGGTGGTTAGATTTAGCTTTTTATCAATTGGAACTTAATGGTCCTAAAAAGCCTACGGAAGAGTAAATGTTTGCGTTATGCGAATTATGTATTTTAGAAGGGTAGCATGGAGAAATTTCATGCTATCTTTTTTATTGTATACATAAATATCATGTAACAAAAAAGGTTTTTTATATTCTATATCGAATTTTGAGAAGATGATAAAACTATATAAAAAGAGGTAAGAATATGGAGACTGTCATAGAAAAGATGAAAGAAATACAATCTGGTCAACTTGGAGTGGTTGTGTACTCAACAAAATATGATAATATAATTGCCTCCTATAATAATGAACTGTATGTTCCTTTAGCATCAGCAGCAAAAGTGGCAATTGGATTTGCAGTAGCAAACATGATAAAAGACAAACAAATTAGTTGGAATGATATACTTCACCAAATTAAATTTAATCCGAAAGAAGATAGCGCACAATTATATCCACATTTGCAAGGGAGAGATACATTAACACTTAGTAAAGCTGTTGAAGTGATGATAGCGTGTCATGATAGTTATATTGCAAAGTCGATTATAATGTACTGTGGAGGATGGGATTCTATTAGAAAATATGTTTCAACGTATTTTTCCAAGATACATGTTCAAGAAAACCCTAGAGATGAACAAAATGTTGGAGAGTTAAATCAAGTACATTCACTGTTAGTACATATTTTTAAATGTTATAAAAGTGATCCGAAATTATGGGAACCAATAATAAATGGAATGGTAAGGCAACAAGGAGAATATGAAGGGATACCTTATTATCATATAGCTCATATGACAGGTGGATTGCCCACAGCAATAATAAATATTGGTATAATGGGAAAGTTCCATGAATTTCCGTTTCTTTATGTTATTGGAGGCAAAGATTTGCCTAATCGATTTGATAATAACAAAGTAGATGAAACCGTTGTATCGACTTTGAAATGCATATACAAAAAATATAATGATGGCCTGCTAGGGGTGAGAGATTGAAACGAAACTTAAAAAATTCAACAATAATCATATTAATCTTAACAATTATTGCTTTGGAAGTTGGAATTGCGATTTACAATCATAATTTGTCATTAAATACAATTTACTTCGCAGCAATCCTTATTTGTATTGTATTACTTTTTGGTACACGTGTTTCTGAAGAGAAAAAAAGTACATCGGAAGAGAGACGAAGAAAAACAGCTCTTATATTTTGGCCATCTATTTTATTGTCTATCGCTTGCTTTGCCGTTATTAGTTATATAAGAACAGGTTATGTCTCTGTGCCAGGGATAATTGGTTTTTCATGCTTTGTTACTTATGGTGGTTTCGTGTTTATTAGTATTTTAAAAAGGAAAAGTAAAAATTAAAGGTAGCTTATTAAGTTGAAAGGAAGAAAGATATGAAACACATAGAAAATGGTACTCGTGCTGAAGGAGAATACATAAAAAATAAAGTAATTCAATATAACATGTCTATTTTAACAGATGAAGCAAAACAGCCGATGGAGCAAGTAAGTTTCGTAGTGAAAGATGAGGATGGAAAAATATTTGGTGGGGTAACAGGAACGATGTATTTTTATCATCTGCATATAGATTTTTTATGGGTTGATGAAACAGTTCGTCATGATGGTTATGGTAGTCAACTGTTACATAAAATCGAAGACATTGCGAAGGAAAAAGGTTGTAGATTAATATTATTAGATTCATTTAGTTTTCAAGCACCAAACTTTTATAAAAAGCACGGCTACCGAGAATACGGTGTTGTTGAAGATCATCCTAAAGGACATAGTCAACACTTTTTAGAGAAGAGGTTATAGGAATCGTATTCATGCTCTAGAAGAAAAGTGGATTTTAAAAGCATCACCAAATAAGGTGATGCTTTTTTCTTTTGTATATAGCAACTACTTAATCTGATGCAATTTTGGGAACAAATAGTGCGGTTCGTAAAACTAGGATTTTCTTTTTTATTGGAAATGAGTTACTGTCTTTGTAGAAGACACTTGTAGTATAGGTTTTTTCTAACTAATGCTGTTGAATTTTTAAGAGCAGAAGAGCAATAAGACGAGCTCTGAATATAATACTAATAAAGGAGGTGTTAAGCAATGGGTTACATTGTAGATATTTCAAAATGGAACGGTAACATTAACTGGGATGTAGCCGCTCCACAATTAGATTTCGTAATCGCTAGGGTACAAGATGGATCAAATTATGTAGATCCTTTATATAAAAATTATGTCCAAGCAATGAAAACTAGAAATATTCCATTTGGGAACTATGGATTTTGTCGCTTTATTTCAACTGCTGATGCGAAGAAGGAAGCGCAAGATTTTTGGAATCGCGGTGATAAGAGCGCTACAGTTTGGGTGGCTGATGTAGAAGTGAAAACAATGGATGATATGAGAGCTGGTACGCAAGCTTTTATCGATGAGTTACGCCGACTAGGTGCTAAGAAAATTGGTTTATATGTTGGGCATCATGTATATGAGCCTTTCGGTATGGCGAACGTAAAAAGTGATTTTTTATGGATTCCTAGGTATGGTGGTAATAAACCAGCATATCCTTGTGATATTTGGCAATACACGGAGACAGGTAATGTACCTGGTATCGGTAAATGTGATTTAAACCAATTGATAGGAAATAAGCCCCTGTCTTGGTTTACTGAATCGGTACCAAAACAAGAAAACATACAAGCACAAGTTTCGAAACAAAATATCATTCAATCTGGAGCCTTTTCACCTCATGAAACTCCAGATGTTATGGGAGCATTAACTTCTTTAAAAATGACTGCGACCTTCATTTTACAATCAGATGGCTTAACGTATTTTATTTCCGATCCAACTAGCGATGCGCAATTAAACGGTATGAAAGGTTGGCTTGATAGGAAGGGTTGGTGGTATGAAGTTAAATAATAAAAAATAACTAGCTACTATGTGTGCAAAAAAAGAGCCCTCCAACAGGATGGCTCTTTTTTCTATTCAAATAGCTTATTCATTAAATCTTGGATTTCACGTCTTCTTTTATCCGTTTCGTCCTTATCAATTGTATACGTATCATCCTCGATTATAAGAACATCACCTTCTTTTGCAGTGGAAGGGAGTTTGGATTTAGGTACATCAATTGTTACGTTATTCACTTCAATAACTGCTAGTTCACCTTCAAAACGGTCAATAATACCTTTTTTCATAATTATCTCTCCGTTCTTACAGAAATATTTGAACCATCACTATTAATAACTACAGTACCATTTAAATCTGTTCTATATACCTTAACAGACATTGCATTTAACTTTGCTAAAGTTTCCTGCGTAGGATGGCCATAGCGGTTACCTGCACCTGCACTAATCACAGCGATACTTGGCTTCACTGCATCTAAAAATGGCTGAGAAGAAGAAGTCTTACTTCCGTGATGACCTGGTTTTAATACATCTGATTTTAGGTTAGTACCATGTGTTGCAAGCATATCTTTCTCACTTTTAGATTCAGCATCACCTGTGAATAAGAAGGATTTGCTACCGTGTGTTACTTTTAATACAGCACTCCACTCATTTAGATCGTTACCGTATTCTTTAACCGGAGCTAAAAACTGTGAGTTTAAACCGTTGATTGGTAAAGTTACACCAGATTTCGCTTCTTTAATTGTTAATCCTTTGTTTGCTACTGCAGTTAGGAAGTCTTTAAACGTTTGTGTCGTATGACTTACTTTAGGAGCGTAAACGTTTTTTACATTCATAGAATATAGGACTTCATCTAATCCACCTACATGATCAGCATCAGGATGCGTAGCAATCATATAATCAATAGTTTGGAATCCTAATCCTTTTAAATAATTTGCTACTACTTTACCTTTTCCATTGTTACCAGCGTCAATAAGGATAGTTTCTCCACTTGGAGATTTAATAAAAGTAGCATCACCTTGTCCGACATCAATATAATGAACCTCTAAATTACCTTTAGGCTTAGGAAGAGCTGGACGGAAATTCGGTTCTAATACACGAGCCAAGAATGCAGCGAATTGCTCACGAGTTACTTTTACACCTGGACCAAATGTACCATCAGGAAATCCAGTAGTGATATTATTTTGAGCTAAAATTTTGACATAATTGTAACCCCAGTGATTAGATGGAACATCAGGGAAATTGACGTCTGCTCCTGTAGGCTTTAAATTAAAAGTTTTAACAAGAACTACTGCCATTTCTGCACGAGTTAATGAGCGGTCAGGGAAATAGTTTGTTTCACGTTGTACAATGTTATTATGTGCTAACTTATGTACAGAATCATAGTAATAGATACCTTTGGTTACATCGGAAAAAATATGATTATAGCTAGATGGTTTTTCTAATTTTAATGATAAATCTAGCATTAAGGCCATTTGTCCACGAGTTACATCATCACTTGGTTTAAAAGTTCCTTCTGGCGTACCTTTAATGATACCTTTATCCGATAAATAGTTAATTTCTTTAATTGCCCAATGATTAGATTGGACATCAGGAAAAGCTTTAGCACTTGTAAAATTAGGGATGCATAACGATAAGATTATGACAAATGCTGTTAGTAATAAACTAAACTTTTTCAAAAAACCGCCTCACTTTATGTATTTTTTACCTAATTAACTTTACCAGTTCTTGAAAGAAATTCAAGCTTTAATAGTTAAATAGTATGTGAGAAATGCTTTTGGTATTTTATTCACTGGTTTTCTTTTATTCTGTATATTTAATATGAAGAATGTGAAAAGAAGAGTAACGATTGCAATTGTAAAATTGATATTATAAATTAATCTTATGTAGGTTTTCATAACAAGCTGGATTCTAAAGTTTTATATTGAAGAAAGTAAGACAAATTAAATATAATGAGCAGTTTGATGGGAGAAAGAAAATGTACACGTATAAATTGCAACATGAACAGCCAATCTGCGTAGGCAAAATAAAAAAACTTTATGACTCTGTCGGTTGGTGGCCAGAAAGAAAAGAAATCGATATTCAAAATATGTTAAAGCATAGTATAGCGATTGGGGTATGGGAAGAAAATGAATTAATCGGATTTGCTAGAGTTGTTTCTGATGGTGTTTTTCGAGCATACATAGAAGATGTTGTCGTGCATGAGAGTGTAAGAAATAAAGGTATCGGGGAGAAGATGCTTACAATATTACTTCAAGAGATATCTCATGTTCATATTGTTAGTCTATTTTGCGGAGAGAAATTAATAAAGTTTTACGGCGAACAGCAATTTCAAGCGACGAAACAAATTGTAATGCATCGTAATCAAACTGTGAAAGAATAAGAGGTGTTAATGAGAATGAATGCAACAAGAATATATTGTTTATCGAAAAGAAAAGCGACAGAAGATTCACCAGATGGTTGGAATGCAACATGTATGAGGCTTAATAATAAAATATTTGCGATAGTAAACGATGAAGAAGGAGAAAAAGCTGCGATTACATTAAAATGTGATCCAGAACTTGCACTAAGAGTAAGAGAAGAGTATCCAGAAGCAATCATTCCGGGGTATCATATGAATAAAAAACATTGGAATACAGTGTATATACATAAAGATGTAGAGCAAGAGCAAATTAATAAGATGATTGATTGGTCATATGATTTAGTTTTACAATCATTTTCAAAGAAAAAGCAGCAAGAGTTATTAGATTAGTATGTATAAGGAGTGAGCGTATTGAAAGACACGATCAAAGGTACATATGATAAATTAGCGAGTACATATAAAGAAAATCTAGACTCGGCAAATCCATATAACAGTTATTATGAAAGGCCAGCGATGATGGAGATGATTCCAAAGAATTTAGAAGGGAAGAGTATACTAGATGCTGGATGTGCAGCTGGATGGTATACTTCTCAATTTATAGAAAGAGGGGCAAACGTTACTGCAATTGACGTAAGTTCTGAAATGATAAAATCTGCAAAGGAAAGTATGGGTGATAATGCAACGTTTCTTTGTCATGACCTGCAAGAAGTATTACCATTTGCAGATAATACATTTGATATTATTGTAAGTTCGTTAACGCTTCATTACTTAGAAAATTGGAATAAAGTATTTAAGGAGTTTCGCCGAGTATTGAAGCCTGGTGGAGAATTTATATACTCCATTCATCATCCTTTTATGGACTTTACAAAGTTTACTAGTGAAAATTATTTCGAAAAACAATTATTAGTAGATACTTGGGTTAAACCAAATATTACAATAGAAGTTAGCTTTTTTAGAAGGGCACTCCAAGACATAGTTAATGAAACAACAAATTATTTCGTGTTAGAAAAAATGGTGGAACCGAGGCCAGTTGAAAAGATGAGAGAAGTAAATGAA
Source organism: Bacillus mobilis (assembly GCF_001884045.1). Lineage (GTDB taxonomy): Bacteria > Bacillota > Bacilli > Bacillales > Bacillaceae_G > Bacillus_A > Bacillus_A mobilis. Next base: position 201,108 of record NZ_MACF01000119.1, on the reverse strand, counting down.
AAATCATATCATTATCTAAATACAAATCCACATTTTCTTATTATGAAAGCCATTAAAAAATAGGTAGTAAAATAATTATATTTTACTACCTATTTACAATTTTAAATTATATATTAGGAGATCTTGAAATGAAAACGAAGCGAAATAGACTATTGTATGCACTGTTTACTATCTTTGTAATTATTTTAGGTCTTAGCTCAAGAAAGTTAGCTTTTGCGTTACCTCAGCTATTAAACGAGTACTTAGGCGATGCTTTATGGGCATTGATGATTTTTACTGGATTCGGATTTTTATTTCCTAAAATAGAAACGAAGAAATTGGCTTTTATAAGTTTGCTATTTTGCTACGGGATTGAAGTGAGCCAATTGTATCATGCTGAATGGATAGATAGTATTCGTGCAACGACTTTAGGTGGACTTGTATTAGGTTACGGATTTTTGTGGAGTGATTTAGTTGCTTATACAATTGGTGTTGGAGTAGGATTTCTTTTTGAGTTTATATTACGGGAGAAATAAGAGATTTGGAAAAGGGGTATTCGTATATGAAGGGTATATTAGAAATTGTGAATTTTTGGTTTCTTGATAAAGATGTCACAATTACTAAACTACAATCAAACGTAACGAAGGTTCTTTGTAAGAATAAAGCATATATTCTAAAGGAAAAGGGATCAATAGAACAGCTTTTAGTTGAAATAAATGTATTAGAACAACTTGATGAAAAAGGAGTTAAATTACAAAGACTAGTGAATACGAGTAATAACGAAAGGTATGTATTTTATAAAGAGAAATATTATTGTGTGTATGAATACGTTGCTGGAAATGTGCTTGAAATAAAAGATACAGAAAATCTGAAACAGCTTGGAAGCACAATTGGAGAAGAAATAGCGTATTTACATCAAGCGCTTAATTCAATGGATAGTGAAAACGGGTTCGTAAAACGAGATTTATACAAGGTAGTATATGGTTGGGCTTTACCTATTTTAGAAAAGAATGAACATGTTCATCAGGATGTAATTCGAAAAATGAATCAAGTACATACAGATGTCAAGAAAAACGTCCACCCATTACGAAAACAAATCATTCATCGCGATATGCACTTATCGAATGTAATCTTTAAAGATAATGAATTTCAAGGATTTATAGATTTTGAACTGGTAGAAAAGAATATTAAAGTATTTGATTTATGCTATTGTTGTACGAGTATTTTGAGTGAGTTATATAGAGATGAAGAATTAAGAGGGAAGTGGCAACATATCATCAGCAAAATCTTTGAAGGATACAATAAACAATGCACTTTAACGAGAGAAGAGCTACAAGCGATTTGGTATGTTATGCTTTCTATTCAAATTATCTTTATTACTTATTTTGTTCAGATAAAAGATTTACTAAAATTAAATGAAGAGATGTTCTTTTGGATTTTTGCAAATAAAGAAGTTATTGAGGAATCAATAGAAAGGTTAGTACGAAAATGAAAAAAATAATATTAATAGGTTCTGGTGGTTCAGGAAAATCTACATTAGCAAGGCAATTAGGAAATAAATTAAATATTAAAGTACATCATCTTGATGCGTTATTTTGGAAACCAAATTGGGAGGGTGTACCGAAAGAGGAGCAAAGAAGGGTTCAAAATGAATTAGTTAAAGAAGATGAGTGGATTATTGATGGGAATTATGGCGGGACAATGGACATAAGAATTAACGCAGCTGATACAATTATCTTTCTTGATATTCATAGAACAATATGTGTTTATCGTGCTTTTAAAAGGATTGTACAATATCGGAATAAAACAAGACCGGATATGGGGGCTGGATGTGAGGAAAGGTTTGACTTGCAATTTTTTAAATGGATATGGGAATATCCTAAGACGAAACGACCTTCAATTTTAAAGAGGCTAAATCAATTGAGTAAAGATAAAGAAGTTATTATTTTAAAATCCTCAAATGAAGTAAGACTATTTTTAGAGAAGTACGATACCATAAATAGTTAGATTATAAAAAGAAGTAACATGGGGGGATCGGATTGAATAGATTCATCGGCCCGGTTGATTCTAATATGGTGAAAATTCCAGAAGGAAAAGTAGTATTAAGAGATGATCGAATTAAAAAAGAATGGCAAGTCCAAGTTAAACCATTTCTTCTAGCAAAGTACGTTGTAACGATGGAAGTATATGATGCGATTGCGAATCATAAACCAAATTTATTCAAAGATAAAAATAAACCAGTTGTAAATATTTCTTGGAATGATGCCATTGTATTTTGTAATTTACTTTCAAAAAAAGCAGGATTAAAAGAATATTATTCTATTAGTGATGATGGTCTAATTGTTAGTTGTAATTTAGATTCAATTGGCTACCGATTACCTTTTGAAGCAGAGTGGCAATATGCATGTAAAGCGGGAACTACTGGATACATATATGGAGATCTGAAAGGAATTGCTTGGTATAATGAAAATTCAGATGGACGTATTCATGAGGTCGGAAAAAAAGAGCCGAATGCATGGGGCTTGTATGATATGTTAGGAAACGTTTGGGAATGGTGCTATGATTTGTATGATGAAAAGGTATATGGATCGTACCGAATTTTCCGAGGCGGTAGTTGGGCTGAAGAAGCTAGAGGTTGTGGGGCGACTTGTCGCCGGCGTAGTCATCCTACATTTCATATAGATGATCTTGGATTCAGGCTTGCAAGGTCAATTTAATAAGAGCATGGTATATAACAAAGTGTTTGGAGAGTATTTATATTCTTAACATAATAGACAAGATTTGACGTAAGGAGTGTTCATAATGGCACGTGTTTTATTCATTAATACTGGATCAGAAGGACATATAAATCCAACATTGCAAGTCGTAGAAGAATTAGCTTCACGTGGGGAAGAGGTAATTTATTTTTCAATAGAATCTTTTAGAGAGCGTATTGAAAAGACAGGTGCTACTGTACGAACAATTGACGAGCAAAAGTTTATAAAAGCTTTTCTTTCCGGTGGTCGAAATTATTTATTAGAAAGAATTAACGGCCTTTTGCATACAGTGGATGTTGTGATACCTAGTGTTCTAGAGCAAATTGAAGGGGAACATTTTGATTATATTATTCACGATTCGATGTTTGGCTGTGGCCATATAATTTCTCAAATTCTAAAGCTTCCAGCAATAAATTCTTGTACATCTTTTGCACAGGATGAAAAAGCATTTGAACAAATGTTAGCCCACTTGTCTAAAAATATCCCAGTAGAAGATCAAGATAGGATATATAATGATTTTGAAAGCTTAACTAAGGGAATTGCGGAAAAATACGGAGTTAAAATAAACTCGCCGTATGAAGTTTTCTGTAATCCAGCGCCACTTACTGTTGTGTATACAATAAGGGAGTTCCAACCTTTTGGAGATATGTTTGATGAAACTTTTACATTTGTAGGTCCATCTATCTCTACGCAAGTAAAAAATGAAGAGTTTGATTTTACTGCAATTGAAGAAAAAAGCCCGATTTACATTTCACTAGGTACTGTTTTTAATGAATCGCTTGATTTTTATAAACTATGTATGAAGGCGTTTGAGAATAGAGATTATACAATTGTGATGTCTATTGGCAATAAAACGAAAATAAGTGATTTAGGTAAAATTCCTAAAAACTTCATTGTGAAAAATTATGTACCACAAACAAAACTACTTACATATACAAAGTTATTTATTACACACGGCGGGATGAACAGTACACATGAAGGACTATATAATGGGATTCCGCTTATTGTAATTCCGCAAAGTGCAGATCAGCCAGTTATCGCAAAGCAAGTGGAGAATCTTGGAGCTGGGGTTAAGTTGTCAATGAAGGAACTAACTGAAGAACAACTACGTGAAAGTGTAGAACTCATATTAAATAATCCGTCATTTAAAGAAGCTGCTTTGAATTTGAAGGAGTCTTTCCGAAAATCCGGTGGGTATAAACAAGCTGTTGATGAAATTTCTACATTTTTAGGTCAGTAATAAATAGAAAATTATACATGAGAAGAGTGTCTATATGAAATGATATAGACACTCTTCTTTTATATGAAGCGGAGAATTCGTTGTTTTGAAATGCTGAATATTCTGTTTTATAAATTCGGACCATAGTTTTACGTGTTACTAATGCTTTCATCATTTCTGCGCAACTTCTGCACATACTTTGATGATTTCTATGTCATGATATATTTATCAAGTGAAATATTTCACAAGAAATGAAATGTATTTTCACTGCGTTGTATACGTAATTAACACATACAACGATACAAGATTGTCTCTTGTTATTCTTTTACATCGAAGCCCACATTACACTACAAAGTATAACAAGAAGGGGACAGGAACATGAATAATCGATTTTTAAAACAACTACAAAGTATGAAAATGAACAAAAAAAGTCTAGGAGTTGTTGCATTAACAGCCGGAATTATTGGCTCGACACTTATTCCTCAAAATGCATACGCGCACGGTTTTGTTGAAAAGCCTGGCAGCCGATCTGCTTTATGTAGTCCAACTTATGGCGCACTAAATGTAAACTGCGGAAGTGTTATGTATGAACCGCAAAGCTTAGAAGCACCAAAAGGATTCCCGCAAGGTGGCCCAGTTGATGGACAAATCGCTTCTGCAGGCGGAAAATTTGGCGGTATTTTAGATCAGCAAACTGAAAATCGTTGGTTTAAAAATACAATCACAGGCGGGGAAAATTCTTTTACTTGGAAGTATACAGCGCCTCACTTAACGAGCAAATGGCATTACTATATTACAAAAAAAGGATGGAATCCCAATAAAGCGCTCACAAGGGCAGATTTTGAACCAATTGGAACTGTACAACATGATGGTTCTGCAGCCTCAAATCATTTAACTCACAAAATCAATGTACCTACTGATCGTAGTGGATATCATGTGATTTTAGCAGTATGGGATGTAGCTGATACAGCAAATGCATTCTATAATGTAATTGATGTTAATCTTATCAATGATGTGAAACCAGATATAGAGGCTCCAAGTAGTCCAAATGGAATTCAGGCACAAAAAGTAACAGCGAATAGTATAGAACTAACATGGAACCCTTCTACGGATAATGTAGGGGTAAAAGGGTATCAAATCTTCCGTAACGGAGAGATGATTGACACAGTACCAGGAACTCATTTTATTGATAAAAAATTAAAACCAAGTACAGAATATTCGTATACTGTAAAAGCAATTGACGCAGCTGGAAATGTTTCGAAAGAAAGTACAGCACTTACAGTGAAAACAACAGTTGAGGCTCCTGATACAGAAGCACCAACACAACCAAAAGGATTACATAGTATGGGAACGACAGTGTCAAGTGTAGACTTAATGTGGAGTCCATCTGACGATAATATTGGTGTAGACCATTACGATATTTATAGAGAAATAGAAGGATCAATGAAAAAGATTGCAACATCCAATACTACTTCTTATATGGATAAAAATTTACTCTCCAATACTACTTATAAATATGTAGTGAAAGCAGTTGATGTAGCTGGAAATGAATCTGTACAGAGTGATATTTTCACAATCACTACTAAAAATGAAAGCGTTTCATATGAAGAGTGGGATGCGAAGAAAGCATACGAAAAGGGAGATAGAGTACTACACGAAGGAAAAGTATATGAAGCAGTCCAGGGTTATCAAGGAAATGGGGATCCAAACTGGATTTATGCCTTATCATTATGGAAAACAGTGTAAGCTTTATCTAGGTATAAACTAAGAGATGTTGGGCTTTGATGCAAAAGGAAATCTTGAGAATTTACTTTTCTATCATTAAAAAAGGGTAATATATGAATTCATATATTACCCTTTTTATTATGATAATACTTTCGTCATGAGAACGTGCGGAATACCATCTTCCATAAATACTTCAGATGAGGTTTGATAGCCTAATTTTCCATAAAACCCTTCAGCTTGTGTTTGACCGTGTAGTTTTACTTTTGTGGATTCTTTGTCACGAGCAATTTCTTCTAACGCCTTAATTATTACTTTTCCTAATCCGTATTTACGATAGTCTTTTAATATACAAATACGTTCTAATTTTCCTGCGCCGTCAACAAATCGTATACGACCTGTACCTACAGGAAGCTCGTTATAATAAACTAAAATATGTTTACATTCCTCACCGATTTCATCGAATGTATCGAATTCATCCTCCAGAGGGACATTTTGTTCTTTTACAAATACTTCTTTTCGAATATGAAAGGCAGTTTCTAAATCTGTGAGTTCTGTTATGAGTTTGGAGTGCAATTTGTTCAGCCCTTTCTAATGTGATGTGCGTTTGTTTTCATAGTATATCATAATGCTACGCTATAAAGAGAAAATATAAAAAGCTGACTGTAAGAGTCAGCCTTCATTATAATTGCTTTATTCCATTTTTTGTTCCAATAATCGCCTTACTAGTCATATTAACAAATAACCCTGTTTCAACTACGCCTGTAATCATTTTTAATTGAGTATGTAAGTTGGCAGGATTAGATATGTCATGAGGGAATACACAATCAATAATCAAGTTATTATTATCGGTAATAAACGTTTCATTATTTTTTAAACGTAACGTTGTTTGACAACCTAAAGCTTGAATTTTACTTTCCGTTTGTTTCCATGAAAAAGGTGTAATTTCAACAGGTAATGGGAAAGTACCTAAATGCGTTACAAGTTTTGATTCATCAGCAATGATAATTAGTTCTTTAGAGGAAGTGGCAACGATTTTTTCGCGAAGTAATGCGCCGCCACCACCTTTTATTAATTGTAAATTTGAATCAATTTCATCTGCACCATCGATTGTGAGATCGAGTATACCAATTTCATTTAAGGGGATTAATGGAATAGATAACTGTTTAGCTAATACTTCCGTTTCTTTTGACGTTGGTACAGCTTGAATTGATAATCCTTCCTTTACACGCTCACCTAATTTTTGTATCAACCAATATACAGTAGAACCTGTACCAAGTCCAACTTTCATCCCATCTTTTACAAAGTTAGCAGCATATTCACCAGCAAGCTGTTTTAAATTCATCATATTATTCTGCTGGACGCGGGCCTGCATCAAGACCTGAATTTTCTACTGTAAGTATAGGGCGAACGACTATATCTTTATGTACGTGCATTTGGCATGATAAACGTAAGTGATCTTCAATTCCTTTTTCCGTAATCGCATTTTTTTCATTAGAATTCGCTTCACAAAACTCACCTGCTATAATTTCTACTCTACAAGTTGTGCAGCGGGCTTTCCCGCCGCAGCGATGGAGAATGTGTACACCGTTATCTTCAATCGCTAATACTAACTTTGTGCCTTCTTTTACATCAAAAGTTCCCGCACCTTCAATTGTTAATTTTGGCAAATTTGTTCCTCCTCACGTAATATTGTACATAACATATTTATGACCGCGAATTATTAAACATAAACATAATTTTTTTATATGCCCCGTAACTTTTTTATTTGTTGAATCGTTTATTAAGTAAGCGCTGAAAAGGAGTGGTTATTTTGTGCACAAAAGTAACTCATATTTTTAAAAATCATATCGATATGAATCATTCAAATATAAATTTTTTAATTGAGCAATACGGAGAATTGAAAAGGTACTGTACATTTTTAACGAAAAACAAGTGGGACGGCGAAGACCTTGCCCAAGAAACTGTTTGTAAAGTTCTTCAAAAATATAGTAATAAAGATATTTGTATGACACTTGTATATAAAATAGCTCGCAATCGCTGGATAGATCAGATGAAATCAAAATCAGTTCATGAAAAAATAAAGGGACAAATTACTTTTGAAGAACCACAAGAGAACATTGCAGATTTGCATGAAATGGTAGGAAAAGTATTATCGTCACTCAATGTACAACAATCCGCAATTTTATTATTAAAGGATGTTTTTCAATATAGTATCGCTGATATTGCTAAAGTATGTTCCATATCGGAAGGTGCAGTAAAAGCTTCTTTATTTCGGAGTAGAAATAGGCTGAAAACTGTAAGTGAAGAAGGGATTGAGATAGTCGAATTCACAGATGATATTGAAGTTGTAGTAACGTCTATTCGTGAGGAAAAGCCGGAATTGTTAACAAAGCTTCTTCCGACAATAGATTTTACTAAGTTACCATCTAAACAGCCAGTCTTATTATTTAATGCAAAAAAACCTTCTTCCTACAGTTGTATGCTTTGCGTGGCATAACAATTATTGGAGGGATTAAAAATGAATGCAATTCCATATGTAGTAGAACAAACGAAATTAGGAGAACGTTCCTATGATATATATTCAAGGTTATTAAAAGACCGCATTATTATTATCGGTTCAGAAATAAATGATCAAGTAGCAAGTAGTGTCGTAGCTCAATTATTATTTTTAGAAGCGGAAGATGCCGAGAAAGATATATTTTTATACATTAACAGCCCAGGCGGCTCAACGACAGCAGGTTTTGCCATATTAGATACGATGAATCTCATTAAACCAGATGTACAAACGCTATGTATGGGATTTGCAGCATCATTTGGTGCATTGTTATTATTATCAGGTGCAAAAGGGAAACGGTTTGCACTCCCTAATAGTGAAATTATGATTCACCAGCCACTAGGAGGTGCGCAAGGTCAGGCAACGGAAATTGAAATAACAGCAAAAAGAATACTAAAGTTAAAGCGTGATATTAATAAAATGATTGCAGAAAAAACAGGGCAATCAATTGAAAGAGTAGCACATGATACAGAAAGAGATTATTTTATGACTGCAGAAGAAGCGAAAGAATATGGGATTGTAGATGATGTTGTTACGAAAAAATAAGATAAAACAGGCTAGAGGATATGCTAATCCTCTAGCCTGTTTTGTTAATCTTTTACCCATTCATCAACTAGCGCTTGATTCTTTTTAATCCATTTTCGTGCCGCTTCTTCGGGATCTTTCGTTTTATTTAACTCGACCATTAATGTACCAAGTTGTTCATCATTCATTTTCCATTTGTCAAAGTATTTTATGATATCCGGATGATCTTTTTCGAAACCTTTACGAACAGAGTAATAAATGTCATCTTTTTCACCATATACTTTCTTAGGGTCTTTTAAATATTTTAAGTCAAATTCCGAAAAGCCCCAATGCGGATTCCAAAGCGTAACAGCGATTGGTTTCTTTTTCGTATATGCTTTCTTTAGTTCACTCATCATCGCAGCTTCAGAAGATTGGACAAGTTTTAGTTTAATATCATATTCCTTCATTGCTTTGTTCGTTAAATTCATAAGACTACTACCGGGTTCGATGCCAACAATTTTGTTATCTAGCTCATCTTTATGTGCATTTAAATCCTCAATACTGTTAATGTTTTTCATATAAGAAGGGACGACGAGGCCAAGTCCAGTACCTTCATACCATTTGGATTTTAAGACAATATCATCTTTATAACGAGCATTTAACGGTTTATCCGTAACGGGTAGCCATACTTCTAAATTAGCATCAACATCACCGCGAGCAACACCAGTCCAAATTGCTGCTTTTTCTAAATACATGAGTTCAACTTTGTAACCTTTTTGTTCTAATAAAACTTTCCACATGTTTGCCGTGGCAATGTTTTCTTTCCAACTTGTTACACCAAGTTTAATTTTTCCTTTCGAATTTGCATTTGTTGCATTACATGAAGAGAAAATCATAGTAATAAATAACGAAAGGCATATAAGCCATATTTTCTTTCTCATTGAAACCCTCCTAAGAAACGTTTGCCTTTTTAAATAAATGTATAAGTAAGCATTCTTATTATGAACGGAAACGAGAATTTTAAAGAAATCTTATGAATGTCATTTTTATGTAATATTTCTTTGCAAAATCGCAACACTATGTGAATAGATGGGTAGAAAAGGAGTAGTGACATGGATAATACAAAGGTGCGTGTTGAAAACGTAACAAAAGTATTTGGGAAACACCCGCAAAGAGCGCTTACTTTATTAAAAGAAGGAAAAAATAAATCGGAAATTTTGAAAGAGACAGGAATGAATGTTGGTGTAAAAAAGGCAACGTTTGAAGTATATACGGGAGAAATTTTTGTGATTATGGGGCTGTCTGGTAGCGGGAAATCTACGTTAGTTCGGATGTTAAATCAATTAATTAGACCAACAGCAGGGCATATATACATAGATGGTGAAGATATCGCGACGATGGGGAAAGAAGAGTTACGAAGAGTGAGAAGAACGAAAATGAGTATGGTGTTTCAAAAGTTCGCTTTATTTCCGCATCGTACAGTGATACAAAATGTTGCGTACGGATTAGAAATTCAAGGAGTTCCAGTAGAGGAACGAGAGCATAAAGCATTAGAATCGCTACAGTTAGTAGGACTTGATCATCATAAAGATAATTATCCAAGTCAACTTAGTGGCGGTATGCAACAGCGTGTTGGAATCGCAAGGGCATTAACAAATAATCCCGATGTATTGTTAATGGATGAGTCATTTAGTGCATTAGATCCACTTATTCGAAAAGAAATGCAAGATGAGCTGTTAGAATTACAAGATAAAATGGAAAAAACAATTATATTTATTACACATGATTTAGACGAAGCGCTTCGAATTGGAGATCGGATTGCATTAATGAAAGATGGAGAGATTGTTCAAATTGGAACGCCAGAAGAAATTATGATGAGTCCTGCCAATGAATTTGTCGAGAAGTTCGTGGCGGACGTGAATTTAGGAAAAGTCATTACGGCGGAATCTATTTTAAAACGACCAGAGACATTATTGATTGATCGTGGACCACGTGTAGCACTTCAAATTATGAGGAACGCTGGTGTATCAACTGTATATGTTGTTAACAAAAAGTATGAGTTTTTAGGTATATTAACTGCGGACGATGCAAGTAAAGCCGTTCAAAAACAGTGGCCAATTGCTGATTTATTACTTAACGATATCCCGCATGTGTATGTAGATACCTTACTTGAGGAAACATATGCAAAAATGGCAGAGATGAAATATCCGTTACCCGTAATTGATGAGAAGAAAAGACTAAGAGGAATTATTAAACGTGAAAGTGTCATTCAAGCTCTTGCAGGAAATATTGAGGAAGAGGTGAAAGACGATGAGTAGTATACCACGTATTCCATTAGGTGAATGGGTTGATTCATTTGTTGCAAGTTTATATGAGCACTTTGAAGGCTTATTCCGAGGGTTCTCTTATATTATCGGCGGATTCGTAGATTTACTCACTAATTTTTTAACAATAATACCAGCCATATTGATGATTATCATCCTTTGTTTCCTCATTTGGTACACAACGAGAAAAGTATCTTTAGTTATTTTTACACTGGTCGGTTTATTATTTATTTTAAATATTAACTACTGGGCACAAACGATGCAGACATTAGCACTCGTACTTACATCTGTTATTATTTCAATCATTGTAGGAATCCCAATCGGAATTTTAGCTTCTCAAAATGAACGCTTCTCAAAATTTTTAAAACCGACATTAGATTTTATGCAAACAATGCCGGCTTTCGTATATCTCATTCCTGCGATTACATTTTTCGGAGTAGGTGTAGTACCTGGGATTATTGCATCCGTAATCTTTGCAATGCCCCCGACAATTCGGTTTACTGACTTAGGAATTAGACAAGTTCCAGAAGATTTAATAGAAGCAGCGAATGCGTTTGGCTCTACCGCATCACAAAAATTATTTAAAGTACAATTACCACTCGCAACTGGAACGATCATGGCTGGTGTGAACCAAAGCATTATGCTTTCCTTATCTATGGTAGTAACAGCATCTCTTGTAGGGGCACCAGGTCTTGGGGTTGATGTATACCGCTCTGTAACACAGGTAAATATCGGAATGGGATTTGAAGCCGGACTAGCTATTGTTGTCATTGCGATTATATTAGACCGCATTACACAAGGATTTCATCAAAAAAGAAGATAACAAAAAAACACACTTTATTATACAAAGTGTGTTTTTTATTTGAATAAATTACATACGAACAATGACAGAACCACCAGCTGGTGCACAAACTTGGTTTTGTTGCTGTTCCATTGATTTAATTAAATGATTATTTTCTTCGATTAATGAGATTAATTTCGCTAATTGGCTTTCAAGACTTGCGATACGTTGCATCATATATTGTGAATCATGATGCAATGTATTCCTTACGGGATGGGGGGAATACACATATTGTTGATTTATATTTGGATTCCAATGAGGATGCATTTGAATCGTTCCTCCTTAAATAAATTACTGGTCTTTCTTATAGTAAATGCCTATATATATTCAATGGTTACTTGAATTTTTTTCATTATAAAAGGAGTATGTACAGAAAATAGAAAATATTATAAGTGAAGTTAAAGTAGATTTTTTAGAAATATTCAAGTGAGATAGTGAGTATATTAATACATTCAAGTAAGTGTATGTTATTTAGGGAGAAATGATGGGAGGAGATGCAATTTTGGCTAAAAATAATAAAAGAAATGACGCATTGGCAATAGGTATCGGTATAGGGGTTGTAATCGGTGTGTTTCAAGGGTACTTTACAAATAATTTAGTAATCGGAATTGTGATAGGGATTGTAATTGGCGTTGCATTTTTGAAGAAATAGTGAGCATTAAATTTATTTAAAAAATCGCTTCATTAAAAGAAAGAATTTTCGGAATGCAAATCCTGTTTTTCCTTTTTTTGTGATATTATAAATAAAAAGGATGGTGATGGATATGTCAACAAACAATCAAGTAGAGCAAAACTGCTTTATTTGCGAAAAACATAGAGGAAACATTACAGTTCCAGGTGGAGCTATTTACGAAGATGAACTCGTTTACGTTGGACATGTCCACTGGGATAGGGAAGAAACATACCTTGGTTATGTAATGATAGATATAAAAAGACATGTACCTGGCCTTGCTGAACTAACAGATGAAGAAGCAAAAACGTTCGGACTTATAACAAGTAGAGTAAGTAAAGCGCTAAAAGAAAGTGAAGGTGCAGAACATATTTACACTTTTGTTTCAGGGAATGGTGTACCACATATGCATATGCACATCATCTCGCGTTATCCAAATACACCCAAAGAGTTTTGGTCACCAACTGAAGTAGCGAAATGGACTGGTGCGCCATACGGTGACGCAGAGAAAATCAAAAAACTATGCGAAAGAATACGAAAGTATATGGTGAGTGAATATGCATACAACAAATAATAGACAATATTCATGGGTTGGAAATAAGAAGATGTATTTAGACGAAGTTTCAGTAAAACAATATGGTGATATCGTACTCGGTACATATGGCGGGAATATAAGTGCCGGAGCAAAAAAGAATGAAGATGGTGCGTTAGTTTGGTCGAATGATGATTGGGAATTTGCAGCCATTTTAGATGGACATAATAGTGTGGAAAGTGTTGATTTAGTAGTAAATACAATCCAAAAAGAATATGAAAATATAAAAGCAATGATGAATGAATCAATTGATACAGTATTTCGATCTGTTGAAAATCATATACTTACAATTTTTCAGTCCTCTTCCTTTAAAGAAAAGTGCCAAAAAATTAAAGGTGAAACAGCTTGCTTAATATGTGTAAGAAAAGAAAATTATATATGGTGGTTATCTATTGGCGATTGCCTCATTTATGTATTTCATGAAGAATTACATAAGTTAGGACAATATGCATTAAATCAGCGTCATTTTTATGAATGGATTGGAAATGTAAACACATTTCATTTACCAGTTCCTTGCTATTCAACAGGAGTTCGTGAATTACGTACTGGAAAGAATCGAATTGTAATGGTTACAGATGGAGTATTAGAATGCGGGAAACGACACTATGAAACACCATTAAATCTGTATAACGATATGAATAGAAATATAATAGAGCTTGAAGAAAGTGTTCAGCATGTATTAGAACATGTTCATCATCAATTCGGACGAGATAGTGCGACAATTATTAGTTGGGACGTAGAGAACAAAATGAGTACTACGTATCCGAGTGATCAGCCGGAGAAAATCCAGACTATAAGATAAAGGAGGTGATCTCTCTAATGCATGTGAAAGTAATTGTATTAGTTTTATGGATCATATTCTTATTTGTTTTAGAAAATATAGTGAGAAAAAGGCTAAATATACCGAAACAAACAGGATGGAATAATAAATATGTAAATAAGCTGCATAAATGGGGAAACAGGATTATTATTTTTTCGTATATAGTGGTTATAATTATATGCTCTTCTCTTTCGAACCCTCTCTACATGGGCTTCCTACCCTTTCTGTTTTTAATTACGTTGTATAGTTTCGAATCGTATATGGAATGGAAATATGATAGAGAATCAAGGGAGTTTTTGATGTCCTTAGGCGGAGTTGTATCACTATTGATAACGGGGATAATTCTATATTTCCTTATTTAATACGTATTGATTAAGATACTCTGGCAATATCATAAAATGAGCAATTATAGGGAGAGAAGAAATGAAAAGTCCTCAATTACGTGCTGAAGTAATGATTTTAAATGAAGATCGTTCTGAAGTACTTGTACAATGTGATTTAAGTGAAACATTTTATCGTTTTCCAGGCGGTTCTATCGAATTTGGTGAAACTGTAAAAGAATCGATAATACGAGAATTAATGGAAGAATACGATTTGAAGATTTATGTTCAAGAATTAGCCGTTGTAAATGAGCATATTTTTGAGTGGAACAACGAAAAAGGACATCATTGCACATTGATACATTGGGGGACTGTTAAAGAGAGAATTACAAATGAAATAAGACATAAAGAATATGAGGATATTATATTAATTTGGAAAAGTATAAATGAATTAAAGGAGAAGCGCACATATCCTGAAGGGATTGTAAGCTATTTAGAAGAGGATAACCGTAATATAGTCCACTTTATTTCTAAAAATATATAAGGTAATAGGGGGGATCACTATGGGAAGCTCTACTTTTTGGATACTAATTTTCGTTTTTTGCATAGTTGGCTATTTTTTCGATAAGTACTTGAGAAAAAAATTGGATATGCCAAAGAGTCGTTTTTGGGGATATAAGCATGTGAATAGCCTGCATGTAAAATTGGAAGTAGGACTATTTATAATTTATTTAATAACTAGTTTTATTTATATATATAAATTCGAAAACGCTAATATTGGATATGCTATTATTACTTATTTAGGGGTAACATGGATTTTAAGATCATGGATGGAATGGAAGTATGATAGAGAGTCGAAAGAATATATATTTTCGATAATCGGACTAGTTTCATTTATAGTTATGTTCTTAATATTATTTTATATCGTTCCACCTGCTGCATAATAAAGTGACTATTTAGAAGATACTAGCTATCATGTAATCCACTTTACTTTAAATAATGCAACGTAGTAATAGGAGGGGATTAAACATGTGGAATTCTACAGTTTGGATAATCATTATAGGAATTGCTATAGGTGGTTATTTTTTAGAACAATTTTTAAGAAGAAAGTTGAATATGGAGAAGAGAGGTTTCTTTGGATATAAGCATGTAAATAGCTTGCATGTAAAATTGGAAATTGGATTATTTATAATTTATTTTGTAAGTAGTATGATTTATGTTAATAGCGATGAAAATGCAAACATAGGGTATGCCTTTTTCATTTTTTTACAACATTATGGACGTTACGCGCATGGATGGAATGGAAATTTGATAGAGAATCGAAAGAATACATCCTTTCAACAATCGGTTTACTTGCATTTGTAGTTATGATTTCATTGCTACTTTACTTCGATCCAATTTCAGTATAAAAGTAAGTCTATAGAAATAAATAAGAAACCATTTACTACTAAATGGTTTCTTATTTAAATTCATCATTTATCCCACTTTAATGGGCAGTAAGACCCCCACCTCAAAATTCAACGTAAGCAAAGAAGTTAGGTGGGGGATCAACTGCCCATTAAAGTCCGATTGGTGAGGGCTAATAATCAGTGGGGGATGAACAAAACCCCCACTGATTAAAGTTTCACTTTATTTTGGATAATATGGATGTAACGAAATTAGTTTTATCCTCTGCATATTGATGTTTATCATTAGGATTTGCCTGTGAAAGTTGAATCTTTAACTGTTCATACTGTATACGAGAAGTTTTGTTGTTTATTAAGTAATCTCTGAATTGTAATTGCTCTAATAAATATGTATTTCCTTGTTCATACATATGAATTTGATGAGTTCTTGGCTCTCCTTTATTAAAATAGTATCGTTCAGGTAGTACATCTTTTCTATATTTATAGTTAAGTAATTCTAACTTTTTAATGCATTTTAAGCCATCCTTATAATCTTCTAATTCGATTGCTATATCAATAATAGGTTTTGCGCTTAAATGTGGAATAGAGGTACTACCAATATGGTGTATCGCTAAAATATGTTCGCCAATTTGTTCCTCAATGAATTGTTTCTCTTTCATAAACTCAATTTGCCATTCTTCAGTCCACGGAACTAAAAACACTTGTCCAAATGGTAAACCTAGCATTTAATTCGCACCTCTTTCAAAATGGTTTTCAAAAGTCTATTACATTTTCTTAAAGGTTCTCAAAACAATGTATTCCCACAATCCCCAAGGAAGAATCTTCTTCGAAAAGATCATGAATTTTACACCTTTTCCAATTGGATAGCGTAAATTCGTACGCTTAGATTCAGCGATTTCTACGATTTTATTTGCAACATCTATCGGATTACCAAACGTATCACTACCGCTATTAATATGTTTTTGTATTTTATCCATATATTCTTTGTAAGGAGAAGATGTATCAGCTTGGTTTTTAGCTAGTTGTTTACCAACTTCCCAAATATTTGTGTTATAAGAACCTGGTTCTATTAAAGCAACATCTATTCCGAACGGTTTTACTTCTAAACGAAGAGATTCACTCCAGCCTTCTAATGCATATTTTGAAGAAACGTAAGGAGATAGACCAGGGAATCCAACTTGACCACTGATGCTGCTTATATTAATGATTTTTCCACTTTTTTGTACTCTCATATAAGGTAATACAAGTTGAGTAATTGATATAGCTCCAAATAGATTCGTTTCAAATTGTTTACGGTATTCCTCTACTGGAATTTCTTCTACAAAGCCCCCATTTGCATATCCTGCATTATTAATGAGAAGGTCTACTCTGCTTATTTCTTGTAAATACAATTGAAAGTTATGTATAGAGTTTTGGTCGGTTACATCTAATTGCTGAATTTTTATGTTTTGTTGTAAGTTGAGTTTAGTAGCTTGAGATATTAAATCTTCTTGTTTATTAAGGTTTCGCATTGTAGCAATGACTAAATAGTCTTTTTTTGCAAGTTCAAGTGTAGTTAATAGTCCGAATCCACTTGAGGCTCCTGTAATAATTGCGATTTTTTTATTCATTTTTTGCTCGCTTTCTTTTTCTTTTATCATAACGAATTGTATAGCGAATAGCTATTTATTGTATAAAGACATTTGTTATAATTGAAAAATATTATCAATTAATTAATGGTTTATTTATAAAAGGAGTGTGGATTTCATGAGGACTAACGGTTTTCATGATATTTTTCATAAATATTTTCATGAATTACAAATGGAAGATGAGAGACATATGTATGTACCAAATATATTAGGTAAAGGAGAAATACGAAGATGGACGTCGTTTTCTGGAATGGAAATTGTGTTATCAAACTTTCAATTCCATAATAATCACCATATTCAGTTTGCATCAGATGCAGCAATGGTGGAACTTAATTTTTGTTTGCAAGGTTTTGCGGAGGTGCAAGTAGGTCATTCTTCGTATGAATTAAAGACTGGAAATAGCTATTTATATTTTATGAATGATTTTGAAGTGTTATTTGAATATGAAAATGAGAAGCCTCTATATTCATTAGCTATTGGAATCCCTGTACCATTATTTAATCATTTTATGTTGGATTATACGGATGAAGGAATGCTTAATTTTTACTCTATATTAGGTAATAACTCATTTAAAAAGTTGCAAAGTCCAATTGACTCTCTATCAGCTAATATTATTTCAAAAATGATAGATTTTCCACATCAAGAACGTATATATCAACTAGAAATGGAAAGTAAAGTGCTTGAATTACTCTCCATACATTTTGGTAAGTTTTTGTTAAAGGATCGTAATGAAATAAAAAGAAGAGTTTTATCAAAAAGTGATATAAATAAAATAAAACGTGCTGAAGAAATATTAATGCAGCGGATGGAATTACCACCATCATTATTAGAACTAGCTAAGTTAGTAGGATTAAATGATTATAAATTAAAACTGGGATTTAAAGAGTTATTTGGTACATCTGCATTTGCATATTTAAGAGAACAGCGAATGGAACGGGCAATGTTTTTATTACGTTCCGGAACTAGTAATGTAACTGAAACGGCAATCACTGTTGGGTACAAAAATATAAGTCATTTTTCAGAGTCATTTAAAAAGAAATATGGAATAAAACCTTCTGAAATTTTACGTATATATTAAAAATCCGCTATACCGTAAACTCCTCCGTTATTTGGTAGTTGTATTTTGTATTGGTCAGTATAATTACATTCAACATCCAATTGCAAATAACTATTTATGGAGGAATTTAAATGAATGAACGGAATGAACATCACTTTTGGGTATTTGTATTAATAGGAATGTTCCTTATTATAACAACAACCGGTTTTGCACGTATGGCATATGGAATTATATTGCCATTTATGCAAGAGGGACTTCACTTATCTACAGCCCAATCAGGTATGTTAGGAACTATACTTTTTTTAGGCTATTTATTAACTGTAGGAACATCTGGAATATTTACTATCCGTTTTGGCGCAAAATCCATTTTATTAATAGGGAGTTGGCTTGTTGTTGTAAGCTTATTGGGATTAGCTTTTGTTTATTCATTTTGGCTAGTCGCTATTTGTATGCTATGTGCTGGAGCTGGTAGTGCTTTAGTATATACACCACTCATGTCAATAACGGTAGGGTGGTTTCCAGGTAAAAGAGGAACTGTAATGGGGCTGTTACTAAGCGGTGCTGGAATAGGTATGCTATTTAGTGGAATAATTGTTCCTTATGTAGTACGTGCATTTCCCGAGTATAGTTGGCGCGGTGTATGGTTTTTGTTTGGAGTTATTACATGTATCGTAGTATGTATCGCTTCAATTATTTTGAAAAATCCTGATGTAACCGAAGATGAGGAGAAAAGGAATCATAAATCGTTTTTATGGAAAACAAAAGAACTATATGTTATTGCATGGATGTATTTTATTGTGGGCATTGTTTACTTAATCCCGAATTTATATCAAACTAGTTTTATGATTGATAGTGGTATTTCGGCATCAATGTCAGGAACCATTTATGCAATTGCCGGTATGTTTTCAATAGTAGGAGCTCCTATCTGGGGATTGATTTCAGATCGGATTGGCATAAAGAAAACGTTATGTAGTGCACTTTTATTAGCGGTAATAGGTGATGTGGTGCCAATTCTTTTTGAAAACATAATGGGTTTTATCGTATCGGCAATAATTTGGGGTTCTAGCCTCGGTGGTATCCTTTTATTAATACAAGTTGCAGCATCAAAGCAAGTATCCCAAAAGTATGTATCAATGGCAATTAGTTTTATATCTGTTTTTTATGCAATTGGTCAAATGATTGGACCAGGACTTGCAGGCTGGATTATTGGAACAAGTGGCTATACAGCTGCTTATGGATTAGGTGCGTTTGGTTTCTTTATATGTATATGTATGGGATTGCGTTTAAAAAGAGGAAATCTTACAAACTCAGCGTATTTAGAGAAGTGAGTATTGTCATAAAATGAAGCTTTTTTAAGGAGGGACGTAAAGTGGTACATGTGAAAGATGTATTAGCAGATCAATTATTAGCGAATGCGAACGATCCCAGTTGGTATATGCCATTTTCAGATGCTGTGAAAGATCTATCTGAGAGAGAAGCTTTCTGGAAACCGAATGAAGAGAGTAATAGTATAGCTGAAATTGTACAACATTTATTGTATTGGAACTCAACGTGGCAAACTAGGTATAAAGAATCGAATGTGAATGCCGTGCCCGCTATTGGTGATAATAACAAAAGTTTTATGCTTTCAGATAATCAATCATTCGATGAGTTAAGAGAAAAACTACTAGAGAAACTGTTACAATGGCAAAAGCTTATAAATGAAGAGAAGGTTGAAAGCGATGTAGTTGGATTTCCCGTAAATGCGAAGTGGTGGGAAGTGCTTAGTAATGTAACGACTCATAATGCTTATCATATTGGTCAAATTATTTACATCCGAAAATTACAGAAAAGTTTTGATAATGAATAAGATCGTAATTCTCAAATTAGGTGAACAAAAGTGGACAAAACGAGACATAAGTCTCATTTTGTCCACTTTTTTATTTTGAAAGGAAAGAGAAAAGCCATGAAATCAATGATTAGAATTTGGCACAGTACTTGCAATATAAAAGATGAACAAGAAAATAGGAGGGCTGGACATGTTAAAAACAACTGAAAGTAAAGGGAATGAAATTACGAAAGAACAAGCTCGTTGGATGTATGAAAAAATGTTAGAAATTCGTAAGTTTGAAGATAAGGTACATGAATTATTCGCGCAAGGCGTTCTGCCAGGTTTCGTTCATTTATACGCAGGTGAAGAAGCGGTAGCAGTTGGTGTATGTGCCCACTTAACAGATAGTGACAGTATTACAAGTACGCATAGAGGACATGGGCATTGTATCGCAAAAGGCTGTGATTTAAATGGGATGATGGCTGAACTTTTTGGGAAAGCGACAGGGTTATGTAAAGGTAAAGGCGGTTCCATGCATATTGCCGATTTAAATAAAGGAATGCTTGGTGCAAATGGGATTGTAGGCGGAGGTTTTCCACTTGCTTGCGGTTCAGCATTAACAGCTAAATATAAAGGTACGAAAGATGTAAGTGTTTGCTTCTTCGGTGACGGAGCAAATAATGAAGGGACATTTCACGAAGGGGTTAATTTAGCGGCGATTTGGAAGTTACCAGTTATTTTTATCGCAGAAAATAACGGTTACGGTGAAGCAACAACATTTGAATATGCTTCAAGTTGTGATTCGATTGCAGATCGAGCGAAAGCTTACAATATTCCAGGTGTTCAAGTGGATGGAAAAGATTTACTTGCAGTATATAAAGCAGCTGAAGAAGCGGTGGAGCGCGCACGTAATGGCGGTGGTCCAACAATAATTGAATGTATGACATATCGCAATTACGGTCATTTCGAAGGTGAAGCGCAAACATATAAAACTTCAGAGGAAAAAGAAGAACATTTAAATGAAAAAGATGCGATTGTGAATTTCCGTAAGCATTTAATTCATGAAGCTTTATTAACTGAATCTGAACTTGTGGATATGGAAAAGGCAGTAGATGAAGCAGTACAAAAATCAATTGAATTTAGTGAAAATAGTCCATATCCAGAGGATGAAGAATTATTAAAAGATGTATACGTTTCTTATAAATAAGAGGAGGGTGAAAAATAATGACTAGAACAGTAAGTATGTCAACTGCAATCAATGAAGCGATGAAAATATCAATGCGTCGTGATGAGAACGTAATTTTAATAGGAGAAGATGTTGCAGGCGGTGCACAAGTGGATCACTTACAAGATGATGAAGCGTGGGGTGGTGTACTCGGTGTTACGAAAGGGCTTGTGCAAGAATTTGGCCGGAATCGTATTTTAGATACTCCAATTTCTGAAGCTGGTTATATGGGAGCAGCAATGGCAGCTGCGGCAACGGGATTACGTCCGATTGCTGAATTAATGTTTAATGATTTCATCGGAAGTTGTCTTGATCAAGTATTAAACCAAGGTGCAAAATTCCGCTATATGTTCGGTGGTAAAGCGAAAGTGCCAGTTACAGTACGTACGATGCATGGTGCTGGTTTTAGCGCAGCAGCGCAGCATTCACAAAGTTTATACGCTTTATTTACGAGCATTCCAGGTATTAAAGTTGTCGTTCCTTCCACTCCATATGATGCAAAAGGCTTATTATTAGCAGCAATTGAAGATGACGATCCAGTAATCTTCTTTGAAGATAAAACACTTTACAATATGAAAGGCGAAGTACCAGAAGGGTACTATACAATTCCTTTAGGGAAAGCAGATATGAAACGCGAAGGTTCTGATGTAACAATCGTCGCAATTGGAAAACAAGTTCATACAGCACTTGCAGCTGCTGAGCAATTATCGAAAAAGGGACTTGAAGTAGAAGTAATCGATCCACGTTCTTTATCACCACTGGATGAAGATACGATTTTAGCATCTGTTGAAAAAACGAATCGCTTAATTGTTATTGACGAAGCAAATCCAAGATGTAGTATCGCAACAGATATTGCGGCAATTGTAGCAGATAAAGGATTCGATTTGTTAGATGCACCTATTAAACGAATTACAGCACCACATACACCAGTTCCGTTCTCACCACCACTTGAAAAGTTATATTTACCAACGCCGGAGAAAGTAATTGAAATTGTATCTGAAATGATCGGAGACCAATCTTTATTACATGTGTAATGAAACGATGAGAAGGGAGAGAGAAACATGGCTGTAGAAGTTGTAATGCCGAAGTTAGGTATGGCGATGAAAGAAGGTATTATTACGAGCTGGAATATTAAAGCGGGTGATCATGTAGCAAAAGGTGAACTAATTGCTAGTATTAACTCGGAAAAAATCGAAACTGAAATAGAGGCACCGGCTGATGGAACTGTTCTTGATATAGCTGTAAGTGAAGATGAGGGAGTTCCACCCGGCACTGTAATCTGCTACATCGGTAAGCAGAATGAAAAAGTAGAAGTTCATGAAAGTACACATGTTGTAGAAGAAAAAATACCTAATTTAGAATCTAAAAATGTACAACATCCAGAACCATATGCGAAAGAAGTAGCAAAGCAAAGAATTAAAATTTCACCTGTAGCGAAGAAAATTGCAAAGTCTGAAAATCTGGATATCAAGGTATTGGTTGGTACAGGTCCTGGCGGAAGAATTACAAAGGTAGATGTGTTAAAGGCGCTTGAAGAAAGAGTACTGACTCCAGAAGTACTTGAACAAGAAGAAAGTAAAGTCATTCCTGTTACTGGTATGCGTAAAGCAATCGCAAACCGTATGCATGCAAGTTTACAAAATAGTGCGCAATTAACATTAACGATGAAAGTAGATGTGACAGATTTAGTGGCTTTACATAAAGACATAGCGGAAGCTGTACAAAAACGATACGATAACAAACTAACCATTACGGATTTTATTTCTCGTGCTGTAGTATTAGCGCTTGGGGAGCATAAAGAAATGAACAGCGCATATATAGATGACGCAATTCATCAATTTGAACATGTCCATTTAGGCATGGCAGTCGCGTTAGAAAAAGGATTAGTTGTCCCAGCTATTCGCTTTGCAAATAATCTATCTGTAGTAGAGTTATCTAAAGAGATTAAGAATGCGGCTCAAAAAGCACGAGCAGGCAGTTTAAGTAGTGATGATATGCAAGGGACAACATTTACAATTAGTAATTTAGGTAGCTTCGGTATTGAATATTTTACGCCGGTATTAAATACACCTGAAACTGGTATTTTAGGTGTAGGTGCAATTGAACATGTTCCTGTATATAAAGTGAAGAAATTAAGAAAAGGAAGTATGTTACCTTTAAGTTTAACATTTGATCATCGTGTATTAGATGGTGCACCAGCAGCTGCATTTTTACGCACAATTAAACGTTATTTAGAAGAACCTGTAACAATTCTTTTATAAAGAGAAGGTGAGAGAATGAGTAAATTAGTTGTTATTGGGGGCGGTCCCGCTGGCTATGTAGCAGCAATTACCGCGGCTCAAAACGGAAAAGATGTCACTCTTATTGATGAAGCTGATCTTGGTGGGACTTGTTTAAAGGTTGGTTGTATGCCTACAAAATCATTGTTAGAAAGTGCAGAAGTGCATGACATTGTGAGAAAAGCGAACCACTATGGAATTGCGCTTAACGAAGGAAGTATTTCAGTTGATTGGAAGCAAATACAGGTGCGGAAATCACAAATCGTAACGCAGCTCGTGCAAGGAATTCAATATTTAGTGAAGAAAAATAAAATACAAGTTATACAAGGTAAAGCGAGATTTGAAACGGATCACCGAGTGAGAGTTACACATGGTGATAAAGAAACCGTAGTAGATGGAGAGCAATTCATTATAGCTGCAGGTTCAGAACCAACTGAATTACCTTTTGCTCCATTTGATGGGAAGTGGATTTTAAATAGTAGCCATGCGATGTCCCTAGAAAATATACCAAAATCATTATTGATCGTTGGCGGTGGTGTAATAGGGTGCGAGTTTGCAAGTATTTATAGTCGTCTTGGAACAAAAGTTACGATTGTTGAAATGGCACCGCAATTATTACCTGGTGAAGATGAAGATATCGCACAAATATTAAAAGAGAAATTAGAAAGTGATGGCGTAGAAATATTTACAGGAGCTGCTTTAAAAGGATTAAATAATTATAAGAAGCAAGCTTCATTTGAATATGAAGGAAATATCCAAGAAGCCAATCTGGAATATGTACTTGTTTCTGTAGGCCGAAAACCACGTGTACAAGGATTAGATTTAGAAAAAGCAGGTATTCAATTTTCAAATAAAGGGATTGCTGTGAATGAACATATGCAAACAAATGTATCACATATTTACGCAGCAGGTGATGTGATTGGTGGGATCCAGCTTGCTCACGTTGCTTTCCATGAAGGAACGACAGCAGCATTACATGCGAGTGGAGAAGATGTGAAAGTTAACTATCATGCAGTACCTCGATGTATATACACATCCCCAGAAATCGCAAGTGTCGGTTTAAATGAAAAAGATGCAAGAGAGCAGTACGGTGACATACAAATTGGCGAATTTCCTTTTACAGCGAACGGAAAAGCGCTTATTATTGGAGAAAAAACGGGGAAAGTAAAAGTTATTGTGGAACCTAAATATCAAGAGATTATAGGGATTTCAATTATCGGTCCTCGTGCAACTGAACTGATCGGACAAGGAACCGTAATGCTTCATACAGAAGTTACCGCTGATATAATGAGAGATTATATTGCAGCGCATCCAACTTTATCTGAAGCGATTCATGAAGCGTTATTGCAAGCGATAGGACATGCTGTACATGCTTAATGAAAATATAATAAACCACTATTCTCTAAATGAATAAGAGAATAGTGGTTTGAATTTTTACAGAAAAAATTGAATATCCTATTATTTTTTTACGTCAATCGCTGAAGTAATATCGTTCCAATCAGCAGCTAAATTAGCAGTTTTACCGTACCAATCAGCATGTTTAAATACAACACCTTTTCCATATCCTTGTGTAGAAGTATGCTCCCAAAGTGTCGTTGAATAACTTGCTGAAGGCGATGCTGTACTTACAGAAGAAATTCTATCATTCCAGCTAGAAGGTAGGTTTTTAAAACCGCTGCTCCAGTAAATATATTGGCCACCTTTATCTTTATGTTCATAAAAATCAGTACTACCAGCACCGCTACCTAAAGGATTAATTTTATTTTTAAGTGCTTTTTTATCCTTTTCAATATAAGCATCTAATATTTCACGGCTAGTAAAACCATAAGCTAGCCAATCTCCATTTTCATTTTGCTCAGGTAATACCATTGTAATTTGGATGTTTTTCTTATCCTGATCACTTAATTTTGCAAATGAATTAACATTCTGTTCATCCACTTTTAAATAGTCAAATGACTTAATTGTGTTACTTTTTTCTTCAGCACTTACTGCACCTAATCCTCCAGTTAATGCAAATCCCGCTACTAGTGTACCTGCTACTAATTTCTTCAACATATAACCATCCCTTTTTGTTTAGATTTTTGTACAGGTGAATCTTTGTACTATTAAAATGTATTCCAATCGAGAACTATTGTAAATATTCTGAAGTTTTAGAAATAAAAGGCGGAATATTTACAGTTTTGCATTTTTTCTTTAGAAAAAATAGTTATTGGAATGATATAATAAATAGATATATCGCTTTTGTTGGATGTTAAAATGTTTTAGGAGGGAAGCTATTGAAGTATTTCAATAAAAATTGGTATAAAGAAATGCAAATTATAGAATTTGTAAGTTATATAGACTCTATAAAAGAATGGTCAGAAATGGATATACAAAGTTTAATTGAGGAAATAAAGGAAAGGAAAACAGATTTATTAAAATTCCTTCCTGAATCCATACATCCATTTATTCATAGCATCACAATTAATTCAGAATATCCTTCTAGTGAATTGAAAAAACTTATGAAAGTATGGATAGGGGATTGTGAGAAAAGAAGGGCTCATTTAGATCGATTCTATTTAGATCACTTCCATTCAATTAAGAAAAAACTCCCAACAAATGTTATTCAGTTACATGAATACTCACTACATGACAGTGTATTAAAATCAGTAGAGAGAAGATCAAAAGATACGCTAATTATTACTTTAGATTGCAGTGGTACTTTCAGTGAATTTGATAAACTGCAAGTAACTTTTACAGGCGTAACGAAGTGTTCAATTCCGGAAAATTTTGAAGGTGCTTTGTGGTTAAGTCATGAAATAGATCTTACTAATGAAGGGTTCGAATTAGGTGTTTTATTTGATTGCCCATTTGAAGAAGTGACAATTTGTGCAAAAGACGTATTGCTTGAGATAGGTAACTAGTAAACTTTATAAATTTACAAACAAAAAAACAGTCTTATAAGACTGTTTTTTATTTAGATGCTAAATTATCAAGTTTCCAAAATGTATCTGTTAACGGTGCAGCTTTACTATCTATGTATAAATACATAGAATTTAAATCTTTTGGTGAAGTTTTCATATTAAATACAATGTCGCTAGTTAAAGAAAACTCAGAAGGAACCTTTTTAGCATTTTCATTTTGTATAACTTCACCTTCGTATTTTTCACCCGTTTTTTCATCTTTTATGAAATATTTTATTTCTGAAAGATCTATCGTTTGTCCGTCAGTACGAGCATTATTTATAGTAACGCGAGCTGTGAGACGCCACTCTTTGTCTATTTTCTCGAATTTTGCATTTTCAACAGTTGCTCTATAGTATTCATTTTTATATATTTCCCCATAGTGCATTGCATCCTTTTCAAGAGCGCTCTTTTCTTGTTTTGGTGTAGTATTTCCATTACATCCTGCCATTAGTCCTGTGAATAATAATGCTGTACAAGTTACTTTAATTATAGATTTCATAATAATTCCTTTCTGTGTTAAAAAATAAAGCATAGGAATAATTTTACATGAATAGGAAGGTAAATGAAAGTATATTTATGTAATATACAGATATGCATTTATTTAGTTGTCAAGTTAATGGGATAGAAAGTGGGCGAAAACGGTATAAATCTGAATAAATAAGAATTGAAAATATTGTAATACAGAAAAGGCATGCATATAATTAAAATAAAGATAAAATTTCAGAATCTTCAATGACGGTGGTGGGTACATGTTTACTGAAGAGCGTAGAGAGAAAATTTTAGAGTTACTTAAGAAAGATGGAAGAGTAATCGCTAAGGATCTTGCGGAAAGTTTTGATATGTCTATTGATTCGATAAGAAGAGATTTGTCTATTATGGAGAAGGACGGTTTACTAAAAAGAACACACGGAGGTGCAGTTGAACTTACGCGAGTGAGAAACTTAGCTACTGAACCATCGAAACGTTATCGTGATAGTTCAATAGAGGAAGATGCGATTGCGAAAATTGCTACATCCTACATACAAGAGGGAGATTCTGTTTTTATTGGCGGAGCTTCTATTCATTATGCCATGTTAAAATATTTACCTAAAATGTCATTTACAGTGATTACGAACTCTTTAGAAATTGCTAGTAAGTTACGGGATTATAAGAATGTAGATACGTACTTAATTGGTGGAAAGGTGAAACCATCAGGAAATATGACAGATACACTTTCCTCAGAATTGATCAGTAGATTCTCTATTGATCTGTATTTCTCTACAGGTGGTGGCATTTCATTGAATGGTATAAGTACTGCAACACCAGAAGTTGCTTATTTTGGAAAAACAGTAAGTAATATTGCTAGAAAAAACATTTGTTTAGCTCCGCATAATAAACTCGGAATAGACTGCTTTATAAAAGGTGAGTCAATAATAGAAATTGACCTTATCATAACAGATGAAGAGTCTAGTAAAGAAACGATTCAACAATTTGAGAAACAAGGTAAAGAAATTGTAATAGCGTCAATACACCTCATTTAAAAGGAGTTTAAGATGATTATAAAAAGACAAGAGTTTCATATAAATGGATTAACTTATACAATTCGTTCTGCATCTGAAACGGATGCGGAGCAGTTAGCGGAAATTAGAGTGCAGATCGATGGCGAAACTGAAAATATGGATAGAGAAGCAGGAGAGGGATTTATAGATAAGATAGGTTTTCAAAAAATAATAAAAGCAGATAGTGAAGAGATAAAGAATCTCTTTTTAGTTGCAGAAGTGCACAACCAAATCGTAGGATTTTCAAGATGTGAAGGTTCTAATTTGAAAAGATTAACCCATAAAGTAGAGTTTGGTGTTTGTATTTTAAAAGAGTTTTGGGGATATGGAATGGGTAAGAGTTTACTGCAACAATCTATTCAGTGGGCTGATGAAAATGAAGTGAAAAAGATATCATTACAAGTGTTAGAGACAAATGAAAAAGCCATTCAACTTTATAAGAAATTAGGTTTTGAAGTAGAAGGTATTTTGAAAAATGATAAAAGACTGTCGGATGGGAAGTATTATAATACGGTAGTAATGGGAAGGTGTATTTGAGGCTGTTCATAAAAGAGGTGGAAATGTATGTTTTATAGAAGAAAGTACTATATAGTAAAGAATGAATTTATAGAAATATTTAATGAGCATTTTACTAACACGAACTTACCTAATCAATTAAAGCATGGTTCCAGGCTAATAGGACGCTGGATGAAAGATAACAATGATGGTACAACTGAAATATTCGCCATATGGGAATATGATAGTTATGATGAGTATAAAGAAATAGAATCGAAAATTAGAAGCGACGAGAAGCATGCTAAAAGAATACATGATTGGTATGAAAAACATGGCGGAAGAGAATCTGTTTTACAGAAGTACATAGTAGAGTTAAAAAATGAAGAGTTAGTATGTACTGTAAAGTGATAGAGGAGTGAGGAATGATGAAAATTAAAACAAAATTATATTTTAGTTTAGCATCTACCATTTTATTTTCAATAGCGGTCATCATTTTCTTTATAAATGATACTCCACAAAAGTGGTTTTGGTTATGTATTTTCTTTGCTTCCATTATACAAAATATAGTTCTACTAAAAAAGAATAAAGAAGTTCATTAATATATACTAATTATTAACATATTTGTGTCGTCTTTCTAGTTTTATTGAAAACGCTTTTATTCAGTTTTATAATAAAAGTATATTTTTACAGATCTCCAAAACAATGAATAGGGAGATGATACAATGTTAGCTTCACCGTTTTACTTACATACATGGAAAAAGTTTGTTGATGAAGGTGTTCTTGATTCGAACCGTATAAACGAAAGGATTTCAGAGTCATGGTATCGATGTAAACAAGCAAAT
Organism: Bacillus mobilis; assembly: GCF_001884045.1. Lineage (GTDB taxonomy): Bacteria > Bacillota > Bacilli > Bacillales > Bacillaceae_G > Bacillus_A > Bacillus_A mobilis. The sequence goes on along the minus strand of NZ_MACF01000119.1, from coordinate 171,576 downwards.
GTGAATCCTCATATGAACAAAGGTCAGAAAATTTTGTCTTCTAATATTTTTCAGGATCAAAAGAAAAAGAGTGAAATCTTCCTTGATATAGCAATACCTCAAATACAAAATATGAGAAAAACCATTGATGAACTGCAAATGATGGCATTATTAATCGATCCAGATGGTTACGTTCTATCGTTAAGTGGAAATCAACAAACGTTGAAACGAGCGAAACATATTAATTTTATTGAAGGTGTGAAATGGACAGAAGCAGCTATTGGTACAAATGCGATAGGAACCGCGTTACAGATTGAAGAGGCCATTATGATAAGTGGTACAGAGCATTATTCTATCGCATCTCATAGCTGGAGTTGTGCGGCCGCTCCCATCCATAATGATGATGGGAAATTAATTGGAGTTCTAGATTTCTCCTGTCCAATTGAATTTTCACATCCATATATGCTCGGAATGGTAACTTCGATTGCACATGCAATTGAACGTGAATGTAGTATTCGAGTGCATCAAAATGAACTACACTTAATCCATCGTTTTTTAGATGTAATTGACAGTGATGAACAGGTTGTTATATGTAATCATCGTGATGTTATTGTTTCTGCAAGCAAGAGTGTACGGGATCGAGTTTCGAATTGGTCACGAATGAAACTTGAAGATTTAATGCAAAATGGATTGAAACCTAAATTAGAAGTACCAGTATATAGTAATGATAGAATGATCGGGAAATGTATGTATGTAAAGGAAAATAAAGAGGGGAATGTATTTTCAACGCCCACATTTATAAGCGGAATCACTTTCCATGGCGTTATTGGGACGAGCAATGCATTTCAACATACTTTAGAAGAAATTAAGCTTGTATCTCCAACTGACGCTAGTGTATATGTTTGTGGTGAAACAGGTGTAGGGAAAGAATATGTAGCGAGAGCGATTCATGAAAATAGTCCAAGGAAAAATGGTCCTTTTATAGCTGTTAATTGCGGTTCATTGCCGAAAGAATTAATGGAAAGTGAATTATTCGGTTATGCTGAAGGAGCGTTTACAGGTGCGCGGCGCCAAGGATATAAAGGAAAATTTGAACAAGCGGACGGAGGTACAATATTTTTAGATGAAATTGGTGAAGTACCGCCAGAAATGCAAGTAGCATTATTGCGTGTTTTACAAGAACGAACAGTAACCCCAATTGGCGGTTCAAAAGAGGTACCGGTAAATATTCGTATTATTACTGCGACACACAAAGATTTACTGCGATTAGTAGAAGAAGGGAAATTCCGTCAAGATTTATATTATCGTTTACATGTATATCCGCTGTATGTTCCATCGTTAATGGAAAGAAAAGAGGATATTCCGTACTTCATACAACATTTTTGTGAACGAAAGAATTGGAATGTTGTATTTTCAAAGAGCATTTGTAATCAATTTTCACACCATGCATGGCCAGGAAATATTCGAGAATTATTAAATGTATTAGAACGTATTTACATTTTGTCGCAAGGACGGGAAATATGTGAAAAACAAATCTCTTTTTTATTACAAACAATGATGGGAAATCACCATCAACTTGCATTGCAAGCAGAAAATAAAACAGAGCATGCATTAAATTTCCGTGAAAAAATACAGCGTGATAGTATGATTGAAGCGTTAGAAAAGACGAACGGAAATGTATCGTTAGCTGCAAAATTGTTAGATGTACCTCGAAGTACATTTTATAAACGAATGCAAAAATATAAGCTATAAAGTAGATTTTTGTAATCTACTTTTTCTTTGTGGGCTCATGTTCTGTCGGAATGTGCGCTTACCGGGGAAATAATAGAATAGTTAGAAGTTAATTCCCGGAAGGGGGACTAATGTGAAGTATATTGAAATTGGCATCGGAAATAAGTGGTTCGTTCGAACGGAAACTGAAAATAAAGATGGAACTGAATTTGAAGAACGCGGAATTATAAAACCTATTTATTTTGAGTCTTTATATGTACGAATTTGGTTTCGGAAAACTTGTTTTATTTTTGATACGAAAGAAGGGTTTAAGAAAGTAAGAAAGGGTAGAGATGAGTATAAGTTTATTGTTGGAATTGTAAGTAGGTTAAAACAATAGAATTAAATAGGGGGTGTTTTTATGATTAGAATTACTACATTCATACTCGCTATTATTGTAATGGGCTATTCTATTTACAGTTGGAATGATGATTCGAAGCAAAGTATGCTTATTTTGCAATTATTATTAGGTTTTATGCTTTCTGGTATGGGGATACAGAATGTTAAGAAGGATGAAAAAGAGAATAAGAATATGGGACTGTTGCTTTTACTTACATCGCTAATTTGTATCATTGTATCGGTAATAAAATATTTAAAATAACCTGTTACTTAATTTGTTGAGTAACAGGTTATTTTTTTGAAGCTTGCTTATTAAAAATTTTAATTGCTGTTTGGTACATCTTTCTATCAATACAAAATCGTAATGTTATCCAAGAAGTAAGTTTAGAAGAGGTGAGAATATATTTTTCTTACCTTGGAAATATTGCTAAAACATTCCCGCTATTTTAAAAAACTTTTAGCGTTACCATACCCAGATAAAATATTTTTATAGAGGTAAAATAGCACACCTTACTTATTGAAGGTGTGCTATTTATATAACCCAGTCGTATACATTTCCGTCAATGTATGTACTATCTCTTCTAACCCTAATTTTCTATCATTTTTCACAATCGTCCAAAGAAACATCTCATTCATCGCGAACCAAGCACGTGCTACAATTTCTTTATTTAATTCAGATTGTGCTAATCCACTTTCTTGAGAGTAAGTAATATCCTGCGAAATACTGTTTATAAAGCGTTCACGTATCTCGTCCCATTTTTGACGTATCTCTTTTGATAATCCGATTGCTTCCTGCACAACTTGCAATATAGCACGTTCTTCTTCAGCTAATTGTAGGAATGCTCTAACTTGATTTTGAATCATGATACGCGCTTCTTCTTTTGTTTGAGGGGAAAAGGAGCGATCAGCAATATCATAAAATTGATTCATGACATCTTCCATTAAAACGATGAGGAGATCATCTTTGTTTTTAAAGTATACATATGCGGTTCCATAACCAGTTTCTGCATGTTTAATAATTTGTGTAATTGTCGTTTTTTGAAATCCGTTATGTATAAAAATCGTGTAACCAGCGTGTAATAGTTTCTTCTTTGTTTCTAAGGAGCGGTGTTTTCTCGATGAAAGAGTACTGTTTTTCAAAGAATCACCTCTTTATACTGAAATATCTGAAAATATAACTGTATTGTAAAAGAAATGCATATATAAAGTCAACTGACATAATATCATTGACGTTATATCAACTAAGGTGATATATTTCAATTAGTTAGAATAAAAAGAAAATTAAAAGAAGGTGACACCATGTATAAAGAACCATTTCAACCAACTTATGAATATGTGCTTGAATGTGATAAACATGATGAACTGAAAGATTTTCAAACTGAATTCTATAAAAAAGAAGGAACAATATATTTAGATGGAAACTCATTAGGACTACTATCAAAAAGAGCAGAGAAATCGTTACTTGCGTTGCTAGATTCATGGAAAGAGTATGGCATAGATGGTTGGACAGAGGGGGAGCATCCCTGGTTTTTCCTTTCGGAGAAATTAGGTGAATTGACAGCGCCTCTTATTGGAGCGTTACCAGAAGAAACAATTGTAACCGGTTCCACGACGACGAATATACACCAAGTGATTGCAACATTTTATGAACCGAAAGGAATACGTACAAAAATTCTTGCTGATGAATTAACATTCCCGTCAGATATATATGCACTTCAAAGTCAAATTCGTTTAAAAGGATTAGATCCAGATGAGCATTTATTACGAGTGACGAGCCGAGATGGTAGAACACTTTCTGAAGATGATATTATTCACGCAATGACAGATGATATCGCGTTAATTTTATTGCCTTCTGTACTATATAGAAGCGGCCAAATTCTTGATATGAAACGTTTAACAGCGGAAGCACATAAACGTGGTATTCATATCGGATTCGATTTATGTCATTCAATCGGTTCTATTCCGCATCATTTCAAAGAATGGGATGTTGATTTCGCTATTTGGTGTAATTATAAATATTTAAATGCAGGACCTGGTGGAGTTGCGGGACTTTATGTAAATAAAAAGCATTTTAATAGACTTCCAGGATTATCAGGTTGGTTTAGTTCTAGAAAAGATAAGCAATTTGATATGGAACATACATTAACAGCTGCTGATCATGCAGGTGCTTATCAAATTGGTACACCGCACGTATTAAGTACTGCACCGTTAATCGGTTCTCTTGAAATCTTTAAAGATGCTGGTATAGAACGTTTACGTGAAAAATCGCTACATATTACAAGATACATGCTTAATTTAATAGATCATGAATTAAAAGATTTTGGATTTACAATTGGCAATCCATTAGAGGATGAAAAAAGAGGCGGACACATTTATTTAGAGCATGCTGAAGCAGCACGTATTTGTAAAGCGTTAAAAGCAAATGGAGTTATTCCTGATTTCCGTGCACCTAATGGAGTAAGACTTGCGCCGGTTGCTTTATATAACACATACGGAGAAGTGTGGCATTCTGTTCAAATTTTAAAGAAAATCATGAAAGATGAAGAATATAAGCAGTTTGAAAATAAGCGAGAGGTTGTGGCATAAGCATGAAAAATTCAGAGTGGATTGATATTTCACAACCGCTAAATAATGATATTGCTACTTGGCCAGGAGATACACCGTTCTCGTATGAAGTTTCATGGTCAAAAGAAGAGAGTGGGTCAGTAAATGTCGGAAAGTTATCGATGAGTATTCATACAGGTACTCATATTGACGCACCGTTTCATTTTGATAGTGATGGGAAAAAAGTAATAGATTTAGACGTTCAAGTTTATGTCGGCCCAGCGCGCATCATAGATGTTTCTAATCTAGAAAGCATTGGGAAAAAGGAATTAGAAAGCTTTCATTTAGAAGGCGTAGAAAGATTATTGTTACGCACATCTTCACATGGCAAAGCGAATGAATTCCCAGATGTAATCCCGCATTTACGTGCAGATATAGCACCGTTTCTTTCAGAGAAAGGTATCCGTTTAATCGGGGTAGATGTACCTTCAGTAGATCCATTAGATGATAAAGAGTTAGCAGCGCATCATCAATTGTTTAAACACGGCATACACATTTTAGAAAATGTCGTACTAGATCATGTAGCAGACGGCGATTATGAATTAATCGCATTACCACTTGCTTTAACAGAAGCAGATGGAAGTCCAGTTCGAGCAGTTATTAGACCAATTTAAGTAGAATTATATAAAAGGGGCGTTTGGCTAATATGAAAGAAAACGAAAAGGTAATTATGGAAAAAGGGATTCATACGGACTTTAAAGAGAATATGACGTACGGGGAGTATTTACAATTAGATAGTTTACTATCTTCTCAAAAGAGATTATCAGACCATCATGATGAAATGTTATTCATCGTGATTCACCAAGCAAGTGAACTTTGGATGAAGCTTATTTTACATGAGTTAAATGCAGCAATCGAATCTATTAAAAATGATAAATTACAACCAGCTTTTAAAATGTTAGCACGTGTATCAAAAATTCAGTCGCAAATTATTCAATCTTGGGATATTCTTGCGACATTAACGCCATCAGAGTACATTGAGTTTCGTGATTCACTCGGTCAAGCTTCAGGTTTTCAATCATATCAATATCGTATGATTGAGTATGCGCTTGGCTATAAGACGCCGCATGCATTAAAAATTTATGAAAAAGATCCAGAATTACACGCTCGACTTCATACAGCGCTACATACACCAAGTTTGTATGATGTCGCAATTCAAGCTCTTGTAAAAGAAGGATTCCCGATCCATCAAGATGTGTTAAACCGTGACATTACGCAGCCTTATGAAGAAGATGCAACAGTAGAAGCAGCTTGGATTGAAGTGTATGCGGATGTGAAAAAGTATTGGGATTTATATCAACTCGCTGAAAAATTAATCGATATTGAAGATTGGTTACAACAATGGCGTTTCCGTCATATGAAAACGGTAGAACGTATTATCGGACATAAAATGGGAACAGGCGGATCTTCTGGTGTATCTTATTTAAAACGAGTACTTGATCAACGATTCTTCCCAGAACTTTGGAATGTTCGTACAAAATTATAAAAAACAAACCTGTCAGTTCATAACTGGCAGGTTTGTTTTTTATTTGAACGCAACTATGTTTTAATGAAAGCTACAAGTTATAATAAATCAAGTAACAATCTAATTGGAGGTAAAGTTTTGGATTTTAAACAACTAGAAAATAAATTTGAAAAGAAAAAAGTAAATACATTTCTTGTTTATCAAAAAGGTGAGTTAACAACTGAGTATTATAAAACGTTAGAATGTGAAAATAATCTATTTAAAATAAATTCGATTACAAAAAGCATCGTATCTATATTAATTGGTATTGCAATAGATAAAGGCTATATAAATGATATACAAACACCGATTACAGCGTGGATTGAAAATGTATCTGAGGAAAAGCAGGATTTGACTCTGTATCATTTATTAACGATGACTACAGGTGAGGATTGGAAAGAGTTTGGAAATGGAGTAGTGTTCCCAAATGATTTTGTAGAATCGGAAAACTGGGTCCAGTACATATTAGAAAAACCAATAATTGAAGAACCCGCTACCAAAATGAATTATAACTCAGGTTCTTCGCATTTGCTCAGCTACATCATCCAAAAAGCTACTGGAATGTCGACAGAGCAGTTTGCGAAAAGGTACTTATTTAATCCGTTAGAAATTACAGAATATGAGTGGCAACAAGATCCCCAAGGAATACATGTCGGCGGGTTCGGCATGAAAATGAAATCTAAAGATTTATTAAAGCTCGGAATATTATGTTTGCAGAATGGATATTGGCAGGGGAATGAAATTGTATCATCGAAATGGTTAGAAGAATCAACTACAGCTCTATTTGAAACGTATGAACATGTCGGGGCGTATGGATATCACTGGTGGGTTTTGAATAACGAAAGATTTCACATACCGTATTGTATATATTTTGCCATGGGATACGGCGGACAATACATCGTTATCATTCCGCAGTTAGAGCTTGTTGCTGTCATAAGTAGTCATATGCCAAAACGCGGACTTGTTCCATTGAAATTGTTTATTGAGCATGTACAGGAGAATAATAAGTTTATATAAGAAGAGGAGAGAATGTATGAAAGGTGTAAAAACATTATCTTTATAGACTATGTTTAAGTCTTTTAGCATGGAGCGCTATAATAAGAGCGCAAGTGAAACCATTCACTCCAGTTAATTTGTATGTTAATAAGATTTTTAGGAAATCGAAATTTTGAGAAAGAATTTTAAAAATGAAAGAAACCTCCACTGTTCATATGCTAAACAGTGGAGGTTTCTTTTTATCTACTCGTCTTCTGAAACGACATTTTTATAAACTTATCCGTCTTCGTTTCAAACTCTACATCAACAAAAACACCATATTCTTGCCCATTCTCACGTAGCCACAATTTAAATTTTTCGATTGTTATTTGAACGGTTTTTGGTTTTCTACCTATATGAAGATAATCAATAATCTCAGCTTTTGGGTATTGTTCTTTCGTCTTTTCTACAGCAAGTTTCCCCCATTTGGCATACGGAGGCTGCGCATGAACAATTGATGGACCAGTATATATGTTAGAACATGTTGTTATGAACAGGATGACGAGTGCGATACGTTTTAACAATTTCTTCATAATGAACTCCTTTTATCTTTTTTTATATTGTTTACATATTTTTTTAACGATATGAGTTTGGATTTTTTTGTCTTCTTTACATAAAAGCGAGCCTTTTACAAAACATAACCAAGAAATCATTTCTGTAATCAAGGAGGGAAAATTATGCGTCAAAAAGCTATTTTTAAAATAGCAATTTTACTTGCGTTCATCGGACTATCTTTGATGGTAAGTAGTATACAACTAAAAAATGTAGAAGCTTTTTCTAATCAAGTCATTCAAAGAGGAGCATCTGGTGAAGATGTCATTGAACTGCAATCTCGTTTGAAATATAACGGGTTTTATACGGGAAAAGTGGATGGGGTTTTCGGATGGGGTACATACTGGGCACTTCGAAATTTTCAAGAGAAATTCGGATTACCTGTTGATGGTTTAGCTGGAGCTAAAACGAAGCAAATGCTTGTGAAGGCAACGAAGTATGACAAGTCGACTGCTAATAAAGGAACAACAACGAATAAAGGAAATAGTGGTGGTACTGCACAAGAAAATAAACCATCTCAAAATAAAGGGACAAATGTTCCGAATGGTTATTCTCAAAATGACATTCAGCTCATGGCAAACGCAGTATATGGAGAATCTCGTGGAGAACCGTACTTAGGGCAAGTTGCTGTAGCTGCGGTTATTATAAACCGAGTTACAAGTGCATCATTTCCAAATACTGTTTCAGGAGTAATATTTGAACCGAGAGCCTTTACGGCGGTTGCAGATGGACAAATATATTTAACACCAAATGAAACAGCGAAAAAAGCTGTATTAGATGCACTAAATGGATGGGATCCAACAGGAAATGCATTGTATTATTTCAATCCGGATACAGCGACAAGTAAATGGATTTGGACTCGTCCACAAATTAAAAAGATCGGAAAACATATTTTCTGTAAATAGAGCGGAGGTGGAACTATGTTACGAGGTATTATAATCGTATTATTAACAGTCGGTGTAGTTGGAACGGGTTACTGGGGCTATAAAGAGCACCAAGAGAAGAATGCAGTATTAATTCGAGCGGAAAATAGCTATCAACGAGCGTTTCATGATTTAGCGTACGAGGTTGATTTGTTGCACGACAAAATTGGAACAACACTTGCGATGAATTCGCGTGCGTCTTTATCACCTGCATTAGCAGACGTATGGAGATTAACATCTGAAGCTCGTTCGGATGTAGGACAACTTCCTTTAACATTAATGCCTTTTAATAAAACGGAAGAATTTTTAGCGAATATCGGTGATTTTAGTTATCGTGCAGCGATTCGTGATTTAGAAAAAGAGCCGTTAAATGATCAAGAATACAAAACATTGGAAACTTTATATTCAAATGCAGGAAATATACAAGATGAGTTACGAAAAGTACAACATCTAGTATTGAAAAACAATTTACGCTGGATGGATGTTGAGATGGCACTCGCATCAAATCGTGACCCTGCAGACAATACAATTATTGACGGTTTAAAAACAGTAGAGAAAAACGTAACATCGTATTCATCTACAAACTTCGGACCTACCTTTACTAGTGCACAAAAAAATAAAAAAGGTGGATTTGAAGCAGAAGGGAAAGCAATTTCTAAAGATGAAGCAGCGAAAATTGCAAAATCGTTTTTGAACTTAAAAGGAAATGAAAAAGTAGATGTTGAGAAAAGTGGAAAAGGTGCGAAAGAATCTTTCTATAGTGTGAAAATAAAAGATCCAGCAACGAATAATGAGTTTTATATGGATATTACCGGAAAAGGCGGATATCCAATTTGGGTTATGAATAATCGAGATATTAAAGAACAGAAAATTAGTTTAAACGATGCAGGAAGTAAAGGTTTGACATTCTTAAAGGATCATAAGTTTAATAATATGGAGCTTTTTGATAGCTCACAATATGATAATGTTGGTGTATTTACGTATGTTGTAAATGAAAATGGCGTACGAATTTATCCAGAAGCAATTCAAATGAAAATTGCTTTAGATGACGGTTCTATCGTTGGATTTTCCGCAAAAGAATATTTAGCATCACATCAAAAGCGAACAGTTCCATCAGCAAAGCTAACTGCAGCAGAAGCAAGAAAGAAAATCAATCCAGATGTTAAAGTTATGGAAGAACGAAAAGCTGTCGTAGTAAATGATTTGCATAATGAAGTACTCTGCTATGAGTTTATAGGTACTTTAGGAAAAGATACGTACCAAATTTTCATTAATGCAAATAGCGGTGCAGAGGAAAAAGTGAAGAAAATGCAAGCTGTTGAAAAAATTTATGATTAAATTTTAATAGTAAAGTGGTGAGAATAATGAAGAGCCTAATATATATGTTGATGCTTTGCTTTTTAATAACTGGATGCAGTATTGGAAAAAAGGACAATCCAAATGAAAAACCAGAGCAAAAAAATGTTTCGACGAAAAATGTTAATTACACGAACAAACCAAATAAGCCAAATGAAAAAGCAGCGGATCATTTAGCTTCTTTAGCCGCTAGTGTGCCAGGTGTGAATGATGCAACTGCCGTAGTAGTCGGCAAATATGCAATTGTAGGTATTGATGTAAAAGCGAAACTTGATCGAACTCGCGTTGAGTCTATTAAATACTCTGTTGCAGAAAGTTTGAAAAACGATCCTGATGGTGCTAATGCAGTCGTTGTAGCAGATGTTGATACGTATGAACGACTGAAACAAATTGGAAAGCAAATTAAAAAAGGAAAAACAGGTGAAGGTATACTTGATGAGTTAGCTGCAATCGTTGGCCGAGTAATGCCACAAGTTCCTAATGACATGATTGAAAATCGAGAAACGAATCCAATTAAAGATAATGATAAACAATTACCAAAAGATGAAGAACAAGAACTAAGAAAAGAACAGAATGACCAATCAAATAATCATTTGAATAAATAAAATTAACCCCGTACTTAATTGTATGGGGATTTTTCAATATAATATTTAATATTCAGTTTATTTTTAAGGAAATATATGGTTTAATTATGATGGGAGGGACAACTGTTATGATGAAAAAAAGCGCATTAATAGTATGTAGTTTATGCTTAGGTTTCAGTATGACAGCGTGTGAGCAGAAGAAAGAAGTGAAAAAACAAACAGCGACTTCTTCTACTGTGATGGAAAGGCAGCAGAAAGATTCTATCAATATAAATCATTTCTTGAATATAAATGAAGGAATGACTTATACAGAAGTGAAAGATTTAATTGGCTTTGATGGTAATTTACTTATAGAAGAAGGTGTAGAAGATTCTACACAAATTAAACAAATTTTTTCTTGGAAGGGTAGCGATCCAACTTCATTAGTTGAAATTACTTTTTTAGATGGAAAAGTGCATTCAAAAGCGCAGCAAGGTTTAAGTTAATATGTTGAAAAATGGGAGAGTTTCGCATGAACATACATACAGGGGAAATTCAATTAGTTCCGTATAAGGAGAAATATAAAGAAGTTATACAAACATTTACTTTACCAAGTGAACAAGTTCAATTCACATCAGATCCAGGCGAATTATTGGAGAAAGCAAAAAGTGATCGAACAAAAAATGTGATTGTTATTTTAGATTACAATGGGTTACCTGTTGGTCTTTTCGCATTGCAAACAGGGGATAGAGTACAGGAATTCACAGACAATCAAGATGCTTTACTTTTAACATCATTTTCTATAAATCACAATAGACAAAGAAAAGGATATGCTAAAAAGTCATTGGCATTATTACAAGAGTTTGTAAAACGTTATTTCCCGATAAAAAATGAGGTTGTACTTGCTGTAAATGAAAAAAATATTTCTGCACAAAATTTATACGAAAAAGTCGGTTTCCAAGATCAAGGTTTTAGAAGAATGGGACCAATTGGTCAACAAATTATAATGCATTTACCTATCATAAAATAATGAGAAGAAAACTTACTCTTGCATAACAAAGTAGTAAGTTTTTTTATTTAGAACGATAAGAGAATATATGTTAAAAGGCTTTATTTAAGAGTAAAGAAATTATAGATAGATACATAAAAAATAAAGATATTTGAAAAACATTAAATTTAGTTAGTTCGACAATCATTAAATAATACTTTTTGGGGGCGTAGCTGTATGGAAATTATTCAATTACTAAAGAAGGATGACTTATTTAATAAGGCAATAGATGTTTTTTGGAAAGAATGGGGTGAGGAAGGTGGGCGGGCATTCTATAAAGATTGCATGACTAATGCTTTAACTGATCCAAATGACATACCGAGTTTTTACATTGCAAAAGTAGATGATAAAATTATCGGAACATATGCATTAATTCGCAATGATTTAAATAGTCGTCAGGATTTGAGCCCTTGGCTAGCATGTTTGTTTGTAGATGAAAAATTTAGAGGTAACTCTATTGGTGAAAAATTGTTGAATCATGGACTGCTAGAAGCTGCAAAAAGAGGGTACCATTTTCTTTATCTTACGTCAGATCTTAACGGCTATTATGAAAAATATGGATGGGATAAAATTGGAGTTGCTTATGGGCCTAGTGGAGGGTGCATACCTTTGTTTAAAAAGTCAACGGCTCTATAACGAAAGCACTTTTTATTCAACAAACAGATGCTTTCGTTGAATAAAATTTAACCGCTATAAGAACCTTACTATAATAAAATGTAGTAAGGTTCTTATAGGGTATTAAATATCTTTACATCAACTTTGAAACACATTTAAATGAGGAGAAATGATATGACAATTTATATTGCATTACTAAGAGGAATCAATGTAGGCGGGCATAAGGTAATCCAAATGGCGGATTTAAAACAAATGTTTGAATCCATAGGGTTAAAACAAGTAAAAACATATATTCAAAGTGGTAATATCGTATTTGAATCTGATGAAGATATAAGATCTCTAAAGGAACGAATACAATCTGAAATTAAAATCACTTTTGGGTATGATGTTCCAGTCATATTAAGTACACATGATGAATTTATAAACATTATAAAAAGATGCCCCTATGAAGCTGATTCATTGCTAGAAGGTGAGAGTATTCATGTTGCCTTCTTAGTAAATGAACTTTCTGAAAAAGAAAAAGATCAGCTGCTTATGCAAAAAAGTGAAACTGAAGATTGTTATATAGATGAAAAGGTAGTGTACTTGTTTTTCAAAAATAGCATTCGAAATTCTAAATTAATGAGTCAATTTCAGAAGCTACATACAGCATCTACAGTAAGAAATTGGCGGACAGTGAATAAATTAAAAGCGATAGTTGAGGGTATATAAACTTAAAAAGGTGAGATTTTCTGTATATAGAAAATCTCACCTTTTTATTTATATTGTTTTGCGACTATAAGTTCGACAATAGGATAAATAAAGAAAGAAGAACAAAGAGAGATAAAAAGAGGAAGATTCTTTATTTCATCGAGTAATAGGAATGCAAATCCTTCTGATGCTATTAAAATAAAAAACATAAGGCCTATTAGTACAAAATAAGCAATTTTAAAGCTTTTATATTTAATTTGTTGTCCCATTTCATCTTGGCTTTCTTCTGATACTCCGTTTGGATCTCCCCAAGTAATTTGATTAATTAAATTACCAAGTATTAACGAAAAAGCGAATATTGTCCCTCCAAAAATCGAACCTTCCGTTACATATTTATATGCGCCATATATAAGGACTCCGATTAATGATAAAACGATAATTATGAAAATAAATTTTTTATGATTCAATTTAGAAATGACACCTCCTATTATGTAAAAAACTCTTTACATCCATAGTATAAAATTGGGAAAGTTTTATGTCAAATACTTTTTACATTAAGGGGCGATAATGTGATATTTTGTTTTTACGATAAACAAAAAATTACATTACATTTGAATGTAAAAGAATGGGCTCGCATATATTTGGAAGGGATGTCAGATTAATTTAGGGGGTAGTTATGTCTATTCTATTAAAAGCTGGTGCTGATGCAGGAAATAACGGTTTGAAGTTAATGGTGAAAGGGCAAGACCCTATTTTTATTCCGAGTATATATTCTTTATATATAGGAGAGCCTACAGGATTGTTAGATGAGGGGGATATTTCATTATCTGAATTAGAAAATCACATTGACGTGACCATTAGTTCTCCATCGCTAATGTTAAATAACGTTCGGTATATTGTTGGAGAAAAAGTCATTCAAGATCAATTAAAAGGTACTGAGGTTGAGAAGAAATCGAATAAGTCAACTGATGAGTTAATGGTTATTACAATTCTATCTGGTTTAGCGGTAAGTGCTATGCGTCAAAGTCCAACTTCTAGTCATATTAATATTCGTTACGATTTATCTGTTGCTCTTCCTATGCAGCTTATTACACAAGAAATAGCTGCGGAAAATGCGAAACGTTATATGGGTAATCATAAAGTTGTGTTCCATTATCCAAACGGACGTGATGTTACGATTAATGTATCTATCGAGTTTTGTAAATGCCTACCTGAAGGTGCTTCCGGGACGTGGGGCATTGTATATGATGAAGAAGGAAATGTTGTGAAACATAAAATAGAATGTGAACAAAATCAAGTTTCAGAAATTGATTTTGTTGATAAAACACTATTATCTTTTGATATTGGTGCAGGGACGACAGAAGAAGTAGTTTCACTAGGTGTGAACTTTAGGCCACAACTAAGTAAGGGCTTATCATATGGTGTGAAAGAAACGTTGCTACAAATTATTACGAGATGGAACCGGAAGTATCCAACAAAAACGATCGATAGCATTACAGAGTTTAACCAAATTTATTTACATGAAAAACATCCAAGAAATGCGTTGTTAGTTGAAGAATCACAACCAGCATTATTAGGTTTAGCAGCGCGTGTCGCAACGGATATCATAAATAAAATTGATGATATGAAAGACGATCCATACGTATTTATTTATGGCGGGGGCGCAGTAATTATTAAAAACAGTTTGAAAATGATTTTAAAACAAAAAGGACGATTAACAAATGTAATTTTTGTAGATAATCCGTTATTTACAAATGCACGTGGATTATTAGTATACACTTGTTCACCAAAATATAGAGAGCATAAGCAAAAAGAGTTAGGGTTTACAAACTTAACGATAAGTTAGTTGGTGGAAGCATGCGATCTAGGCGATATAAACGTGGTGATCGAGTAAAAATCAATATTCATAAGTCAGTATCACCTGAAATGCTTGCATGGCTAAATAAACAATCGAACCCAACGAATTTCTTTTTCTTTGCAGCGCAGCAACTTTTTAAACAAGTAGGAGATATTGATGTGTCAAAAGCTATACCTAGTAGCCATGTTTTCTCATTATACGTAGAGCCATCTTCCATATTAAAAGTTGAAGTAAACCCTTTTAAAAACGTACCACTAGAAGCTAATAAATCCACCGAAAATATAAAAAAAAAATCATGGGAATCTGTTGATCAATTAGATTGTCCGTTTTTTTAAACATAGAAAAATATAAGAAGTGCCCATCACTATACATATGGATACAGTGATGGGCTTTTTTCATGTAACGAATAAAAGGGCACAAATTGTGGTGTGCCCCTTCTATACGTTATTCACCTATATTTTAGAAGTATGTTCAGTAACAGCATGAATTATGTCTTTCCAGTCATCAGGATGAATCTCATGTCCTGCGCCTTCGAGGGTTAATAGGACTGAGTTAGGAATTTCATCAATAAGTGCGAGAGCATGTTCAAAAGGGAGTGCGGTATCATCTGTTCCGTGAATGACTAATGTAGGTGCTTGTATGGAGTAAAGCACATTTTCATATGCATCATCTCCTTGTAGTAGAGCGTGATTAAACATACTTAATAAATTGTTAGCTCGTTCTATTTCTTGTTTCACTTGTTTATAGACCCTTTTTTCATCAAATGTTCGTTTTAATCCACATAATAGCCGGGATCCTGAAACTAAATATTCTGCTACAACTTTTTCATTTGTCCAATCTAAATGTGTGCCATTAGCGTGATGTGTTAAAATTCTTTCATCCATCGGAGGTAAATCACGCGTATTATCGTCAGAGCCTATTACACTTGTAGCTAGTAATGTTAACGACAATATTCTTTCAGGATGTATTACAGCAGCAATTTGAACTATCATACCACCTAATGACATACCAAATAGATGTGCTTGATCAATATGATAAGCATCAAGTACTCCAATTGCATCTTCTGCCATATTTGTAACTGTATAATTGGAAGTACCGGGTTCATATGCAACAGAGCGCCCTACATCACGGTTATCAAAACGAATAACAAATTTCCCTGTGTTAGCCAACTGTTCACAAAATTCTTCATCCCAATAAACCATTGAACACGTAGCGCCCATAATTAATAAAATAGCTGGATTTTTAGGGTTCCCAAAGCTTTCTGTACATATATCAATCCCGTTTATTTTAAATATCTTTTCAGTCATAAATTTATCCCCATTTCTTTTTTAATGTAATTAAAAATAAAGTGTTGAATGATTCTAAGGTGTGTGTAAGATTCATTTTGGAATTCATAATGTTTCTTACGTAAATTACCTCCAAAAATAAGTTTATGATAATTCAAGGCAAAAAATTTTGAGAAATATTTGTATGTTATTAAAATAAACAACAAGGAGGAGTGGAAATGAAAGCAATTGTTATAGATCAATATGGTAGTGTTGAAGAATTAACAGAAAGACAAGTTTTAAAACCGGTTGTTAAAGATAACGAGGTATTAATACGCATTATCGCAACATCTATTAATCCTGTTGATTGGAAAATAAGAAAAGGAGACTTACAACAACAGTTACGATTTTCATTTCCAATCATTTTAGGGTTAGATGTAGCTGGAATTATTGAAGAAGTTGGGGAAGAGGTAGAGTGTTTCAAAATAGGAGATAAGGTGTATACGAAACCTGAGAATATAGGACAGGGCTCTTATGCTGAATTTATCACAGTAAAATCGGATTTAGTATCCTATATGCCTACAAACCTAAGTTTCGAAGAGGCAGCTTCTATTCCTCTTGCAGGACTTACAGCGTGGCAAAGTCTTGTAGATTACGCAAAAATAAAAGAACATGACCGAGTACTTATTCATGCTGGAGCTGGCGGAGTTGGAAGTTTAGCTATCCAAATCGCAAAATCATTTGGAGCTTTTGTTGCGACAACTGCAAGTAGTAAGAATGAAGAGTTTTTAAAGTCTTTAGGAGCGGATCTTGTTATTGATTATAAAAAAGATAAATTTGAAGAACTACTATCAGATTTTGATATTGTGTTAGATACAATTGGTGGCGAAGTACAAGAAAAAAGTTTTCAAATTATAAAACCTGGTGGTGTTTTCGTTTCGATTGTTCATGAGCCAATTCAAAAAGTAAAAGGAATAAAATCAGGTTTTTTATGGCTAAAACCAAATGGAAAGCAACTAGAAGAATTATCAGATTTAATTGTACATGAAAAAATAAAACCAATCATAAGTAAAATTGTTCCGTTTAATGAAGCAGGGGTTAGAGAAGCTCATATTTTGAGTGAAGGTCAACATGTTAGAGGTAAGATTGTAATGAAAGTCGGAGGATAATGTTTGAACCACGAAAAAACTTAGAAACAAATACTATCCCAAAAGTCACATTTTCATTTTGGGATAGTATTTCTTATTGGACATGTAATGTTATCTCTATTATATACAGTTTCGTATTGTATCATGTAATCTCTCTAAACCAATTAACATATCTTTTTCATTTAACATAGAATAGCTAATCCTTAATTGGTGATTATTTATTTCGGGATTTAATAGACAAGCTGTTCCTGGTAAAAAAGAGACATCTACTTCATTTGCTTTTTGTAATAAGGTAAAGGGATCTATCGAATCAGGAAGTGTAATCCATAAATTAAAGCCACCATTTGGTATTTCAAATCTTATTTCTTTAAGTGGTAATAACAAATCAATCGTTATATCACGTCTAATTTGTAAAGCCGTACGCAATTTTTCTAAATGGTTTTTCATACGTTCTGCACGCAGGAAAGGTAGAAGTGCTTTTTGTGTTAATAAAGGGCTACCGATATCCATTGAACCTTTGACAGCATATAACCATTCAAAAATAGGACCATCTGCAATAAGTGCTGCAATACGCAGTCCAGGGGCTAACGTCTTACTAAATCCTTTTATATATATTACGTGGCCATTCGTATCAAAGTTTTTGATAGGAGGAGGAACAGTCGCACCCTCAAAATATATCTCTCCGAAAGAATCATCTTCAATTATAAAAAACTCATATAGCTCCGCTAGTTCTATAAGTTCCATTCTCCGTTCTTTACTCATTACGGTACCTGTTGGGTTCTGGAAAGTTGGATTCGTATACAATAATACGGGATTTTTACTTTGACAAATATCATCTATTAAGTCAGAGCGAACTCCTTGATTATCAAGAGAAACTGGAATAATTTGAGCACCTTTATTGATGAAAATATCAAGTGCAGCACTGTAACACGGACTTTCCACTAATACAGTATCACCAGGTTTTAATAATGTTTGAGCAATTAAATCAATTCCTTGTTGTGCTCCGCTTGTAATTAATAATTGAGAGGGATCTGTCACTAATTGCTGATGTTCTTTTAAGTAACTTGCTATTTCAACTCGCAGTTCATAATCGCCTTGAACTGGACCATACGTTGCTAGGAGAATTTGGTCTTTATTCAGTATTTTATGCATTTCATCGGCTAAGAATGGATTTGGTAATAAGCGAGGATATAAAATTGCTTGTGAAAAATCGTAATATTTCCGGTGCTGATTCATTGTATATTGAGATCGCATAACATTAATCGTTTTCGTTTGTTGCCATTTATACGTAATTGGTTTGAAGTCTTTCTTTCCATGTTTATGTATATAAGCACCTTTTCCTTGCTCAATGCGTATATATTCTTTCTTTTCTAGCTGCTTATATGCTTTACGAACTGTTAATAGGCTAATCTGTAAATCTTCGGCCATAGTGCGTAAAGATGGAAGTGCGTCACCATGTGAAAGCATGCCACTTTGTACTCTTTCAACGATTTGCATATATATTTGCTTGTAATACGGTATGTTGGATTCTTTATGAAGGACAATCTTCATGGTTTCACCTTCTTCGTTTTTATTTAATTAAAGCGAAAAATATATAGAGAATCAACTACAATTTTAGGCAACTGTTATATACATAGTTACACTGTTATACACCATACCTTCTATACTCATGGTAAGAGTAAAAAGGAGGAAGAAAAATGGTCATTTTCAATTATATTTTAGTATGTATTATTTTCGGAACAACATTTTTAACGATAAAAATCGGAATTGAAGCAGGAGCACCTCCATTATTTTCAGCAGGCATTCGTTTCTTTTTAGCAGGAGTAATTCTGATGATTATATTTAAGTTAAAAAGGAAAGAAATTATGCCACATGTATTTTCAAAACGAATTATGTATGCTGGTTTTTGTTTAACGTTTATGACATTTGCATCACTGTACTGGGCAGAACAATTTATTTCTTCGGGATTAGCTGCTGTACTTTCTGCAACGGGACCGATGATGATTTTGTTTTTACAGGCAAGGAGAAATAAGACGAAATTACAAAAGGAGCAACTACTAGCTTTAATTATTGCACTAATAGGTGTTGTTTTTGTTTCTTTACCAGGAATGCACCAAGAAGTAAGTTTCATATGGAGTATTGCTTGTGTTGTTTTAATAATAGGAGAGTTATTTTACGGAATAGGCTCTATTCGCTCAAAAGAAATACTTTCGGATTTACAAAATGTCTCACCATTTCTCATAAATGGTATTCAAATGTTTTATGGAGGAGTTTTACTATTAATCGTGTCTGCCGTAGTAGAACAACCGAATGTATCTGTATTAGCCTCTTGGAGTGTACAGTGGCCTATTTTATATCTAATCTTTATCGGATCAATTGGTGGGCATGGATTATATTATTGGCTCTTATCAAAAACAAATCCTGTATTCCCATCAACGTGGTTATATGTCTCACCGTTAATTGCTATTATAGTAGGCTATATCATATTAGGCGAACCTTTAAACCCCGCAATGGGAATAGGTGCATGTTTTATTTTGACTGGTGTATTTTTAGCTAATCGATCCACACTCCGTACTTATTTTAAACAAGGGAGATTATTTGAGAAGGAAATGTAGTGGTATAAAGAAGCAGCTCTGTATAAAATAGAGCTGCTTTAATTTTATTAAAGATACGGATTGACTTTATTTATTGGAAAGTCGTAATATTATTAAGCTATATGAAAGAGAACTATAAAAGAGGGGGAGTTATTATGAAAATAAATTGGACTGAAGTAAAGCGAAAAATTCGACCGC
Organism: Bacillus mobilis; assembly: GCF_001884045.1. GTDB lineage: Bacteria > Bacillota > Bacilli > Bacillales > Bacillaceae_G > Bacillus_A > Bacillus_A mobilis. The sequence goes on along the minus strand of NZ_MACF01000119.1, from coordinate 151,535 downwards.
AAATTTCAAAACCATCATATGAAACTTGGTTTACGAATACTACTGTTTATTTAGAGGATGATTTATTAACAATTTACTGTCCGAATGAATTTGCACGTGACTGGTTAGAATCTCATTACAAAGAATTAGTATTTAATACATTAAGAGAAATGTTTAATACGACGTTTGAAATTCAGTTTGATCTATGTAATGGCGAACCACATAAGTTGAATGATATTCAAAAAGAAAGGCTTAATAGCTGGGATGACGTTAAGAAAGCATTAAGACCAAAATTAGCAGAGAAAACTTTTATGACGTGGATTAGAAATACAAATGCTACGATAGAAGATAATACATTAATAATCTTTTGTGAAGATGCGTTTCATCGTGATTTGCTTGAAGGAGAGTATAAAAATATAATTTCAAGTACCGTACAGAATCTTACAAATAAAGAATATCAAATTTGGTTCGAAATAGAATCAAAAACCACTTCTATAGCACAGATTCTTAACATGCAAAATCATCCACTCACTTCTGAACAAGAGGAATCCAACACGATTTGGGATGAAATAAAAGATAAAATCCAATTAACAATTTCAAGACCTTCATATGAAACGTGGGTTAAAGAAACGACAGCCAGAATAAATGAAAATTCATTGATCATTTATTTTGAAAACGAATTCCAACAAGGATGGGTTGAAAAGTCTTATAAAGATTTAATTTCGCAAATAGCTAAAGAATTAACTGGAAATACATATGAACTTCAATTTGAATTAGAATCAAATAAAGATGCAAACATTAATGATGAAAAATTAAAATTACCTACTGAAAATATTATTTTCGAATTATGGGAGCAGTTCAAATCGTCCAATGATGAGTTAAAATATAATAATGTACTGGATAGCGAAAAACGCATTCAGGCATTAGAAGAAAAAATAGTGAACTTAGAAAAAGTGATTGATACATTAGTGGGAAAATTAGATGTAGCAGAATCAAAAACACAGTTGGAAAAATAACCAACTGTGTTTTTTTACTTAATTTACTTTTTTTATAAATCCTTTATAATGACGTTTCACAAGCTGACTTTCTAACGTCTTCATTGTTTCAAGTGCTACACCTACGATGATAAGTAAGCTTGTACCACCAATTTGTGCAGAAGGTGGTAACGTAGCAATTTTCGTGAATACGAGCGGTAAGATTGAAATTGCACCTAAGAAAATTGCGCCAATAAATGTTAATCGATATAAAATCTTAGTTACATATTGTTCTGTTGATTTACCAGGGCGAATACCAGGCACATATCCATTTTGCTTTTTCAAATTCTCAGCCATTTGTTCAGGATTTACTTGAATAAATGCGTAGAAGTATGTGAAAGCAACGATAAGACCGACATAAAGTGTCATTCCAAATGGATGTGCAAAATCAAGATTTGCAACGATCCATTTTGAGACGCTTGAATCAGGGAAGAGCTGCGCAATTGTACGCGGCGTCATTAAAAATGCGGAAGCAAAGATTACTGGAATTACACCAGCACTATTTACTTTAAGAGGTAAATGAGTGTTTTTTGCTCCTTGATATTGATTATTTCCTGAAACAGCTTTTGCATATTGAATCGGTATTTTACGCACAGCTTGTTGTATGTAAATTACGCCAACAACTATCGCTAAAATTACGAGGCCAATTAAAACCATCTTTATGATATGCATGAATAATTGATCGCCTGCATTTTGGAATTGTTGTAAATAAATTTGGTTCGCAACATTTGGAATCGCTGCAACAAGTCCTGCAAAGATAATCATCGAAATACCATTACCTACTCCATTAGCAGTAATTTGTTCACCTAACCAAAGTAAAAATGCAGTACCTGCAGTTAAAACTGTCGCAATAAATAAGTATGTAGTCCAGCTTTGATCTGTTATTAATTGTCCACCTGCTATATTATTAAAACCATAAGACATCCCAATGGCTTGTATGAATGCGAGAATGATTGTAAAGTATCGAGTGAATTGAGCTGATTTCTTACGGCCCATCTCTCCTTGCTTTGCCCATTCCGAAAATTTAGGTATAACGTCCATTTGTAGTAATTGTACTATGATGGAAGCTGTAATATAAGGTGTAATACCTACAGCAAAGATTGAGAAGTGTTGTAGTGCTCCTCCGCCAAATACGTTTAGCATACCTAAAACGTTAGCTTGATCTTGTACTTTTAATACCTCTGCGTTAGTATGAGGAACTGGAATAAACGTGCCAATGCGAAAAACAATTAGCATCGCTAGTGTAAAAAGAATTTTGTTTCTTATCTCAGCTACTCTCATGAAATTTGAAATCGTACGAAACATTATGTCGCCTCCTATATTTTTATCAGTGTAAAACTGATTATTATATCCCGATGAAGTAACCACAAACCTCCTTCCGCATTAAATTCATTTGACAAATGGATTTACATACATTTTGTAGTTTTCATGGATATAAAAATATAAGGTTTTTTAGCGACCTATAAACTTTTCATAATCATTCAATACACATAATATATCGAATAAATTAACAAATGTACATACATACGCATGAAAAATGAATGAATAGGGTCATTTTTTTACAATTATTTAATATTAAATTGAATGGATACGTTTTTAATCGTCGGAATTTTCTTGATTATTATTTTCACATATAAATCGCAAAGCTTATTTTTAAAGTAAATGCTATGTGAAGAATGAATATCTGGACTGGACAATGAGTAGCGTATTTTGAGAAATAGAGGAATGAAAAAAAGCACCTTTAATAGGGTGTTTTTTATTTATACTCACAAGTTCATAAAACTTTTATTAAATATTTAACAGCACCATTTTGGTTTATTAATAGTTTGACTGTTAGGAAATTCTATATAATCTAGGTAGATTCGTTGTAATAGATACAATTTACCGCTGGCTGGATCCTCAATGGTAAAATAGTCAGTTCCAGCTGCTGTAAGAATCCCTGTGTACGATTGCGTACCAAGTGATGAATCTCTTGCATATGTCAAAACCGCCGTAATTTGTCCACCTATATTGGTGCATAAAAAATCTTGAATGCTACAATCGTAATCATTATACGAGTTTTTTTGCATTAATATGTCTCCTTTAGTTTTTAATATACTATTAAAATTTCTAGTAATATGCTTGGACGATGAAAAGGGTTCTATTAAGTTATTTAGTATAAAAGAATGTATTTTGTGAACTTTATTTAGAAGATAAGCGGATGTAGTAGTACATAATAAAAAATATTATTTTTTTGTCACAAAAATGAGCATTCTGGTTTCTCTATAATGCAGGCATCAAATGAGAGAGAGGTTTTACTTACATGCAAATAATAAAAAGTGAAGAGAGGAATGTTTCACATATAACATTTGAAGAGTTGTTTAAACAAAACTATACGTATGTTGTTAAACAAATCATATGGATCATAAAAGAACAGACAATTGCAGAGGAATTAGCGCAAGAGGTGTTTTTACAACTATATCATTCAGATTGGAAAGCAATAGAAAATTTACGTGCTTGGCTTATAAAGTCGTCTACTTATGTCGCCTATAACTACATTCGCTCTGAAAAGAGACATCAGGCAAGAATCGATAAAGAAGCTCAATATCAAGAAGTTCAAATTGATTCGTCACTAGATGATGAATGGATTAGAAAAGAAGAAATTACAAAAGTACAAATGGTGTTGCAGCAAATGAAGGAACAAGAAAGAACGATATTGTTAATGAAATTTTCAGGGTTTCGATATAAAGAAATCGCGCAAGTACTTCAAATTGACGATTCATCTATTGGAACATTGTTGGCACGAGCTAAGCTAAAGTTTCGGAAAATTTTTGAACAAATGGAGGGGAACTAAATGACCTGTTATGAAATGGGATCCATTCAATCATATATTGATGGCGAACTTTCCCGTGAGGAAAGAAAACAATTTATAAAGCATTTAGACAAATGTAAGGAATGTCAAAATTTATTAATTGAGCTAACGGAATTAAATCAATGGGAAAATTCAACACTTGCCGAGGAGAAGCTTCATGAGACTCCAGAAATAAATATTGATGTCGAAAAAGCATGGCAAACATTTAATAGTCATAACCAGTCTAATAATGTACTTACTACAAATCAAATGATAGAAAAAAAGCAGGGAGTATTTTCAAATATGAATAAAAAATCAAAACGTTTCATGTATACGGCGGTTGCTGCGGTAGGTATTTTTACTATATCTATGATTCCGCAAGTTCAAGTTGCAGCAACTAATATTGCTTCTTACTTTGCTAATGAGGTTTTAAATGATTCAGTTGTAAATGAAGGAAGTAAAGATGAAAACGGTGTACAGCAAGAAGGTATGTTGAAAGGGCAGTTTATCCCTATCGATGAAAAAATAACGGATCAAGGAATAACTGTACATCTTAAAGAATTATATGTGGCAGATGCGCGCATATCTGTTCATTATAGAGTTGAAAAAGCTGATGGAACTCTTATGCCATTTGAATTTGATACAAATGGATTAGATATAAAAAGTGATGGGAAAATAAACGGACAACAAGAAGAAAATCCTGAGTATAACATAGGAAATGGTATGTTTTCACAATTATCATTTATTCAAAGTGAAGACAATTTACCATTCGAATTAATGTCAGAAGGAAAAAAGTTAGAGCATGTAGGCATACGTGATAAAGACAGACCAGAAGGTGTCATTACATTTGTTGAAGGTTCTGAAGGAAAAGGTTCCTTTAAACAACCTTTAACATTAGATGTAAACATAAATAAAATAGGAAAAATAGCTGGATCTTGGAAAGGGCAACTTCAAATTAATCCTGAAATGTTAATAAATAAAACAAATTAATATGAAAAAAAGAATAAAACAATACATGTCGAGTGCTATCTTTATCTATTGTTTTGCTTTCATCATGTTTGTTTCTTACATTATTTTAACTATCTCTATTATTTACTAATCAAATAGTACCGGAGAATTTCAATGTATTAGATAACGAATTTTTAAAGGTTATTGTGCAGAGAAACCACTAAATAAACAATTGAATGAGACGAGCATATACTAATAAATGACACAATGCATTTATGATTTTTAATCGTATGTAAAGAGCACCTTAGGGAGCTCTTTTTTTATTGAAATTAATGCACTTATATGAGTTGTTCTTTATTTATATCATCGTCCTTGCAATATGTAATTATGCATAATATTACATAAATTGTGTATTTTCTCTTTTTTTCGACAGAAACAGCAAGTATACTTTGTACAAGCTTTCTATTTCAAAAATTATACGAGGTGAAAAAAATGAAAAACAAAAAGACATTAACTAAGGTAGCTTTAACAACTGGCTTAGCTTTAACAGCTGTAGCACCATACGGAGTAGGTCATGCAGAGGAAACAGATCAACTACAAGTTCAAATTCAAGAAGAATCGTTCCGTTCAGGTAAACTTACACAACCGTCACAAAAGGCACCAGAGAATGTAGTACAAGATGCTCTGAAGGAGAAAACAGAACAAGCTCTTTCTCCAAAGCAAGTCAATGGGGAAACAGGAGTAGATTATAAAGTTCTTCAAAAACGTGGTTCATATGATGGGACTACACTTGTACGTATACAGCAAACATACGAAGGAAAAGAAGTATATGGTCATCAATTAACTGCACACGTAGATAATAAGGGCGTTATTAAAAGTGTTTCAGGCGATAGCGCGCAAAATTTAAAACAAGAAGAATTGAAAAAACCTATCAATCTATCAAAAGATGAAGCAACACAATATATTTATACGAAGTACGGGAACGATATCAATTTTATTGCTGAGCCAGAAATTAAAGAAGTTATTTTTGTTGATGAAAAGAATGGACAAGCTAGCAATGCATATCAGGTTACATTTGAAGCTGCAACACCAAACTATGTTTCCGGAACTTATTTAGTAAATGCACAAAATGGTGATATGTTAAAAAATATGGTACAAGAATCTAACTTAAAAGCAAGTGAAAAACTAGTTGGCGCATTAAAGAAAAGTAAAAAAAGCAATCTTACATCATTAACTGGAACAGGAAAAGATGATTTAGGTATATCACGTACATTTGGTATCTCTAAACAAAGTAATGGCAAATATGCCCTTGCTGATTATACAAGAGGCCAAGGAATTGAAACATATGATGTAAATTATAGAGACATTACTAAAGAAGAAAGCTATTATCCTGGTACATTAGCAACTAGCACTTCGACAACATTTAGCGATCCAAAAGCAGTAAGTGCTCATTACTTAGCAACAAAAGTATTTGATTTTTATAAAGATAAATATAAACGTAATAGCTTTGATAATAAGGGACAAAAGGTAGTTTCAGTTGTACATGCTTGGGATTCTGGAGATACGAATGATCCGAAAAATTGGCAGAATGCTTTAAGTGCGAATAATGGAAGTATGCTTGTATATGGAGATCCTATCGTCAAAGCATATGACGTAGCTGGCCATGAATTTACACATGCTGTTACTTCTAGCGAATCTAATCTTGAATACTACGGTGAATCTGGTGCGATTAATGAGGCGCTATCTGATATTATGGGAACATCTATTGAGAAATACGTAAATAATGGAAGCTTTAACTGGACGATGGGAGAACAAACTGGATCTATTTTCCGTGATATGGAAAACCCGGCTTCTGTTCCATCTTCACTTGGTGTACCTTATCCAGATGATTACAGTGAATTTAATGATTTTAATGGATGGGATCAAGGTGGCGTTCATTTTAATTCAAGTATTATTAATAAAGTTGCGTATCTCATTGCAAAAGGTGGAACTCATAACAGTGTAACTGTTAGAGGGATTGGTGAAGATAAAATGTTTGATATCTTCTATTATGCAAATACAGATGAGTTAAATATGACTTCTAATTTCAAGGAATTGAGATCAGCATGTATTCGAGTGGCAACGAATAAATATGGAGCGAATACAGCTGAAGTTCAAGCAGTTCAAAAGGCATTTGATGCAGCAAAAATTAAGTAAGTTAGAAATATAGTTTTCATTCATATATTATTACATTATGAAAAACAACTACTGTCATTTTAAAGATAGTAGCTGTTTTTTTATGCAGCAATGTATGAGTGAAAATAAACTTACTAAGCGATAATGAGGCCGTCTATCTTCAATAAGTTGTGACAAATATATAAGGATTAAAAATAAAAAACTGAAAATTAATAATATATTGACCTATTAATAGGAAGTACTATAGAATGAAAGCGATAACAAACGATTGCTTTAAAATAATTTCCCTGATCTTTTAGTAATTACGAATATGTGTAGACGGAATCAAATATATTTTTTTAACAATTAATGCAAACGTTTTCGTAATAAAAAAGATCATTGAAATACAAATGTGAAAATAGCCAATATGGGGGTGAAGTAAAAGAGATTTCTAGATTAATTTAAATAGTGTAATTTAGTACGAGCATAATAAATTGTGCCTACTATTTAAAGAAAGGGTGTATGTGGTGAAAATGATAAAAAGATTAGTTAACAAATCAGTTTTATTACTTACTATAATCGTTATGTTATCATCTGTTTTCTCTTTTCAAAGTGTAAAGGCAGTTTTAAATTCGAAAACAACTGAAGTTATCATTCATTACAAAGAGCAATCTGGAAATACAAAGAACTGGAACCTTTGGACATGGGGAGAAAATGCAAATGGTAAATCATATGAATTTACTGGTGAAGATGAATTTGGAAAGTACGCTAAGATTAATATAGATGGTGAATATAATCGTGTAGGATTTATCATTCGTACAAATGATTGGGAAAAAGATGGTGGCGATCGTTGGATTGAAAATATAAAGGACGGTCGCGCTGAAGTGTGGATTCTTTCTGGTGATGATAAAGTATATAACTCTAAGCCTTCTTCGGATCTATCAATTCAAAAAGCAACTATTGATAGTTTCAATGAGATTACTGTAACGACTAATGTCCCGTTTCATATTAAGGAACGGAAAATTGAAATTGAAGGCATTAAAATAAAGAATATTAGTCCTTATGATAGAAACAGTGGAAATGTTACGAATAAGTTTAAAATAATTACGGAGCAGAAAATTGATTTAAAACAATCATACAAAGTGAAAATCGAAAACGTAGCTGATGCGTATACGGAAATCGGTAAAGTAATTCGTAGTGAGGAATTTGATCATTCATTTTATTATGGTGGTAACGATTTAGGGAATGTATATACGCCACAATTTACTAAGTTCCGTGTATGGGCTCCTACTGCGAGTGAAGCGAAGTTAGTTACATATGAAAAATGGAACGATAAAATAGGTACTGAAATAAACATGAAACAAGCTGAAAAAGGAACTTGGAAAGCAGAACTTAAAGGGAATCAAAAAGGGCTCTATTACACATATAAGGTAAAAATTGGTGATAAGTGGACTGAAGCAGTTGATCCGTATGCACGTGCTGCTTCTGTAAATGGAGATAAAGGTGCAGTTGTTGATTTAGAAGAAACAAATCCGAAAAAATGGAAAGCAAACAAAAAGCCAAAATTTAAAAATCCGGAAGATGCTATTATTTATGAATTGCATGTACGTGATCTTTCTATTCAGCCCGAAAGTGGCATTAAGCAGAAAGGGAAATATTTAGGGGTAACAGAAAAAGGAACAAAAGGGCCTGAAGGTGTGAAAACAGGACTTGATCATATAAAAGATCTTGGTGTTACGCACGTTCAGCTTTTACCAATATTTGATTATGCATCAGTAAATGAAGAGAATTTAAACGAACCACAATATAACTGGGGATATGACCCGAAAAACTTCAACGTTCCCGAGGGATCCTATTCTACAAATCCATATGAGCCTACTGTTCGAATAACTGAATTAAAGCAAATGATTCAAACACTGCATGATAATAATCTTCGTGTTGTGATGGATGTAGTATATAACCATATGTATAATGCTACTGAATCTAATTTTCATAAGTTAGTTCCAGGTTATTATTATCGTTACAATGAAGACGGAACATTTGCAAATGGAACTGGAGTAGGAAATGATACAGCTTCAGAACGAAAAATGATGAGGAAATTTATGGTGGATTCGGTCACATACTGGGCAAAAGAATATAATTTAGACGGATTCCGTTTTGATTTAATGGGTATTCATGATTATGAAACGATGAATGAAATACGTAAAGCTGTAAATCAAATTGACCCTTCTATTATATTGCATGGAGAAGGGTGGGATTTAAATACACCTCTTGCAGCTGAGTTGAAAGCAAATCAAAAAAATGCGAAAAAAATGAAAGGGATTGCTCATTTTAACGATAATATACGAGATGGATTGAAAGGTAGCGTATTTGAGGAAAAAGAAAATGGCTTTGTAAATGGGAAGGAAAACATGGAAGACCGTATTAAAAAAGGGATTACAGCAGGCATTGACTACGATATAAATTCGTCTACATATCAAGATCCGGAGCAGGTGCTAACTTATGTGGAAGCACATGATAATCATACATTATGGGACAAACTTGAGTTGACGAATCCAGGTGACAGTGAAGAAGTGCGAAAACAAATGCACAAATTGTCTTCTTCGATTTTATTAACATCACAAGGTATTCCATTCTTACATGCAGGACAAGAATTTATGCGCACGAAATATGGTGATCATAACAGTTACAAATCTCCTGATTCAATTAACCAAATGGACTGGTTACGCCGTGCAGCATTTAATAATGAAGTAGATTATATGAAGGGCTTAATAGAATTACGCAAAAAGTATCCAGCATTTCGAATGACATCTGCAGAACAGATAAAAAAGCATATAACTTTTATTGATGTTCCAAAAAATGTTGTCGCATATTCAATAAATGGAAATGGAAACGGCAATGGGAATAAAAACGAATACTTTATGGTGGCTCACAATGCAAATAGGGAAGACATTGACATAACGCTTCCGTCGAAAGGTCCTTGGAAAGTACTCGTGGACGGTAAACTAGCAGGTAGTAAAACACTTTATGTTGTCCATGATAATAAAATTAAAGTTCCTGCGTTAAGTTCATTAGTTTTAAAAACAGAGAAACCAATTAAATAAATTCAAAAAGCGGAGTGAATGTTGTTTTCACTTCGCTTTTAAAGTTAAAGTACTATAATTTCACGTACTGTAATTTTATTACAATTCAATAAAAACATAAGTAAAAAGGAGAAGACTTACCAAGGTTCTTCTCCTTTTTACTTATGTGATCATTGCTACAGAACTAACCGTTGCATACTGAAAGAACAATATAAACCTAGAGTTACAAGAGTTTTGAAAATAACGAAAGGCAAGACGACGAATTCATTTGCTAAGTGACGAGAAAATGACAAAACTGTAAGAATGCACGAATGTTTGTAAGAAAGTTCGATGTTTTCCTTTTTCTTTTTTTATTAAAGTGAAAAAGAAGAAAGCGATGTCATAAAAGGTTGATATTTTCAGATGAGTACAATAATCAAAATTATTTATGTAATGAAGGTATATGGCAATCAGTAAAACACCTTATAAAAAAAGAGGGCTTTGAACATGTCTTTTTCTCAATTCAATATTGATATTTTTCGAGCAATTAATGAATTAGGTAAACAATATTCATTCCTAAACTCAACCATGGTGTTTTTGGCAGAATATATGGTGTATATTTTTGCTTTAATTATTTTAACTTATTGGTTTACTGGGTCCAGAAAAACTAGGATGATGGTTATACAAGCGATGGTTGCTTTTGTAATTGCTGAGGTGATTGGAAAAATAGCAGGGAAATCCCATCTAAATTATCAACCGTTTGCAATATTGCCTGATGTGAATAAACTTGTCGACCATACTGTAGATAATTCATTTCCTAGTGACCATACGATTCTCTTTTTTTCAATTTGTTTTTCGTTTTGGCTTGTTCGTAATAAAGCTGGTTGGTTATGGCTTATACTTGCATTTTGTGTAGGAATCTCTCGTATTTGGGTAGGAGTTCATTATCCTTTTGATGTTGCAATAGGGGCTTTAATAGGATGTGTTTCAGCATTGTTTTCTTATTGGTTAGTACCGAAATTTTCTTTTATCAAGAAATTACTTACTCTATATGAAAGAGTAGAAAAACATGTTTTATCATCCAAAAATAATTCAAAGGGATTGTGAGTATCCCCCGTTTTCATCCTCATTACTATTTTCCGCAAGATACAATTATTTATATCCACAACGGTGATAAGGAGTATGTGTACGTGTACGTCCAAGTAATAAAATATCTTATTTGATTTAAGCATGACTGTAAATCAAATGTGTCCAGAGCACCTTTATACAGAAAGTTAATAGAAATGAACAATTAGCTAATCTTTATTCTGCTAAAGGGTATTTTTAAATGGTTAACGAAATCATTGTTATATGAAAGTTTATTTAAAGATAAAGCGGATTGGAGGCCTCATATGACTGCGGAAATAATCTTTGCATCTAATAAACTAGGAATAGTAAATGATAATCAATTACAATCGATGCTCAATAAATTTAATTTGGGTAAACTCATTTCATCGAAAAAAACAGCAAATGGAGCTATGGGCCAAACTATGTTTGTCTCGTCAACAGAAGGAGAGTATGTTTTTAAAGGAAACCCACTTTATGCTGGTCAATTGGTTGAGGAAAAATTTTTTGTAGAAAATATCCATAAAAGAACAAACGTGATTGTCCCTATGCCATATATAATTGATGATTCGGATGAAATTTTTGGTTGGAGTTATTCACTAATGCCTTGTCTTCAAGGCGAACATCTAAACTCAAAATATCTGAAAGCTAAACTCAAATTAAATGACAAGTTTAAAATAGCCGAATTAATCGCTAAAACATTATCTGAATTTCATAATTGGAAAGTCAACGAATTTGGTGAACTTAATACGGAAAAACTCATGATAATTCCCTTTAAAAATTCATACACGCAATGGCTTTTCAATAGAATATTATTTTGGTTAGAGGATGCCAAAAAATACTCGAAAATTACGGATAAGGATTTCAAATGGGTGGAAGCTTTATTAGACGAATCCAAGGGGGCTTTTAAAAATTTATCTACTCCAACTTATGTGATGGGCGATTTTAAGCCTGGAAACTTCTTAATCTATTTAGGCGACAATGGATGGGAATTTGGTGGTGTTTTTGATTTTACAAATTCATATTTTGCAGATCCTGTTTCTGATCTAATTAAGATGATTACTTACTATTTAGATAACAATGAAGGCAATATCGCAAAACATTTAGTTAATTTGTATTGTAGAAATTTAGAAGGGAAAGAGGATATAAAAAAACGTCTTAAAGTACATATGCTTCATCAACGACTTCTAGATTGGGGTTGTGCAAAAGCAATGAATATGGTCACCTGGGATAATGAACTTTCATTTTATGAATGGGTAGAATCATACACAGATTCAGTAGCAGGTCTTATTGATTAAAATAGTTTATTACCTAGACTTATGATCTAAATACTTTCCCGTAAACATTTTATAAGTATCGTTACTGCAGAATTAACCCTACGATCATAATGAAACTAAATAGTATCAACCAACCAAATGCACAATAGCCGAAAATTCTAATCCATTTAGGTAATTGATTCATGTTAACTCTATTTGTGGGAATTCCTTGCATTGAAAACATCATTTTTTGATCTCTATCCCTATTATTTTGTTGTTCATACATAATATCATCACCTTTCTAGAACTATTGTGTTTATAGTATACCAGTTTGAAGAAAATTATGTACCAAATAAAAGTGGCTAGCCTGCTGAATTTAATAAAAATTGCTCAAGGCTCTAAGAGCTAACCATATTCTCTTTTTACATTTAGAAAATTAAATATTATATACTTAAATATAATATTTAACTCTAATCCTTTATAAATACTGAAAAAGAGCCCTACATAAATAGGACTCTTTTTTTCAAGTATTAACTTAATGGATATGCATTAGAACCAAAATAACGTTCTTTTATAATTTGAAGATGATGAAGCTCATGACCAGCAATGATGTATGCTAATGCACGAACTGTAACTGTAGATTTATTCGCATTTCCTCTTTGTAACCAAGCGTCTTTATCTAAACTTTTAAGTAAATGTACGGTAGATTGACGAACAACTATGAAATTCTCAAGAAGATCTTGCATAGATTGCTTATCAAAAGCAGCTTTAAGAACATACATTTCATCGTTATACCCAGGAAGTTCTGCTTTCTCGCCTCGAGCGATAGATAGCAATCGATACGCCATAATCCGTTCTGTATCCGCTACATGACCGATTACTTCTTTTATACTCCATTTAGTAGGAGCATATCGGAAAAGTCCCTCACTATCAGAAATCCCCTTTAATAAAAGATTCGTTTCCTGTATCTGTTGTTCTAGAATATGTATGATATTTCCGTCTGATATCAAGTTAATATACGTTGCATAATAGAGGTTATATTCACTTGCCTTGGGTCTTATTTGCATACGAATCCTCCTTTGTTTTTAATCTTTAAGTACAGATTATCATAAAATGTGTTCCGATTAGTCTGATAATTATAAATTAAAATCAAAAAATTCATCTATTACCTTAGTCGAAATAGTGTACTGTCACATCAATTAATAAACAGAAAAAGGATTTTTGATTTAACTCTTCGAATATCGTCCTATTACGAGTTTTTGATTACTTTTGATAATATCTAGGAAATATAGAAAGGTTGTGAAATTATTTGATGGGTTATAAAGCGATGCTGTTTGATTTAGATGATACGTTACTTGATAGGGATAAAGCAGTAGATAACTTGTTTTTATTAGTTTTAGAAAAGTGTTATGAGGATGTTAGTGATACAGTCAAAAACAATATGTTACAGAAATTTAAAGGGTACGATAAAAGGGAATATGGCATTAGTGATAAAACGATAGTTATAGAATCATTATTTGATGAATTCGCGCCGAAATATAGATTGCCGCGCAAGTATATCCAAGATTTTTGGAATGAAAATTTCCCTAAATGTTTTTCAATTGACCAAAATACTATTCATTTCTTAAATCATATAAAGAAACACTTTAAAGTGGGAATAATAACAAATGGCTCAACTCAGAGGCAAAAGGCTAAAATAATTAATACGAATTTAAACAATTACTTTGATACAATCATTATTTCGGAAGAAGTGGGATTGAGTAAACCTGATAAACGTATATTCGAACTAGCATTAAGTAAGCTAAATGCACAGCCGGAAAATACCTTATTTGTTGGGGATGACTTAGAAAAGGATATTGCTGGTCCTCAAAATGCAAATATAAAAGGTTTGTGGTTTAACCCTCAGAAAATCAAGAATACTACCCAAATACAACCATATGCCGAGATTAACACTTTGGATAGTTTGTTAAGTTATGTTACTCCACAATATTTTTATAACAAGTAAAAGCAATTTCATATATATATTTAAAAATATAAAAAAGAGAAACTATCATTAATTTCATTGACCGTATTAATAATAAAAAGTATATATTTACAATAAAAAATAGAGGCGATTTTAATAGCTGCGGCTAATTTAATCTATGATTAATACGAAGTTTTGTAAAACGATTTTACTCATACTGTGTAAATTATATAGGGGTGGGACTATGAAGATAAAGAAAGTAGTAGTCGATGGAATCAATATTGCGGTCATTAGAAACGATAAGGTATTAATATCGGATGTTCAGTCTGCATTAGATACTATGGCAACAGTTCAATATGAGGTAGATGCGAAACATATTATTATCCCAAAATCTTTAATAAGCGAAGACTTCTTTGATCTAAAGACACGTCTTGCGGGCGATATTCTTCAAAAGTTTATAAACTACAAGGTAAAGTTTGCTATTGTTGGGGATTTCTCTATGTATACTAGTAAAAGCTTAAAGGATTTTATTTATGAATGTAATAAAGGTAGAGATATATTTTACTTATCAACTGAACAACAAGCAATTGAAAAACTAAGTACATTAAAGTAATAATTATATCCTGCTAAATTCCCTCATTTCACTTAGTTCATGATTATATACGATATAGAAGAACTGATGTTTGTGATAAACTAAGAGGTGAATAAAGGGGGAGTTTTCTTGAACAAATTTAATGATGTAATTGGAAATTTAAACAATATAATTTACAAACCTAACAAATTAATAATCACGAATCTAAAAGAAGAACAGCAAAACGCAGAATATGCCGGTTGTTTATTTCACTTAAATAACAAAACTATCCGTTTTAGAGTATCAAAAATTACGCCTAATAAAATCGGGCAATTTGTTTCTTTTTGGGAGAAAGATGACAATATGCAAAATCAAGCATTTTCTTATGACGCTGCTCCTAACTTATTAGTTATCACTTGCATTGATGATAATAAACTAGGACAATTTGTTTTCCCTAAAGAAATTCTTCTTAAAGAAAAAATATTGAAAACGCAAAGTCAAAAAGGCAAGATGGCTATGAGGATTTATCCGCTTTGGGATACCCCTGTTAGTAATCAAGCGAAAAAGAGCCAATTGTGGCAACTTCAATATTTTGTTGATTTAAGTGATCCTTATAATTTACCTATAGATAAACTATTAAATTTATATTTGTAGCTTCTTTTCTTATGTAATTTAGTGAGTTGGACTTTTTGTACCGGTACAGTTAAATGAAATGTACATTGTTTCAGTACCCCATCAAATTTACAATCAACATATACTATTTTAACTTATACATGTTAAGGGGTGCTGACTATGACAAGTCTACAACATAAGCTTTTTACAAGATTGAATCTTGCAAACCGTACTGAAGTGAACTTTGAAGAATTAAACACAATTCTCTTTGCATTCGCACACACTATACCATTTGAGAATTTAGATGTTATAGCACGTAATGCGAATACAATTACTATAGAAAATTTACAGAATAAAATTTTAAATACGTCCCGCGGCGGACTTTGTTATGAATTAAATACTCTTTTTTACTACTTTTTACAAGATTGTGGTTATGATGTACAACTTGCACTTGGTACCGTATATAAAAATGAAATCAACGCATGGGCACTTGAGGATGGACATATAACAATTATTTTAAACTATGATAACATACGATACTTAATTGATGTAGGTATTGCTTCCTTAGTACCTCTAGTCCCTGTACCTTTTACTGGTGGGGCTGTTTCCTCTAAAAATGGTACGTATCGAGTGAGACGAAAAGATACGAGTAAAGGAAATTACGTTCTAGACAGAAAAGATACGAACGGTGAGTGGAAAGTTTGTCATGCGTTTTATAATCGTATCATTGATGAAACAGTAGTGAATGATGTTCAAAAAAGAGTAATAGAAGATGAGAAATCTATTTTCAATAAAGGACCAATTGCAGTTAAATTGACGGTCTCTGGCCATGTCTCTTTAACGAATACGAGTTTAACTGAAATGATTCATGGGGAAAAAACAAAATGTGAAATTACAGAAGATCAATATAGAGAGCTTTTAAATACTTTATTTGCTATTGAGTTGTGATGACACGAATAGCTAGCCGGTTCTTATGCAGAATCGGCTATTTTTATTAACTTTTATTTAAAATAACTATTAAAGTTTGATTTTCTAATTAGATATAATACACTAGAACAGTATGAAAAATTATAAACAATGAATTTTGAATGTAAAGGAAGATTTTTATGTCAATTATTGATAAATTGAAACTTAATAAGTATACAAATATGGTCGTAATTAATGAACCTAATGATTATGACATTTTTACAGGAAAAGAAACTACATTTTCAAAAGAACACGATGCCATTTTTGTTTTTGTAGAAACACTTGATGAAATGGTGAAACAAACGAATTATATTATTAGTAATGAAGAATTACTAATTGAAAAAGGCTACATATTCTTCGCGTATCCGAAAAAAGGGAATTCTCGTTACAGTACGTTTATTCACCGTGATGAGATGTTTCCTGCATTAAGCGTTGGCGAAGATGGGTATGTAGGACAGAGTGATATTAAATTTGCACGAATGGTGAGTATGGACGACGTCTTTACTGTTGTAGGTTTAAAGCTTGAAAAGAAAAAAGAGAAGAAAACACCTGCTATGAGTCAATGTGTTGCCGATTATGCAGATCGTATTAAAGATGTAGAAGCCCTATTGGCTAATCATCCAAATGAACTTAAATTTTATCAAAGTTTAACACCTGGATATCAAAAAGATTGGGCACGTAATTTATTTTCTGTAAAACAAGAAAAAACACGCGATAAACGTCTTGAGAAAATGATTGAAATCCTTTCGCAAGGCTATAAAACAATTGAATTATTCCGTAAGAAGAAAAAATAATGGTTAGGAACGTCACAATGATGCAACAATTAATGACACTTTGCACATTGAAAAAAGAATTCCTTTCAGTATACTAAAGTATGTTCTTATATTTAAATAATTAGTAAAAGAGAAAAGGTGTTTGAAATGAAATCGTATATTGTAGTTGGAGCTGGTATTTTAGGAGCGTCGACAGCTTATCACCTTGCTAAGGCAGGTGCGAATGTTACTATCATAGATCGCCAACAATTAGGTCAAGCAACTGATGCAGCAGCAGGTATTGTATGTCCTTGGCTTTCACAGCGTCGTAATAAAGCGTGGTATAAAATCGTTAAAGGCGGTGCACGTTACTATTCTTCGTTAATCCAACAATTAGAAGAAGACGGTGAAACGGATACAGGTTACAACCGTGTAGGTGCAATTAGTTTACATACTGACGAGAAAAAACTAGATCAAATGGAAGAGCGAGCTTATAAACGACGTGAAGATGCGCCAGAGATTGGTGAAATCACTCGCTTATCAGCTGAAGAAACGAAAAAATTATTCCCAGCATTATCAGAAGAATACAGTTCTGTTCACATTAGTGGCGCTGCACGAGTAAATGGAAGATTATTACGTAACGCATTAATAAGTGCTGCGAAAAAACATGGTGCTACTTTTATAAAAGGAGATGCTGTATTAGTTCGTGAAGGTAATCGTATTACTGGAGTTACAGTAAACGATGAAACAATTGTAGCAGAAAAGGTAATTGTAACTGCAGGCGCATGGGCGAATGAAATCTTGAATCCGTTAGGAATTAATTTCTTAGTTACATTCCAAAAAGGACAAATTGTTCACCTGCAAATTGAAAATACAGCAACAGAAAATATGCCAGTTGTTATGCCGCCAAATGATCAATACATTTTAACATTTGACAATGGTCACGTCGTAATTGGTGCAACACATGAGAATGACACTGGTTTCGATCACCGCGTAACAGCAGGTGGTTTACATGAAGTATTCCATAAAGCATTAACAGTTGCGCCTGGTTTAGAAGATAGTACTATGCTTGAAACGAGAGTTGGATTTAGACCGTTTACTCCAGGATTCTTACCTGTTATCGGACCGCTGCCTAACTTTGAAGGCATTCTCGTTGCAAACGGATTAGGTGCTTCTGGTTTAACTGCTGGCCCATATTTAGGATCAGAATTATCTAAACTAGCACTCGGCCAAACAATAGAATTAGATTTAAACGATTATGACGTTGCGGGTGCAATTGAATAATAAAAAAGATTAGGATTCGCTCCTAATCTTTTTTTATTTATAGTTAATTTGGTTAGTTAGATCATTATTAATTCCAAAACGGGACATTTTGAATCAATGAAATCGTCAAAATAAGCGTTGATAGTGAACCAGCAGATAATAAAGTTACTATTTTTCGTCCGTTTTGTTCTTTTGAAGGTTTTATCAGTTCTGTAATCAACACAATCCAAATTATTATTGATACAATTGAGATAACATTTATGGACATATGTAACACCTACCTTTATTAATTAGAAATAACAAGAACAAAATAATAGTTTGACGTTTTTTGAAGTTGTTTAGGCTTTGTTAGCTAATACTTTAATTGTTTTAATAGCCTCTTGTTTAATTCCCATAATGCTGTTTTGTTACTATCCCATTTCAAAAGGGTTACTGCATCCTCAAAGCATAACCATTTATAATTGAGGTGTTCTTTTGATAATAATATGTTTTTTGTAGGAACTTTAACTCCAAAAGAAAATTCTTTTATTACATAAACATCTTCTCCCCAAAGAAATTTCCCAACTACATCCTCTACAGGTAGTGAAGACACAGAATCTAATTTAATATAAGGATATTCTCTTAAAATACCAGCCTCTTCAAATGATTCTCGTTTTGCTGATTCAATAGGGGTCTCACCATCTTCTCCACCACCAGCAATTCCTTGCCAATAACCATAATCACTTCGGTTAAAAATAGCATATTGAATAGAATCATCAGTTATTATATAAGGAAATATCAATACTTGATAGGGTGCTCTCATTGCATAACTTCCTCCACAAAATAATCTTTAAATAAATATAAATAATTAATTGTTCATAAACATGTTTAATCATAACTGGGCAAAAACTGCTTTTTACCTATCGAAATTTACTTAGCGTAGTTTTTCTCCGAACTGCTATCGATACCCCTTATAGTTAATTACTATATGGAGTGGGTGTTCTTTTGAATAAAAACACAACTGATAAAACAAAGATTACAGCCTTCAAACCACCCCAATATGGATAAACAGCATGATCTGTTAAACTAGCATATTGAAAGATATTCTCTAAACCAAAAATCCCAATAACGACTGCTAAGAGAAAAGCGGCTTTTCCAATTGTACTATTACGATAGAGGGTAAATAAGTATATTGCACATATAAGTGGTACGATGATTTGTAGTAAGATTGCCATTGATTGTCCCCCTAATTTATATTTTATACTTGTATCATATCAAAAAATGTAATAAAAAGGAATGTAAGTTAATTGATGCTAAATAGAAAACAGAATTATACGAATAGGGATATCACGCTTTCACGTCTATAGTTTTGATACTAATTGAACTACTCTAATCATATTCTTCTATTAAAAAGAATAAAAAGAGGTGTACAGTTAATTGACAAAAGTTAAGGTTCGTTTACAGCCCATCGTTCATAACTTAAATTTACCAACTGTAATAAAAGCAGCTATACTTCCAGGTGAATCGACCGAAAGGCTATTTATCGCAACTCAATTAGGAGAGGTTTTTTACATAGGAGACGGAGCTATAAAGACATTTTTAAATATTCGTCACCGAATTATTAAATTAGGCACATTTGAAGAAGGTGTTGCTAGTAGCGGTTATGATGAACGCGGATTGCTGGGATTAGCGTTTCATCCGCACTTTAATCATAATGGCTTATTTTATCTTCATTATTCAATGACTGGGACTCAAGGACCAGGTGCACTTTCAGAACAATTTAAACCGAATTCGTGTGACCCGAAAACTTTAAACTTAAAGTGGATAAATAGAGATACTCAATATGATCATATTGATACAATTGAAGAATGGATTTTACAATCAAACGGTCAACCTCAAAAGCGACGAACATTACTGAATATAAAACGGCCATTTTTTAATCATAATGGAGTAAATAGCTTAAACTTTTCACCTGAGACTGGAAAACTGATTTTTACAAATGGAGATGGCGGTTCAGGCTATGATCCATTTAATTTAAGTCAGGATGATTTAGAAATAGCGGGTAAAATAATTGAAATCGATGTAAGTAAAAATACGTCCATAAACAATCCTCCAGTAGTTACACGCTTTAATGAACTTCCTTTATCTATACAAGAAACACTTACGGTAATTGCAAAAGGCGTTCGAAATATAACAGGCATTTCATTTCAAAGGTTTTATAATCAATATATCAAATATGCCGGAAATGTCGGACAGGATATTGTAGAGTCTATTTTTTCTTTTGTTCAATATAAACCAATACCAGTTACCGAACTTGTTCAAAGTCATTTAATAAGAGATACTCCCGATCAATATGGATTTATTAATTTTGGTTGGAGAGGGTGGGAAGGAGAATTACCTACTTCTTTTATAAGGCACTGTTCTGAGAATCCTACTTTAGATGAGAGAACAATGGCTTATTATAATGAAACAATAGAAACATCCGCAAAGCGAATCCAACCTCTAATCAGTTATTTTCATAAAGATTCTAGACCAGATAAATTTGGAGGAACTTCACTTACAGGAGTCCAGCCATATATGGGAACTGCAATACCTAATTTAACGGGTAGTATCGTGTTTACTGATCTTGCCAAGAAAGAAAAATCTCAGTCTCCAATAAAGGGTGCGTTAGCTTATTCTAGAGCTGGTATAGATGGGACACGTAATGATTTTCAAGTTATTGAAACTAATTATAATTTTGGTGAACAAGCAGCTTATTTTATGAGTTTAGGAACAAACTTAGATCAAACTAGATTATATTTAGGAGTTTACGGTTCTATGAAAGTAACTGATTTTAACAAAGGTACTATTTTTGAAGTTGTTCCTTAATATGATATAAACTCGCAGATTCATTCTTAATACAATAATTATCTATGGTTTACTTGAAGAAGGTAATAAATAAACAAAATGTGTATGAATAAAAATAGAAAGTGATAAATTATATATCTTTAGGGGGATTTTGATGAATCACTTTAGAAACTATTGGTCTCAACCGATGATCGCGCATGATACGAATTTTGTTCACAAAAGAAAGGTGACACCAGCAAAGAGGTTAGTTATTACAGCGTTACTTGGTTCACTTGCTGCTATTTTTCAATCCGCGGGGAATTTAATCCCTGGTATTGGCTTATTTATTAGCCCTTTTGCTACGTTACCGATTTTTTTAGCTATTTGTTATTCTATTCGCGAGGGAATACTTTCTTATATTCTTACTATTCTCCTAATATTTATTATTGAGCCAAGTGAATTAATTGTCTTTCCTTTTACTACAGGTTTATTAGGTATAGCGTTAGGAGTATCCTTTATACAATTCAAGAGGAGGATTTGGGTGGTTTCCTTTTCAGCGATATGTTTACTTATAGGAATTATGGTCGTTCTTGATGTCTTTCGATTTCCTGTATTAGGTCCTACTGTTCATACAACTATGGATATAAAAATTATATTATCGATATTTATACTGAGCTTTCTATATTGTTGGTTCTATGCAGGCCTTTGTAGAATAATGTTGAATAGAGTATATAAAGTATTGTCTTAACATTTTCATATGTATTTTCAAAGATTGGAGATTTAAGTCGTGTATAACGTTAAAATAAGAAGGCCAAATTCGGATGATTTAGATGAACTTAATTTGTTTTTTCGTCTTGTTATTACTCATACATTTAAAAATGAAGGGTTATCAAAATTATTGAATGACATAGAAAATGAAATACATACGAAAAAGCAGTATTTGAAAAATGATTTGGAGAGTAACGGAGAAAGTCGTTACTTTTTATTAGCAATTGATACAAGTAACGATAAAATCATTGGAACAATTGAAATCGGTCCAGCAAGTACATTGATTCATAGTTGTACAGGCGGTGTTCTTAAAGATTTATATGAAATAGGAACCGTATTTGTACTACCTGAATATCAACGAAAGGGCATAGGAAATGTATTACTAAATGCAATGTATATTACATTACTTAGCAGAGGAATAACAGAATACTGTTTAGATAGTGGATACAAAAAAGCGCAAAGTATATGGACAAAGAAGTTTGGAGAGCCTAGTTATGTACTGAAGGATTATTGGGGAGAATCAAGTGATCATATGATTTGGAAGAAGAGTTTACATGATACTCCTATAATATTTGAATTATAAAATGAAATATGCCTCTGAACGTAGCTTTTCTTACATATGTATGCTATTATTTATATTTATAATAAAAGAGGACGTGAATGAACTTGATTAAAATTAATATTCCTGAAGCTAACGTTTCAATTACTGAACGTAAACAAGTTTTTAAAGGAGACGAGCCAATAATCACTCCAATTAATGGTTTTATCGATTTCCACTTGTTCCCTAGAGATAAAGGCGGCATTTTTATGTTTTACAATATTAATGACGAACTTCTTTTCGTAGGTAAAGCCCGTAAAATTAGACAACGTATTAAGAAGCATTTTGAAGACAATGTTTCACCAATTAAAAATCACCGTGATGAAGTATACCGCATTGATGCATGTATCGTAGAAGATCCAACAGAAAGAGAAATTTATGAAACATACATTATTAATGAATATAAAGCAAAATATAACGTTGATAAAGTGTTTTATAAATAAGTAACAAAAAACAATCCTAGCACATATACTAGGATTGTTTTTTTATTGTTTCATTCTTCATTTCTTTCTCCTTTTTTAAAATGATTAGCAGCAATTAAACAGAAAAGCCCTATAAATAAAATTATAATTCCAAGCGTTTTATGTTTCCCTTCAAAAAAAGGAATATCTGAAATAACATTTGTCATACATAACCCCACAAACACAAAGATTGGTCCTATCCAAAGTAATACATTGCCGAATTTCGTATGTTGCCACATAGTAACCCTCCTGACCTCTTTTTACATATATATCCATAAAATGAAAGTAAATTCATAGAGAAATATAGTTTTTTTCATATCGAAAATTTAACCTTCATATATTGGTACAAGCAAACGAGAAAGGGGACTATCATGAATTGGTTAGAAGCTTTTATATTAGGGATCATACAAGGTTTAACAGAATTTTTACCGATAAGTAGTACAGGTCATCTTTATTTAGGAAGACATTTGTTTCAATTAGATGAAGCCGGATTGTTTTTAGATACGATGCTGCATATTGGGACTTTGCTTGCGGTGTTTATTTATTACAAAAAAGAATTTATATATTTAATTAAAAATCCATTTTCAAAACTAATGCTATTACTTATTGTCGGAACGATACCCGCAGTTGTAATTGGATTGTTATTTAAAGACTTCTTTGAAGATATTTCTAAAACAGGTATTACGATTGGTTGGGAGTTTTTAGTGACAGGTTTATTTCTATATATGGCCGATAAACAAAAAAATGGTCGTAAAAAAATGGATGACATTACATATAAAGATGCATTAATTATCGGTTCTTTTCAAGCAGCTGCTATTTTCCCGGCAATTTCTCGTTCTGGAATGACAATCGTCGCTGCATTATGGAGGAAGTTAGACCGTGAAACTGCTGCTTACTTTTCTTTCTTGTTATCAACTCCAGCCATTGTCGGAGCTATCATTTTGCAATTAGCAGATGTTTATCAAGGGAAAGCAGAATCTATTTCCAGTACATCTTTAATCGTCGGAACGTTATCAGCAGCATTTTTCGGTTACATAGCTGTTTCATGGATGATTCAATACTTAAAACGTCACTCTTTAAAAGTATTCGCGTACTACGTATGGGGATTAGGTATTTTAATTTTAACGTTGCAATATACTAACGTGTTTTAATGTATTAACTATTCGTTTAGATCCTGTTTCATTCATACAAGGCAGGATCTTTTTTCATTAAGGAGGAAAATATGTTTAATAAGGCTATTGTGATTGGCGGAAGTATCGCAGGGAAACTCGCAGCAAAAGCATTATCAACTACTTTTAAAGAAGTAATCATTATAGAAGCTGGTGAAAGATGGGATGGAAAAGCTTCGAGAAAAAGAGTTCCGCAAAGTAGTCATCCCCATGTGTTATTAAAGGGTGGAGAAAAAGCAATTGAGGAATTGTTTCCTGCTATCACTAATGAACTAATTGAAGCCGGTAGTATCGTAAA
Source organism: Bacillus mobilis (assembly GCF_001884045.1). Taxonomy (GTDB): domain Bacteria; phylum Bacillota; class Bacilli; order Bacillales; family Bacillaceae_G; genus Bacillus_A; species Bacillus_A mobilis. The sequence continues at coordinate 126,942 of NZ_MACF01000119.1, read as the reverse complement.
TAATTTTACTCGTGATATAAAATGGCACCAATTTCGTTTATGGAAACAGCAATTCATAGGAAAAGTACATATGATCCAACAAAGTAGGTTTTTGCTTGAATGGCATATCCAAAAACGAATTGATGGTATTTCCAATGTTACGACTAAATATAGAACATCGGTTGAAGGGTTATTAGTAGATAGAAATCTAAACAAAGTATGTGGAGTAAAAGCTAAATGTATAGAAACTAGCTCGCAGGAAGAAATCCAAGCAGATATTGTCGTTGATGCGAGTGGATTTGGTTCAAAAAGTATAGCTTGGTTAGGCGAACACAATATCGAAGTGCAAGAAGAGAAAGTGCGTATTGATTTATTTTACGCAACTAGACTGTTTAAACTCAAAGAAAATGAGAAATTTGACTGTTGTAATATGCTAATGTCTCCAAGTTTCCCTGACAATCCGTATGGTGTTCTTATTCAAACAATCGAGGATCATCGTTATTTTATTACTTTCAGCGGGTACGCAAATGAGAAAGCACCACAAACTGATGAAGATTTTTATAATTTCGCTGAAAACCTATCAATCTCTAATGTTACAGATTTTCTAAATAAAGCAGAAGCCATTTCAGATATCAAAACGTACAAAATTCCTTATCAAGTACGTCGGCGATTTGATTTAGTGAATGATCTACCCGAAAGACTGTTAGTAGTTGGGGATGCACATTGTCGTTTCGATCCTGTTTTCGGGCAAGGTGTTTCAGTTGCTGCTATGGAGGCTCACCAATTACAGTTACTTTTGCAAAGAAGACAAAAGCAAAGCATTTACACAGCAGTTTTATAAAAGGACCGCTCATATCATACAAACGCCGTGGGAAATGACTACAACGGAAATATCACGTCATCCTCAGCTAAAAAGAGAATTAACGATAAAGCAAAAATTTCAGCTATGGTATACGAAACAAATATATCAACTATCTGCAACTGATTCTGACGTTTACATTCGATTGGTAAGAGTAATGAATTTAATTCGTAGTCCATTGCACCTATTTCATCCAAAAGTGCTACTTGCTGTGTTACTGAAGCGAAAGAAATAGAAGGAAAATAGTTGATTAAAAAAGAATATATAACAGTTAGTAGATATAGAAGGGGTAAGCGAGATGAAAATATATATAGAACAATTAAAGAAACACGATGCGAAAGATTTATTTACGTTTGAACTTACGAATAAATCTTTTTTTGAAACAATGGTACCAAATCGTGGCTCGCAATATTTTGATTTTGAATATTTTCAAAAACTACTAGATGATTTATTAATAGAACAAGCGGATGGAGATTCTTATTTCTATTTAATTCGTAATGAAGAAAAAGAAATTGTAGGACGAATAAATTTAGTAAATATAGATACGGAAACTCGAAGTAGCTCGTTAGGGTATCGAGTCGGAGAAAAGTTTACTAAAAAAGGAGTTGCAACAGCAGCTGTACAATTAGTGTTAAAAGTAGCGAAAAATAATGAAATTAATGAAGTTCTTGCTAAAACAACTACTAATAATCTCGCATCACAAATTGTAAAACGAAGCAGATACAAATTCTGTAGAATTAAACGGGGAACATGTGAAGTTTGTACATTATATATGGAGAAATACTTCGCGCTTATAATAAGGGGGACTTATTCATGAATGATTTACGTTATCCAATTGGCCAATTTACTTACAAACGTCCTATAACTGAAGAAATGATTGATACATGGATTCAAGAAATTGAAGATTTACCTGATGAACTAACAAAGGCAATCAAAGATTTAGATCAGAAGCAGTTAGACACACCGTATCGAGTTGGTGGATGGACAGTACGTCAAGTTGTACATCACGTTGTTGATAGCCATATGAACAGCTACATACGTTTTAAATTAGCACTAACAGAAAAGAATCCAACGATTAAACCATATAAAGAAGAGAAGTGGGCAGAACTACCTGATTCTAAATTACCAGTAGATGTTTCACTAGTAATGTTAGATTCATTACATAAAAGATGGGTTAACCTTTTATATTCTCTAGAACTGGAAGATTTAGAAAAGACATTTAACCATCCAGATACCGGTGAAACAAAACTTGCTGCTGCAATTGGACTATATGCATGGCACGGACGTCATCATACTGCTCATATAACTTCATTAAGAAAACGACTAAATTGGTAACATGGAGATTAGTTTAAAGAAGGCGATAGAAAATGATGCAGCAGTTTTATTTCAAATGCAAAAAGACTCATTTAACCCTTTATTAAATAAATATAAAGACTATAATACAAATCCAGCAAATGAATTCATTGAAAAAACTATTTTAAGGATAAATAATCCCAGCAGTAACTATTATAAGATCATAATAGATTCTAATCTTGTTGGAGCGATATGTATATCTCAAAAAGAAATACCATATAAATTTTGGATTAGTCCAATGTTCATTCATCCAAACTATCAAGGGAAAGGAATCGCTCAGAAGGTACTTATTCTAATTGAAAAGATGTTTCCAGAAGTACGGAGTTTTGAACTTGCTACGATTTTAGAAGAAGAAAGAAATTGTTTTCTATACGAAAAGATGGGGTATAAAAGAACGGAAATAATAAAGAAATTAAATGATAAAACTACACTTATTTATTACAAAAAAGAAAGGTAAAGCATTTAAAATACGCTTTACCTTTTTATGTTATTTAAGATTAAATATACAAATTCAATGCATATTCTTCCAAAATACTCGGGTTAGTAATTTCAGATGTGAATAAACATACAAAAAGACGTTATTTTGTCGTATATGTTACTAACGCTTTTTGAATGCTTAAAACACTATCGTCACCTTTAAATTCTTTCGTAATTGGCGTACTCAAACTAGATACCCAAATTTTTAGCTCAGCATCTAAATCGAAATGCCCAGCTGTTTCAATGCTAAATTGTGTAATGCTTTTATAAGGAATTGAATGATACTCTGTTTTTTTACCAGATATCCCTTGTTTATCTACTAAAATAAGACGACGGTTTGTAAATACGATTAAATCACGAATTAATTTATAAGCATGCTCAACTTTCTCATCGTCTAGCATAATCTTTTCTAAATCACGTTCTACACTTTCTGTACTCGCATTTGATGCATTTCCTAAAATACCGCTAAATAAACCCATATAAAATTCCTCCTCCATTATTTATGGATAGTGTTACTTATATTGTACCATGTTATTTACTAAGAAATTATGTCATTGCTTTAGTAGTTTCTGGTTATAGTTGCAAGTGTTTTTATAACCTCATCTTAAAATCTTGTGCTAATATGTAAGTAAGAAAAAAGAAGCAGAGGGATATAGCATGAAAAATATCGGTTTAGTATTAGAGGGCGGAGGAATGAAAGGGTTATATACTGCGGGAGTACTCGAATATTTTATGGAAAAGAACTTATACTTTCCTTATGTAGTCGGCGTATCCGCTGGAGCCTGTATGGGAGCCACTTATTTATCACGCCAACAAGGAAGAAATAAAAAAGTAAATACAGAGCTAGTATCAGATCACCGATATATATCTTATCGAAATTTGATCCGAAAACGTGAATTATTTGGAATGGACTTTTTATTTGATGAGGTGCCTAATCATATTGTTCCATTTGATTTTCAAACTTTCTTAAACTCAAGTGAACAGTTTGTCATAGGAACGACTGATTGTGATTCAGGAAAAGCAGTTTATTACAATAAAACAGAACATGGAAATGATATTTTAAAAATCATTCGTGCATCAAGCTCTGTCCCGTTTATAGCACCTGCTGTAGATTATGATAATCGAAAATTACTAGATGGAGGGATTATAGATCCTATACCGGTTCTAAAAGCGCAAACTGATGGTTATCAAAAGAACGTTGTGATTATGACAAAGCCAGAAGGATATGAGAAGCAGCGTAACAAATTTTCAGGTCTGGCTAAAATGTTATATAGAAAATACCCGAATATCGCAGAATCTTTAGTAGAACATTATCGTTTTTATAATGGGACGATATCTTATATGAATCATAAAGAACAAAAAAACAACTTTTATGTCATTCAGCCTAGCGTACAGCTTCCTATAAGCGGAATAGAAAGAAATAAAGAAAAACTCGTTAATTTATATAATCTCGGCTATACAGATGCTCAATATCATTATGAAAAATTATTAAGTTGGATAGAGTAATAAAGGGATGGAAAGTTGCTATTAGGTAAAAAGATTATTTTTAATGAATTACAGAAAATGCATAGTGCATTGCATAAACCGTTCCCGTATCGTGCTATAGGAAAATTGCAGCGAGATTTAAAAAGTAAATTTACCGAAGATGACTATATAAATGCTGATTTTAATCATTATTGGATGCATACAGCAGGCACTTTAAGTTCTGTACTAAATGGAGACGAACAGAACATTACGTATCAGCAAATAAAGTGGCTAAGGAAATCGTTTTTTGAATGGTTTCCACAATATCGTTCTATAGAATCAGAAATTGTAAAGTATCCCGTTTTGTATAGAGATTTCATGAATTGTGAGAAGACCCGAAGACTATTACTATATTATCTTACTGAATAAAAATCAAAACGTACAAGTTATTCTGCTTGTGCGTTTTTTGTTCATAAAAAAGACAATATTTATAACTTGTTTATATAGGGATTTTAATGTGCAGAAAGAAGTACTTATAGAATGATGTAAGGGAGGAGAGAGACATTTAACGATTGTATTCCGTTAATGCATTGTCCAACTCAAATAAAGTTTGTTATTTATGTTAAAATATTTCGAGTAAAATTAAGTGCTTATTTTATCAATAACAAAACTAGAAGGGACAACATTAAAATGGATAACGTATCAAATATAGATAAATTGGAATCAATAAAATCTTTACAATCAACAATTCGTAAACTTGAAAACGCACTATTACAGATGACTGAAAAAGGTGCCAATACTACATTAGTAAAAAAACGACTTAAAGCCGTTTGTGTAGGGTTAGCAGTACTAGAAAACGTTTGGAATCAAGAAAGTCACCAGTATAGTCAAGAAGAGTTAGAAGAAGCTCGTAATGTCCTTGCTGGTTTACTTCCATCAATAGAGAGGGCCTATGATAAGTCTAAAGCTGGAAGTCCTCAAAGAACACTTTTAACAAGACGGATAAAAGCATTGGAACTTTCTATTCAAGCAATTGATAAACTTTCTAATAAATAACTCATCTAAATACATAACATCCTAATCCTAAATTTTATAAAAGCAATCTAGTGAAAAGAAATACAAAGGAGGAAGATGGGTGACTTCAATAATTAGTCCTAAGTTAGAGGAGCTTAATAATCAATTAAAGAATGGAAACGAGAAAGCTTTTTATACTTTTTTGCATGAAATAAAGTCGAATCATACGCCACTAATAGAACAATGTCCTCTAGATAATAAGTATAGGCATATAACGTATATTTGGTTAGGGGATCGAAAAACTGAAAACGTTTATGTATTCGGTAGTTTTCCTGGTTGGGATCTGTCTGTAAATCAATTAAAACGATTGTTACAGACAGATATTTGGTATGCGACGTTTAGGACGGATAAGAGTTTTATTTCAACGTACTATTTTTCAGTAAACGATGTTTTCGAAAATGATTGGATAAAGCGTAGTGAACAGTACGAACTAGACCAATTTAATAGAAATACATTTGGAGAAGGCGCCCATAAAGCGTCTGTGTTAAACATAGGCATGGAAGTGCAGTATAGCAGTCGTTTTCCTTCAAACCATTATCCACCTGGCAAAATTGAAACATATTCTTTTCATAATTTAAATTTAAATAATACACGTAAAATTCATGTTTATACGCCTCATGATTATTCTCACATTTCACACCTTCAAGAACTTCTCATTGTATTTGATGGGAATTCATTCATTAATGACTTTTCAATCGCAAGAACACTCAATTATTTAATTCACGAAAAAGAAATCCCATCTTGTATTGCTGTTGCAATAGATCCTGTTGATCGGCTAGAAGAGCTAACTTATAACGATAAAATGAATACATTTTTAACAGAGGAATTACTTCCATGGATTCAGGCGAAGTATCGTGTGCATCAAGAAGCGAAACATACAACAATTGCTGGGTTCAGTCTTGGTGGCTTAGCAGCTTGTTATGCAGCGCTTCAAAATCCACACATTTTCGGAAACGTGTTGTCAATGTCTGGATCCATTCATTGGAAAAAAGATGGTCATGAAAATAAAATTCCTTCGATTGAAAATCAAATTTCAACTATTGGTCCAAATGCAACTCAACCTCATTTTTATATAGCAGCTGGAGAGATTGAAAACGAACCTCTTTTAACAGCTAATAGACGCCTATATAAAGCTTTAAAAGAAAACGATACCAAATTACTTATGAAGAGTTCCAAGGCGGTCATGACGGCATTTGGTGGCGAGAAAAGTTATTTGACGGGTTGAAAGCTTTAAAACTTACAAAAAACACACTATAAAAATAAAAAGGAGAGAGAATCTATGAATCAAGAAGAACTAGATAAAAAACTAAAAAAACAAGAGATTTTAGTAAAAGATGAGAAAGTTTGGTCCTTTACGTATGAGGATCATATTAGTTCTATCGTTAAAGAAGCAGAAAAGAAAGGGTCTTTTGATAATATGCCTGGTAAAGGGAAGCCTCTAAATCTAGATAAAGACCTTTCGTACAATCCTGAAAAGCAACTGTATAGAACGTTAAAGAATAATCATGTTTTACCTAGGTGGATTGAGCTTTCAAAGGAAATTGATGATTTAAAAGAAAGGCTAAAAGAAAATACAAATACTGCAGAAGCAGCGGATTTAATTCGGACTATTAATAAAAAGGTTTTAGAACATAACTTACTTTGTCCACCAAGTGCGCAAAAAACAAGGGTGAAAACGGACTTTTAACAATTTTCAATGAAACTATCTCTTGCTATATAATTAAACAAGGCATTTTCAATTCATTATTAAAGGGAGGCAAATGTAATGAAGAATACGTATCAACTTCACATTCCGAAAGAACTAGAGCAGTATCGTAGTATTTTAGAAGGAAGTGTGCAACCGTATATAAACGTGTCTGGAACATTAGCAGAGACAACGCTTTTTGAGAGTAAGTTTGGTGGTTATCCGTATTTACCTATAGATCAAGAGCATCCTAAAGATTCAAACGGACAACCTATGATGTTACTTGCGCAGCTAAACTTTAAAGAAATGCCGCATGTTGAATATATGCCTCAAAAGGGAATGTTACAATTTTTCGTAAGTGCTGATGACGAGCTTTACGGAGCAGATTTTGACCATCCAACAACCCAAAAAGACTTTCGAATTATTTATCATTCTACAATTATAGAAGATTTAAATAATGTTATTACTGATTTTAGTTATTTAAACACATTAGAATTAGAGGACTTTATCATACCCGAAGCAGCAAAATTAAATTTCGAATTAGGTTATCAACCAGTAACACCAAGGGATTATCGATTTGAAAAGATGTTTAGTGAGGAAATTGATTGGGAAGAAATTGTTGATGAAGAAAATAATACAGAATTAGGCGAACTGTATGATGATTTATGTAAAGATCAAGGGCATAAAATTGGTGGTTATCCATTTTTCACACAGACAGATCCGAGAGAATGGGAAGAAAAATACCAGCAACATGATGTATTATTGCTACAAATCGATACAGACGATTCATTAAATATTATGTGGGGAGATTCTGGTGTTGCTAATTTCTTTATAAATAAAGACGATTTATTAAATCTAGATTTTTCCAATGTTATTTACAATTGGGATTGTTATTAAAAATATAGAAATGAAATACTAGCAAGTTAAAAAATCTTCCTGAAGGTAAGGGAGATTTTTTTATGTTAAAAATAAACGTTATGTTAACTAGAATAAAGAACAATGTATGTAATGAAAGTCAAGCGTAAAAAACATAAATAACTACAAATAAAGTAACGTTATCAAATGTGTGTAAATAGCAATAAATTCATTAAGTAAAACATAAAATGAATTTAATAATTTATATTTTGTATAGAAATAATTTTTCTGTATAAAAATTTCTTGCCGATCAAAAATATTTTTGTATCGTTAAACCTTAAACGATTATTGATTAAGATTTGCTGTGATGGATTTATAACAAAAAAAACGATAAAAACTGTAGAAATTCGTTTAGATAAGATTTTATGTGAATCTCACTAAAAATCTCTGTTTCGTCTCATTAAGTATAGTTTACTTGGTTTTTGATACCTGATATCACTTTGTTTCTATAACTGCCTATAATATATATTATGTTAACTAACTAAAAATAATAAACTTATTAAATGTTAGTTTGTGTTGTTAGGCTCCCCTTTTCATTGGATTTATTCTGTGTGATCGATTGTGTGCTTATTTGTTGTTGTTTTATGAGTTGTTGATGATGTCTCCAGAAATAAATCATATTTAAGACAATAAAAAATGCAATTCATTTTAAATGAATTGCATGGATATGATTCATAATAAGTTTTTATAATTAGTTTGCTACAGCAATTGCTTCGATTTCAATTAATAAGTTATCGTTAATTAACTTACTAACTTCTACAGCTGAACTTGCTGGTGGATTTTTAGTATCAATGTATTGATCTCGTATATCTCTAACAATGGCCATTTGAGAAATATCTGTTAAGAAAAATGTTAATTTTACTACATCATTAAATTTTAATTCCGAAGTTTCTAATGCACTTTTGAGGTTTTCGAATACTTGTCGCGTTTGCGTAGCTAAATCGCCAACGCCAACTATTTGACCATCAGCATTAATCGCTACTTGTCCAGATATGTAAATTGTTCGTTTCGCGTTACTAACTTCGACTATATGTGAGTATCCAAAAGTTGGTGGCATCGTTTCTGGATTGATAAATTTCTTTTGCGAGATTCTTCTCTCCTTTTATATCGTACTTTCTATATATTTTATAGATTATCTGTTTGTAAATGATCAATTTTGTTATATTTATGTATTTTCCATTGTTCTTGATTATAATAGATGCTACTTATACAGGCAGTAAAAAGTTTTGTTTTTCCTGATCCAATTTCATTATTTGATATTAAAGCTAGAATTGTATTTATGACGGCACTATGAGTAACTAAAATAACATTACTATTTGCATGTTTTTTCAAAATTATATTTAAACCGGTTATAATTCTTGTTTTTAATAGTTCTCTCGGTTCTTGATTTGTATAATTACGATTTGGAAACATTTTCACCCGGTCTTCTGTCGTTAATCCTGAAGCCATACCATAATCACGTTCTATAAAATTTTCCATTTCAATGATTTCAACTGGTTTTAACATGTACTGATTTATGATTTCAGCTGTTTGTTTTGCTCTTGATAAAGGACTACAAATAATTACATCCCATCGGTTTTCGCGCAAATACAAACCGCATTTTTCGGCTTGTTGCTTACCGGTTTTATTTAGATCAATGTTCTCACGGCCTTGAAGCTTTCCAATAGCATTCCATTCAGTTTCACCATGTCTAATTAAGCATACAACAGTCATATACATACACTCCTGTTACTTATATGAAGGTCAAATTTAATAAATTATATATGTCTGGTTCTTATGAGAACTGATTCTAATTACACCTTGTTTTATTAATTCTTCAGTTACTTTTGTATAGAAAAAGTGATACCACCAGATAAAAAACTCTTCATAAGTTATTTCTTTTGAGTATCTGCTGCTTACAAAATATTCTTTTAAAGGTTTATCGTTTTCTTTAAACAATAAGACTAAATCTTTACTGATTGTGTTCGCAATTTCGTTAAGTATAGATAAGTCTGTTGATTTAAATACAGGGATAACAGGTTGTGAATTTTGATATAAACCTAATTTTTCGTAAACTATATTTAAATGTAAATCTATTTGTCTATCTGCTGCTACGAAACCTTTTACTAATTGCTTTTTCTTATAATTAATATCAATATTAGTGTTTTGAAAATATTCTTCAAATGTTTCGTTATCTGCTGTAATTAAATTTAATGTTGAATATCGAGAATTTCCATAAAGACCAATTTGAACTTCTTCTAAATCTAAATACGTATTACCATACATCCCGAAAGCCTCTATATCTGTTCGTTCTTGTTCTTGAATTGCATAATAATATCGTTTCTTATTTCTTAAAGGTCGCTTCTTTTTTAAATAGTTTCCTTCAATGTTATTTATTTGTCCAAAATCTAATAACACTCCACTATATAGTAAAAGACTATAAGATTCTTTACATAAATGATTAAGCGTCTCTATTCTTTTAGAAATAACATCAATTTGATTTGAATAATTTTCAATGATTTTAAGTGTTGGTTTAATTAAAGGTTCACATAGGTTGTACAACTCTTTTCCTTCATTAACTGTTATAATCATACACGTTGGATAGTAGCTCTCTCCTATCTTTTTCAACAAACCTTCTAGTTCTAATGCATGTAATTGTTTTTCGAATTCTTCGTTCGTCCAATTTAGTTTCGTTTTTATTGTCTTTGACTCAATTCCAAGATGAAACATGACAAGTAAGTATTGAAGGTTTGTCCCACTTATCTTTATAGTTGGATAATTGTTACCTGATGAAATCATTTTTGCCTCATAAGATGTTTGAAGTATTTCCTCTGAAGTATAATTAGCGAGCATTTTAAAATCCCTCCTTTTTTAGTAATTTAATTGTAAAATCTATGTATTTACTATGTTCCATAAGCAAAAATAAGAATCCTTTAATGATTTCAAATTAAAAACCTTAGTATAGCTATCTTCATACCTATACTAAGGTTTTCTAAAGTTTTATATTTAGTTATCGCTAGTGGAACTTGTCAAATTAATCTTTTCATACTCTCTTTTAAATTGCTTATCATTTGTTAACCAACGTTTAAAAGTTGATTCGCTTATTTCTAAATTTGAACAAGCTGAAGTAATACATTTATCTTTCATGTATTCTTTAAGGAAATTTTGTTTTCTTTGTTTAACGGCAGTTTGAGTTTGTTTTAGTTTTCGATCTTGTAATTGGTCTAAACTCAGACTTTCTTTCTGAAATACTTCATATTTTCTATGCAAATAAATATCTTTGTCTTTATAAATCCAATTTGAAAATAGTTGTATTGATTTTCTTCCAGATAAAATAACGCGATAATGTTTGGTTTGATTTAGTAAATCGGCTCGTAAATTGTGATTTTGAAGAATTTGATGTAAAGAATCCATAAATCTATATGATCCTCCTACAAAGCTTACTATATAATTTTCATACTTGACGTAACCATCCCCATCAAAATATCCACGAACAAAATGATGTAAATATTCTTCTGGTACAAATGGAAATTCAATGTTAAAAGATTTACACGGCTTAATTCCGTGAATGTTCATAAGGTCGTCTTTTATTGTTTTGCTATTTATGTTTAGCATATATACGCCTGTTTTTTTATTTTGATATAATGGCTGATTGGTGTTTAGTTCTTGTTTTATATCTTCTAAAATGTAATTTTCTTTTTGAGATATACTGACACATTGATTTTCTTTCTGTATAACACCATCTGCTGCTATAAACCCTAATATATAAGCCATGTTATTTGACCACATTTTAAAATAATCTTCTGTTATGTCATACTTTCTCTTCCAACTCCCTATAGCGCGCCTTGGAACGTTATTGTCTGTTAAAACCATACGAATATACCTAGCAGACACATTAGCAAGCGTAGCTATTTCTGAGGTACTCTTCCCTTCTGTATATAGCTGTGTTATTTCAGATTTTGATAGTTTACATTTTGATTTCTTGTTTCTTTCTGTTTGCATTTACAACTTCTCCTTCCTTTTATTATTTAGAGATCTATTTACTTCTATAACATATAACGAAACGTATGTTCTTTGTTGCGTATAAGAATGAATTTACTAAATCACAACAATTTACATTTACTTCATATTAGTTTCCTCTGCTGCTATATGATTTTCATTTTATATATAAGAATAATGAATTTGACAAATTTATGAAATGTACTGCATATAAGATGAAAGGCAAGATAATTTCGTCTACACTACAATTAGATACAATAACAACATACGTATATTGTTAAACGTAAAAAGGAGAACGAATGAAAAAGAAATACATAAATCAAATTCATACTGATGTAAGTTTTAAACCGAAAGATATTATCGGTTTAATGACTGATTACTTAAAAATGAAATCAAAGCTGCGTCCTTTAAAGAATTTACCTATTCTTTTATCAGATAAAAATAATGAGTCTTTAGAGAATGTGACATGGTTTGGGCACTCTGCTTCCCTTTTGAAAATAGAAGGTAAAAAATTGTTATTAGATCCGATGTTTGGAGATATATCTTCCCCATTTCCTGTGTTTACTAGTAAACGTTATAGTGGTGTTTTTTCTTTAGAACGTGAAGATCTTCAAGAAATTGATGCGATTATCATTTCTCATAATCACTATGACCATTTGAATTACAAGAGTATTATGCTGTTGAAGGATCGTGCAAATCATTTTTATGTTCCAACTGGAGTTGCGCAATATTTAATGAAATGGGGCGTTTCACCTAGTAAAATTAGTGAGCATAATTGGTGGGACGAAATTACGTTTGATAATATAAAATTAGTTTGTGCACCTGCAAGGCATTTCTCAGGACGAAGTATGACAGATAGAGATTGTTCTTTATGGTGTTCATGGCTTATTCTTGGGCAAGAGACTAAAGTTTTCTTTAGTGGTGATAGCGGATATGCTCCCCACTTTAAGGAAATTGGTGATAAATACGGTCCATTCGATCTTACATTGATGGAATGCGGACAATATGATCCGAGATGGTCTGCTATTCATATGTTGCCAGAAGAGACGGTACAAGCACATATTGATGTAAAAGGAGAATTACTTCTTCCGATTCATTGGGGTGCTTTTACATTAGCATTACACGAATGGAATGACCCTATAGAACGTGTTACGAAAGAAGCTAACCGTTTAGGAGTTAAAATTACAACGCCTCAAATTGGCGAATCTATTGCGATAAAATCTACAGACTATCCTTCATTAGTATGGTGGAGAGAAATTTAATTATAAATAAAAAAGAGCGAACCTTCTTATAAGTGATTCGCTCTTTTTCTGTATTCTACTTGTTTGTACAGAGGTGCATTCCTGCTTTTTACAATCGAATTATATTATCTATAGAACTATCCTGCTTAATCAATTCTGCATTCCTATAATCTATTAATTTATGATTAGATAAAACAAAATTGTGCTCTAATATTAATTCATTGTGGAGTAATTCCGGTAAAAAATTAGGTATCATCTCTCCTACGCCGTAATTATAGTCACTTAGAATCCAAGAAATCTCTTTCCAGTCTAGAATTCCTTCTGAGACCTTTTTTGGAGTGTGATATGTAAATTCATTCAGTAGCTCTATTAGATAAACATACATGCCGCCAGAATATGAAGAGTCCTCCCATTTAATAATACCTTTAAATTGAATGTGGTCATACGTAACTTCTATATTAGTCTCTTCTTTTATTTCACGAATTGCATTTTCTAAAGGTGTTTCTCCCTTTTCAATCTTTCCTCCTACTCCATTCCACAATCCTTTTACAGGGTCATATTCTCTATTTAACATGAGTATCTCTTCATTTCTTTTTATAAAACATAAAGTATGATTGTACATAATGTGATTCCTTCCTACGTTTTTAATTAGCTCTTACTGGTGATATAAGATGTACTGCTGCAGATTGCGTCCCTGCTTCAATTAATATTGGTCTCATAGAACCACTGAAACTTAAAGTAACCGTTTCTTCTTTTATCGCCTTTAAAGCATCTATCATAAATCGCCCATCAAAAGATATATTTAATTGTTTTTCACCTTGAATCGCATCTATCTGTTGCGTCTCGGATATTTTACCAATCTGAGAAGCGTTAGAAGAAATTTTCAATGTGGATGCGTCTATGATTTCTAAGTTGACATTGTTATTTGCCCATTCACTTGCTAATAAGTTTGATCGATCTACACCTTGTAAAATCTTTTTTCTATTTATGCTAATGACTGTCTGAAAATCATTTGGAATTAAACTAGATATATTAGGATATTTCCCTTCAATTAGTCTTGAATATAAAGTAGTTGTGCCGAATGTAAAAATAATGTGACTTTCTGAAAGATAGATGTATACGAATTCTGAATTACTGCTCATTAATTTTAAAAGTTCACTAATAGTTGCACTTGGTACAATACAACTTGCTTTCACATCTGTAGATATAATCGTTTCGCGTATAGCAAGTCTATGTGAATCAGTTGCTACGCAAATTAATTTATTATGATCTAACTCTAAATGAACACCAGTAAGAACCGGTCTTGATTCATTTTTAGCTACTGCAAAGACAGTTTGTTTAAATACTTCAATTAATCGTTCTGTTTCCACTTGTATTTTTGTATGACCGTCTATAAGTGATATATTCGGAAACTCATATGCTGGAAGTCCATTTAAGTTTAATGTAATTTCTTCTGATTGTATCGTAATGATTTGCTCATTCGTACTTTTTATTGATACATCACTTGGCATTTTCTTTATAATTTCAATGAAATATTTTGCAGGTACTACAATAGTTCCTGCTTTTACTATAGTTGTAATTTGGTCGTCTTCGTTGGAACTAGGGATGAACTTTTCAATAAAAATATTTGAATTACTTGCGATTAAAGTAATTCCAGATTGATCTGCAGTTATTTTTATACCAGATAATATAGGTATTATAGCTTTAGTAGATACAGCTTTACTTACTTCTGAAAGTGCTTGAGTTAAACATTTATGATTTACGATAAATTCCATTCTTCCCCCGCCTTACATGAAATGATAATGTTATGAAGATTGATGAACGATTGTTCCGTTAAAAAAGTAAGGTACTGTTTCTTTCCTTTGTAATATATTTAATAAGTGTTCTGGTATACGTAAATGTGGTGCTGCTCTATGTAATTCCATCCAAGTAATCTCTTCAATTTCTTTTGGCCTTGTTATATTTGTCTCCCCGTCAATTATTTCACCTAAAAAATTAAAGAAAATTGCATGGTGTCCTCTCTCTTCGAAAAAAGCTTCGCTAATGTAACAAATGCCGTTTACAGTTATATGGAGTCCGGTTTCTTCTTTCACTTCCCGAATTACTGCCTCTTCTAACGTTTCTCCCAGTTTAACTGCGCCACCTGGTAGCGTGTAATATGAACCATTCTTCCCTTTGTTTTTTACCATTAAGATTTTTCCGTTTGTTTTATCGTATAAAAGTGCATATGTAACATTTACTTTTTTCATACGTACCTCCTCTGTTTTTAATAAAAGGAATTTTCTGTCTGTTTATCATTCTATCATTAACTCGGTTTAATAGTAAGTTCCCTAAGTAATACTAAATGAAAATCCCAGAGTAGCTCCAAAATTAATAAAACCTCGCTCTCATTTTGAGACGAGGTTAAACTTATATAACAAACGGATTCCAAATTAACGTTTCTTTAGATCAATTTTAAAAGTATACATATGAGACCCGTATTTTTTGTTAATAGCCAAAGATTTTTTACTTCCCAATTTCACAAAGTAGTTTTATCTCTTTGATTTGTTCTATATGACGCTGTTCATGCAAATAGATCAGTTCTATCCACTGATCAAGAAGTAATTCTCCAAGAGCTGGATGCATCACTGATTTTTTCGTTAATATAGATTCATCTTCTATTGTACTTAGGAAACGCATTAATTCTTTTCTCGATTCGTTTAACAAATTGACCATTTGCTGCACTTCAAATCGTTCTAAACTGGGTTCAATCATTTCTGGAGCTGCAAATTTTATCGCTCTATCTTGTAATATAGAGTGAATTTCTCGACGTTCTTTTAGGGTACTATCAATCTTTTTTAAGCCAGATGAAATAACCTTTATAACCACTTTATCCAATAAAACTAAGTGATGACATACTTGTGCTATACTCCATTTATTCTTACCTGGATTATTGTTGAATTGCGCATCGTTCAACATCGTAATTTCCTCGAATAGATTTTTTCTTATTTCATAAAACTTGTCATTCACAAATGAATTCATAAGAATTTCCCCCTTTATTTGAATGTCCACATTTAGATTCCTATTTTAAATATATTCGCTATAAAAAATAGTTTCCCATCACTACGATTCTAATCCTATCTTTTTTGCTTTAGAAGTGCCTCTAAATATGAATTGCCTCTAAATTTTCTTTTAAATGCATAATCCAAAAGGATAAATTTGTATTCCAAATACTAACGTTAATTCTATATACACTTTATAAACGTTTTTCTAAATAGTAATGATTATGTCCTTTCGGATGATCTTCACTTACTCCAATCACTTTATATCCATGCTTTTTATAGAAATCAGGTGCTTGAAAGCTAAAAGTATCTAAATTGATTAGCCTACACTCATTTTCAATTGCAAATTCTTCAATAAGTTTTAATAACTTGCTTCCGTAGCCTTCGTGTCTATGCTCTTCAGAAACCCAAAGGAAATCTACATGTACGTGGTGCCAAAATGTAATTGCAGTTATTCCGCCTACAATTTCTTCCTTTTCATTTTTTACTATAAAACTAATTTTTTCTGAAGGCTTTTTCTCTTCATCAGCAATATGTTTTTGGTTATATTCAATTACTTTTTCTCTTATGTAATCACTATCTTCTTGGACCCATTGCTGTACTATTTTCATTTTAATTATCACGCTCCTCTTTACTTATTTATTCAATCACTTAATGATATTGTCCTGTCTTTTAATAAAAACGGGAGCAAAGTTAACGTTACATTGAAAAAAGAGCCCTATCATGAGGACTCTTTTCCAGAATTAAGCTACTTTTCGATATAAATGTTGTGTTTCTTTTTTCTTTTTTGCTTTTGGAGGACGAATTAATATCGAAATAATAAAGGAAATAACGCTTAAAACACCAATTATAATAAATGTCGGTTGAAATCCACCAAGTAACGCTCCGATGAACGCTCCTGCAAGTGCACCAAATCCGAAACCTTGATATACAATCCCATAATTTGTACTATGGTTTTTTAATCCAAAGAAATCTCCGACAATGGCTGGGAAGATTGTGATATTACCACCAAAGCAAAAGGCAACACTTGCTACACAAGCGAAATAAATTCCGTAATTTAGAGGAATGAAACTTAAAGTAAAGACTGACAATCCAATTATTATAAACGTTGCAGAAACAATTTTCATTCGGCCAATTTTATCTGATAACGTTCCAAGTACGATTCTACCTACTGTATTAAAGATTGCGATCATTGCAACTGCATTAGCTGCGGTTGCTGCGCTAAGTCCAACGAGCTGTACCCCAATATCTTTTACCATACCGATTAAATATAGACCGCCCATACACGATGTAAATAACATAAAAAACAAGAGATATACTTGTTTCGTTCGCATCATTTCACGAGGTGTATAGTCATTTTGTACGGATTCAGTTACGGTGTTACTTACGATTGCTTCACGTAAGAAGAACGATCCGATTAAAACTAAAAGCAAGACGATGATACCCCAATATAAAAATGCTTGTGATACACCAAGACTATCAATAAGACTTCCGTTTATATATCTAAAGATTAAGCTACCCATTCCATATGCAGAAACAGATATGCCAGAAATAAGTCCTTTTCGATTTGGAAACCATTTAATTAAATTAGATAGTGATGTAATATAGGCAGTTCCATCTGCATAACCAACAACGACACCAGCTAATAAATATAGTAATGGTAAGGAAGAAACTTGTGAGCTAAGTATTAACCCAAGTCCCAGAACAATCCCTGCCGTAGCGATGAGTTTACGAAGTCCTAACTTTTGCTGCAACTTTCCTGCAAATAAGGTTGAAAATGATAAAGAAAAGCTTGTTATGGAGAAAGTTATCGCAACGGCATTGAGGTTCCATCCAAACTTACTGACAAGGGGTTGATTAAATAAACTCCATGTATAAATTGTCCCAAGGCCAATTTGAACAATGATTGTACCTAGAACAATTAGTAACGGATTTATAGAAGTTTGTTTCATACTAACTGTCCCCTTCTTTAATCATGACATGAATTTTCACAGTTAGTATATCCATCATAAATTGCAAAATACTGTACGGAAAATGGTAATTCAGTTCATGTACACAAAAAGACACTCCATAATGAAGTGTCTTTTTGCAGGTTATATCAGATTTACTTAAAGAAAGCTTTGTTAAGATAAGACATTTTCAAATGCTTATGTATATATGATATCAAAATACTTCTGTCATGTGATGGGACTTAAGATGTATTTTTCATTCATCATATAGTCGGATGGATAAAAATTAATATTCGATTTCATCAAAATCCTTCGGCTGCGGTACCGTCTGCATATTAGCTGCGTCTTTTGGATCGCTATAAATTGCATTTTGTTCTGTTTTTACATCTTTAATGTTTTGCTTTTTGTTTGTATTCATTTTATCTTTCACTTTTCTCACTCCTTTTCATTATAGGAGTAATTATGCCCTATTACTGTTACGAAATGTATCTGCGACTAAATTGCTAAATTCACGTAAATAATATAAATAATTATCACCGCCGTAGTTATATCTTTTATTATACATTTTCGCAACAACTACATTATATTCAGGTATTACTAATAAAGTCGGTCCTGTAATTCCTAGTATTTGATATGATCCTTTTGGAACTCGTTCACCAAGTTCACTTGAAAGCGCAGGTTCATTTTGAATGAACCAAAACAACCCGTTTTGTGGTAGTTCTTTGTTTATATATGTTGGACTCTGCAAGCTCGTAGCAATTTTTATAACTTCTTTTGGAACAATTTGTTTACCGTTTATCATACCTTGATTTAAATGAAGATTGCCCCAATAAGCAAATTCTCTAGCTGAAACAAACAGATTTTTTTCAGTACCATCATCTACCGTACCAATTTCACTGATTGCGTCTTTATTTGGGTCATTAACTACTTCAACTAAATTTTCATCTTGCTGAATTCTCCAACCTGTTTCTTGAAAATTAGCAGGTGTAAACACACGCTCTTTTAATAATTCAGGAAAACTTTTGCTATATAGCTGATAAATAAGACGTGTTATCATTCTTACATTAACATCTCTATACGCCCATGCTTGTCCAGGTTCAAATTCACGAAAAATTGTTCCGTCATTCGTTTCTCCTAAACCGTGCGAATGGGTTACTAAATGTCTTATCGTTGTTTTACCAAGTAATACAGGATCAAAGTCTTTAAAATACTTTATCGCTTCATCATCAATAGAGTTTATTTTCCCCTCGTTAAGCGCAAATGCTACCATTAAACCTAAATAACTTTTTCTAGCAGAAGCAACATTGAACTGTGAAGATGCGGTCACTTTTTTATTAGTCGATGTATTTGAACGATATCCACTATAATGCTCTAATACAATTTTGTTATCTTTTATAATACAAAGTGCTGTTGCAGAACTATGATTTTTTTCTTTTATATTTTCTACCCAAGAAATTAACTTATCGTAAGTATACAAATAAATCCTCCTTAATACGCATAACAATTACATTTGAAAGAAAAGTGCAAAATAATTTTCACACCTTTCTTTCAAGTAAAATAGTTTTCTTTCTATACTTAAATGATCCACCAGTTCCAGCAGTTCCAGCAGTTAAAACAACCGAAACATCCAGCACAGCCTACACAACGACCGCCACCACAACCTCCGCATCTTCCGCCGCCACATCCACCACAGCGTCCACCACAACCTCCGCATCCGCCGCAACGACGCGCTTCGTCTTGAATGTAATAGTATGGATATTGATTTTGTTGTAGTTGATCCCAATACACAACATTACCAGATTGATAATCATTAAGGTTTAATGATTGTAAGTCTTGTTGAAACTGATTCATTACGAAACCCTCCATTTATAAAAATAAATTCCGTCCAAATGTTAAAGTTTATATATTTTTGCAAACAAAGTAGAAATAAGACTATAGACTAAATGCGTACATCAACAAAATATGAACTTACACTAGGTGATGTACCTTGTTTTTTAGCCTATTTTCTTAATCTGCTTTCGGTGGACGTATTTACTATTAATAGAGGTGCTTAAAAATTGCTAATCCAACAGTTTAGTAGTTCATCGCTTAATTTTCTTTCTAATAACTCTTTAACTGATGGCGCTGGCATGATTTTATACGTATGTAAAGCTTCTTGATTATAATCTATCCAGTGAAACGCCAAATGAGATTCTTTAGATTTTGGTATGAAATCAATATGTAACTCTTGCGAATCTACTTCAAAAATGTGATTGATTTCATGATGAAGAACTTCACGGTCTTGCCATTGGTTTTCTATTACTCCTAAAAATTGTTTTATGCTACAGTTTATCCCGAGTTCTTCTCTTAGTTCTCTTATTAATGCATTCTCAGCTGATTCGCCAACTTCAACATGACCACCTGGTAAAAAATAATGATGGCCAATATATTCAGCCAATAACAATTTATTATCCTTTAACATTACAGCTCGTACAATGTGATGAAATTTATTTTCCAATTGTTATTCCTCCCAGTCATTAATTTTATATTTGATTAAAATAGCCATTTAATATTGGGATAATATAAATCATAGGTGTTTCATACGGGTGAATTTCATTAATCACTTCAAGGGCATCCTTTACAAGGTCCCGTTTACACTTTATTTCAATTTTACATTCTTGCCCTTCGCATATGTGGCCTATTTCTCCATTAAAAGGTGATGCATCATCTAATGGTCTCCAGTATCCTTTCACGGAACTATAAGAAAGACAATGGTCATTTTTTCCCGTTTTACAAGCACCAATTTTATTTAGTTCATTCCGTAATGTCTCAATGTATTCTTCAGGAATAAATACTTCGATTTTCACTTCCGAAAATTGCATCTTTCTTTTCACACCTTTACTTCATAATATTTAAACGAACAAACGATATACTTGCTCACCATCATAATCAAGTCCCAATGATTGAAAACCGTAATGTTCATATAATTTCTTTGCAGAGAGATTCTCTTTATGTACGGTTAATTTTATTTCTTTACACGCCTTACATGTATTTTTTATTAAGTAAATACTTTCTTGTAACGCCGCTTTTCCATAACCATTCCCTTGCTGCTTTTGATCAATAATAAATCCATTTATCCAATACATATCAGTTGTTTCTCTTATAACAGCATGCATAATAAAACCAACCATTAGATTGCCGTCGTATATCGCAAATGGTATGTACTCCACATTGTCACCATCTGGTTTTATATATACTTTAGCAAGTGAAACTGCTACAGCTGGAACAAATTTCGTTTGATTTTCTTTAACTTGTAGCTTTAAAGCATCTTCCCAATTCTCTCTTGTAACAACCTTTAACTGGACATTCAATATTGTAAGCTCCTTTATAAAGGGAATGTATTTATATATTCAACGTAGTGAAATAAATCCCTGTTTCGGCATCGACTTATAGCATCGTTTTAATAAAATCTTGAATAAATTTTTCTTCATCTATTTCTAAAGCTATACTGGCTCCTTCTGATATAGAACTAGGTCGAAAATCAGCAAATGTTTGTCCTTTCGTATCTCCGTATGTATCTACATTCACTGTACGATTTACAAATTCGAAAAAACCTGGATTTACTAATCCACTTATAGCAACCACATCATGAAGCAATGGCCCTTCGATAGATGGATTAAGTTTTTGGTATGCAGAAAAATAGTAATCATACATTGGTTTCATTATCGTATGAAATGGATTCTTTGAATTAGCTTGAATATAGTCAAACATATTTGGCGTTAACACAGCTTTGTTTGTTACATTTAAAGGAAATATAAATAAATTATTTGCTTGCTGAAAAACAATTTTACTTGCAATAGGATCTCCATACACATTTGCCTCTGCTAATGGCGTAACGTTCCCTACTTCTAAAAAGACACCACCCATGAAATATATTCCTTTTACATTTAGCATTAAATCATTCCATAAATTAAAAGCAATCGCTAACGAGGTAGATCTTCCAACATCGACAATTGTTAAGTCCTTTCCGTACTTTACAAGAATCGAGGCAATACTACCAAAATTGTATATCGGGATAGACAATACACTTTCTGGCACATGAATAGGCCCTAATCCTTCTGGTCCATGAATTTCAGGATAATATGTAGTAATTTCTTCTGTAAGTGGTTTTGTTGCACCGCTAATCACAGGAATGTCTTGTCTATTTGCTAACTGTAAAATATACGCTGCATTATGTGCAGCATGTATATGTTCAACATTTCCATATCCAGTTACAATACCGACAATTTCAATTTCAGGATGCAGTAAACCAAACATAATGGCAAACGAGTCATCAATACCTGGGTCTCCGAAAAATAATACTTTTTCCAAAGGATGCCTCCTTTCATATAGTAAATAGCAGTTGATAACTATGTATATGTAAAAAAATAATTAAACTATACAATTTTATATGGATGTTACTAGTAAGAATTGTATAAATAAAAAGGATTAACATTATGCTAATCCTTCCACTAATAAGAAATCTAATAAACAGTTCAATTACATCTCTTGCAAATACTAACCAAACTACCTTGCTGTATTGCGGTACTCTTCACTTTGCATTTCTTTTTTTAATGATACATGTGCAATTAAAACCCCAAGTATAGTAATTCCCCCGCCAATTATCGAAACAACTGTCGGCACTTCACCTAACCATAACCACGCAATAAAACATGCAGTTACTGGTGTTAAATATAGAGAACTTGTTGCCTCAGCAGCACCAGAATGAGAGATGATATAAGCCAATGCGATATATGGGAGTACTGTTGGAAATAAACCTAAATATAAAACACTCATATTCACTTCAAGAGGAGCTGCTAGTATTTCTGTATACATTCCCGGTAAGAAAATAAGCATACATACAGTACTAGATAAAATTGTATATATGGTAAATGGTAAGAAGCCGTATTTTTTTAAGTAAGAAGTTTGGAAAACGAAAAATAGGCTTTCTGAAATCGCTGCTAATAATATAAATAATCCTCCACTATTCAATTGAATAGCATCTCCTTGACTAAATGATATGAAAGCAATTCCTATAAAACTAATTACACCACCAATCCAGCCATTTACTTTCATTTTTTCGTTCAAAAAAACAGAAGCAAAAATAGCCGTTACTATAGGTGTGACTGAAACAATTAAACTTGCAGATCCAGCATTTACTGTTTTTTCACCGTAGTTTAATGCAATGTGATAAATAGTAAACCCTAAAGCACCAAATATAAAAATTGCTGGGAGATCCTTTAAATCTGGTAGCCGCAACTTATATATACAGGAAAACAAAAGAAGTATAAATGAAGCAATTAATAAACGTAGTAGAGTAAGGTGCTCTGGTGTATAAGATTCGAGTCCCATACGAATTGCCGGAAAAGCGGTTCCCCATATTAAAATCGTAAAAGCGTGAGCACATATGATGCGTAAATCCCATTTTTTATTCTGCATGTTATCTTTCCCTCCCTAATAAACCAACCACTTTCAAATTACCAATTATTTCTTTTCATCATATTTAATAGTTGTTACAATGTCTTCAACCAGTTATTTATTGTAAAAACCAACCACTTGGCATTTTTAAAGTGAACGAGGGAGTTTTTTTATGACAACTAATAAAAAACTGCCTAAATATCGGCAGATAGTAGACTATATGAAAGAAAAAATCGAAAACGGAGAATGGCCTATTGGAAGTAAGGTCCCTAGTCAACGGCAGTTAGCCAAATTATTTCAAGTAAATCGTAGCACTGTAATAACTGCACTAGATGAACTTATGGCAGATGGATTGATTCAAGGGAAAATTGGAGCAGGAACAATTGTAACAAATAATACATGGTCATTATTAGCGACGAATCCCCCGCCTGATTGGAGTGAATATGTAAAAGCTGGTATTCATAAACCTAGTAAGTTATTGGTACGAGACATAAATGAAGCAGAAGCAAATAAAACGCTTATCCATTTAAGTAAAGGTGAACTCGCGCCGCAACTTTTCCCACTAGAAACTATGCAGTCCATTATGAAAAGTGTAAGTGACGAATTAGATTATTTTGGATACGAAGAACAAAAAGGGTTTTTACCGTTACGTGAAGCAATTAGTAAATACGTAAAATCATTTGGAATACATGCATCAGCCGGTTCTATATTAATCGTTTCTGGTGCGTTACAAGCATTGCAATTAATATCAATTGGTCTTTTGCATAGAGAATCAACCGTTTTACTCGAGCAACCTTCTTACTTATATTCACTTCATGTGTTTCAATCAGCAAATATAAATCTAGCTGGTATATGTATGGATCATCACGGTATCTTACCTAACGAGTTATTAAACCGAATCAAATATAGTCAAAAGAAAAATATTTTATATTCTATCCCTTGTTTTCAAAATCCAACAGGGATATTAATGTCTCAAGAGCGAAGAAAAGAAATATTAAAAATATGTGAAAAGGAACAGTTACCTATTATTGAAGATGATATTTATCGCGAATTATGGATTGATGAACCACCTCCAGCTCCTTTAAAGTCGATAGATAAACATGGACATGTATTATATGTTGGTAGTCTCTCTAAAACACTTACTCCTGGTCTTAGAATTGGATGGATTATTGGACCAGAACCTGTAATTGATAGATTGTCAGATATAAAAATGCAAACAGACTATGGATCGAGTTCATTATCCCAAAGAGTTGCTGCTGAATGGATACATAAAGGTTTTTATGCAGAACATGTTGCAAACGTAAGAATTCAATTAAAAGAACGAAGACAAATCATGATACGGGCTTTAAATAAGTACTGTGCAGATGTTGCATCGTGGGATATTCCTACTGGCGGATTTTTTATATGGCTAAAGATTGTACCTAGCATTCCGATGAAAAAATTATTTTCAGAGGCACTGTCAAAAGGAATTCTTTTAAACCCAGGGCGTATCTATGAAGAAGAATCAGATCAGTATATTCGTTTATCATATGGATATGCTTCTCCAGAGCAAATGACTAACGGGATTAAAGTATTAGGTGAATTAATCCGTAAGTTAATGACATAACAAAAACTCCTCTTTTATTTATAGAGGAGTTTTTGTTATGCTTTTTTACATAATCCCATGTCCTATTCTAATAAAATAAGTTCGTCATAAAAAAATCTCTGTTAATCCAACATTCCCTTTACAAAAGTATAAATCACAACATGAGTAAATTTTCTTGCTTTAAATTCCAAATGCGAATTATTTCATTAGTAAATCCCCAAATTTATTAGAGTTTAAATTTGCCTATCCCCTGGTATTGGCTTCCACCAATTACCTGAAATAAACAGCATCGTTAATAAATTATAACTATCACTATAGTAGCTCTCTTTCTTATTCTTCATCCAATCCCAGCCACAGTTTACCCAATCTTGATTAATGCTATTCGTAATACTTGCAGCAATAAACGGGGAAACAAATACAGCAGTTGCATAACTACCAATAACAGCCCCATTTAGATGATACCCATCTACAATATTTGATGGATCATCATTTGTTTGATTTCGAATCCAAGTTGAAATTTTATCAGAAATGATTTTACTTCTCTTTTCACTGTACATTGCATAGTCCATCACGATTCTTAAAGGGACACGGCTAGCATTATAATAATGTGCACCCGTATACTCTGATTCATTTAAAAAATTTTCAGGTGCTGGCTGCGGAGGGCTGTCTACTACAAAATCTGAAACAAGTCCTGTATTTGGAGAATATTTAGCACTAAACTCTTTATATATGTTGTACAAATTATCAATTATATTAAGCCAGATTTGATCATTTGTGAATTCATAAAATGCTCTAAAATGTGACATCATCCAATCTGATGATCTTGTATTTAGAGTAGAGTTCTTATCCCAATCTCCTAAATTCAAACGATTATTTATAGTAACAATACTTTTTTTTATTCCTTCTGTAATCATCTGCTGAGCTTCTTTTAAATAATTTATTGCCCCTGTAGATCCCCATTGAGTATGTGCAAGAAGTAATGAGTATGCGATATCTAAATCTCCATCTGTAGCTGAAGGGAAATATCCAAAAGCTTTTTTATCATCAGTAACAATCCACCCCATTAAATTTGGATTTCTAGAACTTATAAAAGTTTTTACAGTCTTAAACAAACCGTTATAAATACTCTGTGCAGCAGAATCATAACCCGCCATTAAAACTGTTATAACCATCCCATATCCTTGTCCTTCTGAGGTTCCAAGTGGAGTAAAACCTTCTGGATTCCCAGTAATTTCACCTTTTACATAGTAGCCACCTGGTAATGAGGTTAGGTCGTTTTTTAAATAATTCATTTTCCAATGATTATAATAACTTTTTACTGATTCATTTAGTTCTTCTTGGCTAATATGATTAGGTTTCACAACGCCTGGATGAGTAACTTGCTGTGGGAATGGATTATGGATAGTATAGATCGATTCGACTTTTTCTAGCCACTCTTTATCTGAACCGTTAAAATCATGATTTCTTCTCATATTCTCACCTTCTTTAAACCTTTTAATGTAATCCAATATATTAGAAATATAATAGATTTATCTAATATAAAATTTCTATTGTTTGATATTCATACAGTATTTTTCAACTTCATCCCATTTATAAAAAAGACGGAATATATCTTCCTCACTCAGTTTCGAACCCATTTGAACTTCAATAAATTCTAAATTGGTAGTTGCTTTTATACTATGCAAAGTGCCAACAGGAATTTTGATCACATCACCAGGTTTGACGGACCAAATTTTTTTCTCCACCACTACTAATCCTGTTCCGCACACAATTGTCCATACTTCTTCTCTGTGAAAATGTTTTTGATAGCTAATGTTTTTTCCTGACTCTACAAAAACTTTTTTTGTTAATACTTCCTTTTTATTTTGAGATGTAAAATAATCTAATACTCTATATGATCCCCATCTTCGCTCATCATACATTGGACGTGAATCGAACTGACAAAAGCCCCCTTTTATTTTCTCGCTGTCTTCTTTATTTGCTATAAGAATACCATCAGAACCGACTGCTATAACTAGGTTAGATACCCCTACAACCGATATTGGATACTCTAATTCATTTATTATATTTACATTTTCAGAGTTAGAGCTTATATGTCCCTTTCCAAGTACTTGGCTATTTACTTCTTCCGTTAAACTTTTCCATGTCCCTAAATCTTTCCACTCACCATCGTAAGGTATAACAATAGTATTATGATTTTTTTCAACAAACTCATAATCAAAACTGTCATAGGGTAATTTGTTATAAAACCGTACCATTTCATCAAAATCAATAGGATAATTTTTGTGTTTTATATGTTCTAAAATACATCCTAGTTTAAATGCAAATATACCAGAATTCCAAAAGGCACCTTTATCAATTAAATCATTAGCTTGTTTTAAATTTGGTTTTTCTATAAAAGAATCAACTAGTTGATATTCATTTTTAATTAATGTTGAGTGTTTCGGAATTATATAACCGTATCTATCAGCATTTGATGTGGGCTTAATTCCAATTAAAGCAATATCTGCGTTTGAATCTTTAAGATAAGCTGAAACAGATTTTATATGTTCAAAAAAATCATCTTTCACATAGAAATCAACAGGTATTACAATGACGATTTCATCATGACTAATTTTTTTTATAGAGTTTAAATATAAGGAGGATAATAAAATGGCGGGATAAGTATTTCGTCGCTCTGGTTCAATTACAAGTGGTATATTACTACCTAATTGATTTTGAATAATCTCCACTTGTAATTTATTTGTTGCTATTATGGAGTTTTCGGAAAGGTTTGCATTACATAGTTGCTGCCATATTCGCTGAATCATCGAAATTTGCTTGTCAGTTTTATGGCTTGATGATAATAGTTTTAAAAATTGTTTTGAACGAACATTATTTGACAACGGCCATAAACGTTTTCCAGCTCCTCCTGACAACAAAATAATATGCATATATATTCCTCCAATTGGTTTATTAATAGCGTTATGTTTTTATTTTTTACCGAATAATAATAATAATAATATGACGCAATCAAAATCACACTTAAATAAATCTGTTTTTTTGAATGTAGGAGGGATTATTTTGTCAAAAATTCTAATTACATGTTTAGGCGAAAATAATGAAATGTTTCATTTTAGAATTTTAACTTTATTTAAGACATTAAAAGCATTTGGTG
Organism: Bacillus mobilis; assembly: GCF_001884045.1. Taxonomy (GTDB): domain Bacteria; phylum Bacillota; class Bacilli; order Bacillales; family Bacillaceae_G; genus Bacillus_A; species Bacillus_A mobilis. Next base: position 98,750 of record NZ_MACF01000119.1, on the reverse strand, counting down.
GTCAATTAGCAGATGCGAAATTATTAGCAATCTTTGTTGATAATGTTGATGAACCAATTTACAGGGAATTAATTGCGATGGGTGTACAGGTAAGAATAGTCAAACCGTATGATAGTAAATTACAACGTCATTGTAATAAAATTAGAATGTTAGAAATAGAAGCTGATTATGATGTTTTAATAGCCTTAGATTGTGATACTGTAATTACACGTGATTTTTCATCTGAAATATCTACTTCCCGTATTCGACGTTGTGATTCTTTATTAGATCCCCTTACTATTGATGAATGGAAATATTTATATAACTATTTCAACTTGACTATACCTAAAGTTGAAAATGAGATACATGCTAATAGTGCTGTACTTTTTATACCTAAAAGTCATGTGAAACCACTTAGAGATGTATGGTTACACTACGCTAATGTAATTACCGATTTGTTTTTTTCGAATGAAAAGTGGAATGTTATTGGTCAAAATAAATATTATACAGATCAATTTGCACTTTCTTTAGCACTTGCTGATCAAAAATTAAATGTGGATTTATTACCTGCTGAATTTAATATTCATATCAATGGTTCATATCAAGCATGGGCGGAATCTTTGCACCCGTATATTATTAGTTACCATCATAATGTTACTCCAGACGGAAAATTAGTAACTACTGGCATGACTGTTCCTGATCAATATATACAAAAAGTTAATAACGAATTAGTTTAATACCTTTTGTGATTTTTCAAGTTTTGTTTTTTATTTTCATTAACTATTACCCATTAATATTTTTAAGTACTCCATCAATTCTTCTTTTAATTTAGGTCGTTGCATTGCATACTCTAGATTAGCTTTAATAAATCCAAATTTATCTCCAATATCATACCTTTCTCCTTCAAAATAATATGCATAAACATTTTGTTGTTCGGCCATAATACGGATCGCATCTGTTAGTTGAATTTCCATACCATTAATTTGCGGGAGTCTAGGAATTATTTCTAAAATGTCAGGAGTTAATATATACCTTCCCATAATTGCTAAATTAGAGATACATTTATGGGAAGGTGGTTTTTCTATTAATGTCTCTATTTGAACAAGATTTTCGGTAATTATATTTCCTGGTACTACTATTCCATATTTTGAAACATCGTTTAATGGAACCTTTTGAACAGCGACTATGGGAGACTTTAATTTCAAATAAATATTCATTAATTGTTTTAGACAAGGAGTTTTAGACTGAATAATATCATCCCCTAATAATACAGCAAATGGTTCATTTGCAATAAAGCTACGTGCACAATAAACCGCATCACCCAGCCCTTTTGGTTCTTTTTGGCGAATATAATAAATGTTTGCAAGCCTAGAAATTCTTTTTACATCTTCTAAAATTTCATCTCTCCCACTCTTTAACAATATTTCTTCAAGTTCATATGATTTATCAAAATGATTTTCAATTGCACGTTTTCCTCTTCCGCTTATTATTAATATATCTTCAATACCAGATGCTACAGCTTCTTCAACGATATATTGAATTGTTGGCTTATCAACAATTGGTAGCATTTCCTTTGGTAAAGCTTTAGTCGCGGGTAAGAATCTAGTTCCTAGTCCTGCCGCTGGAATTACAGCTTTACGAATTTTCATTATTAACTTCTCCTAACTCTTTTAACTTTTTATACTAATATATTATGCCTATATGGGGGAGTCTTTGAAATAATTGAACACCATTTTAGAATTGTTTCATCTTGTTCTTTCCATGTATGATTGTCTTTATTACTTCTCCTTAAATAGGCGAGGTTATATTTATCTGCCGAAAAAATTTTAAACCCTTTTTCCATACTATCTTGACAAAAATAAACATCTTCTAATAAAGATACATCGCGAAAATTTACCGAATCAAAAACCTTTTTCTTAACAATCTTCTTCCCACCATCTAAAAACGAGGTTTTATCTAAAAATTTATATTCTTGAAAAGGGTTACGCAGTGCCAGAATATCCTTTTCTTCAAAATATATAAAATATGTTAATTTCCCCACTATATCTGCATCCGTATATTGAAAAGCGCACATCAAATCAGCTAAATAATTCGGGGCATAGTAATCATCATCATCAAATGTAGCAATAAAATCATAATTCACTTTATCTACTGCTAAATTGTAACAATTCCCTAAAGATGTTCCTTCAGGAATTTGGTATATGTGAATATTTTCAAACCGGTTTGCTTTTTTTCGATAATAATTAATATCTAAATCATCTTTATTTAATATGAGTATAAGTTCTTTATTTTGCCACGTTTGATTTGCATAGTTCAACAATATATTTTCTATAAATTGGGGTTTATTTGTGCAGGTTACAATGGAGACTTTTTCTTTGAAGTTGTTAATAAATTTTTTTCTTAATCCAAGTAAAAAGTTTTTGTTATACTCAGCTATTTTTAATAATTCCGATATAGGCTTATATTGTTCTTCTTTTCGAATTTGAACAATGCTGTTGAATAGGTCTTGGATATTTTCAGGGATACTATTCATACTGTAATCACCTCTTGAAAAATTCAGTTATTTGCAGTTTATGTAGCTCCCAAAATAATGGACACTAAAAAATTGATGAATATCCTCTCCTAATGCATTTCATGTAACAAAACTAATCTTTTGAAATACCATATATTATGCGTCTCCTTTAATATCTATATAGTCAAAATGCCAGAGGTGTATAAAAATGAAACTATTAGTTTTGAATCACTTCCCGACAATCCTTCCTCCAAATACTGGTGGAGTACTTCGATACTTTCACATATATAATCAACTAAGTAAATTTTATGACGTGACTTTATTGTCACAAAAATATATTCCTGAGGTAGAAGAAATTGAATACTCACCTACATTTCGAGAAGTAAAAATTCCGACCAATGACGAACAACATAAAATTGATAAACAATTAATTTTAGAAAAGATGGAGCCTAGATTTTCTACTCATGCAGCTTTAAGTTGTGCATTAATAAAAAAAACACCACCTATATTTCTTAATTATTACAATAAATTTTACAAAAACACTGATTTTATTTTCCATGAATCACCCTTTACACTTAAATATGATATAAATTTCGATTTAGGGGATAAACCTAGGGTATACAACAGCCATAATCACGAAGCTATATTCGCTAAAGAAGTTTGGCACGGAAAAAATGCACGTAAGTATATACAATATGTTACCCGAATGGAGCAATACCTCGTTGAAAATGCAAATTTAGTTTTTGCGACTTCCGAAGAAGACAAAAATAGTTTTATTAATTCATTTAATGTTAGTTCAAAAAATATTAAACTAGTACCGAATGGCATAAATCCTAATGTATGGTATAAAAGAAAAAAAGCTAATAGTAACGGCTCTCGGAAAACAGCACTTTTTATCGGGAGTGTGCATGAACCTAATATTGATATCGTTAATTTTATAATTTCACATTTAGCTCTTAGATGTGAAACAATTGATTTTATTATAGCGGGGCAATGTGGAAGGAAATTCTCTAATTGTAAATTACCAAATATAAAAATTATGGGCGAAGTAAATGAAGAACAGAAACTAAAATTGTTTTCTGAATCCGATATAGCAATTAATCCAGCATTTTTTGGAACTGGAACAAAAATTAAAACATTAGAGTTCTTATCAGCCGGGATTCCATTAGTATCGACTGCTGTTGGTGTTAAAGGAATGTATCTTCAAAGTGGAAAACATTATATTCACTCAACTCATGAGGATTTCTCATCTACACTAAATAAAGAAATAGTAAAAACAGATCAATTAGAAGCCATTTCACTACAAGGACAAGAACATGTAAACAAATTATTTTCATGGGAAAATATTGCAAAGAAAATTAAAATTCATCTTGACGTTTTAGGTTCTACTAAATAAAAATTAATTTTAATATAGGGAGTTACGTAATTATGAACCTAAAAAAAATGAAGGGTTCTTATGATGCTGTAATTAGTTTAGGAGCTTATTGTCAAACTGCATATCAGTTAAAAAGAAAAAAATTAAGAGGAACGTCAACACCTTTAGATTGGATGATTTCTCCTAGTTTAAAAGATATAAATTGTTTATTAAAAAATCACTTTATGGATTTTATGAAGTATAAAAATTTAAAGATTAGTGATGTAGCCAATCAATATTCCCACCTAATTATTGATGAATTATATCACATTGAATCACATCATGATTTTCCTATTGTAGGACAAAGTCAAGATCCGTTATCTTTTTATCCAAAATTCAAGAAAAAATTAGATAGCAAAATAGACAACTTTAATAAACTATTATTGAATAGCAAAAAAATTCTATTTGTTAGAATGGTTGCTACTCATTATGAAATAGTTGAATTAAATACCGTTTTACAGCAGTTAACTAACAGCGATTTTTTTATTCTAGTTATTAATTTTTCAAAAGATAATAGTTTTGTAGAACGTTTTTGGAATATTGATAATGTATGTTCTGTAGAAATAAGAAATACTTTTCCAGGCCGCTGGGAAGGTTGTGATTTGTCATGGGATAAAATTTTAAATGGGGTATCTATTAGTCATTCATAAAGGAAGTGAATTTACTATATGCAGAAAGGAAAAAGTATCTATGAATTATTATCTATCGTAGATAATATTGAAGGATGGTTATCTAACTACGAACAGTTTATTTTATTGCATTTACCTGGACTAGTTGATCACTTATCGGGTAGTATTGTTGAAATTGGCTCTTATAAAGGAAAAAGTACAATTGCATTGGCGCTTGGAAGTTTACAAATAAGTAGTAAGAAGCGCCCAATCTATGCTATTGATCCATTTGTCGTACCACCTTTTCAATACTTTCAAGAAAATATTGAAAAGCATGGATTAGAGAAAATGATCATCCCAATAAAAAAACACAGTGAAGAAGCCTATGATGACATCCCTGATACTATTGCCGCGATATTTATCGATGGAAATCATGATTATGATTACGTGAAACAGGATATTATTAATTATTCACCTAAGGTAGTCAAAGGTGGTCTTGTAGCTTTTCATGACTACTCTAATTATTTCCCAGGTGTATGCAAAGCTGTAGAAGAGCTTTGTAACAATGATAACTTTAAATATATAGCTCTATACGATTCATTATTAATAGTTCGAAAAAATTAAATAATAGATTAGAATGTCTTTATGGAATAGGAGCGCTGTTAAGTGTTGGATAAATTAATGATTGTAGCACACCCAGATGATGAATCGATTTTTGGAGGTGCTACATTAATAAGAGAGCCTGGATGGAAAGTAATTTGTTTAACGAATGGAGATTATCCCATTAGAGCAAATGAATTTTATACAGCTATGAAACTCATTGGTGTTTCTTGTGAAATATGGGATTATCCTGATCAATATGATGGAAGTTTCAATAAATTGCAATTAATGAAAGATTTATCAAAGGTTTTTCAAAAAAACAGTTTTAATTGTATTGTGACACATAATCTTCAAGGTGAATATGGACATAGTCAACATAAATCACTGTCAAAAATTTTACATGAACAAAATTATGATAATTTATATATTTTTAATAAATCCAGCGCTATCCTTCCATATAAATTACTTAGAAAAAAATTAAATTTACTTTCAATATATAAAAGTCAAATTAAGGGTAATATTGAACAATTGATGGATTATATTGTTTATGAAAGTATCGTTTCATCTGTTAATCATGGTATTAAGTTATGAAATTTCAATTAACTCAATATTTATTGTTGGAATTTGCAAAAGAGATTACTAGTTATAATTTACATTCGTAAGATAGAAAATCTTTAAAGCGAAAAAATATAGCAGAATCAGCTTGTTCTAACCCTATTGTTATAGGAGTAAATATACTGCCAACAATAAGTGACATTTCAAGCAATCCACAAATTGCGAACCAATTTGTGGGGTATATCATAAAATCTTCTTGGACTGATGTATTTTTTTGAATAAAAATCAGCGTCATCAAATTTAGCTATAAGTTTATGTTTAACTTTTTGAATACCACAATTTAAACACTCACCTAAGGTAATTTTCCCTAAAAATATATATACATTTTTAGACATAGATTCTCTAAGTCCCTTTTCCTCTTTCTTTTTGTCATCTTTATTTAATATTATAATTAACTCTTTATCCTCTATATCTTGTTTAAGACTGATTTTTGAATTTTTATCACAGTTTATTTGTATAGTTAATAAATTTATATTTAAATAAATTTCACATTTTAATAATTCTCCCTCTTATTTATACAATTATGTAAAGTTGTACAAACATAATTTATTATAAATTCATATACTATACAGTATGGACAAGCTAAATAGAAAGGAAATGAACATATGGCTGGTAACTATAAAGACAATAAATATTGTTATGAAAGTTTGAAAAAGGTAGCATCTCAAAGTTCACAACAAGAGTGTTTTATATCTACACATTTCGCTGCTGGACCTGGTGATAATACACCAATAGATTATTTGTTAAATCCAGGTGAAAGGAATGTAACCTTATACCAAAGTTTTACAAATAATCAATCTAACTCCCTAATACAAATTTCTGTACCACTTAGTACTACTCCAAACGGTCCACTATTTATTACAATAGAAAGTAAAACTAGTAACCAATCAATAAATGATGTCATTAATGCGGGGCAAACAAAATTATATGAAATAGCAGATCTTAATAATATAATTGCTACTAACGGGAATGCTGACGCTACCACTTTCTTTACTTTATCTATTCAAAATACTTTTTGTCTATGCTGTAATAACTCTAATTGTGACTAAAATAAATAAAGGAGCTCCTCAATTAATGAGGAGCTCCTTTATCTTTACCACAACCGCATTTCCTGCCCTAATACAATAAGCTCTTCATAAGGATCTCCGTCGATATTTAATACTTGAGCAAAAGCAGGTTCTGTTTTTAAACCGTTCTCTTTTAAGTGAAGAATTTCTTCCCTTATATGTGGATGCTGCATTAATAGCATGTGCTCTACGATCATATGTCTATATGCATTTTGGTTACGTACTGGCTTAGGCTGAGCAAATAATTCAAATTCAAAATCTTCAAATTCAAAATTTACCTTTATCGATTCGGTAGTTTTAATTTTTTTCTTTTTTATTTTGAATCCTTTATAAGAACCGTATAAAGATCTCATTTCCTGTTCAAAAACATCAAAGTTATGTACTTCCATTACTATATCTAAGTCGGATTGAATTGTATCAATTCTTATAGGGATTGTCCCGCAAAGAACGGGACTATACAAAGTTAAATCCTCCATTATGTTTAATTTATTCAAAACATCATACACTTTTTGTTGCTTCTCATTCCCAGATTGTAAATATGTAATAGATGTAAACATGGAAGTCTCTCCTTCATTTCACGTAATACGTGACTCACTAAATTCAAGAAAAATTTGTCCGTTTAAATTTGTTCTAGAAGTACCTTTATTTCAGTATATTAAGGCGAATAAACAATATGTTTCAACTTTTCTCCTATACTGCAATATTATAAAAATAAAAAAGGAGGAATTATTATGAGCATTTTCAACGTTCTTTTAACCATCCACATATTATTTGGAACAATATGTTTAATCACCGGTATTGTAGCGATGGTTGCTCAAAAGAAGAAAGGAAAACATACGGAATGGGGTGAAATATATCATGCATCCTATGTTGTGATCACCGTTACTGCAATTATATTATCCATTATGAACTGGGATAAAATCGCATATTTATTTTATGTAGCAATTTTCTCTTATTCATTTGCGATTTATGGCTACCTAGCACGAAAAAAACGTTGGAAAAATTGGCTGCATCACCATATTAGAGGTATGTTAGGTTCTTATATTGGTGCCGTTACCGCGCTATTAGTAAACGTCGGTATTCATATTCCCTTAATTAATTTACTGCCACCTATATGGTTTTGGTTTTTACCTACATTAATCGGTATTCCTCTCGTAGCCAGTGTATCAAAAAAATATAAAAAACGTAGTTAAAATTCATTACAATTTCGTTACTTTCTGATGGTAATTATAAAAAATCATACTCAATGTAATATTTTATTAACAAATTCAAATTCATATCGCTTTAAGTTCGTCACTTAGAGTTAAATAAAAAGAATCCAATAAAATATTGGATTCTTTTTCGGATTTCATTTCAATATCAGCTCTATGTATTCAATGATGTTACCATTTGGACCACAAACCATCTTTGTATAATTGAGGCTACTTGTTTTATTGGTTCAGTCATAATTACACTATTATAGTTTAAGATTGTAATAACGAATGTAAACAATCCGGGTAATTCGTAAACATCCCGTCAACTCCCCATAAAAGTAACTTTTACATGTCTGTTTCATTATCTACAGTAAATGGATGAACTTCTAATCCGTGTTTCTTTATTCTCTTTACATAAGCTGAATCAATATATTTATAGTTCATCCCAAGGCCGATACAGTATGTTTTATACTTTTTTATCTCTAATTCAGTTAATTGAACTGCCTTTTTGTAAGATAATAATTGTACTAGAGGTATAGTAACATCTAAACTATGAATTTTTTGCAGACTTTCTTTACTAAATGATTGAATAAGAACGTTATCACTTATTTCGTAGTGCTTTATAATTTCTAATAGCTTTTCTTCCATACCAGCATATTCATCTGGCGATTTTGTTTCAATGTAATAGTTTGCACCATTCCCGAACGTTTCAATAATTTCTTCTAGTGTTGGAACTTTAGCATCCTCAAATTCTTTCTTTGCTAAACTTGGATGATTTTCATTGAAAAAGGAACCTGCATTTAGTTTCTTTATTTCTTCTAATGTTTGTTCCTTAACTAATCCCGTACCGTTTGTAGTACGGTTTACTGTTTCATCATGCATAGCTACTAAATGTCCGTCTTTTGTCATTTGAAGATCAATTTCTATATAATCTCCTTTAAATTGTTGTCCTAATTTATAAGCTGGTATTGTATGTTCCGGCGCATACGCAGAAGCGCCTCTATGTGCAATATTTTGTATATGATTTAATTGATTAATAGCTTTCGTGAACTTAAGTTCATCTACTTTATAAAAAACAAAACTATCTATTACTATAAAGGTACAAAGTGTTGTAATAATATATATCTTTTTCATAATGATGTATTAACCCCTACATGAAAGCAATTTGGATCGAATAATTTATTCAATTAAATGCCGATTTTCAAATACTGTCATTTGTCCAACAGATTGAAAGCCCGATTTTTTATAAATATTAATTCCATCAGGTGAAGCTTGTAATACGCATTGAGCAACTTTCAATTCTTTTGCTTCTTGCAGCAAGTAATTAAACATAGTGGAGCCAAATCCTTGCCCTCGCATTTCTTGTTTAGTTGCTATATCATAAATACCAATACTATCTTTTGTACATACTAATGAACCAACAGATACGACTTCATCTTTAAAAATCCCTAAATATAGTTTCATATTTTCACTATTCCATAAATCGAAAGAAGCAGTTTCATTGTAAAATGTTTGCACATGTATACCTTCCTCTGACGTACCAAATAGATTAGCTAACGTTTCCCCAAACTTTTTAATTTGTCCTAACGAAGATGCTCTTTGTATCGTAAAACCTTCTGGCATTTTTATTGTTGGTTGAATTGTCTTTAAGTCTGCTACCATCGCGATATTTTGTTCTGCTTCTTTTAAGCCAAGTTTTATTAATTCGTTTTTTATAGTTTGCTCATGCCTATCATCCCAAAACCAAATACTCATTGGAAATTTCTTTTGATTATATGCGCTTACCACTTTATATATTTTCTCAATACCTTCCGTTACATCATTGTTTAGTAAAGTAATGATATTAAATGTATCTGCAGGTAAACCACAGTCTACAGCAATATAATCCTTCGTTTCTTTTACATTCATTCCACGTACCTGTCGCGCAATATATGACGTTTTATATGTGAAGTTATCTATTAATAACTGTTTATAATTCATTCTTTTTTCTCCTTTCATAAAAATTCGTATTCGAATCGTTCAGTATTAAATATAACATATATGAAATGTGCTTATTTCTATAAAAATAGCTCTATACATCACTCTTTTCACCCTAAAAGAATTAAAAATGATATAACGTTGTCGGAATGAAAAAAGTGGTATATAATAAATATTAACATTACTAGTAATTATTTTAGGTATTCCTAGAATAAAGGAGCGATACATATGAAAATTACTATTTATTTCGGAAGTCATGAAGATCAAGATGTTCGTACTATGGACTGTCATTTAGATGTAGAAGATACAGAAGAGATTGTTTCTGTATCATAATATAAATTGTAGGGATGAACCCTCTTCCCTACAGCGTTTAAGGCACCTTTTACAGGTGTCTTTTTTGTTGTTTTTTTCGTCAAAAACCCTTTACTTTATAGCGTTTTAATAGTAAAATATAAATATACGAACAGACGTTCTTTTTATTTTAATTGTACATGAAGGGATGATTTTTACAATGGCTCAAGCAAAGCGCAGAGGAAGAAAAAAGCAAACACCTATCATTTCAAATACAGGCTTTATCGGCTCTGTCTTTATTGATACATTGGAGTTACAAAAGAAATCCTATTATTTCGCTCGTAAAAAACTTCAAATTGTTCATCACGTACTTGATGGCCTCTCTGGGGCAACAAGTTCTCTATTTAAAGAACATAACATTTCAGCATACATGTCATGTGTGTATTTACATAAACAAAAGAAAATCGGCTTTGTTCTTTCAACGAAACCATTTGAACAAAGTGATGGCGTTGCTTATTTTGTAAATTATTTAATCGAAAAGGATTTTTACGGTAATGATGAAGAAGTAGAATATCAAGAAGTATTTAATACAGGTTTTATCGGTGTAGTATTCGCTGATTTATGTAGCATAGATCGCTTTAATTTCGAGTTTGAAATGGGTATGTTAACGAAATTAATGAAAGATATGATTATTCCGGTTAAAGAACTCTTTTTACGCCACAATGTACCGGCTTACATCTCCACTTCTCATTTAGAGGAACAAAACAAATTAGGTTTCGTTCTATCTGTAAAACCGTATGATGAACGTGCAGAAGCAGATTTATATTTTGAGGCGTATTTAAAAGAACGCGGGTTATTTATCGGTGATGAAGAAGATGATATTGATAAGATTGTTATTAGAAAAACAGCTGAATTACGATAGAAAAGCGCAGGATATGAATCCTGCGCTTTTTATAATTTATGAAGTTGATTTACCAAATAAACGGTAGTAGTTTTTTTGTTTTCTGTTTATACACTGTAAATTGTTCCCCATACTTGTTCTGTAAGTAATCATCAGATTTTGGAATATAGTCAAAAACAAATACTAAGAATAGGCCTAGCGGGATAAATAAACTAAAAATATTGCAAGAGATTAATGCTAAACCAAGCACCCAAATGCAATCCCCAAGATAATTAATATGAATCGCATATTTAAATAAACCACCTGTATATAGCTTACCTTGATTTACAGGATTGTCTTTAAAAGGTTTTCTAAGTAGCTCTGAAACTACGAAGCACTATAATCTTTCGAATGAACTTCTAATGTGAAACGATTTGATGAAATTTTAATTACTATTAAATATAAGATTCCACCTGCAATTGGAATGATGTAGGCTGGGATATAATTTAATAATAGACCTGATATTGCGAGTGCTATTGGCTGCATCATTTTCCCTAAGCTTAATCCAATACTAAGCACTCTTCCCCTATATTCATCAGGAATCTCTTTTTGCATGAAATAAATTAAAGGAATATCAATTAGCGCTATAATAATCCCTAAAAAGATCATAACAACACAATACGTAATAACGAATACAAAATCATTCACTTCAAAGCTTTTGAATAAAACTGGAATTCCTGAAAAAATCATAATAACTGACAACATAGAACTTAGCTTTTTCAAAAGATAAGAGTAAGAAAAACGATTAGTTATCTTTTTTACTACAATTGCACCAATTATCATCCCTACTGGAAAGGTCCCTTGAATGATACCAAATTGCTTAGAACTAAGATTGAGTACTGTGTTAATAATGTATGGCAATGGAACGGTAACAGCAAAGCCTAAGAAGAAATTAAACGAAATTAAAATATGAAACGTATTCTTTAAACTTTCCTTTTCAAGTAAGTAAGAAAACCCCTCTTTTATATCTTTAATAAAATTAACTCTTCTTTTTGAATTTCCCCCATTTATATTACACTCGAACAGTTTAAAGTGAATAAATAGTAATGCTATCCCTGAAAGAATAAATGAAATACCGTTTATAATGATAAAAGTTTTAATATCAAATACTGAAAAAACGATACCACCTAACATGGGTCCAAGAATTAGAGATACAGAATCAATAATTTTACTTATAGAATTAATACTCATAAGCCTCTCTTTAGAGACGATATTCGGTTTCGCAGCTTCTAATCCTATTCCAAAAAAGGTTGAAAAGACCGTCATTAGAAAGGTCGTAGTATAAATGATGAATAAGTTTAATCCATAACGGCTGCTTACTATATAAACAGCTATTAATAAGCAGCCACTTAGTAGATCCATACAAACAACTAGTTTCTTTTTATTAACTTTATCAGCAATTACACCAGCAAATGGATTCATAATAATCATTGGAATTGTTCCTAATATGAGCGTAATCGCGAAATTTAACGCTGATCCAGTTATTTGTAAAACATATAAACTTAATGCGAAACTATACATAGAGGTCCCGAATATTGATACTGTTTTTGCGATTGAATATAAACAAATATTTCTTAGTTCCGGGTTTCTATTTTTATTTTCTATATGTAATCGTAAACTTCCCATAACAATTCCCCCACTATTCTTTGTATTACATTAAGTGTAAGTTCTTGGGTTAACCCAATATCAATATGTACTATTTGAAAAGTTTTAAGGGGAAATAAATAAAAGATGGGGTTAACCCCATCTTTTTCCGAAAAATGAATATGTATAAATTTCTTCTCCTTGAACAAAGAAATCCTCGTACTTACCTCCTCGTTTCAAATAGTTTGAAGTACTTTCATCAATCGAATGAAACTGTAGATTTTGGATCTCTTTCGTTACTTTTGAAAGTGTAAAATTTGCTCGAAATTTATTTGTAATTTGGCTATTTGAGCTGAAATTTTTAAATAAAATAAATAAACTTAATAAAAAGCAATCCATTTTAAAAAGCGGATTTAACTCGTGAAGTAAAAAATTTTCATGCTCAAAACTATAATTGCTCGTACCAGAATGATCAATTACAATATCAACAGACTGATTCTGAATAGGGATGTTCAAAAAATCAGCACAGATAAAGAGTATGTTTCTTTTCGGATTTCTTCTTGCTAATACATTTTTTAAAAATATAAGTTTATTTAAATCTCGATCCACTGCAATGTATAGGCAATCTTCGGGTAGGTCTTCATAAATGTTTCTCAAAAAGAATCCAAGTCCCGATCCTATATCCAGTATTAATTTGTTACTTAAATCTAAATGTATTAGTTTCTTTTTCGCCCATTCCCCTTCTTTAAGCATATTTTCCAAATATGCCTTATCAGTTTCATAAATATAATCCGAAATAGTATCTTCCAGTGCCGTTTGCCCATTTACTTTAAATGTTTTACCAGCAGTTATAATTCCTGAAGTAATACTATATTCTTCACCACAATTACAAATTAACTTCCCCTCGGTAATTTGATTGTTAGTAATAATTCCATCTTGAAGAATTAATTTTTTGCTACACTTAGAACATGTCAGTAAATGTAGTACACTTAAATCTATTCCTATAATTGAATTAGAAGTTTCACTTGTTAATAATAAATCATGTAACACTTCCTTTAATTTATCCCGTTTTTTCTCCAAAAGTTCTATTTCCTGTTCCAACTTGTCATATTTCAGCTTAAATAAAGATTGGTAAAAAGTATCTTTTTTGTAATTCATAGATTTCGCTAAATTTTTATAAAAAAATAGTTCTTTAATTTCATTCAAGCTAAACCCTAGTTCTTTGTAATGTAATATAAGTTTTAAATCTGTTTGACAATACTCATCAAAAAAATAATGCCCTCCCTTTTTTTCAGGAATAATGAGACCCAGGTCCATATAATGTCTAATTGTATCAATACTTATGTTATTTAATTCTCCAAATTTACCTATTTTCATAGCATCACTACCATTTGTATATTTTTTTATATAGATTTCTATTTTTATATTTAAAAACCCTTTAAACTTTCGAAACAACATTATTTACGTTATCTATGAGGTATTTGGATGCCACATATTTTATAGGTGTATAATCCTTTTATTTAATTAAATTTCCATCGCATAGAATATACAGGAATTTATAACTTAATATAGAAAATTAAAAGGAGAAGTTTATATTCTAAATAAGGGGACATACATACGGAATGAGGGATTAGAAAATGAAAATTGCAATAGTCTGTTTCGATAACTTTACTGATATAGATGTTTTTTTACCATGGGATTTATTAAATCGTGTACGTTTAGTTGGCGGTGTTTCTGATTGGAACGTTCAACTATTAGGAACGGAAAAAACTCATATATCCATGTCTGGTTTACGTATTCCCATGACAGGAAGCATATCTGATATTCCTACTGCTGACGCAGTAATATTTGCAAGCGGTAAGGGTGTACAAGATTTATATAAAAACCAAGAATATATTAATAGCATTCATTTAGATCCTCAAAGACAATTAATAGGATCTATGTGTTCTGGTTCATTATTACTAGGAGCTAAAAAATTGCTAACAGGTAAAAAAGCGACTACATATCCGTCCGTAGTAGAACAGCTTAAAGAATTCGATGTAGATGTTATTGAACAAAGTTTCGTAAACGAAGGAAATATCTCCACTGCTGCAGGTTGTTTTGCTGCTCAAGATCTCTCAGCTTGGATTATAAGAACCCTAATCAATGAAACAATGGTCGATACTGTACTAGAAACTGTTCAGCCAGTAGGAAAAGGTTTATATTTTTAATTTTAAATCTAGTTGAGAGATTGGTTGCTCCTAAAAACGTTAAAATGAGCTTTTTACTTAATGGCGACGTAATATGCCTCCATTTTCAATTTAATTAAATAAAAAACCCGCGAATCATTCACGGGTTTTTCTCTTAATAACTAATTGCTATTGTACCTTCACCTGCATGAACCGCAAATGAAATTGGTAATGGATATAGTTTGAAATCCATTTCAGGGAATGCTTGTCTAATATCTGAAATCCATTCTTCAGCTCCATCTTTATCGTTAGCATGGAACATATGAAGTACTTTTGGTAATTCTTTTTCAAGTTCATTTTTAATGTATTCTCGACATTTTTGGATTTTGCGAACTTTCTTTTCAAGTAAAAGCTCTCCACCTTTTACTTCTAATATTAAGTTGACACTTAATAAACTTCCAAGTAAAAATTGAACCCCTTTTACACGTCCACTTGCGTAAAGGCCTTTTAAACTTTTCGGGAACACGTGGAAAGGTCTTCTTTTTTCATCTGCTAATGTATTGTGTATATCTTGTAACGTCATACCATCATTGTATAACGATTTCGCTTTTCTAATTAGTTCATCCATTGGATAGCTTGTTGTTTCGCTATCTAATACCGTTAATGGGAAACCTGCCATGTCTGCAGCTAACTTCATGTTTTGATAGGTTCCACTTACTTTTCCGCTAATAGCAACTGCAAATCCCTCTTCATATTCTTCTTTACATTTCGAAAATAACTCTACCATTTCCCCTATGTTAGGCTGTGATGTAGTGACAGTTTTACCTTCGTTTAACGCATTATAGACGCGCTCACGCACACCTTCTTCACAATCTTTGTACGACACACCATCAATAATAACTTCAATTGGGATAACAAAGTTATCTCCTTCTGTTGTAAAACTCGCAGTTGTACTATCAGTAATCCAAGCAACACGCTTCATGTTGTTCCTCCCTTAATTCAATTCCTCTTTTCTGACTTTTCTATATATTTATGTTACGAAAAGAGAATATCCCTGTAATAGTAACAGGACTTTATTGTTTTGGCTATAGTAGATGCATATTAAATGTGAATATTTTTTGTCATTTTCACGAAAAAAAGAAGAAAACCGAAGTATTTGCCCCATTTTCTTCTTATCGTGCATTATTTAAAAGTATCATTATCTAAAATTACAACATAATCATTCGTCAATCGGCCAGCTTCTTTCGTATAACTAACCAGTCTTTGTATGTTATCACAGCTAAGTTTTGCTCCCCATACAAGTAACGGTACACCGATAAAATCGATGTGGAATCTTCTAGAAAACAGCCCCCCAAAAGTCATAGGTAAAGGAACTGTTGGTGATGTATTAGAAAAAACAATCTTCTCATGACTTTGATAATGTTTTTGCAGAATCTCTCCTAAATGCTTCATCGCAGGTACGACGACTTTAGATGCCCCGCACCCAATTGTATATACGGGATTCCCATATTCATCTACTCCATGAAAAATGATTTTCCCCATATCCTCTGTTTTCAATTTATTAAAGTAATCTACATTTAATATTTCTTCTTTCGTTAACTTACGATCCGTTGGTAATTTATTTAAATGATACGCTGCAGCGAGTGCAGTTGAATGCGTTCCGCCGAAATCTGTGTAAATGAATATCATATTATCATCCCTTGTTGTAAAAATTCAATGTTATTTAGTATTACCGTTCACAGCATTGTTAAACAAGGGATACATGTATTTATACTTTTTGTATTAACTGATTATATTTTTTCCAAATATAATATCGTCTACTTATTACTGTACCTAATGTAATGCATAAAAAGGCATTCGTTACAACCATTAATGTGTTATGAGTGCTTCCAGAAAACATACTTTGCTTTATTACAATTTTCGCACCTAAAATAATAAGAAGAATTATTGCGCTTAGCCAATTTCCTTTCCGTAATACATGACCCGTTTCACTATCTATTCGAAATGTTAACGCTTTTCCTCTAATAACCCCAAGAACCAATCCAATTCCAAGCATGGAAACGAATAATAGTAATTGTAATATAGTTAATTGTTCCATATGAATAATGGACTGAATTGTTACAAAGCACAACAAAGTCGGAACGAGCCAAATGCGATTAACTTTTACTTTACGTTCCTTACTTTGCATTAATACGATAATAAGAATAACAAGTAAAATATCCATTTAGTATCCTCCTTTATACTTGTTTATCTATAAAACTATATTCAGCTCTTTTTACTCCATACTTGAAATACGATAGCTACTTTAAATTGTAAAATATGGAATGTGATTCCCCTTCAGTTTGAAGCATTATTTTATTAATAAGGATTTTCTAGTTAGCTAAAGTACTTTTCAAAACAAAAACAATCATGAACTCGTTTAAATTGTTTTCTTATCTCTTCATTATTTTCACCTGTATAATGAGCAAATGTTTGAACTGGATATAGCCGATCTATATTACTTTTCATTACACCTTTGATCTCGTCTGTATGATCGGAGTATACGTGTAAATATGAATCTACGTTTACGAATCCGTTCTTTTCATACCATCCATGTACCCATAGGTTGTCCCTAGTCCATGCTTCTAATCGATTTAGGTTATGTTCTTTCGCTAGCTTTTCCGCTTCATTTAATAGTTGATCACCAATTTTCATTCTACGAAAATCCGGATGAACTGCAATATGCCAAATCATGCCACCAAGACCAGTCCCTCTTGAACAAACTGTACGTTCTTCTAATTCATATTCAATATCTATTAAACCCACAATTTGATTTTCAAATAGAGCTACTAATTCAATAGCAGGATTTTCATATTTTGCTTTCTCCTTAAATACATTATCGTAATACGCTGTATCTAAAAAAGATAACACACGGCAACGTAGCCATCCTGTTTCATCCGATTTGTTATAAGCTCTAATTTCTATATTCATATAATTAAAAAGCTCCTTCTATTTCTGTCATTAATTTTTCGGGTCCTGTTCCTTTATTTGATGGAATAACTAAAGTAATTCCTAAGTCTGGATATACGGCCGAGCGAAAACTGACTCCTGGATCATATCCCATTACATGATATTTGAATATCTTATTTTCTCTTGTTTCAATCCATATTCCATAGCCGTAAGACTGATTATTATTCACTTGAATGTGAGGAGTTAAAAGTATCTTTGTATATTCTCGGCTTACGATTTCATAGTTAAACAACGCTTCCCAGAACTTCAGCATGTCTGGCGCAGTAATAAAAGCTCCACCATCAGATCCTCCTATTATTGGTATAGAGTAAATGTTTGTCCTCCAATTTTGGTTAATTTCATCTTTTATATATCCGAGAGCTGTGTGCCTTGGTAATGTATCTAAAGAAAAATAGCCAGAATCGTTCATACCAATTGGATTAAATATGTTTTTTTCTATATACTCCGTAAATGTAAGTCCTGTCTGTTCTTCTATAATTAATCCAAGTATGATAAACCCAGCATTGTTGTAGTGAAACTTACTTCCAGGTGCAAACATCATATTTTTATTTTGAAATAGTGGTAAAAAGTCTTTTAAACTTTTTAATAGATACATAGGAGTTTGTTTCCATAGATCTTCGAAGTTATCCATAATACTTTCATCAAAATAATCTGGAATACCCGAACTATGCGTCAATAGATGATGTATTGTAATATCTTCATTGAAGTTTGGAAAGTTACTACTTAAACACTCTTTTAACTTTGTTTGAAAAGTAATTACCCCTTTTTCAACAAGTTGACAGATACCGATAGCAGTGAATATTTTACAACCGGAGGCAATCCCGAACTTTGTTTGTAGCGTATTGTTTATACATTCATTTCGATTTGCGTAACCAAATGCCCCTTCATAGACTAAGCCTTTTTCTTCTTTCACTAAAATCACCCCAGAGAAATCTATATGTCGATGTATTTCTTTTACAACGCTCTCTATTTGATCTTTTGTTTTCATTACAAAAACCACCCTCGTTTATCAATATTGTTCACCCTTCTTATATTTCCATATATAGGAGGGTGAACCCTCCTATTGAATATCATAAATCAAAACCAAGCGAACTATTTGGAATTAATTGACTCAGAGGAATGTACTTTAGACTGTGATGGTAATAAAGTAAACACACACAATATGATAGTAATAAGTAGCATTACGAATGATCCTACGATAACGACAAGTTGTATAGAAATAAATTGAGTTGTAACTCCGAACAATATCGTAATTAAAATGGTTATGACCGCAATCACAAGCTCATAAATACTCCCAATCCGTCCCATCATATGGACAGGTACATTATTTTGATAAAAGGTGTTAAATCCTGTATTTGCATATGCCATAGAGAAAGATAAAATAAAGAATCCGATAGTAGCTATTAAAAACTCATTTGAAAAAGCATAAATTAAATAACCGATAGCGATGAATAATGATCCTATTCCAATTAAAAATGAAGGTGTTAATTTTCTTGATAATATTGTATTTGTTATGGCTCCTAAAATAAACCCGGCTCCAGCGATACTAACTAAAAAGCCATATTCACTATTTGTTAACAATAAAACTTCTTTCGCAAATGACAATTCAAGTGAATCAGTTGCAGCAACTAAAACCATCATCCCTTGAAATAAGAAGTACACAAAAACGATATATAAAGATTTCTTACTGAAATTTAAAACGATGTTCCAATCTTTTTTTAATACAGCTAAAGATAACTTGTCATTTGACGTAGTAATATCGGATTTTATATCAAGATTAGGTAACAGTAATGTAATTACTCCTGCTAAGAGAAATGCTATAGCATTTATATATATAGCAAACTCTGGTGTACTTGCAATTAACAATACTCCCGCTATCGCTGGGCCAATTAAAAATGCACCAGATCCTATTAAACTACGTAATGAGTTAAAATGTTGTCTTTGCTCAACTGGAATTAATTTCGTCATATACGTCATAGCAGTTGGCTCATAAATTGCACTGGCCATACTAATAAAGAATACGAACACATAAACAATCCAAAGTGATGGAACTAAAGGTAAAATAGCGATAAATACTGCACGATATATATCGAGGTGAATCATTAACTTCCGTTTATTTAAACGATCAATCATACTTCCTGACCAAGCGTTTGTAAATAAAGCGGCTAATGGTTGAATTACATATAAAGTAACAACAGCTAAGGCTGAGCCCCCCATATTATAGACAAGTACATTCAGTGCTATTAAGTAAATCCATGCCCCTAAATTTGCAATACCAACTCCGGACAGTAGTAATAAAGGATATTTCCAATCTTTAAGTAAGTTTTTCATTTTAGGCCCCCGCTTTCCAAATTGTTTTAAAACAATAAAAAAATCCCACCCCCAAGACTTTTAGTCTTAGGGACGAGATTTATCATCGCGGTGCCACCCTAGTTTGTTAATATGTCGCCATATTAACCTTATCAGGTACTGCATTGTAATTCATGCTTATACCATAGCTCTATAACGGGAGCTCCCGTCACACCATCCCCTCATAATAAGTTCCGATGCGCTGCTCAGAGACTTGGTTCAATAAAGAATTTTTACTCCTTTTCAGCTAAATGGAGCTCTCTGTGAAAAATTCATTTTATTTACTCTTCTCTTCACTGCATTTGATTTTTTCCATATTATCACAATTATTTTTAACTGTAAATAAAAAATAATCAGATATTTAACAGGCTGCTTCTGTTAATTCACTTATTTATTATTTTTTCTAAAAATTACGGTGCGTGAAATTACTTTAATTTATAAAATAAAGAGCCTATTGTATATAGACCCTTCACTTTGTCCGAATTAATTTGTATTTGCCTCTACTAACGGTTGTAAAGGTGGTTCTAAGTTTAGTTCTAGTGCATCGCCTTCTTGTATATCTTGTCCCTTTTCAATGCTTTGACTCGTTACGTATCCTGTACCAGTAGTTTTTAAATCTAATTTTAATAACTTGGAGAAATACATAACATCACGCATAGACCAACCTTGTAAATTAGGCATTTTTGCGTTGTTTCCTAATAAAAATATACGATCCCCTTCACTCATTACTTCACCTGACTGCGGATATTGTTTTATTATTTTTCCTTCGCCTAAAATGATCGGTTGAAGCTTTTCTTTTTTCACACTATTCTCTACCGTATCCATGGATTGATTAACATAGTTTTGTACTTTTAATTGAGATTTTTTCGTTGCATCGGCCATTTGTTTTTCTGTATATGGTTTCACTTTTAAATATTCAAGGCTATTTTTCACAACAGGTTTAAATATTTCAGCAAGTGGCTTAGCTCCATACTCGTCTCCCTTTAACTTCGGCTGCTTAATAGCTAAGTATACAATTAATTCTGGGTCATCAATCGGAGCCATTCCTAAAAATGAAAAAATATAATTTTCTTTTCCTTCCATATAACGTCCATTTTCAGGATTCGGAATTTGCGCTGTTCCTGTCTTACCTCCTATTGGATAACCATCCACTTTATACATTGTACCGGTACCTTTTGAAGATGTAATAACACGTTCCATTAAGTTCCTTACCTTGTCCGCTGTCTCTTTTTTTATCGGATTCCCAGTTTCTTTCGGTTGATTTTCCATAATAACTTGTTTGTTAGTTGGATTTACAACTTTGTCAACGATATATGGTTGCATCATTTTCCCGTCATTAGCTATAGCAGTAGCTGCTTGGATTAATTGAATCGGAGTTACTGTAGAACCTTGCCCGAAAGAAGTTGTAACTTGTTGAATTTGTGTATTTAATAATAAAGTATTTTTACTTTCACCAGGTAAATCTATTCCGGTTTTTTGGTTGAATCCAAATTTATTCATATATTGCTTAAATTTATCCGGTTTTAATAACTGATCTTCTAAAATAGAAAAAGCTACGTTTGATGATCTTTCAAAGCCTTCATCAAATGTAATAGATCCCCATCCAAATCCACCGTTATGATCTTTAATATCAGATGAACCAACGGAATATTTTCCGGATTGGAAATATTCTTTCCCGTTATATACTCCTTCATTAATTGCAGCAGCTAGCGTAAATATTTTCATTGTTGAACCTGGTTCGTATGCATTTGCGATTGGATCATTTAAAAAATATTCGATATCGCCTTTATTAGGATTAAAACTAGGCTTACTAGACATTGCTAAAACTTTTCCTGTCTTTGGATCCGCTATGATTCCTACTAACATAGAAGGATCATAGTGCTCTTGTGCCTTATTCATCGCTTCTTCTAAAAAACTATTAATTTGTTTATCGAGCGTAAGATATACGTTATTCCCATTTTTAGCGGGTTCTATTTTCCCTATATCATTTGTAAGCGGGATTCCTCTTGGTGCTCCCACATATTCTATTTTCCCATTTGTCGAGCGCAAATATTTATCCAGACTCTTTTCAAGCCCAAATTTCCCTTCTGTATTTCCTTTATCATCAGGTCTAGCAAAACCAAGTATATAAGATGCAAAATCTTCATTTGGATATACTCTTGCTTTCTCTGTCATAAAGGATACACCTGGGATTTTTAATTGCCTAATTTGTTCCTTCACTTCTCTAGATAAATTCCGGCCAACTTTTCCAATTTCAACTTGCGTACGTCCCTCATGAAAATTTTTTAATACATCCTCTTTATCAATTTCAAGCGCATCAGCTAATTGTCTTGCAGTTTCCTCTTTATTTTTCACCTTATCTGTACCTTTCAAATTTACAACGACACGATACGTTGTGGAATCTTGGACTAGTACCTTTCCATTTTGATCATATATAGTGCCACGATTTGCTTCCAAAACACCATTTTTATTATGTTGCTCGTTTGCAAGATCCTTTACATTCACATTATGCAAGACTCCTACTGCCTGAATATAGAAAAACCGCGAAAGCATAATAAGAAACAAAACAATAAAAGCAACCATAAAATACCGCGCGCCTTTATTCGTTTGAAGTTTATGCATATTTATCCCCTTTCTTTCACAAATAATTACTGCGATAGTGTGCTAGAAATTATGTAGTTTTTGCTTTCAATACTATAACTTTCGAACTTTTCCTTTTAATTCCTTTAAATCGTTCTGAATGTAGCTATTGTTTCTGCTTTTATTTTATTTTTCTATTTATATTACGGTGCGTGAAATTTATGAATATTCCGCCGTATGATGATTAACTTATAATAAGCTACAAATTTAACGAATTCCCCGAAAAAATTCTCCTTCCTCAAACATGTGAAGGGCGTAGCCCAACGATAGGTGGGAGATGAATTTCGGTTTGGCAGTAGTCAAAAAATTTTGATAAAGTAGCTCTATGAGGTTCTTTGATAACTTGATATAGAAGGTTGCAGGAAGAAAATAGAGTGCGAAAACCAAGCCATTCGGTTCCTGCGTAAAATATCAACCGTATAAAGAGAACATCCAAGCGTTGGTCATCTAGGGATGGAACGCCCCGAAGTAACGCTCAGGGAGACGAAAGGTTGCTTTCGTCGTGGAACTGAGAAGCTCCCACTTCAAGCTTTGCTAAGTGGTGAGTAGTTCACTAGGTGCTAACTCAGTTGTACTTTCGCAACTCTTTTAATGCATATATATCCTTTTCTTGTGCACAATAAAAAAGTTCTCCTCTGGATTTCCAAAGAAGAACTTTTAAACAAACTTACAAATAGTTATTTATAAGAATTAAGCTATATGATTATATTTCGCTAAAAAAGGAATTCGTTTCGCTACTAATGCGTACATTTTAAATACAAATTTCGCTATCGGTTCAAACATACGTGTACTTTGCACTACTAAACCGCTCGTAATAAATGTTAAGAATGCAGCACCAAGTATATCTAGAGGATAATGAACACCTACATACATGCGTGAAACACCAACTAATACTGCCCATATAAGAGCGATATATTTAAGTTTTTCACCCCTAAGTAAAAATACAAATGCAATAGAAAATACAAGTACAGAATGATCACTTACAAATGATGAGTCTGCTGCATGTGGCACTAATTGATGTACATCATGCGATACAAACGGACGTGGATGGTAATATACCGCATGTATCACAACATTTACTAGTAATGCGATAATGACTGAAAGTGTCGTATATAACACTGTGTATTGTTTTTTAATGGCATTGACTTTCTTTCCATTATTAAACCATAAGATAAACATAAACAAAATTGCTACATATACAGCACTATTTGTAATTGCAATCATTAGCGTATCTAATAGTTTGGACGATCCAGCAAAATTATTAAACCATTGAAATACTGTGTAATTCATAATACTCTCTCCTTACATAAAAGCATTCTTGATTTACACAGTATACAACATCAATATGAAAATGGGCTTAAACTTTTCTCATCTAATTCTCATTTTACTAGTAGTCATTTGACAATAGTAAGACTAATTATAACGGCTAATTATGTATAAAGCTGAAAAACCTTTAAAACAATACGAATCATACGCTTTTTATGTATAGAATACATAACATAGTTATTTAAATATACTTGTTGCGAAATCATATTTTTATTACATACGAAGTGCGATATTACCAAATTGTTCTCCTTGTTCCATACGATTTAACGCCTGAATGGCTTCATCTAACGAATATACTTTATCAATAATTGGTTTAATTTTATGTTTCTCTATAAACTTAACCATTTCGTGAAATTCCTCACGACTACCCATAGATGTTCCCATTATATCGATTTGATTATAAAATAATGCTCGTAATGGTAATTCAATTTTATCTCCTGAGCTTGCACCGAAATTAACAATTCTCCCATTTGGTTTTAATACATCAAAGTATTTTAAAAATGTTGCTGGACCTATACTATCAATTATTAAATCTACTTTCTTTCCGCTTAAACTCTCTTCCCAATTTCCAGAACTATTAAAAGAAAAGTCTGCACCGTATGTTTCGGCAAACTTTCTTTTACTCTCTACTCTTGAAGTAACACTTACTTTTGCACCAATTGCTTTTGCAAATAACATAGCAAATGTCGCTACACCGCCACCTATCCCTGGAATTAAAACATGTTCTCCACACTTTAATCTACCCTTTGTAAAAAGTGCTCTATATGCAGTTAGTGCCGATAAAGATAGAACCCCAGCCTCTTCCCAAGTAAGATATGACGGTTTTGCCACTACATTTTCAGCTGGCACAATAACATATTCTGCAAACGTTCCATCTTTCGGTCCACCTAACACCTCTGGTAACTCAGGTATTTCAGCAATATTATCCCATCCGATACTAGGATTAATAATAACCTCGGTTTGCAATAAAGCACCTGAAACCCCTTCTCCAATTTCCGTAACAATACCTGCACCATCTGATCCTAGAACTAACGGTAATTGCATTTCTTTTCTATTATTCATTATAAATAAATCACGATGATTTAAGCCGGCTGATTTTAATTTCACTTTCACTTCTCCAGCATTGGGTGTTATCTCTGGTAATACTTTATATTCTACCCCTTCAAATCCAGATTTATATTGTTGTACGATCGCTTTCATTATTATTCCCCCTTAATGATTCTAATGTACTAGAAAGTTCGGGATAAACAAAATAATTTGACCATAAAAAAGAAGGAATGCACAAAACATCCCTTCTTTCCGAATTATTTAAGTGAAACGGTAGGCAGTGTAATCGTAACGATTGTTCCATCGCCTTCTTTGCTCTCTATTTGTATCGTTCCGTTGTATTTCTCTATAAGTCGTTTTGCAATAGACAAACCTAGACCATTTCCACCCTGTTTTCGACTTCTTGCTTTATCCACACGATAAAAGCGGTTAAGAACAAAAGGTAAATCAGCTTCGGGTATTCCCGCTCCACGATCTATAATACGAATTTTAACTTTCCCTGATTGTACACTAGATTCAATACAAATATATTTATTAACTTCTTTTGTATATTTCACTGCGTTATCCATTACGATAATAATAATTTGTTCTAAGTAAGATGAAGGTATTGAGACATATGCCGCATCTCCACCTAGTTTCATATCAAATTGAAATTCAGTTTGAAGTACGCCAAAGTTTTGTGTAACTTGTTTTAATATGCTATTTACATGGACTGGATCAGCTGCGATTGGATGCATCTGTTCTGATTCAGCTCTTGATAGTTCTAGCAATTCTAAAACTAACTTATTTAAACGATCAACTTCCTTTAAACTGGATTGAAGCGATTTATCTAAAACTGCTGGATCATTTTTCCCCCACCGATTTAACATGGACAAGTGTCCTTGAATAATTGTTAGTGGTGTTCTCAATTCATGGGATGCGTCTTCTACAAACTGTTTCTGTTGTGTAAAAGAAGTTTCTACCTCATCCATCATTTCGTTAAAAAGAAACGATAATTTTGCAAGTTCATCATTATTTTCACGTACTGGAACTCGTTCATTTAGTCCATTTTTCTTAATACGTTTCATCGTATCCGTTATATTTTGAACACTTGATAATAGTTTTTTCGTAATTAGTAAACCACCTAAAAAACTAAATATTAGTCCACATATTCCGGCAATAACCATTACCACTAGAATAATTTTTAATAAATGATCGAAAGCCTCTAAGTTTTTCGTAAGTTCAATAGTACCAGTGAACTCTTTTGTTTGAATTGGTATACGCTGAACTAATATGCGATCTTCTACATGTCTTTTTATAAATAATTCCTCTTGTGTAACTTGTTTTGGTTTTATCCACGCTTCATTAAACTCTCGCGAAACAGTAACAATTGTTTTCCCGTCCATACCGATAATACGAATCATTTGATGTTTATCAATCATATTGTTTAAGAAATCTTTACTGTTTTCAAACGTTTCACTCGAAAGGTTATCATTTTTATCTTGGAAATAGGCCGCTATTTCTGTCACTTGTCTATTTATTTGTTTCTGTTCATAGTCTATAGTCCACTTATTTATTACAATAAACTGCAGAGCACTATATAAAATGAATAAAATAAATACTAGAGTCGTCGACCAAATTGTTAGTTTCCACTTTATAGGTAGATTTCGAATTCGATGCACAATATTTTTAATCATTTCATTATATATCCAGCACCGCGGACCGTTTGGATATATTCTTCCTTATCCACACTATGTAACTTGTTACGTAAATAACGAACGTATACATCAACGATATTTGTCTCAACCATCGCGTCATATCCCCATACTTGATCCAATAAAACATCACGAGTAAGTACTCTATTAATATTTTTCATAAACATCAGTAATAGTTCAAATTCTTTATTTGTTAGTTCGATTTCTTCATTTCCTTTCGTAATCGTTCGCGATTCAATCTGGAGCTGTAAATCTTTGAATGTAAGAGATGAAACATGTTTATTTTCTATATGTTCTTCTCGTCTAAATATAACTCTCATTCGCGCTAACAGCTCTTCAATTGCAAATGGTTTCGGAAGATAATCATCGGCTCCGCTATCTAATCCTGTCACGCGGTCCATAATACTATCGCGTGCAGTCAACATAATAATAGGTGTATTTTTAGTTGCCCTTAATCTACGACACACTTCTAGTCCATTTAACCCAGGCAGCATTAAATCAAGTAAAATAAGATCATAATTTGTTTCAAGTGCGGCCTCTAATCCCTTCCTTCCATCAAACTGAATGTCTACCTTATATCCTTCATACTTTAATTCTAATTCTAAAAAATCAGCTAAACTTTCCTCATCCTCAATAATTAATATGTGTTGCAACAGTAATTCCTCCTATACAGTTAAATGAATGAGTAATCCTATCCCAAATATAATTGCAATGATTTGATGTGCTTTTCTATACAATATCAAGTTTGTTTTTTTATTATGTTTCTGTAAGAAAAATCCAACGATTCCTAGTATGATTAAAATGAAAAGAGAGAATATACCACTATAAAATATAAGCAAATGCCTACTTCCTTTTACTAAGAAATAAATGCCGTGAGTAAT
Source organism: Bacillus mobilis (assembly GCF_001884045.1). Taxonomy (GTDB): domain Bacteria; phylum Bacillota; class Bacilli; order Bacillales; family Bacillaceae_G; genus Bacillus_A; species Bacillus_A mobilis. The sequence goes on along the minus strand of NZ_MACF01000119.1, from coordinate 70,856 downwards.
TGATACAGCTAATACAGTATATCCAATTAACACGTGAAACTTTTTAATAAAAAGATATACATCCTTTATCAATTTAAACCCAATTATATTTTTCTTTTTTAAAAATAACCATATATGACGTAAAATCCATAACGATGCAGCTAAAATTGCGCCGTATTCACCGAAAGAACCTAATTTCTTATTTAACCCTTTCATATTTAATGCGTTGCCGTATATTACATTAATAAATAACAATGCTATACTACAAAAAATAATAGTAATGCCTGTAATTTTAACATACAAATGAAAATATTTATTTCTTAGTAGCTTCTCCAATTCATTCAAGCTCCTTCCTTATAAACCTTCTGTAACAAGCAGAATATCAAATTAAAAAGAAAGGAACATGAGAGAAAGATTAAAATAAAATGAGAATTTAAAGATCACTTGAATTTTTTAGTGATCACTTTTAGCTAATTTTATTATATTTTGAATAAACGGCGCTTTTGCACTTGTATATGAAACACGATCAAACGGATATGTAGCTGCAAGCTTCTCTTTTAATTCTCTATATTCAATTTGTGCCCATTTATGTTCTATAAGAAAATCACGAAATAAAATGTTATTCTTCCACTCCTCACTATTATAAATATAGACATGTAAATGATGTGTACCAGCTCTCCATTTGCCCTTTCTAAAAAAACGCCAATTAGGTGTTTCTTTTGGAACATATTCATATCCAATTTTTATTAGTGCTTCAATCCACTTTTCGGTAATTTGCAAATCCGTTACACCAATCATCATATCTATTAGCGGTTTCGCTCCTAATCCCTCTACGGATGTACTTCCTATATGTTCAATAGCAATATAATCTCCTCCGAGTAAAGAAATAAATTTCTCTTTTTCTATTACATACTCATCATGCCATTCATTTTGATATGGTTTAATTACGATTTGTTGTTCCACTTTTTCCACCTTCTTATAATTATTTATTATTATATTCATAAAATTTCATGTGATTAACATAGGATTTTCACAAAATATATCGAATACTGAAATATACAACTTAATTATAATAAATGCGAGGTATATTATGAAAGCTAATCCAGTTGAAATTCAGTTGAATCAAATAACATTCCAATTAAAAGAACATCATAATTTTGATTGGCTTACGAAATTAGGAACCGTATTTGCGGTTTTTGACCAGCAAGATTCAGGTAATCTATCTTTCGGTGTAGAAAAAGATGGGCATAAGAAATTTATTAAATATGCAGGAGCAAATACAATTGCATATAACGGTAAAACCAGTGATGCTATTGATAGATTAAAAAATTCAGTTTCCCTATATGAGACATTAAAGCACGAGTCGCTTATACAATTAATTGAGCATTTTCCCGTTCAATCTGGATATGTTTTAATTTTCGATTGGTTTGATGGTGAATGTCTTCATTCGCATTGGAGTTTTCCGTCCCCTGAGAAATATAAAAATCCAAACTCTCCATTTTATAAATTTAAGCAATTATCAGTTATGGAACGCATTCAATCCTTAAATTCAATTTTTTCTTTCCATACATATGTCGAAGAGAAAAACTATGTAGCAATAGATTTTTATGACGGTAGTATTTTATATAATTTCCATACAAATGAAACGCTGATTTGTGATATAGATTTATACAATAAGAAACCCTATGTAAATACAATGGGACGGCTATGGGGATCCTCGCGTTTTATGTCCCCTGAGGAATTTCAGCTAAACGCTATGATTGATGCGAGAACAAATGTATTTAATATGGGGGCAATGGCTTTTGCTCTTTTAGGTGGTGAAAAAGATCGTTCTTTTATAAAATGGGAAGCAAGTAAGGAGTTATATGAGATAGCTTTCCGTGCTGTAAGTGAAAACCGTACGGAACGATATGCATCAGTTGAAGAATTTTATGAAGAATGGTTAAACGTAGCAAATGCTAAAAAGATATAAACTTATATTATTAAAAGCAAAACGTTTCTACTATAATCATGTATAATACATATGAAATAGAAATTAAAAATAATGAGGCAAATATTATGAACTTTGTTTATATTAATCAAAACGTATTAAATAATCTTCTTTATATTTTAAGTAGTATATTTATTTTCTATTTTATATATGATAGCGGGCGCTATTTGAAGAAATATAAAAAGCTACTTATTATCCTTTGTACGAGTATCCCTCTTATTTTATGTATGCGCTATCCGATTTATATGGATGAAAATTGTATTCATGATTTAAGACAAATACCAGTTATAGTTGGTACACTTTATGGTGGATTCCCTGTCGGTATCATTTTGTTTGCTATTTTATTAATTACAAGAATTTCATTTTATGGATTTAGTATGTTAACCATACTCGTGTATGGCACAATGTTTATCATTACAGCATTCGCATCCGCAAAATTTAATACGTATAATAGGAAAATTAAAGTAGCTTATGCAATGTTTTTAACATTTTTTCTAGCAATATTTACAACTGTAATTGTATTAACTTTATCGGATTTTGAAGTGAATAATTTATACATTATTTATTTCATAATATTACCGACTATTTTGATGTTATTTGCAATTTATTTTAATGAAGTTTTAAAAGATGCAATATGTATGCGAGCGAAGCTGATAAAAATGGAAAAAATGGAGATTGTTAGCCAACTCGCTGCTAGTATATCGCACGAAGTAAGAAATCCCTTAACTGTCGTAAAAGGATTTACACAGCTTTTAAAAACACCGAATTTAACTCCTGAATCGAGAGACGAGTATATTAAACATATACTTGAAGAGTTAAATCGTGCCCAAGAAATTATCGATGATTACTTAACGTTTGCCAAGCCTGCTCCAGAAAAATTAGATCATATTTCAGTAGAACAAGAGTTAAATCGAGTTATTAATATGATTTTGCCATTATGTAATATGAATACAATACATATTACAAAAGATTTCTCTAAGGCAACGATTGTTGGTAATAAACAGCACTTTCAACAATGTTTTTTAAACTTAATAAAAAATGGTATTGAAGCAATGCCTAATGGTGGTACTTTAAATATCTCTTCATCTATTAGTAATAATAAAGTTATCATACGAATTGAGGACAGCGGCATTGGTATGTCACAAGAGCAAATAAATCGATTTGGCGAACCATATTTTAGTACAAAAACGAAAGGTACAGGTTTAGGTACCATGGTTGCTGTTAAGATTATTGAAACGATGCAAGGTAGTTTAAAAATCCGAAGCGTTATTAATAAGGGTACATCTTTGACAATTACATTCCCAAAATGGAATACGAACTCATCTGAATACAAATAAAAAAGGAGCATTTATGCTCCTTTTTTATTTGTATCGATACATAAGTATCTTCTATGTTTTTTAAGTTTACACTTGTGGAGACTAATTAGAAATTAGTACCCTCCGCCCCAGCAGCTGCATCCAACGATAATTAATAAAATAAATAACACAACTAATAAAGCGAAACCTCCACCAAAACCACAAGAACCACCGTAACTCATAATTTCTCCTCCTTTTGGTTTGAAAACTAATAGGTAGTTGATCATTTTAACTGGTTCGTATTATACATTATGTAAATATCCCTTTTTTGAGCATGTCTACAAAAAAATAAGTAAAAGCACTCATTTGAGAGTGCTTTAAAATGGATACCAAAAGTTTTGAAATACATGTAACTTTAAATATACTGCTACAATTAAAATAAAAACACCTACAAATAAAGCAATGAAATCTCCGCTTTTTGCTTTATTTGTATAAAACCACGTACGTTTATCCTTTTTTCCAAATCCTTTTAAATCCATTGCATTTGAAACTGTATCGATTCTCTCTAGTGAATGAATAATTAAAGGCCAGAAAATTAAGACACGATTTTTCATACGAGTCCATAAACTTGCTTCTCCTTTTTCAAAGGCTACTCCTCTCGCCTCTTGTGCATGTTTAATAATTTTATATTCAGACTGAATATCAGGTATATAACGTAACGCAATTTTTATTGCATAGGTTATCTTATAATGAATTCGAAATTTACTTAAGCTACTTACAAATTCACTTGGATCAGTCGTATAAATAAAAATAAGTGTAAATGGTAATAACGTAAAATATTTTAATGAAAGTGTAGCTGCATAAAATAATGTTTCATAAGTAATTGTCGCATATCCGATTTGTAAAAACGAAGTATATGATTCAGTTAATTCAGATCCATGTGTTGGTGTAATAAATAAAATCATGACAGAATTTAATAAACTAAATGTAAATATAACACTAAAAACAATTAAAATTTTACGAAATGGAATTTTTGCAATTAGAAGTCCGATACAGCCAATCATAAATACAATAAACAATATACGAAAATCAAAAAACAAAAAAGTAAGCGTCATACAAAAAATAAATAACAATAATTTCACTGCTCCATCCATACGGTGAAAGTATGTACTATACATGTTCCTCCCTCCTAGTAACCTCAAAATAAAGTTCTATAAACCTTTCAGGATAGGCAATCCCACTAAAATTAACTAGCTTGAATAAAGAACTTTCCCTTAGGTTCGCTCTTTGTAGCGTTTTTGAATGACCTAATACGATAGACGCAGTATTATTTGCAATAATTTCCCCTTCGTGTAAAACGATTGCTCTATCTGCGTATTCTAATGCGAGATTCATATCGTGTGTGATAAAAATAAAAGATATTCCCTTTGCAGCTAGTTTTTTAATACACGACATAAACTGTTTATAATGATAATAATCTTGTCCCGCTGTCGGTTCATCTAAAATGATCAGTTTCGGATTTGTTGTTAGTACAGATGCAATCGTTACTCTCTTTTTTTGTCCATAACTTAATGCCTGAATTGGCCAATTACGAAATGGATACAAACCACAAATTTTTAATGTTTCTTCCACTCTAAGCTTAATTTCTTCCTTTGAAACTTTTTTTAATTTTAATGAAAATGAAACCTCTTCTATTACAGTAGGTTGCGTAATCATATGATTTGGATTTTGCATCACATAAGATATAATCTCTCCACGTTTACGAATAGACCAAGAATTAATATTTACTCCATCAAATAAAATCCTATCATTTTGTGTTTTGTTTATGCCTATAAGACTATGAGCTAATGTTGATTTTCCAGCGCCATTATGACCTAAAAGTGCTACAATTTCCCCTTCTTTTATTGAGAAATTTATATTTTCTAATATTTTTTGTTTATTAGGATAGGAGAACGATAAATTTTCTACTTTTAATAATTCTTTATTGGTAGGAGTGCTTTTACAAAAAACTTGCTTCTCCATCCACTCATTTATTGCGCTACTTACACTTTCTCTTTGAAGATTTTCGAGTGGATATATTACGCCATTATTACCACCAAAAGGTAATCTCTTTAATCCTTCTATGTACATAGGTTCTCTTAAGCCGATAGATGGTAATATATTTGACGTTAAAATCTCTTCTGGAGTTCCTATCGCAACAATTCTCCCGTCATCCATTAAAATGATTTTATCTAAATCCAGATTTAACATTTCTTCTATTCGATGTTCAATAATTACAATTGTTTTATTATATTGTTTATGTATATCTTTAATAAGTTCTATTGTATGTAAGCTACTTACAGGATCTAAATTCGCTAAAGGTTCATCAAATAATAATATATCGGCATTCGTTGTTAACAACCCTGCTAGAGAAACAGATTGTTTTTGTCCCCCTGATAATTCATGTGGACTTTGTTTATGAAAAGAATGCATCTTTACCTTTTTTAATGAGTCTGAAACAATTTTTTTCATAGTGTTTTGATTTACACATTCATTTTCTAAATAAAAAGCTACATCCTCTTCTACTGTAAGACCAATAAATTGAGCATCTTGATCCTGCAAAATTGTTCCTACCTGTTTACTCTGTTCAAAAATACTCCCTTTCCTCGGGTCTTTTCCGGCAATTAAAATATTTCCAGTACTAATCCCCCCATAAGAAAACGGGATTAGCCCATTAATACAATGAGCTAACGTTGACTTCCCTGAACCACTACGTCCAGCAATTAATACTTTTTCCCCAGGATATATATGAAACGTAATGTCTTTTACAGTAGGCTGCGCCGCATGCTCATATTGAAAGCTAAATTGTTCAAAAGAAATAATTGGTTGCATGTTAACATCCCTACTTTTCAATTTTTAAATGTGTATGTTTCTTATTAGACTTAGCTAGACCTATTGTAATTGGTAACCCAAGTACTAAAAATACAATAACATCCGCAATTGTTGCTCCTAATACTTGTATAAAAATTTTGTCAAACGGTTCTCCCATCACAATAATATCGAATGCACCAGCAAATATAATAGCAATGACAATACCAAGTAACCCCGCAATAGCTAAATAAGAAATATTCGCCTTATTATACGTCCCGTTTTTCACACTAAAGCCAACTCTTTTTTGAATGAGTCCCATTGCAAAGCCGATAATGCCTGAACTAATAACCCATCCCCACCAAATACCCCAACCAGCGATTGTATCCGTTACGGTATGACCGATAAGTCCTATTAGCAGTCCTGCCACTGGGCCAAATAACGCTCCAAAAACAGTTAAAACAGCTAATGCAGGTTTAATAAATGTATTTGGTGCAATAGAAAATCCCCAAAGTCCTAATATGCCGTATAATGCTGCTCCAATTCCGATTGCCACTACTAACTTCGTTGATAATTTGTTCATTACAATTCCCCTCTCATATTAGTCAACTTTAATTACTCTATATTTATTTTAAAATTGAATTATGCATCGACACTCCCTTTCTATACAACAAAAAATGACCCCTTATATAATAGGTCATTTTCTTTCACGTTCAAGAATCCTCTTATCTTCCAAAAAACACATCGTGTCCTCTGCGGAATTAGCACCTTCCTATAAATGTACATAGGGGTTGCTGAGGTTTCATAGGGCCGTTCCCTCCACCTCTCTGGATAAGTATTAATTTGTAATTCGTATTATGGCACTAAGAAGAATAAATTTCAATACTTTTCTAATTATTTTTATTTTTTGTTAAATGATACATTTAAATCATTGTATTCTTATCGGAATTATGAAATAATGAACTCAAAATTGTTTCGGGAGGAATGTATGATGAAAGTAATTGGTTTAATTGGTGGACTAAGTTGGGAATCTACATCGTTATACTATAAACATATTAATACACTTACACTCTCTCAATACGATCAAAATGCAAAGCTTGTTTTATATAGCATGGATTTTGGTGAGGTAACTACCTTACTACAAAATCATCAATATGAAGAAGTGAAAAACGAATTAGTCACCGTTGCAAAAAAGGTTGAAAATTCCGGGGCTGAATGTTTATTAATGTGTTCCAATACGGTCCATTTATTTGCTGAAGAAGTAGAACAGGCAATATCAATACCACTCCTTCACATCGGTGATGTAAGTGCAAAAAAAATGGTAGAACAGAATATAAAACGTATTGGACTATTAGGAACAAGACAAACGATGGAACAAGACTTCTATAAATCTCGTCTAGCGAATTATAACATTGAGACAATCATCCCAATTAAAGAAGAAAGAGATTTTATACATCATGTTATTTTAAATGAATTAAGTAAAGGAATTATTTCAGAATCATCAAAAGAAAAGCTATTACAAATTGCAAAATCATTAATTCAAAATGGTGCAGAAGGCATATTACTAGGGTGTACTGAAATTCCTTTGCTTATTTCTCAAAACGACCTTACTGTACCTGTTTTTGATACTGCTTTAATACACGCAAATACTGCTGTGCAGTTTGCAGGATAATAATATAAAAGCATAAAGGTTAAGCCTCTATGCTTTTATATTGTCCAAACTATTTATTTAAAAGAGCTTTAATAACTTCGATTGCTTCTTTTGAACCACCGCATTCTAAAAAACTATCATTCAGTTTTCGTATACCATGTTTATACTTTTCATTTGAAAGAACGTCTATTACCGCTTCATTTAGAGTTTGCACATTAACATGCTCTTTCAATAATCTATGTGCTGCTTCCAGCTCAGTTAATCTTTGTGCTATCATTGGTTGGTCTTTATCATGTGGAATTATGACAAATGGGACATTAAAATAAATAGCATCGTGCACACTATTCATGCCGCCATGTGTAATAAAAACATCTGCTTCACTTAATATTTCTGATTGGGGTACGTATGAAGCAATTATAAAATTGTCTGGCGCTTTCTTAATTTTAGAACGATCATTTCTATCACCAATTGCCATTACAACTATTCCATCAAAATCTGAAAAAGTATCAATGCAAGTATTAAAAAATGGTTCGAGTCCTTCAAGCAGTGTTCCCATTGAGATATAAATAACTTTCTTATTTTTAAGTAATTCAAGTGGAAACTCTACATTAGTTTTTCGCTTTGAAATACTCGGTCCAATAAAAATGTTATTTTCTCCGAACGCATCGCTATTAGGTTGAAAATAACGACTTGTGTACACGAGAGAAATATCACCCTTATTATGCATAAATTGAAGATTATTTTTGGGCTTTACTCCAAATTCGTGTTCTATTTGATATAATAACTTTTCAGAAAGTTCATCAGGTTGAAATTGTATTTCTGCATTTGGATGAAAAGGTAAAGTTTCCAAAAATTCTGGAGGAATTAAAAATATAGGAGAAGAAACTACGCCAGGAATTTGTAAATACTCCTTTACTAACTCTCCAGCACCAAATATATCATAAATTACGAAATCAAAATTTATTCTTTCACATAATTGTTTTGTAATTTTCAATATATATAAAGAAGTTTGAACATGTACATGAAAGAAAGAATTCAGCCCAGATGAAGTTTCATTATCAATAGAAATCTCCTTTAATAAATCTGGATGAGTATATACAGTCGCTCCCAAATCTTCAATTCTACCTTTAAAGTGTTCTGTTGTAATATAATGTACATGATCCCCCCGTTCAGTAAAGGCATTGACTAAACCCAATGTAGGATTTACATGTCCTTCTGCTGGAAAATTAACCACTAAAATATTTAGCACTTATTTCTCACTCCTTACATTTCAATACTCTTATTAATCATACTGTAAATATTACCGTCAATCTTCACCTAATAGTCCTAATATGCTTGCTACTTAAGGTTGATAAATAATTGTCAGTTAATAACAAAAAAAGCATCTACATAAGTAGATGCCTAACCGTGATAAGGAGTGTTCTGTGAGGATAGAATAAGCTTTTCAGCTTGTCCTATGCTATCAATATATGATTTATTTTATAAAAGGTGAATAATTGATAGAATTATTTCACCCATTTTATTCACTAAAATAGATAATATACTATTTCTACTTTACCTATTATACCTCGTTTCTAATTTATTCCTATGAAAAAACGCCTCTAGTTCACATGATTGCTAGAGACGCTTCGTACATTTTAATTCTCTTTAGGATCATCTATTTTTGGCGATTCTCCACTTAAACGCTTGTTTTTCAATTCGAAATAAGCATCTAAAACTTCTTTTCCAATATCAGAGTTAATGCCAGATTTATCATTAATAACCCATGGTACAACAACAGAGAACGCTACTTCTGGATTATCATATGGCGCATATCCTGCTAACGTTAAATTATAACATTCCCTTCTCTCGCCTTTTTCATTTCTTCCGATATCACTTTCACCACCGTAAACTGTCTGTGCTGTCCCTGTTTTACCTGCTGGTTTATACGATGCTTTTTGGAACGCCCTTACCCCAGTTCCATCACCTTCTTGGAATACCTTTCTAAATCCTTCCTTTACTTGATTTATATATTCCTCTTTCATATCTATTTTATTTAAAACGATTGGCTCTACTGAATGTACTACTTTACCAATTTCATCTTTTTGCGACGTTTGCTCTCTTACCTCTTGAACAATTTGCGGCTTCATTCGATATCCACCGTTTGCGATAGTTGAAATATACTGTACAAGCTGAAGCGGTGTATACGTGTCATATTGACCAATTGAGTAGTCTAATAAGAAACCTGGTTGGTTATCTTTTTTACCAATTTGTCCAGCTGTTTCATTTGGTAAATCGATACCCGTTGGAACACCTAATCCAAATTGCCTAAAATAATACCTCATTTTATCAAAGTACTCCTGTTTTATATTTAATGAGCTATTTTTCACATAATCCACACCTGCAATTTTTAATGCTGTATGAAACATATAAACGTTTGAAGAAACTTGTAACGCTCTTAAATCATCAATATTTCCGAACTCTTTCCAAGACTTTTTTTCCTTAGTTCCCTTAAACTTCATTGGTGCATCATAAAAATAAGTACCTGGTGTTATAGCTTTCGTTTCAAATCCAGTTAAAACTGTCGCACCTTTCACTGTTGATCCAAGCTCGTACGAACTAGTCATTGTGCCTAATGCGTAGTCTTCAACTTCTGTTTTCCCATCTTTTTCTACAAGTCTTTTCCCAGCCATTGATAATACTTGTCCGTTTTTCGGATTTATCATTACAACGAAAGCACGGTCCAACATCGATTCTGAACCTTTATATGCTTTTAATATTTTTTCAATACTTTCTTCTACTTTTTTCTGCAGCTCCATATCTATTGTTAAAGTTAAGTTCTTACCGCTTTTCCCCTCAGAAACTGTTTCCGTTCTAATTGTATTATCTTGTTTATCAGCAACGCTTCTTACTTCTCTTTTTGCCCCATGAAGTACATCTTCATATTGCTGCTCGATATAACTTTTTCCAACCCTATCATTTCGACTATAATCACGTACCAAGTAGTAATCTAATCGTTCACTTGGTAATCCTTCATCAGAATTAGAAACATTTCCAAGAACGGATCGGAATAATCCATCATTTACATACACTCTTTCCCAATCAACCGATACGTCTACTCCTGGAAGATTCGCTAAACCTTCACTAATTATAGTAAATTCCTTTTCACTAACATCTTTTTTAATAATTTGAGGAGCCATTTGATAGCCTGCAGTCATCTTACTTTTAATAGCTAACACTTTTATATCTTTATCTGTTAATTCCTGAAGATTTTTATTTGTAACTCGTTTTCTTTTTAACTCTTCTATTTTTTTATTTAGCTTCTTACCGCTAATATCCTTCTCTCTAAATGTATCTATTTCTTTTTTTGATACTAGATTTTCAGCCAGTTTCGGATTTGATTGCATCCAAAAATCTTTCTTATCTGTCTCAGTTAACTTAGTAATATCTTCTTGCGGCATTTCAATTATATCTGCAAGTTGTCTTGCAGTTTTTAATATATCTTCTGATTTTACACCTTTCATCTTTGTGTACGTGACCGTTCGTAAAGATTTATTATCAACAACCGGATTTCCTTCACGATCAAATATTTTCCCGCGCGGGACGGAAAGACTCACAGTTGCATTTTCTCTCTTTTCTACTTCATTTTTATACGTCTCTCCATCGAGAATTTGCACTTTCCCTAACTGTATAATCATTGCAGAAAATAATAAAAATACACAAAGAAATAAAATGTTTAACCGCTTCGGTATTGCTCTACCACTTTTTTTCTCTTGCTTATTCACTTTGTCATAATCTCCTCCTTACAGTATTCCTCATAATAATAGAATCTATATATTAAAAGTAATGCACATTTTCTATACAGTACTTTATACAAATATTAATATACCGATAAAAACTTAATAGAAATTAAAACAAAGGTAAAGAAAAGGTAAAGTTTACTAAATTAAATATAAAAATCCCCAATGAAAAAGTTTAGCTTTTTTTCATTGGGGATTTAATCATTTATTTAAGAATGAATGCTAGAACGTATCGATATACATCTATCATCACAATTTGATAGATGTTCTTTACTCTGAACTTTCGGCAAGTAAATCGTTACTGTTGTCCCGACACCAACCTCACTCATAATACTTATATTTCCTTGATGGCTTTCAATAATTTTATAACTTAACATTAATCCAATACCGGTACCTTTTTCTTTCGTACTATAAAAAGGCTCACCTAATCTCTTAATTCTTTCTTCAGGTATTCCTATTCCTTCATCAATTACATGAATAATGACACCATCATCGTTTATTTCTTTTATGTGGATTGTAATTTTCCCACCATTTGGCATAGCTTCGATAGAATTTTGCAAAATATTAATAAACACTTGTTTCAATTGATTTTCTGAGCATTCAATACTTATATCGTTGGATTCTGCATATAATTCGACTTGAATATTTGTCATAATTGCTTTTGTATTCATTAACGATACGACATTTTTATAAATTTGATAAATATTTTTTTGTTCTGTATTCATTTCATCTGTTTTAGCAATTGACAAAAATTCTTGGAGGATCGACTCTATTCTTTCAATTTCCGAAAGCATTAGATCAAAATATTTTTCTTGATCCTCTTTATTAATTTGGAATAACTGTATAAACCCTTTAATGACTGTTAATGGATTCCGCACTTCATGAGCTACACCCGCTGCTAATTGACCGATTGCTGCAAGTGTGTCTGATTTATTTAGTAATTCTTCTGTCTTTTTCCGATCTGTAATATCACGTACAATGATCATTATTTTATCATGTAATAATGGTAAGCATCTAGCTTCAAAGAAATCAATACTCCCATTAATTGTAAGTGGATATTCCACAATTACATTCGTTCCTTTTTCCTTCACTTGATGAATTGCTTCCTGAAACTGCTGTGCTACTGGAGAAGGTAATACTTCGAAAAACTTTTTTCCCATAAAAGCTTCTGCCGGTACGTAAAATTTCGAAGGGGATCCTGCTTTATAATCTATAATTGTGCCATCATCTTCTGTTAAAAAACATAAATCTGGTAAAGCCTTAAAAATTAATTCCAATTCAGACGTTTGTTGTTTTAACTGCTCTTCTATCGCTTTTAAATGTGTAATATCTACACCGACAGCCCAGTAGCTATACCCCGTTACAGGAAACTGTTCCGATATATTGGACCACATGATTGTTTTAATTTCACCATTTTTACATGTTAAGTGCATTTCCCAATCTCTGAAATTTTTTCCACAAGTTAAAAATTTCGTTTGTATTTGGTGACGATAATTATGATCTGGGTACAATAATTGAAGGGCATTTGGATTTCCTATTATTTCTTCAGCGGTATAACCTGTTACAATTTCACACTCCCGATTCCACAAAACAAAATCTCCATTATAATCAAGCGCATCAACCATAACAGGCATGTTTTGTAAAATCGTATGTAGTTCCTCCTCTTTTCGAGTAAACAACATTGTATTTTTACTTTGAAATACATTTGTTGCTCCATCAATAATTAGATTTGAAAGCATTTCAAAGTATTTTTGACAATTGTAAATTTCGCTTTTGTTGGACCATACTACAAAAGATCCTAAATGTTGATTGTATAAAAAAATGGGGATTTCAATTTTGGGAAGTTTACATATTTTCGTCTCATTTATTCCAAAAGAAAATATACATTCTTTTTCAGCATCAAGAAGTTGATGTGATATGTTGGTTAATTTATAAAACTGTTCTGCCATGGTTTCTATTGTACTCACATCAATAAGTTCCATTAGCCGCGCATTCATTCCTTTTTCACCTCAATATGTAAAATTAATACAAATTCAAAATTTATACTTCTCCATTATACGAAGAATGTGCCTTTAGGTATATAGTTGTAGAATAATTATTCGAACAAATTTTATTTTTCAATTAAAAACAGAAAAGAATTCGCATGAAAAATGAACTTTTAATCCATTTGTATTTACTCATCTCATACATGGTTTTCATATGAGAGTAATACATATCATCTTTAGTTGTATAAAAATACAAAAAAATATAAAGTTCATAAAATTTTCACAATTAACATGAAAAATATAAACATTTATTCCAATATATTCTATATAATAAAAAGTAATAAGGCTTCTATGAATCTCATAGAATACCTTACCCCTAATAAAAAGAAAAAAAGAATCTATTTGGATTCTTTTTTTCTTTTTATATTACATTACATATTTATTTAAGGCATGTGCAACACCGTGTTCTTCATTTGATAAGGTTTCGTATTGACACATCGCTTTTATTTCTTCCACTGCATTCCCCATTGCAATTGATATATTCGCTTTTTCCATCATGGAAACATCGTTTAGCCCATCACCAATCGCTACAGTATTTTCGACTGGAATATTCAGATGTTCTGCTAAAGTATATAAGCCATTTCCTTTTTGGGCATCACGATGATTAATCTCTAAATTATGCCAATATGAAGATGTAATTGCTAAATCAGTATTATGCAGAAACGCTGCTTTTAACTTTTTTAATTTTTCTATGTCATAAGAAAATGGTAAAAGTTTATGCACATGTATATCAGTTTCTACAATTGGTTTACAACTTTCTGCACTATGAAATGCTGTATGTTCAAGATATAATGCTGCAATCGTTTCTAACTCTTTCACATCAAAACTTTCTTTTGAATTCTTCACATATTCGATCTCATTACGCACACTCTCTACGCCATAATCTGGTACATATACACCTTTATTAGTATAAAGCTGATAATATAAGCCATTCTCTTCAAGATAGTCTACAATCTCAAGTGCCTGCATATTTTCAATTGGATATCTCTTCATCATTTTTTTATCTTTATATATAAGCGCACCATTTTCCGCAATAATTGGACAGTCTAAATTAACTTCTAACAACAATCTTTCAATATCAACGATAGAACGTCCTGTACAAATTGCTACAACATGGCCAGCTTCCTGGCATTTTCGAATTGCATCTGCATTCTCTTTACTAATCAGTTTATTCCCTGAAAGAAGAGTTCCATCTAAATCAATTGCGATTAATTTCATTATTTCTTCACCACTTTCTTTAAATACACGAGTTCAATTAAACAAAAGGTATCGTTTTCATAATGATCTCGTGAAGTACTCCTTATTTATAATTTATGAAAAGCGTTTCAGGTCAAGAAATAATTATAAATAAAATCCAAAGCTTTTGCTTTGGATTTTAAACTATGAATTATAACTAATATATTTTGTCTCACACATGTATACATTTTTTTCTTCAGTTGGGACATATACTTTAAACTTTTCTAAACGTTTTCCGTAAATATGAATCGTGACAACGCTTTCGTTTTCAGCTATTTCAAGAATATGACAATCTGCTGGTGGAATGACTGTATCTGTTTCTCCTTCTCCCAAATAAAGATTTCCTGTATGCGTTAAATAAACAAGTGAATTTTCAATCTGCTTAGTTTGTATAAAATTCTGCACCATTATCCTTCCTGTAAAAACACCTTCTACTCCCCATGTACCATCATGATCATGTAAAGGTGTAGATTGTCCATCTTTCCATACAAGAGCTAATACTTCAAACCGCTTTAAAGGATCTTCATATAATAGGTGTCGTGCATATTGAGCCGAATTCGCCTTCTGTTTTTCTAGTGGAAGCCATGTTTTCTTTTCTAAAAGTTCTTCTAGTAATTTTTCAATCGCACAAACAATTTGATCTTCTAACAAATTACTATCCATTAAATCCGTTACAGCTTTAATAAATGTTTGAAACGTTTTACTTCCATTACACGTTAACATAAGCATCCTCCTCTACTCTTTTCACACACTTCCATATTAAATAGGTCACCAAAAATTTACAATTGAGAAATAAAAAAACAAGGTACAATAATTTTGCACCTTGTTGATTAGGTTATTGAGTTGTCAAGCGAATAGGTAAGAATTTCAAAGTTTGTTCATTAAACTCTTCAACGATATTAACCTCACTATATTTCCCGATATGTTGTACAAGTTCATTTGCGATAGACTGATATGTAAATATAATAAAAAACGAATGATTAATAGAAATATTCTACGCCACTCATTTTTTATCGGACTTCTTTTTACTGTACTTTTATTTTCTTTATGAGTTATTAGAAAAATAATTGTCTATATAAGTCTTTATTTTTTCAAAATTCTTTTCCATAAATAAGATTGCTGGTACTTCAATTATTGGAAGATTATTTTCATTATCAAAAGGTGGACACGGTTTGGGAACTACCAAATAGTCAACTGAGTTTTTATCCCTAATATAATTAATTGAAACATCATAATACTTAGAAAAATATCCCTTCAAATCATCCTGATTCCTTAAAAATGGTAGAGAAAATATTGAACCATAATTTATACCAGCGTCGACAATTAATACAAAGCATATTTTTTTCATGATACACCCTCCTCGTATAATAAGTTTTAAGTTAATAACTGTTCCTTGAAAATTAAATAGTTTTTATCTTCAAGAGCTACATCAAAAAAAATGATGTATGGGGAAAATTTAGTCTTGGATAAGGTAACACTGATAAAAACAGGTTTCCTTTTTCTTTATATTCAATTAAATCATATCATTATTTTACATGAATTTCCAGAATTTGTTTTTTTATTTTATTGGTAAACTTATACTTAGCATGAATTGGAGGGATATATATGATAGATTATAGAATAATTTCAAGAGAAAACTATTCAAATAAGATTGGAGAGCTTGTAACAATGCTTGAACATAAAAGAGATGTTACATTGAGCGAAATCTCCAATTTAAACCAAAGTGATTTAGATTTCTTACCAAACGGTAGTTCAAACACTATTGGTACTCTCTTATCACATATTGCAGCGATGGAGTTTGTTCATCAAGTTATCTCGTTTGAAAAAGAGATTTAACTGAAAGTGAATATCTAAAGTGGCGAATTATTACAGAAGTCATTGAATTTAGTAAATCACGTATTGAACATGAATTGCTCTGGATTACATCACTTATGAAGAAAATATGAAAAAATAAAAAAAAGTTAAAAACAATGAATGAAAATGAGATTTATTATCAATACTATAATTAATAAAAGGGCAACCACGATTTGGCTACCCTTCAAAATTTTATATTTCTGGATCGAAAGTTTTGCAATCTGTTTCTTCAGTAGTTGATGCATGTTTCCCTTTATTACTTACTACATAAATTGCATCTGCACTACATTTATTGCCGTTAGCCCAAAATTTACAGTTGTTTACTTCACATAAAACGTCTTGTGCCATAGTATCACACCTCCTTGTTCTATTATCATTAACAAAATTCGGAGGTATGATACTCTTTAGACTGCATTTTTTATTCCCTTTTTAGCTTTCTTAATGATTCAATATCTCCTTGTACAATCGCATCTATATTTTCAGTTATTTTTTTAATGTCAAAATGCCACCATTGAATTTGCAACAATTCTTCTATTATTGTATTTATAAATCGGTCCTTTATTTTATTTGCAGGGTTACCACCGACAATTGTATATGGTGCGACGTTTCTAGTCACAACAGATTTAGCTGCAATAATTGCACCATCCCCTATTTTTATTCCGGGCATAATCGTTGTATCCATACCTATCCAAACGTCATTTCCTATAACTGTATCACCTTTGTAGGGCAAATCAGACAAATTAGGTGTATACTTCTCCCACCCATTTCCAAATATATTAAATGGATATGCCGAAAATCCATCCATCCGATGATTCGCTCCGTTCATAATAAAGGTAACTCCATTTGCAATACAACAAAACTTTCCAATGGTAAGGCGATCTCCAAGAAATTCATAATGATGTAATACACGATCTTCAAATGTTTCTCCATCTTTCGCATCATAATAAGAATAGTCACCAACTAGTATATTAGCTTTTGTTACTGTATTTTTTATAAAATGGACATTTTGATTTCCTTCAATAGGATATTTAACATTTGGATTAGGATTCATGTTGCGCAGCACCTCCTTTATCATTTATTTCACTTTCTACTGTTATTACTGGTTTTAAATTATATATAGGTAAAATACATAATAATCCAATTATAAAAAGTAAAGCTGTACCTTCATACATCGTACTTAATGAGAACATCGCCTTCAATGAGCCCGCAATACTCATCGTTACTACCATTGATCCTGTAAATAATGGACTTAAAATACCGTTTACCCTTCCAATAAAATCTGTATCGCTATTTTGAATAATGAGCGTATTAATGCCTATTTGGATACATGGGAGAGCTAAACCACTAAAAAGTTGTGCTGTAAGTGTCACCCATAAATTTGTCGAATAACCAATAATACCAATGCCAATCGCCTGACCGAGCATCCCTACAATTAACATCTTTTGCGGTGCAACATTTTTCGCAAATACCATTGCTAAAGCACCGCCAACAATCATTCCTGCACCATTTACTGTTAGTAACCATTGTAAACTCTCTTTTGATAGCCCTAACTGCTCAGTTACAATAAATATACCCAGAGGCTGAATTAAACCGATACCCAGTCCTGCTGCCATAAAACAAAGCCCTAGCAAAGTTAATGCTTTTTTCTTTTTTACATATTTAATACCGTCTAGCATTTCCTGTAATAGCGTGATTTCTTTCTTCTCATTATCGTTCTCAAGATCTTTCGGAAGAAATAACAACACTGCTGCTGCAAGTAAAAAAGCGATACCTGTTATGATGATTGAAATATAAATTCCAAAACTATGAAAAATAAACGTTCCTAGTATTGGCCCTAACACCATAAAAATCGCAAATATTGTTTGATATATAGACATCGCCAATTGGATTTGTTCCGCCGATAAATGTTGTTTAAACAACTTCATACCCGATGGTTGAGAAAACTGCGAAAGGATTGCAGAAATAAGCGTGACAAAAAATACGATTTTCCATGTTCCAAACATAAGTGTAATTAATACAGCGAATACTGAAATAGAACTTAACGTTTCACACCATATCATTGTCTTCTTTGGCTTCCACCTATCAGCAAACGTTCCACCAATGAATGAGAAAATAAAAATGGGAGCAAATTCAGCTACTGAAATCATTGAAATAGCAAAAGCATCACCTTTCGTCATTTCCATTACATACAGTAATACGGCAAAGTTTCGAACCCATATTCCAATTTGTAAAAATAATGCTGAAGCTAAAATTCCCTGTACAAATCTATTTTTCAATACTTGTGATACCCCATTATTTTGTTTCGTTACTACATTTTTCGACATAAAAAGGCCTCCTATTTCGTGTTCTGAACAGGAGGCAGCACAAATCATATAAAAAGACTATATATTCGCAGAGCGAAATACATCCCTTTTCTATACATGTACAGACTAACCCTATTCAGAAGAATATTTCGTTTTTTAACGAAGATCTCTTACAAATAGAATTAGTTGATCATTGGGATGTTTTCACCCTTCCGTTTCGAATTTAAATAACACATACATACTCTATGTAAATCATTTTCTATGTATGCATGTCTAAAAATAAATATTCTAGAATGTTAATGGTAATTCCTCTAAAGAACGCATTAAATAATTCCCCTGCCATTTAACATCTTCACGATTCCCTTTTATTTGTAATTCAGGCATCCGATTAATCAAAGTAGTAATAGCAATCTTCGCCTCCAACCTAGCAAGTGGGGCGCCTAAGCAGAAATGGCTACCATGTCCAAAGGCAATGTGACGATTATTCTCCCGAGTAATATCAAATACTTCTGGGTTTTCAAATACTGTTTCATCGCGGTTTGCCGAAGCTAATGCAATGACAACCATATCCCCTTTTTGGATTGTTTGTTCGTGAATTTGAAAAGGTTCAGCTGCCCATCTTGCAGTTGTAACCTCAACTGGAGAATAATAACGCAATCCTTCTTCAATTGCAGAATCGATTAATTTTGGGTTATCTTTTAACAACTGTAATTGATTTGGATTTTCAAGAAGTGCTAATACCGTATTCGTAATTAAATTCACTGTTGTCTCATGTCCTGCTACGATTAATAGCATTATCATTGAATATAGCTCTGGAGCACTAAGTTTATGTCCTTCATTTTCTGCAAGTATTAGCGCGCTAACCAAATCTTCTTTTGGATCTTTTCGTTTTACATCAACTATATATTGAAGATATGTAATAAACTCAGATAGTTGTTTTTCGGTTTCTTTTATTTCTTCAGGTGTTTCTGGCGATGCAATAACAGCATGAGACCAAATTCTAAATTTCGCTTGATCTTCTTTTGGAATACCAAGCATTTCACTTATTACAATAATCGGTAAAGGGAACGAATAATCATCCACTAGATTTAATGTACCTTTTCGCTCTATCTCACTTATTAAATCATCCGCTATTCTCTGAATTCTTCCGTCTAATTGTGTAATCATCTTCGGTGTAAAAGCTTTTTGAACTAAAGATCGTAAACGACTGTGATTAGGTGGATCTGAATTTAACATGTGAGTTGTTAAATGATCACTATTGTCAACGGAAAGATACATGTTCGTTGTATCTTGAGGAAACACATTTGTCATATCTTTTTTCAAACGATTATCTTTTAAAAGTGGCAGAGCATCTTCATATCTTGTAATGAGCCATTCTTTACCGAGTTCAACTTCATTTACAAATAATATAGGTTGTATTTTTCGCGATTCTTTATAAATTTCATAAGCATCTTCTTTAAACTGCGCTGAAGCTAAATTAATACCATCCTCTATTCTTTGCCCAACTTTGTTTTTCATTGACATTGTATCCCCTCACTCTCATTTTTTTGAAAACGAACCAACAGTTGCATTATACTCTAATAAAAACGTGAAAATTGTAAATTTTTAATCAAAATCTTACTTCTTATATTGAAAAATAAAAAAGTGAGAGAGTAAAATCCTTCTACTCTCTCACTCTTATTTACGCAAAACACATGAAATTACTAATTTGTTGATAGCGATAACTTACTTTACGACGGCGACCACCTTGCCAAGTGTAACCTGAAACCCCATTTCTCCTCACTTCAGTCGGGAAGAACCATAAGTCCCTTCCGAAAGGTCCAGGACGATGCAAACGTAAATAGCCCCATCTTCCTAGACAGTTACACATCCAGGATTTCATATTTCCTGGCTGTGCTGGCGAAGCAAATGTCGATGGTAACGATGGAGCTTGAGATGGTGGTGGTGACGTTGGAGCATCTTCCGCATCATCTGGTCTATAATCTTCTTGTTCCATATCTCTCACTTCATTTACAGGTTCATACCCGTAGTTTTGTGGATTATAATACATCCCTTGATCATATGGATAATTTTGCTGGTTATACATATTAACAAATCACCTACTTTTCATTCAGTACCTTTAACATTCATATGTGATAAGCCCTCTATAGGAAGCTTATTTATAGCCTAAATTCATAAAAAATGTTGTAAAATACAAATAGAATAGATCTAAAATAAATCTCTCCTATTTGTACTAAGCAAAGCACATATAATTACTAATTTGTTTATAATGGTAAGTTACCTTAAAACGACTACCATTTTGCCAAGTATATCCTGATACATCACACCGCCGAACTTCTGTTGGGAAAAACCATAAATCTCTCCCAAAAGTACCAGGTATATATAACCTTAAATAGCCCCATCTTCCTAAACAATTGCACATCCACAATCTCATTTGGCCTGTTGTTATAGAATTAGCAAATGTAGAGGGTACATTGGGAGGGCTAGATGGAGGTAGTAACTTTGGTGCATCATCTGATTGACATGAACAAGACTGATTGTTCAATGAACGATTCCTCCTAATTATTAGTAAACTCTATATAATATATGAGCTTTCTTTTTATATGAAACTTCCAAAAAGGAAAAATTTCTCTATTATCCCCAACAAAAATCCCCTTCTAATTATTTATTAGAAAGGGATTTTTGTTTAATTGCTATTTCAACTTCACACTATAAAAACGCATTTCATTTAACGAACCTTCAAATTCAAAAACTTCTTTTTTTATTAATTCCTTTAAGCGATATTCTAAAAATGTATCGCCAACTGATTGCTCTACAAGACCAAGTACCTCACCAATTACTCTAGGAGCTTTTAGGAACTCACGATCAGCACCTGCACTTTTCGCACATTCAATCATAAATTGATCAAAATAATCTTCTTGTACAGAATGCACTTCATTTTCTTTCCAAACTCTTAAAAACTCCGTACTTTTCGATAGACTATCCCACTCATGTTCAAACTGCATACGTTTCTCTACAGTTAAATATAGCAATTCTACAAAACTTTTTTGAATTAGAGCTAAACTTTCAGGTGCTAACTCTCCAGTTCCACGAATATCATATTCTTGTTTTAATATTTCTTTACTTGCTTCAGACGTATTCATAACGCGAATGTTTTTCTTATCTTTTAATTGTGCAATTACAAAACTTAAGCCTACATGTTCATGTGCATTATCTGCCTTCCAAATGGTAATTGGTGTTTCATTTGGAATTGAATGTAGAACTTCTAAAGTTTCCTTAAATTTTGGTAAATACTCTTCTTCAAAATAACAATCATAAGAAGTTAAGTTATTTAATAACCACTCTTTTCTTGCTAATTGACCTTCATTTGTATGTAATTGATGAACAGGCCCAATTGAAAAGAATTCAGAGAATGAAACTACACTCTCCTCAAGTAATCCTTCCTGTTTCAACATATATTTTAAACAACCAGCTGTTGAATCATCAAAGGCGATATGAATGTGTATACTTTCTCTTACGTTCTTTTCCTGAGTCGCATGACTTGTCAATTGCTTAGGAATACTCGTTAAATTTTTTATCATATCTTCGTTATAATTCCCGTCTAATACATCTAATTGTATTAGAATACTTTGAAGTAAATGCTTTGCTTCCTCTTCATACATATCCTCTACAACATTTTTGATTTTCTCTATCACACAAATCCCTCTATTCATTTCTAAAATAACGTAGATTATAGTGTATCATTTTAGTATCGTTCTTTAAAAGTTTTTTAAAGTAAAAGCATTTATTATTCAGATTGCTACAGGTATCTATTTTTCCGCCAAAACCTCTCCCTACAATTCTTAATTGTTAAATATCCCTTTGTAAATCTTATTATTAAAATGTATAATTATATAGAAAACAAAAAATACAGGAGCTATATATATATGGATAAAGTATTCACTACTTATAAACATTATCTAAAAAATTGGAGGTTTATATTTATTTGTATATTACCTACCATCGCCTTATTATATGTTTTCGATGTCATCTTTGAATTACTATTTCATCAAGATTTCTATTTATCTAACTTAATTTTTGCTATTATATTATTTTTAATATTTATTAACATCAAAGATATGTTTAAAATTGAAAGTTAAAGAACGGGATAAAAAAAGAGCACCCTGCAATTGGATGCTCTCATGTGATAGAGGTTTTTTCTGAGTATTAAGTAGGACACGAAGGTCTTGTCCTACAATATAATCTATGCTTGTACTTATTTTATTGTGCATCTATTACACATCAAATGTATGCGTATTGCTAAAAATTTTGCTCATATATTCATTGTACAATTATCATATTTATAAATAAAAAAACATCCCTATGGATGTTTTTTATGTACCGATTTTTAAGCTTCCATAAATTTAGCCGGTACACCAATTTTTTCAACTACAGAAGATATATTAGTAGGATTAATCATTACATTTTCAATACTAACTAATTTATTTTCTAATAGTCCATTCTCTGTAGTAATAAGTTCTTCAAACCGATCTAGAGTCATCGAGAATTTGTGTTCGCTTCCACCATTCATACTTACTTTTACATACTTCATAGTGTCACCGCCTTTCATAATAATCTATATTTCGATAAGAAGACGCTTACATCCTTTTTATTTACTACTAGATTTCTCACTTTTACTCCTTGCTAATTCACGTTTATTTTAAAGAAAGCAGGTACTATTTTCTGTTCACGATATTATTGCTAGTAAGAATGATAAAGATAAAAATGCACAAAGTGGTATATATAAAACAGTATCCATTTTAGCAAATTGCGTATCTTTTTTTCGCTTAAAGATACCAAAATAATGAAACTCACCAATCACTCTTATTAAAAACACAATCATACAAATCCAGGATCCTATTTGAACAATAATATTAGGAAATGCAAAATGAACAACATTGGTTTGTTGTAATAAAATTATTGCTGCCATACTTAATAATAACGCAATGAACAATGTCATTCCTGTACCTGGTATAAACGCCTTTTCTCCAGATTTTGTTGGAATGACACTATTTGTCGCCCACTTACCTCCGAAAGCCCAGTAAACATGTAAAAAACTAACTAAAAATAATATACAGACCGAAATGGATGTAATAATAAGCATTTTATCCTCCCATTATTTTATTTAAGTCCTCAACTTTAGAGTATGCTACAATTTCCACATTAGTAATCTATAAATCACATAAAAAACCCCTTTAATGATACATCATTAAAGGGGTTACTGAAATATTTTATACATTATACCTATTCCTACGACGTTCCATCCTCGTTTGTCCTTGAGCAGTACCTTCTTTATATTGTTGTATTTGCTCTTTCATTTCATATGTTGCAGCTGAAGCTGGTTCTTCGTAATTATGCTCACGAATGTTTTCTGGCGTTTTTCGTTTTGATGCTTTTCCACCAAACTTAAATAATTTTATCTTTACTTTCGGTAATTTTGGAAGAGGAATCTTAAATGATAATTTTTTGCGTTTCTTTTTTTGTTGAAATAGATTTATATTTTCTTTATTTTCATCCTGCTCATTACGATGTAATAACATCGCAAGTAATCCACCTACTATTAGTCCTCCAACTAACAATAGAAGGTATAAGTAATGACCTGTCATTAAAATTGACATACGTTCAAGTATAACTAACGACTGTACTTCTTTAATATCCCATAGTAAAGCCGCCCATAATGAGAATAAGCCTAAAGTAAGTCCATATGTACGAAAACGAAATAAACATGGAATTAAAGCGATACAAGCGGCAATTTTCGCATTCGCTATTATGGAACTTATTGAAATATCTTGATGCCAAATGACTAACAGTAGTGTTATGAATGGCGCGTACGCTATCCAACTACATATACGTGAATATATTTTTTTCGCGAAATAACTACCGAAACTAGTAAAAAATAAAAGGCCTCCAATATATAAAGATTGTTCTAGTGGGATTTGCTTCATAATTCCTGCAACTGGAAAGAGGCCGCTTAATAGCATTAATAGCACATCTAATTTCTTCACAATTCCTCATTCCTTTCAAATTTCTTTTGAATCAATTCATATAGCTTTCTTAAATGATGCAGTTTTTTATTTCTAAAAAATATCTTAATCCTGTATGTAAATAAAGTAAATACGTAAAAGAGAAGATACATGACAAAAGATATCCTTATTTACATGAAAAAATGACAAATCCTGACCGATATAATGAGCAAGATTTGTCTATTATTATTTACAGCAGAATAATTGAATCTTTCTTTTCTCCTTTTATTATATCTACATCCAATTCATCATCAAACTCTTTAAACTCTCTTGCATCTATATCCGTCATATCGCGAATATTTTTATAAGCAATTCGTATAAGTGTGATCTCTTTAATTAAAGCTGTTTTAAAGAAGACATATCAGCGATAATTTATGTCTATTCTGTATAAGTGTTAGTAAGTTCGTTTGCAAACTTGTTAGCACTTTTTTATTTTCTTCTGTTAAAAATCTTCATTGTATTTTTTCTTTTACACATCAATCAAACTTCCACTATGACCAAAATCATTAATTAAAGAAAAAATAATAATAGTCGCGTTCATAACTTGCAAATTTCAAAAAATTCTTCTTAGGCTGTAAAATTCGTGCTTTGTTGGTACTCCCCCTTGCCCACCAACCTAAGAAAAGCAAATACCCCAAAACGAGAAAATTGAGCTGAATTCTCATAAATAACTGTAAAAAGCTAAAATTTTGTTATAAGGGTCTCAAAATCTTAGCTTGATAGCAATGGGGTCTTCTCCCTATTAAGTAGACAATAAGAAAAAGACTAAATTACCAGTGTATTTCGATATTCGATCGAAACACACTGGTTTGATTCCTTATTAATGTGGAACAAATTTATTACTTAGATTGTCTATTAAGTGTATTCCTAAAAATATAGGCAAACAGCATAAGGGGGATTTCTGCTGAAAATTAATGTGATAAGAACAATATTTGAAGTTAGGTTATCAAAAGAAAAGGCTTCAAATATTTAATAAAAATTTAAAGTTTACCCTACTTTTTATTTTAATAGTTCCTTATATCCTATATGTATATGTGTACATCTCTCGCACTACACTCTTTATGAACAGCAAAATTTACAATTTACAAGGAGTAGACTTTATGAATAAGAGAATCAAAGAATTAGAATCCCAAGTTGTTAGAAAAGTAATCCCAGGCTATGCAAGATTTATCAATGGACTAGGCGAAATATCTAAAGTAGGTGTAAAATGAATTTTATCAATAAACGAGAAAAGAAATTTACTAAACGACAAGTTATATTATTTATATTAATTATAGGATATTATTCCCTTTTAATGATAGCTACCACATTTGGGCGTTCAGCTGAGAATATCTTTGTAAGAACTATTGATTTCGATGTACTAAGCCAGTATCAACAAGCATGGAATCAATTTTCATTTAATTCTTTTTTTCATATATTTGTTAATATAGGTATGCTGTTTCCGTTAGGGATTTTATTACCTTTATTTAATGAAGTTTTTTTAAAAGTAAAATGGATGTTAATCAGTTCAATTACAACATCTTTATTTATTGAAACTCTTCAATTTATAACACTTCGTGGAAGTGCGGAACTAGACGATTTACTTCATAATACTATTGGAATGATGCTAGGGTATTGTATATTCAATATAGTTCTTATTCTTCTCAAAAAAAAGGAATCACACACATATATAGTCAAATATTTAATCTTACCAGCTGCTGTAAGCTTCTTCGCACTTGGAATAATTATTTCGTATGAAATGAAGGAATTTGGTAATATGCCATTTGATCCTTACAGAAAAACAGATATGTCTCATGTCTCTATAAAAGCATCACTAGAGTTAAGCGATGAAGGTAAAAAAATGCCTGTTTACGATTCTAAAGGTGAAAAAGTGCGAGACGTCAAAATTATTTCTCCAAAAGAAGCATTTCAAAAGCTGAAACAAGGAGATATTTATCCTATGGGAGCTTTCGGAGCGGGTGAAGAATTTGAAGGTGAGACTTTAGTCATTACGGAATATAATTTAGAACGCGTCACGGATACAAAAGGTTTTTCTCAACCAGTATATATCTTTCGCGTACAGTTAAAAGATCATGACGTAGTTCTAACGAGTCCACCTATTTCCGCAAGGAGATAATGTGAATTTTCATTTTATACGCATATAATCATAAAGTGAACTTCCCCCCGATTGTTAGACACAGGGCAGTACCACACACCCATCGACTTAAGTTTTTGTTGCATCCCCAAGTGTAAAAAAACGTTATTTTCTAAAGTTAATGAATTCCAAAAGCTTAATTTGTTTTTTTCGTTATTTCTCAGTTACTTAATTTTCAAAAAAAGACTATCTTCTGGCTTGTGCACAGGGATAGTCTTTTTAATTATTAATTAGTTAGAACAGCCTTTACAAACGGTGAGAGCTTATCTTCATAGATGCCTTAGCCTTCAAAACTATATTTTTGATGAACTAGAATTGTTTTCTAAAAAGTTGCAACGATATATGTCACCTTAGAAGGACTGTTATTTTTTATTTCGCTATTAAATACTTGCAATCACATAAACCTTCACAAAAACATCATACATTCTCGCTAACTCTTCCAGCTTCTTTTCTCTGTATTTTGTAACCGTAAAAAAATAAATCTTCTTATTACTGCGATGGTTTGATTAATAACATGCACATAAATGTTCAACATATAGAGCCAATGCTAAAAACTATTTATTGTACAGATGCATTTGGACTAAATCCGGAAATTAAACTCAATGAATTAATTAATATCCATTAAAAAAGAGCTGTCCCAGAAGTCGGTGACACCGACTTCTGAGTAGCCCTTTTAAATGCCCCATGCAAAGGGAACATTTAAATCATTTATAAGTAACTTTTAGTATTTTCGTTTTCCAAGAAAAGCATATATATCATTGCCATCCCTATAAGTTTCAACTTTGCGACCATCTAATTCTATTGTTCGAGAGCTTGCAGTAGGATTTTTCATTATATTGTACAGATAATCTCCTTTAGTTGGTAGTAGGGTTTTTAAGATTTTTTTCACAGGCTCATTTAATACAGGGTCATCACTATACATAAATATTTTATATGCTCTGTCATCGTTAGAAGAGAATTCAAAAGACATAAGGTTATCATAGTTTTTATTATATCTGTAGTTATATTGGGTTTTTTCAAATCCATAATCAATCAGTATATTCTGAATTTCTTTATAATTTTGCTCATCCCCATCTTTCTCAGGAATAGACTCAGGAACAAAGTTAGGGTTTACAAAAATTGCATTATACATAAATTTTGCAAATTGTTCCCTTGTTACACTCATTTCTCCGCCATATTGATAGTTTCCAATTCCATTTGTGATGCCATTACTATACAATGAACGAACAGAGTCTGTTGCCCAATGATTATTTGAAACATCATAGAAAAGGTCGTTTGTTTTTACAGCTAAGTGAAAAGCTTTTTGTAAGATAACAGCCATTTCGTATCGAGTTAATGTATCATCGGGTCTGAATTTGTCAGTGCTGTCTCCTGTCATGATCCCTGCTTGAGCAACTGCTTTAATACTGTTTTCAAACATATGCCCATGAATATCAGAGAAATTTTTGATTGTAGATCCATTATTTTCTAGTTTTAGGTATCTTGAAATAATCGCAGATACTTGTCCACGAGTTACATTGTCTCCAAAACCAAATTTCCCGTTGCCATAACCACTTATTACCTTTTTATCTGCTAAGTAGTTGATAGAACTTTCAGACCAATGCCCACTTGGTACATCAGTGAAATCTGCAGTTTGTGCATGAGCATTCGTTGCACCGAATAGTGTGGCGGTAATTAAGCCTGTTACAAGTACATGTTTAAAATTCATTATGATTCCTCCTATGTATATAACTCTCACTTATATCCGTTGTTTTTAAGTGATTATCATTTTTTGTTATATTAATATATAATAATTATATAAAAAACGTCAACTGCTTTCGTACTACAACGGATATTATGGTATCAGCAGTTAAAAATAATCCTGCAAATAAAAGACCGACTCATACGAGTTAGTCTTTTATTCATTTTGACTAAACGTTATCTCTTAGATCTTTATAGAAATACCGCTAATTGTTCACGCGTTACTGTACCATCTGAATTAAAGTTATTATTACCTACACCACCAGTAAATCTACTTTATTTAATTAATATTTAATGGTAATATATAAATAAAAAAATATAAAGAGGTGTTTTTAGTGAAAAAAGCAAGTCTGTTACTAACTACTTTTGTAATGATTCTGTCATTTTTTATTCCTAATCTTGCAAGTGCTAAATCATTCCCAGATGTACAAACTACTAATTGGGCGTACAAAGAAATTAACTATTTAACTGAAAGAGGAATTATTAATGGTACTCCAGAGGGTTATTTCAAACCTAGTGATAATGTAACTCGTGGTCAAATGGCTGTAATGTTAGATAGAGCATTAGATTTAAAAATGCCATATAACTATAAGGACACATTCCAGGATATCCCGGTATATTCCTATTACTATGATGCTGCGCATAAATTGATGCATTACGGCTACATAGCTAATTCTTTTAATTTCTTTGGTGAACGAGAATTAACACGCGCAGAGATGGCTGTAGCACTCGTTAAGGCTTTTGATTTAAAATCAACTGGCGCACACGTTAGATTTAAAGATGTTTCACCTACTCAATATTGGTCATATGACTATATTGTCATTTTAGCTCAAAATAATATTACTGTTGGATTCCCGGATGGTACATTTGCGCCTACAGCCAAAGTTACTCGTGAACAGTTTGCTGCATTCTTAACACGTGTGCAAGAACCAAATTTCCGTCCAACTCGTAATTAATGGCCATTATTAAATAAACGCCCCCAAAAAGGTCTGCTCTAGTCTGAGCAGACCTTTTTTACCCTACATTACATACACATAGGCTTTATTTACAATTATGCAGATTTTAT
Source organism: Bacillus mobilis (assembly GCF_001884045.1). Classification (GTDB taxonomy): domain Bacteria; phylum Bacillota; class Bacilli; order Bacillales; family Bacillaceae_G; genus Bacillus_A; species Bacillus_A mobilis. Next base: position 40,875 of record NZ_MACF01000119.1, on the reverse strand, counting down.
TTCACATAAATATTATTATACTAATCTAAAATTTCCATATTTACATTTTTTTCTTTTTATCTCATAATTTAAATTGGAAAAGGGAGGAAAAAAATGGTTCAAATCAAAGTAACACCTGAAATGCTAGAAGAAGTGGCTAATCGTACAAATAATACCAGAATCGCATTAGAATCTATACATAATAATTTATGTAATGAAATAGATCAATTGTGTTTTCAATGGATTGGTGCCTCTAATCAACAGTTCATTTAAATGTTCAATGATGCGAGACCAAAAGCTTTTACATCTATTAATTCACTTGTAAAAGTAGAAGAAGACTTGAAACGGATTGCTGAAAAATTCCGCAATGCAGATAATCAAGATGTTACAATGGAAGAAGGTGCAATGTGTGGTAAACCTTCCTCTGAAGAAAAAGGTTTTGATGGCGGTAAACTAGCTCGAGATATAGCTGGTGAAATAAGTGGTGAGTATGATATTAAAAGAGCGTGGGATGGTGTTGATCCATCTACTGGTGAAAAACTATCAACCTGGGATAGAATCTTTGCGGGTGGGATGGCAGTAGCTGGTCTTACACCAGTTGGGAAACTTGCTAAAGTGGGTAAAGGCGTTAAGATGACGCATGCTGCAATAGAAAGTAAAAACCTTTTACGAGGAGAAGATTACTTAAAAGCAGCAACAAGACCAAATGGTATCGGTAAACCACATATTGGTGAGAACGGAAACTTAATCCCAGCAAATAAAGAAGGAATGTATAAAGGCCGACAAGTAACTGTAACTGAACATATCTTAGGTGGATATCGCAGAGGAGCAAAACATAATAGTCCTTATACTAGTTTCTCGATAAAACCTGAGGTTGCAAGTAATTATGGTAAAAATATTATTGATATTGATTTACCTGCTCTAAGAAAGGGAATTAGGGAAGGTGAAGTAAAAGATGTTGCTATTTTAAGCCCTAAGAAAATAGAGCGTTTAATAAAACAAGATTCCGCAACTACAGATCACTGGAAAAATCTCGCTTTAAATTGGACTAAAAGAGATACTGAATACCTTATTAGAGGAGAAATTCCTGGTAAATATTTTAACATTAAGAAATGAGAGGGATATTCGCTATGAAACTATACTTTAAAGATATACATTTAGGAGACATTTCAAATGCAAATGGTGATGGTTTTTGGATGTATGGAAATATTAATTTCACTAATAACATTTCTGATTTCAAAGAGTTTCTTAACAAAATGGTAGATGAAAATAATCCGCCTTTAGATGATGTAAATCCAATCCTATTGGATGAAAACAATTGGTTTGTATCTAAAAATAATCAATTAGAGGGAATTGGAATACCTGCCGTCTACTTTGATTCAAACGAAATAGAATGGCGTTGGAGATAAATATAAAGGTTCTCAGTTAAGAGAACCTTTTTCACTTCACTCACATATACATAGGTTTCATTTGCTATTACATAGTATATTTCACTTAACTTCATACGGTGAAAAAGCGCCTGATTGGATGATGTTTTGTTTAGGTTTCTCCGCTTGTATTTGCTCCTGCTTCTGTTCTGCTCCAGTAAACCAAGAAAGTGGCTTACTCCCTACAAGCGAATTCAAGTCACACTTACCGATACCAGGTACATTTCCTGTTTCTGTGTACTGCCATATATCACAAGGATATGCTGGTTTATTGCCACCATATCGAGGAATCCAAACGAAATCACATTTCACATTTGCCATTTTAAACGGTGCGTACATATGATGCCCAACATATAAACCGACTTTCTTAGCACCTAAACGGTATAACTCATCGATAAAGGCTTGTGTGCCGGCTCTCAAATCCCCCATCGATTTGTCTACTATTATTTAAAGCAGAATAATTGAATCTTTCTTTTCTCCTTTTATTATATCTACATCCAATTCATCATCAAACTCTTTAAACTCTCTTGCATCTATATCAGTCATATAGCTCTTTATTACTTTCGCCATATGCATAAAATACGGCATATGTATATTTTTTTCCTGAAGCATACTTGAATTACAGCACATATAGTGTATCATTTTAGCGATGTAATTCCTTTCTACAGGTTTTACACCTAGCGTTAATATTTCAAGTATGTATCGCTGCGATGTTTCACTACCATTTAGCGAATATTCACCAGTACTATAATACATCCCTTTTTGATCTACATATAAACTTGTGCCCTCAGGAACATCATCACGTTCTATCACACCGTATTTTGGTGTATCAAAAGATGTATTTATTCTTATAAAATTTAAATTAGGAACCTTTAGCACATCAGGAACAATCTCCGGTAAAATATCTATATCAATTTTTTTATTTTGTAACTCTTTCATCCAATATTTTCTTAAATGCGCATCTACAATGAAATACACTTGTTCATTTTTCTCTTTTGCACGTTGTAAAATTCCCTTTAATGTTTCAAAAACAAATTGTTTAAATTGAATTCCCATATCATTTCTTTTTGAAGGTTGTGGTAAAAAGGTATTATGTTTATTTACATTTAATAACAAGCAATCAATCGTTTGCCACTCTGTATTACCATATAATTTATATGAAATTTCTTTTCCTTTTATTTGTGAAATAATAGGTAAGAAATCAAATTTCGAGATTCGTTCAATTGATAAATTAACATATGTACAAGATAAATTTATTTTATTCCAACTACGTTTCAAAAATCCTTTTTGTTCTAATAAACTAAGAATACAATTTATTATTGTTTTATGGGTTACACTTTGGCCTATAAATAAATTAATAAATGCTGAAATACGGTTTGTTCGTGCAAACCCTTCTCTAACGATTTGCTTTGGATCGATTTTTTCACGCCCATCACAATTTTTCATTGCGATTAACGCCAATGTCGCATCATTGCGCTCACCTGCAGTAGCATAAACCGCTTTCATAACATCCTCTACTAAATTTGTTTTGTATTTCTGGCAATATTGCATTTTATATGGATTTTGCAATACTTTTTCAATATTATATCTTACTATTTTTAACAATACTGGAGAATCTGCATTTAAAACATATAATGACTCACCGATTTGAGCTAACACTATTTCACTTTCAAATAACGCTTGTTCAACTTCCAACGAGATTTTTTCAGACCATATTTCTAACGTTATAGTCTCTAATCCTTTTGGTGCAATTAAAGGGAATAATTCATTTTCATTATTTGTTGCTACCTTTTTACATTCTGGTAGTAATGTGAAATTAGCGAATTTTTGCTGAAACCCTTTAAATAGATGCTCTCTTTCTTTTACTTTTATACCAGATTTTATTTTAGTACCTTGAACTTTATATATTCTCTCATTGTATGGAAGCAACACCCTAATATTTGTTCCTATCATATAATCTTTCGGATATTGAAGAATATGCTCTAATTCAACTTCTCCACCTATACGAAAATCATCTTTTAAATTTCTAAATATCTTAATCCATTTTATGCCGTTTATAGCCTGCTGAACTTTTAGTTTTACAAATCGTAATTTCTTATTATTCGATGCAAATTCTGGAGTAGAAACCAATATCATGCCCCGTTTTCGTCTTAATAGCAAAGGAATATCTGGATGGTTATATTCTTGGTAAAACCTCCGAATTCCTATAGAAACATTTAATAATGGAATATTTTCGCCCCCGCGCGTGATACATTCGAAACGATATACATAGGCGAAATAATCTTGAGTTTTTTCATCTTTAATAGGCTCTGACATTGCCTCACAAATATTTTGTGATCTAAGAGGAGAAAAATATATATCTTCTTCATTGATATTCTCTATCCGTACAGGTTGTTCACAAAAAATATGAGAAATTAAAGCAGGCACCCACTTAGAATATATTTCATTATCATGTAGTACTGTTAAGTTAGAAATTAAATCATAATGCCATTCATATTTTGGCAATTCTATTAATTTATTAGGTTTCCAATCATGAATTAACTCATACCAACTTTGGAAAATATAATCGAGTTGTTCTTTTCTAATAGGTTCTTTCGATACAATCCATGGTGTATTTTCACTTAATACATACGGATTATGCTGAATAAATAATATATCAGAAAACATATCATATAATCTTTCATTCAATCGTTTCAACTTACTTGTTAATAAAAATGTCTTATAATGTATCTCTACAATATCAATCCAATCAATAGGGAAATATATAAATGACACACTTTCGTTTAAAAGAGGTTCTACTATATTTTCAAATGTTAATAACTTTAATTTTTCCATAAAATGATTACTTCCTTTCTTCATTTTTCTTGATCACAAAAAACTAGAAAAATTATCACTTAATCTAATCGATTTATACCAAGTATTTAAAAGAAAAGTATAAAGATTCCTCCGAATAATAAATTATTAAAAAGACTGATTTAAAAATTAAAAGTAATCATATACGACACCTCTAACATCTTTATTTTAATACATTCAAATTATACAATATTATTAATATAATGTATTTATTATTTACAGTAATTTTACAATAATACTAAAAAAGAACACCTTAAAACGATGCCCTTTTTTTACAGATATCAACCTTTATGTAATTGAACATACAGATAACACTAATCCTCCAACTGTAACTACACCTAGTAATCCTAATACAAATCCAGTTATACAAACACAATCAGCAAGACAAATGGAAGACTGCGATAATGGAACAAATGACCTACTTGTACTCGATCCATATTGTTTTATTTTCTCATAATTTATATCTAACATTAATTGTAGACATGCTATACCTTCCTCAATAGAATAAAAAGATTCTTTTTCTAATCGATCCAATAATTTACTATTAAAAGTAATTGGAAGAGGGTACCGTTTATCTAATTTCATATTTTGATAAATTAATTGTAAACGAGATAATATATTATTTTTCTTTTTTTCACATGTTACTGTGTGTTTCATTTTATTACATTCATTTAATAACAGTGTCAATTCATCTCTGTTTCCGTATAAATCCCTTGCTATTTTTCTCTTTAGTTTATACGAATGGATCATAGATTTAATTTCAATCATTCTAATACACTTCCTAATAAAATTTTACTTACCCCAATATTTTAAAATACACTCAAGTGTCTTCATTTACTATCGATTAACATTACATTAATCTTACATAGTTGTAATAATTTCTTTCGCTACCCACTAACTAGAAGCAACAGATTCCTTAATTGATGATAAAAATATAAAAAAGCAATGATTAAACTTTAAATCTAATCATTGCTTTTTCTATCTTATCTTGATTTACACCTAAATATCATTCTTTCACTTGAGTGCTACATCAGTTTTTATCAAATTCTTTTATAAAAGTTATATAATGCTTCACAAATGGACTCATTTTTTAATATTAATATTCATATGTTACAATAGTACCAGTTGTATCAGTAGTACCACTAAAACCATTAAAACAATTTGAACAACTACCACAGCTACCACAACCTCCGCAGCCGCCACAACCAAAACAACCGAAGCAACCAATACAACGGAATCCACCACAGCGACCTGCACAACCTCCACAACGCCCTCCACAGCCTCCGCAGCGACGAGCAACATCTTCAATATAGTAATATGGATTTTGGTTTTGTTGGTCCCAATATACGATATTTCCAGGCTGGTAATCATTAAGGCTTAACGCTTGTAGTTCTTGTTGAAAATTATTCATTTTCATGCCCTCCGTTTATAAACTTCAACTTTTTCAATGCTTTCTTATATTTCTGTTCGTTAAATCTAAGTAAAAATAGCGCTATAAAGTGAAACTTTAATCAGTGGGGGTTTTCTTCATCCCCCACTGATTATCAGCCCTCACCAATCGGACTTTTATGGGCAGTTGATCCTCCACCTAACTTCTTTGCTTTCGCTGAATTTTGAAGTGGGGGTCTTACTGCCCATTAAAGCGGGATAAACTAAGTTCAATACGTACCCCTACAAAATATGACCTAACACTATATGATGCACCTTGTTCATACACCTATTTTTAGGTTATTTTTTCCATGGGTTCATTTTTATAAATTGAAAAAAGACGCACTTAGATTAATGCGTCTTATTGCGATACTTCTTTGGTGAAATCCTATTCATAAGTATTATTCATACCTGTGAATAGCAATACCTCTACTCATTATCCAATTACATTTTTTATTTCTGTATTCACCGGCCACTTTTCTAAAGTATAGGCCATTTCCCAAAATGAATATTCATATTGACTGCTAATAATAAAGTGCTGTTTCATTCGATTTCGGTCTGCCTCTGTTACTTTTTCAGCTATTGCATCTAATCGTGTAATTTGCTCTTCAACTAATGTACGGAACCAATCAGATCCGTAAGCAGAAATCCATTCGTTATAAATTGGCTCTTCTGGCTGACACTCTTTTAAACGTTCACCAATTTCATAATACAACCAATAGCAAGGTAAAATTGCCGCAATGATATCACCTAAATGTCCTTCATACGCAGCACGATACATATGTGAAGTATATGCATATGCAGTTGGAGCTGGGATAAAATTCTCTTTTTCTTCTTGTGTAATCCCTAGTTTTTTCGCAAAATTCTCATGTAAAGATAATTCTGCTTCATATGTATTTTGAGCATGGTGTGCCATCCGAGCTGTCGTTTCTAATTCTAGAGCCTTTGCAGCACCTAAAGTTTGTACTCTAGCGAAATGACTCAAATAATATGAATCTTGAAGCACGTAATAGCGAAAACTAGCTAAATCTAACGTTCCTTCACCAAGTTTTTTTACAAAAGGGTGTTGAAAACTAGCTTCCCAAATTGAATCTACTTCTTTACGTAATGATTGTGAAAAAGTCATTTAAATCCCTCCAATTATGTATAAAATTTAAGTATTTACCCACAATTATTAAATCTGTAAAACAAAAAAACTTTCTTTACAGGCGTAAAGAAAGTGAAATTGACAGTATTTATTCATAAAATAGTAATGTCTTCCCACTTCCCTACGCTAGTATTAACCAGATCAGGTACTAAGAGTCTCAAATTTGCATTTAATCTCAGCCTATAATAGGCCCCCCTAGTGGATAAATATTTAATTTTCGTATTGTATTCATCATAACATACTTCATGTTACTGTCAAAAGTATTCATGCTACCACTACTTAAAATCCTTCTTCTTGTCTTACTCTTACTGAAGTTTCAATAATCATATCTAATAGTTTACTATAATGAATTCCAGCCGCGTCTGCACTTTTTGGTAGTAAACTTGCTTGTGTCATTCCTGGTAAAGTATTAATCTCCATTACATATGGAATACCGTCCTTCACCATCATATCAACTCTCGCATAAACGCTGCATTTCAAAGCTTTATAACAAGCCAGTGACGCTTTGTTTACACGTTCCTTCAATTCAGCTGGAAGTTCGATAACTTCTTCAATTGTACTAACATCATCATATTTCGCATTGTAATCAAAGAACTCCGCCGCATGTCGAATTGAAATGATAGGTAACTGTTTTCCATCAAAAATTGAACATGTAATCTCGTCACCTTTTATATACTTCTCTATTACAACTTCAGAATCCCATTCGAACACAGTTTCCAGCATCGAGATTAATTCGTCTTTATCATAGACAATTTTCACCCCAACACTTGAGCCACCAGAGTTTGGTTTTACCACTAACGGAAACCCTAAATTATCTAATTCATCAAGATTTAGATCTTCCATTTTTGTAAGTTCGATCCAATCTGGTGTTTCTATACCTTCATAACGTAAAATCTTTTTCGAAATATTTTTGTCCATACATATACCGCTAGATAACATATTGCTTCCGCTATAAGGAATACCTAAACTTTCAAGTGTTCCTTGAACTGTCCCATCTTCTCCGTATTTTCCGTGTAATGCGAGCAGCGCGAAATCAATGTCCTTCGCTTTTTCGATTAAATCCATTTTTGCATCTAACGTAATTGGAACTATTTCATACTTACTTTTATCTAAATGTGCAATCATTTCATTTCCAGTCATAATTGATACTTGTTTTTCAGAAGATACTCCACCCATAATAACGCCAATTCTCATTTCCTCAACTCCAAATTTCATTTTTTATTGTATCACCAATTATTTTGATTCCCCGAACTATATCTTCTTCTTTCAGACGTGAAAATCCTAATCGAAAAGTGTTCGCTCCTCCTCCATCAGAATAAAAAACATCTCCTGGAGAAAATGTAACCCCTTGCTCATAACACTTTTGCAAAAGCGTACGGGCATGAATTTTTTCTTCTAACTCTATAAATAAATGGAGGCCACCATCACCGGTCATTCTTTGAAACGGAATGTACTCGTTACACGCCCCAACAGCTAACTCATATTTTTTCTTATAAACTGATCTTGCCTTTTTTAAATATTTTTCAAAATATCCTTCATGTAAATATTGAAATAGAACAGCTTGATCTAACGTAGATGTGTGAATCGTTCTTGCTCTTTTTACACTTTCTAAATGATGAATCAGCTCTTTATCTGCAATAATCCATCCTACACGTAAACCAGGGAAAAGTACCTTCGAAAAGCTACTAATATAAATCACATTATTACCAGCGCCAGCAAAGGTTAATAATGGTGCTAAATGTGAACCTGAATAACGTAGTTCTTCATTAAACCCATCTTCTATAATAGGAATTTTATATTTTGAAAATAATCTCATCAGTTCCGTTCTTTTCTCCGAACTCGTAACAATACCAGTTGGATTATGATAAGAAGGAATTAAATACGCGAAATCAAAATCTTTTTCACGCAAACTTTTTTCTACTTCGTTCGTATCGATGCCATCTTCATTCATATTAATTCCATGCACTTCAAGTCCATGTAAACGGAAAAGCTTCAGTGCAGCATGATGCGTCGGGTTCTCACAAATAACCCGCCCCGATTTTTTGGATAACGAGGAAAGTACAATATCCAATCCTTCAGTAAACCCATTTGTAATTAAAATATCTTTGTTCGAAGTATCTACGCCTTTCATTTCCATGTAATGAAGTAGATAATTCATTAACGGTCTATAACCTTTAGCATATCCGTAGTTTAATACAACATCACCTTCAATGGACATACGAGTAAGAAAAGCTCTTTTGAAGTTTTCCACATCAAATAGCTTTTCGTCCGGAGCAATGCTGTTAAAAACAATCATTCCTTTTTCCCAGCGAACACCATGTTTCATTAAATCTAATTCATCCGCTAATAAGGTAACTGTATTAAGTTTATTTTTCCAATCTATTTCAACTGACGAAGTGTTCGATATATCAACCTTCGCAACAAAATTTCCTTTTCCTTTAACTGCATAAATGAGTCCTTCTTGCTCTAAATCGGCATAAGCAGCGAGTACTGTATTTCTGCTCACACTTAGTAATTCGCTTAGCTCCCTTGTTGAAGGAATTTTTTGATCCCCAAGCAAATGCCCTTTCATAATCATCTTTTTCAAATAATCTTTCAATTGAATATAAACGGGACGATCTTTGACAACTTTAAAATCTTTAAACAATTCCTTACCCCCTGCAATCATTTTTGCATAATTATTTCATTCTCAAAAGGTCCACTACATATGTATTTTTTATAAAGGGCGGTACGGTATTATAAAAATAAAGGCTAATAATCAATGGTGGATGTCACTCCTCACTAATACGGTACAGATCTTTACGATATAAGTTAATAATATCTTTTAAAGCTGCTGCTGCGGCTCCGCGTGGATTAGAAGCACCACCAATTGTAGTAACTTGTCCCATCGTATCTGTAAAGAACGTAATCCCTTTTTCTGTCCCATTTACATTTGCTAGCGGATGATCCTTATCTATTTCGTACGGTTCTACTTTAAAAGCAACTTTACCATCCTGATCCTTATATGCTGAAGCTATTAATTTAATATATTTATTATGTTCCTTAGCATTTCGAATTTGTTGTTGTGTAACATGTTCGATTCCTTTTATATGTATATCTGCAAGCGTATTTTCTGTTCCCATTAAACTGTTTGTCAAAAGTAACAATTTACAAGCACTATCAGAACCACTTACATCTAATATTGGGTTCGTTTCAGCAATTCCTTTACGTTGCGCATCTTTCAGCGCTTCTTCAAACGTAATATCTTCCTCATTCATTTTCGAAAGAATATAATTAGTAGTCCCGTTTAATATTCCTTCTATTTTTTCAATATGGCAACCAGCTAAACTAAATTGACCAATATCAAGTGTCGGTAATGCGGCCGCGGTCGCACCACTATATCGAATTCGTACATTTGCATTTTTTGCTGCTTCATTTATTTCTCTCCAGTTTGTAACGAGTGCACCTTTTGAAATTGCTACTATATCCATTTGTTTCTCAATCGCTTGTTTTATATATTGTTTTCCTGGATTTCCATCTTTAAGATTTGTAACAGTCGATTCCACCAGTACAGTACCACTTATGTTATCTGTTACTCGTTCCTTCGGATAATGTTCAATATACTTTTCAATTGCAGAGCTACCGCCACCATACCTTAATAAGTGATGAATAGATAAGCCATCCTCATTATGTATTGCAACATTTCTACCTAACACGCCACTTACAATTAATTGAATCCCATATGTTTCATATATATATGAATATTTTTCGTTTAATAATTTTACAAACTCTCTGCCAACTGTTCCATATCCTGATAATACAACTTGAATTTTCATAATATCCCCCCATATTTTTCTACCAAATCCCTCTTTCAATATAATATATAGCGCCCTCGAATTCCATTGAGAGCGCCTTATTAATATTTATTTTGATAATCATGATAGTTTCCCTACAATTATTCTATCGATATTTACTATTCCATCATTTAATCAACAAAAAATATAAATAGACGATCATGTTCATCATGATGACTTGTAAATCTGATTATTTGAATTTATAATTGATTATAGTTTCCTCATATGTTAAACCAATCTATACATTATAAGAAAACTGCCTTCATTACATAAATAGGAGGAAAAGCGCTATGCAAATCGGGTTAAATATGAATAGATTATCTCAACCTACTAAAATAACCACCTCTAGTCTTGAGCATAATAACACCACTTCTACTAAACTTGAAGATAAAAAATCAAATGATCCAATCAAGTTTGATATTCGTTCATCTGAAAAAGAAATGAAACAACCTGAGCATAAATTTAATGAATTAGATTTATGGAAGATGTTAAAGGATAAAGGTGTTCCTTTATGGATTATACTTGAAATGCTACAAAAGGCTCGTAAAGAGAAGGAAACTCAAGATAGTTCGGTTCAATATGCAAATGGTATTGAAGAAACGAACGGGACACGGTTAAATGAAGTAATGTAAGTTATTTATATGGTATTAAAAAGAGTTCGAGGTTGATAAAAATTCTATCAACCTCGAACTCTTTTTTAAGATTTTTCTCCAATCGTTACAAACTGAAATGATACTTCCCCTTTATAACCTTCAATTAACTTGTCTACTTTTACCTTTTCATTAATCAATGTATTATCTGTCGACATTTTAGGTTTTTCATCACCTAAAGACTTTTTCAAGTGGAGCAGGTGCATTTTCGTCTCTTTTGCATTTATTTCTTTATACACGCTATCTTTTGCTACAATTACATAATATTGGGTTGGATATTTACGAGTGTTACCTATCCAAGCATCACTACCGTATTTAACAGCAATCTCCGTTTCTTCTAATTCAATACTTTTCAATTTTTTTTCATCTTCACTTGCAAACAAAAGTGATCCTTCTTTTGGTAAATTAGGTAACGTATCTAAAGGTCTAAATTTGGATCCATTCTCTCTTTCACGAAAAACCTTTGTTTTAATCAACGCTTGCGCTGTAGATTCATTTAAAATTACTACTTGTCCTATTCCAAATGTATCTATTTTTACAGAAAACACTTCATTTTCTTTCGTAATCTCCTTATAACGATTAATAATCGGTGAAGTATAATTTTCGTCTCCGATTATTAATACACCGTTGGCTGGAAGTCTGTTTTCATTTTTAGAGCAAGCACTAAAGCTTATTAAAAGTATTATAATTAACATAAAAATGGTTAATGTTCTTTTCATCACAATTCCTTTCTTAATTCACTTCTTTTTTATATACTTTTGTGCAATCTTATAAGCTGATATACTCTATTGCTCCATAGTTTTATAAAGCTTTTGTAAATAACGCCAACGTGTTATAAAGAAATATAAAACCTGTATACATATAAATGAAATTAAAATAACGATAGAGCTATTTAAAATGGAAAAATCGACTAATTGTTGTAATGCGGTATAAGCAACTACAGTATGAATCACTGCAATAACAATCGGTAAGAAAAACATTAATACTAACTGTCTCGTTACAACTTTTTTTAATTCTCGTTTACTTAATCCCATTTTCGAAATCATTTTATATTGCTGTTGATCACGATCCAAATCCGTATATAACCGGAAGTAAATAAAACTAGCAGCAAATGTAAAGAAGACAATTCCAACTAGAACACTTGCCATAAGTAATAATCCATTTGTTTGTTTTGCACGTAACAAATCTAATGTTAGAGCTTGAAAATGGAAATCTCTTTCTTTAACATCTTTACTAAATATACTATTTAATTGGTTTGAGATCTCTTTCGTTTTCAACCAGTCATCTACAACAAATCCGTAAGTACGATCTCGAACAACTATATCATTTTGATTAACATTAAAAGGAATCCCATCATATATATGATCTTGAACAGCTATATAAATACTATTAGAATCATGTGGTAAAACTAAATTTTCTAGAGCTTTTTTAACACGAAATGTCTTTGTCCACTCTCCTTGAATGACCTCAATATCCTTTTTATAGTCACCATTTTTAAATTCTTGTTTCTGCGATACCATTCCAGGGATTAGTAAAATTTCATCTTCTTTTTCAATCGTTTCTTGTTGATAACCGAGTGCTCTCGCAAGATCGTTATATTCACTTAACTTCATTACACATACGTTACTTTCTGTATATATATATGAAGATGAAGCCATTCGATATGGAATATTAGCATCAGAAAGGTTTTGTTTTATAATAGAAAGATGTTCGTCCACCATTTTGTCTTTTTCAGGCCCTATATATAGAAATGTATATGGGTTTGTCATTCTTACCAAATCTTTATTTCCAATAGCAGCTGTCGTTCCAATTGCTGTAAAAGCAACTGCCGAAATAATAGATACTATAAAAAACATCGTTGCATTATCTTTCATACGGTATATTAATTCTGAAAATGTTAATATATTTGTTCTCTTTAAAAAGAAAGATTCACTCCTTTTTGCAAGGTACAATATATATACGCTACACTGTGTATATAAAAAGTACGTTCCTATAATTACTAGGAGCACACCTATTCCGAGCGTAATAAAACTATAATTTGAGATAAAGCGAAATACTAAAATATAGCCATATCCTATACTAAATAATGAAAAAAGTGATAATAAAATTGATGATTTCGGTTCAGGTTTTGGCTTTTCACCAGCTTGCATAAGTTCCACAAGTTCTGTTACTTTAACCGTTTTAAATGTAACTAACGAAACGATTAAAAATAAGAAAAGAAACGTGACAATTGTTAATAATACAGCCTGTACTGGTATATAAAAAGGTAAACCGTTATTTATCATTAATACATTGGCACTTATTAATAAAACTAGTTTAGAAAATATGAGACCGATGAGGATCCCAATACAAATTGAGCCAAGTCCAATTAGCATATTTTCAATTAACAATAACTTCTTAAGCTGCCTCATTGACATACCATGCATCATTAAAATACCAAATTCTTTCTTACGCGTTTTTAAAAACGAACTTACTGAATATAGAATGAAGAAAAATGAAAATACAAAAATCAAACCTTGCGAAACTGAAAATCCCAATGTACCAAATGCACTTATTGTTGCACTTGTCGACTGTAACTCACCTTGTAAATCAGGATGAAATAATAAAAGAGCATACGTAAAGAAAATCATAATCGAAAATGCACTGCTTAAAAAATGAGCAGCATATGTACGCTTATTGCGAAAAATATTATTAAATGCGAATTGACGAAAAGTCATGCCTTTTCCCTCCTAACAAAGAAAGGACATCCATAATCTTTTGATAAAATGCTTGCCTACTTTCACCTCGGTAAATTTCATTATATAATTGACCATCTTTTATAAAAATAACTCTGCTACAATAACTCGCTGCATACGGATCATGTGTAACTAACATCATCGTTGCCTTTTCTTCCTTGTTAAGCGTATCAAGCATCTCCATTACATCATTTGAAGATTTAGAATCTAAATTCCCGGTTGGTTCATCTGCAAGTAATAATTGCGGCTTATGAACAATTGCACGAGCGATTGCTGTTCTTTGAGCTTGTCCCCCTGATATTTCAAATGTTCTTTTATTTAATATATCTGTAATATTTAATTTCACTGCAATTTCTTCCACTCGCTTGTTCATTTCTTGCACAGAAACACCATCTAATGTCATCGGCAATACGATATTTTCCTTCACTGTAAGCGTGCTAAGTAAATTAAATGATTGGAATACAAATCCTAATTGCTTTCTACGGAATAAAGCTAAATCTTCGGATGATAATTGAAAAGGATTTGTACCATTTATTACTATTTCTCCTGAGGATGGGGAGTCGATAGTAGATACCATATTTAATAACGTTGTTTTTCCACTACCTGATGGCCCCATGATCCCTATAAATTCACCTTCTTGAATTGATAAATCAATATCCACTAATGCTTTAAAAGGTATTTTCCCTTTATATACTTTACTAATATTTTTCGCATGTAAAATTTCCATTTCTATTCTCCCTTCATTTGCACTTCTCATAATAGAGTGTAAATGAATTGTCTTATAGCTCATATTGATTCATCTTTCATTTATCTTACACGCTTGTAAGATTTCTGAAAAAACCGATAATAAAACTATTTACAAATTAAAATTAACGCATAACTATCTTATAATAATTGTATAGTGATAGGAAATACAATTGTATATCAAATCTTTATTATAAAAACGAGAAAAGACCGATTGCTTGATCGGTCTTTTACTTCCCAAAGTTATATTTTTAACTAATGCCTTTAGTTGAAATTTTTTTGAGATACCCTTTTTTATTGTCTTCCACTTTATAATAACCTCTACAAAAAATTGATTTCTTCGGTTTAATCGCAATTAATAATGAATTATATATATCTGAAGCAGAAATTATTGCGTTTATCCAACATACAAATAATAAGATTGATTTAATATTGCCTGATACAAAAGATGATATAATGGCCGGTATTACCGATAGTACAATAATAGGAAAACTCATAAAGATCCAAAATCTCGCTTTGGATAGAATTGCATTCGTATTTAGCCAAAAAAATATTCCACTACAAGTTAAGCTAATATCACCTTTATTATTTATAACAATAATGTGTAGGCATTCATGAATAATGAAGACCAAAATGCCTATGATGATGAGATATAATATATTAAGATCGGTGAAGCTTGCTCCAAAATAATACGGTATTAGAAAAATAATGATTTGAAGTACATATACAAACTTCATATAATGTTTTCGGTGCCAATCATTTTGTATAAAAGGAGACCATTCTGACCAATCCATACTTATTTGTGGTAAGTGACGAAACCAAATGATAATACGCTTTCCCCCCCATTTAAAATTTCATATTTTAAAACATGCAATCCACTTACACTCAATTATTAATTTTAAATGCAAATCTTTGCTGCCTTCACTTTTGCCGTGCATTCTTCTACTAAACCATGTGTAGGATAATTTGAGTGAGAAATTAGTGTTTTCATAGATACATATATTCGACAAAATTTTCTAAATACCTTTTGGATATACTGTTTATGAAATAGTTCTCGCATGTACTACTTGCTACATTTGTTTTTGGTGAAACGCACATCCAGAATCTACACATAATTTGGTTAACTAGTACTTTAAAATGCAAAAAAGCTTAGAATTTTAACTCTAAGCTTTTTGCATTGCATGATCCCCTTTAAAGAGCACTATTTTTTACCCATTCGGATTTACTCAATACATAATGATTATAAATTTGGTTTTCTATCGTCTGTTGACTCAAATAAACGAACCCGCATTTTTCAATCACTTTATTTGACGGTACGTTATTAATTAATGCAGTTGCGTTAAGGACATCCACATTTGTATTTTCAAACAAATAGCCGATCAAGCCTTGTGTCGCTTTCGTTGCATATCCATTATTATGATATTCACTTGAAACAGCATACATAATTTCTCTATTCGGTGCAGGAAGCTCATCTTTCAGACTTGTGCAGCACCATCCAATAAATTCATTTGTGGTTTTCTTAAATATTCCTAGCCTCAATATGTGATCATCTATGTTAGTCGTAGTTCTCACTGCATCAAGAAATGCTTTGTTTTCTGGTATTTCATCATTTGTAACCCAATTAACTCGTTGTTCTTTCGTTGATTTCCAGTCGGGTAAAAACTTTTCTATTTCTGGTTGATTTGCTATTTTATAAATACTCTCTGCATCTTTGACCGTAAACTCTTGTAGGTATATATCACCACAATCTATTTTAAATAACTTAGTCAAACTCTCTTTTCCCATATTAATCCCCCTTATTTACGTTAAAGCGCCTTGATCTGCTTCGTAAGCTCCATAAACCGTTCGTCCAGTTCTTTATATTCTTTGTCTTTAGAAGTTAAAAAGCTTAATTTACCTAATACTTCTTGTCTCTCTGTTTCTAGCGTTAAACGTAGCTCTTCAATTTCATCTCTTGTTTTCGTAGGTTCTTCGAGCTGCTTTTGTATCGTATTGTTTAAAAACACAAGTTTTACGTTAGTTGTTTTCTCCAGAAAATATCGATCGTGAGAAACGATAATGAGTGTTCCATTATACTCAGCTAATGTATTTTCAAGCTGTTCACGTGAAGGTAGATCAAGGTGATTCGTTGGTTCGTCTAAAATAAGTACATCTTTTTCATCTAAAATATAAGCCATGAGCTTACATTTCACTCTTTCCCCCATACTCATATACTCAATTGGCTCTTTCCATTGAGTAGCTTGGAACCCTAAATGTTTCATTAAATTTTGGACTTTTCCTCTTTCTTCAAATGTCTCTTTATAAAATAAATCTTCTGGTGTTTTATCAAGCGGTAAATCAAATACTTCTTGTGTTAAATATCCAATGTTTGCTGATGGTGAAATCCATACTTCTCCTTCGGTAGTTTCTGTTCCCATAATCATCTTCAATAACGTTGTTTTCCCGCTACCATTTGCTCCAATCATCGCAACCTTCTCACCGTGCTGGATAGTAAAATTAACGTTTTCAAATAATATACGTTTATTAAATTCTTTCCGCAATTGTTTTACTTCTAAGAAACGTTTTCCTACTTTTTTACTCGCTTGAATGGAAAATTCAACTGAATACTCTTCTTTCACACGTTCTACCTTCGTTTTCTCCAGCTCTTTTTCGAGACGCTTTCGTTTCGATTTAACTTGCGCGTCCATTCGCTTCGCCTTTACACGATAAAATTCTTTCACTCCTTCTTGTTTTGTAGACTGTGCATGTGCCTTTTGTGACCATGAACTTAATTCTTTTATATGAGTTTCTACTTGTTCTATCTTTTTTTGTTGTTTTTCATATTCACGCTGCTGCGTCATTCTTTTATGCTCACGCGCTTTCATATAACTTGTATAATTACCGCTATGGTCAATTAATTTCTTATCCTCAATTGACCATATTCTAGTCGCAACAACATCTAAAAAGTATCGATCATGCGATACGACGATAACTGTACCTTTTATATTTTTGATTTGTTTTATGAGAAATTCCGTACTCATCTCATCTAAATGATTTGTCGGTTCGTCTAAAATTAAGACATTAGGATTTTCAGCAAATCCTTTTGCTAATCGAACTTTTAGCTTTTCACCACCACTTAAAGTTAGAAAATCGTTCGTTGGCACGCCCCATTTAGCAAGAAGTTCGGCTTCTTTTGCAATCATATCCTTACTAACAAAAGATTCTTTTTCTTGTTCAACATATGCTGTTGTCATATTCATTTGCATCCATTCAACAGTACCTTTTGATGGTTCAATCTTCCCATTTATTAATTGAAGTAACGTTGATTTACCAGCCCCGTTTTTACCAATTAATCCGATAACATCCCCTTGCCTTACTGTCACATTCATTTTCTCTAACAAAGTGTTTTCCTTTATTTCAACATAAACATCATTTAATTTTAATAGTTCTTTCATAATACCGATCCCTTTCATTAAGGGAGAATAAAAAAATCCTCCCAAATAAATTTGGCAGGATTAGTCGTTAAAATATTTATACCCAAATAAGCTATTGCGCAACATAAATAGCAATACCGTTGTATGGAAATTGGGCAGACTAATCCTATTTTTTAGAAATTGAAATTTATTGAATTTCAACATTTAAAAATAAGATTAGTTAATCATCGTCCACCCATCATTCCTTTCCGTCGTTAGTAACCATATTGTACCATGATAGTACTGTATGAGTAAATGCAATTATATGTGCTATTATAAAGATTGTTTTCTTCTAGGTCTATTTATCATTTCTTAACTTCAAATTGAACAAGCATACTTTATTTTAAGATTCCCCTAATAATCCCCTTCTAAGCACGCCCTCTTATATAAATTTTATATAACTGTATGATTAATTTTATATTATACATACTACATTTCAGTTTTTATAATAAAGTTATCATTTTTAAGGAGGGATTCTACAATGGAATTTAGCAAACTCGGAAACAGTGGATTAACAGTAAGTAAGATTGCATATGGGAACTGGATAAACCATGGCGGAAAAGTAAATGAAGATACTGCAAATGAATGTGTGAAAGCCGCATTAGATGTTGGAATTACAACGTTCGATACTGCAGATGTTTATTCGGACACTATTGCTGAGGAAATACTTGGTCGTTCTTTGAAAGGAATACGCCGAGAAAGTATAGAACTTTGTACAAAAGTATGCCATCCGACCGGACCTGGAAAAAATGATCGTGGATTATCACGAAAACATATTATAGAAAATTGTAATGCATCGTTACAACGGCTACATACAGACTACATTGATGTCTATTATGCACATCGATTCGATACAGCAACTCCTCTTGAAGAAACGATGTTAGCTTTCTCAGATCTTGTAAGACAAGGTAAAGTCCTTTATTTAGGCGTAAGTGAATGGACCTCGGAGCAAATTACACGCGGTGCAGCACTTGCCCGAGAATTGAATATTCCTCTTATTGCTAGTCAGCCTCAATATTCGATGTTGTGGCGAGTGATCGAAACAGACATAATACCTATATGTCAACGTGAAGGACTTGGTCAAGTTGTTTGGTCTCCCCTCGCACAAGGCATTCTCACTGGAAAGTATCAACCGGGCAAACCAATCCCTACCCAATCACGAGCTAATTCAGATGCGGGAAAACCGTTTTTTAACAAACTCGTACAACGTTGGATGAGTGATAATGTACTTAATGCTATACAAAAACTTAATCCTATTGCACAAGAAAATCATCTCACCCTACCTCAACTTGCAGTTGCTTGGGTACTACAAAATCCAGCTGTTTCCTCTGCTATTATTGGCGCTTCCAATCCGGAGCAAATAAGAGAAAATGTAATTGCTTCTAGTGTTACATTGTTACCTGAAATTATGGGTCAAATTGATAGTGTGCTAAAAGGTTTCATTGAGTATGATTCAAGTAAAACAGGTTGATTGATTAGTGACTTAACAATAAATATAGTATCTTTCCAAGTTCATTACTGCCCATCCATTCAAGATGGGCCTTTATTTTTCAAATTCAAATTGTGAAGTCTTATAAATCTCTCTAACAACTGCTAAAAAGTTCTCGAGTACGATAGACTTTTCATCTTGTCTCCATCCAGCGTATAAGTTTATCTCCGGTGTATGTTCCTGAATGTCTTTATACGTGACTCCCGATTTTTTATAACTTTCCACCGAAGATGGAACGACAGAAATCCCCATTCCTGCTGCAACTAAATTTACAATCGTCTGCATTTGAATTGCTTCTTGAACAATATTTAAACTTACTCCATGTTCCCAAAAGTAACTAATAATTAAATCATAAAAGTTAGTACCGAAATGACGAGGAAATAAAACAAATGATTCATCTACTAGTTCTCTAATAGGAATATTGGGTAACGAAACTAATGGGTGATCTTCATGTAAAACCAATTTTAAACGTTCTTTAGAACAAACTTCAGAATACAAT
This sequence comes from Bacillus mobilis, assembly GCF_001884045.1. Taxonomy (GTDB): domain Bacteria; phylum Bacillota; class Bacilli; order Bacillales; family Bacillaceae_G; genus Bacillus_A; species Bacillus_A mobilis. The sequence goes on along the minus strand of NZ_MACF01000119.1, from coordinate 20,639 downwards.
ATTTCATTATTCTGCTTAGAACGAATAAATCCAATATGAATTTGTTTTTCATAAAGTGCCTTTACTTGCTGGTCTGTTGTCATCTCGCGTAATATAAGCTGAATTTTAGGAAACCGCTCTCGAAAGGTTTTTAATATGTTTATAACCGTTTCTGTAGAATCGACAAAACCGATGATTATATGTCCGATCTTCCCTTCATCCGCGAGCTGTGTTTCTTTAATGGTTCTATCTACTTGAAGTAACGTTTGTCGCGCACCTTCTAAAAAGATTTTCCCCGCATCAGTAAGTTCAACCATCCTTTTTGTCCTGTGAAGAAGTTGAACACCTAATTCTTCTTCCAACTTTCGAATTTCTTGACTTAAAGGCGGTTGTGCCATCATTAGACGTTCTGCCGCACGACTAAAGTTTAATTCTTCTGCCACCGTTATAAAATATTTCATTTTTCGAATATCCATTACAATCCCCCTAACATTCACAACTAGTAACAAAGCCCTCCTTCTAATAAATTATAAATAAAAATAGGAGGAAACTATATCAATTCCTTTTCGTTTCTTTTTTATCATAAATCATTTCGTAAAAATACGAGAGATTTATACTAAATTGAATTACATGTTTTGGGAAATTCCATTACTTTCATATATTATTTGATTTACCATTCTGTTGAGTAACGAGTACTTGATATTTTATTCATCTAATTATAAAAACAAAATGTTATTCGTTATCCAATAATCAATTATTGTTTTTCGATAAATTTTTATTGATTATACCCTTACAATAAGCTATTATATGTTTGTAGAAAATTTTAATGTAAGGATTGAATTTATGGACAGGACATTAAAAATCACAAAGTTAAATATGTTTTTAAGGATTTTTCTCATCCCGATTATAGTAGGGATTATTGTTGGTATACTAACTAAATTGGGGCAAGGTATACTTCCAGGACATTGGAATTCATTAGCTAATCTAGGAAGCGTTTGGTTAATTCCATCCTTTTTTGTGGCTAGCTTTAGTTATTCTAAGCGTACAGCTATACTTTCTGGTATCCTTGCACTACTCGGTATGGTATTAGGCTATTATGGTTATGCAATAGTTATTACAAATGTAGCTCACTCTATTTATTTTATATCTGTATGGATTGTATGTGCATTTATAGGCGGAACTATCTTTGGAATTGCAGGTTTTCTATGGAAAGATACTACAAATCCACTTCATAAATTCGGAAGCGCACTTATTAGTGGAGTTTTTGTAACGGATGGACTTCACATTCTTTTAAATTTTGAAGACTATAGTCACATGTTACCTGTTGGATATACCGAAGTGATAGTCGGGATTATATTGATTCTTGTATTAGAACGCTCTAATGCTAATCGAATTTCTTCTTTCTTAATGATGGTCCCTATCACTATTTTAGGATTAATTGGATATAAATTATTAAGTTTGTTTACTTAATTACAATACTGTATCATGAAAAAACAAAAGACAAATTCTATTATAATCTACAAAACATATTACGAATTCGAAAATTATACTTATTAATGTTGATACACTTATTCATAGGATGGATTCATAAAGCTATCTCTTTCAAAGGGATGGCTTTTTTCTTACAAAAATATTTATCAGCTTTTTATTAAATACTTCTAATTTAACAATCGTATTTATTAGTGTGTCATCATACATGCTAAGATGACCTTTTACCATTTCATATAATCACTATAAAATAAGGCTAAAAAACTTATCTCCAAAGTTCTTTAGCCTAGTTCACTTATTTACACATTAAAAAATATAATGCGTACAACGGTACCTTTACCAACTTCTGAATGGATTTCTACACTATGTCCTAATTGTTTCGTAATTTCATATACAAGATATAGCCCCATTCCAGTTGATTCTTTAAAATCTCTACCATTTTCTCCTGTAAAGAAAGGTTTAAACACTCTTGGTAAATCTTGCTTCGGAATTCCTACACCACTATCGATAATTTCAAGTATGACGTTATTACCTTCCTTACAAGCATTTACTTTAATCTTCTCTCTACTACCAGATGAATATTTAATCGCATTCGATAGTATTTGTCCAATTAAAAATTGTAACCATTTTGCATCACTTTCCACAGTAATACCCTTATCAATTTTAAGCTCTGGATATACAAAATTCCGGATAAAGAAGCGTTTATGTTCATGCACGGAATCATTCACTATTTTATGTAGCTGTACTTTTTCCACATAAAAATCTTGTGTAAATGCTTCTAAACGTGCGACATACAAAGCCATCTCTAACCCCTTTTTCAACCTATCTGTTTCCTCATTTATACTTTCAAAACGTGGGTCTACTTCATCCTGTGTAATTAATTCTATTACAGATAGAGGTGTTTTCATTTGATGTATCCACTGGTTCATAAAGGTTAAATGATCACTATTTTTTCTCTCTTGTATTTGCAGCTGATTTTGATAATGGCGATATTGCACCTCAAGTAGGTCTTGAAGCGCAGTAGATACAGCTGAAAAATCAGATTTTTGAACAGATTCATCCAAAGATTCAAGCGGATTTGCTAATCGTTCATAAAAAGAGCGATGTGTAAAGTAACGAAATACTAAATAACTCAACATAAAAAATGCACCTAAAAACATTGCATATAATGCCGTTGCAATATGGTTATGCCCATCAAACCAATATACAAGAAATATGGCTAGTAGTTGGATTGCTGTAAAACAAATAAGTGGTATATGATCTCGAATAAACAATCTTATCATTTTTCCATACCAGTATCCCAAGTAATATGTAATCTATAACCGACACTACGAATCGTTTCAATCGCATCTTCAATCTGTAACGTTTTTAACTTTTTACGAACACGAGTTGTATTTACGCTTAAAGTATTATCGTCAACATAAGATTCGCTATCCCATAATTTATTTAATAACACTTCTCTACCCACAACACGCGGATAATTTTTCATTAACATCTCTAATAAAATAGCTTCATTTCTTGTTATATCAATCTCTTGATTCTTAAGCTTTAATACAAGCCTTTCGGGATATAAACAAAGACCGTGTTGCTCAACCATCCGCTCTTCTACTTTCGGTGCATAATCTCCGTAAGCACGTCTTAAATGACTACGAATTTTAGCCATTACAACTTCGTAATGGAATGGCTTTGAAATAAAATCATCGCCACCGTTTTCAAGCGCCATAACTTGATCCATCGTGCCTTCACGAGCCGAAATAAATAGTATCGGACATGTAGAAACTCCGCGAATTTGACGACACCAATAGTAACCATCAAAACTTGGTAAATTAATATCTAATAAAACTAACTCTGGTTGTTCTTCTAAAAAAATGTTTAATACATTTTGAAAATCCGATACAATAATTCCTTCGTATCCATATTTCGCGACATGTGTTGATAATAGTTCTGCAATTTTCATATCGTCTTCTACAATCATAATTTTAACCATGTGATTACTCCTTTTTCGATCCACAATCTGATATTCAATTATATAAAATAAATACTACCTTTTTTTATATAATCCGTAAATCAAAAAAGGATACTTTTATACAACAGCATCCTTCTTCTATTATTTCTTATTTAATATAAAATTCACTCAAAGTAAATCCCAATTGCTCCACATAATTCATACCTAATTCCATCCGAGCAGTCTTCAGCGGATCCACAACTTGGCAAATTTTCAAATTACCTGCAGCAGATAATAAAAGCGTTGCATCAGCTTTAGACATTTCTAATTCTTCATGTAAAAATGTCACCATATTACGTACAGCGCGATTCGCTGCATCATCTAACAATTTCTCTGAAGCAATCGTCATTACTTTTTCTTTTTGGATAGCCATTGGTAGTGGCCATTTCTTTCCTTTTATAACTTGAACTGTTACGGTTACCTCACCAGCAACCTCTACTCCACTAACACCAATTTCACCATCACCCATAGCCGCGTGTAAATCGCCTAATGCTAATAGAGCACCAGGAACATTTACAGGTAATAATAACGTTGTCCCTTCTTTTATCTCTTTACAATCCATATTCCCGCCGTGATCATGCGGTGTGCCACATGAAATGCTCTCTTCTTTCGGCGCAGTACCAATTACACCGATCATAGGATGAATTGGGATTTGTAGTTCATTTGAAAACAAAACATGCTCATTATGTATTGGGACGATTTTCACTGTATTTTCGTTTAGATCTTCACCCATTACGCCAAGATTCGCTCCTGTAGTTAAAACACCTTGCTCTGCAATTTTAATCTTTTCAATCGATACGACTAAAATATCACCGGGTTCTGCACCATTAATAAATACTGGACCAGTCGCTGGATTAATTCGGTTCCAATCTAATTCTTGAAACACAACATCTTCAGATTCAATTTGATTTTCAAAGCAATCATATGTTTCAAATACAAGACGACTTCCTATTTCTACTTCCATACATGGCTTATTATCTGGTGACATTGCGTATATGATATGTTCTTTATAAATTCGATACATGTTATCTCTCCCCTTTTATATTGGTCTACAATTACTAATTAGCTTTTTTCATACAAGCTCCTCTTCATATTTGATGATATTTGCACGTGAAAAAGCACCTAGCTTATTTTCATACATACACTCTTTACTATAACAGGTAAAGAAAGGTGGTAGCACTATGCCCCTTATTCCATATAACGAAAGCGATGTTGATTTACTAGCTCGTTTAATTCGTGCTGAAGCAGAAGGAGAAGGTCGACAAGGTGAACAACTTGTTGGTTGCGTAGTAGTAAATCGTGTATTTTGTGATTGCTTAGATTTTAAACAACTTCGAACTGTACGTGATGCAGTATATCAAAGTCCTGGTGGATTTGAAGCAGTGCAATACGGATATTTTTATCAACGCGCACGTGAATCAGAAAAAGACATCGCAAGAAAAGTTTTACAAGGTGAGTGGCGCTGGCCAGCAAGGTGGGCTCTTTGGTATTTCCGTCCAGTTGGTACTTGTCCACCTGAATGGTATAACCAGCCGTTTGTAGGACAGTTTAAAAGCCATTGTTTTTATGAACCTAGTGGTGATGAATGTCCGAAAATGTATTCACGGTAGTAAAATGTGAAACGCAAATACTTAGCTGAGTATTTGCGTTCCCTTTATTTTTTAGAAATCTAATAATGTGATAAACTTTTCGATGCCTACTACATGTATTAATAACGGTATTCGAGGGCCACTGGACTGATTCATAATGAGCTTATATATAATAATAAATAATTGTTTTTGATTTTCTTTCATTATTTTTTTATTTTCATCATGACAAATCGAATACAATTTTTCCATTAAGTTAGAGTAATCTTTGTTAGAACGAAGTATGTTGCAGACTTCTACTAACCATTCTTTCTGTCTTTCATCTAATGTGTTGTAAAACTCTGTATTTCTCTCTAGATTTACCGCAATTAATTTTTCAGATTGAAAGTTTCTTATCCAATACTCTGCGCGGTTACATATCGCTATCATAGCACCTAATGTATAACTTCTATCTATTTTTTCTAATGTATCTTGTAAAATAGATGAATCAAAATTTAATAGCGGTAACGTTCCTGCTACTTGATTAAATTTCGGATATTCTTTAATTCTGCTATCAACTCTAGAAAGTTTAATTGCATCAAATAAATCTTCATTTTTTAGCGTTTTATTCTCATAACTATCTTTTAATCGTTCATATTCTGTATAATTGCGAATTACATCTTCATCAAGACCGATATGAAAAGCTGCGTTTGGTCTATATTTAGCAAACATAAAAAGAATCACTTCTGGTAAATACACTTTTAACAACTCACTGGGTGTAATACTATCCCCTGAAGAACTAGACATTTTTTCGTGATGCCCTTTTATTCCTATGAAATCATACGCAACGTAATGAGGAGCTTCACGATTAAATATTTCTTTTGCGATTTCCTTGGATACATTATAACTACCCGTTTCCGATGAATGATCTCTTCCACCCGGTTCAAAAATAACATCCTCTATCATCCACCTCATCGGCCAATCGATTTTCCAATTCAGTTTCATTTTATTTGTATTTAATACTGATAATTCATTTTGATTTCCACATACACATTCATACTGAACTGATTTTAATACTTCATCAAAATGTGTAATCGTTGTTGCATCTTTCCCGCATTTTTCACAATATAATGTAACTGGATAAAAGCTCTCTCGCTCTTCTTCACTACACTCTCCTGTTTTAAAACTCATTAAAATATCATATATTTCTTTTATATAAAGCCTCTAATATGTTTTTGTTATATCTTCCACTTCTATATTCAGCATGTTGATATATGAATTCCACTTCAACCCCAAATACTTGAAGCGATTTCTCAAACTCTTTTTCAAAATGCTCTGCATAGGAGTTATGACAACCATATGGATCTGGAATATCACAGTATGGCATACCAATATATTTTGCAAAAGATGGATCAATATTTTTAGGGACTTTTCTAAACCTATCATAATCATCCCATGAAAATATAAAACGAGTCTTTTTTCCTAAATCTTGAAGTGCTCTTACAACGAAATAAGTCGTTATTATTTCGCGAAAGTTTCCGATATGAACAGATCCAGATGGACTGATTCCAGATGCGCAAACAAAAGTTTCTTTGTTTGGATGTTTCCTTATTAATTCATGTGCTACTTCATACGCCCAATGCATATATTACTCACCTCAATTGTTTTTTTGTTTTCACATTTTCAAATTTATGCAATAAAAAAACTCCCACCCCCAAGATTATTCATCTTGAGGACGAGAGTTGTTAGCTTCGCGGTACCACCTCAGTTTGTTAATACGTCGCCATATTAACCTCTTCAGGTACGGCAAAATATGCTTATACCCTATCTCTATAACGGGAGAACCCGTCGCACCATCCCTAAACAAATTAGTTCCTTGCGCAGCTCCAAGTCTTTTTTCATTAAGATGTATACCGCTCTTTCTCAGCTACCAGAGCTCTCTGTACGTATTCTTTCTTAACTACTCTTCTCTTCCATGCCATTTTAAATATTAGTTTTTTCATATGATAATTTATAATACTTTTATTGTCAAACTTTTCCGGACAAAAAGACTATCTAAATAAATGCTTTATTGCTTCTAATTGAATTTTATGACTACATTCATCACAACAATATGTCCCTTTCGGTTTCTCTTTAAATCGCTTATATTTTTCGCTTCCTTCGTATACACGGAATATATTTTTACAAGAAAAGCAAACAATTTCATAAAACATCATATGCATTTTCCTCTCCATGTTTATACATTTTTTAATCACTTGAGAAAATCAGTTTTCCAAATTACAAATCTTAATATCTTCTGACTAAAGGTTTACCTCTATTCTTATCGAATTATATAAATATCTTATAAAGCGAGGTGAACATCTTGATCAGTAATATAGAATTAGTTTTAGATGCTAAAGCAAGTTTAGCTGAAGGGCCATGTTGGAATGAAAATAAACAACTTTTATACTGGGTTGATATTATGGAGAAACAATTATGCATATTTAATCCTACTACTAATACAAACCGAGTAATCGCTCTTAATCAACAAATCGGCTGTGTTGTTCCATATTTAGAAGACGTACTACTCCTAGCTATGGAAAATGGCTTTTATTCTATTCATGTAAAAACAGAAAAACTGACACATATTTTTGACCCTGAACCACATTTATTTGAAAATCGTTTTAACGATGGAAAATGCGATCCAGCAGGACGTTTTTGGGCAGGCACTACAGATACATACGGTATTAATGCTGCAGGTTCCTTGTATTGTTTAAATAATAATTTAAGTGTCGAGAAAAAAATTGCACATGTAAATACATCAAATGGCATTGCTTGGTCACCTGATTATACATACCTTTATTTTATTGATACACCTACTAAAAAAGTAGTTCGTTTTCATTATGATATAAGTACTGGAGAAATTCGTAATCCAAATGATGTAATCATTTTCCCTGAAAATGACGGTCTACCTGATGGTATGACAATAGACGAAGAAGGTTGTTTATGGATTGCACATTGGGGCGGTTCAAAGATTACTAGGTGGAACCCTTTAACTGGAGAGCAAATATTAAGTATCCCAATCCCAGCGTTATATGTAACGTCTTGTACATTTGGAGGGCCTAATTTAACAGATTTATATGTTACAACAGCCAGAACAAGAATGACAAATAACGAATTAAATCAATATCCACATGCTGGTGGTATTTTTCGAATTCAAACGAATATAAAAGGTTGTCCTACCCATTCATTTCGCAATAATAATATTGGAGCTGAAACTATATGAATCGTATCGATTACATAAGACACGAAGAAAAGAAATATCATGACCTTTGCTATGAACAATATAAACTATTCGAAACTGGCTCTTGGCTTTACAAACCGGTTAAAACAGTTATGGACTTAATGGAGTACTTTGAAGGACAAAATAACTTACAAGTGCTTGATCTCGGCTCTGGCGTTGGAAGAAATAGTATTCCAATTGCACAAAAGATACAAAATGGTAGTGGTACTGTTACTTGTGTGGACTTACTGGATTCCGCTTTAACAAAATTACAAACGTATAGTAAAGAACATGATGTATTTCAAGTCATACAAACAGAACAAGCAGCAATTGAAAACTACTACATCCAACCTGATACTTATGATTATATCGTTGCAGTATCAAGTTTAGAGCATGTCAAATCAGAAGAAGATTTAAAAAACGTGCTCCATTCTATGAAAAAAGGTACAAAAGTTGGTGGTATCAATTGTTTCATTATTAACTCGAACATACAAGAAATAGACTTACATACGAATGAAAAATTAGATGCTTTAATTGAAATTAACCTTCCTACTGAAGAGATGATATATCTATTAAAAAGCATTTATAAGGAATGGAAAGAAATTAAAGTTGAAGTAAAAGAATTAGTCTATAATATTGTTCGCGATGAAAGGCATATTCAATTAAATACAAATGCTATAACATTTGTTTTTCAGAAATAAAACTATAAAAGGTAAGGTTTTCCCCTCATATATTCATAGAAACACCCTTACCTTTCAATCATAAATTCTTTATAAAATTGCTTCGTTATTAGTTTTAGCTTTTTCTAAAACATTATTTTTATTAGAAATACTATTCAGCTATTAATTGAATTCATTCATTTATCAATAATTGCTTGTCGAGCTTTTTCTTTATCATCAAAATGAATAGTCGAATCCTTTAAAATTTGATACGTTTCATGCCCCTTCCCAGCAATCAAAACAATATCATTAGCAGATGCCATGTTTATTGCATGATTTATAGCAAGTTCACGATCTACTTCTACTTTATAATTCAAATTATTATTCTGTGAAAACCCTTTTTCAATATCTTTCATTATTGCCTGCGGGTCTTCCGAACGTGGATTATCAGAAGTAATATAAACAAAATCACTATAACTTCCAGCAATTTCACCCATTATAGATCGTTTTTTTGTATCTCTATCTCCACCGCAACCGAAAACAGTAATAATTTTACCTTTTGAAAACTCGCTAATTGTAGAGAGGACATTTTCTAACGCATCGGGTGTATGAGCATAGTCCACAATTACAAGGAAATCTTGATTTTCGTCTATGATTTCCATTCTACCTTCAATGCTCTTTACATGAGATAAACTGTCACTAATGTTTGTAAGCGGAATACCTTCAACCAATGCAGCTGTTATTGCTGCTAATGCATTATAAACATTAAAATGGCCTACTAGATTTAGATTGATTTCTTTTTCCCCATTAAATGTAGAAACTAAAAACTGAATTCCTTTTGGGCTTAAAGTTATGTTCTTCGCTTGAACATCCGCTCCTTTATGTATCCCATACGTAATCACTTCAGCAGAAGTAACTTTTTTAAAGTATTCTACTGATGGATCATCTGCATTCAAAATAGCAATTTTTTTATCTGTAGTAGAAAAATCATTTCCTAATCTAGAAAATAGAAGACCTTTTACATGCTTATATTCCTCAAATGTTCCATGGTAATCCAAATGATCTTGCGTTAAATTTGTGAAAACAGCTATTTTAAAGTTACATCCTTTAACTCTCTCCATATGTAAGCCTTGTGACGTAACTTCCATAACACAATAATCTGTATTATGATTTTTCATCTTCTGCAAATTCCGTTGAAGTGTTGGAGGTTCTTGCGTATTAATTTCAGTCGGATACCATTTCGAACCAACTTTCACTCCGTTATTCCCCATGAGCCCTGTTTGAAATCCATAGTCAGTTAAAATTTTTTCAATTAAATAGGAAGTAGTCGTTTTACCATTAGTTCCTGTAATTCCAATTAGCTTCATTTTATTAGATGGATAACCATAGAAATGTGACGCAATAACTGCGATAGCATACCTAGCATCTTTTACAATTATTTTAGGTATTTCAATGTTTACATCTCTTTCTACAATTAACGCCACAGCTCCATTTTTCACTGCATCTTCAACAAATTGATGTCGATCTTCAAGAAAACCATCAATACCTGATACACATATAAAAAGATTTCCGCTAGTGATCTTTCTAGAATCCATTTCTAATCCCGTAATTTCTACATTCATATTCCCAATGGTATCTTTAATCAATAACAAATCCGCCAGCACTTTTAGTTTCAAATCCCTCGCCCCCTTACACATTTACCCTACTTATTTTACCACTTCATATAAAATAATGGTTTAAAATTCCATATCAGTCGAACGAATTTTAATTATCTTCAATATACATAAATAAAAGAGCGCTTGTTTCCGCAAGTGCTCTTTTTGGGGATTTTGAGATATCCTATTAAAGAAAGTTAAGGTTACTTAAAGTTAATAGGTATTTCTATTATATGCTTGTCCTTTTTATTTGTGCATTATCAATATATAAACATTCTTAATAATATTTAATAACTATTAATTATAGTTATTTTTTACATTTTATCATTAAGAAATTAATTGAAGGCTTATTTACTATGTTCTTATTTGGTTCGTCAATTTCTAAAACTTGTACTAGTCCATATTTATTAAAATCTTGTTTTACAGATTCAGAATCATAGAAGAACATTTTTACGCCTTCCATTACCTCATAATAGTCTTTATCCAACTGTTTTCCTTTTCCATACATTGGCGCTTTTTTAGAAACTGTTGTAAAAACCAAATACCCGCCTGGTTTTAACTGATTATAACAATCTTTAATAAATTTCTCTCGCTCCTGCTTATTCAACAAATGGAGAAGTGCATGACTAAATATCCCATCATATAGTTTATTATCAAAAGGCATCTCGTTTACTGAGCCATGATACATACTAACATCTTCTAGCCCGTTTTCTCTTGCTAAATCGATGGCTGTTTTTGAAATTTCAATACCTGTTACATTTATACCATTTTCGATAAACACCTTTGCATTTCTTCCATATCCAATACCCGGAACTAATATGTCCTTAACGTTCTTTTCCACAAAAAAATCTTTTGTCAAAATTGCAGATTCAGTAGGTTCAAATCCCCACATTGTTTGTTTCTCAATAAAACTTGATTCCCAAAATTCCATTTTATTTTTATCTCCTTATTCTTATCTCATGTATAGCATCACATGAAAGACCTATTAATTTTTTACGCTGCTTTTTCCCCCACAGTCACTATAGGTCCATTGAATATAGCATATTAATAAGCCTATATCTAATTTAAAGATTGGCTGAATATCTATTCTAATTATTAACCATTACGTTTAGAGAAAATATAAAAAAGCTAATACTTCCGTTGTATTATTGGCTTTTCTAAAGAGAAATTATTTTTTTATTTTGTGCTGATCTAATATTTTTTCTAACATTTCTAAAGTTATCGGTTGAGCTTTCTCTATTAATCGATAACCAATACGTCCATTCGGTTCGGCTGTAACTTGCTGTAAACTCTTCAAATCATGAATTCCTTTTTCTCTTAATTGCATATATAGTTGTTGTTCTGACATTTTTGCCTTTATCAAGTTCGCTTTTATAATCTCACCGTTTTCAACAATTACAAAGCTACTGCCATTTAGGAATTGTTCCGCCTTCCTTGATTTCAGTTCAAAGAAATGAATGATAAAAAGTACGCTTGCAAATATTACAGCTGCAAATATAGATGGGATCACTTTCCTACTTAATACAGGCTCTACAATAATACGTGCAATTGATACTACTATAATGATTTCTGCTCTTGTCATTTGGCTAACAGATTTACTCCCTGTCATTTTTAATGCAAGAATCCCAGTGAGAATTAAAATAATGCTTTCAGCAATAATATGCATAATAGCCCAATCCTTTAATGGTAAATGTTATTAGCATTCCCATTTCATATAGCATTCTAAATGAATTTTAATTAAACTTTTTTGTGAAAATCATACTTACATATTCTGAAAAGAATCTATTTTGATCAATCTTCCATTGCCCCCAAAATAAAAAGCACCCGAATGGATGCGTATAGATTAAACTAATTCATTATTACTTTCTCCACTTTTATCATCAACTGATTTCAAGTCTAACATGCTGCCTATATCAGGTGGTAAAGCTAACTCTATACCAGCTACTGGTTGATTATCTTCATTAAACCATTGTTTCTTAAATTTACTCAATGCTTCACTTTTCTTTTTCTCATCCATATTAGCCCGCCTTTTATGTACATGATATTAAACACTTTACTTAATATGTACATTGAGAAAGATAATATACTATTTGTTCATAATGAAAGAGCAAAAAAACTTCTTTGTTTACACAAAACGTTGCACCTGTAAAAAATCCCTATAGTTGTTATCCCTCGTTTTATTATCATATTCATGACGAAACATACGTGAGCTATGTGACATGTACATGATCATTTTATTCATATGAGACAAATACTTTTAAGGGGGTAATTATCCCTTCACTCAATTCTTCAAAACATTTTTCAAGAGCAGTATAATGAATCTCATGTTGAAAAATCTCTTCTATCCATGTTGTTCTTTCTATCTGATTAAAAAACCAATCTGCATGTTTTTGATAATCATATCCGTCACTTGAACCAATGATCTGCAATTCTTTTAGATAAAAGTCGGCGGTTAATGTTAAGTCTTCTATATTACCATCAGAAAGAATGCATATAGCCCCATTACTTTTAATAGCCTTTTGCAATGTGTGAAACCCTCTATTTGTAGCAGAACATTCCAAACCGTAATTATATGTTTCTATTATTTGCTTTTCTGAATCAAAGAGGTTTTTCGCACCAAACTTCTTTGCAAATTCTTTTCTATTTTTATTAGGCTCAACAACATCCACATGTTCCACACCTACATAGTATTTTAAGAAATAACAAGCGAGTAAACCGATAACTCCCATTCCAGTAATAAGTACTTTTTCATCCTGCCGTGGGTCTAGCTTCAATACCCCTTTAGCAGCATCACACGAAAGAATACATAATAAAGCAACTTTAGATTTTATATAACTAGGAACTTGAATGACTTTATCTCCCTTAACTATTCCTACCGTTTCATGTCCATAAAAAGAGACTACTTTATCCCCTACGTTTAAATTTGTTACTTTATTACCAACTTGAATAACTTCACCATAACTTTCATATCCAGTTTTTCTTGGATAAATAGGATTTGTATCTGAACCATCCGATTCTTTATACTGTGGTAACTCTGCTCCAATACTTATTGCACCTGCGATTGTTTTAACAATAATTTCATCATCCTGTATGGACTTAATTTTATCAGTTTGCCAATTCAATTGTTTAGGTCCTTCTAAAACTAACTTATATTGTTCCATAGCTTCCCTCTCACTTTATAAAAATATATTCTCACTAAATTGCAAACCATGTATAATAGATTCATCTAAAATTTAAGCTATAAAGTTGGTTAGCAACCAACAGTGATAATATGATAATTGAATTTGATGGATATGGAATTAATGAGTATGTTATTGGCCTTAACTGTTCTCTAAACGAATTAAGAACAATGTATTTAACTTTGAAAAATGAAGAGATATCTAACGAAGAGCTTCTAAGCTTATTTTGTGTACATTACCATTATGAAAAAATCCCAAAATTACTACGAGAAGACATCATGAGCGATGTTGTCATTGATTTAGATACGGACTATATTTATATCCCTAATAGATAACAATACATTAGATTAAAAGAATAGGAATTACGATTCAGCTAAGTGTTTAATGAAATAAGTAAATGCCCAAATTAATGTCGCAAATTGAGTAACAAAATACATGGTCCATTCAAAACCAGTCAATTTTCTCTCTCGTCTAACCTTTTTTAAATATCTGTAAAATATAAATGTACTAAAAAACATTAGTAACAACGATAACTGCTGTAAATCATCGACTATACGTCCCCCCATAGACTCGATCACCTTCCTATTCAAAATAAATGCTATACTTTAAGGATATCATTTATTGGTAGTTTATTTCCATTTAAAACAATTATATCCTAAACAAAAAGAGCACTCAACAATTGAGTGCTCTAAAAAGTATTAACATAACACTTTTCTTCTACTTTTTATCACTAAGTTCTATCACTTCCGGTATATGATTACTATCATATTTTCTCGTATAGATTTCACCATCTGGAGTAACTAACTGTAATGTAATTTCACCACAAACACCATGTGGTATTTCAAATTTACCTTCTGCATTTGAAATACTACGTTCCTTACTTTCGATTGTGTCTTCATAAATTTTCACATTAGATATAGGTTCGTTATTTTGATCTACGATAATACCTCTTGAATACTTACCAACCGCAATGCATTGATCATCTTTTTTATAATAATTAGTCACAACAATAGCTCCAATTATTATAGCGATACACACAAACAAGAGTATTATTTTGCGTCTCACACCAAACCTCCTTATTCGTTTTTTTCTTTTTAAAATTGAAAGGTTATACGCTCCACTTGTTTGATTTCCTCAATTACTTTACGAATTCCTTCTTCAATTCTATCTTCCTTCACATTCGATACGTTTAACTTTAATAGTCTTTCTTTCGGAAAACCTCTCACATAATTTTTATCAATCGTATCAATGCTTATTTGCATTTCACCTAGTCTTTGTAAAAGCATTTCTGAAATACTCGTTTTATGTAATTCTAAACAAGTGTGGATTCCAATTGTGTTTTGCTTTGTATATGTAAAAAGCTGATTTTCATTATGCATTCTTTCTAATGTTTCTGCTAGTTTTTTAGATCTATCGTGATAGGACGATTTAATTTTGTTTTTATGACGTTCAAACATACCGCTCTTTATATAAATTTCTAAAGCCGCTTGAGAAATCATCGGACTATCAATATCTAATATCTTTTTATATGTATGGAAATCATTTGCGATAGATGGTGGAATGACCGCAACTCCAACCCGTAAACCTGGAAAAATAATCTTAGAGTAACTTTTTAAATATATTACGTGATTACAATTATCCAAGCTATATAACGGATCTGCTTTTGAATCTGTTTCTAAATCTGCTAAATAATCATCTTCCACTATAAATACATTATATTTCTTAGCCAATAACACAATTTTTTCTTTCTCATCTTTAGAATAAGAAGTTCCAAGCGGATGATGATATCTCGGTATCGTATAAAAGAATTTTATTTTACCTGTTCGAAATATACGCTCCAATTCATGCAAGTCAATACCTTCATTCGTACGTTTAATACCAATTACAGGAATTTTATTTATTTCTAGATACTCAATATATAAATGATATGTTGGCTGTTCAATTAATATCGTTTCATTCTCATTTGGAAATGGTATAGAAGTTAGTATAGCTAGCGCTTGTTGTACACCTGACGTTATAAAAATATTTTCTTCTTTAGTGAAGACTTGATAATTTGCTAATTGTTTTTGAATGACCGGAATTAAAGACGGTAAACCTTTCGGTGTTCCATATACGAACAAGTCATTTTTATACGTATCAATGGCCTTATTAATACAATGCTGAAAATCTAAATATGGGAAAACATCTGGATCTGGTGCTGAGGAAGCAAAATCAATTATCTCGTTATTTTCTATGGTATTCCCAGATTTTTTAACAACGTAGTACCCACTTTGAGGCACAGAATAAATAATATGACGCTTTTCTAATTCATGTAGCGCCCGTATAACCGTTGCCTTATTACACTCATATTGCGTAACTAGTGTCCGAATAGACGGTAGTTTCTTACCTTCTTTTATCTCCCCATTTTGAATCATACTTTCTAAGTCGTTGAAAACATGTAAATATTTATACATCATTACCACCTCATCATTTAATTTGTACCGGTACAGTTTGTATTTGTTCACATTGTAGCACTAGATCAGGAAGTTTACTATGTACGTATGCTGGCCAGTAAGAAATCAACTACTATGAGGTGAAATTATGAAAAATACAACAAAAGCATATATATCAGCATTACTCTATTCATTTATTATTGGATTTTCCTTTTTATTCGTGAAACTAACACTAACCATTACAAGCCCTCTTGATACTCTGGCTCATCGTTTTACAGTTGCTTTCATAGCAGCAAATATTCCGGTTATTTTTGGATTCATAAAGTTAAATATATCATTTAAAAATATACTTTCTCTTTTACCAATTGCGATTTTTTATCCAGCACTTTTTTTTGCTTTTCAAGCTTTTGGATTAGTGTATACAAGTTCATCTGAAGCAGGAATTATACAAGCGGTGATCCCAATATTTACGATGATCTTAGCTTCCTATTTTTTGAAAGAGTATACGAATACATCACAAAAAATCTCTGTACTCATCTCAGTCATCGGTGTCATTTATATATTTATAATGAATGGTCTAGGGGCTTACGAAACTAGTATCATCGGCGTTATTCTTATTTTGTTATCGGCATTATCATCTGCTTGCTATAATGTATTAGCACGGAAAATGGCAAATAATTTCAAGCTAATGGATTTAACTTATACAATGACAGCGATTGGTTTTATTAGTTTTAATTTAATTGCTATCGTCAGCCATATAAACAAAGGGACATTAACTATATACTTTAAACCATTTATGAACGGAACATTTCTTATCTCCATTTTATATTTAGGTTTGCTATCTTCTTTACTAACAGCATTGCTATTAAACTATTCGTTATCTTATATTGAAGCAGCTAAAATAAGTGTTTTCAGCAACTTATCTACACTTATTACAATTATCGCGGGTGTTGTATTCTTACACGAACAAATCGCATACTATCACATCATCGGAACAATTTTGATTGTTCTTGGAGTAGTGGGCACAAACTTCTTAGGAAAAAAAGGGATTGTAATAAAGAAGAAGAATACTTCCTTAAGTAAATAAAAAGTGAGGGATATATATTGCAACGTGTAAATACGATTGATATTAGTAACATTCTAGAATTAGAAAAGACTCTTTCTACTTTATTAAATGAAGCGATTTCTTCAAAACTAGAGCTTGAAAACTGGTTAAAAAAACAATCTACAGTCATTTGGAAAATTGAAGAACAATTAAGATCACACTATATCGCCTTTCAATGTAATACGGATAATAAAGAAATAAAAGATACTTTTGAATATGATCAACAATTTGTAAGGCCTCTTTTGAAACATTATCAGAATTCATTTGATAATAAATATTTAGAGTCCCCTTTTCGAATGGAACTTGATCAAAAAACGTATAGCTTACTAGATAAAAAAATAAAGAATGCGCAAACATTATTTTGTGAAAAGAACATTGATTTAGAGGTAATTGAAGACAAATTAGTAACACAGTACTTCGAAATTACAGGTGGTTTAACTGCGCTATGGAACGATGAAGAAAAGACAATTACCGAACTACAGTCTTACTTACAAGATCCGGATCGTCATATACGAAAAAAAGCAAAAACGCTCATTTCTGAAACATTCTTATCTGTTGAAGATACATTACAACATATATTAAATGAATTAATCGCAATCCGTCACCAAAAGGCGCAAAACATTCGATTAGATAATTATTGTGATTATATGTTTAAGAAATATGAACGATTTGATTATACACCTGATGATTGCTATGAGCTGGCTGAATCTATTCGTAAATACGTATTACCACTTATCGATAAAATATTGAATGAGAAAAAATCTGAACTTCAAGTAGATAGTCTTGGTCCATGGGATCTAAAAGCAACCGCACCAAATCAAAAAGCGTTAAAACCTATCGAAGACGCGAGCGATTTAATCGAAAAAAGTTCTCATGTTTTACACAAACTAGACCCTGAATTTGCAACATTACTGGACCGTATGCATAAAAATAATTGCTTAGATTTAGAAAGTCGTAAAGGAAAAGGACCTGGAGGATTTTGCGAACACTTACCTGCTTCGCAACTATCTTTTATCTTCATGAATCTCAATCATACACATGATGACGTTACTACTTTCCTCCATGAAATGGGCCATAGTATTCATAATGAATGTATGAAGCAACTAGAGCTACAAAAATATTTAGAAATCCCTTCAGAATCAGCTGAGCTTGCTAGCATGACAATGGAATTATTTTCGATGGAGTATTGGGATACATTTTATGAGAATACGGAAGAATTTATAAAAGTAAAATTAGATTTCTTTAAAGATATTGTTAAGTATTTACCATCAATACTTATCGTTGATCAATTCCAGCATTGGATGTATGAAAATCCTAATCATACCGCTAAGGAAAGAAACGAAAAATATTTAGAATTACATAACACTTACCAATCAAAAGTCGTAAATATCGAAGGCTATGAAAATTGGATAGCAACTGGCTGGTTACCTGTATTGCACATATTCGAAATACCATTCTATTACATCGAATATGCTATCGCACAACTTGGTGCGTTGCAAATGTATAAACTATATAAAGAAAATCCTAAACAAGCAATAGAAAACTATAAAAAAGCTTTATCATTAGGTAGCTCTAGATCTTTAACGGAAGTATATGAAGCAGCTGGCATTCGTTTTGATTTTTCTGGAGAAACGATTAAAGAACTAATGTTATTTGTAGAGGGCGAATTAGAGTCACTTGAACAATTGTAAGAAGGAAGCTGTTCCTATATTTTAGGTTCAGCTTTCTTATTTATTTTATCTTTTTCGGCAAGAAGACTCCATCTGATTTGTGTTACGGGTGAAACACAACAATTCAGGTGGAGATGAATTGCCGTCAGTCAATAGGGCTGAACTCTTTCGTTTCGCTTATAACAATTTTCCCGGGGGAATGTTGGTTTCTTTTTGTCTTACGATATGTCGGAAATAAGGAGGGAATATATCTTAAGGTAACGAAATTGGATAATCATAATCCTTTTGTTACTTGCACCAAAAGGAATGAATAAGTTAATTCTTTAAGAAAGGTGGTGAAAACAATGGCTAAAAAGAAAGCGGTGAAAGTATTACGGAAACAAAAGAAAAGAGAAACGCTGCAACGATTCACGCAGAAACAAAATATCGGACGAGCTTGTCTTACGGCTAAAGAATTTCGTTTACTTCAGCGTATGTCACATAGTTCAAAAGCGTTGCGAAATGTTGGATTGTATACGATGAAACAAAGTTACCTGAATAATAACAGGATGGCTACTGTAAAAGAAGTGGACACTGCCATGCAAGCCGATATGAACTACTGGGGCATGCAATCAAACTCTGTTCAAGCCATTCGTAGAGCCTTGTATGCAGAAGTAAAGAGCTTTTTTAAAGCAATGGAACAGTGGAAGAAACATCCTGAGAAGTTCACAGGTCGTCCTAAGTTTCCGAATTATTCTCGTTCTACTGATAAACGAATTATTGAAATCTATCAAGTTCCAAAAGTGGATGAGAACGGGTTTTGGATGATTCCGATGAGTGTGGCATTCAGAAAAAAATTCGGTTCCATTAAAATACGTATGCCGAAAAACTTAAGACATAAAAAAATTTCATACATTGAGATTGTACCGAAGCAAAAAGGTCGGTTCTTTGAGGTGCATTATACATATGAAATGCACGTTTCTCAAATGAAGCAACAATCCACGACTACGAGTAACGCTTTGAGTTGCGATTTAGGTGTAGATAGATTAGTAAGTTGCGTAACCAATACAGGTGATGCATTTTTAATTGATGGGAAGAAATTAAAATCCATTAACCAGTACTTCAACAAAATGATACGTCATCTCCAACTGACAAATATGGAAAACGGACTTTCTAAGCGAGTTGTAACGAATAAAATGGCTGCACTTTGGCATAAACGGGAACGACAAATAAACGGTTATATTTCACAAACTGTAGGTCTGTTGTTCAAAAAAGTGAAAGCATTTGGCATAGATACAATTGTCGTAGGGTATAACGCTGGCTGGAAACAAAAATCTGATATGGGAAAAAAGAATAATCAAAAGTTTGTTCAAATCCCGTTTCATAAACTGATTGCGGCAATTGAGAATAAATGTATAAAAGAAGGTATCCGATTTTTGAAACAAGAAGAAAGCTATACTTCAAAAGCTAGTTTTCTGGATAAAGATCCGGTTCCGGTTTGGTCTAAGGATGATAAGACCCATTATTACTTTAGTGGCAAACGAATCACGCGCGGTCTGTACCAAAGTAAATCAGAGAAATGCATTCACGCTGATATTAATGGTGCGCTGAATACATTGGAAAAATCAAGAGTGGTAGAATGGGAGGACAATCTCAAAGTG
>NZ_MACF01000118.1 GCF_001884045.1 Bacillus mobilis | reverse complement strand
ACTTGTCGGGGCTTGTAGTACACGCCAGATTCATCTGAGTGGTGGCTTCTTTCATAAGGAAGAACTGCCCTTTTTCGAAAGGGTGGTGCAAGTGGGAAAACGATAGTTCGTTGCCAGTACCAACCAAAAACATACTTGGGGTGTTACCATATGGTAGCATGAATGCTAGAGCGTCAAACTGTCTAGCGATAGACGAAAAGACCTAGTGTTCTAACTCAAGCCCCCACTGAAATGTTTTATCTCAGTGGGGGTAGTTGACTTATCAATTCTATGTACTGAGAATCACCGTATCCGATTGTTGGAAAAAGTTGAAACAACTTTATTAATAATTCATGATTTGATAAGCCTTGATTTTTAGAGATGAATTTCATTACGATATTATCTTCTTTTAGCATTTCTAAATATAAGTCTATAGCCTGATACATTACAGGTGGTACCTTACGGGAAGTCTTTTTATGGTTTACTAATACTTCATTGTATATAGATGAATAATTCCCCAATTCAAGTTCAATTTGATCTATTTTAAATTCATCCTCTCTGAAACTATTTAAGTATACCTTCCCTTTATAAGAAGACTGTTCAAGGTAAGAAAGCATGGTAAGTAGGGTCATTTGGCAAAACATATCTTCCCCGAACCATAAAACAATACATTTATACGTTTTCGTAAAAAGGTTTTCTAACGGGTCTATAACCTTTTTTGTATAACTTTCTATTGAACTGTTATGACCTTCTGCTCTTGTTTTAATAAACTCTTCATTAAAAACTTGTGCAGTAGCCACATTTACACACATTGCTTCGTTAAAAGGCGCATAATCAGACTCACCCATTAGCTTCTCAGTTTTAAATTCTTCATACAGCATTTGACCATTTAATATGTTAAGTACATCTTTATCAAACAGCTCTCTTTTCGCATTTCGTAACTGCTCAACCTCTAATTTTCTAGAAATATTCATTTTAAACTCCCCTTCTATTTTTAGTTTAATAAATGACTGAATAGGCATTTTGTTAAGTTGGAATTCTCTTGGATTCATTCCAAAAACATTCTTGAAAGCCCGGCTATATGCTTCTTGGGAAGAATACCCATAATCAAAAGCGACATCGATTATCTTTCTATCAATCGTCAAATCCCGCGTAGATAAATATAATCTCCTCAAAAGAATATAACGTCTAATACTAATGCCTGTTACTTGGTGAAATCTAAAAGAGCAGTAATACGGAGAATAACCCATATAACGCGATAATTCATTTAATGAAAATTCTTCTTTTAAATTGCTCTCAATCCAATCAATCATCTTCTGTATATGTTCATTCATTTACTTCACTCCTTATTTATAAGTATACAAGAGAATTATTTCTTTCTTTTGATATTTCTTGTGTTTTGTAGCATGGGGCATTCATTACATCATGCTTCTTTTTAAAGGATTTCAAAATCAAACACGAATGTTGTAAATAAAGATTCATTAATTCTATGTTCAAAAAATTTCAATTTAGAAAGGACGTTACAATGAACGATCACGAAAAAGAAATACTTCAATTCATAAATGAACAATATTCGTTAAATTTTATTAACATGAAACCAATAACGAATGAAATGTATCAATGTTTTACAGAACTAGGTACACACTTCATTAGAATTACAAACTACAAAACATATGAAGAACAGTTAGAAGAAGTTACATATACGAACTTTTTATATGAAAATGGTTTTGCAGTTCCTCCAATAATACCTTCTCTTAATGGGAATTTAGTAGAAAGGTTAACATTAGACAAGGAGATTTTTTCCGTATTATATAAAGCTGCTCCTGGTATACATTTACCAAGGTGTGAATGGAATTCTAATATATTTAAAAAGCTTGGTAAACAAATTGGAAAATTACATCGTATTTCTAAAAGCTTTGAAAAGACTAAACCGGTTAAATATATAAACGATTGGTATGAAAATGAAGAATATAATTTTCTTAAGTATATCCCTAAAGATGAAACTACTATAAGAGAAATTGCCTCTGACGTTTTAACTTCTATAAAGGGGCTAGAGAAATCTACTTCGAATTATGGCTTAATTCACGGTGATTTATGGTTAGAAAACATTTTAGTTGAAAACAATTCAAACTTAACAATGATTGATTTTCAAGACTGTGAAAAACATTTTTATATATTTGATTTAGCAGTTCCTATTTATAGTGCGATAGAATATTCATTTGCTGGAAATGGGAATATCGCAGACTATGAACATTCTATTACAAAAGCAATATTTGACGGATATCAAGAGGAAAATGAGCTACCTAAAGAGATGATAGACAAGTTGCCTATGTTTATTAAATTAAAGGAGATTTTTGAATATAGCTTAATGCATATGTATTGGGATAAAGAAGAATTAACTGAGGAACAAGTACGGATAATGAACCTTTATAGGCTGAAGATCGAAACTAAATATACCTATATTAATGTTTAAAAATGCTGTTGTTTAACTACAAGGAAAATTTAGTTAAACAACAGCATTTACTAATTAGCTACTAGACAACCTTTGTTTCATTACTTATAAATACTGATTCAATAATCTGTTTAAATACAATTCATTTTGCGGAGATACCCTCTCAGCAAATCTAGCTGCAATAATAATAGGAGCCCATTGAAAAATTTCATCTCTTGTTAGATCGGTATTCCTGCAATATATTTGCAAATACATTTCCGCTAATTCTATATAAGACTGTGCATACAATAAATATGTCCGAAACACATCTGCACGAATGTCACCTGAACTAGCATCAACCCAATCTATAATATTCACACTCTTATTACTCAAAATTAGATTAAACGGATGAAAATCCCCATGACATAATCTTGGTTCAAATTTGATTGAATGTAGCTTATTCAATATATTTCCCTTTTGTTTTTCATCCAATTTAAAAACAGATTTAATTTGTCGCTCTAATCTTTCTCTCATTGATTCTATTTCATCTGTGTTCATACGAATAGAATGAATCTTCTTTTGTTCATTCACACAAATATTTATGTAATGCTCTGCCTCATTTAGATTATTTAGCAGGAGATCACCAATACTATTTCCTTTTATGTATTCCATAATAATTGCCTGCCTATTTTGTATCTTTGTCACTTCAAATACGTTTGGAACTGGTAGCCCGCATGAATAAGCATATTTTTGTTTTTTTGCTTCATTTATAGACTCTGTATCTGGAAGATATTCTTTAAATAATTTTACAACCTTACTATCATAGAGATAGATTTCCGCTGTATTCCCTTTAGCTATCGGATTTCCTAAATTCAATTCATTTCTCTCCTTATTGTAAATTAAGCTGACACCTTATACTCCTATATAAATTCAGTGTAATTATGCGGAAACCCTTCTCTACGAAAATATTAAAAACTTACCACTTTCTATCCTTAAATAGAAAGTGGTAAGTTTAATTTACTAGGAACATTGGAAGGAAAATGTGGTGTATGCACAATTGAAAATGCATATCCCTGCTCAATAAATGATACTTCATTATGTTTACATTGAAATGGGACACTATTTCTCTTAAAGTTAATTTGGATTTGCTGTAAAAATGCTTGATCTGGTGTTCCGAAAGATACGTGCACTTTCGGTGGTATGGCTTTCATTGCAATTGGGATCCAAGGTCGTTGCCACCATGTTGCAACAATATATGCTGTGCCCCCTATAACAAAGTTGAAAATATCCCCATCTTCCATCGTTTTCATATTTAGATTTGATTTTAGCCATTCTGTAAATACAGGTACACTTTTAACGGGAAGTCCGATTTCCCTTACATATAAAATGTTTAAAGGGGAATGCGGTACTAATACATCTGCTTTAACATAACTATGCGCGATAATTTCGAGAAGATTTCCATCTCCATCTCTGAAATATAAGTTGAATCGACCGCTCTCTTCATCAATTGTATGACCATTTTTCCATTTCGCAATAAGTAATCCAGACTCTTTTAGCCATTTTGCTGTTTCATGAAATTTTGAATATGCGATTTCAAAAGCGAAATGTGCAGGTGCGATTGGTTCGTATACTTCTTGAAAACTAATTGTTGTATATGGTGTTACTTCAAATTGAATAAGTGATGCCGTTTCTTTTTTTATTGGAAAAGATAATATGTCCTTATATACTTGCTTTACCCCTTCTATCGAAACCGTTTGTAATTTTATATCTGATATATGTGTAATCACGTTACATTCCCCCTGTTTCTGATTATCTATCCGTATTGTATGACAATTATAAATAGATAAAATCAAACGGAAGGGTGGATTTTTCATATAAAAGCTACAACTTTAGTATGAATATTTAAATTTATCCTGCATTGTTTCCATACAAAAAAGCTGCCTTTCCTCAAACGAAAAGCAGCTTCTACAATAAAACACATTATGATTTTACAGCAATAATCATAAACCTTTTTGAATTCGTACGGATCCCTTTCTCAGAACTATTTGCATCAATGAACTTTTGTAAAATAGTAAAATCCTCATCCTCTTCTCCAAACCTAGAAATAATAGGCGTATGTTTTAATAAGAAAATAAGATCTTCAGCCGTACTGTAATAATCAGTAACATCATATTCACGTACTTGCACGAGTTCAAATCCTGCATTTATAAGTTCAGCCATACACTTTTCTTTTAAAGTTCCATCTCTTTCGCCTAAGCATTGTCCTCTTCCAAATGCTTCTTTTAGGTTCAATTTATCATGTTCGCTAACTTGTTGCGTTAAAAACAAAGCACCTTTTTTCATTACTTTTGCTAATTCGGATGCTATAAATGGCGCGTGACAACTAGAAGCAATATCAAAATGCGCATGTGGAAACGTTAAAGCTTCAGAATCCATTTGAAGAAACTCAACATTCTGTACATCTGATTTCTTTAAGTTAGAATGTGCTGTTTCAATCATGCCATTAGAATTATCTATTCCGATTAACAATTTAGCTGAAGATGATATATTAAGTACATTTTCTCCTCCACCTGTACCAACATCAAGTAAAATATGTGATGGCTTGCATCTTTCTTTTACCTCACTATAAAAATCCCATGTATCTCCTACAGTTTCACATTTTACTTTACTAAAATCCCATCCATTTATTCTTCCTACTTTATCATAAAAGTTTTTGTACTCTAATTCGTTCATTTTATGCTTTCCCCTTTGTTGATGCTTATATATTCCATAGCTTCTTAATGAAAATGAGCCATCAATTATTTATTCTATATACGCAAGCCAAGCTTCATAAAACGCTTGAACAGTACGGTACCTTTTACTTTTTTCTTTATGTAGCGCTTTTTTACATATATTATATAATTCTTGTGTACTTTCCCATTTTTCATAGCTTTTATCATTTTTCTCGCCGATAAAGGAAAAAGCAATTCCGGCTAACACATACACATTCGTTTCGCTTGTAATTTGTGCATGCAGTTCATATTCCTCCGGTGCTTTAAAGCGAGCTGTTCCCCAAAAATCCTCCCCAATTTCATTGAATACAGGTGTTTTTTGAAAGAAATCAATATCACAAATCGTCAGTTTTGATTGTTCAAAATTATATAAAATACTACCGTCATAAAAATCAACCATGACATAGCCTAGTGACTCCACATATGCTGCAAACTCAAAAATTTGTGTCAATATGTTAAGTCTCTTCGACACACATAATTTTCTTAACTTCACAAAAGGCGAATTTGGTGAATGGTGCTTTTCAAACGGTGTAAAGTTCCAATGATTGTGCATGCATTCCCCATCAATCCAATGAAACCTTAAACAAAATCCATTTTTCATTTGAATCGAATTAATATATGGAACTAGTAAAGGATGTTGAATTTGTTCATATACTTCCTTTGCTTTCATTAATCGTTGAATTGCATCCTCTACATTACCTTTATACTCTAAATTACGTGCACCAGCATACTTCAAAAAATAGCGTTGTCCATTCTCAATAATACCAAAGCTAATATTTCCTGAATCTTGCTGATCAAAAACAGTAAATACTTCTACACCCTTTAACCAATCAAAATTATGTTCCTCAGCTAATGTTATTGGGTATTGATTTTTTCCTATTGTAATATTTATCATGCGCTGCTCCTAGCTTTGAGCGAACGTAGTTTATAGAGGCATGATACGCATACTCAAATGATTTTTACCTCATACTTTACTTTCGTCTGTTTCTTCATAAAACATCACTCCTTTCAAATAAAGGTCCTTAATTTCATTCAATCACTACCGAAATATTCTTACTTTCTATTATATATTATAGAATACAAATTATAAGGAAAATATATTTCATGTGCACAGATAGTTTACATAATAATTTTATAGTTTATTTCTATTTATATAATCTAAATGTCTTCTTCCCCAACCACACATACTATCTAACACTGTACTTACTGTTTTTCCATGCTCTGATAAACTATATTCCACTTTAGGTGGTATTTCTTGATAAATCTCGCGTTCTATTAGTTGATCTTGCTCTAATTCCCGTAATTGCTTTGCTAACGTCCCTTGAGAGATATCTGGTATTAATCGCTTTATTTCACCAAACCGTTTTGTTCCGTCTGTTAATAATATAAACAAAATGAGTGGTTTCCATTTCCCACCGATTATTTGTAATGTTGCTATTACTCCTTTTAACTTCGGTTCTTGTAAATCCATTTTTCACACCTCTCCTCTGACATCACAAATCTTTTTTCACATTGCATATCCGCATGAATAGTGATTAGTACGAAATATGCGACTATGTACATAAAAAGTGCGTACTTTTCACTTGCTATCTTTTAGCGAATAATAAAGGCATAACAACTTTATTTTAAAGTTTTTATTAAAGGAGTGGCTTAAATATGTCTATTACTACATTAAAAGGTAGCCGAATCATTATCATTGGTGGGAGTTCTGGTATTGGGTTTGCAACAGCACAACAAGCAATTGAACAAGGCGCACATGTTATTATTGCAGGAAAATCCAAAGAAAAATTAATGATTGCTCAAGAAGTAATTAATAACAATCATCTTCAGACTTATGTATTGGATAACCAAGATAAAAACCAATTACAAGCGTTTTTCAAGAGCATTGGGGATTTTAATCATTTGTTCACACCAGGAGCTTCTTACACACTCGGACCAATAACCACCACAGATGATATTGCCGAAAGTAGCTTTATCGGAAAGTTTTGGCCACAATATTATGCTGTAAAATATGCAGTTCCTTTTCTTTCAAACTCTGGATCTATCGTATTAATGTCCGGTGCATTTAGTCAAAGGCCACTTAAAGGAGCACCTGCTTACGGAGCATGTAATGGTGCTATTGAAAGTTTAGGGAAAGCTTTAGCTGTTGAGCTAGCTCCAATTAGAGTTAATGTTGTTTCTCCCGGAACAATACAAAGAGAGAATGAACAAAATGAAAATAGACTAGCTGCTTATGAAACTTATAAATCTCTATCTCTTGTAAAACGCCCTGGGCACAATGATGAAATTGCGCATACTGTACTATATTTAATGCAAAATAGTTTTTCTACAGGTAATGTACTGTTTCCTGATGGAGGATACACTTATCATTAAATTATGTAAAACAAAAGCCACTTATTAAGGTGGCTTTTGTTGCTAATTGAGAATCTGCTGAAGCCATATAGGATCCTCTTTTAAAAGTTCCGCTAAAAACATAAGTTGCGGAAACGGTTGTAAGATTAAATCTTTATTTATTTTTTCTTTCAATATAGCCATTCCACCTTGTTTAATATAATCGTTTAGTGTTATTTCCTTACTACAAATTAGCTTAATATCACTTACTGAAAGCAATAATAACCCGTTTGTTTCAGAGGATGGAGTTGGTTCATTTTCTGAATGTGCCATATACATAATAGATAAAGTTTCATCTGGGCTATCAATAATTAATATTGGATTGATTTCATTTTCTACTCTTATTTTCTTTGATTGTGCATTCCAATTCTCTTTATAATATGTACTTGGTGAACTGAATATTGCAATATCGATAGCAGCTTCTTCTTTCACTTCTCTTTTAGCAGTTTCTACTGCCGTTTCATCGGCTTCTTTATGTCCCCCCAGCCTTACTACACCTAATGTACCCCCTTTACTCGTTGGACCAACTTGAAAAACAAATAAATTTTTATACACTACATACGCACCAGCTGTTCGCACATTCTTATCTATTTGTATCAACATTTTCCCTCCTAACGACCTTTGAACAAAATAGTTTACTATAATTTTATTATGTATTTAAATTATCTTCAATCCAACTCGCAGCATCAAGTAGATTTTGTGCTATATACTCAGGTACTGTTTCTTTCCACGAATTTCTATACTTTGTTAATGAGCTTTCTCCCCATCCTGTTCATACTAAAATCTTTTTCATATTAGCCCTTTCAGCTGCAATCATATCTGTACTCCCTGTATCTCCAATAAGAAAACATTCTTTTAAGCGTGGACCATGTTCTTCCGCTGCTTTCAAAAGTAAACCTATATTCGGTTTTTGGCAGTCGCAACTATTATTCATTTTATGTGGACAATAGTACATTCCATCTATATATACATCTTCATCTTTTAAAATTTGTTGCATCTTTTGAAATCCTTTAAGCAGTTCTTTTTCGGTGAAATATCCCCTTCCAATTATAGTTTGATTTGTATATAAAAACACTTTTAATCCTAAGTTATTTAACTTTTGTATTGCTTTAGGCGCAAAATCAAATAATGTAAATTCATTTGGGTGAATTCCCCCACCTGACCCTCCAATTGTTCCATCTCTATCTAAAAATACTGCCTTCATTTTTTTCCTCCTTTAAGTTTTAAAATACCTCTAAAAAGTAGGATTCATCTAAAAATTACAGAATTCTATACATAACAAATATTGGACGGATGATTTTCGAATTCCTCTATAATAAAGGTGGTTCAAACAGTTGTGAAATTTATACTAGAACGCAAGCTTACCGTAAAGACAACTTTTTCGAAAGAATACAAGATATTTATTTTTGGCTTACTCATTTCACGAATCGGGGATTCACTGTATACTTTTGCGCTTCCTTGGATTGCCTATCAATTAACCGATTCAGCTGTAATTATGAGTTCTTTATTTGCTATTAATGTATTGCCAATTGTTTTATTTGACCCTTTAGTTGGTGTAATAATTGATCGATACGATCGAAAAAAGTTACTTTGGATAGCGGATATTACCAATATTATTTTAGTAAGTCTTGTTCCCATTCTACATACATTACATCTATTAGAAATCTGGCATTTATACGTAATTACTTTTACCTTAGCAGTTATGTCTATGCTTTTTGATGTAACAACTGTTACAGTCATTCCACACATCGCAGGAGCATCATTAACGAAGGCTAATTCTTTCTATCAAATGATTAATCAATTGGCTAGTTTGTTTGGTCCAATGATAGCTGGGATTTTCATATCTTTTATTGGAGGCTTTCAAGTGCTTTGGATTAATGTTCTTTCATTTATTGCAACATTAGTTGCTGTGATGTTATTACCATCAATTAAAACTGTAAACAGCCAAAATAATGATAAAAATACACTTCAAAATATTCTATCGGATTTGTTTAATGGGTTTAAATGGCTCAAAAATGATCGCTTAAATATAGCTTTATCTTTTCAAGCTATGATTGGAAACTTTGGAGCAAGTGCGGTTTTAGGTGTATTCATGTATTATTTACTATCCACATTGCAACTTACCCCGGAACAAAGTGGCTTTAATTATTCATTAATTGGCATCGGTGGGATTTTAGGAAGCTTGATTGCAGTTCCTTTAGAAAAGAGATTGCAGCGCGGCCTCCTAATTCCTTTACTCCTATTCGCTGGAGCAATTGGCTTAACTTTCGCACTTTGGAGTACATATTGGTTTGCTCCTGGCATTGCTTTCGGTATTGCAATATTGCATGGAATATAATTGTAGCCACAGTTCGCCAGGAAACTGTTCCATCAAATATGCAAGGAAGGGTTTTAGGATTTTCACGTGTACTTACACGATTAGCCATGCCACTCGGGGCATTAGTAGGAGGTATTATTTCAGCCTATAATCCAGTACTTGTATTTGCTTTAGCTGCTTTCACGAAGCTACTTGAAGTTATTATTGCGTTATATAGTCCGATACGAAAACTATGATGGAAGGAAAGATAATTATGTATGATTGGTTAATTGAAATCGAAGAGCAAAAATATCCAGCACCTACTATAAATGAAGATTTTTATATAGAAAAGGCACCACCTGTATCTTCAAAGACTTCTCTCAGTCCAATTTGCCAACTTTTCAGTGGCATGGATTTCATACTTGAAGAGGACGTTTATACGTCCTTTCCCATTACAAATGACATTACTTTAAATATAGTTAAAAATGAATTAATCCCTCATTATAAAGATGTGAAACAAGTTTATATTAATAATGAATTACATGAAATTTTCATGATAGGTTTAAAGGAAGAATCAAAACAAACTTTAAAAGCACTTCTAACTAACGGTATATATCCCGTAGTGCCTGATTTATACCGCAGCCGTTCTTTTAATAGAATTGTCGGTAGAAGAACATTAAAATATTATTCTGTACTATTCGATTGCATTGATCCGATGTTCTTAAAAGAAACTCAAGAAATAGCATATTTCCTCAAACATTCTTTCTTTCAAAAAGAGGGTTGCATTTCTTTAGTACCAACAGGTTGGTTCTTAAAAGAGTCATTAAAGGATTCCATTACACTCCGCTCATTTTGTACATTTGCAAATGAAATTGTGCTAGTAGTTGACGAATCGAATCAAGAAGTAATTTCTCTTGATATTTACGGATAAATTGATAAATGGCTAGCGTCAGGAAAATGCGGATTTACAACGATAAGGAAAGTCCAAATTAAAAAGCTCATTATCTCTACAAATCGAAATAGAGAAAATGAGCTTTTCAGTTACTTCATTTATTTACTTATTTATTTATTGAATTCATTAACTGGAAGAAGTATTCAGGTTTATGAGTCTTATTTAGGTTATACCATGCATGTATTGTATCTGGTGTAAATACATCTATTTTTTTCAGTACCTCCACTGCGAATTCCAGAGGAGCTATTCCTGATGCAGTAACTAAATTCGCATCAGATACCGCAGATTCCAACTCATAGAACTTTTCTCCTTTATAGTTAGGACATACCATTTTAGTATATTCTAAGTTATTACTTGTATGCTTTCTAGTATCTAAGTATCCCATATTCGCGAGGCCCTCAGTTGCACCACAAATTGCCGCAACAATAGTACCAAGTTTTAAAGCTTGGCCAATTCTTTCCAAGATGGGTTGATGAATTTCTTCACTCCAAGTAGTCCCTCCTGGTAAAATTAAAAGATCTTTACTCTCAAGAGTACATTCATCAAGGGAAATATCTGGTTTTATGCCCAGTCCTCCCATAGTAGTAATCATTTCTTTATTAGCTCCTACTGTAATTACTTTTAAAGGTGCTAAATCTTTTTTGAAATATCTTCCTGAGTTTAATTCAGCAATTAAATATCCATATTCCCAGTCTGACATTGTATTAAATACATATAGAAATACTTTTTTTGTTTGCATCCAATAACACTCCAATCACAATTTATATAGCTATTATAATATAACTTCCCTGACAGTTAACGTCAGGGAAGTTATATTACTTGATGAAATTTTATTAATTCCGAAAGAACTTCAATAAGTCTTTTCTTAAGACTTATTGGCTCAATAACTTTAATAGATTTATTGTACGGTAAAAGTAAATAAGGTACATATGTATGTAATATATCTTTTTCAAGAAGAAAAACGGCTTGATTTGAAGTCCGTTCTTGTAAATAATGTCCTAAAAACCAATGTTGGCAAATATCAGCCAATACACTTTTATCCCCATTAATAACCAAAGAAATAGTCTCTTTCTTATCTTTTATAGTTGGAAGAAGACCATTTATAAAAAAGTCACGTGCTGAAAAATTTTCTGGTCGGTTAAACTTATTTTCTGTTAGCATTAGACTTTCAATTCGATCTACTCTAAAACTACGGATATCATTCCTAAGATGACAAAATCCAATCACATACCACTTATTATTCCAATAGATAATTTTGTACGGATCGACCAATCTATAATTTAATTGCTTTTCGCCACTTTTATGGTAAAGAATTTTTACTGAGTAGCCGTCAGCTACGGCCTGCTCCAACTCCTTCAAAAAAGGTTCCATAGGGAGTGAACTTAATCGACTTATTACTTCAAGACTAGCTAAATGTTGGTTTATCTTTGTTTCCTGCTCTTGATTTGAGTATTTACTTAGTTTTGAAATGGCCCGATTTAGTGCTTCACCTCCATAATATCCGGCTTCTTCTGCAAAAACAGCAGCGTGAAATAGTGCAGTTTGCTCCTCAAAATCAAAAAATAGAGGAGCCTCAATAAAATTATTCAATAAAGTGTATCCACCGTTATGTCCTGGTTCTGAAATGATAGGTACGCCACTTGTTGAAATTGTATCAATATAACGATACACAGTCCTTATATTCATCTCTAACTTTTCTGAAATTTGTTTTGCAGTAATTTTTTCACCTGAACGAAGCATCCATAGAATCGCTAACATATTGTCAATTTTAGGCATATAATTCCACCTCAATATAAAACTTATTTTCTATTATATATTTCCGATTTTTGATATAATTCATCAACTGTTCCTTTCCCATAGCTTTCTATATAACGAATCCCTAGACACATTTGTAATTTCACAAATTTGATTTACAGTCATATCTCCCTCTTTATAAAGCTTTACTACATCTTGCATGATTTTTATAGTACTTCTTTAACCGACCTTTAAACTTTCCTTTTTTCTTAGCCAGTTCAATTCCTTCACGCTACCGCATACGAATAAGATCACGTTCTGATTGGTTTACACCCGCCATAACCATAATATTGCACCATATGTCACCTTTTTGCTGGGAACATATTAATTTGCTAGGAGAATACCATTTTAATTCGGAGAAAGTGATCTAATTAGATTCTTTAAGACCACTGAAACTTTCTTAACGTTGTTAAAAACGGGAGAATCGTCAGAAAAAAAGGCTTAGCATCATTGTAAATCCGTATTTCCCTGACGATACCCCATTGCCATCAACCTAAGCTTTTGAGATCCCCCCCACAACTAAATTCCCATATTTTTACAGACATTCATGAGAATTCAGCTCATTTTTTCGTTTTGGGGAACAATCAATTTCTTGAGTTAATGGGTATGTGATAATGCTTCCATTTGAACAAATTTTCCTTTTCCATACCGATCACACATCTTTTGTAGAGTAATAGTATCAGCATATCCCAGTTTAAGAGGTTACTTACAAAATATTTGAAATTTTTTTGCGAGAATCTAAATATTTTCATTTATAATTCTCTATTTGTCTATACTTTTCATACCGCTGTTGTATAAGCTCTTCCGAGGATAATAGTATCAATTTTTTTAGAGATGATTCGATTACAGATTCAATCATTTTTGCCTGTGATTTTATATCATTTTGTGCTCCACCTTTAATTTCAGGAATGATTTCATCAATAATTCCTAAATGTTTTAAATCTTTTGCTGAAATTTTCATATGTTCAGCAGCTTCTGGAGCATACTTAGCGTCCTTCCATAGGATAGATGCTGCTCCTTCTGGCGAAATTACCGAGTACCATGAATACTCTAACATATGGATATGGTTACCGACACTAATGCCAAGAGCTCCACCACTTGATGCCTCTCCAATTACAATACAAACAATTGGCACTTTAAGTGTAGTCATTTCAAATAGATTTCGAGCTATCGCTTCAGAAATTCCACGTTCTTCAGACCCTACCCCTGGATAGGCGCCTATTGTAT
The DNA here is from genome assembly GCF_001884045.1 of Bacillus mobilis. Taxonomy (GTDB): domain Bacteria; phylum Bacillota; class Bacilli; order Bacillales; family Bacillaceae_G; genus Bacillus_A; species Bacillus_A mobilis. The sequence continues at coordinate 75,960 of NZ_MACF01000118.1, read as the reverse complement.
CAATAAATGTAATAATAGGGCGATTAAATTTATCAGCTTGTTTCATGAGTCTTAGCGCTTTTCTATAACCTTCTGGATGTGCCATTCCAAAATTTCTTTCTATACTTTCCTTTGTATTTCTACCTCTTTGATGACCAATAACCGTAACGGGCATTCCTTTAAATTTTGCAATACCACCTATCATTGCTTTATCATCACCATATAATCGATCACCATGAAGTTCGAGAAAGTTTGTAAACAATAAAGGTATATAGTCCAATGTCGTAGGTCGGTTACGTAGCCTTGCAATTTGAACTCGTTGAAAAGGTGTAATATTAGAATAAATCTTATCTTGCATTTTATTTAAACGTTTTTCTAATTCATGAATTTCTGACGATAAATCTACATTATTTTCTTTCATTATTTTCTTTAATTCATCAAATTTCTCTTTTAATTCAATAATAGGACGTTCAAAATGCAAACTCATTTTATCCTCCAAATGTTATGACTTACCTCACTCTAATCAAAAGACTTAGAAATAGAATCAATAAATAATTCAAAACCATCCACAACTATTTTTTGTTCTGATTCTGATAAATTATTGAGAATACTTTGATAAAATGTAATGGATTGCTCTCTTAAGCAATTAACAGTTATGTGACCTTTTTCTGTGAGGTGCAGAAAAAGTTCTCTTCTATTTTTTTCATTTACTTCACGATAAATAAGACCCTTTTTTACTAACTTATCTACCAATCTACTTACAGTTGAAGTCTCTAATCTAAGTTTATTGGATAGTTGCCAAACAGTTAATTTTTCTACCTCTAGTTCCTCTAACGCCATCATTTGAGAAGTTGGTAAAGGTTTTTCAAATGGTCCTTTGGACAAATTTTGAGATTCAAAAACCCCAGTTATTATAATCATTTTCTTAATATCTGTTCTTAGTTTTAAGGCATCTTCTCTTTTCAAATAGGTCACCCTCCTACAACTAATGTATCATACATCAATTGTATTATACATGAATATGTTTTTTTCACAAGCTTAACGTAAGCCAATATTACAACATGGACGAGATATTTCTCCTTGTTAAAATGGGATAAGTGGATTGTTTTCTACAAATGGCAGAACATCAATTATGTATTAGGGGACTTTATGGGGTACCGCTCATCGCAATCAAGCTAAGAAAATAAAACTACCTAAAAAACGAAAATTTTGTGATAACTTGTAACAAAAAACTCATAATTTTTTTGGGGGAGTTCTAAATTCTTAAGTTGATGGGCATGTGACAATACCCCATAAAGAAAAAAGGCATTAATTATATGCCTTTTTTCTTTATCATCATTTAACTGGATAACAAACTTCTGTAACCCACTTATTAGGATCCGATTCCATCGCTGGGCTTACATGGTAAATATTAAACATCGGGCCTACTAATGCGTAACCTTCTGTCTCAATCCATTTTGCTGCAGCCTCATTTACAGCTGTCATCTGTTCATAACTTCCATTAACCATTATGGAAGCTACATTAGTAGATTCAATTTTTTTAAATGTAACGTCTTTTGTATTTTCATGCTTACCTAAAATACTTAGCTGTATTTCTACATCTACATCATTTTCTTTGTATTCACGATCATGGAAAACCGCAATACTATAACTCGGATGGGCAATACTAATATTTTTCATTTGAATTTCTTGCATTAATATACCCCATAAATCCCCTTCGCGATTATATGATGGAATAATCTTTCTAACACTAGCTACTTCTCTTTCTGGAATTTCTTTTATTGAAACATGATAGGCCATCTCAACAACATCCTCTCTCATCGTTTTCATTGAGGCTTCGAGAAGACGTAATTGTTTTTGGAGGTCATCCATATCATCCTTTATTTGAGCACTACGATTTTTAAATTGTGATTTTATTACTTCCATATTATCGCTTGCTACTATTTCTTTAATAGTAGCAATATTAAACCCCATATCTTTTAACATTTGAATTTGATTTACTTTCTTTAATTGGGCCGCTGAATAGTATCGATATCTACTTTGTTCATTGATTTTTACTGGCTGTAGCAATTCTACTTTATCGTAGTGTCTCAACATACGAATACTAATGGAAGATAGTTTTGAAAAGTCACCTATTTTAAACATATTTTCCTCCCATAAATTACATCTACTTCGAAGCTCAACTTCATCTTAAACAATGACATCGTGTGAGAGTCAACTGTTTATAACACTTGAATTATATTTCTTTAATTATTTCCCCTTTTACTCTCTTCCGTCTTAAGGCTATAAAGATTGATATTAATCCGTTCACAACTAATAAAGTTACTATAATATTTGTAAGAAAGGCTACATCTGCCGCAAATATTTTAATTGTTTTCCATGGTGAGCTTGTACTATAAGTAAGAAGCGGGATGAAAATAATAGATAATATTAGAAATAAATTTCCTACAAATAACCAAGTTAGTTTTTCAACATTTTTCTTATGCCTATACTTCTTAACAAACATAATTGGCGAAATGAAAAGCACGAGTATAACTATCGACATAACAATTTGTGTAAATGGTATGTTTCTAGGTGGATCAATTGGTTCTTTTCCATTCAAAATGCTAATAATCCCATTTTTCAACACTGATAACGCTGGCTCTTCTAATACATGATTTTTATTTGTTAAAATAACACCACCCCAGCCACTTTTATTTAAAATAAATATTTCTGCACGAGCATCGGGCGTGGATCCTGAATGCCAAATCATCGTTTCGCTTTCATTTATATTTGTTGTTCTTAATCCAAAACCATAACTTTTTTTTGAATTTATTTTATAAAGTGGTGAAAGATAAAGATCCATGTTTTCTTGCTTTAAAAATTGAGCATCCTCAGGCCGATTCAAAAACATAATATATTGAATCATATCTTCTAAATTTGCAGTAATATAGCCATACGGTGCCCCAGAATTATCATAGGACACTACACTTTTTCTTGGTATGCCAAACCAAGACTGATAACCTGTTAAATAACCCTTTTCATATGCAGTTTCTTTACTTGCTGCTGCACCATTCATATTTAACGGCTGAAAAACATGCTTTTCCATATATGATGAATACGTTTCATTTGTGACCTCTTCAATAAGAGCACCTAAAACAATATAATTCGCATTACTATATTGATATTTTTCTCCTGGTGAGGCATTTAATTTTACATTTAAAAGTTTCTTTACATTTTCTTTTAAAGCTGAAGAACTTTTGGATTGTATATCTGATAATGCCAAACCTTCGTATGTGTTTATTCCGCTTGTATGAGTTAGTAGGTTTCGAATTGTTATAGTGGAGGTTAATTGATTGTCTTTTAATTTAAACCAAGGAAGGTGTTGTTGAACTGAATCCTCTAATTTTATTTTTTTATCTTCAATTAATTTCAATATAGCTAAAGCTGTTAAAGATTTACTTATTGAGCCAATTGCGAATGGTGTTTTACTAGTTACCTTTTTTTCAGATTCTCCAGTAATTCCTATCGTTTTTGTGAAAAATACATCTTTTTTATGTACAATTGCAACAGAAGCTCCTGGAATATTCTGCTCTTTTATAAATTTTTCAATATACTTATCCAATGCAATTTTAATATTTTGCTGAGCGTAAACTTTTGGATCTGTAATACATAACATTAATACATTACAAAGAATATAAATTAGAGATATTTTATAGATTGCATTCTTCATTATGCTTTAGAGAGCTTTCTTTTTTTATAACTTACTAAACTAATGAATACTACTATAGAGAGCATAAAACTAATCATTATTAATAATGAATTCCACCATTGATTTTCTGAAATACGATATAGAAGATTATACTGAAATGTATTTTTACTATTAGTTGGATTTAATGATCTAGTTAAAAATATTGTAAATGTAGTTTGCGAGATGAGGTAAGTAATAACTGCGATGAATATGCCGCGTAAGAAAGATTTGTTTAATTTACCCTTTTTATTTTTAAGTTGTTTCATTTTAACTTGTAAATCAATTTCATTTATTTCTAAATAATCTTGAACAAATAATTGAGGTGTACCTAAATCATCTATACTATCTTCACCATGTTCACGACATTCTTGAATATGTTCTAATATTTGTCGCTTAACATTTTCCATTTCTTCTAAACTAATATCGTATTGCTGTAATTCCTTAAGTACGTCTGTTAAAAATTGCTTTTCTTTACCTATTAATCTATTCCTCATTTCAGAAGGTCTCCTTTCGAGCCGTTTTTTAATAATGTTTGAATATCCGATTGCAATTCTAACCACTCATTAATTTTTTTCTCAAGACGTATTTTCCCGTTTTCATTAATTTCATAATAAATCCTAACTTTACCACTGTCTGTTACTTCTTGATAAGTATTAACCCACTCTTGATTTTTCAACTTAGTTAGAATAGGGTAAATACTTCCTACTCCTTTCAATTTTAAATTGTTTACTTCAAGTTCTTTCATAATCTCATAACCATAACTTTTCTTTTTCGACAAAATAGATAATACACACATTTCTAAATGACCTTTAATTAAACTTGTTCTATCCATAGGATAAATTTAACAGAAATATATACTTCATTCAAGTATATATTTCTGTTAAATTTAAAAAATCAGATAACAAAACAAAAAGATTAATAAACAAATATTATCACTCACGAACTTTTTTATCCCTATTTATCTCTTTTATAATATAATAATTACATAATATATCAATCATTTCACAATTTTATTTGTTTATCTCTCCTTCCCTTATACTTCTTTCCTTAGTGGAAAATATTGTATGTGGGACATAAAAAAACTAAAAGATCCAATTTCTTAATTGTGACATTAAGAAATTGGATCTTTTCATTACCTTGTAATAATGCGTTATTATTAACATTATAAAGAATATACGTTTTATATAAGTTATGTTAATAACACCTTAACTAATAAAATTTTATTGATTACTCTCAAGAAATTCATAAACCGCCATCATTTCTCGTTTATCCAATTCGCGAATGCGATTAAAAATTGGTATTTGCGAAACAGCTTCTGTTAATAAGCTCTCATCCACAACATCACTAACTTTTCCAGTTAACCATATTTGTACATCCACGCCTTCAACAACTTCTTTTAACCCTTCGTCATTAATACCAGTTGCATTACAAGTTACACATGGGATTGTTAATTTAAAGACACCATCATGTAAATTATCTTCCGTTATAACTTTCTTTCCGCTGCAGAATGGACATAGATTACTTTTTCTAATTTTATTGATTTGGGTAACTAACTTTTTGTATCCAAACGCTTCGTATACATACGTAAGTTTTTTATATTTACCATTTGTGAAATACTTATCTATAATGTTTTCTCTCGTTTCATAAACATTAGGGAAATCACATACAGTTACTTGATTATTAACACTAATGGATTCAATATTTCCTTTTATTTCATCCCAGAATGGTAAAACATTTTGTAACACCATTTCATAGTTTGAAAAGCTTGCCTGTTCTAATTCAAACATTTTCAGTGCAACTTGTGCTTTTCTTGGCAATAAAGAAACATCTTCTGTCAATCTCATATCGCCACCAACTATAGACTTTAATTTATGAAGTGCAGGTAAATCACCGACTATTTTCAACACTTCATCAACTGGTTGATTGATCATTTCACGAATATCAAAGTTACCAAATTTAAGGGGTTTATGATGCTTTAAAACCGTCCCCTCACAAATTGGACATGTCATCATTTCTTTAGAAGACTTAATTTCTTCTTTAATAGCTGCTTTAGAAATAACAATATATCCACCAATAATCGTATTAAATCCTACCCATGTTCTGCGTGTCTTTCCTTTTTTATCATAAAATGATTTTTCAAAATATCCGTACCAAAACGTATGCTTTTCTTCTTCTGACATATCATTATAGCTCTTTGATAAATCGTGACCAAGCTCATTTTTTATTTCTTCAAATAGAAATTCTATTTTTTCATATTGATAAAATTTTAAGACTTTCATGATTTCCGGATCAAATAAACCGTCCCAAAATGGAACATTTTTATCTTGAATTGTAATCTCTTTATCGAAAACTTCAATTTGAAGACGTCCAGAACAAGATGGACAATGATTGTCCTGTGAATAGAAATCAAAACTTCTCGTATCTTTATTAGTTGGATGAGCAGCTACAATATGATTAATTAATCCACCAATTTCATATAAGAAACTATATTGACTATATAAATGTCTTTCAAGATCAATAGCAACAACAGGTGCAATTGTATCAGATTCATATTCACCATAAATTAAACGGGCCATTGATGATAAACTTTTTAAAATACCACCCTTATAAATGTTTTCGGCATTTTTAAAATAGTTAATATGATTTTCTTCTAAATAGTGAACGCCTTCTTTATGCTTAAGCGCTGAAGAAATATGTATTTGCTCAGCTTTATTCACACTGCTTTTTTCGCGATAATAATCTTCATGACTTACTACATCAAGATGCTTTATAGATTCAGGCTGTCTTTTTCCGAAATCTACAATATAATCAGAGCTTTCTAACATGTAACTATTATGTTCAATCATAATGATAGAGACTGATTCATCTTGCAATATAGCTCTAACACTATCTATAAATTGATTTAAAATATTTTGTGATAAACCTTTTGAAGGCTCATCAAAAATAAATAATGTATGTGGATTTCTAGTGTTCGCAAATAACTCCGAAACTAAATGAACACATTGAAATTCACCCGTTGATAATGTTTGTGTTTTTCGTTCTAACGTTAAATAACCAAGTCCTAATTTAATAAGTAGACTCAAGCGTTTATATGCAATATCTTCATTTGGAAGTTCATCTATAATATCCTCAATCGAACGCTCAAAAATATCATCAATTTCTTCGCTATACTTTGTTAGTTTCTTTTTAATATCTAGGAAAGTGGCTACAGTTGATCGACTTGTAATAGATTGATTTCGATCTTGTCCGACCATAACTAGTTTATCTTTTGGATATCGTTTCAAGAAATCTGTAGCTAAGCATTCGTTAACAAGTGAAGATTTCCCGCATCCAGATTCTCCTGTAACCGTCACAAGCCTATTTTTAGGAATTTGAAACTCCATCATTTGGATATTACGGCAATATAATTCTTGGAATGTATAATATTCTGTTGGTACTTCTTTATTTAGATCCGACAGTATTGGTTTTGGTCTTGGTGATTCTTTCACAATTTGTCCACCATATTTTCCGCTACCAGGCCCAAAGAACAATTGCTCATCTGTTGTATCCAGTACTGTATCTGAATGATCAATAAGCCAAATTTGATTTTTACACCCTAACTGCTTAATCTCTTCTAATATTTGTAATAATGTTTCATGATCAAGTCCAACTGAAATCTCATCAATAATAATTACAGCATTTTCACTTACTGCCATGAATTCAGCCAAATAAAGTCGTGTTAACTCTCCACCTGACAACGTACCCATAATTCGATTTAATGTTAAATAACCAATATTCATATTAATTATATTTTGCAGTATATGTTGTTTTGCTTCACTAATATTTAACACTTCTGCTAACGAAAGAATAGATTCAACACTTAAATCATTAATATTTGAAATTGTATGTGGTTTAGCAAATAAATCTATCGTATGTTGTTCGATTTCTTCACTATAACGTTTTCCCTTACATTTTTTACACTCAATATTTTTAGTAGTGCCTCGGCCTTTACAACCAGTACACCAACCTAACTGATTATTAAACGAAAAAACCTCAGGGGAAAGATGAAATACTTCAGAAAGTTTTTCGCGAACTTCAGTAAACACACCAGTATGAGTACCTATCGTTGAACGTGGGTTAGAAGAAATCGATGATTTTCCTAGAAAAAGTACTAAAGGCATATCCTCCATCTTAATAGCACTAAAATTTGTTTCCATAATATTAGGAAATAAATATTGATATTCAGCCTTTGGCAATAAAGAAACTAATCGTTTTTTTGATTCTTCGCCAATCGTTTGACAAAAAGTTGTTTTACCTGATCCTGATAAACCAGCGATTCCAAACGACTTATAAAATGGGATAGCTGTATCTAATTTATTTATGTTATTAGCAATTAATTGATTTACTTTCATATTAACCTCTATTCTTATTTTTCATAAAAGACATTTTTACGATATAATAATTATATAATAAATATATTATATTACGTAATTACCCTCTTACTTCAAGAAACTTACCTTTATATATTTCAAACCACTGTTGCCATTCATCTTTAGAAAATTCTTTTTCTTCTCCTTCTAGAACGGAAGAAAAAAGATCTAAACAAATATGCCAACCTGCTATGTCTTTCGGTGTATGATCTGTTAAATCATGAATGTATTCTTTAAGAAGTAAAAGAGTACCATTTTCCTCTTTATGTATTTCAAATCGGACACGATCTTTATCCCAAGTAAATTCAAGCACTGCGTTTACTTGACACTCTAAAATATCAATATTTATAAATGAACCGTCCATCAAGTCAAACTTTACTATTCCACCTGTTTTAAGGCTTTCAATTTGTAAATTAGACATCCATTTTTTAAGCTTACTGTTTTCTGTTAAAACAGACCAAACCTCCTCTATCGTATATGGAAATTGGCGTTCAAATTTTATAATATACCCATCAGTTACTTTTTCAATTTCAGCTATCATATTGTTTACCTCCTATACAGAATGTATGTTCTCACTTCATTTTACACGAATATAAATATAAAATAAATATTTATGTCATCGAAGTATTAATTTAAAGTTAATGGCGCTGAAAAACTTAAGTATTTTCTAAATCGAGTTCTATTTTATTAGGAATTAAATATCATGTATGCCCATTTTCTTATTAAATATAAACTTACGTATAAAAAAAGCCGCATTTGCGACTTTTGAAATGATAGAATTTACTCTTGTTTTTGTTGAATGATTTAGCGCTTAATCGCATCAACAATTAGCGATGGAAAACCAAGTTTATCGCCTTTATTTCTAGAATCATACCTTTTCGAACGGAAAATAACACCATCGTTTGCATCCCATTCGTTATAATAAAACTGACCATTTTCATCACAATATTCAAGTAAAACTACCTCAAACCCCGCAGTTTCAAACATTTTCGTTAAGGTTTTATAATTATGAACGATTTTATGACTTGCTGCTGGATGATCTTTCGGACCTGGTCCGCCTATTTGAACTATATTTTGGTACGCTTCATCTTGGAAAAACGCATCAGGAACACCGCATCGAATGTGCCCTGCTGACTTTAAAAATTCATAACAAATTTCTGCTGCCCTTACACCTTCTTCAAATGTAAGGTGTTCCCATACATGTTCAGCTAAAATAGCTGAAATAGAATTGTATTCAAACCTTTCTTCCCACATAGCTTTATCTAGTAAATTAAGTTCATCTTTTTGCGTTTGTATCCAACCTGGATTATTATTAAACATTCCAGCTCCAACTACTACTTTAATTTCATCTTGTTTTATTGCCACTACTTTCACCTCGTAAACATATTAATTATTAATATATTCTATGTTTACTATTATTCTACCTTCTTCGACAAATTTAATAGCATAAGTCCAGTACAATACCGAACTCATGCTGGAAATTTTTCTAACACAACGATTTTCTAACTTTATGGAATCAGTTTATAATACACAACTGTTTTTATACTATTTATATACGATTTTTCTTACATAAACATAACACACCAAACATTAGCACAAAACCAGTCACGTAAAAACTTGTTGTTCCGCTGCCACCAGTATTAGGAATTATCCATTTATTTTTCACATTTTTCACTGTTAGTTTTTGTGTCCTTACCGCTTCTGTAATTTCTATTTCTATTGGATCTCTAAGTAACATATATCCATTTGGCGCTTTTATTTCTTTAATCGTATACTTTCCAAATACTAACTGATTGGAAATCCCCCTTCCTTTTTCATCCGTTGTTAATCTAGTAACTTCTTTACCTTCTTTATCTAAGACTTGAAATACAGCACCTTTTAGTTTTAGATTAATATCCTTATCATCAACTTTCTCAATTTCAATTTGTCCAGTCGGATCTGGTAATTTCTTATTTCCTATTTTAATTTCTACTACTGTATCTTTTTCTATTTTTACAGCTATTTTATCTTTTAATAATTCATAACCTTTAGGTGCTTCTACTTCCACTAGAGTATAGTTACCTATTGGCAATTCTTTTGATATCGCTTCTCCTTGTCCATCTGTTACTAACTCACCAACTACTTTTTTATTTGAATCTTCAATATGAAACTTTGCTCCTGCTAGCTTTTTATTTTTATCGCTCGTATCTACTTTTACTAACTTCATTTTCCCCATTGGATCTGGTAATTTCTTATTCCCTATTTTAATTTCTATTACTACATCTTTTTCTATTTTTACAGCTATTTTATCTTTTAATAATTCATAACCTTTAGGCGCTTCTATTTCCACTAGAGTATAGTTACCAATTGGTAACTCCTTTGATATCGCTTCTCCTTGTCCATCTGTTACTAACTCATCAACTACTTTTTTATTTGAATCTTCAATATGAAACTTTGCTCCTGCTAGCATTTTATTATTATCGCTCGTATCTATTTTTACTAATTTCATTTTCCCCATTGGATCTGGTAATTTCTTATTCTCTATTTTAATTTCTACTACTGCATCTTTTTCTACTTTTACAGCTATTTTATCTTTTAATAATTCGTAACCTTTAGGCGCTTCTGTTTCCACAAGAGTATAGTTACCTATTGGCAATTCTTTTGATATCGCTTCTCCTTTTTCATCTGTTATTAACTCGCCAACTACTTTTTTATTTGAATCTTCAATATGAAATTTTGCCCCCATTAATTCTTTATTATCATTATTACTATCTACTTTTTTTATCTTTACTTTTCCTGTACTAGGCTTGTTCCAATGTTGCCAGTTAAATTTGAAATTGTGAAATTCAAATCCACCAGTTTGTTGTACCGCACCGACAAATGCTTGTCCATTAATTGAACCACCTTTTGTTTCTAATACAGCATTTGGAGCAAACACACTCCCAACAACACCATACCCCTCTGTTGTAATTTTTTTTGCATTAGGAAAAACCCACATCACTTTCCCGTATAATTCAGTAAACGGTGAATTAGGAGAATAGGGTTGTGATGTAGGAATTATATCTGTAGCCCTACCAATATTGTTCGTGTCATATAAGATAGCACCATTTTTAAATGTAACCTCTATTGCATCTGAATACATAACGATAAAATCTTTTCCTTTCGCATTAGGTAAAAAGACATCTCTTATATCTAAATTGATTTTCCCTACCAATTCTGATGAAACATAAATATTAGGATTGTTTATATCTTTTCCGATTCCATAACTCATATTTGGAATTGGGGTATTCGTTTTATATTGACCTGCATTTTTACTGACTTGATTCACTATGTTGTGAAATTCATTAAATTTCGCGTCAATTTCTAGTTTTTCTTTATAAACTATACGATCATAAGAAGATTGTATGATATGATCTGGATCACTCTCTTTTGTCATTACAACTATTCCGTTTTGAATAATAAAAGATTCCTCTCTTGATTTTTTAAATTTTCCAGACAATAACAAGGATGGATATCCCTCATCATCCCATTTTTCCCCAATTATATTAGATGTTCCCGCTGCTGCACCTACAATCGTATAACCAGATGCATCCATATCACCTTGAACAGCAATTGCTCCTTCAATATCGCCACCTACTGCTATATGGTTACCAAAGACAACAGCATTATAACGCGATATATCCCCTAGACCTTCTAAGTTAGTCGTGGATCCATATGCTTCTTTTGGTGCATATACGACAAAACTTACACATAACATTAACAAGACCATAAAATGAATACTTACCAACTTTAATCGTAACCTCAATTCCTTTGTTCCCACCTTTACCGTATTTTTTCTACAGTCGAATAAAATGAAACTTTTTTCAGTGAGGATTTACTTTACTCTCTATATACCTTCTTTGCTTATCTCTGGATTTTCGGTCCCACTGCCCATTAATACAGGATAAATAAATTCACTCTATCGAGTTAATTTTTTCTTATAAATTACGACTAGAAACACACATAATAATAGGATTAAGACTACTACGGTCCACTTATTAAACATAAATATCTCTTTACGCATTTTTTGTTTTTCTTTCTCATTAAACTCCACACGCTCACCTCGAACCAGTAATCTATTTGTATTTACTCCATAAGGCGTACATGTAATTAATGTAATATAATCTTTATTTTCCACAATTTTTAAATCGTCTGTTTCGTGTGGTAACACTACTTTAATTTGATCTACTTTATAAGCAAGAACTTTGTCTAAAGAATGAATATAAAAAAGATCTCCTTCACTCAACTTATCTAAATCTGTAAATAATTTTGCTGATGGTAAACCACGATGCCCTGTTAAAATAGTGTGCGTATTTTCTCCACCTACTGGAAGTGAAGAATAATCTAAATGACCTACCCCGCGACTCAATACTTCCTCAGAGGTCCCTTGATAGATTGGTAGTTTTATATTAATTTTCGATATTTCAATATACCCCATTACATCACCTAAATTTAACGCATCGGCATACGCTTGATGATTATTTTTTTCTTCAGAAAATGGATCTACAAATGTTTTCATGGAAGTTTGAACTTGTTTATTATATTCGGTTGCTTCTTTTTCCCTACGTTCAACTTCTTTCTTTTGTAGTGCTTTGATCTTCTTATCGTAGGAGCTAATCTCAGAATAATGTGCACGAGTCGCCAACCAATTACTAATAGTAGGATATAAAAAAATACCTAATCCTAATAAAAAAATACCTCCTAAAGCAAGATTTCGTTTCATATTTCCACCTCTGTATATACTAAAATATCGAAAAGAGGGAAGCATTTTGCTTCTCCCCTTTTTACATCACTTGGTTATATGTTCCTAAAGCCTTAATTATTAGCAAACTTTTTTCTAAAGAAAACAAATACCGCTGTAGCCATTAACGCAAGGCCTAGTACAGTAAATAGAATCGTTCCGATACCACCCGTTACAGGAAGAATCCATCCATTTTTATTATTTTCAATCGATAATTTAACCGTTTGATTATTTTCGCTAATCTTTACATCAATAGGATCCTTTAATAATTGATATGAAGCTGTTGTACCATCTTCTTTTGTATAAGTTGGTGCTTTCGTTTCAAAAATTTGATAGTCTCCATACGGAATGTTAGTCCATTTAATAACACCATTTTCATCTGATACACCTGTGACTTCTTTACCTGCCACAACAACTATTTTTCCATTTTTATCTTTAAGTACAAACTCCGCACCTTTTAATTTCTTCTTATCAACACCATCAACTTTTGTTAACTCGATAATTCCAGTTGTTGGAACAACAACTACAGGTTTAGATTCCTTTTCTCCAATTACATCATTTTTATTTATAAAATCAATTTTTGCTGTATTTAAAATTTCTGAACCAGATAGTACTCCTTCTTTTACTTGTGATTTAATTTGTAAATGAAATTCTTTTTTACCATCTAACTTTGTGAAATCTTTTACTGTAGCTGTTACTTTTTGGCCTTCTACAGCGACCTCTACAATGCTTGCATTTACTTCCGCTCCATCAATTTTCACGATTGGTTTTCCTTGAATCATTAAACGATTGTCTAATGTATCTGTTACTACATATTTTTTGTATTCTTTAATGTCTTCTGGAATTAATGTTTTGATATCATAATTGTAATTAGTTAACGGATTAATTGGTAACGCTTCCAAATTACCGTTAATCTTTTTATCAATATTTGGTTCTTCATAGTTTTGCACTTCTACTTTAACTACTGTACCAGAAGTAATTGTTCCATCTTCGTTAATAGTTCCGGAGGTCTTTATAAAAAACTCGTGTTTAGTCGGATCTAGTACATACCCTTTCGGCGCTTTTGTCTCTTGGAAATAGTATTCCCCATACTCTAATCCTTGCACGCGAATATGCCCATTACCATCTGTTGCTAACTCTTTTTTCACTTCTGTACCATCTTTTTTAAATAAAGAGAATACTGCACCTGCTAATGCTTTTTCATTTGCACCACTCTTTACTAAATCAACTGCACCACGTTTAATCTCATTTTTCGGATACATATGAACATCATAGTTTAGCACCTTACCCTCTTTATTCGTTAATGGAATATCCACTGTATACGTATTTGGATTTAGGTTAACATGCGGAGGTCCTGCCACTTCTTTCACTTCATAACGTCCTAGCGGAAGATCCTTTAATACAGCTTGTCCGTTATCATCTGTTACTACTTGAGTTGGAGTTGCTCCCATTACAGGCTTCACATCTTCTTTCACGATTTTCCCATCGTTTGAAATTTTTTCAAACGACGCAACCCTTTTCACTTCAAACGTTACACCTTTTAACGGCTTCGCATTTGTTGGTACCTCTTGATTTACAGAGCCATCTCCTTCTATCCCCTGTGTGCCATCTTTTTCTTGTTCATATTTATGGATCGTTAAAGTACCTTTGGATGGTGAAGCTGCCTTTACTAATACACTAGACCATGTAGAAAATGTTAAGAAAAATACTAAAAGCACACTAAATATTTTTTTCATTTCTCTTATCCCCTTTACTACTTCTATCATTTTAAAAATCTCTTTATTACTATTACCCTCTTAAAAGTAATAGTGTGCCAAGTACCAGATTTAAACGAGGAACCTAAAACATAGTCGTCCAACAATCCATTGTTTACAATCACTTATTCACTCTTGTTATTTGCTATTATTACGTTGTCTCTCCATACGATATATGTAGTTTTCCCCCTGAATTACACTTATATCTCTACTTCAAAAATCGTTACATATTAACTTCTATCGCAAATTCCCAATAATTACTTAACTTAACTTCAATTCATTAATCTCTCCCTTCCTATCCCTATTTAAAATCCAATCTTAATCATTTTTGATACATATAAGCAATGAACAACGAATAAGTGTGACAATTCATATTTTACGTTACTCCCTAAAACTATTACCTGTATATTCAAATAATATGTGCTATTCATGTTAAATTATGGTATTATTCTTAGAAGTTTATAATTTTTATAGATAAAGTTTTTCCGTTTCTACTTATGAAAAAAGGTAATATATAAACATTCAACTATTACACA
Organism: Bacillus mobilis; assembly: GCF_001884045.1. Taxonomy (GTDB): domain Bacteria; phylum Bacillota; class Bacilli; order Bacillales; family Bacillaceae_G; genus Bacillus_A; species Bacillus_A mobilis. The sequence goes on along the minus strand of NZ_MACF01000118.1, from coordinate 60,793 downwards.
CAACTGTAAGGAGGAATAATATGACTAAACAGCTCAGTCTAGTTGAGATAGAGTACATTTGTAATATGTTTTTCCAATCTTTTGAAATTCCAGTTTGTTTTTTAGATTGTAACAAAAATATTCTTTTAGAGTTTACATCAAAAGATGATTCACATTCGTTCTATAAATCAAAAATAGAACAGTTACATGTGCTTTTTCAAAAAAATGATTCAAATAATTCACCTATCTTCAGAACTCACCAATATTTAGGGCACTTCATTTTAATTCACATAAAGAGCCATTATATGGTGAACGGTACTGTTATTATTGGGCCCTTGACACATGTAAATTTTTCTACAAGTAAAGCGGATAGTAACCTTAATTTTATTTCGAATTATAAAAGAACAAGAGATCATTATTTTTCATTGTCAGTCAAAGATCAAAATTTCTTTGTAAATATAGCAATATTGTTCTATAACATTCTCTATAAAAAAAATTCAGATGTAAGTACCTTTTCAAATAACAGTGACTCATTTCATGTAAGTCATAGCAGTATCTTAAACGAGGGTGTATATATTTCAGTGCAAAAAAACGAAGCTATCTGTCATAATTTGTATATAGAGAACCGACTACTTGGAGCTATAGAAAACGGGGATAAAGAAAGCGTACTCAAATATTATTACGAATTCCAACAAGAGACTCTTTCATCCTTATCTTCATTCCATCAATTAAGACGTCATAAAAACATTTGTATTTCATCCATCACTCTTGCAACTAGATATGCTATAAAAGGAGGACTTCCTTCCCGGATTGCTTACAAGATTTACGATCTACACATCCAAAAGACAGAAGATTTAAAAGACACGGAATCTGTTTGGGATTTATTAAGAAATGTTTTCTGTACTTTTGCAGACCGTGTAAAAGCACAAAAAGTACAGAAACACTCAAAGACTATCGCTATTTGCAAAAACTATATTTTTAAAAATATTTACAATCAAATATCTGTTAAACAACTTGCTAAATTTGCAAACGTAAATTCAGATTATTTATCTATATTATTCAAAAAAGAAGTCGGTATTTCATTAATTGAGTACATTCAACGTGAACGAATCGAAGAAGCAAAAAAATTATTAACTTTCACAACCTATCCCTTATCAGACATATGTGCTTCGCTCAACTTTAGTGATCAAAGCTATTTCACTAAAATTTTCAAAAAATTCACTAACGAAACACCTGGTAAATACCGAAAATCCCATGTTGTCATATAGAGTTAAACTTTCATTAAAACAAAGTGTTTTTAGTAACTTATCAATGGCAGATTAAAATTACTTCCACATTCATGACCTTTTGAATTTAGGCTATTTTTAAATCAAAAAAACACGTTACTATTCTTTTATTTGAATGAGAATAGTAACGTGCTTTATATGTAATGTAGGTCTGTAGGCAAAATAGCGTCCAAATGCAAAGTTTTATAGAAGCAAAATACACCACTTAAATACTAAAATCTTATTAAGTAAAAAATTCATCTAATAATTATTGTGTGAGAAATAAATCCTACTATTATTTTTGTATCTTTCTAAATTTACGAACGAAAGTGAGTACCGTACCTGCAATAACCATCCAAATGCCCATTGTTGCACTGTTAGTTGTACTAGCACCCGTGTTTGGAAGTTCTTTATATGTAGATTCTTTTTTATAGGAATTACTGTTGTTCGGGATATTATTGTTATTAGTAAGGCCATTAGCTTTGCTAATGTCTTTATCTTTCACCAATACTTTTTGCATTGTATGAACCTCATTACCTACGGAATCTTTGACACTATATATGATTTCAAAAGTACCAATTTTAGAGGTATCTACAGTTCCTTCATACGTTACGTTAGAAGTAACGTCACCATCCTCTTTATCAGTAGCTAATACTCCTACCATTGGATCAAATTTATCTCCCTCAGTAATTGTAGTTGTAGCAGGGATTTTAAGTATTGGTATTTCATTTTCAACTTCATCTCTAACTTTGACCGTTACAGCTTGTTTCGCAGTTACTTCATGACCTTTAAAATCTTTCACTATGTATGTTAATACGTAAGTACCAGCTTTAGAGGTATTTACTTCACCATTAACTTTTACTTTAGAAGTAAGATCGCCGTCTTCTTTATCAATAGCTAATACTTTTGCCATTGGATCGAATGAATCTCCTACATGAATTGTCGCTGCAGTAGGCACTGTTAATGTAGGGTTTAAATCTAATGTTTCTCCATTTCCCTCTACAATTACCGCCTGTGTAGCCGTTGCATTCCCCCCTTGAGAGTCAACGACCGAGTAGTCCACAATGTATGTACCTGGTTTAGAAGTATCTACATCGCCTTTATATTTAACTTTATTTGTTAAATCACCATCTTCTTTATCAACAGATTTTACATTACTCATCGGGTCAAACGTATCACCAACACGCAGTGTAATTGTAAGAGGTACAGTTAATTCAGGGACTTGATTTTCTGCAGTTTTTTCGTTTTCTTTCACTGTTCCTTTAATTTTTGCTGCATCAAAAGCTTTTTGCACTGCTTCAACCTCAATTGAGTTCGCACCATATTTGTTTGTTGCAACTTTCAGACACGCTATTCTTAATTCAGAGAAGTTAGAAGTCATGTTCAATTCATCTGTATTTGCATAATAGAAAAGATCAAACATTTTATCTTCACCAATACCATTTACAGTTACACCGTTCTGAGTTCCACCTTGTGCAATTAAATACGCGACTTTATTAATAATACTTGAGTTGAAATGAACGCCCTCATTATCTTCTCCGTTTAAATCACTGTATTTGCTATAATCATCTGGATACGGTAATCCATTAATAAATTTGACTGCAGATGGATTCTTCATATTACGAAGAACTAATCCAGTTTGTTCTCCTATTGTCCAATTAAATTCCCCATTATTTATGTATTTCTCAATAGCCGTTCCCATAATATCAGATAACGCCTCGTTAATTGCCCCAGATTCTCCGGAAAATTCAAGATTAGATTCGCTAGATGTAACCGCATGTGTAAATTCATGGCCCGCAATGTCAAACGCTTTCACCATTGGATCACCATATATTAGCATACTAACATTGCTAATATTAGCACTAAATGCATTCCCCCAATTTTTAGGATCATCTGTTTCTCCAGAATCCCATGCATGTACAACTGATACTACTTTTTTCCCCTTATTATCAAAACTATTACGTTTATATTTATCTTTATAAAAATCATATACCTTTGTTGCTAAGAAATGAGCACTTACCGCCTTTGGATCATTAAATATGGTTGAAGTGCTAGTTGCTAATATACCAGGATAATATCTGTTTTCAAAAGTAATATCTCTATAATTTACATCATATGTCTCAATTCCTTGCCCTCTTGTGTAATCAGCAAGTGCATATTCCCCATTACTTTGTTCAGAAATACCAAATGTGCGAATTATACCTATATCATCTTTACCTGTTCCGGTTAATGATTTGACATCACTTTTTTTACTCTCCTCAATAGATTTAACATGCTCTTCACTTATTTTTAAATCTGACTCTTGCACCATATTTTTCAACATATCTCCATTATTAGCATTCACTAAATAAGTTCCAGATACATAGTTTGGTGTTGCAGCCGTAAATGTAACTTGATATGCATTGCTAGCCTGTCCATTATTTTCATTTACAAAAATAACTTCCTTGACTTCTGGCTCAGAAATAAATGTAATATCGTTCCCGTACTTCGTATAAATAAATTGTTTTGCATCTTCTTTTGATAAATTAGTTGGATTCTTTAAATCTTCTTGTGTTAAATTTTGTGCACTTTCTCCTGAAACACTTTTAATAATACCCTTTTTATCTACATGAGCAGTCAATTGGTATCCATACACTTCTTTTCCTTCATATATTTGTTGCATACGAACAAGTGTAGTCCCATCGTAAGCCCCACGTTTTTGAACAACCTTGTAATCTACCTCTTTTTCTCCACTAACTTGTTTTGGAGACAAAGCATGCTCCGTCTTTTCCTTAAGTGCATCTTTCACTACATTCTCAGGCGTCTTTTGTGATGGTTGTGTAAGTTCACCTGTACGAAACGAATCCTCTTGAATTTCAACTTGCATTTGATCCTTTTCCTCTGCATAACTTACTCCATACGGTATTACAGTTGTTAAGGCTAATCCTGTTGTTAAGGCTAATCCTGTTGTTAATGCAACTATAGCTATTTCTTTTTTATTTTTCATGTTATTTCCCTCGTATAATTCCCTAAAATATGAAACTGCTTAAATGTATTCCTATCAAAAATAGAAGAATAAAAAGTACGACACATTACGCAAAACTGTATTATAAAAAGATGACTTCTGTAGCAAACAAAAGTCATCCGTTCAATATGTAATATCCCTAATATATTTTTAATGCATAATTTCTATATAAAAAGAAAAAAGCATTCATTAACGAGCGTTTTGCATTACTTTTATTAGGTCATTTATATTTTCAACTTTCTGCTGAAACTGATCAAATCTACTATGTAGCAATGAAGGATTCTTATCTTCAGTTGAAATAACTTTTTTTAATTCCTCTTCTAATTTATCATATGTATCAAAGAAATTATCAAATTCTACACTTACAAGTTCTTCATTTTCACGATAAAATCTTTTTGATTCTATATAAGTCATATATGATTTATTTAAAAATCCTAATGAAATTAAATATTTAGAAGTGTTTTCTTGATAAATAGCAATATCACATGCTGTTTTAATATCAGAATAAGTTTTTTGAACGAAACAATGTAATTCAAAAATCTTAAACTTTAATCCATTATTCATTTCATCCCCTCCCATCCTATCTATTCTACATAAAAAAAGAATATTATACAAAGTAAAATATCAATATAGTACAAAAATAAAAAGCGTAAGAATAACTCCTTCCGCTTTTTATATCAAAACATACATTTCATATTGTGCTAAAGAATTCTTTTCAAATCCAGTTTTCTTTAAAAATCCTTCTAGTAAATTGTTGTTTGGAAACCCAATTGATAAACTTGATACATTCAACTCATCTCTTGCTATTTGTAATAATTTTGATCCAATATTACGATTTCTATAGTCTTTGTCTACGAAAAGAAAACTGATTTTACCTTGTTCATTCACACATATAGCACCCTTTAAATCATTATCAACATATGCGCCGTAAAATGTATTATTTGTTTTTTCGATATAATCCATATCATTTTGCCAATTTATATGGAAGTGTAACCATTTCTGAACTTCAATTTTAAAAGATGGAAAATCTAATTGTTTCACTTCAATTCCCTTGCAATCTTTATTTATTATTTCAGTCATATCTTTTAAATTATAATAAGATAGATCATACACTTTTTCATAGCCTAATTTCGTATAGAAATGAATCGCTCGGTCATTGCCTACAATAACTTCAAGGAAAAGTTGCTTACACTCATTTTGAAGCGCCTCTTCTTTATGTAGTTCAAATAACTTTTGACTCACACCAATACCGCGGTAATTAGGATGAACGGCTAATGTTCCACAGCGCATTGTTTTTATTTTTTCATAATCCTTTATCCCGCCAAGTATTACACCAACAGATTTGTTACCGTCTAAAGCAAGAAAGGAATGTTTTAGTGAATTCCCTTCTGGTCCAAAAAATCTTTTTATAAAATCTTCTATTGAAACTTCCATTTTAATAACGTAATCTGAAAATCCATCTTTAAAAGCTTCATACACTAAATCGATACTTACTTCACTGCATCTTTTGTATTGAATCATATAAAATTATCCCTCACTTACTCGTGTTAAATTTAACATTCAAATACATAAAATGGACTAGTTCCACTCTACCCATCATTCTTTAATTTTCAGTTCTACCATTTAATTTGAAATAAACGGGCATTTTCCTACATATCTCTCACTATTAATTTGTTTTATAACAAACGGTGCAATATCACTATTTTGAATTTTGATTCCTGGCATATCTACTAAACTCTCTTTTATACTTCCAATGCCATTCCCTTCCACAACAAATGGTAATCTAACAATTGTCCAATCTACATCACTACCTTGAATAATTTGCAATTCTTTATATTTATCTTGCATCATCTTTGATAAAAATACTTTAAACAAGGTAGCTCCTATTTTATTTATAATTCCCTTTTGATCTCCTGTAACATCTAAAGAACCTCCAGAAATCAGTATATATCTTTTTATTTCAAATTCTTTCATTGCTTCTAAAATATGCTTCGTTACTGTACTAAAAATATAAGATTCATTTTTGGGTTGACCAACCGCATTTATTACAACTCGACAACCTTTAAGTAATTTCCGTATTGAAGAAAAATCACGTGCATCTCCATTAATAATCTCTAAATTTTCATTTGTTATTTTGATATTATTAGAATTTCTTGTTAATATTTTTACTTGATATCCCTTTTCTAACGCTTCGTTTACAAGTAATTTCCCAGCTTTTCCATTTGCGCCTAGAATAGCTATTCTATTTGTACTTTCCAATATTAACCCCTCTAACTATCTATTATTTACTACATTAATCTCATACACTCGTAAAAAAGCAATTAAATGCTCGCAGGCTCGTTCACATGCTAACATTTTAAAGATTTTTTGTTCCTCTTTCGTTTTATCATTTGCTTGATCTGAAGCAGCTTTTAAACATAGAAAAGGCTTGTTATTGATTTGGCATACATAAGCGAATGCTGCTACCTCTTGATCAACCGCTAATGCTCCATATACAGTATGGAGTAAATATCTCATTTCTGAACTACGGATACGTTGATCTCCAGATAAAAATGTACCGAAATGAATCGGTTCATATGATCGCATCTTTTTTATTCTTCTTACAATTGACTTTGTTGTTTCAATAGGTGCTGTTCTACCATTATATAAATTAAAAACATCTTCCCCCGAACCAGCAGCAGTAACATCGTGTTGTATTGCATTAAGGGCTACTACAATATGACCATTTTTCACCTTATTTGATAAACTTCCGCATATCCCTGTCATAAACAACTCATCTGGCTGAAACTCACTAATTAATAATTGTACACAACTTGCACAACTTACTTTGCCAACTCCAGTTATAACGGAGATAACTTCCAAATTATTTATATAATGAAAATGAAATTCCCAAGCTGCTCTTTTTTCAATGCGCTCACTTGGATAAAATTGATGCAAATACGTAAGTTCTGGTTCCCATGCGGATACGATTGCAATACGTTTCATTACACGCTTCACTTCCCCTATTGTTATCATGTAAATAATTTATCTATACTTTCTCGTTCATAATCTGGAATCCACTCTTTATATTTCTCATATAAATTTCGTATTGTTTCTTTATTCTTCGCAATTACTTCACATCCTCTATCATCGTAAATAAACAGGATAATATCTTTCGATACATTTACAAGAAATACATCTGGATAAAAAATTTCTTTTTTGCATCCAAAACGAGGATAAAGACCCGGAAAATCTTCATGATTTGCAGCTTGAATAAGTGGTTGGTATTTAATATCTTCCGCAAGGCATTTTAACGAAAATTGATATGTACAATATAAATCAGCTTCTTCATCTTCAAATAGAAAGGCTAACGTTTCTTGGTTTATTTGGAACTTTAAATCCCTCTTTTTAATAAATTTATTATATACATTTATTTTCTGCGAATTTTTCATATCTTCCTTTTTAAATCGATAAACATTTGTTACTAAAAACACTTCATCTTCTTTTGAAAATACATCTTCAAACAAGTATTTATTATATGTATACAGTTGAGTGAAGTATTCCATATTTAAATCGTCAGTTCTTTCGACATTTGGACATTTCCCTTTCCCAAAATGAAAATGCAAATAATTTTCCCACTGAAAGTATATATGTGGTACTAATGTAACTCCAGGAAATATTTGATTCATATACTCTTTTAATTGCATCCCCATATCCTTTCTACTCTACAATTTCTTTTAACTGCCAATATGCTTCTTCTAGCCACGGGTGTACAACTTTCAACGTTTCTTTTCTATCCCACAAATATGAAATATATACGAAAGCAGCATGTTCTAAAGATTTTTCTAATCCTTTTTTTACTTCTACTAAATAAGGTGGTGTCCCATTATGATCCCATTCTATTTTATCCGCAACAAATAACACTAAATCCATCTTCGTTGCATGTTTACGTAGTGTAGTATGACAATTAATTGCATTTAAAATTTCTTCATCTTCCACTCTAAATATCTCTTTTGCAATTATTCTCGACAGTTTTTGATGAATAATCATCGGGAATTCTCGTTCTTCTTGTAATATCTCTATTCTAAATTGTTCAGCAACTGCAATCCGCTCTTCATTCGGAAAGATTGCACTAATATCATGTAAATATGCTGCAATCGCTGCCTTTTCTCCGTTTTCATGATACTTAATCGCAATTTTTCGAGCTTCATTTGCCACCCGAATTGAATGTTTATATGTAAGTTCTTTATTGTATTTTAATAGAAAAGCTTTTATATCATTTTCAATTTTTCCAGTTGGAGTAAATGAATAAATCTCTTTATATACCATAGCAAGTCCCCCCTTATTCTTCACTTTCAGTATAATACATTATTTAAATATCTTTCTTCTTTGTATTCGTTATGAATGTTTTAATCCCTTTTTATACGTTACATGAAATTTTATGTGGAATCATTGCTACAAAATACATAAATGTTTGATATTATAGTAATGTTAATGATTTGTTAGGAAAGGAACTACATAATGAATAAAAATATATTAATTATTGATGATGATAAAGAAATTGTTGAATTACTTGCTGTTTATTTGCGAAATGAAGGCTATAACATTTATAAAGCATATGATGGCGATGAGGCATTACAAATGATTTCTACATATGAAGTTGACCTTATGGTTCTGGATATAATGATGCCAAAACGAAACGGATTAGAAGTTTGCCAAGAAGTGCGTGAAAATAATACTGTACCTATTCTTATGCTTAGTGCAAAAGCAGAAGATATGGATAAAATATTAGGTCTTATGACAGGTGCAGATGATTATATGATTAAACCATTTAATCCATTAGAATTAGTAGCTAGAGTGAAAGCTTTATTACGAAGATCGTCTTTCCAAAATGCCACTTCCCCCAAGAATGAAGATGGTATTATTCGTATTCGTTCTGCTGAAATACACAAACATAATCATACTGTTAAAGTAAATGGAGAATATATTAAACTTACATCTATTGAATTTGATATTTTATATTTACTTGCGAGTAATACCGGAAGAGTATTTAGTTCCGAAGAAATTTTTGAACGCGTTTGGAATGAAGATGGTTATGGCTCAAATAAAACTGTAATGGTCCACATTAGTAATTTACGAGATAAACTTGAAACAGGAATGAATGGAGAGAAGTTTATCCATACTGTTTGGGGAGTAGGCTATAAAATTGAGAAATGAAGCATTTGATATATTAAAAGATATCCCAAAATGGAAGTTGATTTTTTGGTTTATGTTAGCTATTACACTTACTCCTATTACTGAATTAATTATATATCGCCTTGTTACAAGTGTAATTGAAAGTTCACTCACGTTAAGCGAGCTCGGAAAAGAATTCATTAGAATTTTTGGATATGAAAAATATAAAGGAATAAAGGAATCTCTATGGATGATGATTGTATCTTATTTGTTTTTATTTTCTATTTTCTCATCCTACCTATACATTTTTTATCGTCATGAAAGAAAGATTTACTATGAAACTTGTATTAAAAAAATGATAGAAGAAATTCGTTATATTGCAGATGGAAACTTCAATCATAAAGTGTCTATCGTAAATCATAATTATCTGGAAGAGTTAGCAACCGGAGTAAATCAGATTGTTGAACAATTAAAAGTCTCAATTGATGAAGAGAGACAGGCTGAACAAGCAAAAAGTGAACTTATTACAAATGTATCGCATGATTTACGTACTCCTCTTACCTCTATAGTTGGATACGTAAATTTAATCCATCATGATAATTATAGAGATGAAGTGGAATTACGCCATTATATACAAGTCATTTACGATAAAGTAACCCGTCTTAATGCATTAATGAATGACTTGTTTGAATATACACGTGTTCAAAATAAAGAGTTAAGTTTATATTCTGTTCCCATTGATATTGTAGAGCTACTTGGACAATTAACTGTTCAATTCCGCATACAAGTTCAAGAAGCTAATATAGAATGTCGCCCTTCTTTCCCATCTCAAAAACTCATGGTATTAGCTGATGGAGACAAATTAGTGCGTGTGTTTGAAAATCTTATTATAAACGCTATCGCTTATGGAAATGACGGTGGATATATCGACCTTGCTGCCTATGAAAGCAATAATATGATTACTATAGACATAACAAATTACGGCCAACCTATTCCTAGTACAGATTTACCTCATATTTTTGAACGTTTTTATCGCGTTGAAAAATCTCGCTCTACAAACACCGGTGGATCTGGGCTCGGATTAGCAATTGCAAAAAGTATTGTCGAATTGCACAAAGGATCAATTGAAGTATATAGTGATGATAAAAAAACAACTTTCACTGTAAAACTACAACCACATAAATGTTAATACAGCTTAATTTTAGGTCCAATTTCTTACCATATAAGAAATTGGACCTTTTATTTCCCATTAAAATCCAAAATTTAATAATCCTTTATAATTCTTTAGAAATTCTTTACCTTTTCTTTCTTCCTAATTAAGCATTCCTTTTTACAATAGTATTATTGATGTCATAGTAGGAGGATCGCTTATGCAATTCCTGAAAAAGTTCACAATTTTATTATTATCTTTTGTTATTACAGCGCTTATTGTTTTATATTTTTATCTTTATGTAAATGGTCCAATTATTCAAGCTAAATCAGCTATTTTAATAGATGCTAATTCAGGTGAAGTTATTTATAGAAAAAATGAGGAAATTCCTATACAATCAGCTACTTTATCTAAATTAATGACTGAATATATCGCAATGGAACAACTGAATGAAGGCAAAATACAGTTAGATGCGTTAGTAAAAATAAGTAACGAAGTTTTCCGAGCAGAAACGAGCCCTATACAAGTAACTTCTAAAGATCAAACGACAGTTCGTGATTTACTGCATGCATTGTTTTTGACAGGGAATAATCGTTCTGCACTTGCCCTTGCAGAACACATTGCTGGAAATGAAGATAACTTTACACTTCTAATGAATGAAAAAGCAACACAACTAAAGTTATCACAACAATCCCCATTTCTAAATGCTACTGGAATGAATAACGATACGAATAAACAATCAACTACAACAGCAATAGACGTTGTTAAACTAGCAACACAATTAGTAAAAGATTTTCCCGATGTATTGAATATTACGAAGCTAACCTCTTACCAATTTACCTTCAAGGATTCCAAAGTTTTCAACACAAATAAAATGATTTATTCCCTTAATAAAAACATTAAACTCCAAGGTGTTGACGGCTTACAAACTAGTTTTCTAACAAATGGTAATTATAGTTTTGTCAGTACAGCAAAACGAGGAGATACTAGACTTATTTCAGTAATTTTAGAGGCTGATGATGAAAACAGTACTTTTATTGAAACAAAAAAGTTACTACAGTACGGTTTTGATCCTTCCTCATACTCTGCGTTCCAAGCTTTTAAAGACGCTGTTACATCTTGGACAGTTTTGCTTCAGTTTCAAAATTTAATCATACAAACATTATCGATTTTCTTCATTATTACATTTTTAATGTTTTTACATATACGCCAGAAAAAATCCGAGGATTTCAACTAGGAAATCTTCTTATATATATAAAACGGCTTACACTATAAGTGTAAGCCGTTTTATACATCTATAGTCCTCTTCCGATTAAACTCGCTGAAACAGGCTGAAGATTTAACTCTCTCGCCCATATAGATAGCTGACCAATGTGATGAATTTCGTGTACAATTACATGTCTTAAAACTTCACCATATGTATATGTTTTATCTGTCCACGAAGCTTTTAATATCTTACATTCTAGGCTAGATGACCACAACTGCAAAAAAACTTCTAATTCTTGTTTATATAAATCAGATAACGCTTTCACTTTTTGGATGGATTGATAATCTTTAAATTTCGGTTCATTATCTTCTTTTCCTTGAAGTGCGCTAATCCAGCTGTATTCAACATCGACAATATGGAATAATGTTTCTAAAATACTCCCAACACCCCCGATACGCTTGCGGAGTAATTCTTCCTCTGAAAGTTGTTCACACCACTTAAACCAGTCGTCCCTTACTTGCCAATTGTATTGAAATAAAGTGTACATATTTATCTCTCCTCTACCCAATAATCCACTTAATAGCATCTTTCACATAATATGGCTCATCTTTTTGAATATAGTGACCACTTTGTTCTGCAATTACAAATTTATTATTGCTTGATAGTCGTAATATTCCTCTATGCATTTAATCATTGACAATCACTTCTCTTAGGCCAAGTTCCTCTATAGCCTGATTCATTATTTCACTTACAGATAAAGATCCATCCAATACAATATCCGAATTCGGCTTAACAGTATGAATTGCCTCTAAATAAGCTTTTCTCGCAAATGTCATGTAATGTTTCAAATCATTATGTATTTCATCTATTGTACCTTCTTTAAAATCTCGCAAGATTCTTCTAGCCATCGCAATATCTAAAGGCGTGTCTATAAATATAGTTATATCAATGAATTGTCGCATTTCACTATTTAAGTATGCAAAAGGATAATCTATAATAATATAATCTACGTTACTATCTCGTATAAGATCCTGAATATCATGAATTAATGGTGTAAGTACCCATTCATCATAATTTGCTCCACCATCAATCCATTTACAAATATCACTAGGACAGTTTTTAAAGTGATAAGTATCAAAATATAGCGCTTTTGAATTTGTTAGCTTTTGAGTTAATTTTTCTGTAACAGTAGTTTTACCTCCTCCTGAAACAGCTGCAATTGTAATGATTTTCGTTTTATTATTCATAATTTCCCACCACACCCCATCTAATTAACATAACATAATTACAGATACCTATCATTTTTTATCGCTCCATTCATATTCTAACATACTCATTTCCCATAAATTCCAATACGTTTCTCCTACTTTTTTTGACTCCCGCAATAAGCCTTCTTTTACAAATCCTATTTTTTCATAACATGTGATAGCCGACGTATTAAAATCATAAACACCAAGGGTTACTCTATGTAGTTTTAATTCTTCAAATGCAATTTGTAATGCTGCTTTCATCATATGTTTCCCTATAGAACGTCCTCTCATTTTCATATCACCAACTAGCACTTTTCCAATCCTTGCAGATTTATTTATATTGTCTATTTGTCCCAGTGAAATATGACCAACTACTTTCTTAGAATCTTCATCAATTACTTTAAATGCAAGGGTATTTGAGCTTTCTATATAATTTTCTAATTGTTGTTCATTTAGGGGATATGCAAATGCATTTCCCGACCATTGTATTAAAAATTGTTCAGTGTTTATCCAATTCATTAATTGCTTAAAATCAGTTTTTTTAAAGGGCTCTAGTTTGACCACTACCATTCTCCTTACGTTTTCTATTTTTATAACCTCAAATTTATTTCTATAAAAGGGATATAATCTCCTTTTATACATAATTAAAATAAAGCCATTCATAAGAATGGCTTTACAAAAACATAGCCTAATTATGCTACGTTCCTATGTCAACAATGGTTCAATCGCTTCAATATTACAAACGGATATTATTACTGTAACTACCCCAGCACTATTAGCAAGCTTTACAACATCACAAGTTACTGAATAAACTGTTCCCTCATAATTATTTCCTACTGTCGTAATACGCGCTGCTCTGTTTACAAGTTTTTTTAATTCATCTCTAATTCCTTGTACACAGCAACAATCGCATTTTTTATTTTGTTCTTCATGTTCTTTTTTACACTCTTCAAAAGCGTCCCAACAATCATCTTGTTTACATGTACACTTCTTTTTAGAATTACTATAACGATACCCCAAAATTTCACCCCCTAATCATTTCTATTAATATAGTATGTCCACTAGCTTTAAAGTGTACGAGGCAAAAACATATAAAGGAAAAAACAAACACTTGTACTAAATTAAACTTATACAAAAAAACAAATACATTGCTGTATGAACTCCCAGTGTTTATACTGATAATCCTCGTATTAATAACTACTCTTTTCTAATCAGTGCAATGTAAAAAAATAAAAACTGACCTCTATCAATTAGAGGTCAGTTCATATTATACATACTTTATATCTTATAATTTACTAGACTGTAACCCCTGAATAAACGGAACGACTTCAGGATTTACAAGTGATGATAAATCACCTAATTCTTTTCCTAAGTAAGCAGCTTTAATGACGCGTCGCATTACTTTTGAATTACGTGTTTTCGGTAAATCTTCTACAACGTGAATATCTTTTGGACATAATGCTTTTCCAATATGGGAGTTTACTAAACTCATTAATTCTTTCTTTAACTCTCCTGTGAATGTTACATTGTCCCTTAGTACTACAAAACAATGACAAACTTCACCTTTTACATCATCAGGTACACCAATCGCAGCAGCTTCTATGACATCAGTATGCTTCACAAGTATAGATTCATATTCAGCAGGTCCAATACGTTTTCCAGCAATGTTTAACGTATCATCTGAGCGTCCTGTAATAATATATTGCTCACCATCATAAATCACCCAGTCACCATGAACCCATTTATTTTCAAAACGTGACCAATATGTGTTCACATAACGCTCATCGTCTTCCCAGAAGCTTTTCGTCATACCAACCCAAGGCTTCTCTAAACACAATTCTCCAACTTCATCACGAATTGGATTACCTTGATCATCGAGCACAACCGCTGCCATTCCTGGTAAAGATGCATTAAAACTAATCGGTGCAATTGGTTTAATAAGGACGTTTCCGAAAATCCCACCAGAAATTTCAGTTCCTCCTGAATAGTTACAAATTGGTACATTACTTTTTCCAACTGTTTCAAATAGCCACATCCAAGGATCTGGATTCCAAGGTTCACCTGTTGATGCGAATACTTCTAAACTCTTGAGTGAATGTTTATTCACATATTCATCACCTTTTGCCATTAACGCACGAATTAATGTTGGTGATATACCAAGATGTGTAATTTCATATTTATCAACTGTCTCCCATAACCGATCTGCTTCCGGGAAATCTGGAACACCTTCGTACATAACCATCGTTGCCCCATTTATAAGAGAACCGAATAGTAAAAATGGTCCCATCATCCAGCCCATATCAGTTACCCATAATACACGGTCACCTTGCTTGATGTTCATTCCAAATCCTGCATCAAATGCAGCTTTCAAAGGAAAACCAGCATGTGTATGTACTGTTCCTTTCGGTTTTCCAGTTGTTCCAGAAGTATATATAAGCATTAATGGGTCATCACTGTTCATTTCTTCTGCATGTACAAATGGCTTTTCTTTTTCTAACGTACTCCATGAAAAATCATAATTATGCGGCGTAAAGTCATTTCCTGCATGACGCACGATAACGACTTTTTCAACAGTTGGACAATGTTCACAAGCTTTATCTACTTCGTCTTTTAATGAAACAACTTTACCTCGGCGTGAAAAACCATCTGCAGTAATGATCATTTTTGACCCTGCAGCTTGCACACGTGTCATGACTGCATCAGACGCAAAGCCTGAGAATATTGGTGAAATAATTGCACCGATTTTCATAACAGCTAGCATCGCAACAACTGTTTCTGGAATCATCGGCATATAAATTGTTACACGGTCGCCTTTTTCAATACCAGCATGTTTCAAACCGTTTGCAACGCGGCTTACCCAGTTGTCAAGTTCTTCATATGTAAATGATTTTGAGGTTCCATTTTCTCCCTCGTACTGAAGTGCTGGTTGTTTTCTTGTTTCATCATCTGCAAGCCAGCGGGATAAAACTGATTCTACAACGTTACATGTTCCGCCATTATACCACTGTGCAAACGGCGTACCATTCTCTAGGTCTAGCACGTCTGTATAAGGTTTCATCCATTGATAGCCTACCGCTTTCTCAGCTTTTCCCCAAAACCAAGCTGTTTCTTCGATTGACTTATTATAAAACGTTTCGTAATCTTCATATCCCAATGATTTCATCCAACCATATAAACGCGTTTTTTCTTTATACTCTTCTGTTGGAAACCAAACTGCTTGTTTCAATGTGTTCCCCTCCTTGACTTTTTGAGCAAGAAAGCCCTAAATAGGGCTTTTAAACTGGATAAACAGGATGTTTACGATCCGTAAATACTTGATATTTACTCATATACATTTCGAATCGTCCTTTTAACTCTTCTCTTAAATTGTTTGGATGAACAATACCATCAATGACCATCTCTGATGCCAAATGGTAAATATCAATATCTTTCTTATACTCTTCGCGTTTTTCAGCAATGAAGCTATCACGCTCTTCTTCTGGTAAAGCTGCAATCTTATTTGCATATACAGCATTGACCGCAGCTTCTGGGCCCATTACCGCAATAGAAGCTGTCGGTAAAGCAAGGCAGCAATCTGGTTCGAAGGCTGGACCTGCCATTGCATACAAACCAGCACCATATGCTTTACGAACAACGATAGAAATTTTCGGTACAGTTGCTTCACTCATTGCAGAAATCATTTTTGCACCGTGGCGAATAATACCAGCACGCTCTACTTTTGTACCAATCATAAATCCAGGTACATCTGCAAGGAATAATAATGGAATATGATATGCATCGCATAAATTAATAAACTTCGCTGCTTTATCAGCTGAATCGTGGAATAATACGCCGCCTTTCATACGCGGTTGATTTGCAATAATACCAACTGGCTTACCATCAATACGTGCTAAGCCTGTAATTAGTTCTTGAGCAAATAATTTTTTTACTTCATAGAAAGAACCTTCATCAATAATTCTGTTAATGAGATCTTTCATATTGAAAGGAGCATTTTGATTTTCTGGAATGATTTGTTCTAATGTTTTTTCGAATTGTTTCGGTTCTTGAGGTGTAACCAATGGAGTCTTCTCTAAGTAGTTGTTTGGAAAATATGAAATGTATTGTCTTGCTTGTGTAATCGCATCTTCTTCGGTCTTACATAAAACATCTCCGCATCCTGATACTGAGCAATGCATACGAGCTCCGCCCATCTCTTCTAAAGTTACTTTCTCACCGATAACCATCTCAGCCATACGAGGAGATCCTAAATACATAGATGCATTTCCTTCCACCATCATAACAACATCACAAAAGGCTGGAATATATGCACCACCAGCTGCAGAAGGTCCAAATAATAAGCATACTTGCGGAACTTTACCTGATAATTTCACTTGATTGTAGAAGATTCTTCCTGCACCACGGCGCCCTGGGAACATTTCTACTTGATCAGTGATACGCGCTCCAGCAGAGTCAACTAAATAAAATAACGGAACACGTAATTTTTCTGCCGTTTCTTGAATACGTAAAATCTTTTCAACTGTACGTGCGCCCCATGATCCGGCCTTTACTGTTGAATCATTTGCCATTACGCATGCAGTGCGACCATGTATTTTACCTGTTGCCGTAATAACACCATCAGCAGGTAATCCCGTTTGCTCACAATTTGCAAATAATGCATCTTCTACATATTCACCATTATCAAATAAAAGAGCTAAGCGATCTCGAACGAATAGTTTTCCTTTTTCTTTATTTTGTTCATGATATTTTGGTGCGCCGCCTTGTTTAATCGTTTCAACTCGTTCTTCAAATGTATTCGATTCTTGTTTTTGATCTAACATATTTACTCCCCCTTATACATTGGTGTGCGTTTTTCCTTGAATGCCTGTAATCCTTCTATTCTATCTTTCGTATGGATTACACCCTCATACGCTTGTTTTTCCATTTGTAATCCGGTATGTAAATCAACTTGAATACCGTTTGAAATTGCTTCTTTTGCTAATCGAACAGCAATTGGACCATTACTAGCAATTCTTTCTGCCATTTCAATCGCTTTCACTTCAAGTAAATGAGCTGGTACAACGAATTCTACTAGACCATATTCTTCCGCTTCTTGTGCCGAAATGCGTCTGCCTGTATAAATTAATTCTTTCGCTCTACCAACACCAATTAACCTTGGCAAACGCTGCGTACCACCTGCTCCAGGTATAATTGCAAGTGTAGTTTCAGTGAGACCAAGACTTGCAGTGTCTGAAGCAATTCTAAAATCACAAGCTAAACTTAATTCTGTACCACCACCAAGTGCGATCCCATTTATAGCAGCAATAACTGGCTGTGGTAATTGTTCAACCATTTCCATAGTAGAACGAATCATACTAACAGCATGACGAACTTGTTCTTCATTCATGCCGGCACGTTCTTTTAAATCAGCTCCAGCACAAAATGCTTTTTCACCAGCACCTGTTAGAATAACTACACGAGTATTTGACTCTTCGTTTATTTGAGTTAATATGTTTTGTAACTCTTCTAATAACGCTAAAGATAATGAGTTTGCTTGTCTTTCACGATATAATGAAATCTTTACAACGTGTGGTGTTACATAATCAACTGAAATATTTTGTAATTGTAGCATCTTCTCACCTACTTATCGTTTTATGTTGAAGCGCTCTATACACATGACTCGGTAATTGGATATTTAATTTACTTTGAATAAATTGACTTGCTCTCAATAACTTCTCTTCATCAATATTCGTTTGGACACCTAACTTATGGAGCATATGTACTAAGTCATCGGTTGCAACATTGCCTGATGCTCCTGGTGCATATGGACATCCCCCAAGACCACCACAAGAACTATCAAATGTTGTAATACCATATTCTAATGACTTAACTACATTTGCCAGAGCCATTCCATACGTATTATGGAAGTGCATTGCAAACTGAGAAGCATCATATTTCTTTAATAAATGTTCTAATACGCGCTCTACTTGTAACGGATTCGCTACACCGATCGTGTCACCAAGAGAGACTTCATAAATGCCATATGAGAATAGTTGATTACATAATTCGTCAACTGCTATGGCGCTTATGTCCCCTTCATAAGGACAACCAAATACAGTAGAAACATAGCCTCTTACCTTTTTTCCTTCGAACGTTGCCTGCTTTGTTATATCTTCAATGACAACTAATGCTTCTTTAATTGATTTATTAATATTACTTTTATTATGAGATTCACTTGCTGATAAAAAAACATTCACCTCATCTACATTTTGCAAAAAAGCTCGTTCCAAACCATTTTGATTTGGAACAAGCGCTGCATATGTAACATTTGGATCCCTTTTCAGCTCAGAAAACACATCATTTGCATCTGCTAATGCAGGAACCCATTTAGGGTGAACGAATGAGGAAACTTCAACGTACGATAATCCCGCCTCTGTAAGTAGTTGAATCCATTTTACTTTATCTTTTGTGCCAACAATCTTTTTTTCATTTTGTAAGCCATCACGTGGCCCGACTTCTTTAATGACAGCAAAATTAGGTAGTTTCAATTCGCTTCCCCCTATATCTCCCTATTCAATTTCTAGTAATACATCTCCTTCATTTACAAAGTCGCCTTCTTGCACATTAATTTTCATAACTGTGCCAGCTTCTTCTGAAATGATTGGAATTTCCATTTTCATAGATTCCAAAATGACGACATCCTGCTCTTCCTCTACTGTATCTCCTACTCCTACAACAATCTTCCATACATTTCCTGCCATCGATGCATATACTTTCGTCATCATTTTTTCCCCCTTAATATTGTTAAACCTTATTTTTTAACAAGTTGTTTCGTTACAAAACCCGTAGTATAAATACCACTTTTGAACACATCATCTTCCAATACTTGAATTAGCATTGGTTTGTTCGTTTTAATACCTTCTACTTTTAATTCTTCTAAAGCATCATGTAATTTCGAAATTGCTTCTTCACGAGTTTCACCATGAGCAATGACTTTCGCAATCATTGGATCATAGAAAGGTGTAATCGTTACTTGATTCTCTAAAAAGTGATCAATACGAACATTTGTTGGCAGCGTTAAATTTGTAATTTTCCCAGGTGATGGGAAGAATGTTTTCGGATCTTCTGCATAAATACGTGCCTCGATGGCATGACCACTACGTTTTACATCATCTTGTGTAAACGATAACTTCTCACCACATGCAATTAGAAGTTGTTGTTCTACAAGATCTAAACCAGTAATTTCTTCTGTAACTGGATGCTCTACTTGTAATCTCGTATTCATCTCTAAGAAATAGAAATTTTTCTGATCATCAACTAGAAACTCAACTGTACCAGCATTTGTATATCCAAGAGCTTTGGCAGCTTGTACAGCGACTTCACCCATCGCTTTTCGTGTACCTTCATCTAAAAATGGTGAAGGTGCTTCTTCAATTACTTTCTGATTTCGACGTTGTACTGAACATTCACGCTCCCATAAATACACTGTGTTACCATGTGTATCTGCTAAAAGCTGAATTTCAATATGGTGTGCATCTGCAATATAGCGCTCTAAATACATTTCTCCATTACCGAAGAAGTTTTGTGCTCTTGTTTTGTTACTTTCAAATGCTTTGGTGAGCGTTTGCTCAGTTTCCATCAACTGCATTCCAATGCCTCCGCCGCCTGCGGATGCCTTCAGCATTAATGGATAACCAATCTGTTTAGCAATTTCAATTGCTTCTTCAGCAGTTTCAATATTTGTAGTAATACCTGGAACTACTGGGACATCTGCAGCTTGCATTGCAATACGAGATTCGATTTTACTTCCCATCTTCGTAATGATTTCTTCTGATGGACCGATAAATACAATCCCTTCTTCTCTACAGCGAACCGGAAAAGACGGATTCTCTGATAATAATCCATATCCCGGATGGATCGCTTCAGCATTTGTCTTCTTAGCTATTTCAATAATTTTTTCAAGGTTTAAATAGCTTTCTTGGACACGCGGTCCACCTACTAAGTAAGCTTCATTTGCCATTTTTACATGAAGGGCATTTTCATCTGCCTCAGAATAAATAGCAACAGTGCGAATGCCAAGTTTTTGACAAGTTTTCATAATACGAACTGCGATTTCCCCGCGATTAGCAATTAATATTTTTTGAAACATAGTGATTCCTCCCTTTTATCTACATCCTAAATGTCTAGCAATTACGAGACGTTGAATTTCAGAAGTTCCTTCACCAATTTCTAATAGTTTCGCATCACGAATATGTCGTTCCACTTCATATTCACGCATATAGCCATATCCACCATGAATTTGTACTGCATGATTTGCAATACGGCTTGCTGCTTCAGATGCGAAAAGTTTTGCCATAGCCGCTTCTTTACCGAAAGGTTTATCGTTATCTTTTAACCAAGCTGCTTTATGTACTAAATTACGCGCTAGCTCTACTTCAGTCGCCATATCAGCTAATTTAAATTGAATCGCTTGGAAATTAGAGATTGATTTTCCGAATTGTTGACGTTCTTTCGCATATTGCAGTGCACGTTCAAATGCAGATTGTGCAATACCTACTGCTAATGCTGCGATTGAAATACGTCCTCCATCAAGTGTATATAAGAATTGTTTAAATCCTTTATTTACATCACCAAGAATATTTTCTTTCGGTACACGTACACCATCAAGTACGATTTCACATGTATTAGAAGCACGAACACCCATTTTATCGTAAGGACTTGTGATCGTTAATCCTTCACTTGTAGTCGGTACAATAAATGCCGAAATGCGTTTTCTACCATTGTCTTCAACGCCGTTGACAGCGGTTACAATAATTGTATTTGCATACTCTGCATTTGTAATCCAACACTTTTCACCACTAATTACATATTCATCACCATCTAATACAGCTTTCGTTTGTGTACCACCTGCATCAGATCCAGCGTTCGGCTCAGTTAATCCGAAAGCACCTAACGTTTTACCTGATGCCATTGGAATTAAATATTTCTGTTTTTGTTCTTCTGTACCGAAATAATAAATTGGTGAAGCACCTAATGAAATTGTTGCAGCGTAACTTAATCCTGTGCCACCACAAGCACGACCAATTTCTTCAACTGCTAACGCGTACGATACAGTATCGCCACCTGAACCTCCATACTCTTCAGGGAATGGGATGCCTAATAATCCTAGTTCGCCCATTTTTTGAAATGTTTCATATGGAAATTCCGCAGTTTTGTCATAATACACAGCTTTCGGTGCGATTTCCTTTTCAGCAAAGTCACGTACCATTTCTTTAATCATTTGTTTTTCGCGAGTTAGAGTAAATTCCATTCCGCTACACACCCCTTATCGAATATTGAGTTTCGACAGCGTGCGAGTTTCTACTACAATCGTTACTACTTAAAGACAAGAATATTAGTTAGATAATTGTTATAATTCTGTCATAACTTAATTTTAAAACAGATTCTGTACTAATGCACAAAAAAATTCCTACATTGTTCTACAACAACATAGGAGTTTTCTTGTCGAATTATGTAATTTATTGTTTAGTAATCTCTACCTTTTCCCGAATCTGAAATCTCTACTAAAGCTTCAGGGTATGGTTCGAAATATGTTTGTCTTAATAAATACTTTTCATCAAATCGAAGGGCCCATGATTTTAAAATTGCCAGTAGACTACTAAGCGGGATTTTCTTTTCTTTATATTTTTGTATCAAATCTAAAAAATGATCTTTTTCTTGTTTTTTCAGCTTTGTTTTAAAATATCCGAAAATATGCTCACATACATTTACATTCGATGTATAGCGAGGTGTTCGCATAAATAATTCATATAGAGTCTTCTCATATTTATCAAATACAATTTCAATCTTTTCATTTTTTTGATTTGCGATAATACGCCCTAATTCCTTTTGTTTTACCTGATTATATGCCATAAATAAATATTTATTGTCCGACTGAAACGATACAAGGTCTTTCATATTTTTATTATATTTAATCATTTTGTAATATGCGATTGTAAATAACCTTGTAAAGAAATGTTCTCTAATAATAAAATTCGACAATCTACCTTCTTCTTCAATTGGAAGATGTGGAAATTTTTTTATTACTGCTCCGCCAAATAAGCCAGATCCTTTTCCTTTTGCTGGCGCTTTTTCAAAACCAGAATAAATTTTCACATCACGCGTACCACAACTTGGCGAACGATTCTTTAATATAAAGCCATCTACATCAGATATCGTTTGTAAAAAGACATTTGAAAATCGCTCCATTTCTCCAGTTACATCTTCCCGCGTCGACGGTTGTACTAGTCTATTCACACCATTTTCTTCTATCATTCGTATCGTTTCTCGAGGAATTCCTAAACCAATTTCTACTTCTGGACAAACTGGGATAAATGTAACAAATGGCTGCAAATTTCGTATTGTTACATCTGGAATCATCTCTGCATTATAACGACATGCATCAAATTCTAAACATTTACTAACAACAATTTTCGGCTTAGCAAATTGGCGCATCACATTACCTCCGTGGGGTTAATCCGTACAATATAAATTGAATCGTATTTTCAATTTCCAATTCATCATCCCATTTTTCCTCAGGCAATAATAAAAAACGTGTTAATAGTAATCCTAATACAGCTGTTAAAGTAAGACGTAATACAGAAGATGGAGGCATTTCAATAATTTCCCCTTCTTCTTGAAACTTTACAATCAACTTTTTAAAATGTGAAAGTAACTCTGTTTCTACTAAATGTTGTATTTCATTTTTCAGTTCCGGTTGAAATGGCACTTCTTGAATTAATATTTTTATCATTGGAAAGTGCTTTTTTGCAAATTCAAAACGATTATGAATAACAACTCTTAGTAGCCCTTCATACGATTCATATTCCGATTTAAATATTTCCTTTGCGAAGGCTTGTACGAAAAATGGTGCAGCAAACTTTGTTAATGTCGGCATGACGACCGCTAACAATAAATCCTTTTTCGTTTTATAGTAGCGGAAGATTGTTCCTTCCGCTACACCAGCACGCTTTGCAATTTCACTTGTTGAAGTTGCAGCATATCCTTTTTCACCAAACATATCAACAGCCGCCTCTAATATACGCATTTGACGTTCATTTCGTTTATCCGTATTTGTTGCGGCTATTAATTCTTCTAGCCAATCCTTCTTCATTTATTATGCTCCTTTGTATCATCATTATATTTTTCGATGTTTCTTTAATGCAAATACATTTCCTATTGCAAATAACAAAGAAAAAAGTAGTAATACAGTAAGATCTAATGCAATTTCTGTAAACCCTTGATTTCGAATCATCACTTGTCTCATTGCGTCAGCGCCATATGTGAGCGGAAATAATTTCCCCAACATTTGGAGCCACTTATTCATAGATTCAATTGGAAACAAACCAGAAAAGAAAATTTGTGGCACAATAACAAGCGGTATAAACTGGATCATTTGAAATTCATTATTTGCGTATGCCGATAAAAACGTCCCTAAAGTTAATGCAGTTAAAGAAAGCATACATGTAATAAGTAGCGTTAGCCATATAGAGCCAGCTACATATAAGTCTAATATATAAACTGAAAAACTTACGATTATAAAGGATTGTATAAATGCAAAGATTCCAAAACCGATAATATATCCTACAACTATTTCCCATCTTCGTACCGGAGTTGATAATAACCTTTCTAGAGTACCACTTAAACGTTCTCTTACGAAAGACACTCCAGATAAAATGAATACAAAGAAAAATGTAAAAAAACCGATTAATACAGGACCAAGCCCATCAAACATTGTAAAATCTTTAGAACCATGTAAATAATTCACTTCAGGTTTCATAATCGATACATCGTTCTTCTCTGTACTCTTTTGTAAAACTTGAAGTACAGCACGATTTTTTGATGAATCACTACCTTCTAATACAACATGCATTTTTCCACTTTCTAAATGAATTACTGCATCTATCTTTTGTTTTTCCAAATCAGACAATGCCTTTTCTTTACTATATTCATAAATTGTCGCTTCCTGATTTTCCATCACTTTTACTACCTGAGCTGGCATATCAACAACTGCAATATGCGGAACATAATCTTTTTGTGTAAACACTAGCGACAATAACCAAAGTAATAACATAGGTGCTCCAAACATCATCGCTAACGAACGCTTATCTCGAAAAAATTGGCGAATAATACGAATGATTACACCAGTAACTCTCATGATAGGGCCACCTCTTCCAGCAAAAAGACATCTTCAATCCGTCCTGATGATACCCGCTTTTTCAATTCTTCAGGCGTTCCAGTCGCAACTAGCTTTCCTTCTCTAATCAACCCTAGGCGCTCACAAAACTCAGCTTCATCCATAATGTGCGTTGTTACAATAATGGTAGTACCTTTCTTTTTAAGATCATAAAATTTTTCCCAGATCGTTTTTCTAAGCAGCGGATCTATCCCGACTGTCGGTTCATCTAAAATTAATATTTCAGGTTCATGAAGGAGTGCTATCGCTAATGATAAACGCTTCTTCATCCCACCTGAAAAATGCTGTACTTGTTTTTTCATATGTTGTGATAATTGAACAAGGTCAAAAACCTCTTGTATTCTTTCTTTTTTATGCTTTCCCTTTAATCCATACATTGTTGCAATAAAATCTGCATTTTCATATGCTGATAGTTCTTCGTATAACGCATCAGCCTGAGCCATATAACCAATTTTTTTCATTTCATTTAAATTAGGCATGTTCGTATTGTAAACAAACACTTCACCTTCTGTTGCCTCATTAATACCTGCAATCAATTTAATAAGAGTCGTTTTCCCTGAACCTGAAGGCCCCACTAAACCAAATATCTCTGCTCTTTCAACTTGCAACGAAAGATTGTGTAACACTTCTTTTTTCCCAAAACTTTTTGACACAGTCCGCAAAATAATGGAAGGTTGCTGCACGTTTTATTCCCCCTTTTCTAAAAATGAGTGAGTACTCACTTTTATTTTACTCTTGCGTAATTATATGTCAAACTTCATTGATTAGTATGTATTTTCAATCTTAAACAATGAAACAGAGTCGACATTAGAATATCATTTCTTAAAGTCGACTCTGTTTCATTTACATTATATATTTTACTTTACGTTTTTAAATTCATATACTTTCTAATTCTAGCAACATCTAAAGAATATTCGATAACTAACTGCTGTAACGGTAAAATAACTGTGTCAGGATATAAATGTGCATATTGTAATGTTTCTGCATATTTTTCTAACCTTTTTTCTAAATACTTTATAATTTGATCAGGATGACTAACTAATAAACATTTACAATAATAGTGTATTTGTTCCTCAATCGCCGTATATTCTTCAATCTCATATTCTTTATGCATGTGTACACCCCTTTAAGTTTTTTACGTGAATTACTTATCACAATTTTCACTCGACAAATTTTAAGTTTTTTGATTATTTACACTATAACAAACTCTCCGGGTCAAATTTTGTTACTTTATGTAACGTAGAAAATTTTTAACAAAATTGTAATGTTAACTTGTATAAATTGCATATGCTCTATTTATTTTTTCTATACAAAAAATCGTACAGTTCAATTTAACTGTACGACTACAAGTTCTGGCCTATTGAAAATTCTTTGCGGAATGACACTATTG
Organism: Bacillus mobilis; assembly: GCF_001884045.1. Taxonomy (GTDB): domain Bacteria; phylum Bacillota; class Bacilli; order Bacillales; family Bacillaceae_G; genus Bacillus_A; species Bacillus_A mobilis. Next base: position 34,183 of record NZ_MACF01000118.1, on the reverse strand, counting down.
CCTAAGCCTCTACTCACTACCATAGATGTATTTTGTTTTTCATATAAACCGGCTGTATATGTAGGGAATATACCTTGATTCGGAGCAACTAATCCTCCGATAAATGGCAATCTAACTTGTCCTCCATGAGCATGCCCCGATAACACTAAATCTATTTGTTCATCAGCATACTCTGTCAAAAATTCAGGCCTATGTGATAGTAATACATTAAATGTATCCGGCTGCATTTCAAATTTCACTTTTGAAATTTCATCTTTGACAACACTTCCTTCATCACGGTTTCCAATTACAAATTCCGGATCATCAATACCAAGTAAATTTATTTTTTGTTCCTCTTTTTGAATGGTTATATGTTCATTTCTTAAAACAGTAACATGGTGTTTCTTCAACTCTTTCTCCAAATCATTATATTTTCCTGACCATTTTTCATGGTTTCCTGTGACAAAATACATTGGATACTCCTTTACAAGTTCTCGTATTAATTCCATACTTACTTCTGCATCATATGATTTACTGTCAATTAGATCACCTGTAATAACAATAATATCCGGATTTTCACCTTTTACTTTTTGAATTAAAGTTTCTTGATTGTCGCCAAATTTTTTATTATGTAAATCTGAAATTTGTAGAATTTTAAAACCCTTAAAAGTAGAAGGAATTTTAGTAGATTTTATATTAACTTTAGTAATACTTATTATATTGTTCTGTACATATAAAAAAATACTCATACCAATTAAAGTAACAATAAATAATATGATTCTTTTAATCTTTTTGTTCATATTTCCTCCTAAAATCTTAATTAGTACTACAATTGTCACTAAACAATCCACTAGATTTTTTTAAAAGGGGTAACAATTTAGTTTTGGTAGTTACGGACAAGTTTCTAATTAATGAACTGAAGAACTTATATACTTATGATGAAGTATACATGCCAGGTTCCATTTTAATCGTAACTTTATGATATAACATCAAAGCCGAAATTCCTATGTAAAGGAATTTCGGCTTTTTGAGTTCAAACAAATATATTAATATTAGTTTTAGTACTACTTACCTTGATTAATTAGAAACACATTAACATATTTGTTCATAAATTTATCGTTAAATGATCAAATATCACATGATATTCATTAAAATCCCATAATAATACTCAAGTATTCAGCAATCAAAAAACTACATTTATATCTTGCAGTTGTACCACTTAATACATACCAAATTTCTTTCCATAATCAACTTTGTATAAAATATTTATCTCGGTGATTACTCCTAATGAATATCTTGCTTTTTAAAGTTTCCGCCTTTTACTTCCGCAACATCATATACAGTAACAAAGGCATTTTCATCAATTTCTTGAATAAGTTCCTTCATTTTATTTTCTTCTAAACGACTGATAACACAGCTAACTTCCTTATAAGCATCTTTCGAAGAACCTCCATAAATTTCACTATAGATTGCACTTCTTCCGAGACGTTCCCATATTGCGTCTATCATTAATTTAGGTTCTTTTGTAACAATTTTAAACGTTTTAGATCCACTTAATCCCACTTCAATGATATGAATTACTTTAGAAGCAATAAAGTAAGCTATCGCAGATAAAATTCCACCTTGAAGACCAAATACTGTTGACACAAAAATAAATACGAACATATTTAAAAACAAGATTAGATCACTTGTTCCAAACGGTAATCTTCTAGACAACAATACCGCTAGCATATCAATTCCATCTAATGCTCCGCCATTACGAAGAGCCAATCCCATACCAAATCCGATAATAACACCACCAACAACAGTAACTAACAATGTATCTCCTTCAATAATTGTAGGCACATTATGCATGACCACAGTACCTATTGCAAGTGATACAATACCAATAACTGAATACATTGCAAATCCTCTACCAATTTGTTTATAACCTAACCAAACAAATGGTATATTAATTAATCCAATTAAAATACCTAATGGTAACCCAAATAGCTGAGAGCTAACAATACTAATACCTGTTACACCACCATCTGAGACGTTATTAGGAATTAGTACAGCCTCTAATCCATACGCCGTTATTAATGCTCCAATAATAATCAAAATCGCTTGCGAAATTTTTTTAAATGTATTAACATTTTTCTTTTTTGTACTTTCCATCACAATTCCTCACTTCACACATTTTTCTCGTCATTTCATTATTACATCAGCTTCTTTATACTTAGTGTCGCACCTACTATGTAATTTCTCTCATGCTATAACTTCCTATACTTAATTAAAGTGTACGAATACGCTAAACAGTATGTGTATAAATTGTTATAACTAAAATCTAATCATGAGTTATCCTATTAATTTCTTCTTTACAAACCACAAACATAACAAATACTATAAAAATAATTGGTTAAATTCATATTTTCTGCCACCCAGTATAAAGATTTACACTTCTTTTTAAATCTACTGCTAATGTAAAGATATTTATCGAAATATCAATTTTCAATCGTTCCCCCTAACACGTAACCATTAAATTTCAAAATCTACTACAAAAATATTTCCTCCTAATCCGTTATCCTTTTTCCCATTTAAACACTATGAAATTATTGTTAATAGACCGCACACAGAAACTAATAGATATTTCACCTCGAACTGTTTATAGGATCCAAGTCATTATTAGTAGTCAATTCCTTTCAAACCCATAGTTAATGGAATCAATTCCATTAACGTGATGAGTATAGATTTACAATTTTAAAAATAGCACTAATTGACCGATATACTCATTCGGTCAATTATAATATACCTAAAACTAAGAAAATATTCCATTAGTTAATATTATTTCTTTCTATGTAATTCATAATCATAATGTACGATTATTTAAGTTTTTTGTGAAACTAAGTAAGCTATATAAAGCCTATCCTCCAAGGTTTTCATCATGTGAAAACTATTTTAAATTACATATCTATATAGAAATATTTCTCTTAAATACTCCCTCTCATTTACTATATCGTAATAAATAGTCCATGAAATAATAATTTTCCACTTATATATGTACTATTTAAAAATACAAAAAGCGACTCTTTCACATTAAAAAGAATCGCTTTCCACATTCTTATTTTCAATTACATTACTTAAAAAAATTGAGAACCTATCACCTTAGAGCATTAATAACAACTTCAGCTGCCTCTGCAATGAGTTGATTATCATAGGTAGCCTCTTTCTCATCTTTACTGGATAAAATTGCGATAATAATTGGTGCTCTATTCGGCGGCCAAACGATAGCGATATCATTTCGTGTCCCATAACTTCCAGCTCCTGATTTATCTCCAACTATCCAGTCCTTTGGTACTCCCGCACGAATAAGTTTATCTCCTGTAGCATTTCCTCTCATCCAATCTGTCAGAATGTTACGCTTTTGATCTGGAAGCGCATTTCCGACTGTAAAATCCTTAAGGTTCGTAGCAATTGCTTTCGCCGTACTAGTGTCACGATTGTCTCCTGGAATAGCCTCGTTTAATTCTGTTTCAAGGCGATCAGACTTAGTAACCCGATCCCCAATCTGTCTAAGCGCTTTTTCATATCCTTTCGGTCCGCCTATTTTATGAAATAAAATGTTCCCTGCAGTATTATCACTGTAACGAACAGCAGCCTCAGCAATTTCTCCTAGTGTCATTCCAGTATCTACATGTTTCTCAGTAACAGGTGAATAATCCACTAAGTCTTCTTTTGTATAAGTAACAACTTCATTTAATTTTTCAGTAGAGTTTTTCTGTAGTAATACCCCTGCTGCTAACGCCTTGTAGGTTGATGCAAAAGCAAACCTTTCGTTAGATCGATAAGAGATTGTTTGATTTGTACCAGTATCTATTGCATACACACCTAATCGAGCATCGAATTTTTTCTCAAGTTGAGAAAAGTCTTTATACGTCGCATGATTATTATGTTTAACTGGTTCTGTCTTTTCTTTCGCTGCAACTTGTGATGCCCCTCCTGTAAAAGCTTGTAGACTTGAAATACTTAAACCTAATATACCAACGCATATTCCTATCTTTAGCATCCTCTTGTTTTTCAAAATCATCATTCCTTTCAAGTTCTTAACCATTTTTTACTTACACATACTAGACAATCACCGAAACAATTTTGTTCCATAAACTTTTAAACATTTTTAACTAGTATGAGAGTCATTAACAAAATAAGAGATAGCAACAATGCTCGTCGCTATCTCTTATTTCAAATCTTATCTTTATTTATAAAGACCTTTATATAAACAGAATCTCTTTCGCTTAGAGAAGTGTACAAGTTTTACTGAATTTGATTCAGATTATCTGTATTAGTAGCTTCACCATGCATACGTTGCTTTTTCAAATCAAAATATACATCTAAAACTTCTTTTCCAATTATAGAATTAATTCCACTTTTATCGTTATGAAGCCACGGAACTACTACAGAAAAGGCTACTTCTGGATTATCATATGGAGCATATCCAACTAACGTTAAGTTGTAACATTCCATACGTTCTCCTTTCGCATTTCTACCAATTGGATCATCTCCACCATATACAGTTTGAGCTGTCCCTGTCTTCCCTGCTGGCTTGTATGGAGCATTTTTGAAATACTTCACACCAGTTCCATCACCTTCTTGGAATACCCACCTAAAGCCTTCTTTTATTCGATTAATATGTTCTGTCTTCATATCAATTCGATTTAATACGACAGGCTCTATAGAACGAATAACTTTGCCAACCTCTTCTTTTATTGATTGCTCTCGTATTTCTTGTACAATTTGAGGTTGCATTCTATAACCTCCATTAGCAATCGTTGAAATATATTGTGCTAATTGCAACGGCGTATACGTATCATACTGACCGATAGAAAAATCTAGTAAAAACCCAGGCTGACTATCTACTTTTCTAGTTTGGCCAATTATTTCATTCGGTAAATCAATTCCTGTTGGCACGCCTAATCCAAATTGTTTAAAATAATAGCGCATCGTATTAAATGCTTCTTGTTTTATATCCAATGAACCATTTGGTACGTAATTAACGCCCGCAATTTTTAAAGCTGTCTGGAACATGTATACATTCGAAGATACTTGTAGCGCTCGTAAATCATTAATATTACCAAATCCGGATACATTCCACGATTTCTTAGCTTGTGTTCCCTTAAATTTCATCGGTGCGTCATAAAATTGATCTCCTGGTTGTATTGCACCTGTCTCATATCCAGTTAATAAAGTAGCACCTTTTACAGCTGATCCTAGTTCATATGAAGTTGTCATATTACCTAATGCCAAATCCTCGATTTCCATTTTCCCTTCTTTTTCTACTATCCTTTTGCCTGCCATAGATAAAATCTGTCCGTTATTCGGATTCGTCATAACAACAAAAGCTCGGTCCAATAGTGGCTCTGAACTCTTAAAAGCTCTCAAATTTTTCTCTAAACTTTCTTCCACTTTCTTTTGTAATTCCATATCAATCGTTAATGTTAAACTATTACCACTTTTTCCTTTAGAAATTATTTCTGTGTTTATAATATTTCCTGATTTATCTGCAATGTTTTTCACTTCTGCTTTTGTGCCGTGTAGCACATCTTCATATCGTTGTTCAATATAACTTTTCCCTACACGATCATTACGGTTATATCCGCGTACTAAATAAGAATCTAAATTTTCTTTTGGCAGACCTTCTTCGCTACTCGTAATATTACCTAACACGGAACGAAATAAATCACCATTTACATAATTGCGCTCCCAATCAACCGTTGCATCTACCCCAGGAAACTCCGCAAGATTTTCACTGATTCGTGCATACTCTTGATCTGTTACATCTTTTTTTATAATTTGTGGTGTCAGTTGATAACCTGCGCTCATTTTACTTTTAATAGCTAACACCTTTAAATCTTGTGCTGTTAATTCTGCCAATTCTACTTCTGTAACGCGACTTCGTCTTAAGTCTTCTATTTTTTTATCTAACTCTTTTCCCTCTACTCCCTTTTCTTTAAACTTTTCTATATCTTTTTTCGTAATCATTGTCTCCGCACGTTTCGTATTCAACTGCATCCAAAAATCTTTTTTATCGATATCTGTTAATTTATTTATTTCTTGTTCAGGCATTTCAAGTACTTTTGCCAAGTCTTTTGCTGTTTTTAAAATAGCTTCACTAGTAATTCCCTTTACCCTTGTATACGTAATCGTACGAAGGGATTTATTATTAACAACTGTTTTCCCTTCTCGATCTAGTATTTGTCCACGTGGAACTGGAATGCTAGTTGTTGCATTTTGACTACTTTCTACTTGATTCTTATATGCCTCTCCCTCTACGATTTGCACTTTTCCTAGCTGCATAATAATAGCTGAAAATAATAAAAATATGCAAAGGAACATTATATTTAATCGTATAGATATATACGTCTTGTTCTTTCCTTTTTGTTTTTCCATAAATCCTCCATTTAATTCCTTATATGTTATATACCGTTGACCGATTATAAATATCGTTTCGACTTTTTTGCTAAATCCTTGTTAGCACCCATCCCTTTTCGTTTAGCTACGTAATTCATAACTCTCCTTTCCTGTTTTCTCTCTATTTTTTGTCGCTAGCATTAGAAATGCTAAACTATATACTGGCCCATATAAAACTTACATATAGATTTGCTAAAAACTTTTCATACTGATTATTCCTTTCTTCATGCTGTCATACTTAATAGACAACCTAAATAATAAAGTTGTTCCACATTTACAAAAAAAATAATTAACTATAAGATGAAATAAGCTAAAAAGGGAGGGTTTTATGTTACATACAAAAATAAAAAGATGGAGATTTATAGCGATTCTTTCTATTGTAGGTTTGATATTAATAATTTTGTTAAAAAGCCATTTCTTTTCAATTACTATCGAAACTTCTTCGGCCGAAAGAGGACAAATACTTGATAAAAATGGTGTAATACTAGCTACAAATAAGAAAGTTAAGTCTCTATATTGCACTTTTAATGATGAGAAGCTATCGAAACAAGATACAGCAAACACATTAGCTTTTTCCAATCAATTTTCAAGCGAGTTTCAACATGACATTTCTACAGAGGACATAAAATCTCAATTACAACAATCTTGTAAAAAGCAAACTATGAATGATATACCTTTATACTCTGATATAACTGAGAATGAACTTGCATTCATAAACAAAAACAAACCCAATAATGTAATAATAAAAGATGAAGTGATTCGATATTATCCTAAACGTGAAATTAGTTCACAGGTAATTGGGTATGTAGAAAATGACCTTAATGTACCCGTTGGAAAAAGCGGGATTGAGCTGCAATATGAAAATGATTTAAAAGGAAAACCCGGAAAAACTCTTATTTTTAAAATGAATAATAAAAAGTTCTTATGGAACATGCAAAAAGTACAAAAAGGAAAAGATATCCGGCTAGCTTTAGACTCTAAGTTGCAGCAAAAAACAGAGGAAGCATTAAGATCTCAAATCAAGAAAATAACTGATGTTAATACTGGTTATGTTGTGGTAACCGATGTGAAAACTGGCGCAATTTTAACTATGGCCAATTCAGCAGTGTTTGATCCAAATACATTATATGAACAAGTATCATCTAAAAAAGAAAACATCAAATCACTTTCGCAAAATAAAGCAATTCAAAAATTAAAGTATGGTGAATCTTATGTAAATATGGCCTCAACTATAAAGCCACTTACTATTTTAATTGGATTAAACGAAAAGCTTTTTCAACCTGAAGATACTTATTTAGATAAAGGTACTTTTCAATATGATAATCAAAATAACATTACGAATGCACCTGGAACGCCAACAGGTGAGATTACACCGAGGCAGGCCATCATTAATTCATCTAACACATTTATGACAGCAAAAGTAGCGCTACCCTTATTCAACCAAAATAATGGGAATATAGAAAAAGTTGCACATATATGGACAGAGTATTTAAAGCAATTCGGCCTTCGTTCTAAAACCGGGATTGATTTACCTTTTGAAGAAGACGGACAATATGAATTTCATCCAACAAACAAGTTTGAAAATGGTATCTCCGCCTTATTAAATGCCTCTTGGGGAGGAAATGAAGTACACACTCCTCTTCAACTTGCTCAATATGCAGCAACTTTAGCAAGTAAAGGTGATAAATATAAACCTCAAATTGTAAGTGCTATTATTGATCAAAATGGTAAGGAAACCAAAAAGTTTAAACCAATTTTAGAAAGTTCAAATCGTTACCCGGTGAAATTTTGGAGTGTCGTGCAAGGTGGGATGAGCCAAAATATAGAGGAAATTAAAAACTTACCCTTTCATGTCGCAGGTAAAACAGGCATAACAGGTGCTCCGAATGAGCAAGAAAGAATGATAAACCATTCTCTTTTCATTGCATATGCTCCTACCGAAGATCCACAAATTGCCGTTTCTGTCGTTATTCCTGGTAGTAATTCAGAAAAAAATATTGCTGCTCTCGTTACCTCAGAAATTTTAGAGTACTGGAATACTCTTCAATAAGAGAATAAAAACATAGAGGAAGGTTCATTAAAGTGAACCTTCCTCTTTACCATATAGAATCTATATTCGTTATTTTCCATTTACCTTCATGATCCTTTGCGAACATGAAAGAATATTTAATATCAGTTAAAACATACTCTTTTTGTACATATCCAGTATTACCGCTAATTGTCGATACTTTTATATATCCATTATTCTGCACTTTTTCTGGAATCCAAGCTTTTACCATTTCATTAGATACTTCGTATAAAACTTGTGATTCTCGCTTTGGTTCAGCTAAAATTTTCGTTTTATTTCCAGTAACAGTTGCATATATATAATGCGCTTGCTTTGGTTCGTTACTTTCTGTCAATCCACTTGGTACTTTGTATGCTTGCTTTGTATCATTTGTAAATTCTCCCCCCATGGTAAGAGCAACTTGCAACTCATGAAAAATATCTTCATCAAATTTCAATTCATCCTTCTTATAACTCTTCCCTTTAAATAGAACTTCATCATTTAACGCTCTATACAAGTCATTTTCATTTTTTGAATTTGTACTTTGATATAATTCATTCATAAATTGTTTTAATGTTGGATCTTGAGCAGATTCATCTTTAGTTTTAGGCTTAATTTGTGTACTACTTTGGACCGGTGATTTATTATCATCAAGCCATGGTTGTTGAACGATAACAAATAACATTGTACAAACAAAAACAACTATAATAGGCAGAGCTTTTTTACGAAACGGTCTTTTATGTTTTACAAGATCCGCTTCATTATTTTCATATATAGACTGCTTTATTTTAAAAATAAACTCTTCTTCATCGTTACGATTCTCCATTGGGCCTTTTTTTAATTGTTTATACCAGTCAGGATTTTGTTTATTGTTCATCACTACTACCCTCCCCTATTAATTTTGAAACCTTACTTCTTGCTCGGCTTAATCTAGATTTTACAGTTCCAATGGATACTCCTAGTGTTTCAGCCATTTCTTCATAAGATAATTCATATTTTGCGTCTAAAATTATTATTTCACGGTGTTTTTTAGGTAGTTTTAATACAACCTCCCACACTTCATTCATTTCCTCTTGCTTAAAAAATTCACGTTCTGCCGATGGAGATTGCTTATCGTCACTAAAAAATCCTATTAAAGATATCCTTTTAAAATAAGAAGATTTCAAATAGTTTATTGCCGTATTTCTTGTAATTTTTAATATCCACGTTTTAATAGATGACTCCTTTCGAAATGAATTCCAGTTTTTAAATACCTTTATAAATACATCTTGCGTGATATCATCTGATAAGTGTGGATCTTTCGTAATAATAAATGAATAATTCCATACATCTTGCCAATAATCGTTTATAACATAGTCAAGCTCATCATGATTACATTTTTCAATAAACTTCTGTTCCATTTCCACACCTCGAACTTATTTGAATAAACATAAAACTACCCTCTCTTTTATTATGGTTTCAATATATAGACAAGATACAAGTTGTATTTGTTCCATTGTTTATCTTTTTTTGATAAAAAAATTCTCTAAAAAAGATATAGGTGTGCCATTACTTTCATAAAATAATCAGCTATATTTTCTCTTATATGACAGGCTCCTAAAAACAAGTAACGCATACAATGTTAAAAATACACTCATAAAAATCTGATTATTATTTTTGAATTTCACGCAACACTCTACTTGTACTATATTTTTTTAGAGCATACTTATTTGTATGCTCTATTTATGTTTTACTAAATAACTGGTTTTTTAGTTTAAAACTTGTCCATTTCAATTTGTTCACCTCTTCTATTTACTGTCAGCAATCTCACCCTTTCAAAAATGAAAATAAAGATGGGAATGGGGTATCAACTTTCTACACCCACAACAAAAAAGCATTCTCGATTAAGAAGAATGCTTTTTCGAAGCTTACTTATACTTTGTTTTGCATGATTTATACCTTTGTGTTAGGCAAACAATGAATACAGTAAAAGATTTTACTTTATAATTGATTATTATTTTTGGAAAATATGTTTTATTTTTTCAGCTGGTACGTTACTCCCCCCTCTTCCTTTTACATCTTCGATCATCATGGTAACGATCATGTCGGGCGCATTTGCATCAAAAGCTGCAAACCATCCAAGTTCTTTTCCGTCTGCTTCTTTCGACTCCTTCAGTTCTGCTGTACCAGTTTTACCAGCAAGAGTTATACCATCAACCTTAGCAATTCTCCCCGCGCCATCAGGGTCATTAATGACTTTTATTAATGCGCTCTTTAATATCTCTTGATTCTTTTTAGAAACCACATTTTCTTTCCAATTCCCCGCTACTTTTGCTTCTTTTAAAAGATGAGGCGACGGAATATTCCCTTCATTCACAATCGGTGCATACGTTAATGCTAAATGAAGTGGTGTCATTAATACTTGTCCTTGTCCATATCCCGTGTCTGCTAGTTGAATATCATTTTTTATCCCATCTCTTGCAATGATTGAAATAGGAAATTCATATTCGATTGGTAATTTTTCATGAAATCCGTATTTCTTAAATTCATTTACATACTGATCTTTTCCCATTTTCAAAGCTTGTTGAGCAAAATAAATATTATCAGAGTACTTCATTGCCTTATCAAAATCAATTGGACTAGCTTCCTTCACACGTGTTACATAATAATTTCCCCAAGATGAATCTTTTGCCCACTTTAATCCTTGAATTTTAAATTCTTCCTTAGGGTTTATAGTGTTTGTTTCCAAACCAATTGCACCAGTAATCGTTTTAAATACGGAACCTGGTACAAATGCTTGTGTGAAACGATTCATCATTGGTAGTTTCGAGTCGTTATTCCATGCTTCTCGTTGGGCTTTTGACGCGCCTCTAACTAATGTATTTGGATTATAAGCAGGGCTACTTACAAGTGCAATAGTTTCACCCGTTTTAGGATTGACAGCTGCACTAGATCCTGCCTCATTTTTCATCTCATTAAAGATTTTTTCTTGAATTGCAGCATCAATTGTTAACGTAACGTTTTCCCCTTCTTTTGCTTCTTTTTTCGCTACATTTTTAATCTCTTTTCCATTCTCATCTTCTATAAATACGCGTCCACCTTTTTCACCACGCAATTTATTCTCTAATACTTTCTCTAAACCTGCCTTACCTACTAAATCATCTGCTTGATACCCTTTTTTTTGAAGCGATTTTAACTCCTCTGCATTCACCTTTCCTATATAACCAGTTAAGTGTGCGGCCGCTTCTCCTAATGGATACGTCCGAATATTTACTGGGCGAGATGATACTCCTTCTAATTCAATATAATCATTCTGTCTAGTTCCTTCTTTTAAAATACCAATTGGTACAAAGGAGTCTGGTTTTATCCATTTCGCTGTAAGCTTCTGATCGACCTCTTCTATAGACATATCAAGTAATTGTGCTACTATTTCTTTTGTTTGCACTGCCGTTTCGCCTAGTTTCTCTGGAATAATTCCAACCTCAGTCGCTTTACCATTCGTTGCAAGAGCTTTCCCATTTCGATCATATATTTCTCCACGTTTTCCTTGTTCTATTTGCATACGTACTTTGTAATCTTTTTTCATAGCTGGAAAAATGAAGTCTGGTGTCCAATCTATTTTCCAAGATTCTTTTTCTTTCACAAGTTTTGCTTCATGGATAAATGAAGCTTTTCCTCCATCCGTATCCATCTTAACTTCAAAAAGAAAAACTTCTTTATCTTTAGCATTTTCTGCTTTCGTATTAACTTTTAAATTCTTAACGCCAATACCTTCATAAATTTTTTGATATTTCTCTGTGAATTCCTTTTTAGAAATTGCTTTTTGGGCATGTTCTGATAAATGATCATACATATTTGCAAATTTTCTATCATTCCATAAATTTACATATTCTTCAAATGCTTGTTTTGGCGATTCGTTTTTATTACATCCTACCAATATAACTGCAAAACAAAAGAAAAGCAGCATCCATAATTTTTTCAATTCAATCTTCTCCCTTAGTTAAAAATGTTTATTCCTTTCTTGATCTATTAAATAAAAAATGTTGTAACGCTTAATAGACAGTGTAAGTAATGAAATTGTTCCACATTTACAAAAAAAATTGATTTATGATCAAGTTACATTCGAAGGAGAAGATTTTAAGATTCTTACAAACAAAAGTAGCGGATCTATTTAACACTATTATTTAAAATATCTTTTTGTTTAGGTTCCTCGCTCTTATCCTTTTTGTAGATATTTAATACAAAAAAGGACCCTTATTCTAAGGGTCCTTCAACAAAAAATAACAAAGTGTATACAATATAAAAGAATTAATTAAAGTTTAATTTATAGACGCTGTATATCCTTCTATTTTGGATCAAAACCCCTGTGCTGTATGCGACTGGGGATTCATTCACTCTAAATCTTATTTAGAAGAGTCATGTACAGGTAAACTACTATGAATTAATTCAGCAACTTTTACATATCCTTTTGAGTTTGGATGAATTAAATCCGTAGACCAAAGCGAATTATCATTAACTAATGGATGATTCCAACAGTCAACATGATGAAGCTTATACTCTCTACTCAGTGAAAGTATAACTTCGTTAACCTCTAATAATTGTTCTTTTAACATTTGTTTTTTTTCAGAAGAAAATGGAAGCCGAACTGTAAAATCTGGAAGGTTTGCTATAATAATATCAGCATCTGTTTTACTTAATGTATCTATCATAAATTCCATATCGTTCTTATATTCTTGATGATTCCAACGTCCTTTTAAAACATCGTTTGCACCTGCAATTAGACTAACTAAATCTGGATTAAACGTTAATGCCTTTTCCAATTGCTGTGAGCGAATTTCTTTAGTTACTAACCCACGCTTTGCAAAATTAGCATATTCCATATCGTTTACACAAAGTTGAACAAAATGATCTACCCAGCTTTTTAATGCTATTCCCTCAACTTCATCCCCTATGCCCTCGGTAAAACTATCACCAATCGCTACAAATCGCTTCCACATATGTAATCCCCCTTTTTGTTATTCCTATCTACACTATATAATAGTTCACAGCGTATATCTATTTTCATTGCAATTTAATTGAATAATAAATCTTCTTTTATCCTATGTAAATTAAATTATCCTTGTACCTAAGTGCTTTGAATCAAAAAATCAAAATAAACGCCATCCTTTTTGTACATTTCTACAAAAAGAATAGCGCCTTTTGATTATATGGATACAAATTTATTTTAGCTTGATAGCAATTCAAATAGTTCCGAAGGACCAAATTTGAAAGTTAATGCCCGCTTCAATTCCAAGCCATCCACATAAAAATCTATAATAGTTTGAAACCTTTTGTTTCAAACTATAAAATTAGCTTTTTACTATATCAACCGCACTATCCCACATACCACTAAAAAAAGATCCGATGTTACGCATAAAACGTGTAAACCAATTTGCTTGTTCTATATCAGATTTTGTTACAAGGTCTACTTGTAATGATTTACCTAATAAGAACCCAGGATCTTTACTATCTTTAGGCGAGATAATCATTTTACTAATTGTTACACCTTTTTTAATAGGTGCTTCTTGTACTTCATTCAATACTTTAAATTCTTTTTTATATACATCTTTGTTGCTCTTTGGTATTGGAAGTGAAACAGCTTGCTTCGTTTGAACGACTACATCTTTGTCTTTTGCATTTGCTACTCGCACTGTTTCATGCCCGTTTACTACTGAATCTTTTCCATAAACTTTCTTCATTTCAAAATTCGCAAATCCATAATCATATAATTTCTTCGTTTCATCAAAACGTGCTGCATGGGAGTTTGCTTTTATCACTACAGAGATTAAACGCATGCCGTTTCTTTCTACTGTACCAGTGAAACAATCACCAGCTTCTGGGGTAGTTCCTGTTTTTAACCCATCTACACCTTCGTATTGCTTACTTAAACCTTTTAACATCCAGTTAAAGTTCGTCATATCAATTGGATATTTACCACCTTGTTGGAATGTTTTTTTAGGGATTTTTGCTGTATCTAATATTTTCGGAAAATCTTGAATAAGACGTTGTGCTAAAATCGCACAATCTCTTGCAGACATTTTATTTTTCTCATCTGGAGTTGTCCCTTCTGGATGATGTCCTTTTAAATCATAGTTTGTTAAACCTGTTGAGTTTACCAATTTATAATTTTTCATTCCAAACTCTTCTGACTTATCGTTCATCATTTTTACGAAATTAACTTCTTTTCCAGCAATCTCTTCAGCTAAAGCAATTGTTGCACCGTTTGCAGAGTAAATTGCCATTGCCTCATATAACTCTTTTACTGTATAAGAGCCACCATTTTCTAATGGAACGTTTGATAATGAGCGATCTTGCGAAATCTTATATGCATATTCAGAGATTTTAACTTTTTGATCCCATTTAAGTTTTCCTTTCTCCACCGATTCATGAACTAAATATTCACTCATCATTTTTGTCATACTAGCAATTGCTAATGATTCATCTGCGTTTTTTTCATATAAAATTTTCCCGGAATTTGCTTCTACTAAAATTGCCGATCCTGCTTCTACGTCTATAGCAGAAACTGTTTCCGCTGTTGCTCTTCCAGATGTAACAACTATGCTACAAAATAGTGTAAGCACTGTTACTATTGCAATAAATCTCTTGCACAACATATCTTTCACTTCTGTTACCTCCAATATCTTTGTACTCAAAAAAACGTTATTACTGCATAATCCCTATAAAAAATAGACAGTTTTATCAAATTACATATAAGACGTTAGTATCGCTGTCATATAAACCCTCTTATCCCACACTATTAGGACACTGATACTTTGTATCCCCACACACGCCCCTATTTTTAATACCTTTGTATTTTTTTCAATGATTCATACTTTTATATTTTTTAGGATTACAATTAACAGACAACCTAAATAATACATTTGTTCCACATTTACAAAAATAAAACCAGTGTATCCCGATTAAATATCGAGACACACTGGTAGCCAAACATTCGTTTATTAGCTATCAAGGATTTTAATTATTTAATTCAGCTATTTGCTATACTCATACCTAAGATGAATTTTCCTTAGTCTAGACTATTAATTTTTTATAATAAAAAACTACATCCTATATAGAATGTAGTTTTTTCACAGACTTATCTATTTTTTACTTTCTTTTTATAAAAATCATATAATAGTCTAATAGATGAGCTAGATAATATAGGCATTGCCTTCTCAACTAATTCTCTATCCCAATCAAACCAACGCATCTCCATTAGCATATTCATTTCTGAATCAGTGAACCGCTTCTTTATTTCCTTAGCAGGATTTCCACCAACTATTGTATACGGCGGAACATCTCTACTTACGACAGATCCTGCTGCAACGATTGCACCTTCACCGATTGTAACGCCAGGCATTATTATAGCATTCATTCCAATCCACGCATCACTTTTAATGACTGTATCACCCTTCGGTTCATATGAATGTTCAATTTGCTCAGCGAATGGATAGACTGTAATCCATTCTGAGTGATGATTATGATTACCACCCATTAAAATGACTACTCCACTGGCAATACAAACATAATTCCCAATAATGAGTTTATCAAGATGCCATCCCATCTGTTCAATTGGGTTGAAAAGCGCTCGGGACTTAGCATCCCCCCACAAATACCTTACACAGCCATCTTCAAAATTTTGATGACCATAGTAACCTGAATAATAGGAGTACTCTCCTACCTCAATGAGTGGATTTGTTACTATATCTTTTAAATACTTCGTTTCTGACCAATGATTATATAATGGATGTTTCATTACTTTATTCCTCGCTTCTAAGTATTGTAGATCTTTGTAATTCACTTAGAAGCTTAATACAACTGCTACATTTTTTAGCTTTCTCAAACGACGAATCATTATATTCAAGCCTTTCTTTTATAATAAAAAAATCATAACGTGATAAATTACATAAGTCAAATTGTAAAATTATGTTCTGAAACTTAAAGTATGAATTGAAATTTCAACATTAAAACAATCGAGTTTTCAAATAACAAATCCCAATTATATATAATCCAGATTTCTTAGCTATACAGCTAACTTTTTTCTTATATTAGCCTTAACTCCCTCGATATCGTTTTATTATTTATTGATTTGTCTGATAAATCAATAAATGTTAATATGATTATAGAATATATTATCATCCATTAGATTTCACAGCTAGTTTTTCACAAAAGCGATTTCTGAGTCTTTAAGTAAATAGGAGGTTTAGAACATGAAACTTTTAAAGCAATCAACAATTATTGGTGCATTAACTGTTGGAGGATTTTTATTTTCGAATACAATTGGTACACTCCCACCCGTGTCTGCTGAATCACAACTTACACAAAAAGAATCACTATTTTTAGATAATTGGCGTTGGCAAAACTATTTTTTATTACATCATAATGCAGATTTTTTAGAAGAGTTAGCAGTTGGTGACTTAAAGCATGGAGATACATTCGATGTTACTATATATACTGGTGGTAAAGATACTGGTATTGTAAAAATATATCAATTGAGCGGAAATGAAAATGATGACATAAACTTGCATAGATATAAAACCATTTATGACTCAGGTTTAAAACATGATTATGGTAGATTTGTAACCCCTATTACTAAGGCTTATAATCCTGGAACATATGTAGCTGTTATGAAGCTTGGAGAAAATTATTATTATGGGGGCAGCTTTAAAATCTCAAAATAATATATATTTATCTCACCAGCAAACAAAATCAAAAAACTTCTCTATCTTATATAAGATAGAGAAGTTTTTTTGATTTTTCTCCCTTTTTAAGATTTAAAAAATCCTTACTTTCTTTATAAATTATAATTTTTATTCAATAATTGTTTCCACCTCTTTTAGTACCACAATTCAATATGCAATATTGCATATTTTATATGTTCACTCTTTAAAAATGCGATAATTTATTTATAAAAATATTTAAAAATAATATTGAAAGGAGAATATTACATGTCTTTCTATTCTTGGTCTCCTCTTATTTTCTTAATAGTTGTTGCAATTATCATTTCTATTCAAAAGGCTAAGAAACAATAATTTATTATTTGGAGGTGTAATAATGTCATTTGCAGCATGGGGTGCAATCTTTATGACTTTAATCGGAGCAATTTCTGGAGCAGCCTTTGGTACAATCTCCTCTAGAAATAAAAGTGAAAATTAAATACTAACGTAAAAATGAATTTCTAATACAACGCTATACAAAAAAGTAGCCTATAAAATTTTATAGGCTACTCTTCATTTTATGAATATTATTTAGCTAATTCTTTCGTACCCTTCATTACATCAACGAAGAATCCCCAGTTATTCACAACAGAAGAAATACTAATATGCTCATCTGGAGTGTGAACATTAAATATATCTGGACCGAATGATATTGCATCTAATTCAGGCATTTTTTGAACGAATGCACTACATTCAATACCTGCATGCACTGCAAAGATTTCAATCTCTTTATTGTATTTTTCTTGATGCACTTTTTCAAACAAATTACGAATTTGTGAATTCGGATTGTATGGCCATTCTGGATACTCTGACTCTATTTCAAATGTTGCACCAAGTAACTCGGCAATACATTTAATTTCATCTGCAACATGTTGTTTTAAACTACTCACAGAACTTCTCACTTCGTTACGTAATTTAATTTCATCTTGCAACGTTTCAATAACACCTAAATTTGTTGAACTTTCTACTAGACCTTTAATATCCAAGCTCATACTTTGAATGCCGTTTGGAATTAAGAATAATGATGAAATAAGTTGCTTTTGTGTCTCTTTAGCAAATACTTTTTCTACTTTCTCATCCACTTTTGTAAGTGTAACGTGAACATCTGGATCAACAGCACGCATTTCTTCTTGTAATACTCTAGTCCAAGATACTAGTTTTTCTTCTACTTTCTCGACATCTTCTGTACGTAATACAATTGTAGCTACACTTTCACGCGGAATTGCGTTCGTTTTTAATCCGCCGTGAACTTCACTAATCTCAAATTGAACATGTGCTGATAAATCTCGTAATACTCGTCCTAATACTTTGTTCGCGTTACCACGCTGTTTATCAATTTCCATACCAGAATGTCCGCCTTTTAAACCACCAACATATAGACGGTATGCATCTGTATTCGCTGACGCCTCTTCCCAAATTACTGGAATTGTTTCAACAGCTTTCGCACCACCTGCGCTACTTACAAGTAATTTATGATCTTCTTCAGAATCAATATTAATAAAAACCTTACCCTCAAAGTGATTTGCATCAACAGCAAAAGCCCCACCCATTGTTGTTTCTTCTTCAGTAGTAATAACTACTTCAAGTGCTGGATGCGGAATGTCTTTTGAATCTAATAAAGCCATTGCATACGCAACTGCAATACCATTATCAGCACCTAAAGTCGTTTGATTTGCATATAACATGTCTCCAATGATTCGTAATTCAATTGGATCTTTTTCAAAATCATGTACAGTTGCTTGATTTTTTTCACATACCATATCCATATGGCCTTGAATGATTATTGCTGGTACATTTTCATAACCAACAGTTGCTTCTTTTTTAATAATGACATTTAACGCTTCATCTTGAATCACTTTTAAGTTACGCTCTTTTGCAAAACCAACTAAATAATCACTAATTTCCTTTTCATTACCCGATCCTCTAGGAATCTTTGAAATTTCTGCAAAATGATAAAATACAGGGTGCTTTGTTAATTGTTCTAAAGTAGAATACATTTTTAAGCTCCTCTCAAAATGACAAAATAATATGTAAGTCTTTTATCATTATACCATGATTCATTAGTTTCCTTTTCTATTTCATACTTTAAAATCCACTCGTGAAATATTTAATCATATAAAAAAGAAAGAAAATGCACTATGCATTTTCTTTCTTTTTTTTTGCCCTCATATATTTTGAAGTACTATTATTCATTAAGTTCTCTAAACGATTTATATTTTCCGTTAATGCACCTTTCACAAGAGAGAAATCTGTATTTGGTTCTTCTTTTTTTTCTTTAAAAAATGAAGACTTTTGTACATTTATTTCAGCCATCTCTTCTCCCCCTATTCAAAAAGATACAATCTTCTATTTATATTATATCGCAAATGTAGACAGCGTGTACACGTATCATTTTCTTTTTAATTCTTCTTCTAATTCTTCTACTTGCTGTAATGTATCTCCTTTTATTAACGAGAAATCTGTTGTATCTTCATTATCTTCTTTAAAAAAATCATTGTCATAATCTTTTATCACTACAATCACCTCTACGTGCTAGTGTAGGAATGATTGTCCGATTTTATACAAGTTTGTCTAAATTTGCTTTACCTTTATGTATAAGTGAAAAGGACAGAAAAAAATCCTGTCCTTATTTACTAAAATAACTATGATGTATTGTTAAATTATATACATTTTCAAAATCTCGATCTTGCAGATTATTTTTCTTCCCATCAATAACGATGAAAACATCACTTACAATTTTTGCTGGTATAATTCCTACATTTTCTACTTGTAACGCTTTTTGCTCATTCAATTGCTCAATGTGTTCTAACGGAACGATAATACTAAATTGAGAGCGGATACCGCGAAAGTTTGTATTTAATTCCTTTGCCGCTTCAAATACAACAATTTTCGCCCCAATCTTTTCTCCATACGAATCTAAAAATACGTTTAAGCTTTTTGTATATTCTTCTTCCGTATGCCATTCCATCGTACCGAACACTGTTGGATTGACATTTTGAATTATTGTTGTATATATTTCTCCTCTTGCTTTAGAAGCAATTAATGACCGTTTTATCGATTGAACAGTTTTGCCGATATCGCTAAATTTCGCTCCCCATATTTCTGAAATATTAGGTGTTAAAATAAATGCAATATCAACGAAAATAACCATTGCAGTGAACATTAAAAGATTTTTCCAGAGGGTTAAATCAATTCCTTTTATCATGAAATACACGGTGACTGATATTATAAACAACCCATACCAAGTCTTTCTAATACGTTGCTTTTTCTCCTCATACAACTCTTCATTTCTCCAGTAAAAGAAAACAAGAACGAGAAAAACGATTGCTAAAATAAATAAGCCGATTCGAATGTTAGAGATCACCAATGACATCACCCTCCATTCAAAAACTACTCACGATATCATTACATGCACAAGCAGCTCTCTTTATGACAAAAGACGTGGACAAGCTTCTAAATTTAGCAATATCGCATATACATTAGAAGGTACCACGTCTTTTATCATGAATCTACATTGTATATGTAGACAAGCATGCGTTTCAAATTTTCATGTTAAAAAGAAATATGTTTCGGAATTCCACCTTCAGGTACTTCTCCATCCATACTTAAGTAATAATGACGAATTGGACGTAAATCTTCGTCTAATTCATACACAAGCGGAATGCTCGTTGGAATATTTAATGAAACAACACCATCACTTGAAAGGTTATCTAAGAATTTCACTAGCGAACGAATCGTATTACCGTGCGATGAAATAATTACCTTCTCTCCATTTGTTAATGACGGCGCAATTTCTGAATGCCAATAATCAAGTACTCTTTTCTCCGTATCCACTAAACATTCTGTTAATGGAAACTCACCTTTTTTAAGTGCTTTATATCTTGGATCATTCATTTCATATCTAGGATCATCCTCAGTAAGAGCAGGTGGTCTTACATCAATACTTCTTCTCCAAATATGAACTTGCTCCTCACCATATTTTTTCGCAGTTTCATCTTTATTCAATCCTTGTAGTGCTCCGTAATGTCTTTCGTTTAATTTCCACGATTTATGTATAGGCACCCAAGTAAGATCCATCTCATGTAGAACTATCCACAGCGTCCGAATTGCTCGTTTTAATACCGATGTATAAGCAACGTCAAAAGTATATCCATTTTTCTTTAATATTGCTCCTGCTTCTCTCGCTTCACTTAACCCATTTTCTGATAAATCTACATCTGTCCATCCTGTAAATCGATTTTCAAGATTCCATAAACTTTGTCCGTGACGAATAAGTACAAGTTTTATCATAATAATTCCCCTCTCGGAAATGTGAATTTTATTGTTCCATTGCGTACACGTATAAAGTATCTAGTAATGTATCTTTTTATCCATTCACTCTATGATCAAACCATAGTTGCCAAATGTATGGATAAAATTTGTTCTTTTTCAAACTATAAAAACAGATATATTTCTTATTATTTTTGATCGATTACAACTTCTCGTTTTGATATCCAAGCATCAAAACCTGATCGACTATTTGCCATTTCATTCATAACTTGATGCCAATTTTCTTCACACGATTCACCAAATTTTGAAAAAATAGCACTCATTTGTTCTCTTTGAACATCGCTCAGTTTTTTCTCTAAATCTACACCTATTTCTGTTAAAGATAACTGTTTCACACGGCGATCATGTATAGCTTCATTACTCTCAATTAAACCCTTTTCCACAAGTTGTCGTAATGGTCCGTGAAGAGCTTGTTTACTTATTTCTAGCATTGATAATAACTCATTTACACTTATCCCTGGAAATCGTGCGATAAAAAATAAAATTCGGTGATGTACTCGTTGTATGCCATACTCTTTTATAATTTCATCTGGCTTTTCAGTAAATGTTTTATATGCAAAGTAAAATAATGCTAATGCTTCATTCATCTGTTCTTCTTTATGTTGTGTCATCTACTTTCCCCCTGTATGTAAATTATACCACAATCCGGTAATCAATATTTTAATGAACGCATTGGAACTTACTCTATTGAAATATTCATTGCAAAATTAGGAGATGATTCACTTGAAAACGCAATATACTGTAAGTACATATTTATTAGATCGACTAAGCGAATTAGGAATTGAACATATTTTTGGTGTCCCTGGTGATTATAATTTGGCTTTTTTAGATGATGTACTAGCACATGAAAAGCTAAAGTGGATTGGTAATTGTAATGAATTGAATGCGGCATATGCTGCAGATGGATACGCCCGTATAAAAGGAATCGCCGCCCTTATTACCACTTTCGGTGTTGGAGAATTAAGCGCACTTAACGGCGTTGCTGGGTCATACGCAGAAAACGTACCAGTTATAAAAATAACTGGTACGCCAACAACTAAATTAATGGAAAATGGAGCACTCGTTCATCATACGTTAGGTGATGGAAAGTTCGATCATTTTTCCAATATGTATCGAGAAATCACGGTGGCACAAGCAAAATTAACACCTGAGCATGCTGTTGAAGAAATTGACCGTGTGTTACGTGCATGTTGGATTGAGAAACGGCCTGTTCATATTCAATTACCGATTGATGTGTATAATAAACCAATCAATAAACCTACGGAACCAATTTTACATAAACCAGTTGTAAGTAATAAAGATGCGCTAGATAAAATGCTTCTACATGCAACTTCAAAAATAAGCAGTGCCAAAAAACCTGTTATTTTAGCTGATTTTGAAGTGGCTCGTTTTCATGCGGAAGAATATTTGCATCAATTCGTAGAAAAAACTGGATTTCCTATCGCAACGTTAAGTATGGGGAAAGGAGTCTTCCCTGAAAAACACCCTCAATTTATAGGCGTTTATACTGGTGATGTTAGTTCTCCATACTTACGAAAAAGAATTGATGAATCTGACTGTATTATTAGTATTGGCGTGAAATTAACTGATACTATTACTGGCGGCTTTACACAAGGCTTTACGAAAGAGCAAGTAATAGAAATCCATCCCTATACTGTAAAAATTATAGATAAAACATATGGACCAGTTGTAATGAAAGATGTTTTAGAACAATTAACTGATTTAATCGAACATCGCATAGAGGAAACACTTGAAATTAAGTCCTTTATTTCCGAATCACTATCGATTACTGAAGAGTTTAATCCAAAAGCACAAATGGTTACACAAAAACGTTTTTGGCAACAAATATACCATTTCTTACAAGAAAACGATGTTTTAATTGCAGAGCAGGGAACCCCTTTCTTCGGTAGTGCCACTATCCCTTTACCAAATAACACTACATATGTAACTCAACCATTATGGGGATCAATTGGTTATACATTACCTGCTCTACTCGGTACACAGCTCGCTGATTTATCGCGGCGTAACATTTTAATTATTGGTGATGGTTCTTTCCAAGTAACTGTTCAAGAGTTATCGACTATACTTCGTCAAAATTTAAAACCGATTATATTTTTAATTAATAACAATGGATACACCGTTGAACGTGCAATTCACGGCCAAAAGGAACCGTATAATGACATACAAATGTGGGATTACACAAAACTCGCAAACGTATTCGGATCAGAAGAAAAAAGTCTACCTTGTAAAGTGGAAAATGAAATAGAGTTAGCAGAAGTCTTAACGAATATAACTTTAAATAAGAATCAACTTATCTTTATTGAAGTTATAATGAGTCAAGGAGATCAGCCTGAATTGTTAGCTAAACTCGGTGAAAGATTCGGCAAGCAAAATTCTTAAAAAGAAAAGAGTAACCATAAATAATAACAAGTTCAACTAAAAGATATCAAACTTGTTTATATACTCAAAATACACAAGAAAAAGGATGGCAAGTGCCATCCTTTTTGACATACATTAAACTTCCCCTATTTTTAAGGCCATTCTTCAATTAACCCCAGTTTAACTGGAAAAAGTTTTTAATCCATCTTTATCTTTATAGCTTTTGTAGCGATAAAAGTTTTAATATGATTATCTAATATTCTAGTTCCACCAAAATCATCCTCATAAAAACCAGTTATAACTAAACCAGCTTCAATTTGACCTTGAATTTGGTCTTCAAGAGTATGTGCATATTCTATTGTTTGATTAGAATTTACATAATCTTGAACTTCATCCTCTGGTAAATAATCTAGTGTTGATGATGGTATTGAATGTTTAACATCAAGTATACCTTGTTGCTCTTGATTGTCATCAAAAATCCATAGTAATGGATTTGTAAATCCTGAAATAAGAATACCTCTATCCTTTAGTACCCTTGATACCTCATTCCATACTAGATGAACATCTTTTACAAACAAATTAGAAACAGGATTTACGACAATATCAAAATATTCATCTTCAAAATCACTAAGGTCTGACATATCTCCTTGCACTGTATTTAAAGTTAAACCATCCCGTTCCGCTACCTTTTTATCTTGTTCCAACTGCTTTTTTGATATATCCGTAACTGTTACATCTGCTCCAGCAGCAGCTAGTACTGGTGCTTGTTGCCCTCCACCTGATGCTAAGCACAGTATTTTTAATCCCTCTAATGACTTTGGAAACCAATCTCTAGGAACAGATTTTTCTGTGGTAACTGTGATTTCCCATTCACCTAATTTGCTTTTTTCAATAACCTCGCTACTCACTGGTTGCGTATATCTAGAACCTTCTTCAACTTTTTTATCCCATGCATTACTGTTTTGTTGAGTTGTATCCATTATAACTTTTCCCCCTAGCTATCTTGTTACATTTTAAGTGTAAGATCATTTACTATTTGTGCTTCCCTTTTTCTATTAACCTAACCAATAATTTATATATACTTTTCTATATTTATATTAACAGATAAAAAGTAGTAAGAAAAATAAAATATTCTAAATAGAAAAAATATAAATCCGTTTAAATTAATCCATTACAAATAAAAAGGCATTCCAAACCTGTTGACGGTTGGAACACCTTTTTATTTGTAATTTAAATTTTCAACCTCTGAACTACACCCATTAAACAAATAAATTACAATTTATTCCGCAAGCGTTAACTGCCAAGACACACCATACTTATCATTTAACCAACCAAATTTTTTACTAAATGGATAAGAACCTAAAGGCATAAGAATAGCTCCATCCTGCGCTAGTTTATGAAAGACCGTTTCAATTTCTTCTTCTGTCTCACAAGTTACATAAAGAGACATAGCTGGAGTGAACGTAAAATTATGATTTACATAACTATCAATACACATAAACTCTTGGCCATTTAGCGTAAAAGTTGCATGAATTACTGTTCCCTCTTTACCAGGTCCATTTTCATCGTAGCGAGAGATATTTACAATTTCTGATTGATCGAATAGCGACGTGTAAAAATTCATCGCTTCCTCAGCTTTACCCTCGAACATTAAAAATGTAGTGATTTTTTGATTTGTATTATTCATATAGAGACCGCCCCTTGTTATGTATTTATACAAAACATACATCGGCCAACACAACCGAACGTATATTCTTATGAATATATTGTCTATAAAAACGATACGTTTGTCAATTATCTACTTTCTTATTCCTTCTTAAATAACGCTGTCCAAAGAAATGATTCTCCAAACATAGTATTTGGTTGTTTGATTTGCCTCATCTTTCGAATTTCAATTACTTCAAATTCTTTAAATACCTCTCTAAGTTTTTCTTCTGAATATGCAAGACCACCTTGTAAACTCCACCCTCTATATACGTCCCAATCTGTTATTTCTGATCCATTTCGCTCATCTAAATCGCCTGCTGCAAAACATGTTAATCCAAAATACCCACCCGGTTTCAATGAGTTTTTAATTAAATTCACATAACTTATTCTTTTATGTGGTGGAATATGATGTAAACAACCCGAATCGTACACAAAATCAAAATCATTTTGAACCTCTAAATTAAAAATCGAATCGCAAATAAAATCAATTTCTACTCCTTTTGCTAATGTTCTCTCTTTCGCCCAATTAATGCCTTCTATAGATAAATCCACTGCCGTTACTTCAAATCCTTCATTCGCCAAATAAAGTGAAACTTTAATCAGTGGGGGTTTTCTTCATCCCCCACTGATTATTAGTTGAACCAATCGGACTTTTATGGGCAGTTGATCCCCCACCTAAATTCTTTGCTTTCGCTGAATTTTGAGATGGGGGTCTTACTGCCCATTAAAGCGGGATAAATTGCATTTCTCCCTGGACCACATCCAAGCTCCAGTACTTTCCCTTTGGAAATCCATCCTGTTTCTATATATGAAACTAGATTTTCATCTGGAACATTTTCAAAAAACGGAACATCCTTTTCTCTATTCTCATAAAATTCATTCCAAAATGGTTCTGCTGGTCTTAATAATGAATCAAGCATTTTAATAATATCTTCTTGCGTGTGCAACGTTTCACTTTTCATTTGTACCCCTCCAAATTTTAATAGTCAGAAAATCATTATATATCTTTTAGAACTTTCAGACAAAGAAAAAAACTCCTACATTCAATAGGAGTTTTTTTCTTTAAAATCCAAGTATAGCTAACCATTTTAACAACTTCTCTTCTCGTACTTTTAAATCATCGTTCCTAAGCTTACCTAACTGTATTTCACTAACAATTTCTCCGTCCGTCATAAAAAGAACTCTTTCTGTTTTCGCTGCTACTTTTACATCATGAGTCACTAACATAATGGTCGTTTCATCACGGTTAATGTTTAATAATATTTGCATTACCTCTTCTGTTGATTTTAAATTTAGAGCACCAGTTGGCTCATCAGCAAAAATAACATTTGGTTTATTGATAAGCGCTCTACAAATAGAAACCCTTTGTAATTGCCCTCCAGATGCTTCGGTTATATAATGAGACGCTATATCCCTTATCCCCATTTTCCTCATTAGCTCCAGAGCACGTTGATTTACTGTTTCCTTACTCTCACATTTCGCTACATATGCTGACAAGATGATATTATCAAATAGATTCAAGTTTCTAAGAAGGTTGCTCTGTTGAAAAATAAATCCTATTTCAGTAAGGCGCAATTTGGCTAGCTCTTCTTCTTTCATACATGATATTTCTTTACTATCAATTTTCACACTTCCTGATGACATTTGATCCATTCCACTAATATTATATAGTAACGTTGATTTCCCAGAACCAGAAGGGCCCATGACCGATACAAATTCACCTTCATAAATCTCTAAATCTATATTTTTTAGCACATGATAATTTGCATTTCCATCTAATGAATATGTCTTGTTTAATTGCTTTACTTCTAAAATTTTCTTCACATTACACCCTACTCCCGATTTCGTTTTAAATCGTCTGTTTGTTTCATAGTAAAACTACTGAAAAGTGTTGTGGCAGTAACAGATATAAATAAAATAGCTGGACATATTACATAAGAAACGATAGGATTTACAACAAACATTATATGAGCTGCTCCCATAAATGAGCCTAACCAACTTACTAACATTTCCCCAAACGTAGCAGCTAGTAATGTCCCTGTTACAATACCTATTAATACAATGACAATAGAACGGGTTATATACTGTATTCGAATATCTTTGTAAGAAAAGCCGATATTTTTCATAATTAATATTTGCGAAGAATCTTTAGCTAATAACATTTTAAAAAACATAGCAGAAATTAAAACTGATATCAATATGGCAATTAACATTGCCACTTGAGTCACGAATCTTAATTGTTTAATTGTCTCTCCTAAAGTTTGCGTTAAATAATCATCTGTATCTGTTATTTTTGCAGAACTAAAATTATGTTTATACTCCTTCACTTTTTCTTGTAAATTCATAGTAGGCTTTATATCTACATTTACTACATACCATAATATATTTTCACTATTATAAGAGAAGCTCGCTTTAGCTGTTTTCCCGCCATTTGTTACATCTTGATATATCCCACTAATAGTTTGTACTCTTTCTTTTCCTTCTACAAATAAAACGATTTCATCCCCTACATTCTTTTTTAATTCATTTGCGTTCATATAAGAAAGAGCAATTTCATCTTCATTTTTTGGTGCCATACCTTGAATATAGTCTAATGGGAATTTAGAGAAGTCTCCTACTTCTACATGTAAGTTTTCATGTGTCCCATCAGTATTCACCACTTTAAATGTACTCGTTACAAATGCTGCATACTTTTCAACTTCTTCATCGTTTCGTATATATGAAATTACTTCCTTAAATCGTTTCTCTATATTTTCAGATTGCTGTAAATCTATTCGAATATCACTTTTTCCTGTTCCCATATAATTTACAAACTTCGGTGACTGAATCGTATACAAAAAGTTAACAGGTACAACAATCATGAACACAGCAATGATTAAAACGATACTTAACACGCGATATAACTTAAATCGTTTTACTACATCTTGCATACCAATAAATATATTTACATTTGTAATTCTAGTTTGAGAGAGAGAAAAAGTCCTTTTTCCCTTCTTCTTCCCTAGATTATCTCTTGATCTTAAAGCATCTATTGCTGTAATTCTCCTGAAATTCCGCAAAATGATACGACAAAACAGGATAATAGTTAGAAATAACACAATTATGACTATTAATGGTACAACAAAATGTAAAATACTTGTACTTGCTATTCCCATATAAAGTGATATATTAGCGGTGAAAATTTTTGTAACAAATAACGAAAGAATATATCCACATATACATCCGCTAGCAGCAATAACAACATATTTTGTTACATATAGCTTTTGAATCTCTTTACTTGTTATGCCGATAGCCTTCACTACACCTATTTCCCGATAATCTTCTTCCATAGAAGTCATAATCGTAAATCTAATACATAAACTTGCGATTAACATTAATAATGCACTTATTATAATAAGCACTGCAGCTATTATTCCATCTGTTAATGAATTGAGAGTTTTAAAGAGTGAATACGTAATAGAGGGACCTTTTTGAGGTAAGTTTGATGATTGGTATAGTGTTTCAAATTCATTTATTTTATTTACATCTGTTAGCTGGAATTCAATAAGATATTCGCTTTCTCCAAAATGCTCCTTTATTCTTTCAAAGTCTTCATCGCTTATTACAAATCGTTTTGAACTAACGATTGATGGGTTCATTTGAACATCACGAACAAATGACGAAATAGTCAATTCTAGTTCATTATTATTTTTAACAACCCATATTTTATCTCCAATACGCAATTTATATTTTTGCATATAATAAATTGGTACACCTATTTCCCCTTTCTTTACATTGATCACTTCATTATTTAAATCTAATAAAAAGTCAAAATTACTATTTTGTTTAACGAAACTAATGTCCATTACACTATTAAGTTCCGCTTCATTTTTCTTTTTTATAAAAATGTTAGACCCGCCAATTTGAATCATCTCAGCCGTTTGCTGTTCTTTTACAAAAGGAGTTTTCGCTACAAATGAATCGATTGACTTTTGATTTATTTCTCCGGCATGCATTTGTACGAAGTGTGGTGCGTTTGATACTTTAAACAATTGATCAATCGAGTTCAATAAATTTATAACGTTACTTGAAGCACTAGCCATTAATAGACTTGATAACAAGATAAACATAAATAAAATGGTAATTATCATTTTATTTTGAGAGAAATCTCTTTTTAACATTCTCCTAATCATATGAAGCTAGTTCCCTTCATTCCATAATATTTTCTTCGTCACGATTGCCATTATTATCATTATGAAACTAATTGCTAAAATAGGTAAATAAATTTTCATATTGAATTCTTCAAACATAAAACCATAAATAACTTGCCCAATTGGCGCCATACATTGAGATACCGCTGTTATAATTGCCATTACTTTTCCTAAATTTTCATTTGGTGTTTTCTTTTGGACTACAGTAATTACATAGATGGATACAATTGTCATGATCATTGCAATTAGAATAGAAGAAAGTATAAAGAGGATAAATGGTGGATAGTATCCTAAATTAAGAATAAATGGCGTAACTGATAGTGACATTGGTATTACTAATAAAGCTATTAAAAGCATCCAGTAATACAATGTTTTCATCTGTATCTTTTTCGCAAAAAAACCTATTGATAATGCACCTAAAATAGTAGCAAAATCGATCAATCCCATTCCAATTCCGTATAACATGTCGCTACTTTTCATTGTTACTCGTATAATAATTGGAGCACCAACAACAAATAGCGGTGTCAGTATTAAATTTAGTAATGCAGCTAAAAGCATAGATTTCAAAATAAATGGTTGTTTTAAAACGTATATAAAGCCCTCTTTCATATCCTTTACAATTGTCGGTATGATATGGCTTTCTTGTGCTCTTTTTATAAAAGGTATTGTAATAAACATTTCTAAAATCGCAGATAAAAAGAAAGCAAGACAGCTTATTATTACGAGCATTTTCAAACCAATTATGCCGTACAATATTCCTCCTAATACAGGAGCAACTATGTTAGATAATGCTTGCACACCATTTACGATACCGTTCGCTTGTTCTAACTTTTTCTCTGGAACTAATTGCGGAATACTCGCCATTACAACTGGTGAGTACATTGCACTAATGACTGCTAGTAAAAACATAATTGTCCCAATCAATATAATAGATACCGATCCAGTAAATAATAAAACTATAAAGCTTAATACAATCGCAGTGTTTATAAAATCAAAAATGACCATTAAATTACGGCGATTGAAACGATCAGCTATCGCTCCGCCAAGTGGAGCGAACAAAAATGGAATACTCGTAACCGCATATAATCCTGCGAATATATCTGCACGCCCTGTTATATCTAGCACATATAACGACAGAGCAAAACGTAAAAGTGTTGATCCTAAAATAGTAATAATTTGCCCACTCACCATTAAGTGAAAATCTTTCATAGAAGATCTTATACTTGCTGGCATCCTCATCACACCCTTCTTTTAATTTAGACCGACTGTCGGTCTGTAGTAATCAAACAGAAAATGATTATTTCTGTTTAATTAAAACCTCAACCATATAATCAAAGGATCCTTCTTTCGCCCCAACAGATACTTCCATCATTTTAATATAAGCTTTCACTCTCCTCATCATTTCTTCTGGTTTCCACTCGAATAACCCCTCATCAAATATAACTTGTGCTGAAGAGAGTAATAATTCAATCGTTTCTTGTGGGTATGGTGTAGAAAATACGCCTTCATCGATTCCTTGTTCTAAAATCTCTGCTAAAACAGGAGATAAATGAATAATGGATTGCACTATACTTTTTTGATGCATTTCCGCATTATTCGGCTGATGAAATTGTTCAATCATTTTATCTTTGACATCTCCTGATTTTGGTGATTGCTCCATCAAGACTCGAAATAACTTTTCTAAAACGGGGATATTTGGATTAGAAACGATTACTTTCGCTTTAGCAACATCTTCTTTAATGATCCTCATAATGATTTCATCCATTACTTCTTCTTTCGACTTAAAATAGTGATAAAACGTCCCCTTCGCTATTCCTATCTCTTTTAAAATGTCATTTACTGTTGTTTTCGTATAACCTTTCGTAATAAATAAACGTTCAGCAGTTTCTAAAATTTCCTTTCTACGCTCCTCATACTCCTTTACAACTCGCATTCATGTTCTCCTTCCCATCCAGACCGACTGTCGGTCTATTTAAATTATATGTTTAGTTAGTAAAAAGTTTCCTATTATCGTACATATACAACACCCTACTTTCTATTTCCTTTATAAATTTTCTATTTTTTTAATACGGTAAATGAAATTTTAAGAATTGCACCTTTTCATCACCTTTGTACTTATATCGACATCGTTGTATAAAAACAAAAAAGAGCCGCAACGATTTGCGACTCTTTTTGAATAATAACTATTTAACGGCCACGTCTTTGCTGACCTTGTTTTGTACTACCTTTTTTATTACTTGGCTTGTTAAATGATCGGTTGTTATCATTTCTCGAACTATTTCTTGAGCCACCTTTTGAACCACTTCTCGAACCTTCGCGGCTATCTCTTTGACGATATTGATCTGATTTCTTTGGAGCCGGCTTTGGTACCGGTTTTCCATTTTCATCTACACGTCTTATCTTCGGTTGTTCGATTATTTCTCTTTGCAATGGTGCACCGAGCGTTTTTTCAATTTCTTCTAAATGTTTTTCATCTTTCGCTGCAACGAACGTAATTGCTATACCTGATCCACCTGCACGTCCTGTTCGGCCAATGCGGTGAATATAACTTTCTACATCTTCAGGAATATCAAAGTTAAATACATGCGTTACACCATCTACATCAAGTCCACGAGCTGCTACATCAGTCGCAATTAAGTACTGAATTTTAGCTTCGCGGAAACTCTTCATGACTCTTTCACGTTTCGCTTGAGGTATATCACCATGAAGTTCAGCACAATTATAACCTAGTCCTTTTAAATTATCATAAAGCTTACTTGCTCTAACCTTTGTACGACAGAAAATAACTGCTAAAAATGGCTGATCACGATCCATAACAAAACGAAGTGCATCTGGCTTTGCACGATCTGTCGTCTCAATGACACGCTGCTCAATTGTATTTACCGTTACTTCTTCACTTTCTACTCGAATCATTTGCGGCTCATCCATATAACGTTTCGCCAATTTTTTAATATCTTTTGGCATCGTTGCTGAGAATAACATCGTTTGTTTACTACCTGGTGTCTCATCTAAAATATCTTCAATATCGTATAAGAAACCGAAATAAAGCATTTGATCCGCTTCATCTAGTACAATCGTTGAAAGATTACTTAAATCAATCGTTTCACGACGTATATGATCTAATAATCGTCCTGGTGTCGCAACAACAATATGTGTATTGCCTTTTAATTTTCTCAATTGTTGTGCTACATCTTGCCCGCCATAAATCGCTAGTACATTGATATCTTCTCTTTGAACAAGCATTTTTTTAATTTCAGTTGTAATTTGCAGTGCTAGTTCCCTTGTTGGTGCAACAATTAAAGCCTGAACATCACTAGACGCTGGATCGATTTTTTCTAAAATCGGTAACACGAATGCTAACGTTTTACCCGTTCCTGTTTTCGCCTGCCCAATAATATCTTTACCTGACATAATAACAGGAATTGCCTGCTCTTGAATTGGTGTTGCTTCTGTAATTCCATTTTCACGTAATGTATGATTAAAAGTTTCACTAATTCCTAATTCTAAAAAGTTTTTCAAATAGACCACTTCTTTTCCTTATTTTTCACATTAGCTTTCATTGTACCATTTGTTTCGCCAAATATGAAAAATAAAAAAATTCTTATCTTCTTTTTTTATATTCATCGTGCACTAGTTGGACAAATTCTATTTGTTTTTTCTCGGAATTTATTAATGCTTCCATATTAGTCGTAGACAAAATTAACTTTTTAATTTTTCTATTACTCCAAATTAAACTTGTATACTTTGTATCTTCGTGTAGCCTTCGAAACCACTCGAATTCACTTAACTTTGCAATATGATGTTTTAATTTCATATCATTTCGAGGATAGAATGTAATTATAGCCATTATTACATCAAGCAGTAAACTCATCTTCTCCCCTCCTATACATATATATTTCAATGTTAAGGAAACATAGTTACAAGGTGATAAAATTGACCAATACATTCATAAAGATTTTTTGCGTATTTTTCTTACTATATTTTCAATCCACCACAATTATAATGGCGAAATCTCAAACAGATGTAATAAGTGAATTCAAACATGCTTTACTCAAAAATGATGAAAAATTAATGAGGTCATATGTAACAGATGGAGTTGAACTACCTACTTTCCAAACAAATAAACAAATTCATGAAAGTGAACTACCCACCACTTAGTACCTCTTACGAGCTTACCCCAAGTAGGGCTTCTCGGTTCATCGCTACTTTTGATAGCTAACGAATTTGTCCTAGGACAGCCGAGCTAACTCCCTTGTTCCAAAGGTTATTTTATTACTATTTATGCCAACACTAATAAGCGGATGGCTTCCTTTTTGATATTGATCGCTGCATTATAATCACGGCCAATTGTGAGTCCACACAAACACGCATAC
>NZ_MACF01000117.1 GCF_001884045.1 Bacillus mobilis | reverse complement strand
TCTTTTTTATTTCCACAATTACTACACATCTTTGTAGAAGGAAACCATTTATCTATTTTTACAAGCTGCTTTCCTTGTTCTTGTAGCTTATATGCTAAAAATGTCGTGAACATCCTCCAACTGTTATCCGCTACACTCTTACCGAATCTAAATGCTCGTGACATTCCTTTCATATGTAAGTCTTCGATTGCTACAACGTCAAAATTCGTAGCTAACTCTTTAGACTTATGATGAAGATAATTTTTACGTTGATTGGCGACCTTTTCATGCAATTTCGCTACACGAATGCGTTGTTTATTCCAGCGCTCTGAACCTTTCACACGTCTTGCTAATACTCGTTGTGCCTTCGCTAATTTCTCTAACATCTGACGATAAAAGCGAGGATAATTGGCTTTCTCATCTTCGCTACTCACGTACAATTCAGCCATTGCGAAGTCTAATCCAACTACACGTTCTACTTCTTTTGGAGTGATTTCTTTTTCATATTCGGTCAAAATAGACACGTAATACTTACCAGTAGGTGTCATCGAAATCGTACACGATTT
Source organism: Bacillus mobilis (assembly GCF_001884045.1). Lineage (GTDB taxonomy): Bacteria > Bacillota > Bacilli > Bacillales > Bacillaceae_G > Bacillus_A > Bacillus_A mobilis. Next base: position 28,239 of record NZ_MACF01000117.1, on the reverse strand, counting down.
GATGATATGTTTTGGCGGGATTTCTCTATGTTGCTTCAGTTTCACCATTTTCAACTTTGGTAATTTGATATAACCATGAAATAACATAATATTTCCGTTTACTCGATTCGTTGTATAGGATTTTCTACTCTTTTTACTTTTGAATGTAGGAAAATTACTTTGACCACTAAAAAAATTCTTATAAGCAGTTTGCAAGTTTAATTGCGCGTTGGCCAATGCCAATGAATCAACTTCTTTCAACCATTCATACTCCAATTTGTATTTTGCAGGAGTATGAAATTTTTGCTTCTTCAGTTCTTCCTTATTCGCTTTGTGTTTTTCATATACTTCCTTTCGTTCAGCCAGCATTTTATTATATACAAAGCGTACACACCCGAACGTTTTACGTATGAGATGTGCTTGTTCTTCTGTTGGATACAGACGAAACTTGTACGCCTTATTCCGCTTTGTCATATCCATTCACCTCATTTTCCGCTTCATTTTCCATAAGCTATGACGGTGATCACACAACCTGAACACTACAAGATTATTATCTACTTTCATTGTTATACCAAAATTCCCCTCTTATAAGACTGATTATATCAGAGGCGAAATAAAAAAGGGAAACAATCGTTCGGCTACACCGAACCGAAATTCATCTCCTACCTGCCGCTAGACTATCGTCTTTCACACACCTGAGGAAGGAGACTTCTTTCGGATAATATGTTAAAAAACCGATATTCCCTATATGGAAAAGATCGGTTTTTAAATATTTTATATAATGAGTTTTCCTCCATGATAACAATAATACGTTGCTGCTTTAAGGTTCTTAATTCTCTTTAAAGATTCTTCCGCTTTTTCTATATCTAAACAAAAATTCGGATTAGCTATTACTAATTCACAATTTTCTTGAACGGCCGCATCCCCTGTAATTACACAGTTTGAATTCGGAAAATATAATGAAATATGCCCCGAAGTATGTCCTGGTGTCGCTACAATTTGACATGTGTCATTCAAAATCATTTGACCATCATATACTTTTTCATCGACGGAAACATGTCTTATATTTTTTAATTGTTGTATAAACCATTCACCAAATTCTTTCTCTTCAATTGGCATACGTTGTAACATGTCTTCTGCTTGAACTAGTCTCTCCGATTTTATATCACCATTAATGTAGTGGGATTCAATTTCACTAGCAATAATATTCACGTGAGGATATTTCACTTTGAAATCATATAAAGATCCTATATGATCGTCATCATAATGAGTAATAATTATATTTTTTAAGTTTTTCATCTCATAGCCATGTTTTAAAATTGCATCCTCAATTAAAGGTGAAAAATTGATATAACCTGTATCTACTAAACTTAATTCATTGTTTATTATAATTAAGCTCGGATAAATACATTGTTTTGCCCCGTTAAATTCAAATTCAATTGGTAGTTCTATTATCTTCATTTTTCTTCCCCCATACCTGTTATTAAATGTTTAATAATATATAAATCATCCACATACATTTTACTGTACATACTTATGTAACGAAACTCTGTAAGTCATTACATAACCAACATTCTATTATTTTGAACAGGTAATTCCTTATTTTTATGGAAATATACAATAAGAAAACCAATACAATTGATTATTTCCTCACTTCTTTGTCTATCCTTTTAAAAAATCTATGTTTTTGTAAAAGGAGTGTTTATATGGAGAAACAGACTCTTTGGAAAAAATTCAAAAAAAGCTCGGCAAATCTCGGTAAATCTAGCGTGTATGAAAGTATTATTTTATACTACACAATGAGAAAAAAAGAGTTACCTACTAAAGCGAAATTCATCATATTAGCCGCTTTATCCTATTACGTATTAACAATCGACTTCATTCCAGATATAGCTGCTATTATTGGGATTGGCTTATTAGATGATGTTTTAGCAATCGCTATAGCGCATAAATTTGTAATGCGCCATGCAGATGCTGAAATTCGAGAAAAGAGTAAACTAAAAATGGAGTCATTATTTACTTCAGCACATGTATAATTAAACTATCTAGCCATTTACCTAGCTTTTCACTTTCAAAAAAAGCTAACTTTAATTATTGATAGTTCTATTTAACCTTCATCATGAGAGCATTACAGAATAAATTCTTACTTTCTCTTAGCTCTAAAACCGTAAACAAATAGGGTGTCAGCACTTGTTCCTAAGTTCTGACACCCTATTATTTATTCTTATATCTAATAGAAAGTAAATCCTTATGGTAACGTATATGAAGTTTAAATGTAAACTCAAAATAATCTTTGCAGAGCTTGATATTAAGCAGAGTAATTTTGCAAAACGTTTTGGAGTTGATGACACTACTCTTAGTGCAATTGTTCGTAATTGTACCAAACCTCGTTTTGATATCCTCCACCATAGTCGTATTGTTTACTTTGAAACATAACCATCAATTCTGGTCATCCTCAAAGCTCCTGACTCAGAAAATCAAACCCCTAAAACGAAAACCTTAAAGTACTAATAGTATTACATACTAGCTATTAATAACTAATATTATATAAAAGGTATATTTTTATTCTTGTTTAAACAGTTGCATTTTATACCTTATCTTTAATTAAAAACTAATTCCAAATAATCTTCCTTCGTTATTCTCACGATCATCTAAAATTATTACAATTTCGCTGTCATGGATTTCGTATAAAGTACCATCTTTTCGTCGCGGAATATCATCTTCTAAAGCCGTCAATATATACTGTATATCTTTGTCTGAACATAGTTTTCTAACTTTCTCAATATACTTTATCTTTTTAGTATCTGACATTGATTCCAAACTACCATCATGATAAACAAATTCATAAAACCTATTATCGTGATAATTAATAAGAATAGCTAAATCAAAGCATACACACAACATCTTTCTATATGAATACCCCTCAGATTTCGATGTTAACTGTTTATCATCAATCCCTACAATTTTAGCTTTAAAATCTACATTTTGCGATTTGTTAATTTCGTAATATAATATAGCTGTCTCATTTAAGATCTCACCAACCAATTTAGAAAAATCAAGTTTAATTTTCTTGAATAGCTCTACCCCGTTTTTTAAATGTTCCTCAATCTCCTCAATCTTTTTCTCTTTACAACTAATTTTTATTTTAATATCTTCGTCCATCTTCTTTAGAACATCAAAATTACTAATTTTATTTAACAAGTTACTTATTTCATTCTCAATCTCTACTAATTCCATTTGAAATGCTTTAAACTTTGCAAAAGAATCCTTCTCTTTTAATATCGAAAGTATATTATTCCGTTGATTATTCAATTCTAAAAGATTTACATCTACTTCTCTAAGCTGTTCTTCTAATTCTTTTAGATTCTCTAATAAAAAACGATTTCGTTCCTCAGTAATATCACTATTAAATTTTATTAAATCTTTGTATTCCTTCTTCAAATCGTTCGGAAATAAAACCTTCATTTCAGAAAACAAATCCTTAATTTTTTGAATGTTAAATGGAATACTGTGTTTTAACGATTCTTTAATTTTTTGAACTTCATATCTTAATGTATATTCCTTACTATTAAGAGTAGAAATTTTAGTTTCAATATCTTCTACTAGTTCTCTATTAAGATCCCTTTCTTTTAAATAAAAATCAAAATTATCAATTTTATCTGCAACAAAATTCTTTTTAATTTCATTTATTTCTAATAGAGATTCAATTTGATTTAAATCATTCAAGCTAATTTTTAATTTCTGTTCCATCTCCTGAAATAATTTTTGTTCCTTTACAACATCCGCTTCAAGAATATATTTTTCTTTAATCAAACTACCATTGAAACCCAATAAATTGGCCATTGCTGGTTTCCACGAAGAATCATTTCCCTTGAACTTAGATAACTTAAAAACTTCGTCATAATCATATTGACTTCTTAAAAAATAATTAAGATACTGTCTGTAGTTATAAGGTAAAATTTCATTTATTCCCCAATATTGATTTAAAATATGCTTTGGACTTCTATTTACATCCGTAGATGTAAGAGGAACATCCTTATAATCCCAATTAGTACAATCCCGAAAGTCTTGGTTTCCTTTTTCATGAAACTTTAATGAAATCTTTGTGTTATTCTTAACGCTGCGTTTAATAGTGATATAGCTATTCTCAGATTTCTTTAATTCCATAAAAAAAGTATAGGTTTTAAACTTTTCAGGGTTATCTTTCAAAAAACTCCCTCGTTTTAGTTCCTTAAGAAACATAAAATCAATTAAATTAATAAGCGCACTCTTACCTAAATTATGGGAATCAGAATCTAAGTTACTTTTATTTATTACTCTCCCCATAATGATATTCAAACCATCTGAAAAGTTTATTTCTCTAAATCGTTTATTATCAGAATATATCTTTGATATTTTCATTTATTAACAACTCCACGTTATCTGATTGCTTATCATATCGAATGACATCAAAAGAGAATAAAAATGTAAGAGATAAATTAAAGAGTTCCTTTATATTTTCTTCTTTTAATTCTCGACATACTAAGTTATATATCCCATCATAAGAATACACTTTATGTGTCTTTAGTACCTGGAGAATGTTATAACTTATATTAACTATAGAAAGCTTTAAATTCATGTATTTATGTGGCCGTATCATATTTTTCACCTATATCACAGTTATAGTACATAAAATGTAAGAATACCCATATTAACGCTTTATCAAAAGTCAATTGGTAATTTGCTCTTTCAACTATATACGTATAAATTGCATCAAAAATTTTTTGAAAAGCAGAAAAATCACTTCTATGACAAACAATTTTATTATTAATTTCACGAGCAGTACTCAGATATTTTTCTAAGAATTTTTCATTGGTAGGATCTTCAAGAAAAAATTTTATTTTTCCAAAATACATCATGCTATTTTTTTTGATATACTCAAAATAATCATTTGACAAATTATTAATATTGTTTTTAATTTCTATATGCGGGCGTTTAAAATCATTTGTTATTTTTATTATGTCTGCAATTTCTTCAATTTCTTCAGTGAAACATTCTATAATTTCTTTTAAATCATTTTCATAAAATCTTATAGGGTGTGGATTAAAATTATACACCTGCGTTGTATTAGACTCAATTATATCTCTTCCTGCTGATCTATTATTATTACCAGCTATTAACTGTAGTATTCTCTCAAACATTTTTCATATCATTTCCCGCTGTTTTGTTTTTCTTACCCAAAACAACTTGTTTTCTTGAACTATTGTTATTAAAATTATTAGAAATTTTAATAACCTTACTTGCAACAAATATACTTATAAATAAAGATATTATTGAACAAACACCCGCAATAACATTAAACAGTTCCATAAATTCGCCTCCATAAAAAGTTAAAATGAACCATTTCTAAGTTTCTTTATACTCCATTTAATTATAACGTTTTATGAAAATAAATGAACTATTTTTTCCAATTTATAATTCTTTTTTACATTATATTACTTTTGTAACACCCTTCTTCGCTAAAAACTGTTTTGCATGATCTGTAACCCGGTATAATAAACGTAATCATCATCTTTCGTAACTTGCTCCAGTAGCCCTAATTGAGCGAGTTGTCCCAACCACATGTCAAACTGCGTAATTAAAATTTCTCCTCTTACCTGATGCGTAGCTCGCAAGATAGCTTCGGAACCTTTCAATCTATGCCTCTCGTACCTTTACTATTTCAAGTGCTTGTTGCTCCGTAAATCCTTTTTGACACGAGTGCATCAAAATGCACTTTGAATAATTTAGACATTTCACGTTGCATTCTAAGCTGTATCGGTAATACCTTTACAAAGTTGTCCAAAATTATTTCCAGTTCAATATTTGTTTATTGTTTATTAGGTTCACTCATCTTATTGCACCTTCAAATGTGCTTCAATTTCCGCTAAAACTTAGTCAATCCCTTCAGGAATCAGTACATGTTTCCCGACAGCTAGCTCTATATTTGGATCAGAAAATTCACCTATAATTTGGTGATAACCGTTAGAATTATATTTTTGTAGAATAACAGATTCACCCTCTACGAAAATCTCCATCGAATCCTTTACTTGAATACCTAATGTGCAACGTAATTCCATTGGAACCACAATTCGTCCTAATGTATCTATGTTACGAATAACACCAGTTGATTTGCAATTAATTTCAGAAAAATTCCAGAAAAGGGGTTATTTTATAAAAAAATCCAATAAAAGTACAGGTATTTTATACAGTTACATGCGTCCCCCTATACAAAACTGCTATTGCCACTACTATAAGAATCATCCCCATAAAAGCAGGTGCAGCATGACCAAGTGATACATAGATTTGCCCTCCAATCATTGGACCAATCATTCTTGCCAAAGCTTGAATAGATTGGCTACCGCCTTGAATCCTTCCTTGTTCACTAGAATCGACAGACTTTGAAAGCATCCCATTGAATGAAGGCCCGAAAATTGAGTCACCAAAACCAAACAGTAACATCCCAACGATTAGAAGAGGATATAAGGAAAATAAAGCAGATGCTGCAATAAAACTATAGCCAATAATTTCCGAAACCATCCCAAGTATTGCTATTTGTTTATCACTAAGCTTAATTAAAAGCTTTGGCATTATAAAAGCTTGTGAAATGATGTCTTGAAATCCCATAATCGAAAACATAAGTCCGATTAGTGCAGGCTTCCAGCTAAAAGTATCCATCGTAAATTGTGTGAAAATTGCTTGTAAAGATCCGTTAGGTATCCAAAGTAAAAACGCTGAGATAAGTAACCATTTTAAACTTTTCATAGAAAATATGTTCGCCAGCTGTACAAAAGGATTTAACCTTACAAAAGTAATTTCTTTTAACCTATTATTTTTGTCAAGACTCTCTGGCATATATTTCATCCCATATAGAACATTTAATAAAGTTATAAGCGCTCCAAAATATAAAGGTACAGAATGACCAAACTTTGCTAGTAATCCCCCAAGAGTTGGTCCGATAATGGTTCCTGCACCTACCACTGCACTCACCCATCCAAAGTACTTCGTTCTCTGTTCTGGAGGGATGATATCTGCAAAATATGCAAAAATTGTACTGATACTCCCTCCTGTTATTCCTTCTATTATGCGTCCAGCAAATAGTACCCATAAAGCCCCTCCTATACCAAAAACTAAGTACCCAATTGCAGAACCGAAAAGGCATATTAAAAGTAATGGACGACGGCCATATTTATCGCTCAAAGCTCCAAGTGCAGGAGCCGCGAAAAACACGCAGACCGCATAAACAGAGGTCAGTAGCGTAACAACTAGAGCCTGTTCTTCCAGACTACTTATATAAGGCTCCACTAAGAATGGCACTACTGGCATGATGATACTGAAACCTATACCACAAAGAAATACAGAAATAAGGCCAAATATTAAAGCATGTTTATCTATGTTTTTTTCAGTTTCAATTTCATTTTGTGATCTAAATATAGACATTTAACTTCTCCTCTCAAAACATTTTGTTGCTTTGTCAACAAAATGATAACTCCACTTTGTTGATTAGTCAACAAAAATTAAATAATAAAAAGGTAGCCTGTTCACGGGAAGGCTACCTTTTTATTATTTAAATATATCTGACATTAACAGGGAAATTTACGACTTAATATGTATACCTTGTTTCTTTATTTCTGCATCCAGATGCCTACTATACTTTTCCACGAAGTTAATAATACTATCGAATTCCGCCTCGGTTACTTGCTCAAATACAGCTTTATCCCGCTGTTGAAACTCATTGTGCAACTCCTCGTGAATTATATATATTTCTTTCCCTTGTTCAGTAAGCCTAAAATAGATTTCTTTTTTATTCTCTGATTTCTGGTAACTTTCGATAAGGCCTTTGTTTATGAGCTTCTTAGTCATTCTACTTATTGCACCGCGAGTCACATAAAAAGCCTCTGCAAGTTGTGTCACGTTAGAATCGGCATTGTTTTCAATGTATTCAATACAATGTACTTCAGAAGACTTAAAACCTTTAAGACCTTCTTCCATTTTATCCTTATTAAGCCAAACCATCTTATTATATAATTCCCTGAAACCGTTCATGACCTGTTCTTCCTTGTTCATGGTCTTTCCTCCTAACAGCTCATTCATACTTTAAAACCATTATATTAAATTTCTGTTTCCGTTTCGACAATATTGATATAATTATTTGAGCTATCTATGAAAGTAGACGATAAAATATAATAATTCACTATACGGAAAATAAAACATGTGTATTATAACATGCCCTACACGGTAGATAAAAAATAAGAGCTAAGATTAGTTGTCTTAGCTCTTATTCCATAAAATTTATCCCGCTTTAATGGGCAGTAAGACCCCCACCTCAAAATTCAGCGAAAGCAAAGAAGTTAGGTGGGGATCAACTGCCCATTAAAGTCCGATTGGTGAGGGCTGATAATCAGTGGGGGATGAAGAAACCCCCCACTGATTAAAGTTTCACTTTATGTTTTTTAAATACTATTTCACTTCATTGGCTACAAAAAATTGCTCACAAACACTGGAAATGCGCTGCAAGTCTACGTTTCCACCAGATATAACCGCGACTACCTTTTTCCCTTTAATATATGGATCCACTTTCCCTGCAAGTAGAGCAGCAGTAGCTAATGCGCCAGCCCCTTCTACAACAGCTTTACCGCGTTGTAATAAGTCTTTCATCGCTACTTCTAATTCACCTTCTGATACAGTTACAATATCATCTACTAATTCTTTTACTATTTCAAAAGTTAAATCGCCTGGTATTTTAACTGCGCAACCATCTGCTATAGTAGGTGCCTCATAATGTTCTACAATCGTACCTTTGTCATAAGAAGCCTTCATCCCATGAACATTATCTGCTTGGACACCAATAATATTAATGGATGGATTAAAAGATTTTAATGCTACAGCAATTCCAGAAATAATTCCACCACCGCCAATTGGTACAATGACAGTATCAACATCCCACATATCATCAAGAATGTCCAAACCAATTGTACCTTGACCAGCCATTACCTCTACATCATCATATGGATGTAAGTATGTTTCGCCTGTTTCCCTAATAATCTCCTCACATTTTGCCTTCGCATCATCAAAAGTTTCACCATATAAAATCACTTCTGATCCATATCCTCTAGTTGCTTCAACTTTCGCCTGAGGGGCAGAAATCGGCATCACAATTTTACTCTTAATACCAAGTAAATGAGCAGATAAAGCGACTCCTTGCGCATGATTACCAGCGGAACAAGCGATTACTCCTCTCTCTTTTTCCTGATCTGTCAGCTGTGACATTTTATTAAATGCACCACGGAATTTAAAAGAACCCGTTAATTGCATATTTTCTAATTTCAAGTGAATTTCTCCGCCTGTTTTACTAGTCAAATAAAATGATTTTACTAGTGGCGTTTTACGAGCATTTCTGTCTAAAATGTTTTGAGCTTTTTTAATGTCTGCTATATGTAATGGTAGCTTTTCAGTTATCATACTAACACCTCTTCTAATGATTTATAATCTACTGTTTGTCTCATTCCTAAGTTTTCGTAAGTAATAACCCCATTATACGCAACCAACTACGTTAAAAAACCATTTCTCATATATGTACGTTATTCTTTAAAGTACACATATGCAAACAATTCAACATCCTCTTCATATCACGTTCTTTGTAATGATTCAGGCATGCAATTTGGATCCAGTTATTCTTTTGTAAATACGCTGATTCATAATGGACGATATATCCTTGTAACGCCAACGCATCGCCTACATCTTTAGAAGACTGACCTTCTTTTAATTGAATGGTAAGTATGATTGCCGCAGCATGTTCTTTAGGTGAAACAAGTTTTAAACCCATAGTAGTTATAGCTTGTTCAATATATGCATACGTCTCTTTTATTTTTTCAAATGCCTTTTCATCATCAAATCTTTTTAAGGCTTCTTGCAATGCATACATTAAATTCCATGAATGAGAATATGGAATACTGTCATTTTCTTCGTACATGCCAATGTCCATATAGGCCGGTAATGCCTCATTTACTTTCACATTGTGATTATAAAAAACGAAAGATAATCCAGTAAACGATTTAATTGCCTTTCCACTAACACCACTTGCAAAATATACATCATTCAAATCTATCGGTATTGCTCCAATTGAGCTAATGCAATCTACACATAGTTTCACTTTATACTTTTTACATAAAACGTTTAGTTCGTCTAAATCATTTAACATTCCAGTTGATGTTTCATGGTGAACAAACCAAAGCCATTCATAATTGCCAGTTTCCATTATTTTTTCTAATTCGGTATAAATAAACGGTTCTCCCATTTCTTTTTTATACGTATCAAAATGTAATTGCGCGCGTGCTGCATGTCCAACTAATCTATTACCAAATTCCCCATTTGTTAATACTAGTCCTTTCCCTTTTAAAGAACGTAACTGTATAGCAATCGCATCATTTGCTAACGTCCCTGTTCCTAACAATATTTGCACACGTTTTGCTTTTGTCATTTGCAGTAAACGTTTTTTCACATTTTCCATTGTCACTTGAAATGACTTAGAACGATGCGAAATAGGCCTAGTAGAAAATGCCTTTCGAACATTTTCTTCAATATCTACTGGACCTGGTAAAAATGTATATTCTTTCGTCATTATCCCTCCAACACTCGACTCTTCAAACATAGCAGGTGTAACATACATTGGCTGAAAGGCTGCTTCTTCTGAACCAACTAACGTATGGAAAGACTTGAATCCCATTTGCTCATATAAAGGTAGTTCACGTGTTGTCGCAGAAATGAGTGCCAATTCATATCCATTTAGAAGCAAATAACGATGTAAAAAGCGAATTAAACCTAATAATGCTCTTCCATTTCGGTATTCACGTTCTACTGAAAGTAAACGAATTTCATATACATGTTCTCCATGTTCTTGCAAATACAAATCTAGATTTGCAATTTTATAGTCTAATGAGAATGGTCGTTTTCCTCGCAATGCAACCATACCTACTAACTTATCGTCATCTAAACAAATTAAATACGTATTTTCATCATGAAAACGATCAATACGAACACGCTCTTTCGTTTCTTCGTGTTGCGGAATTTCTTCTACAAATGTTTTATAATTCAATTTATGTATACGTTCAAATTCCCAATCTTGATCGGCAACTTTATATATTAACCCCATGCCTTCTCTCCTTTATGTATTTAATAAAAATTATAAGTGGAGATTTACTCCACTTATTAAAAGTTCGTTTCATTCTCGATTTACATATAAAATAAGTACAATGATAAGAGCACTTAAAATAGTCGTAACAATTGAGTAAGAATATAAAATCATGCAAACTGGTAAACAAGCGATTGTAATTAACCCCGGCTTAGTAAATCCTTTAAAGATTAAATAAAATATAATAAAAACAGCAACAAGGGTAAGCGCTATCAAATAATCAAATGCGATTAACCCTCCAATAAATGTTGATATGCCTTTTCCGCCCTTGCCTTTAAATACAATTGGATAAATATGTCCAAGTAAAACAGCTAATAAAGCTAACATTACAAATATAGAATCTCCAAAAAGGTATTTTGCAATAGAAACTACGATTGCCCCTTTAATTGCATCACCTAAAAATGTAGCGATGAAATATCCTTTTCCATATACGCGCCCCATATTTCTTGCACCAGGATTACCGCTTCCTTCATCCCGTATATCGACGTTATGTCTCCATTTCGTTACTATATAAGCGGTCAATATGTTTCCAAATAAATAAGAAACCACCAAATACAAAAATTGCATACTATTAATCATATAATCATTCACTTTCTACATGGGAATACATATACAATATTCAAGAACTATGTATATTGTACTTTTTTATCCACATCCCTTTATATATTTTAACATCATATATTTACAAATCATACAAAAATTCTCATGCAGCTATTTTTTAAAATATATATTCTTCATTAAATAATAGCTTCCTTTCACTGCTGGTTCTGATTGTGATACAAACGTAACATCTCCTATACTTTTCTCGCAGCATTTCTTAAATTCAGCATATATTTCAGGAACGAAACGCAGTATGCTGCCACTTACTGCAATTGAAGCAGATAAATTAAACTGCATCTTATTGTAAATATTCACCGTAATTCTTGTTAATTCCTTAGCCGCTTGTAGAATAATTTTATGTGCATCATCATTCCCATTTCTCGCTTCCTCAATAATTAGCGGTGCAATTGCTGCAACTTTATCTTTTGAAAAACTATATACTATTTGTTTTATATGAGACGATATTAATAGTTGAAACTCGTCTTGAATCCTTAAGCTTAATGGACAAAGTGTAACTCCTTGATCAAATTGATTTGCCATTCTCTTTAAACCTTGTAACGCAATCCAATATCCGCTTCCTTCATCTCCTAAAATATGTCCCCATCCACCACTATACTTGTACACTTCTCCTTTCTTTCCAATACAAATTGCACCTGTACCGCCAATCGTTAAAATTCCATCCTTCCCTTTTAAAGCAGCTGCATGTGCAATCATTGCATCATTTAAAACTTCAATTTTTGTTCCGTACTTCTTTTTTAAACGTACTGTTAATTCACCCGTATTTATTCCACTTACCCCCGCTAACCCTAAACAAATACAAACGCAATGCCCATTTAATAATCCTTTCTGGCATTGATCAATCACTTCCGTAATATGCACAAAAGCTTCTTCAAAATCTATTAATATATTCCCAAAACCACTTGTAGCTCTTACAAGTTCATTTCCGTCTTTATCAAATGCAATTGCTTCTGTCTTCGTTCCCCCGCCGTCTATTCCAATCATGTACTTCATATGTTCGCCTCATTTTCATCATCTTATTGGAGGGAATGTTATATTCCCTAAAACTACAGATTGCATTGCACCTGTTGCGCTCGGCACATTACTCGGATTACGATGATATGTTTCATTTGCTAAAATAGCAAATGCGATTGCTTCTTTCGCTTCTGAAGAATAGCCTATATCCTCCTGAAGGAATAATGTACATTTTTCTTCTTTCAATCCATGCCGTATCATTTCTACAAGTGTATCATTATAACTTCCGCCACCACCTAGAACTACCTCATCAATTTCATAATACGGTAAAATAAACTCCTTATAATGATAAACAATTGAACTTGCAGTAAACATCGTGACAGTCGTCAATATATTTTCTTTACTATGCTTTTCAAACCGCTTCAATAATTCACTTACAAATTCTTCTCCAAACTGTTCTCTACCAGTTGATTTCGGTGGATTCATTTTCAAAAATGGATGACTCATACAATATGTCAAAATTTCTTCCACAACTACTCCTTGTTTTGCAACCTTACCATTTTGATCATATGGCAACTGAAATAACCTTTGACATACTTCATCCATTACCATATTACCTGGGCCTGTATCAAATGCTATTACGCTCTTATCACTTAGTTGACTTGGTATTACGGTAACATTACTGATCCCGCCAATATTTTGTAGTAGTCTATTTTTAGTTTGGTGACGATACAAAATAATCTCTGAATATGGTACAAGTGGTGCACCTTGTCCCCCTGCTGCCATATCCATCGTTCGAAAATTAGAAATAACTGTCGTTTTCGTTTCATATGCAATTACTGCTGGTTCTCCAATTTGTAATGTGGAAGGAATCATAGTACCATCTTGCTTTGGCTGATGATAAATCGTTTGTCCGTGAGAACCAATTACATCTAATTGTCCCAAAGGAAATTTGGCCTCTTTACAAACTTCCTTTACAGCACCTGCGAAGCATAAACCGAGTTTGAAATTTAAACTGCATATAAGTTGTACATTTGAATTTTCTATTGATAATGCCTGCTGGATCTCATTTTTCATATCATTACAAAATGGCACAGTAGTAAAATGTATAGGTTTGACCTTAGACGCTACACCACTCCCTTCTATACGAACGAGTGCTACGTCTATTCCATCTAACGATGTACCGGACATTACCCCTGCAATATACATAACATGCATAACCTCCCCTTACTAAAAAACAATCATGTAAGTTACAAACGTACAACCAATTAAAAATATTATAAATCTAAAAAACAACTGAGGCTTTGATGCAAATGATCCATCAATAAAAGAAACAACTACTGTAAGCAAAATACTTGCCGCAATGCTTGTAACGAGCCATATACTATGCATTTGAGATAAATTTAGCATTCTTAATAAAGGTACAAATAGTAAATTCGCACATATCACTCCAAATAGTAATAAAAATACACCTTTATAACTAAATTTTATATTCATTCCATTTCACCCTCTCCCTGGACTACATGTGAAAGAAGTGATAGGCAAAATACCTATCACTCATAAAGACAGTTTAAAAATCACGGATTAACAGATTCTCCGTTTCCACTCTTTTCAATTTCAACCATATTTTTGTCGTACATTTTAAAGAATGGTAGATAAATAAGGAATGATATTGCTATATTTATTAAAACTAATACAACTGCACGCCAATCTCCTCCTGTAGCTAAATATGCACCAATTGGAGCTGGTAGTGTCCACGGCGGCATAATATGTGTTGGTGTTACAAATCCCATTGCAGTTGCAGAATATGCTATAGTAGCTGTTACTAGTGGTGTAATAACGAAAGGAATAATTAAGATTGGATTTAGGACAATTGGTAAACCAAAAATGACTGGTTCATTAATGTTAAAAATTCCAGGCACAATACAACTTCTCGATAATGCTTTCGAATATTTTGATCTACCAAAAACAATCATAGCTAATACAAGTCCTAGCGTTGCGCCCGAACCACCAATCCAAATAAACCATTGATAAAATGGCTCTGGTGCAATGAATGGAAAATGACTCGCGCCACTTGCTACAGCTTCACCGTTCTTCCCTAAATATACATCCCAAAGTGGTCTCGCCACAGTACCTACAACGGATACACCGTGTATCCCGAAAGACCAGAAAAATGTAATTAAAAATACTGGTATAATAACGCCAAAGTAACTATCACCAGCTTTAACTAATGGTGCTGCTAATTTATCCACAACGTAATGTACATCTACTTTAAAAACGACAGTAATAATGCTCATAATAATAATAACGAAAGCCGCAGGTATAAGTGCTTCAAACGAACGCGCTACTGACGGTGGTACTTGTTCTGGCATTTTGATCGTTACGTTTTTCTTCTTACAAAATCTTAAAATCTCAACTGATAAAATAGAAACAATCATCGTCACGAATAATCCATGACCTCCGAGATTTGTCATAGGAAGCATAAAACCTTTTTTATCAATTAATTCAGGCGTTAACGTTAATAGCAAGGAACATACTGCAAGCTGTGCCCCTGATAAAGCATCTAGCTTATAACTTTTCGCTAAATTATATCCTATTCCAAATGCTATATATAACGACATAATAAACATCGTTAAACGATATGGTATTAATATACTTGTTTGATTTTTTAATGCCCAAACGGATATGAAACTATCTTTCGGTAATGGTGGAAATGCTACGATTAAAAAGAAACTTCCTACTATAATAAATGGTAACGCTGAAATAACTCCATCACGGATTGCTTGTAAATGCCTCTGTTCAGAAAGCCTTGCCATCGGTCCAGATAAGTTTTTATCAAGAAACGTGACAAACTTATTCATAACGCTTCCCCCTAACTAATTAATTCATTTACAGTTTTTAATAAAGTTGGTCCGCCAAGCGGTGTATATGCTTGCGGCGGAATGATACCACACGGAATAGATTCCTCTTCTGCAAATTTTTTAACTGAATCGAATCGATGTCTTACTTGAGGTGCAACCATTACAACATCCCAGCCATTCTTCACTTCTTCTTCTACCTCATTTGTTCCAATCGCATGCACTTCCATGTTTACCCCTTTTTTCTCCGCTTCTTTTTTTAAAGCGTTTACAACAATTGCACTGGACATTCCTCCAGAACAAACGAATAAAACCTTCATTTATTAATCCTCCTATACTTATAAATTAGCCCCTTCGAATGAAAGGAAGTTTCACTTTACTAACAAGCATATGAAGAAGTGAAAGAATTTAGTTATGATGAAAGTAAATTTCACTAAAAATATTTTTCCTATTAAATTAATGTTTCAATATGTATTTTTCTCAATTGTAAGAACAACCTCACCTCGGATATCATATTAGTTAACGATATAATAGGGAGGCGTATAAATGATTGTTAAACGTTTATTAATGATATGTTGTATCGCCATCTTTTTTATTCCTTTCTCTTTCATTCCCCCTCACTCTACTTACGCTGAAGTAAATGCTACGTACAAAAAACATGAATTACGTGCTGTATGGATTGCATCTGTTCTTAATATTGATTGGCCCTCAAAAACTGGCTTACCCATCGAAAATCAAAAACAAGAATTTATTAGATTATTAGAAGATGTAAAAAACACCGGTATGAATGCAGTCGTTGTACAAATAAAACCAACTGCTGATGCTTTTTACCCTTCCCATTACGGTCCTTGGTCTGAATACATTACAGGTACACAAGGAAGAGATCCTGGATACGACCCGCTCGCATTTATGATTGAAGAAGCTCATAAAAGAAATATAGAATTCCACGCATGGATTAATCCGTACCGAATAACGATGAATCACACTGATATAAATCGATTATCAAATAATCATCCTGCAAGGCAACATCCGGATTGGGTTGTACCTTATGGCGGAAAATTATATTACAATCCTGGTATTCCAGAAGTGAAAAAATTTATAACTGAAGGTGCTTTAGAAATCGTGCAAAATTACGATGTTGATGCGATACATATGGATGATTATTTTTATCCATATAAAGTAGCAGGTGAAGAATTCCCCGATCAAAAAACGTACGAAACCTATAATAACGGTAGATTTACAAATATAGAAGATTGGCGACGTGGCAATGTAAATGAACTTGTCAAAGATTTAAATACTGCTATAAAACAAGAAAAATCATATGTAAAGTTTGGTATAAGTCCGTTTGGCGTATGGCGAAATATAGCCGATGATCCAACTGGCTCTAACACTACCGCAGGTCAAAGAAACTATGATGACCTTTACGCTGATACACGTGAGTGGATACAAAAAGAATACATTGATTACATTACACCGCAAATTTACTGGAATATTGGTTTCACACCAGCTGCATATGACATATTAGTAGATTGGTGGGTAAAAGAAACAAATAATAAACCGATTCACCTATACATCGGTCAGGCGACTTATAAAATTAATAACAACTCTGTCCCCGCTTGGTATGATCCAGAAGAATATCCAAGACAAATTGCATTGAACCGGTTATATCCTGAAATAAAAGGTAGTATGCATTTTAGCTTAAAAGATATTAATAACAATCCGCTAGGGGTTAAAGATAGACTCGCAAAAGACATATATAAACACCCTGCACTTATTCCGCCTATGCCTTGGCTTGATCATGAGCCACCAAAACAACCAACTTTAAAAGGGGCCATTCCAAGAAATGAAGGTATTGCTGTAGGTATCATTGATGATAGAGAGAATGACTCTGCTTATTACGCCATTTACCGTGTAAAGGGGAAAAATGAAGTGGATATAGAAAATCCAAAACATTTACTCACTACTATAAGAAAAACAAAGCTTGGAGAAATTTATATAGATAAAACAGCTATTTCTGGAGAGACGTACACGTATGTAGTAACTGCAGTTGATCGATTGCATAATGAAAGTGCTCCTTCTAGTAAGACCACTATAAAAGCAAAATAGTATACAACAAAAAACTACCTATTCATTTATGAATAGGTAGTTTTTATATTATCATTTATAAATTAAACTACATAATTTCTTTTAATAAAGAGTTCGCACTTTTAAGAATTTCTCCACCATCATTCATTAAATTTGTAGCTCTTTGCATTTTATTTGTATTTCCTTCATCCAAAGCTTCTGGGGTTAACTTCGCAGATTGATTAAATTTCTCTAAAGCCTGCAAATATAAACTATTAACTTCTTTGAATTTGTCAGGTACTTGAGCGTTTGGTGGATTTTCAGTTACATCTTGTAACATAATTAGACTCGCAGCTAATTTAATCGTCCATTCTTCATTACCAATTTTATTATTTACTAATAGATTTCCTGTCTGATTTAAAGAATCTGTTAGTTTTTTACTATGAGTAGCATATGCAGATCTATAATTTGATTCCAACACCTTTTGTTGTGTTTCTGCCTTACGTGCCTCTGCTTCTGCTTTCTTTTTCTCTTCCTCTTCTTTCTTGCGTTGCTCTTCTTCTATTTTCTTCTTTTCTTCCTCTTCTTTTTTACGTTGCTCTTCTTCTGCTTTTTTCTTTTCTAACTCTTCCTTCTTACGTTGCTCTTCTTCTACTTTCAACCTATCTGCTTCTTCTTTTTGTTTCATCTTCTTTTCTTCTTCTTCTGCTTTTTCAGCTGCTGCCTTTTTCTTTTCTTCAGCTGCTAATTGCTTCTCTTTTTCTTTCTTCGCCTTTTCAGCATTTTTTTCTTCTTCTACTTTTGCTTTTTCAGCTTTCTGTTTCTCTTCTTTTTTAGCTGCTAATTGTTTCTTTTCTTCAGCTTTTTTATCCATTTCAGCTTGTTGTTCCGCAGTTATTGGATAAAAAATATGACTTAATGTTAAAGAAACAATAAGCACAGATAAACATGAACCGAAAATAATAGCAAATTTTTTCAAGCGCGAACGATATTTCTTTATAATTAAAGTTCCTATCATCGCAATGAAAAATACGATCGCTCCAATTAAAGCAATCATCCCAATAAACATTAACAAAGTATCCATTATTTTTATGTACTCCCCCACCTATGTATTTCGCAAGACCCATTCTAGTTATCTATACATGATTCCGCCTATTTAAACGAGTTTCTTATAGAATCTTACATTTTCAACATTTGTCAGTATAACAATTATACAATCATAAAAAAAGGGGGTTACTTACTTATTAATACTTCAACTAATTCTGTAATTTCTGATTGCAGGATACTTTCTAACAAAAAAGAGATTCCCTCAAAAAAGCTGGACGTGCCAACTCTTCCAAGGAAATCTCCCTTACTTATTCTTAAACTTCTCAGTCGCTGCTCTCATCTTCACATTCAAATCGTGATCAATCGAATCACGAATATCTCGCTCGACTACTTCCATTTCTTTTTGGAAATTTTGTAAGTAGATTTTTAGTTCTTCTTCTTTTTCTGGTCGTTGTGAAGGTGGTAATTGTACGACTAACGTTAGCATAGCTGTTAAATCTTTCATTAAAAATGTTTCAAGTTTATGCTGTTGCTCAAACATACGCTGCTCCTGATAATACGGCAAGGCATTTAATACTGAAATTGTAATATCATCAACCGTTCGTTGTAATGAAGGATTTATTGAGCGCTTATACGCTTGAATTGTATTTAATGCATCTGGATATCGATCATAAAAATACAATTTATAAAACGATAAGTCTGTCGGTTTTACTGTTTGCTGCGTTTCTTGTCTTAAAAAATCTTTTACTTTCATCGCCGCTACATCAATATCTTCATTTGTAAGTTTTTTCGTTGTTTTTGCCATTACATGTACTTTTTTCTGTTTTTCTTTCGGTAACATTGAGAATACTTGCTCTCTCGTACGTTGACCCGATGCACAGAAAAGAGTGTTTAATGTATACTGTTCTTTCTTTCCTTCTGTACGAATCCAGCGATAAAAGAGCGGATGTTGTGTAAATTCTTGTAGAAACGGTAATGATTTATTCGATAACTTATCTAAAGAATCATGTGCTCTTTTATATGGTTTCGTCCATGAAAAATACAGTTTACGTCCGAAATATACAACTAAAACAACGACAGTAAATGCGATTAAAAGCAATGTACCTAATAGTACTAATACGGTTTGAATGAAACTCATTTTTTCACCTCCTCTAAAAGTCCGTTATTTCCTTGGACGCTGAATGAGTTTTTGTTTCATTTCATCATTAAATGTATCTAGTTCAATAACAAACTTCTTACTTGACTCGATAATGCGTTCTGATGATTTCTCAGAAGCTTCAATCGCAGCAAACACATTTTGGAATGATTCGCGTAATTTATCCATGCTAATTGCAGGATTTTCAAGCAGTTTTGTTGTTTCTTCTGTATTTTGTTTTAATGCTTGTGAGTTACTTAATACCATAGATTCAATTGCTTCATTTGTCGCATTCACTGCATCAATTGTTTTACGCTGATTTGTTAATGCTAGCTGAATAGCAGCTGAAACTGTTACAACGTTTTGCGTCATTGTAATGGCATTACGAATTGCCTCTGTTAACTTTTCATTATTTTTCTTAATAATATCTACAGATGCGATAGATTGTAATAAAACACTTTTCGCTTGCTGCATATTACGTGTACGCACTAGAATCTTTTCTAATGCATCGTTAATTAATGGAATATCTCTTTGACGTTCTGGATTTTGTTTCTCAGCTTCCAGCATGCCAGCAAGTTTTCTACCTAAGTATACTTGCTTATCAAGAGCGTGAATTTTATCGTGCGATTGCTCTTTAAGCATTTCAAGACCAACTGTATCTTCTTGTAAGTTGTCACGACCAATTAGAAGGGATCTTATAATCTCCTCAATTTGCTTATCTATAGATTGATATTTATGCACGTATGTTTCAAGTGGATTTTTCTTGAATACTTTAAACATAATTTTCTTCATACCACTTGCTTTTAAGGAATTCGGATCAAGTTCTGATACCACTTTTCGTAATTCTAACAATGTATTTGGAATTTCTTCGTTCTTCCCATTCATCATCGCTGTTACAGGACGTTTTAATGCTGACAACGTTTGTCCTGCTGCTTGTTGCTCTTTATCTCCTAAATCTCCTAGCTGAGACAATACTTTTGATAAATCTGTATTTTGTTCGCTATTTAACTTTTGTACATAAAGATCAGCTTCTTTATTCAGTTCTTCTAATTCTGCATCTTTTATAACTGTATCAACCATTACTTCTACATTATTATCTTTCACAATCGATACAGGTTCTTTTTTCTCGAGTTCAGTCAACAAAATCGCTCCTTTATTTATATGTGCGAATTTATATGCACTATATTTCATCTCATTCATCGAATTCCACTTGTTTGAAACCGATTTTTCAAGAAATACCTGCATATGCAGTCATTCCCTGTTTCTTACTATAAGTATACCTGTATTCAACATAATTTTCCTCAGACTTAAGACCTAGAGAACGACATGCTGAAGGCGGATTCTTCATATATTACGTATATAAATTATGTTCTTCTTATCCTACTGTACGCAATCTTTTGACATACACCCTTTTTCAATGTGATAATTATATTGCGCTCACTCCTATTTATTCTTGCGCGCTACGAATGCTCCATTTTGAAATGCTAATAACACTGTTTCAAACATTTCATCTTCTTCAATCATGTTTATAAACTCGGCTAACTCACTCGCATGAGAAGTAGCATTATCAACAACAAGAAAACCCTTTGGTTGTAAAATGCGTTTTATATGCTCAAGCCACCACATGTATTGCGTACGCTCTGAATCTAGGAAAATAAAATCAAATGAATTGTCTAGTTGCGAATCTAAAAATACCCCTGCTTCTTGATTATGAACATCAATCCTTTGCAAAAGGTTTACCTTTTCAAAATTGACAAGTGCCTCTCCAACTCGTTCCGAAGAAAGCTCTACAGTCGTTACACTTCCATTTGTTTCTTCTACCGCGTTAGCTAACCACAATGTAGAATAGCCATTAGAAGTTCCAATTTCTAAAATGTTTTTTGCACTACACCCTTTTACTAAAATTGATAAAAATTGCCCCATTTCACGAGAAATATTTCGTAATTTTTCTTCCCGTGTTTTTTTATTTCGATCATGCTCTTCTCCATATTGTTCAAGTTGAAATAATAATGAATCTAACGTATCCATTTTTTTCATCGCCTTTCCAAAGCAATATGATGAAAAAGCTCTTGCTGCCCGTCTACTTTCATTATATGCGAAACGAAAATCTTTTTCTCGTTATACGATAAAGATTTAAATTTTTTTATAGCATATTGTTTCGTTTTTTGGTAAAGTTAATTTCTACGTGCAATTATTCCATTCATACTATTTTTAATTCAATTGCAGTTGTTAAATCATATAAACCCCAATTAAATGAATCGGTATTTCAAATTCAATTAAGCGCCCTTTCCGGACGCATTTTCTTTTGTTTATATATTTCTAGAAGAAAGGATGCTTACAATGAACGTGATTAGCTTAGATGCTGCTCGAAAACGAAAACAGCATAAAAAATTAATGATTACTATACCGATTATTTCACGTATTTATGAAGAAGATGGGGAAATTAAATTTGAGGTAGCCGGCGAAAAAGATGTACCTCTTGAAATGTTAGAGAAATAAAAAAAAGACGCACTTCTAAAGAAATGCGTCTTTTTTTATACTGTTACATTTAAGTGCATAAGTTTTTCAGGATTAACCATCATATAAATGTTTGAGATTTTCCCATTCTCAAATGAAAATGAAAGCACATAAGTCACTTTATTATTTACTTTAACAATAACGCCTGGGGCACCATTTACTATCTTATAATCAACATTGTACTCTTCCGGGAACTTCTTCCCAATTCCAAAGAATAAACGTATAATTCTATCTGCAGAATAGATTGGATGGATTGCAGTTGTAGCTTTACCACCACCATCAGCTTTTAATATCACATCTGTTTTTAATACTTCTAACATGCCTTGCGCATCCCCACACTGCAATGATGATACAAATTTCTCCACATAAGCAGCCATCTTCTTCGTACTTAACTTTGACTGCTTCGGCTTATCCAAAATACTTTTTCGTGCACGTTGAAAGATTTTTCGGCAGTTCACACTACTCTTATCAACAATTGAAGCGATTTCTTCGTAATCATAACTAAAAACCTCTCTTAATATGAAAACAACCCTCTCTACCTCAGTCAATTGTTGTAAAAGTAATAAATATGCTGTAGAAATTGATTCTTTCATTACAAATGACTCTGATGGATCATTAATCTCTTCCACAAATGGTTCTGGCAACCACATTCCGACATATACGTTACGTTTATGTGCTGCCGAACGTAATTTATCAATTGAGCGGTTTGTTACCATTTTACATAAATAGGCTCTCATATTTTCTATAACTTGAACGTCCTCCATATTATTAAGCGATATAAATACGTCATGGACGATATCTTCGGCATCCATAACACTCCCAAGGATTCTGTATGCTAACGAAAATAATAATGATTGATACGTTTCATATAATTGCTCCGCTTCCATGATGAACTGCCTCACTTTCGAATTGCGTTAAAATGTGTAACGCTGCACGTTTTCCGCTTGCTACCGCAGCATCAGCTAATATTTCATCATGCCCAACCCAATCTCCTGCAACATAAACACCTGGCATTTCAGGTATATTAGGGCCAGGGTTTTCAACACGGTCAATATGAAGAAAATCATGTACTACCGATATTTTCGGTAAATATTGCTGTGCAACAACTTCTCTTTTCCAATTCGGATGTAACAATTCCATTGTATTTTCTAACTGTTCTTTATCTTCTTGAATATGATTCAGCTCTAGCACAGGATTGTGATACTTAATTAGACTCACTGCAATTGATCCATCTTCACTTAATTTAGCTGCTCTCGATTGATTTGTGAAAAATATAGGCTGATCTAATCCCAATGCAAAATGATGTAAAGGATTCGGTAGATGTTTTAAACCAATATCTAATGCTGCCGCGGTCACTTGTATAGATTGTTCACTCCATTTTTGCAAACTTGTTCTCTCTGCACCTTTTATAATTTTACAAGCTTCTTTCGGTGGAGTTGTTACAATGACCGCACCTGCTTCAAATACTTCATTGTCAAAACATTGTATTCTTTGTTTCCCTTCACAATACTCTATTTTCAACACATTCTTTTTAGCTAGAAATTGCACACCACTAGTACTTGCAATATCCCTTAAATTTTTTATTATCGTTTCCCAACCACCATCTACATAAAGTACTCCTTCTTTCATTGAAAGCTGTATTTGCTTTAATACTGAAGATGCTAATTGTATTGTAGGAGCATACGTATATGTTGTTGTTCGGCATAATGCATAAAATATATTTCGAACCATTGGATCTTTAATTTCATTTTCTGCCCATGTAGTTAGGCTCATTTTCGGAACTTTTCCTACTTCTAATTTTCCTAAATGAATCATAAGACGAGAGAACTGTACTTTTGCAGACCATGAAAGTAACGGTGTTGATAAAATTGAGCGAAAATCTGTTGGAATGGTAAAAATATCCCCTTTCCATATTCCATGTGCTTTTGTAGATGGGATTCCACCTGGAAGATTTACACCTAGCTCATTAAAAGTTATAAACGCTTCTCCACCTCTATATAAAGCACGTGCACCAAGATTCATACAAATGCCATTATTATTTTTAGTCATCCCTCGACCACCGAAGTGACTGGACTTTTCTAATACAATAACTTTCCTTCCAGCTTTCGCTAAATATATAGATGCTGTTAATCCAGCAAGCCCACCACCAACAATTACTACATCCAAATTTTTCATAACAAAATCCCTCCTTATCCATTCTACATACAAGACGAACGATTAACGAGGGATGTGACATTCAGTGATACATAATTTATTTTCTAATCCATTACATGCTGGTGCCAAATTTCACTTTCTTCTTCACTCATCCCTCCTATTATTTTTGAAAAATCTATTTTCCTATCAAATGAGTCTTTTAACTTATAAAATTGTTCAAACGATCCTGTAAATATTTTTAATGAATGAGAACAACAAATTGTTTCAAGGTTATCAATTGTTGTGCCATCTAATTCTAATTCTATTAGTCCTTTCATTTTCCCTAATGCGGCTCCATCCTTTACTTTTGTATCTGTCAACTTTATATTTTGAATTGACGAATTGTGTTTTAAGCAATTTAAATTAGCAATGATGCTATTTTCAAATTCAATTGTTATTAGTTTTTTTAAATTCTGCAAAACAAGCAAATCCAATTCACTAACATTCTCTAAACTTAAAATATATAAATGCTTTAAATTATCTACTTTCGAAATCGCATAGAGCTGCTCACAATTTGAAATATGTACTGTAAGAGATTCTAAATTTTGAAACTTCGGTAGCAACGAAAAGTCTTGAATACTAGTATGTGAAATATCTAATTTTTTTAATGATGATATTTCTACAAGTTCCGATAGATTATTTATCTTCGTATTCTTTATATTCATTTCTTGTAAGTGCTGCAAACGTAATAATGGCGTTAAATCTTGAACCGGGTTATTTACTAAATACAACTTCTTTAAAGAATCTACTCGTTCTAATCCTGTTAAATCTTTAATTTCATTTCCAGATAAAATTAGTTCTCTCACTTCCGTACACATCTGTAACGGACTAATATCTACTAATCCATTTCCACCTAAATATAATCGCTTCTCTCTAATAAACTTACCTGCACACTCAGGTGGACCCACTATATTTCTCCAATTCTCATCTAAACTATCGTACCAATCATGAATGTTATTTTCAGATTGAAATATAAATTGAGGATGTAAAACAGGTAATTCAATATTAAATAAAGCGTCTAAAAAGTGTATATTATTGTTAGCACCATAACTCCAATATACATAGTCTTCTTCTTGGTGAATGGTGAAATTTTTATTTTTTAGCGTTTGTAAAATAAATAGTAACAAGTCTGAAATTCTATTCGCAATTACATATTTTACTTCTTCATCTCGTCCAAAATTAATAACTTGCCCCACTTCTCCCTTTTCATCTGGATCAACATCTATTCCTATATTGTTACCGCCATAATCTTTACTAATAGGTATCCAATTGTGATTCACATATCTTTCCTTAATACATTCTGTTGGTATTGAAAATGCATCAAAATTTAAAAAATCATCCTCTTCAATTCTTTTCCATATTCTCCACTCATCCAAAACTTGATTTAATGAAAGAAATGGCAAACCAAAAAATAACCCTGGTCCTGATTTATCCTCACCGTTATGTGCAAGATAAAGATTACGTAATTCATCTGGAAACGCAATTCCCATTTCATTTTCAGCATCTTGAATTTCTTCTATTGTTGCAGGCGCATTCAAAAACGGTTTAAAGTAATTTTTTAATTCAACTTCCAACTCTTTTAAAATAGTTTGATTCATTTTCTGTACTCCCCTTATAATACAAATTAAAAAAGTGCCGTATTTTACATTAATTGTAATTAAATGCACCTTTTTTCGCAATGAAACTGTTGTAATTATATTGCATACCAACGAACAATTTTATCACTTTACAAACCAAGAGCAGCAGCACTTTCACATTTCAATAACTAGACTCATATCTTAAATTCAAATTGCATGAAAATATAAGAAAGGCGGGTAATACAAATGACTTCTAGTATCGACTACACTTCCCCCTCAACTAATTTCACCTATGATTTAAGTAAAAGTAATTTTTTTAAAAAAGATGCCCAAAATTATATAAACGTACTTGGCGTGAAACAATTAAATACGTTAGAAAATACTTCTTTACTAGATATTTATTTAAGTACTGGAAATGTTGTAGAGCCGCATATTCATCAAAATGCAGCTGAACTTGTTTACTGTATTTCAGGATCTGCTGTTGTTTCTATACTGAACCCTTTTACAAATCAAATATTAAACTTACCGATAAAACCAGGGCAAGTTGCCAACATTCCAAAAGCGTGGTGGCATTATGAAATTGCTACAACAGATAGTACTCATTTATTAGCTATTTTCGACGCCCCAACCCCAGAAGTTATTTTTGGTTCTGATATTTTAAGATTAACTCCCGCAAATTTGATGGCTCATACTTACTGCCTTGATGAACAACAATGGAAACAAGCGGTATCCCCTATTCAATCCACTACAGTAATTGGTCCTTCAGCAAACTGTAATCAAAACCGCGGAATGATAAACCCACCAACACAGCCTCCTAGTCCACAACAAAATTTATATTATCAAGATTCATATTATTTCCCTCTTTACTGGGGATATTAATTTATATCATGAATAAACAATAAAAAATCTCCTTGGAAAATACGTAGGAGATTTTTTATTGTTTACACTCCATTCCTATTTTTAGCGTAACAATTAATAGAGTACATACATATAATATTTATATATTTAATTGGAGGTGATAGTACTATGAGTAATTATAACTATCGAAAAAACTACTCTCATAATAAAAATAGTAGTTCATCAACATCCTCTCAGTCTTCGAATTCTCAATCTTCCAATTCCCAATTACAAAGAGATTTAGCCGAGCAAGGATATGTAAAGAAAAAAGGATGTAACTGCAATAAAAACAAATAGTTTATTATTGATCTGTATAATAACATGTCAACACTCTCAATAAAAAAGATGAATTCTATTTTTAATAGAATTCATCTTTTTTATTGAGAGAAAATTTCCAGAAATCTTACAAATGATTTCATAAACAATAATATATAAATCATGAATTTTTCCTAATATACCAACTTATTACAGGGTAATTTTTCAATTGATTTATCAGCTATCTTTCCATAAAATATAGCCCTCCCTAATAAAATTAGGAAGGGCTATATACAAATGCCAGTTCAAATTTCAAACAGACATTGTAACAAATTAGACGATATTAATACCTGCACTTACAAATCCAGCTACTGCAGCTACTGGACTTGCTGCTGTTAACGAAACATACAGTAGTATTTTATCTCCAGCAGCTACTGGTATAGCTTCAGGTACGATGCCTGATGCTGTATCAAAAATAGCTATTGTAGCAAATGCTGGTGTTAATAATAGAGGCGCTCCTTGAACTGTAAACGTATTACTTGCTGCAGGTGCAATTAATATTTGCATCTGAACTTGAACAGGTGCTAATGGAGCCAATGCAGCTGTTGCACTAAAGAAACCTGCTAATGACGTAATAACCCCATCTCGCGGTGCTACAAATGCATAATCACCTATCCCTAAAGATAATGTGATATCAGTTCCACCTGTTAAGGCTGCGCCAGGCTGACTAAATCCAAATCCAAGAAGGGTTCCTGTATTAGCTATTAATGCATTAACTAATGCAGATGGTGTTGTACCTGAAGCGAATGGAATAATAGCTCCGCCACCAGTTGCTCCCGTTGAGCCAGTTGCTCCCGTCGGGCCTGTATCTCCCGTTGGACCTGTTGCTCCTGTCGGACCTGTGTCTCCCGTTGGACCTGTTGCTCCTGTCGGACC
>NZ_MACF01000116.1 GCF_001884045.1 Bacillus mobilis | reverse complement strand
GTGCTTTATTTGGATAGATACGAAATTTATACGCTTTATTGATCATCCTTCGTTTCACCTCCATTTCGATATATGTCTATCATAAACCAAACGTACATTCGATTAATAGTGAAGTGATTATGACAAATTGTCCGGTAACACTTTACATATAACAATTAAGATGACTTCCTGTCATCTCTTGTTCGAAGCCAATTCATCTCCCACCTACTCGCTGGGCTACGTCCTTCACGCTCCTTGAGGAAGGGGTCTTCTTGGCTAAATTGATAAAAGCTACGAAGATCTACACATAAAATAATACGATTTGGTAAAAGAGAATAATCATACAAGGTTATCACCCTCAACAAAAGAACATTTGTTCTTATTATATACGAACTTTTGTTCTTTTTAAAGGTATTTTTATGAAAATTTTGGTTAAAATAACCGTACTTTAAAACATGTTTAAGAAAAACTTAAGAAATCCCCCTCTATATTCATAAGAACTTTTTTCTATACTGAAGAATGTAAATAAACAAAAGGAGAAACAATCATGAAAAAATTTGTACTTTGCATTCTAGGAATAGGACTCCTTATATACTTACTACCTTTCCTATTGCGCGGGGATCTGGACATATTAAATCCACTTGCTGAAGAAAAAAATGTATATGCTGTTGCAGAGGGATATGGCGTTCCAGATTACCATAATGAAGGAAGAGCAATGTACTCACTAAAGGGTATTGATGAATTTGGAAATCCGGAAGAGTATACAGTAGGAACGAATACCCCTAATGATTTTGTACGAAAAACTTACTTAAAAATTCATGTAAAAGGAAGATATGTCTATTCTTACGATATTATTTCTGAAAAAGATATTCCAGAGAAAATAAGTGGACAATTGAAAATAGCCAATAAAAAATAAGCTGATTTTTAATCAGCTTATTTTTTCATTCCTTTATCTTCTCCAGTCCAAAGAGTGGTCTTTGTTTCAGCATCAGCGATAAGATATTTTACTCGGAAATCTTTTTTCGTTTCTGTCCAAGATGCTATTAAATAAATTTGTCTATTTGGATTAATGTCTAGTGATGGTTCTTTGCCAGCCAATTTACTTACAAACGTCCCAATGTCGGACTCCATAGTCGATTGTAAATCTTTATACAAAACTGTTTTCTGTATATGATTTTCAGCCTCTTTAAAAGGGACAGAGAAAGAACTATACGTATGATCTTTAATCTTACTATAAAAAACTTTTGGATTTTCAAACACTTTATTTGCATTGTTTTCTATATAAGAAATTTCTTTTGAAGGATCCTCTGCCTCTACCATCCCATGTACACTTAATAAAAGAAAACTGCAAGTAAACAAAATTGCTATAATTTTTTTCATATTACACCCCTTTTATTTTTTAATATGTATACCCAAATAAGGTTATTTCATGCGAGTTTATCCATTAAGGATCTGGACATACATATAAAATTATAGCAATTATACAAAAAGGACTCTTACTATATAAGAGTCCTTTTTCACGAAACTAGCAATGTCATTGGAAGATAAAGAGATGATAATAACAGTTATATACATACTTAATAGGTATTCTGCTTTCCCTCTCTCTTTAACTTAGTCTTTATTTATTGAAATGTTGAATACCGTGTAATAACACTTCAAGTCCCCAGTGAAAACGCTCCATAGATTTCGTATCTCCGGAGAACAGCTCATCTCCTAGACTGAAAAGAATCGGAAAGAGAACTGGGTCCACATTTTGAAACGTTTCTTTTATATCAGATATTTGCATAGTCCCATGTTTTTTCCTAGAAGTATGTTCATATGCTACTGAAGAAACGTATAGTAATAAAAGATCTACTCCCCATGCTGCGGATTTAGAATGAATTCCACCCTCCTGTAATGTAGCAAGAATGTACTCTGTCAATTTAAGAAAGTTTGTCCCCTTCGGAATAGATGAGAAAGTAAGTTCAGCGATACCAGGTTCCTCGTATAGTAATAAGAAATATGCGCTTAGCGCTCCAATTAAATTTTCCTTCCATGAGTCTTGCTTTTGTTCAGGTAATACCAATTGACCAAGGCCATGATCCAATACCAATGAACTTAATTCTTGAAAATTTTTAACATAAACATACAATGAAGATGGACCAGTATCCAGTTCTTTTGCGACTTTACGCATGCTCATACCTGCAATACCTTGCTCTTTAAGAAGTTCATAAGCAGTTTTTACGATGAGTTCATGACTTAACGGCTCTTTAGCTGGTCGATCCCTGCGACTAATGATTTTTCGATTTGAATTTTCCATAATTACTTTATATCATGGTCAAATATATTAGTAAATACATTCTCAATTTGCAAAAGCAGTATTGTATTGCTCATGGAATGAATTCATTAAATCTGCAAGTTTAGTAGCTGCATCATCAGAGAAACTTAATTCTAAATTATCATATGACTCCTGTGCTTTTTCAGATGAATAAGCATACATTTTTTCTTCGTATTCCTCAATCGCACTGGCAAAATCGTTATTTTGGATGATTGCAAGAGCTAGATTCAATGCATCGAACATCGCTAAGTTAACGCCTTCACCTGCAAATGGTGACATGACATGAGCTGCATCTCCAATTAGAGTAACACTAGGATTACGTTTCCACTGAAAATGAATTGGTAACATATAAATTCGTCTTTGTATGATTGAATCTTCAGCATAATGAATGTATTTTTTTAGGTCTTCATCCCAGTCATTAAATAACTCTAATAATTTTGCTTTCGCTTCTATAGGCTTATCTGCGGAAATACCATTTTTTTCTGGCCAGTCTTTTTCAACTTTTAAACTAGCATATACTTTAATTCGACCGTCTCCATTTAATTGAGCAAGAATTCCCTTATTATCACCTAAAGCGAATACTTTCCCACGTCTGTTGAATTCGGATAAATCTGGATGATTCTCAGCCACATTTAGTATATTAAGTTCAAAGAAAGTTAAACCTGTATACTCAATATCGGTATTCGTTAGCAAAGGACGAACACGTGAAAATGCACCGTCTGCCCCAACTAGACCATGAACTGTATCCACAAATCCATTTTCAAAATGAAGTTGTGTCATACCGTTTTCAAGTGAAATAGCTTTTTCTAACTTATATCCGTATTTTATACAGCTTTTATCAAGAGCATTTAGCAGAAGATCACAAAGCACACCGCGATCAACCTCAGGTCGCTCCCCTTTTTCATCAGGTGCAGTGATTTCATCGATAAAACTCTTTCCATCTTTATCTAGAAGACGGAAATCCTCCCCTTCATAACGGGCAATTTCCTGAAACTTCTCGTAAAGGCCAGCTTCTTTCAGTGCCATTTGCCCGGATTCTTCGTGAATATCCAGAGAACCACCTCTTTGACTGTTCATATCAAGTAGTTCTCTTTCATAGATAACAGGTTCCATACCATTTTGTTGTAAAAGTAGAGCAAGTGTTAATCCTCCTGGACCTCCACCAATAATAGCAATACGTTTTTGTTCTTTCGATAAAGTTGACATAATAAACGCTCCTTGAATTTATAATCTATTTTCAAGATTTCAATACACCACTCTATGGTGTACCTTAACCCTGCATGATATTAAAGTTATTATTTAAAACAAAGATTGGAAAAAATGTAACGATTAAAATCTTAATGTTTTCCACCTCTAGATCCCTCTTTACTTTTTGAATCTTTTAAAAATAAACTTAACAATAAAGCCGTGCTTCCAAAAGCAAAGGTGATCCAAAATGTATAACCAAAAGCATTTCCCACTTGTTCAATAGTGTGCTGATTAGGAAGATTCTTTATCTGACTTGCCAGATATCCTGTTGTAATAGTGATTCCAAAGGAAGACATAATCTGTTGCATAGAAGTAGTGATTGGCGTTACCCGACTTACAAGTTCTTTTGGAGCCGCTCTAATCACATGAGTATTAATTTGCATCATCGTTAATCCTTGGCCGAGGCCTACAAAAGCAAAGCTACACATGATAAAGATACTGCTTGAATGAACGTTTATATAAGTCAAGGCAAACAATGCGGATGATAAAGAAAATGTTCCAAGAATTGCAACTAAACGTACGCCATATCGGTCAAATAGCTTACCACCTATATTAATTCCAATTGTTGATAATATTGCCTGTGGAATTACATAGAGACCAGCCTCCATCGGAGATAAACCTTTGACTTGCTGTAAAAATATAGGAAAAAGCAAAATACTTCCGAACAATGCAATTTGGTTCATCCAAGCAAGAATTATACCGTGCGTAAATGTTCGAGAACGAAATACCCTTAATTCAAGGAGTGGATTCTTTTGTCTGAGCTCATTCCAAATGAATAGAATTAAGGTGATACTTCCTAATCCTAATGATGAAAGAGTCCAATTATTTAACCAGCCGTTAGTACCTGCTTCGTGAACACCGAACACTAAGGAAGCAAAAGCAATTGGAGCTAAAATAGAACCTAGAACGTCTAATTTCATTCCATGACCAGGTTTAGATTCGGGTAGGTATTTTCTTGCCATAAAAAATGCAATTACACCAACTGGGAGATTAATAAGGAATATCCAATGCCAATTTATATATTCGATTAACCAACCAGATAATAACGGTCCAAGAATTGGTGCTAACAACATAGGAAGACCGAGAATTCCCATAATGGAACCACGCTTCTCAGGAGGCGCAACTTTGAACACCATCGCTATTCCTATTGGAGCTACCATGCCTCCACCTAGACCTTGAATAACACGAAAAATAATTAACTGTTCTGCAGTTTGAGCTAGTGAGCAAAACATTGATGCTACAACAAAAAGAACAATACTAACGATAAACATCTTCTTAGCTGTAAATCGATCAGAAAACCATCCAGCCAACGGAATGACGGCTGAAAGAGCCAAAGTATAGGCAGTAATTACCCATTGAATTTCGCTGAGACTGACATTAAATGCACTCATTAATTTTGGAACAGCGACATTCATGATTGTACTATCTAAAATTACTAAGAACATACCAAGTACAACAGATAGTAATACTGGAAGAATCTTTTTTAACGAAAAATTAGTTTGTTGAAGTTCTTGCTGGGATATCAAACTTCAAACCTCCTTTGCAATTTTATTTTTTCATTTATGGTTTGTTCTCAATTGCACCTTAACTTTAACATAACGAACACCGTTCGTAAAGTACAGTGTTCGTTGAAACAAAAAATGAAATAGATAGCTTCAAAAAAATTAGACTTTTTTACAACGTTTAAAATAAAAACAGTCTCCTTTATTTCAAATAAAGGAGACTAAAATATCACTTCATTATCTATCAAGTAAATTTCATATCGGTACTCTATGTTCTGAAGCATACGATGGCATTAAATCGCAGTTTTTAGAACCATTCTTTATAAAGTTTAAAACATAATATTACCAAAAGTCATTTATAAACAAGTATAATGAAAAAGCAAGTTCCCTCAATTAACAGGTCACTTGCTTTAACTTTCATCATTTACTTGATACGCTTCCCGAGAATATCTTCTACATCCGAATTACCACATATATAATCGTGTGCTCCATTATATAAGGAATTTAAAGAAATCACCCTGTATAAGCCCTTTACCAATAATAAATTTTATTTTATGGATACGACCTATCATTACTGATTAACTCTAATTATTTTTTACGCATCGCAAGTTCATTTATCTGCAATATAATTAATGTGCGCCACTTAATTTAACTAGAATTTTTGCTTGAGACTTATCATGAATTAACGCTTCAAAGCCTTGTTCAGCGATATTATCTATATCAACTTTACTTGTAATAATTGATTGCGCTGGCAACCCTCCGTTAGCAAGTAATTCAATGACCTCATTGTAAGTTTCATTACTGTATCCTACAGATCCCATTAATTTTACACCACTAAAAATTAGTGAAGCAGGAGCATTAAACTGGATATTTTGCGTATGGAAGCTGATAACCATCATTGTGCCACGAACTTTAGTCGATTGAATAGCTTGATTAAATGTTGACTCAACACCTGCAGCTTCAACTGTAACATCTGCTCCATCTGGGAATAATTTACGAATTTCTTCAACAGGATTCACTTCTTTAGCATTAAAGACATGTGTTGCACCCATTTCAGTTGCTTTATCGAGTCGACTATTCAATAAATCGACAACAATAATATTCGAAGCGCCTGCAGCTTTTGCACCTAAAACAGCAAATAACCCAATTGGACCTGCTCCATAGACTACAACAGTATCTCCTTCTTTTACATTTGAATCCTTAATTGATTGGAAAGATACAGCTGCGGGTTCAACCATTGCCGCTACTTCTAGTGGTAAATTATCTGGAATTTTAAAAATCGTTTTTTGTGGAAGTGTCACGTATTCAGCAAACCCACCATCAGTATGTGCACCAACTGCATCTAAAGTAACGAAACGTTCTGTTTCAGCATTTGAAGGATCTTTAAGCATCATTGGATAGATACACACTCTGTCACCTTCTTTAAATTTTGTTACATGAGAACCAACCTCTGCAATTTCACCAGAAAATTCATGTCCAATTATCATATTCTTATTCATCGGTACTGAATCTGGATGCAAATATGCGTGTAAATCAGAACCACAAATACCAGCCCACGCTACTTTAACTTTTACATCATTAGGTTGCAATTCTTTCACTGCTCTATCCTCAATACGAA
This sequence comes from Bacillus mobilis, assembly GCF_001884045.1. GTDB lineage: Bacteria > Bacillota > Bacilli > Bacillales > Bacillaceae_G > Bacillus_A > Bacillus_A mobilis. Next base: position 57,937 of record NZ_MACF01000116.1, on the reverse strand, counting down.
TATCTCTTTCACCATACCACACTGCAGCTTTCATAAAAAATCCTCCTTTAAATAATTAAAATATTATATATAATTTTTTTGTTTAACATTGGATTGTAACCCTTTTTTAAAGCATGAAAGCAAGTTTCTTCTCCTCTTTAATCTTCCTCCTAATTCCTTTCCTCCTTTGCTATGTTCATTAATCTATCATAGGCTTTGGAGGAATTCGATGAGCAAAAAATCACATATGTCTCAAAGTGAGACATATGTTCTAAAGTGGTTCATTTATCTATAAGTTCTTAGAAATTTGAATTAATTCTTCTTTTGTATATGAATATTCATTGTTTAACCATTTTTTTATAATCTCAAAAAAACCACTACAGTAGAAATCACATAATACCATTGGATAATCGGAGTTTTTGATTCGTTTGGAAAGTGGATCATTATATTCCATTGAATTTTCATATAAATTTTCTGCACCAAACTGAATCAATTTCTTGTATAACTCAAGGCTATTATTTTTACTTGTAATATTAAAAAACAATGTACGATTAACGTCTATGTATTCGATTATTTCCTCAAACAATGTACGTTCTAAATCGGAAGCCTGCTTTGTTTGTTCAAAAAGGTTTATTGCGATGAAATTTGACACATCACTAAATAGCTCATATTTATCTTCGTAATGACGGTAAAATGTGCTTCTATGAACCATTGCCTTTTCACATATATGATTAATTGTGATGGATGAAAATGTTTTTTCTTTTAATAATTCCATGAACGCATCTTTTATTATGTTTTGTGTGCGTAAACGTGTAAAATTGCTCAAATTAAATACCCTCCTATATCAAATTCTTAACATTGTTTAAATTTATAGTCATTTTTCCAATATAGTCCCCATTCCCTATATCCGTTAGCAATTCATACACTTTTCATTAAAGGTGAATTTATCGATATATGAATGTAACTACACCTTGAGTTGACCACCGAAATACAATATTTTCGAGCTTGCATGCCTCTAAGGCTTCGTAATATTTTAATTTCTCCACTGATAAGGATTATTTTTTCCCATTAATATTTGCGCAACTCAGGGAGCGTTTCGGTTCATTCATACTAATTGAATAGCCTGTTTTATTTCGTAGCAGTCATACGGGATGTTTTACATCACCAGCAAGCTAAAAATAATGTTGTACCCAAATCCCAAAAACGATTCAACTAACTATAGAAAGATACATTTTTATTTTAGAATGTACATTTGAAGTAAAGCCCTGATGCACCTGCATCAGGGCTTTACTATTTATTTTATTTAGATCATTTCACTTTTCACCGGAAAAGATTTTAATCCATATACAGAACTACTATTTGAGATAGGGATTGGAAGATTAGTATCAATGAACGAAAATGATTTATATTTTTTAATTAATTCCGTCAAGACAATTGTAGCTTCTAACCTAGCTAGTCGAGCACCTAAGCAAAAGTGGATTCCATGACCAAATGCAAGATGGGGATTGCGCTTACGGTGTATGTTGAAACTATCAGCATCTTTGAAATAATTAGAATCTCGATTAGCTGATCCGACCCAAGCTGAGACGATTTGATCTACTTGTAAAGTTTGGCCATTTAATTGCATCTCTTTTTTTACTCTGCGTACAACTCTTTGAGCCGGTGAACGATAACGTAATACTTCTTCAATTGCTTTTGGAATAAGAGCTGTATCCTGTTGTATTTGTTTATAAACATCTGGATGTTCAATTAAACAATATAATAAGTTGCCGAGCAAGTTGGTTGTTGTTTCATTTCCTGCTACTAATAGTAGTTTACAAAATGATACTATTTCTTTTCCTGAAATTTTTTCGTCTACTTCACTTTGTACTAATAAAGAGATAATATCATTTGAATCTTTATTGGAATTTCCTCGATTGAGTTGTAGGATTTCTTCAAAAAAATCCCCTAATTCATTTTCTGCTTGTAAACGTGTATGAAAAAAGTCTGTTAAATAATCCGCATCATCATGACTGGGTGAACTTACGATAATGTCAGACCAATTCTTGAATCTGTCCATATCATTAGTAGAAACACCTAACATCTCCGCTATTACTATAACCGGTAAAGGATAAAACAACTCCTGGACAATATCAAAATTTTCGCGATTAGATAATTGAGTAAGGATATCTTCTGTGATTTCTTGTATTCTAGGCTCCCATACCTCTAATGCTTTAGGTGTGAAAGAACGATTTACGATAGACCGAATTTGCGTATGCTTTGGTTGATCCATTCCAAGGATACTTTGGGGAAATGGAGGCTTCTTCTTTTCGGGCATAATATTAGAAAAATACTCTTTATCCTCTAAAACTCTTTTTACATCGTCGTACAAAAAAACATTCCACATGTCAACCTGAGGATTAAAACAAATAGGCTCTTCCTCTCGCATTTCTTTATACCATGCAAATGGATCATATGGATCTTCTAAGGCCTTTTTTCCTATCAGCTTATTTGTAGGAATCATAATAATTGACTCATAAGGTGTTTTCATATATACAATCTCCCCTCAAAAAATCATTTACATTAAACCGAATGTAATTCACCGAACCTCATTCGGTGTATTGAAGATTATATAACAACAAAACATATTTTCAAACTACTTTTTCATTTTTAAGATATCAGTTAATATATAATCAAGGAGGAATAAACCTTGTATAAAAAAAATTTAACGAAAAGAAAACAACAAGCTCTACTAACACAAAACAATATATTCCTTGTGTTTTTAAATTTAACGAAAGAAAAAAAATTTGAGAATATAACAATTGAAGATATTTGTAAAAAAGCAAATGTCTCAGTAGGAACTTTTTATCATTATTTCTCTTCCAAAGAGGATATTTATAAAAAATTATTTCAACAAATTGAGGAAAACCTACATGTTGAATTAGAAAACATAGCACAACATACAACAGCGCAAAGAACGATTTTGAATTTCTTCCAATGCATAGCTGAATATACAACTAAATTAGAATTACATATAAATCTTCTTAACGATTACAATAAAAGGATATTCACATATCAACCTTCATTAATTTACAAAACTCTAAATGATTTTGTTTATAAAGGACAACTCGAAAAAGAACTAACAAATGATATGAGTGTAGAAGAAATAACAACGTATCTTTTTATAATTGCTAGAGGGCTTATATTAGACTGGTGTGTTGCAGATAGAGAATACTCACTAGAACAGAGAATGGATACATATATACAATTAGCATTGAAGTCTTTAAAATCATAAATTTCATTCAAACTCTATGCTCTCTTGCCCTATGTTTTATATTTAAGTCTGTTTTATTTTTTCAAGGTACAAAGCAGCTGAAGTAGAAAAAGCATCAATCTTCTTTCCTGTATTAGAAAGAAGATTGATGCTTTTTCTTTTTTATACTACAACATATAAAGTGAAACTTTAATCAGTGGGGGTTTTCTTCATCCCCACTGATTATCAGCCCTCACCAATCGGACTTTAATGGGCAGCCCGACCCCACCTAAATTCTTTGCTTTCGCTGTATTTTGAGGTGGGGGTCTTACTGCCCATTAAAGTGGGATTACTCCCCTCATTAGTTAATAAATACGCACTAAAATACGTGTATAAAGACAAGAGTCATGAATAAATTTGATTACTAATTTTGCTACATACCGCTAGAAATTTATTAAGAAATGAGCCAATTTGAGAGTTTTGTCTCATTTTGAAACACATACACATTTTTGATTATCGTTTTCCTCTAATGCCTATGATAAATTGCTAAACATAGCTAGCTAAAAAACAATATTTCACCTTTCAGACAAAACATTATAAAAAGGAGTTTTTAAAATGAAAAATCGAGTAAATCCAGAGTTATTAGCAGGCTTAGAAATGTATCCAGATCAAGATTTACGCCCAGAGTGTTTGCAAGCAATGAGAGAAGAGGCTTCACGAGTATTCCCACCTACCATTGTTGATGAAACTCTTTCTGTAACAGATGAAGTTATTGAGGGACCTGATGCGAATCCATTACGATTAAAAATTTATCGTCCAAAATCAAATAAGGAATCCTTACCTGTCCTGTTGTGGATACATGGTGGCGGTTATATCTTGGGTTCTATAAATGATAATGATGATCTTGCTGTAAAAATTGCAAAAGAAGCCAACTGTATGGTTGTTTCTGTAGATTACCGTTTAGCTCCTGAACATCCTTATCCAGCCCCAATTGAAGATTGTTATGCAGCATTAAAATGGATTGCTGATAATGCAGAGACATTAAACATTGATTCGAATCGAATTGGTGTTGCCGGAGTGAGCGCTGGGGGCGGACTTACAGCAGCATTAACGTTATTAGCCCGTGATCGACAATACCCTTCTATTTGTTTCCAAATGCCGCTCTATCCAATGATTGATGATCGTAACAATACACCTTCTGCGAATGAAATTAAAGAAGGGTTTGTTTGGAATCAAAAGTCAAATGAAGCTGGCTGGAAAATGTATTTAGGAGAATTACATGGGACGGATCATATTCCTGCTTATGCAGCTGCTGCTCGAGCAGAAGATTATCGTAATTTACCACGTACCTACACATGTGTTGGTCAATTAGACCCATTCCGTAGTGAAACATTAACATATGTAACGAAACTTGCAGAAGCTGGTGTTGATGTCGAGTTCCATTTATATCCTGGGGCTTATCATGGGTTCGAAATGATGCATCCAGATGCTGATATATCTATTCACGCTTGGAATGATTATGTACGAGCAGTTAAGACTGGTTTCGCAAAAAAATAGCTAAAGTAGCGACAAAAGCTTTCAAAATAAAGGAGGATTTATAATGAAGAATAGAGTTCATCCAGAATTAAGAGAAATGTTTTCTGTATTACCAGCTATGGATAATGGTCCGGAAAATTTCCAACAATATAGAAAATGGGCTAATGAAACCTTTGCTACAACTGATTTAACGTCGAATGATAAAATTACCGTATCCAATCGATTCATACCTGGACCTGAAGGAGCACCCGAAGTTAGAGTTCGCATTTATGAACCAACTAAAAACACAAAAGCTTTACCAGGGGTTCTCTGGATTCACGGTGGTGGATACCAAGTGGGATTGCCCGAAATGGATGATAGACTTTGTGAAAAATTTGTATTGGAAGCCAACTGCGTAGTAGTTTCAGTTGATTATCGATTGGCACCGGAACATCCATTCCCTGCACCACTTGAAGACTGCTATGCAGCTTTACAGTGGGTTTCTGATCATGCAGAAGATATCGGGATCGATTCTTCTCGAATTGCAATTTCCGGCATGAGTGCAGGCGGTGGACTTACAGCAGCCCTCGCTCTTTTAGCAAGAGATAGAAAGGGACCTTCAATCATATTCCAAATGCCACTATGCCCAATGATTGATGACCGTAATATTACACCTTCTACTTTTGAAATAACGGATCCAAAAGTATGGAACAGAGAAGCTAATATTATTGGATGGAAAATGTATTTAGGTTCAGCTTACGGTGAAGAGGTATCTCCACACGCTGCACCAGCTCGTGCAACTGACCTTACAGGACTTCCACCAACGTATACGATGGTGGGTGAAATAGACCCATTCCGCGACGAAACAGTTGAATACGCAAATAGATTAATGCAAGCTGGAGTACCAACGGAATTTCATGTTTATCCTGGTGGCTACCACGGATTCGAATTAATAGTGCCTAATGCTGAAATTAGCCAAAGAGCTGAGAAAGAATATATCAGTGCATTAAAACGAGCATTACAAAAAACAGAAGTTTAAATGGCAGCTTAATGAAAAATTGATTTTTTCTACTAGCTATTTATATATTTTCCAATCAGACTCTATCCAATGATTGATAATCGTAACAATACACCTTCTCTGAATGAAATTAAACAAAGATTCATTCAGAATTAAAAATAAAATAAATCTGGCTGAAAAATATATTTACACAAAACCACTCACAAATCGTACGATTTTATGAGTGGTTTTTTACCTTTCAAACTTATATGTCTATTCTTATTAAAGATAGTAAATAAATAAAAAATAACCTGATTTAATCAGTTTTTTTCATTCCTTTACCTTCTACAGTCCAAAGAGTCGTCTTCGTTTCTGCATCAGCGATAAGATATTTTACTCGGAAGCTTTTTTTCTTTTCTGTCCAAGATGCTATTAAGTAAATTTGTCTATTCGGGTTAATTTTAGGATTTTCTTGTGTACCTGTTGTTCTACTTACCCATGGTCCTATTTCAGATTCCATAGTCGATTGTAAATCTTTATATAGAACCGTTTTCTGCAAATGATTTTCAGCTTCTTTAAAAGGAACATAGAAAGAACTATACGTATGATTTTTAATCTTACTATAAAAAACTTTTGGGTTTTCAAAAATTTTATTTGCATTGTTTTCTATATAAGAAACTTCTTTTGAAGAATCCTCTGCTTCTACCATCCCATGTACACCTAATAAAAGAAAACTGCAAGTGAACAAAATTGCTATAATTTTTTTCATATTAAACCCCTTCTATTTTTTAATATTTATACCCAATTGAGGGCATTTCATGTGAATTTATCCACTAAAGATCTAGAGCAATTACTAAAAAAAGACTCTTATATAGTAAGAGTCTTCAATCGATTTATTACATTCATTATCATTGTTTCAATAACCATTCTTCAATTACTTTCACAGTTTCATCTCGTTGTGCTTTAGGCGTAATTAAGCTTGCATTATCACCTTTTTGCTCACCGTACATGCCAAAATGAGCATGGTTTCCGCCTTTTATCATGTACATAGTCGTATTCTTTGACATTAACTTTTTATTGTTCTCTATTTTTTCTACAGTTGCTAAAGCGTCTACTTCTCCATAAATAGATAACATCGGCATCGATTTCGTAGAGAAATCATCTGCAGGGTACGAACCTAAGAAAATGATCCCGTCTACTTTGTCTTCATGTTGAAAGGCATACTTAGAAATCATAGCTCCTCCCATTGAATGCCCTGCAACATACCATTTTTGAACTTCAGGATACTGTTCCATTACACTATCTACTGCATTGATTCCAAATATCGCTAAATTTAATGGCAACTTAGGCATTACTACAAAGTGCCCATCTTTTGCAAGAGCTTCCCCTAAGTAACTATAAGCCTCAGCTTCTACTTTAGCTCCTTGATAAAAAATAACCCCTACTTTAGCATCTTTCTCTCCAAAAACGATATGATCTTCATCTTTTTTATCATCCACTAACGACAAAGCCTCTTTCGTCGGTTTATAACTAAACTGAGACCATACAAAAAAACTAATACTTCCTATAAGTAAAATACCAAGTAAAGAGTACAGAATACTTTTCATCCATTTCTTCACAAAGATGACCTCCCTAAGATGTATATATTCTATATTTTAGATTATCATTAATCAACATAAAAACTCGAGCATTTTTATTATGCTCAAGTTTTTATTTACGTCTTTAATTTATACTATAAATGGTCCAAGATAAATATGTAGCAAATGTAGACCATACAAAATATGGAATTAGCAACCATGCCGATACTTTAGATAATTTGGAAGAAACCGCTATGAGAAGTAACGTAGTAATAGCGACTAATAAACAATCTACTGTTGCTAAAAACAAATTTTTTTGACTGAATTGAAAGTAGCTGAACGCTTGATTGCATATATAATTTAAAAGGAATATAAACCAAAATGTTTTTGGCTTACATCCATATTTGCTGTAAATAATTGCAACTGATAATGCAATAAATCCATATAATACAGCCCAAACTATACCGATTGTCATACCAGAAGGTGTCCAAGACGGCTTTTCTAGCGCATCGTACCACATACGATCGATAGGAAATAAAATACTAGAAACATAAAACAAACCATACGTTAGTAAAAACACTATAATACTAGATTTTTTCATAAACATTCTCCTTTTTACTAAAAGATTATAGAAACTGTATATGATTAGTGTGTCCTTGTAATGGATAAAATTCTAATATTAAAATTTCAAATACATATTATTTAATCTATTTCATACGAATTCTTTCATACTTTTATATGCACAAAGTGCTCTCTCTCGTGCTGCCTTATGATCAACAACTGGCAAAGGATATGTATTGCCAAGCTGTATATTGGCCTTTTGTAAAATATGCTCAGGTGCTTCCCAAGGTTTATGTATATATTTATTAGGCATATCTCTTAATTCTGGTACCCATTTTCTTATATACTCCCCATCTTTATCAAACTTTTCTCCTTGTGTGATGGGATTAAAAATACGAAAGTACGGTGATGCATCTGCTCCACTTCCAGCAACCCATTGCCACCCCATTGTATTATTTGCAATATCAGCATCTAGTAGTGTATCCATAAACCATTTTGCTCCTTCTTGCCACGGAATTAACAAATGCTTTACAAGAAAAGAGGATACAGCCATTCTTGCCCGATTATGCATAAAACCTGTTTGCCATAGTTCCCGCATTCCCGCATCAATAAACGGATAACCAGTTTCACCCTTCTGCCATACTGTTAATAATTCCTCTTCATTATTCCACGGAAAATGTTCAAAGCTCTTATTAAGAGGTTTATATACTGTAAACGGATAATGATATAGCAAATAATAAGAAAACTCTCGCCAAATTAATTGACGTATAAAACTATTCACTTGTTTTTCAAAAAGACTACATTGTCTTTCGGTACTTTTATTTATTAAGTAATGATACATCCACCTAACTGATATTTGGCCAAATGAAAGATAAGGTGCCAACATCGAATGAGCATTTTCATTTGGAAAATCTCTTCCTTCACTATAAGAGGCTAATTTGCTAGAGAAAAATTTCTGACATGTTTTGTATGCTCCTTCTTCTGTAGGCTCCCATATTGATTCCATATGAGATGTCCACCGTATAGTCGGCAGCAAGTGTAATTCTGAAACAGATAAGCTTGCTGGTAAAGAGTTTCCTCCTTTTATACGCTGCACTTTACTAATAGGTTTAGGTATTACCTGCTTTTGAAATGCATTGTAAAAAGGCGTAAACACCTTATATTCAGTGTTATCTTTCTTTTTAATAATCCACGGTTCTAATAATAAATGCGAATTAAATTCCTTACAGGTAATACCTTTATCTTCTAACATCATTTTCATTTTTTGATTAGATTGTAATCTGTCCGGATCATAACAAATATTCCAATATACAGCCGTTATACCTAACTGTTCTATGAGAGAAAGTATTTCTTCCTGTGTATTTCCTTTACGAATTATTAAAGTAGAGCCCAATGCCTCAAGTTGCTTTTGAACATCTATTATAGCATGGTGTAACCACCACTTTGACGCACTTCCCATTGAAAAAGTTTCGTCATGTACATATACCGGAACAACCTCACCGGACTGAGTAGCTTCAAATAAAGCCGGGTTATCATATAAGCGAAAATCTTTTTGAAACATAACAATAATTTTATTTTGCATGGCTACCTCTTCTGATTCTTAAAACATAATAAAATTTATTATACAACAGCAATTTATACATAAGAATTTATTTGTCTTCAATAAATTAATTAACTGTTTCAACTACTTTATTAGCAGAAACTTTAACAACCATTTCTTTTCCACCTGTTTTATCAATCATGAAGCCATGAACTTTAACATTAGAAGGTACTAATGGATGATGACGAATCATATCTATACTCTTCTCAATATTTTCACTAACATTTTCTTGTCCGCTTAGCCATGCATTCAAGCTACTACTTGAAAATTCAGGCATGCAATTTTTAAAGAGATAGTCTATTTCTCTATTATTTTTTATGGAATCACGTTGAATTTGTAGATTAACTACATCAGTTTCTTTATCCTCTATTCCGACAACAAAAATTTCTTCTACATTTTCTTCATAAATAGCAATAATAACAGATCTCATTATATCTCCATAAGGATGTACAATTACAGAATCATAGCTGTGTATAGTCAACATGTTTTCTTGTTGAATGTTAGTTACTTGCTGGATAATAGGCTCTATTCTGTGTTCAATGTCTGTTAATACTAATACTTTTTTATTCTTTGGATTCATATGGAAGCACTCCTTCTTCATTATTGTATTTATGGAACTTTTAAACTCGTAACGATAGTTGATTATTCATGACATGATTGTTACCAATTTTTCCATTGTCCTTCTGGATCAACACTTGCCAGTCTAATCCATCCATTTTGAACCTTTTCTCGAAATGTGAAATCCTTATTTAGCAAACGCTCTATATATTCAATAGGCGCTTGAATTACAATTAGTAAACGAAGTGGTGAATGATACATCTCACTATCTGACTGCATAACGGATTGCCAAGGTAAGCCTGGCAACAAGTCACTTGCGTTTCCTTGCATAACACCGAGACCCGCCGTTACAGTTTGGGTTGTTTTATTTCCACTACCATAATAATGAGGTGCTACAGTTGAAGCGTAATATTGCAGGTTTATCCACTGAGCTACTGTTCCTGGTCCCGCTATGATGCTAGCTAATATATCACCGCTTTTATCCTGTTTCCAATCATAATTATGAAGGAAAGCTCTTCCTTCTAAGTCACAATCCTGAGTTAATTCACGCTGCCCGATAATGAAAGATGCATTACGGGCCAATCCCCATTCCGGACGTATTTCACTCCAATCTTCTGCAAATCGTTGTGCCTCTTTACTCGGATTATTTATTTTCGTTTTAAAATTAGGTAATTGCATTAAACGCTCTCTATTTGCATGTTGGCTGACATTCGGCATAACCGACTCAATACTATCAAATACTTCTTGCGCAGTTTCCGAAAGTTCTGGGACGTAAATCCATTCCAATTCATCCACTGTTGTTTTATGTTCAGCTGCTGCAAAAATGGTATCCTCCGGAATGTTAATACCTTCAGCAGACAAAGCATCTCTTACTTCTGGAAGGTTACATAAAGTAGCGAAAACTTTTGCATTGAATCCTCCCGCTGCTCCGCCACAAGCACCACATTCAAGCGCTGCAGCATAAGGGTTGTTCGTACTTTGACTACTATGGCCGCACATTACAACTAAAGGCGCGAATTTTTCTGTCAATCCCACCATTTTTAAAGCTTGGCGCACATAGTTCACTTTTTCTTCTTTCGTAAAACCGATAGGTATCTCACATTTTGTATCACGAACATGATTAAGCGAGAATGTTGTATCAGGCTTTTGTAACATCGTTTTACGAAGGTTACGAATGAAACTACCTACTCTTCTTGGCACAAAACTCCTTGTCACCATTTGTAAACCAAGTACAGGGCCACTTACCTCAGGTAGTAACATACTTGTCAGTACATTTTGTTTCATCGTTTTAAACGTATAACTTACTGAGCTGTCTATCTTCTTGCGTTGTTGATAATTTTTAAATTCATTTTCATCCGTGAGCTCTTTTATTTGATGTTTCGGTTTTAATATAACTGGCAAAGAAGGATGACTGTCTTTACTACCTAGTTCACTAGTCGCAATTGGTAATCCAAAGAAACCAGCTATTCCAAACGTTTCGAACGGACCTAATTTTTCTAGGTGGCGACGAAACGGTTCTGAACGTACATCAATACAGAATGCTAATTGAGCTAATACACGTTTTTTATCATTAGTTGCACGTTGCTTAAAAACAATCTTTTCCCTTAATTGCTCTGCATGCGTCTGTTCCCAAGCTTCCAGCCAAAGTTTCCTGCGAATATTTTCATCAAAACGATAAGCAAATGCTAAGAATTCACGTTGTTCAGCTGCAGACATTTGTGACCATTCCCGGGTTGAAATATTCCCCCAATAGGTCCAAGAAGCTATAAGTGGAACAATCGCAACTTTTTTCTCAGCCTTTTGATTTTTTATAGGTAAATACGGTTTGATAATGGCCAGCTCCATAGAAATTCGAACTGCTAAATATTCTATGAGAAGTTCCTGCTCCTGAGTCGACTGTTGGGAACGCCATAGTATCATTCCTGCCCATCCAGGCAAAGCAAGCAAGTGTCCTTCAAGGTAAGCTTGCATGTTAGATTCAGAAATTCCTAGTTCAGATAACGCTCTCGTTAAAGCTACCTCGGCATCCTGTGGCCAATCCTTTAAAACTTTACGCTCATTTTTACTGAGCGCTGGATCAAATGTAATAAGGTGATGCCATGCACGATACAAACCTTTCTCTCGATTTGGCATCGTCCAACTTGAACCAGAGTCATCAAGATATAATTTACACCATTTAATGATATGATAATTAAGAATATCAGATAGGTTTTCACCCTTTTGATTCTCTAAAAGTGAACTTACAGGTTGCATTGAAGAGTCTTTCATATTTCCTGTATTTATATAACTCATTTCTTCTGCCAGTTTATTTAATTGTGGCGATGATAATAGACTAGAAGGTAATCCCTCTAATTTTAAAGCTGCTTGGCAAAACTGCTCCGCTTTCTTTCGCGGGATATGAAAAGATTGTGAATCAAGCCAACGAGACAAGCCACTTTGTAAAAATGATTCCTCAATTTCACCTTTCGCCTTTGCCGAATGAATCATAGAAGCACTAGGATATATATCCACATTACGAATTTCTTTTAACCAATTTGCGACTTGTTCAAATGATTGCTTTTCAAGTCCCATCCAAGGGTGATGAGCTGCAAATGTAGCGATCGGCCAAAGTGGTGCAACAACTCGGCTAGCAGATTCAACTAAATTATTCATATTCTTTTCTTGTACTTCAATGTTTGTATCTTTCTTTTTTAAAGTTTCTTTCGTTACTGACGATATGCTCATCACTGATTACCTCCCTTTGATACATAATGTTTCAGATAGCTTGGATGACTTTCTACTGACTTTTGTCTCGCCTCACCTACTCGAACGAACCAAAGATACACTACAGCAAATATTGTAGAGGATTGATTACGAGTAACGAGAGTATTAATAGCACTACCAAATAATAAGAGACATATAACAAAAATAACGGCTGAAGCTGAAGGTTGAACATTTTGATACATGTCAGTATGCAACCATTTATAAAGCGAGTTATGAACGGTAAAGTAAATGAGAGAAAATCCAGCTAAAATAAATACGCCAACAATTCGTCCCATTCTTCCCTCTCCGAAAACAACAAGTTGTTTCCATGAAAAGTACAATGACCACCCTAAGATGAACGCACTAACTAATTGATACCCTTCTCCAGAAGTCGTAAACCAAAAAGCAATCGCTATAAATAATCCGAAAACACGTCCGACCATAATCCATAAATTAGATATCCCTTCATTAGACTGCTTCACTGCCCCAAAACGTTGCACGGAAGAACCAGCTTGTAAAAACAGTGTAGCTTTAAACAAACCATGTAAAATTAAATGAATAACAGCCGCTAAATAGGCTCCTAATGCGCATTGAATAAGCATAAACCCCATTTGTGCAATAGTTGACCCCACTAGTTGACGTTTATAATCAACTTGAACTAGGCTAATTCCTGTACCTATTAAGATAGAAATACTTGAGAAAATTAGTAAAATGATTTGTGCAATATCATCATGAAAAAGAGGTGAAAATCTAGTTAACATGATACCGCCAGCATTTACTAAACCAGCATGCATAATAGCAGAAACAGGAGTTGGAGCAACAGCTGACTCAATTAACCATCTTTGAAAAGGCCATTGTGCTGCTGGAATCATCACAGCTACTATAATCAATAAGTTAATTCCTGTTTTCTCCAATGTTCCAAATTGAGCTACATTTTCATTCGTTAAAACTGATGTTAACTGCCACTGTCCAGTGACTTGAAAAAGCCAGATGATAGCTACTAGCAAAGCGATCCAGCTTATTGTAAATAAATAACTAGAAGTTTTTGTTGCTTCGCTAACTACTTTCCACCCTTTATTTAGCCCGATGAGTAAAACCAATCCTATAAGAGTTGCTCCCCAACAAATAATCATGAAACGAAGATCATTACTTAACCATGCAACCGAAGATACACCTGTAGTACATGTAAAAAGTGCAAAGTATTTTCGATATGAGCGATCTCCCAGTAAGTAACGTACAGAAAAACGCTGAATGATTAAACCAATTGTAAGAACAAAGAAAGCCATGAACCAAGCTAAAGTATCTAAATGCCAAGGCCCTACAACGCTATCTCCATTGTGATTAACAAGTGCGAGTAAAGAAACTAACGAAGGCAATGCAGCGATACCAATATGGATATGAACAAAACGTAAAGGCATCCTTGCATGTAAAAACAATAATCCACTTAGCCAAGAAGCACTAAGCGCCATAAAAAATAATGTTAACAGTGTCGATGAACTCAGCGAAATTAACATGTACAATACTCCCTTCCAAACGAAAATAACCTATAAAAATTTCTTTTAAGATAGTTTTTTAATTTCAAATTTCATTCACTCTTTTTAGTACATCGTTTTTTTCCATAAAAAAAACCGACAACTTCCATAATTCAATGATTTTATATCATCATTGAATTATGGAGATTGTCGGTTTCCCTTCAACTAACTTCAATAAAGTTTTTTTGAAGAGCTCCCATTTTATAAAGGAATGTATGTATTACTCCTATTAAAAAGAAAAGTATATTTCTGATCTCCTAGATTATGCAATCAATATATCAATTTATGTTATACGCTATCTTTTAATTAAGAAACTTTTTCATTTAGTCAATATTACATATTAAAAAAATGCTAAAGCCTTAATTATAGAAAACTGTTAAAATGAGCATCTATCAATTTTTTAAAACAATTATAAGATAAACCATATTAAATAGTTTGTCAATTTATTTATCCGTTTTTAAGATTTATTATACCTAAATAACTTCAAATTTTTAATTGTTAGTATGTTAATAAAATGCAAAACTTGTAGGTTTCTTAATCCTTCCACTAATCTTAAGATGTTTTTTATTTTTAAAACTTCTCCTCAAGATTATGAAGCAATTTAAAAATCATTACTCGTTCACCTGTACGGGAACTTATATCCGTATGAAAGCTTTTCACTTTCTCTCCAGTTAATTCTAGTATAATCTCTTTTAAATCTTCAATTCCAGATTCAACTAGCTCCGAACGATTTTTCTTTATCGTTAGCATACCGTCTTTTGTTTCGCACACAGTATATTCAGCCGGCGTTAAAATACCTTGTAAATTTACAATAATCATATCCCGTAATATATCTGTCTTAACGGATATAGACCCGCGTCCTAGATAGTCCTTTTCCCAGTGAGTAATTGCTTTACTTATCTCTGATTCAATAGAACCTTTTGAGTTTTTCATTTATGTATCCTCCTTCAATAAAATAAATTTACAATAACAATATAATAATCTGGATTGATTTTATTTTCAATTATTGAGAAGAATTTATTGGGATTGTTGCAAGGTATCCTTTCATATCATAGCGATTTTTTATATTACAATATGGAATTTTTAATCATTCCCAACAAGATACGCTTACTATAAAGGCTTTGTTGCATAGATTTCTAAAAAGGACATTCCGGAGAAAGTAAGGGAGTTCTTGTGACATAATACACAAATGAAAGAGCCTACTCTGATGAGTAGACTCTTTCTCTTTTTAATAGCTCTGCTACAGTTGAATCAACTGTAGCACTAAAGGCCGTACTCCCCAAACGATGGCATACGATTTTTTCCCATCTTTTTTTCTGACTTAAGTCAATCCGATTATATCATTCTACAGCTTATATATGTTTTTGTATCCATTCATGTATAAATTGTTTTTCACCTGGAGTAAAGGCTAGATCCCCATAACGAATTTTCTCGTACACTTCTACAATTTCATGTGAACAACCGATACGTGTTAACCATTGTTGAATCGTTTCATAGGAACGTCTTTGTTTAGATAATGGCAAATTCCGTTCCCATTTCACTAATTCAGCACGTATAGGATTATGAGGCAATGCATTTATTTTTTTCTTTCCAATAGGAGATTGATCTATTTGGTACGGGAGGGGGTTTTCATCTATCTTATCTTGTAGCAATTGTTTTTTATTTCTTCTGGACTTATAAATGAGTCCAACAATAAATAATATGATAATACAAGAGTAAATTATTATATTATTCTTAGATGTAATTTCTCCCTTTAAAAGAGGAATGTGTGAACTTTCATCCCCCGGTTCTCTAGGTTCATCAATCCATAATTTCCCGCCCTTTTCGTCATCCGATTTATTATTCGCTTCACCATAAAAGTCTTCCTTACCCTTTCCACCGGTCAACGTTTCTGCAAAACCATCTATAAGATAAAATTTTGTGTTATTAATCATCCATTCCTGAAATATTTCGCGTGAATATAGGGCTCCTTGTGTTAGAAAAAAGGCAACAATTATAGTAATACAAAATACAATTAAGCGAAACCTAGCAACCATCCACTTGTCCATACTATCTCCTTTCTATTTTACAACCTGCAACCAGTTTGTTTGCTGCTTTGGTGGATATCCAATTATAAGTGGGATAGCACCCGGTTCTTGCTTTCGGAAACCGGTTTTATAAAATACCTCTGAGGACACAGGCTGGTCGTTTTCCGTAATTGTAGACAACAATTGTAAAGCCTTATATAATTGTGAGCGATTTCCTCCCGAACGGATTTGTAAAATACCGTTATTATGTACACTATTTACCCATAGTTCAAAAGAGCAATCTTGTACAAGTAACTGCTTACACACCCCAGTCGTTACCTCAATTAGCCATTCTATATCTGTACGCCATGTATAAGAATTCTTACCAACAAGATTGAGATAAATCGCATAACGGTCCCCTTGCGAAGGTTCGTATTTTTTAGCACTTAATACTCCTGTTCTTGCAGTTGCTCCCCAATGAATAGACCGAAACGCTTCTCCTTCATATGGTTTTACACCTATAATTTTTGTTTCGTTATATAAAGGCGAAACCGTTGCTGTACGGTACCCTTGTTGCCATCGCTTCGTTTCTGGGATAGTTACCTTCGCGATTCTTGGATAAACATGAAATAAAGGCACTTGTTTATATTTGTATGTATAATGTAAAGTAACGAGGCGAAAAGGATCACTCATTACAATTTCTATATGATCCCATTTCCATTTACCACGTTGCTTAGCTTGCGCATACAAATCAATGACAATCTCCTCATTTTTCGAAAGAGATAATGGAATACTATAAAAGTTTCCATGCTTTACCCAGTTTTCTTTTATATGCCAGTCTATCCCTCTTTGTGAACGAAAGCAGAAATTGAGAAAGGGAATAGGCATTTTCATATCATTTTGAATATATATTTTACAATGTCCCTTTTCATCAATAAAAAGCCGCTCATGATACTGTACAATTCTCCATTTTACTTTAGAGATTTTACTAACATACCAATGGGCAAATCCAATTAATAAAAAATAAGAAAACAACAAAAGAAATACAACGAAATTTTGATAAATTAACCAAAGAATAACAGTTATAATTATAAATACTATAATACTAGATAACTCTGCTATACGATGTTTTATAACGATAGTCTCCATCAGACTGACTCCACTGGAGCTGATACAGTTTCTAAAATTTCTTGTATAACTTGTGTCTTAGTTGTTTTCATTTCTCCTTCAATCGTTAGCGTTAATCGATGTGAGCAAACTGGTTTTGCAAGAAATCGAAAGTCTTCTGGTGTACAATAACTACGTCCATTTAATAATGCTCTTGACTGGGCGGCACGCATAAAAGCTAAAGAACCTCGCGGACTAACACCAATTTCTACCAAATTATGTTCGCGAGTAGCCTTAACAATATCTAATAGATAGTTTTCTACTTCTTCGTGGATTAAAATATTCTGAGCTTGTTGTTGTAAATCTAGAATCTCTTCACATGATAAAACACTTTGTAAAGACTCCATTGGATTCCCTAGACGAAATCTACGTAGCATTTCTCTTTCATGTTCCCTATTTGGATACCCCTGTCGAACAGTTAATAAAAAACGATCCAATTGTGCATCTGGGAGTGGAAATGTACCAGATGATTCCAAAGGATTTTGTGTAGCTACTACTAAAAACGGGCTCGGCAATTTGTAAGTATGACCAGAAATAGTTACAGTACGCTCCTCCATTACTTCTAATAAGGCCGATTGTGTACGAGGTACCGCACGATTAATCTCATCTACAAGTGCGATATTTGCGAAAACAGGACCCATTCGAGTTTTAAAATCAGATTCTTTCATATCAAAGTATTCGAGACCAATGACATCACCTGGTAATGTATCAGATGTAAATTGTAAACGTTGGAACTTACCATCTATACTTCTTGCTAAACTTTTTGCCAATGATGTTTTTCCTGTTCCAGGAACATCCTCTAAAAGGATATGTCCGTTTGCTACCAAAGCAATCATGACTAGTTCAATTGCAGCGTCATTTCCAACAATGATCTGAGCAATATTATTTTTAACCGCCTTCAATATATCCATCTAGCCCTCTCCTTTAATCAAGAAATTCTTTATTCTTCTAATGTATTAGTTTTGTAAACTAGTGCAGTTTAAATTCTGATATTGATATATAAAAATAAATTTATGCATTTTATCACCCATTTACTTTTCCATAAACTACTAATTTTAATGCAACATCTTAAATCGGCTTACCAACTGTACATGAGCATCTAAAGACCACAGTAGACCCACAAGATTTTCCAGCCTTATAATCCCAAACATCATAAGTATGATTACCCATATAAGATGTACACTTAGAATTAGGACTGCAATGATATCTAACACTACCATCACATACTATAGCTCCTAATAAATCACTCATCTTAACACTCCACTTTTTTAAAAAATAACAAATTTTCTTTATATTGTAAATAGTTTATTTTTTACAAAATATATACATTTTATCCGCAGTGAACCTTGGTAATTCAGCAGTTTGTTGCTACATGTTCAACAAAAGAAATGTGGGAAACAACTGAATGTTATAATCTTTCATAAACTCTGGAGACCCTAAAAGCGTTAGAAATTGAAAGTATAATTTTATACAAAGGGATTAAAAAGGTACACACTCTTATATAATTTAGACCTTGTTTCTTCTTTCATGTCACACTATTTCCCTCATTATATTTATAAGTCGCGTACCACCACATACCCATCGATTTAAGAATTCAGTTCCTTTTGTTTTTATCAGCTTACTAGGTGTGGCGCTATCCCTTTATAAACAGTTTGTAATACGAATGTCATTTGAAAATAAGGTCAATATATTCACCTTAAAGCACAAGCTTCATTCACGAAGCAAAATTTCATAAAAAAAGCCGATTTCTTTATCGTATAGGAAATCGACTTTTGGCTTAATTATTGATTTAGTAATAAAAAAACTTTTTAAGATATTTATGTTTATACTATAGACGTTGATCTTTCTGGAAGTTTAGTCGAAAATGATCTGCATCATTGTAAACACCAAATTCATATCCATTTTCCTTATAGAATTTAATGATTTCCGGAAGAGCATGTAATGTTTGCGCCTTTTCATGCATTAATACAACTTCTACTTCTTCTGTTGTTTGTTTCTTTACATTTTCGATAATCTGAGTTGAATTATCTTTTAATTTCCAATCATTTGAGTCTATTGTCCAATCCCAAACTTTTATTGCTGCTTCTACAATTTGATTACGAATTTCCTCACCCTTTAATCCTGGTGCAGATCCATATGGTGGACGGACTAGTTTAGGCGTTGTACCCGTAATATTATGGATAAGAGCTAACGTTTCTTTCATTTCCGGTACAAATTGTCCCTTTTTGTATAGCTTATCACTATTATGTGTCATACTATGTGCACCAATATAATGTCCTTCTTTCACCGCTCTTTTTACGTTTTCCTGAAAACCTGTATTTTGTAAATTACTACCTTGCATAAAAAATGTCGAGGCAACATTTTGCTCTTTTAGTACATCTAAAAATTTCCCAGTTAGTTCGCTAGGACCGTCATCGAATGTTAAATACACAACTTTTCCTACCGGTTTTCCATCAGGTCTTTTCTGTTTTGCTGGTGGTGTTTCCTTTTTCTTTTCTTGTTGTTGCGTACTAACTTGATTACTACTTTCATTAGCTACTCCCTTCGCTGGAGTAGAGTTCCATTTCCCAATTAAGAATAATGTGAAAAAGGTCGTTGCTAAAACAACTCCTAAAGATATGATTGCCTTCGTTACTACACTTGTTTTTTTCTTATTTTTCGATTCTTTCATGATTTTCCGATCCTTTCCCTATTAATTTTCATATTCATTATTTGTAAGGCTGAATTATTAGTTTCAACCGGTGTTTACAATAAATAGATTAATAGAGATGGATAAAGATAAAATGCAGATAATGTCGAAATCAGTTAAAGAATAAAGTTAAGTTAATTCTTAAATTTGAAAACTGGATATACACTCAAAATAAAAAATACTACTCTTTCTAATTAAGATTTAGAAAGAATAGTATTTTTCTACTTGCCTATTTTATTACATAATAAAATAATTAATAATGCCATCCACAATACCTTGTTGCGATTTTGCCTGGAATTCTTCTGAATTCATTCTTTTTTCATCACTGGCATTAGATGTAAATCCTAACTCAATTAAGATAGCCGGGGAAGGATTTTCTCGTAAGACAAGAAAATCACTGCCATGAACGCCTCGATCTCGGCTGTCTATATTTTGATCAAAAATAGCTTCTTGTACGACCTTTGCTAATTTTTTATCTTTCCTTTTATTAGATCCATAATGAGTTGTTACTCCTTTTACATTTGTATCCTCAAAAGCATCATGATGAATGCTAATATAAAGATCCGCCGCATGGTCTTTCGCTACTTTGACACGCGCTTGTAATTCTTCTTTTTGTTTTGTTTCTGGAAGTAAACTCATATCTTTTTCGCGTGTTAATATAACTTTTGCATCCGTTCTTTCTTCTAATCCTTTCTTTATATTTTGTGCTACTTTTAAATTAAGTTCTTTTTCAACCGTTCCAAATTTCTTTCCTTTCGTCCCTCTATCTCCTCCACCGTGCCCCGGATCAATTACAATTGTTTTTCCTTCTAATCGTAAATCCTCTTTTGATATATTTTTGTGCCCCTTAGCATGTATGAAACTAACACCTGTACCCATTATTATTATAATAAGCAAAAGCAATATCGCTCTTTTTTTCATTTTAACAATCTCCTTATCAGCTTTTCATTCCGTTTCTAATGAAAATAGTAATGAATGCTCATAAAGATAAAATGCAGATAATGTCGATTTCATTTAAAAATGATAAAAACGTGTAGAACAAAAATTCTACACGTTTTTATTTAAATAGAAATAAAATAATACTCCATCTTCTGTATTCGAAACACCATATTCCGCACCATGCAACTCTAATATATTCTTTGAAATAGCAAGGCCTAATCCTGTTCCACCTTTGGAGCGTTGACGAGACGTATCTCCACGATAAAAACGATCCCATATTTTTTCTAAATGTTCTAGTTCAATATGTGCACCTTTATTTTCTACACATACTTTTACACGTTCATTCTCTTCTATTGTAGAAATAATAATATTCTCCTGCTCTGGTGTATAGCGAATCGCATTCGTAATAAAATTCGTTATAACTTGTTCTATGCGATGTTGGTTTGCAACAACCTCAATTTTAGAAAGTTGTTTATGGACATGCAATTGCTTAGCTGTTATATCCGAAACTAATTGCTCGCATATATAATCAATCATCTCATCGATATGGAAAACACTCATATCCATTTTATACGTACCCGACTCGAATTTTGCTAACTCCAGCATATCTATAATGAGCATATCCATTTTATCTACTTCTTTGGACATTGCTTTAAAGTAATACTCCTTTTTATTACTAGCAACACCATCTTCCAAAATTGAAATGCAGCTCTTCATAATACTTAAAGGTGTTTTTAACTCATGTGAAACACCCGCGATAAATTCTTTACGTGTATTTTCTAATTGCTTTTCTTTTTCTATATCTTGCTGCAATTGATGAATATACGAATGCAAAGCTGTAGAAAGCGTATTAATATTTTGTGATAAATCACCTATTTCATCGTTTGTAGTAATAGGTATCGTCTCAGAGAAATCTAAACCTGCAATTTTTTTGGTAGTGTTATTTATTTGTAATAATGGTTTGGCTATTTTTTTTGAGTAATAGAACGATATCAACACAATTAAAATTAGTACAAAGATAATTAAATATACATAATAATCCTTTATCATTTGTACTGCTTCATCAACTGGTTGCAATGATGTCATAGCAAAAATATAGTTTATCTCACCATCTGTAGCTGTTGTTGGTTTGATTAATAGCTTATATTTAATATTATTTTCTTCGTAATCCATTATTTCTGTAGAAGTAGCATCATTAGATTTTTGATTCAATAATAAATCAACCTGAAATTGCTTTATTCTATCTATAAGCACACGATTTCCATATATAAAGTTCGTTCCTACAGCCCCCTCTGGTAATTCCACGTTCTGAATGCTTCCTGCTAAATATAATTGTGAACTTTCTTTTGAAGATACAGCTTTTGGCCCATACAATCTTTCTGACAGTTGCTTGTTCTCCAGCCCAACATTTTTCTCTTTTATCGTTAACATCGCAGGGACTGCTATATCCCCCTTCTGTACTCCATCGATAATAATATGGCTCCCTTGTTCTAAACTATATTTCATCCTTTCTATATCTTCTAAATTGATAAAACTATACAACGGTATGTGAATGGAACGTTCAGAAAATCTCTTATTTTCGCTAGGGTCTAATTGAATTTCTAAAGAGAAATCATTTGCATATTTTATATTACCTGCACGATCTAACGTTGTAATCCATGTCGCATTCTCTTGATAGAAATTTTGTTCCAATTTTTGAATTGCTTTCGCGTCATCCCCAGCTTTTACATATGCTTTTTCAAAGGATTGAATATTTGTTTTAATATCATTCACTTTTCGATTTGCGTAGTATTGCTTAAAAAATATAGTTTGTCCAATAAAAATAGTTACTAAAATAAGTGTGCATAATGCTGTTGTTAATATAAATAACTTTAATACAATTCCTTTTTTCATACTTGTCCCTCAAATTTATAACCAGCTCGTACAACAGTTACAATACAAGCTGCCTTTTGTCCTAATTTATGACGCAAATTACGAATATGACTATTAACAGTGCGATCCTCCTCATCCACCCGAGCTGTTAGCATAATAATAGGTACATTAGATTTCTTCCGAATTCGCCGACAGACCGCCCAGCCATCTAATTCCAGTAACATAATATCTAAAATAATTAAATGCACCTCATGCTCTTCAAATATAAATAACGCTTCTTTTCCATCAATCGCCTCTAAGACGTTATACCCTTCGTTTAATAAGTAATCCTTCATAATCTCACGTAAAATATCTTCATCTTCTACAATTAATATTGTTCTTTGCATCTTTTATCTTCTCCACGATTTATTTTATCCCGCTTTAATGGGCAGTAAGACCCCCACCTGAAAATGCAGCGAAAGCAAAGAATTTAGCTGGGGTCGGGCTGCCCATAAAAGTCCGATTGGTGAGGGCTGATAATCAGTGGGGGATGAAGAAAACCCCCACTGATTAAAGTTTCACTTTATTGTTAGGAAGAAATAGTTCATTTTATATATTAACCAATTAGAAATCTTTCACTATTTCCGTCACTACTACATACAACATAGTTATATCAAGATAATAGCATGATGGTATAAAGATAAAATGCAGAGATAGCCTTACTATTGAAATTCTATTATTATTTTGCAATTGGAATGAATTGGAATCACATAAAGAACCAGAAGAAATACTATTATTTGGAGGTATCACGATGAGCCTTTTAATTAGAGCGTTAGAAACAAATGATTTAGACAATCTCCCGGAAATTGATGACAGTTTCATAGTGAATGCTCGGTTAATTCTTTCTCTTTCAAAAGTAAATGGACGCATAAAATATACAGTAGAAGACGTTCCGAGTTATGAAAAAAGTTATTTACAAAATGATAATGAAGAACTGGCCAACAATGAATATATAAATAAGCCCAATCAAGTAATTTACATAGCACTGTTACATAACCAAATCATTGGACTCATAGTATTGAAAAAGAATTGGAATCACTATGCTTACATAGAAGATATAGCGGTGGATAAAAAATATCGTACACTCGGAGTTGGTAAAAGATTAGTTGATCAAGCAAAGCAGTGGGCAAAAGAAGGCAACTTGCCAGGTATCATGCTTGAAACGCAAAATAATAATGTCGCAGCATGTAAATTTTATGAAAAATGCGGATTTATAATTGGTGGGTTTGATTTTCTTGTTTATAGAGCTTTGGATATAACAAGTAATGAAGTTGCAATTTATTGGTATTTTCATTTCAAATGAAAATGTTCTTACCGTTAAACAAAAACAAAATAAATTAACCCCAATCTCTCCATATTAAAATTGAGAAATCGGGGTTAATTTATTTCATCATATTTTTATTTAAAACAAATAACTAATTAATAACCCTGCTGATAATAAAAAGCCGTAAATCGTATTTGTCATCGCTGTTGATTTCATTGCGATGCGTATATATCCGGGATCCTTTGCTCCTTTTTGGAAACTTTGAATGGCAGAGATTGGCTTTCTCAAACCTAGGAACATAACTAATGCCCAAGGGCTTATATAACCCATCAATACAATCACCGCGATCCATACATAAGCAATGAAGAAGGCTACAGCTAGTGTTACGATTGCTTTCTCTCTCCCAAGGAGGATTACTAATGTCTTTCTTCCACCTTTAATATCTTCTTCGATATCTCGGATGTTATTCGACATGTTGATTGCACCGACTAAAATTCCAATTGGAACGGAAATTAATATACTTTCAATTGTTATCGTATTTGTTTGAATAAAGAAAGCAATGAGTACAAAACATGTCCCCATCAACAATCCAGAAACTAATTCTCCAAACGGAGTGTACGCAATTGGTAATGGACCACCTGTATATAAATAGCCAACCGCCATCCCGATTAAACCGATAACGACTAACCACCAGCTGCTATTCATACAAATATAAACTCCAATAATTGCTGCTACTACATACAATAAAAGCGCAACTGTTAACACATTTTTCGGTTTCAATCCATGACGGACAATTCCACCACCGATACCAACAGAATCAGCGGTATCTAATCCACGTTTGAAATCATAGTACTCATTAAATAAGTTCGTTGCGATTTGCAATGCTAAACATGCAACCATCATCGCAATAAATAAAAGCCAATGAATGTCTGTAACATAAAGTGATGCTACTGTTCCTAAAATTACAGGAGAAAACGTCGCCGTTAATGTATGCGGGCGCGTCATCTTCCATATTAATTTAGCGGAACTAATTTCTTTTTCTGTCCCCATAACTCTGTTCAATCTCCCAACATTTTAAATATAAATGACTAGCAGTATCTTTCTATCTATTTTCTGCTTCACATCTATTATATCAAAAAAAGAATTGGCGATAGAACTTTAATGCTCTTGCCTGCACCATAACTTTGCATCAAAATATCGTTTTTTCTAATAATAGGTACAGCCGCATGCTCATCAAGCTAACAAAGTAAATTACTAGATATGAAACGATCCATGTTTCGCATCTAATAATTTATAGAAAAGTAGGCATACTAAAGAAGCCTATTAAAACGTGATTTTTTCGCTTGAAACAGTAACAGAAAGTAATCTTTAATTATAAAAATCGCTTTGTATTCGCTCAACTCCTGCTCTTTCTTTTCAAATAGAGGCGTTTAAAGATTTTATATACCATGCATCCATAGTAGAGTGTTCAGAACCTGGTAGGGGTTCATTTAAAAGTATAAATTCAAATTTTTCATATAATAGACATGCAGTTTTTAATTCATGCATTGTTTCTAAATAGCACTTTCCATAATGTGTAGCGGCAAATGACAAAGCTGTTTCCATTAGTTTCTTGGAAAGCCCTAAACCTTGTGCTTTTGGACTTAAGTATAGCTTTTGTAATTCGCAAACTTTATCATGTTCGTTAAACGGTGCTATACCAATTCCACCAACAACTTCTCCTTCCATTTCCACTACCCAATAGTTCGCATGTTTTAGATTATTATAATATTGGTGTAGGTCATTAAGTTGAGGGTCAAAATAAGCTGTTCCAGGAAGCGCTAATCCAAGTGATTTTAATGAATCTTGTATAATTTCTTTTACTCTTGCATTGTCTTCTTTTTTCATTTCTCGAATCATCATATACAATCTCCTTCAATTAAATTTTATTAAAGATTACGACAGATTTTTGAAAATGGCCCCTCTAAATGTTGACTAAGTCCATATTTTAAGGGTACAGTTATATTAATATTAAATGTGGACTTAGTCAACTAAAGGAGACTATATGGATAAAAAAATTATTTATGACATCAGACAATTCAACCGATTTTATACAAAGGTACTTGGTTTATTTAATAATCAAATTCTAGATACAGATTATTCATTAACCGAAACACGAATACTATTTGAAATAAGCGAAAGAACAGAGTGTATTGCGAATAATCTTGTGCAAGAACTTAATATTGACAGAAGCTATATGAGTAGAATTTTACGTAGATTTGAGAAGGAAGAATTAATAGAGAAACGAAGCTCACTAAAAGACAGCAGAAAAAACTTGCTCTTTTTAACAAAAAAAGGAGAGGAACTACTAGATATAATTCATATTCAGTCAGATGAACAAATAAATCAATTGTTTAACGGACTAAGTGATAGTGAGATTAATGAGATTCGTATTTCCATGATGATAATAAAAGAAAAATTAAATAAAAACATTAAACAAAAGTAAAAAAATGAATTGGGGTAGCGTCACATATCCATCAACTTAACAGAACAGGTTACCCCTAAAACGGTAAAAGTGAACTTTGATGCTATTTTTGTTTAGTGAGTACTTTAAAATATTAGCTTGATGGTGATGAGGTACAGCCGAGATACATAAATATTAGGCTTACAACCTTTTGAACTTATCACTAGGTTTTATTATGTCTATTTACAAGGAACTGGCTATAACAACTACATTAGGTCTTTCAAAAGGAAATCCGTTGCTCAAATTCGAACAACGGACCTTCTTTATATGAACCAATGTAAAACATCCTCGGCAATCTCTTCCGGTCTATCCCAATGCATTAGGTGCCCTGTATTTGTATAAAGCTTAGGCGTAATATCAATATGCTTCCTAAATTCCGCGATCTGCAATTCTCTTATTTCTAAATAATTATCTGGAAGATCACAATACAATAGTAAAATATCATTTTTAATTTTATGCGATTTCAATGTCTTATACACCGTATATTGAAACTTAATTACACTTCTAGCGGTATCGCCAGTAGCATGCCATTTCACTTTATTATCTTCTTCTCTCATTAAATCATAAACCGCACGCTCTATTAATGGCGACCATCTAGTGTAAACCATTTTTTCTGATTGGATGAACGCTTCTTTACTGTCAAAAATATATTCATCAAAATTTTTCTCATAATGGGTGATTTCTTCTTCTAATGACCGCGGTGGGCACTCTCCTTCTTTCGCATCTTTATATAGCTCCGCAAAATATTTTGCATTCATTTTACCATGATGATAACCACCATCTAACAAAACCATTTTATTCACTTTTTCTGTACATTCTGCTGCATAGTGAAGCGCAACGCTTGCTCCCCATGAATGTGCTACTATATGAAATGTTTCTTTTCCTATCTGCTCAAGTAATGCTACTACCCAATTTGTTAAATGAGATGCACCGTAATCTTCATCCTTCCCAAAACTTGGTGTTTTCCCATGTCCAGGTAGATCAAACGATACAATATGATAGCTATCTTTTAAAAGTTCTGCTATTTCGATAAAACTTAATTTTGTACTTCCTAAACCATGAAAACAAATGATTTGAGGATTACTTTTATCTCCCCATTCACAAACACTTGCTTCATACTCGCCAAATTCTACAAAAAATTGATTCATTGTTAATCTCCTCTAATTATTAAATGTAAATTAGTTTGTATGCAAAATCGTCTTTTCAGAATAAATAAATTCAACAAAATTATCCAAATCCCTTTTTCGTAAATAATTTTTATAGAATACGAGAGTTAACTCTCGTTGAAAGCACCCAACGCTTATCATTTCAGTTAATGGTTAAACTACATCTTCACGCCTATGAAATTAATATAGTTTAATAATTGTAATACACGTCTATCATATGTGTGATGTTTCAAAGTCCTATCCAGCCCATTTTTTCTATTTGTTTTCTTTCTTGTACATGTTCCAAATAAAACTCTGGTGCACTATTAAACGTTTCTATTTCAACACCTGGTATGTAATGCTTCGCTACATCTGGTCGTATATCAGTTAATTGAAAAGAACCTACAGCATTAATGTCAAAAGTTCTATTATTTACTGAATATGCTTGGATATTTGCAGCATTACAATTCAATTCTTTATCATTTGGTGAACGGTGTAAATTTATATTAATTTTAGTAGCTACGTAATATTGCAATGCATCCTCATAATTCACAAGTGGAAAAGGTTGTATTTTATCCTTTAATCGTTCATATTTTTTTAACTTCTCCCAACCAAACCCACAATTTTTATGTTTTTTTCTGCTAAATACTCTGAAATTGAATCAACAAAAGTAAGTCTATTTTTAAATGCTGTGCCTATAAAACTAAGATCATACTTTTATGTTTCTTCTTTATGAGAAGGTTTAAATACATCTTGATTTGCTGCTAAAGGAAGATGAAACACATTATTACATTCTATCTCTCTATAAAATCTGGTTTCACTTTTAACGCGGTTTTTATAGCTTTTTCTGGGTTTACCATAATTGTATTACTGTTTATCTTTTGTGAACTATTCAAAATTGCTTCTTCGATCATTGGATAATAAAAAGCGATTCCTGATTGAATAAGTAAAATTTTCTTAGGCGTTTTGTCTTTCATATCATGCCCCCTATTTCTCCTTAATCAAAGTGCACGAAAATTAGCAGTCTTTATTCACTTTATGACATCTTACTTTACATGTATAAGCAACGTTTATGTCCATTATATTGCCCTTCCCTCTTTTCACAGGTTAACGACCATGCTTCTTTTATTCATATCCCTATCATGATGTATCTATAATTTTTTATCGCTTATACAACTCCATAAAAGAAAAACAAAATTATTTTCTCCTTTTATTATCAGTTACACCATTTCGTAATACAAAGTTGCGCTTTTTACTCATGCTTATATATATATCAAAAGATACACTTAATATATAAATAATTGAAGAGGAGTAAAGAAGATGAATGCATTAGTATCTGCAAGAAATGTGACAAAGATTTATAACAAGAACCAATTACCGGGACTTAATAAAGTTTCATTTGATATTAAAGCAGGCGAATTTGTAGGTATCATGGGAGCCTCTGGATCTGGAAAAACGACTTTATTAAATATTTTATCCACTATCGACACACCTACAGATGGCGATGTTTTTATAAACGGGGTCAATATCCAAGCGCTTAACAATAATAAATCTGCTGATTTTAGGAAGGATTATTTAGGTTTTATTTTTCAGGAGTATTTTTTACTTAATAGCTTAACAGTAAAAGAAAATATTGCGGTTCCACTTACCTTGTTAAAAAAATCACCAAAGGAAATTGAATCAACAATAGAAAGTTTAGCAAGGCGTTTTGGAATATTTGAGCAATTAAGCAAGTATCCTAGTCAACTGTCGGGTGGACAAAAACAAAGAGCTGCAGCTGCAAGAGCTCTTGCGAAGCAGCCTAGTATTTTATTTGCAGATGAGCCAACAGGCGCATTAGATTCAAATTCTGCAACAGAACTACTTCAAAAATTAAAAGAGGTAAACGAGGAACTTCAAACTACAATTTTAATGGTAACTCATGATGCCTATGCAGCTAGTTTTTCTAGTAGAATTTTAATATTCAAAGACGGGAACATTATAAAAGAATTAAGGAAAAATAAGCAAAATAGAAAAGAATTTTTTGAAGAAATATTAAAAGAAATCTCTAAAATTGATGAACATCGATATAACTAGAAAAATGAAAGGAAGATTGAACTGTGGGATTATTTACAATCGCAAAAAAGAATTTAAAAAATAACTTCTCCTTCTATTCATTCTATTTTATTTCAGTAGCTTTTGTATTGATGGTGTTTTTCTCCTTTATCTCTTTTTCCATGAACGACATTGTTATGGAAAAAATTTCGTCTGACGGTAGAGTAGAAACAATGTCCAAAACGGTGGCGATCTTTGTTATGGCATTTGTACTATTCTATATGTCATATTCTAATACATTTTTTATGAAAAAAAGAATGAACGAACTCGGCATTTACTCCCTTTTAGGATATAGAAAATCAACGATGCTAAAACTGTTAACTTTTGAAAATATTATAATTTGCTTTGCTGCCCTACTTTTAGGAATTATTTTTGGTGCTATTGCTCATAAAGGAATTGTAGGAGTGATAATTAAAATATTAAAATTACAAATAGATACTTCTAAAGTACCATTTATTAACCTTGATGCAGTACTATTCACCTTTATTTTTATCTTTGCTGTTCTTTTTGTTTTATCTTTATCAAATTGGATTATCCTTCGAAAAAGTTCCTTACTAACTTTAGTACGTATGGAACAAAAGGAAGAAAATAAGTTGAAAATTAATACAGCTTTTTCACTACTAGGATTATTTTTAATTTTAATTGGCTATTTCTTAGCTATCGATATTACACGGGGCATGAAATCCTTGTGGAAAACAATTGGCTTTTCACCAATTGCACTCTTAACAATGTTCAGTGTCATATTAGGGACGATCTTCTTTATTCACTCTTTTTTACCATATGCGATTCAAAAGCTGAAGAAAAATAAAATATGGTTTTATAAAGAATCCAATATTATTGTCGTCCCAAACTTTATATTTAAAATTCGTTCAAAAGCAAAAACATTAATTTTGTTAACCTTATTAACCGCTGGAACTTTAGCTATTTTCAGTTCTACTCTACTGACACTT
The DNA here is from genome assembly GCF_001884045.1 of Bacillus mobilis. GTDB lineage: Bacteria > Bacillota > Bacilli > Bacillales > Bacillaceae_G > Bacillus_A > Bacillus_A mobilis. Next base: position 26,976 of record NZ_MACF01000116.1, on the reverse strand, counting down.
TACTATCCAGTTGTCGCTACAGAACGTATCGTACCTTCAGCTATTGAATTTCCATTAGAAGATAAAGAAGTAGCCAATAAAGCACTACAAATTGTACAAAAAACTGTCGGTAAAGAAAGTATAAACTATACAGAAACAACCATTATTAACGTGAAATCTAATTCTGAGAGTTTACCAAAAGAATATAGTATAAAAAAGGAGCACGGATTTGATCTTATCTCTGAGTCTGATTACAGAAGGTTAATAAATGTTCAAGATAAAAATGTAGAATTTAATACTTTAGCTCAAAATGAAAGCATCCTAGTAAAATATCGCCCTGAAAAAGAAGACCTAGCTAAAGGGAAAATATATACTTTAAACTTCCCCCCTACAACTAATATAGACGTTAAAGTAAAAGACACTACATTACTTAATCCCATTGGATTTGCAAATAGTGTAGGAACACTTATTATCTCGGATCAACTGTATAAAGAAATAAAAACTTTAGGGCTACCTGAAAAAACGATAGTGAGTTTTAATGGAAAAGATATGAGGAATAATGAAGCAGTTTATGAAAACTTAGCCCCACTATTTAAAAATAATATGTATTTTACAAGCAGTTACCAAAAAAATGATTATATTATTCAGCAAAATAGCTCAACGTTCTTGCTCATTAGTTTCGTTACTATCATTTTCTTTATTGCAACAGGCAGTATTCTCTATTTCCATAACCTTTCAAGTATGATGTCAAATAAAAATGAATTTATTATCTTAAATAGAATGGGCTATAACAAGAAGAAGCTAAAAAGAATAATAAGTAAAGAGATTTTCACCTTGTTTAGCATTCCTTACATAATAGGATTAGCACATAGCATTTTTGCATTAGTTGCCTATAAAACCGCGTTAATGGATGACCTATTAGGAAAAAGTAGTGCATTTATATTACCAATTCTTTTCGCAGTAATCATTTTTACTGTTGTATATATCGTTTATTATTTGTTAACAAAAAGAGCATGTTATAAAATTATATTTAACAATAAAAAATAAACACTTAAAAATAAAGCTGATGCTACATAAAAAAACATCAGCTTTATCTGTATGTAATCTAACAAAGGTAAGTGAATTTATGAAAAAGTACTATGAACAAAAACAAATTTTAATTTTAATTAATCAACTTTGGATGATTATTTTTTTGTGCTATGAATTTTCAATGAACAATATTATAGGAACAGCAAAATTACTCCCTTTACTGTTTATAACGATCATGTCCATTTATGGATCATATATTAGTTTTATCAATTTAAAAAACAATACTCTATTATCACAGTTTTCGAGTTTACTACTTTTTACTTCTTGGCAGTTTTTACTTACACTAAATGATGAACAGATTTTTCGTACGTTCAGTACACTACTGAGTGTCTTGATTCTATATAACATCGTGCAATTTATACTCCTATTCTTTTTCCAAGATTCTATTTATAGTTATAAAAAAGAAAAGGATTGGATTTTACGAGTTACATGTTTACTAACATTAAGCGTATATTTCATAAACGATAGAATATTTTCTATTCTATTTTCATTTCAATGGCTTATTAGTGTTAGTTGTATTATTTTTCTGTTCCTGCAACATTACAAACGAATACAATTTGTTTGTAAAAGTGAAAAAAAGCATTTACTTAAATCTACTGCAATTCTTATCGTTCCTTTTATCGTATATGTTACGTTATTTGGAAAGAGTCCCGAATACGTAAATAATTTAGGATGGTACATAATAATTTTGTTTCCCTTATTTAGTATTCATGCAATAGCTTTTAAAAATCATATGTCTATGAAACAGTATTTCCCCTTAAAAAAAGGCGCAATTACTTTTATGTTTTTATGTATTTTTATTTTTATGAGTGTACTCGGGGTACTATTTCAATTTAATATGATAACTTATTTCATTTTTATACATACAATTATTTGGTTCGTTCAGCTTTATTTCACATTATTATTTCAAGACACAAAAAACACTATCTCAAATTTGAATACAAAAGAATTAAAAACTTTACCAGACAGTTCTTATGTTCATAACTTAGTACAAATAGTGAAAGAAGAACAATTAAAAAGTGGATTTTCTAATTATTTACACGATGAAATACTACAAGACATATTAGCTGTTAAAAATATGATGAACAAATCTAACAAAAAAGAAATTCATGACATGATTGTAGCGGCACTGGACCACTTAAGTCATACAATACGCATTGAAATGCAAGAGTATCATCCAACTCTATTAAAAACACTTACATTAAAAGAAAATTATCGTAATTTACTCAAAATGATACAAAAAAAATTTGAAATGAAACATGTTAATATATCCTTTAAGTGTAATGACGACTTATTTTTAGTAGAACCCTATCAGCTTGTCATATATCGAATTTTAAAAGAACTAATAACGAATGCATTCAAACATTCAAATTGTTCACAGATACATGTAGATTTAACACAACAAAATGGTGAAATAAGACTTATTGTAAAAGATGATGGTAAAGGTTTAACAACTACCGAAGCAGACATTCTAAATGGTCATAAAGGATTGAATTCAATTAAAGAACAGCTACTTTTATTAAATGGTGAAATGACCATTTCAAATAGTAATCCTTCTGGTTTATGCATTACTATTTTTATTCCGATGAAAGGAGACGATTCCTATAAACATTTTATTAATAGATGATCACGCTTTGTTTGCAAAAAGCTTGGAAATAGCCTTAGAAGATTATCCTGAAATAGATGCCTTTCACTCATTACAAAATATCGAAAATGTCATTACAATTATCAATCAGTTTAAACCAGATATTATCTTATTAGATATTAATTTAAGCAATATCAGTAGTGAAGATGGTTTGGAAGTAGCTAAAATGATTTTTGATAGTAAATGTAATACAAAAATAGTTATATTAACCGGTTATGATTTACCCGTTTACCAGTATGAAGCTCAAAAACTAGGTGTGAGTGGTTTTATTAATAAAAATATTTTACCCGAAGTATTGGTACAAATATTAAATGACATTAATAAAGGCGCATTTCATTTTCCAACCTTTACAGAAATAATTGAAGAATTAACTCATAGTGAAAAACAAATTTTACAATTACTATGTGATGGCTATAAGCGCAAAGAAATTGCTTCTATGTTATACGCTAGCGAACGTACAATCTCTAATCACATTCAACACGTATTTGATAAATTAAATGTTTCCTCTTCTTTAGAAGCTGTCACGAAGGGAATAAAATTAGGTTATATTCAGCCTAATTAATAATAAAGCATGATACATAAAAGAAAGAGCCAATTCATATGAGTTGGCTCTTTCTGATTTTATAAAGTGAAACTTTAATCAGTGGGGGTTTTCTTCATCCCCCACTGATTATTAGCCCTCACCAATCGGACTTTAATGGGCAGCCCGACCCCCACCTAACTTCTTTGCTTTCGCTGCATTTTGAGGTGGGGGTCTTACTACCCATTAAAGCGGGATAAAACTTCAATAGCTAGATTTTACTTTTGTAACCCATTAATAATTGTATCTATATTCCATTTCATCATTTTCAAATACGTATCTCCATCCTCACCTGATTTACCTAGTGAGTCTGTAAAAATTGTCCCTGCAATCGGCACGTTTGTTTCTTTTGAAACAGTTTCCATGCTACGTCGATCTACACTTGTTTCAACAAATAACGCTGGCACTTTGTTTGTTTGAATTACACTTACAACATCTCTAATTTGGTCTGGCGTACCTTGGTTTTCTGAGTTAATTTCCCAAATGTATCCCGTCTTCATATCATATGCTTTTCCAAAGTATTTAAAAGCACCTTCACTAGAGATTAAGAAACGTTTTTCTTCAGGAATTTGATGCATTCTATTCACTGTCTCATCGTGTAACTTTTGAAGATCTGCTACATACTTGTCGGCATTTTTAGTATAGAACTCTTTATTTTTAGGTTCTTCTTTAATTAATGCCTTTTTCACATTTTCAGCATATGCAATACCGTTTTTAATATTCATCCATGCATGTGGGTCTGGTTCTTTTTCTAATCCTTTTGTTTCTAAGTAAATAGCTTCTACACCTTCACTTACTTTATAAACAGGTGCATCTTTTTCTGATTTATTTGCCGTTTTTAATAGTTTTTTAAACCATGCTCCGCCTTCTTCTAGGTTTAGCCCATTGTAAAATACCATATCTGCATCTGTCATTTTCATAACATCTTTTGGTAGTGGATCATATTCATGCGGGTTAGCTCCAATCGGAACAAGACTATGAATCTCAACTTTATCTCCACCAATTTGCTTCACCATATCATATATAATGGAGTATGTAGTTACAACTTTTAATTTTCCACTGCCCTCTTCTTTTCCATTGGTGTTACTCGAACACGCTGTTAATGCAAATACGAAAATACAAAGTATCGATAATAAAACATTTTTAAATTTCATCTTTATCCTCCAATCAATTATGACAACTCTGCTCTATTTTTTCTAATTTTGATAGCTCTCCAAAACAAACCTTGTGACGGTGAGAAAAAGAATGCTAATGCGAACAAGAATGTTGCGACAAGAACAATTGTTGCACCTGAAGCAAGATTATAAGAGAAACTAAAATATAGCCCTACTACAGATGAAAGTGCACCAATACCTGCAGCTAAATAAATCATGACCCATAAACGATTTGTTAATAAATACGCTGTAGCCGCTGGTGTAATAAGCATAGCGACAACTAAAATAATTCCTACAGTTTGAAGCGACGCTACTGTAACCATTGTAAGTAGAATCATTAAGCCGTAATGAATCCATTTGTTTGGTAATCCGTAACTTTGCGCCATCGTTGGATCAAAAGTGGATACGAGTAATTCTTTATAAAACAACATCACAAGCCCAATAATGACTACTCCGATAATAAGTGTCATCCACATATCAGAAGAACGAACTGACAGGACATTCCCGAATAAAATATGATACAAATCAGAACTACTCTTCATAAAGGTAATTAAAATAATCCCTACGGCAAAAACAGATGTAAACATAATCCCTATCGCCATATCATGCTTAATTCGACTGTTTTGACTTACAAACCCAATTCCAACTGCAGTAATAACACCAGTTAAAACAGCCCCTATAAAATAGTTCATACCAATCATATAAGAAAGCGCTACTCCGGGAAGAACAGCATGTGAGATTGCATCACCCATTAATGCCATGCCTCGTAAAATAATAAAACATCCAATTACACCGCAAATAACTCCTACCATAACGGAAGTTAATAACGCTTTCTGCAGAAAACCGTACTGCATTAATGCATCTATAAATTCTACAATCTTCATGATGAATGTACCTCCGCTGCATTATTAAACAATATGCCATGATTTACATATGCTTTTGACATAACAGTTGGTTCTAATACTTGCCTTACTTCTCCGTAATGAATTAAGCTCTTATTCAATAATAGTAATTTATCAAAATAAGACTCTGCTTTACTTAGGTCGTGATGTACAACAACAATCGTTTTCCCTTCTGTACGTAATTCTCTAAGAATTTTAATAATGGTCTCTTCACTTGTTACATCTATTCCAACAAACGGTTCATCTAAGAAGAAGATTTCCGCCTTTTGCGCTAAAGCTCTCGCTAAAAAGACACGTTGTTGTTGTCCACCTGAAAGCTCACCAATTTGGCGATTTTTAAACTCTTCCATTCCAACTTTTTTGAGGCACTCAAATGCCCAATCCCGCTGCCCTTTCTTCGGTCTTTTCATCATCCCTAAAGATGGATATGTTCCGATTAGCACCACATCTATAACTGTTATCGGAAAATCCCAATCTATATCACTTCTTTGCGGTACATACGCAACACACTTCCTAACACTTCGAATATCCTCTCCAAGAATTCGAATATATCCCTTATCATTCGGAATCAAATCTAAAACAGCTTTCATTAAAGTAGATTTCCCTGCACCGTTTGGACCAATAATTCCAACGAGTTTTCCTTTTTCAATATCGAAGGAAACATTTTGAACTACTTGATTCCCTTGATAAGATACAAACAAATCTTTGACAATTATAGCCTCATCCATTTTTTATGCATTCCCCTTTCTTTTTTTCGTATATATAATTATTTTGCACCAAGGCAACTTTTAAACAAAAAAATATAATGCGAATGGAAATCCGCACTTAAGTTGCCTTAAGGAAACTTTTTTATATGAGTCAAATTATATAATCCGGATGCAAATTTGTAAACTACTTTTTACTAATTTATAAATATATAATAAAAATCATTATCACTATAAAACAAAATACATGATCCATTCTATGCTCTTTCGGAAAGGATATTACTGTAAAAAGTAGTAGTATATAAAGTGAAACTTTAATCAGCCCTCACCAATCGGACGTTTACGGACAGCCCGACTCCCACCTAACTTCTTTGCTCCAACTGAATTTTGAAGTGGGAGTTCTACTGTCCGTTAACGCGGGATAAACGAAAGAGCCCACTCATACAAGTAGGCTTTTTTTCTTTAAAATCTGTAAAACTATGATTACAGTCAAATCACTTCCAAACAACACCTCGCCGCTCGTATTCCATTCTATATTCAACAGCAGCTGCAATTTTAGGACTTGCGAACCTTTCCGTAATCCAAAGTCCTAAGTCAACTCCTGAAGTAACTCCTCTTGCAGTAATAACATTTCCTTGATCTACAATTCTGTAAGGAAGAAGCTCTGCTCCATATTCACTCATTTCACTCTGCGCCAAATGATGCATTGTCGCCTTTTTACCATTCACTATACCGGATGCAGCTAGTAACATACCTCCAGTACAAACTCCCGCAACAATCGTTCCTTCATTATGCATCTCTCTAATTATTTTAGTTAAAATACCAAGCTCAGCTTCCTTTCGCACTCCATGTTCAGCTTTATGATTCCAACCACCACCAGGTACAATTAACAAATCTGGGCGATTATCCATTCGTAAAAAATCATGTAGTGTAATCGTCACTCCAAACGAAGTAGTAACCTCTTGTTTTTGTTCACTTGCTACGAATTCGACTGTAAACGGAGCCCCTTCTTCAATTGCTCTTTTCAGTACTTCAAAAGGTGCAAAGGAGACAAGTTCTCCAAAACCATCAAACAATACAATTTGTATTTTCATTTTTGAACACCTCATCGTTAAAAATCACTTTATCGGTTATTTACGAGCTGTAGGCAAAAAATATAACTTTATATAATACTTTAGATAAGACGTCTTGAATTCCTCTAACAAATAAGTAACATACATCAAATGTAAAAATACACATACAAAAACGCTATTCTTTCCTATCATTCTACAGAAAGAATAGCGTTTTTTATTTTAGATTTGTTAGCCTATCTTTATTTATAACTCAACCAAGCATCGCCCCAGTCGGCATGATCGTTTCCAATACCGTTACCTGCATCGTCAACTACTAGTTTTAATTCTTTCTTACCGGTAAGATCAACATCAACAAATTTGGCTGGGGTAATATAGTACATTGTGCCGCTATTAAATACTTCTACTCCATCAAGTAGTACTTTAAACACGACTGAACCACCTTTACCGCCAGGTTCCTGATCAATTCCTACATAAGAATTAAATTGTTTGTAAGTTGCATTTGATATGTCATAGGTAACTTCTGATTTCGCATGAGTTCCGATTCCTTTTTTATACGTAATCGGTCCTGTTGTTCCGAGTAATGAAATTGGGTTTCCATCGGTACTTTTATCTTTTTGAACGGTTGCCCATCCAGCAGTTGCTTTTACCCACGGAATGTCACTCAGATAAATACCACCAGAAGCGACTTGCACTTTCGTTGAAGTTACCACCGAATTCCCCAATTTTACGGAGACCCCAACTTCTTTCATTCCTTTAAACTGAGTTGGCGGAGTGATAACAAACGAATATGTTTCTTCTCCTCCTGCTTGTAATTGAAAGTCGGTTGTTGATGGCTGCGCATTCCAGCCTTCTGGTAATTGCAATTCAATTTTTCCAGGTGTCACTTTTTCCTTTATCTCATTTTGAACTTTTACTTTTAATGTAGTAGAGCCACCTTCAACAATAATTGGATTTGGTTCTACCTTTGCCGAAATAAGCTTTACTGCTGGAGTTACTTCTATTTGATTCGATTTACTAACCGTTCCACTATCTGTATTTACTTCCGCTTCAATGGCGTACTTGTTAGCAACTATATCAATTGGAACAGGTAAATCCGCCTCAATTGTTTTAGATCCTCCTGGTTCCATACCTTCAAAAGCTACTTTAATTGGTTTCACATTCCAACTCTCAGGACCCTTTACAACCACTTCTCCAGAAGAAGATTTCAATGTACCAAAGTTTGATAAATGAGCTTTTACCTTCACTGTATTTCCTGCTGTTACACTGTTCGTAGATTCTAAATCGAAATTGAGCATAGACTCAATTTTATACTTTTTACCTTGTTCCGTTTTAAATGAAATCGTATCGCCATCCTTCGTATATTTCACTGGTGTATTCGTTCCGATTCTTGTCACAGTAACTGGTGTATTGAACATCGGACTTTTTAACTTTACATCGTTTCCGTGATCAGAAGTGACCTGAATGACTGTAGGCATACCATTTTTCCAGTTCGCATCAATCGTAAACGCACCGCGTGCTCTTAGTCCTTTATAAGAACCGTCCTTCCAAGCTTTCGGAAGTGCAGGCAATAATTGAATGGAGTCAGTATGGCTTTGAATTAACATTTCAGCAATTCCTGATGTCGCGCCAAAATTTCCATCAATTTGAAACGGTGGATGCGTATCAAATAAGTTGCTGAGCGTACTTCCTGTAAGTTGCCCTTGCAAAATTTTATAAGCATGATCACCATCTAATAAACGTGCCCATAAGTTAATTTTGTTCGCTTTACTCCAACCTGTTCCCTCATCACCACGATGGTTTAAAGTAACTTTAGCAGCCTCAAGCCATTCCGGTGTATTGTGATTAATCATACTTCCTGGATATAGTGCAACTAGCTGAGATATATGCCTATGCGTTTCACCAGGATCGTCTATATCATCCTTCCACTCTTGCACTTGACCGTATCTACCAATTTGAATCGGCGGGAATAATTTATCCCTTTTTGCCTTTAACTCATTTCGAAACACATTATCAATCTGTAAAACTTCACTCGCTTCAATTACATTTGAGAACAACTCATACACTAACTGTTGGTCAAAGGCACATCCATTGGAAATACCACCAAGCTCTGGAGACCAGCACGGAGAAACAACCAACTTCTTGTTTTGATCTTCCACTAAAAACTTACTATGAAACTCAGCAGCTTCTTTCAGTATCGGATAAATCTTTTCTTGTAAGTATTGTTTATCATCTGTAAATTTATAATGTTCCCAAACGTTTTGACCAATGAAGGCGTTCGCACTAGGTGCCCAGCCCCAGCCTAATCCCCAGCCAGGCGCAGTAAATCCAAATGGATTATTCATCGTGTTAACAGTCCATCCGCCGCCCTTAACACCGAAATGTTTTTCAGCTGAAACTCTTCCTGGTTCTCTTAATGAATCCACATAATCCATTAATGGCACAGCTGTTTCAGATAGATTTGTCACTTCTGCCGGCCAATAATTCATTTGCAAGTTAATATTGAAATGATAGTCACTTTCCCACGGTGGTGTGTTCGAATTATTCCATACACCTTGTAAATTTGCAGGAAGCGTTCCTGGTCTGGAAGAAGAAATAAGCAAATACCTTCCATATTGGAAGAATAGTTCCTCCAAATACTTACTGTTTTCTTTACTGTAAGACGCTAGTAGTTCATTTGTTGGAACAGATGGTTGTTCTCCTCCTAAATTTAAAGAAACACGATTAAATAAAGAGTGATAGTCTTTAATATGTGTATATTTTAAAACCTCATAACTCTTTTTCGAAATAGCAGACATGACTTTTTCAACCTTTTGATGTGGATCTTCTCCTTTATAAGTAGGGTATTTATTTTCATAATCAGTTGCCGCAGTCATAATAATTGTTAAGCTATCTGCATTTGCTACTTTAATTTTTCCATTCTCTGCTGTTAATGTACCGCCCTCATTCAATACTTTGAATGCTGCTTCATATTTCATTCCATTATTCGTGATTTGTCCTTTCATCGTGATTTTATTATCTACGGACGTTACTTCCCCTCCTTGTGCACTCGTTGGTCTAACATCTAATGAAATCTTTTTCGCTTCACTCGCCGTTAAACGCATAACCATAACGCGATCAGGATAACTTGTGAAATATTCTCTATTGTATTGAACATCTTTATAGTTATAAGAAACAGTAGCAATTCCCTCATTTACATTTAATTCCCTGCGATAATTAGAAAATGAAGACGCATCTGGCATATTAAAATCTAAGTATATGTCTCCAAAATTTTGATAGGAACCAAACCCTTTTTGAAGACCTGTAAGAAATTGTGAAGATTCCCTTTCTGCTCCTGATTTATCACCTTTTGATAACTTTTCTCTAATGCTCCCTAAATGACTTGCTGCTCCATCACGGTTCCCGAAAGTATACTCACTCGTACTGCTCGGTCCGCCAGTCCAAAGTGTTTTTTCATTAAACTGAATACGTTCTTGCTGGACTCCGCCAAAGACCATACCGCCCATATAGCCATTACCGATTGGCAATGCTTGTTTTTCCCAATCTTTTGCTGGTTGATTGTACCAAAGCGTTAATTTCTTTCCTTCTGGTTTTGGAGTTTCAATTGTAATAGGTGATGTTGCCTCTACCTTACTAAACTCTCCTGTGCTTCCTAAAGAGAATAATAAAGTACCGAAAAGCAATCCCCCTGTTAATAAGTTTTTAAGTTTCAAATTTCCATCCCCTTTTGAAAAGCGAATGTAAAATGTCCCCTTCTACGCATTGACTTATTCTATTCTCCCCATGAAATTCGCTATTCTTTTATATGAAAGTATAATAGGCAAAAAACATTTGCCCATTATACTTCTTGTTATATACGCGACATGATTATCTAGTAAATGCTGCGGTTACACCACCATCAACCGTAATCATACATCCCGTTGTTTTATCCGCCTTTGAAGAAGCAAAGAAAGCAATCGATTCAGCGATGTCTTTCGAATAAATATTAACCAATAATGTTGTGCGTTTACGGTAATGCTCCTCTAACTGATCAGGCTCGATACCGTATGCCGCGGCACGTTCTTCGCGCCATTTTGAACCCCAAATAGCTGATCCTTGCAGAACCGCATCTGGAAGAACTGAATTTACACGAATACCATACTCACCGCCTTCAGCTGCAATACATCTCGCTAAATGTGTTTCAAGTGCTTTTACAGAGCTATATGCCGAAGCATTTTTACCGGCATATACAGAGTTTTTTGAGCCAACAAATACCATATTCCCTCCAATGCCTTGCTGTTTCATTTGCTTGAATGCTTCTCGTGCTACTAAAAAGTATCCCGTTCCAAGCACGTTCATATTTAAATTCCATTCCTGAAGTGTTGTTTCATCAAATGGACTAGACGTCGCAAGCCCTGCATTGTTTACGATACAATCAATGCCTCCGTAAGCAAGTGCTGCCTGTTCAAATGCCGCTTTCACTTCTTCTTCTTTTGTTACATCCATTTTTACCGCGAGCGCACGATTTTCGCCATACTTCTCGTTAATTTCAGCCGCAACTTTTTCTGCTCCTTCAAAGTTCAAATCAGCAAGCACTACATGCGCGCCTTCTGAAACGAGGCAACGTCCTGTTTCACTTCCAATTCCGCCAGCCCCACCTGTAATAAAAGCAACTTTGCGAGAAAATTCCGCTTCAGCTGGTGCTAACGATAATTTATACAGCTCTAATGGCCAGTACTCCACATTGTAAGATTCATTTTCATTTAGAGAAACGAAGCGTCCAAGTGTTGTAGAACCTTTCATTACCGAAATCGCCCTATGATATAGCGCACCACTTACTTTTGACATCGCCACATTTTTACCAGTATTCACCATGCCGATACCAGGAATTAAAATAACGCGAGGTGCAGATTCAAACATTTGGTCTCCTTCGTATTTGTTACGTTCAAAGTAAGCTTTATACTCTTCTTTAAAGCTTTCCACACCAGCTTTCACTTTCTCTATTAATCCGTCCGTGTCTTTCGTTTGCGGATCCCAATCGATATAAAGAGGACTGCGCTTTGTATGAACTAAATGATCTGGACAAGCCGCCCCAACTTGCGAAAGCTCTCGTGCATTGTGGCTGTTTACAAATTGAAGTACTTCATCTGCCTCATCATAAGATAATAGCATTTTCTTTTCATCACTAACTGCCCCGCGAATAATCGGCATTACTTTTGCAAGAATACTTCTACGCTCTTCTACTGAAACTGCTTCGTATTTTTGACCTCCAAATACAGTACTTTCATTCACTCTCTCATTGATATATTGTTCTGCCTCATTAATAACAGCAATCGTTTTTTCATAACTTTCCTTCGCCGTATCTCCCCAAACGACTAAGCCGTGTTTTTCCATTAACACTAGTTCAGCATTTGGATTATTTTTCACGCCTTCTGCAATCATTTTTGATAACGTAAATCCAGGACGTACATACGGAACCCAAACGAAACGATTACCGTAAATCTCCTCGGCAATTTGTCTTCCATTATGCGCGCAGCAAAGACTAATAATGGCATCTGGATGTGTATGATCTACATGTTTAAAAGGCAAGAAAGCATGCAATAAAGTTTCGATGGACGCACGCGGATGCTTGCTGTCAATCATACAATGTGCTAAGTACTCTACCATTTCTTCATCTGGCATTTCTTCGCGCTCCATTAATAAACGAATGTCTTCCATTCTTAAACCAGTAAAGTTTTGTGCTTTCATAGTCGCTAAATCAGATCCGCTTCCTTTCACCCACATGACCTCTACATCATGACCGCGAAAATCTTTTTCCACTGTTTTTACCGATGTATTTCCGCCGCCCCAATTACATACTGCACGGTCTGTTCCAATTAAATTCGAACGATACACTAATTCGTCTACTCCTTGCGATAATTGTGATTCCTTTGTTTCGTTCCATAAACTTTTAACCATATTTTTACCCCCGTTATTTTTATTGTTTTATTATTTCGGATACGAAAATAGTGTGTATCCGTACTTGCAATTCTTTTCAGCACTACAGTTGGTACAATTTCATTCCAATGCGAAAAAATATGCTCTATAGTACCCCCCCGACGTACGATCAGGGGGGATTTTTAACTTAATGGTATAATGGGCCAAAGTTTTGGCAGGCGCGGTAATCTGCTGCTTCTGGATCTTTCGTTCCGAACATACCCCATGCACTCGGTCTGAAGATACTCTCTTCTTTGACATTATGCATATTTACAGGAATTCGGAGCATGGAAGCAAGAGTAATTAAATCATTACCAATATGCCCGTAGCTAATTACGCAGTGGTTAGCACCCCAATTATTCATTACAGTGTAAACATCTTTAAAAGCACCTTCTCCTGTTAAATTTGGTACAAACCAAGTTGTTGGCCAAGTTGGATCGGTTCTTTCATCCAATACGTCATGAACCTCTTCTGGTATTTCAACTGTGTAACCTTCTGCAATTTGTAAAACAGGACCTAATCCTTTTACAAGGTTGAGACGAGCTGCTGTTACAGGCATATTTCCCTTCGTTAAGAAATCACTTGAGAATCCACCTCCGCGGAAATAGCCTGTTGAAGCTGGTCTCCAAGAAGTCGCCGCTAGACAATTTTGAGCTTCTTCCTCCGTAATTTCCCAAAACGGTTTTATAGCAGGCTTTCCATCTTTCGTTTGTTGTCCTGTACCATCAAGCGCAGCGGAACCGGAGTTAATCATATGAATAAATCCATTTGCCGCCAATCCTTCCGGTTTATGCCCTGTCACGCGTTCTACCGCCTCCGGGCTCCAATACGTTCTTACATCTGCAAAAACTTGAGCCGTATTTGTTAATAGATGGCCAAATAACATCGTAACCCCATTTAAACTATCATTTTCAGTAGCCATAATGTATGGAGGACGAATTCCGTTCCAATCAAAGGACGAATTTAAGATGGTTTCCATAAAATCACCATTCGGGAAATGGTCCGTCCATTGGCGCTGACCTTGGAAACCTGCAGAAATGGCGTTGTGTCCTAATGCTTCTTCACCATGGCCAAGTTCCTCTAATTTCGGATTTCCAACCATAAGATCTCTTGCAATTAACGTCATTTTCACGCTCGTTTCCCAATCTTTATTCTTTTGCTCCCTTGAGCGTTGCGTCTCTTCCGCATTATTATCTGGGCCTTCTGGACAATACTCCTTCACCCAGTTTAAAGCCATTGCATATTCTTCCTTATCATAAATCTCTTCATCTATCCTTCTTACAAATTCAGACATGTCGATGTATTCATTTCTCATTCCTAAATAATCTTGGAAAAATTCAGGTTGGACTGAACTACCAGCAATCCCCATAGAGACAGATCCCATCGAAAGATACGATTTTCCTTTTAAAGTAGCAACAACAAGACCCGACTTTGCAAATTGGAGTAACTTTTCCTGCACATCTTCGGGAATAGATGTATCACTTAAATCTTGCACATCTTTCCCGTATATGCCGAAAGCCGGAATTCCCTTTTGATTGTGGGCAGCTAGGACAGCCGCAAGATACACTGCCCCAGGACGTTCTGTTCCATTAAATCCCCATACTGCTTTTGGAATATCGGGATTCATATCCATTGTTTCAGAACCATAACACCAGCATGGTGTAACAGTGATCGAAACACCGACTCCCTCTCTTGCAAATTTTTCAGCCGCTTTAGCCGATTCAGCGACACCGCCAATGCAAGTATCAGCAATGACACATTCTACTGCTTCTCCATTATAGTGACGCAAATTTTCAGTTAATAAGTTCGCTACCGATTTTGCTAGATTCATCGTCATATCTTCAAGCGATTCACGTACACCATTTCTTCTCCCATCAATAGTTGGTCTTATACCGATTTTTGGTAATTTATTGTAAAATCTATTATGAACAGTTTTCATTTTAAAACCCCTTTTTCATTACATTTTGGTCGATTATTTCGGTAAAGCGGCCGTATGCTTCCTGCCATTCTGATTGATTTTGAGGTTGATAGTGTTTAACAGGAAACGAATTTTCAACAATGTCTCTACCTTCCTTTAAATCTTTTATTTTCCCTAGTGCGATCCATTGGGATAATGCATTTCCAATCGCACTCGCTTCAACCGGTCCTGCTATAACAGGGCGGTTTGTCGCATTTGCAGTAAATTGACAAAATAAATCATTTTGAATGCCACCGCCACCCATATGGATAACCTCTATTGATCTTCCAGTTAAAGCTTCTAGTTTTTCTAAAACCCACCTATACCTGAGTGAAAGACTCTCCAAAATACACCGGAGGAAACTCCCTTCCGTTTCAGGCGGCTGTTGACTACTCTTTATACAGTAATCCCGTATTTGTTTCGGCATATTTTCTGGATTAAAGAAAGCAGGATCATCAGGATCTATGAAATGTGTAAACGGTTTTGTATGTCGAATCAACTCTGCTTCTTCTTCGTAAGTAAAAATCGTCCCTTCTTTTGCCCAAACGGCTCTACATTCTTGCATGAGCCATAATCCCATAATATTTTTGAGTAACCGGAACTCGCCATCTGCTGTTCCTTCATTTGTAAAGCCCCATTCTAAGGCCTGTTTATTAACGATTGGATCTTTTACTTGAACGCCCATTAAGATCCACGTACCGCAACTCATAAATACTGAATTTTCTGATTTTATAGGCAATGCAGCAAGAGCACAGGCTGTATCATGTCCCGTTCCAGCAATAACCTTAACAGGCTGTATTCCAAATTCGTTGTGAATCGAAGAAAGCGTCGGACCAAGAGTCGTTCCTGGCATCACAATATTTGCCATGATTTCTGTAGGAAGGCTAAGCTCGGTCATAAGGGCAGTATCCCAATTGTGCTCATGAATATGAAATAGCGATGTCGTTGTACTAATCGTATATTCATTCGCCTTTACACCGGAAAATAAATAACTCAATAAGTTTGGTGTTAATAAAAGAGTTTTTGCCTTTTCCATTAAATCTGGATTATTCTTTTTTATCGTATACAGCTGGCAAATCGTATTAATGGCTGCTGGTGTAACTCCCGATCGAGAGAACAAAACATTCGGCGGAATGACTTCCGTAATTTCCTTCAGGCTATCATTTGTATGCGGATCTCTATAAGAATACGGATTGCTAAGCAATTCACCTGTTTCAGATAGAAGCCCGAAATCAACTCCCCACGTATCGATGGACAAACTTTCAATTGATTTATGTCCGTTTCTAATACTTTTACCAATTCCATTTTTCATCTCCTGGAATATCCTTAACACATCCCAATAATAATGACCTGTTGCGTAAACCGGACGATTGGAGAACCTGTGAACCTCTTCAATATAAAGGCGTTTTCCATCAAATCCACTTACCATTAAACGCCCATTGGATGCACCTAAATCAAAAGCCCAAACTTTTTCCATTCATTCACACCCTTCAGAAACATATAACTACTCCGCATCTTTTAATAGTTGTAATCTATATTTCTCGGAAGATAGATTTCTTAAATCGTGACATTCATCCTCTGTAAGCACTCTTGGCACGCCTATTGTTGATGCAATCGTATATACTTTTGCCGCTTCTTCTAGAATTTGCATCAGAAAATATGCTTCTTTCATCGTTTTACCGACCGTCAGTACGCCGTGATTTCTCATTACTATTACATCATTTTCTTCAATCACGCCCGATACTGCGTTAGCCAATACTTCTGTAGTCGGTATCATATAGTCAAGATAAGCCACGCTTTGAATCATTGCCGGAAAATCTGGGAATAGACTCGGAATCGTATGGCCAGTACATGATACCCCTACCGAATAGCTTGGATGCGCATGTAAAACAGCTGTTATATCAGGACGCTTACGAAAACATTCCAAATGCATCAATATTTCAGAAGATGGTTTTAAATCATCTAATATCTCACCAGTTTCAATATCGACACGTACCCACTGATTGTCTTCTATCTCTTGCAAATCAAAACCGCTAGGAGAGATATACATGATATTCCCATCTCTCATACTTAAATTTCCACCTGCCCCTACTACAAGACCAGTTTGGACAATCTTATTTGCATATAATTTCAAATCATTTATTACACTCTGCAATGTTATACACCTCAGTTTCTATCTTATTTGCACCGCTAGTTTCGTTTTATATTTTATTGATATAGAACTTCCTTAATTTTTGGATCATCGATGTTCTTTTTATCGTACCAATAGAAACCAGTGTCGATTGTTTTTGATACTTGTTTCCCATCTAAGTTTTCAACAGCGGCTTTCACAGTTTCATAACCAATTCCAATTGGATTTTGTGTAATCGCACCTGCCATTACTCCGCTCTTAATCGCATCAATTTGTAGTTTTCCAGAATCAAAGCCAACTACTACGACACTCTTTTTGTTCAATTCTTTCACAGCATTTACTACACCGATTGCAGAACCTTCATTTGTACCGAAAATCCCTTTTACATTTGGGTGTGCTTGCATAATTGCCTTAGCAGCGTCAGTCGATTTTAATTGGTCACCGCTACCATATTGAATGTCTACAATTTTGATGTTCGGATACTTTGATTTGATTGTATTTACAAAGCCATCTCGGCGTTCAACACCCGTTTTACTTGTCTGATCATGAGCAACTACTGCTACTTCCCCTTTTTCATCAATTAATCCAGCCATTTTCTCAGCTGCAAGAGCCGCTGCCGCTTTATTATCTGTTGCAGCTGTTGCTACAGGTATATCTCCCTCAACACCTGAGTCAAATGCAACAATCGGAATTTTTTTGTTTTTTGCTTGTTCTAATAAAGGAAGAGCAGCCTTAGAGTCTAATGCAGCAAAACCAATCGCATCTGGTTTTTTATCAAGTGTGCTACGCAACATTTCCACTTGTTTATCAACCTGTGCTTCCGTTTCAGGACCTACAAATGTAATATTTACCTTATATTCATCTGCTGCTTGCTCAGCCCCTTTTTTAACTGCTTGCCAGAACTGGTGCTGGAAACCTTTTGAAATGATCGCAACATAACGTTTACCGTCATCTTTTGGAGGAGCACTACTATCCTTACTTCCCGTGCTTGCATTGTTTGAAGAACACGCTCCCATAATCATTGAGATTGCGAGAATTGACGATAAAACGATGCCTTTTTTTGCTTTTTTCATCTAAAATTCCCCCTATATATTGTTTTATATTAAACACAGTATCTCAGTTAATTCTTCGCTTTTTTGTTTCGCAACACATCTGCGTAAACTGCTAATAAGATAACAGCTCCAACAACTACTGTTTGCCATTCTTGCGGCACTGAAAGGATTTGTAGACCATTTGTTAACACACTCATAATCAATGCACCAATTACAGTTCCAAGAATTGTTCCTTTACCACCACTTAAAGACGTTCCTCCGATAACGACTGCCGCAATTGCTTCTAATTCATATCCTGCTCCTAAAGCAGGCTGAGCAGAATTTAAACGAGATGCCATTATAATCCCTGCAACACCAGTAAAAACACCTGCAATCATGTAGATAATTATTTTCCACTTATCTACATTCACTCCAGAAAGACGAGTTGCTTCTTCGTTACTTCCTAGTGCAAATGTATACCTTCCGATTATCGTTTTATTTAAAATTAAGCTTGCGAAAATAGCCATTCCAAAAAAGATGAAAACTGCATTCGGAATAGCAAAACCAGGAATAATAGAACCCATCGCAATTTTGTTAAAACTCGGTATAGAAGTGAAATAGATTGGAGTCGCTTTCGAAATAACGAGTGCCAATCCTTTCGCGATCATCATCATCGCTAACGTTGCAATAAATGGTGGAATCTTCAATTTTGCAATCGCAGCTCCAGAAATCAAACCTACTACGGCACCTATTAAAATGCCTCCGATAACAGCTACCCAAACCGGTAAACCTAAGTTGACAGCAAAAACGCCTGTCATAACCGAAGACAACGTCAGTACGGTTCCACATGATAAATCAATTCCACTTGTTACGATAATCATCGTTGCCCCTAAAGCAAGGATGCCTGTAACAGCTGTCGATAGAAAGATTCCTATAATGTTATCAAATTGCAGAAAATTAGCTGAAGCAATTGAAAAAATGAAAACAAGTACGATTAAACTTGCAAATGCTAGAAGCTGCTGAAGAGCATTTGAATTCATCCCTTTCCTCAACTTCCCTTCAACCGGAAACTCTACTGCTTTTGGCATTTCCATTCCTGTTCACTCCTTTATCATCCGTTAATATTCATTACATAATTCGTTTTGTTGCAAGCGTCATAATCGCTTCTTGCGATGCTTTTTCATCATTTTTCAATTCTCCAGTTATCTTTCCTTCACACATGACAATTACACGGTGACTTATTCTTAAAATTTCAGGAAGTTCTGAGGAAATCATAATGATAGATTTTCCTTGCTCAGCTAAATCGTGTAGTAACTTATAAATTTCGTCTTTTGCCCCAATATCAATTCCGCGTGTAGGCTCATCAAAGATTAAGATATCTGAATCTCTAGTCAACCACTTGCCAATAACTACTTTTTGCTGATTTCCACCTGAAAGGTTTTTCACCAATTGATTAGCTGATGGCGTTTTTATTTTTAACCTTTTAATTAATTCCTCAGACTGTTCATCAATTTTAGATACATGCATCAAGCCAAGAGGTTTTACATAATCTTTCATGGATGCCATTGCAATATTTGTTTTGACATCCATCCCAACTAGAAGCCCAAACTGTTTTCGATCTTCGGACAAATAGCCAATTCCATGTTGTACTGCATCCGTCGGGCTTTTTATACTCATCCTTTTTCCATTTATGAAAATCTCCCCTGAATCTAATGGATCGGCTCCAAATATGGCACGGGCTACTTCCGTTCTTCCAGCTCCCATCAATCCAGCGAAGCCAACGATTTCCCCTTTATACAGTTCAAAACTTACATCCTTTATCGTGTTCCCTCTCTTTAAATTTTTCACTTCAAACACTTTTTCTCGCGTTTTCTCTTTCATTTCTGGTTTTTGATTGTTATCAATTTTTCTTCCAACCATCATAGAAATAATTTGTTCAATCGTTGCATCCTTCGTGTTCATCGTTCCTACGTATGTACCGTCTCGCATAATCGATACACGGTCCGTAATTTTCTTTAGCTCTTCCATACGGTGAGAAATATAAACAATTCCTACACCGTCCCCTCGTAATTTCCGAATCATAACAAACAATGAATCGATTTCAGTATCCGTTAAGGCTGCGGTTGGTTCATCCATAATCAATACTTTTGAATCAAAGGAAAGAGCTTTAGCGATTTCCACCATTTGTTGTTTCGCAACTGTTAAATCTCCTACCAATTCTCTTGGGTCTAAATGAATATTTAACCTTTCAAATAGTTTTTTCGCCCTGTTATTTAGTTCTTTTTCATCTAAAAAAAGATTAAATAACCCTTTCGGTTCTCTTCCAATAAAAATGTTTTGAGCAACTGTTAAATGCGGAGCTAAATTAAGTTCCTGATGAATAATACTGATCCCTAGTCTTTGTGCTGCTTTTGTATCAGGAACCTCAATTTCTCTTCCTTCGTACGCAATCGTTCCAGTATCCCTTTGATAAATACCTGTTAAAATTTTCATTAATGTAGATTTCCCAGCTCCATTCTCTCCTAAAAGTGCGTGAACTTCGCCTTTTTTTAATTCAAACCGCACGTTAGAAAGCGCTTGCACACCAGGGAACGCTTTACTAATTCCATCCATTTTCAGTAGCACTTCACTCATCCCATCACCTACTACCCTATGATTTTTTAAATGAAACAATATATGAGTTTCATACTTTGCTAATCCGTAACCACGCCCTTTTTTAAAATGATATTGGCATAAAGAGCACTCTCACTCGTTGCAACAATTGCATAAGCCTTCTTTGCTCTCTCATAAAATGCAAAGCGATCAATCATCTCAAAACTATCAAAGTGAGTATCATATTGTTTAATCGCTGCATCATACGTTTCCCAAATGACGGGCGTGGTAGGATCTCCTTTTACAACCTTCATTAATGAAACGGAATGATCACTATACGTATCGAGCGGGAAGAATTGTAAAATTGCCTGTAGTACTTCAAGGACCCCATGCCCTTCACACCGGATGAGCTTCGCCCCGCAAGAGGCAGCGGGGAAATTTCCATCCGCTAACACAATCTCATCCCCATGCCCCATTTCTAAAAGAATTTTCATTAAATCTGGACTAATTATTTTCGGTATTCCTTTTAGCATTTCTATCTCCCTTCTGGTTTTTATCTGAACGAAAAGCACCATTCCTAATCGTTTTAACTACTTACACTTTGTGCATCTATTAGTAATTTCGGTGTAAATATTTCATTAAAAGGACCTTCTTCATTATTTAAACGCTTTAGTAAAATATCACCTACTCTTTCTCCCATTTCATATGGTTTGTGCGCTACTGATATAATCCCAGGTGCTCGTAATAATTGCGCTGCTTCCACATCACCAAATGAAGCTACCACTATGTCCTCTGGTACTGAGTATCCTCTCTTCGTTAATTCAAGAAGAACACCGAATGCCATTTCATTGTTCAAAGTTAGAATAGCTGACGGTTTCTCAGTGAAATTAAGAAAATAATCAACTGCTTTCATTCCACCTTCTCTTGTGAAAGTGCTATTAAACGTATAATTCTCATCTTCCTGAACACCAAACTCTTCCAAAGCTTTTTGAAATCCTTCATAGCGCTCTTTACCTGTACTAACGCTCAACAATCCATTCACAAGACCAATCGATCTATGCCCCTGTTTTAAAAGATAGGTCGTTAATGTATAAGCACTTTCAAAATTACTTTCTATAACCGAATCTAATTTTGGACCTCCAATCTCAACAGTCCGGTCAACTAAAACAATTGGTACACCGGCTTGATGAATACTTCTTACTCTTTCTTCACAACCTCCAGCAGTCGCCAACACAATCGCATCTACCCGTTGTTCTACTAGTAGCTGCAACAATTTATCCTCTTTTTTAGGATTTTCATGACTACTACAAAAAATAAGGTTATAGCCCTTTTGCTGTACAATATCTTCAATCGCCTTTGAAATTGTCATGTAATACTGGTTTGTGATATCTGGAATCACAACACCAATCGTGTATGTTTTATCTTGCTTTAAACTTCTAGCAATCGCATTCGGTTGATAATTAAGTTTTTTCACAGCTAAATAAACACGATCTTTAATGTCGTCACTTACAAATCCGCTTTCATTTAACACCCGAGATACTGTAGCTGTAGACACATTTGCTTCCATTGCAACATCTTTAATTGTAGACTTAGCCATTTCATCACTCTTTCTAAGTTTTCAAGAAATCGTTTACTTCAGTTTCGTTTAAACCCTTAATTCATCCATGTAAACGATTACTTAGTAGTTTACATGGATAATAATAATTTAATTTTCAAAATATTTCAACACTTTTTAAAACATTTTTTTCATAAAAAATACGACTATACATCAGATAACCTGTAAAGTGTGAAAAAGATCATTTTTTATGATGAAATGTGCGTTTTTCACACTTATATTCTATGGAAGGAATGCCGCAACATCGTTCTATTACGAAGATTCGTAGTACATAAAAAGAAAGAGCCTACTCGTGTGAGTTGGCTCTTTCTCTACTTACTAATACAGATAGATTTTCTCCCCTTATGTTATAAACTCTCAAATGTTCTACTAATTCACTCTCGTCATCTACTAGACTCAACGTCTTTTTAACAAAGTTCCAATTTAGACTACCGGATAACCATAGTAGTGAAGAAAGTCTTTTACATGCATTTGAATTTAAAATGTTACTAGCTCCATACCCTTTTAAAAATGCTCTAGCAACTTCCGAACATACTACATGTGACTCTATTCCTTCTGTCCGGGAATACCATTTTATTAAAAAGGCTAGTCCTTCCATACGATCAATATATCCAATCGATTCAAAATCTATAATTCCTTTTACACATTGATTTGCATCCCATATGACATTTAAAGGATTTAAATCCGTTTGCACAATAAACTCCAAATCACTCGTATGTGCGCATTCTATATGATGCTTAGCGAGATCCATATATCCTCGCAATTCCTGGCATGTACCACCCTTATTTTCTAATAGCTTTATAAACTCACCATATCCATCTAAATGAGATTTCTTTTGAAAAGTCGAGCTTTGAAACGTACTAGCAATATCGTGTATCTTTCTTGCTTCCTTTCCAAAGACTTCTGCAATCGCTTCTGTACAATAAGTAATATGTTTCCCTTCCATCCAAGTAGACAATACAAAGCGGTACTGTTCCTCATTCCAAGTGACACATGTAAATGACTCTCCCGCCCTATTCTCCTTAATCTGCATAAACGGAATTCCATGCTCTCGTAAATAATACGTAAAGCGTACTTGCTCTTTCAATTGTTCATTTGATAACGTCCCAAAGGCCGGATTGCTTGTTCGATCGCTATTTATAAACCTTGCGGAATATCGATCTCCATTTACGATGATTTTATAATGCAAATCTGTATGCCAACTATTCTTATGTAGTTCTTCTTCTACTACTAATGTATGAATTTCTTTAAAATAATTTATTAATATATCTTTTATTATTTGTTTCATCCTATTCTCCTTACATGTAAAAAACCTCGATGATAGTTTTGTAACATATACTTCATTTACTCAAAAGGAAAATAATAACCTACATAATTAAACACATTTGTAAAACCTACATTTTCTACAACGGCCATAGAAGGCTTATTTAATTCCATGCAGTCCCAATATGGAATAATATTATTCTCCAAACACTCTTTTACGAAATTATGAGCTATCGTTTGCGCTAATTTTCTACCTTGGTGACCTTCTATCGTTTCAATATCTATACAGTGTATATTGTCAAAGACGAACCCCGAAAAACAAACACTTACAATCATGTTGTCAAAAACTATACAATAGCCTATTCCCTCGTTAAAAAACTCATCAGGTGAGGACCAAAACTCTAAAATTTTTGATTGTAAAAATTCAACATTCTTCAATACATTCCCTTGATTTTCATAGAGAGCTTTACTCATCTTTATCACTGTATACCCTTGTTCAATTTTAGGTTCATGATTACCCTCATAATCCTCTTTCTTTAGCGTATACACTCTTTGATTCCAACTCTTTAATTCACGATCGTGAAATATTTTTTCGATTGTTTTATTCCACTTTGAATGATTACCGATTCCTTCAAAGCAAGTTAGTCCAACCTTTCTAGCCTCAAGTATTATTACATTATCAATAAAGCTATTCATTTCATTATTAAATTTTTCATTTTCAGCATCTCCAATAAAGAAGAAGCCATCATTATTCCCTAACCAAATGAGTCCCGAATTAGGAGAAGTCATGTTATCTACAAATATACGACCAGGATTCACTCCTGCAATTACAGCCTTTACTTCTAATTGCCCTTTTTCATTTAGTAAACTGTTACATTTATAATAATCATCCTTTTTCAATTCAGAAATCATACGTTACGCCCCTCCCTGAAACTGCTCTATTCTAACTTTACCATCATGACAGAATATTCTCTATTCATTTTAATAGTTGCTTTAAATCAATAAAAAAGAGCCAATCTCCTATACAATAGAAGATTGACTCTTTATTTTACTCTCCTGTTTCAGAAAATCGCTTTATACGTTCTCCAATTTCATCTCTAACACGTCGAAATTCAGACCATTCTTTTCCTGCTGGATCATCGAATCCCCAGTGAACACGATTTACGTGGGGAGGTGTCGACGGACAAACAGAATCTGCATGACTACAAAGGGTAACGACTAAGTCAGCGTTATTTAAAATGTTTGCATCAATTATATCCGATGTTTGGTTTGTTATGTCGATATTTACTTCTTTCATCGCTTTAATAGCATTTGGATTTACTCCGTGTGCTTCAATACCTGCAGAATATACATTCCACTTATCCCCTACATATTGTTGGCCCCACGCTTCTGCCATTTGGCTTCGGCATGAATTTCCTGTGCATAAGAAATAAATTGTCTTTTTGTTTTCCATGTTGTTTTCCGCCTTTGTTTTTAAATTATACTGGTTGATCACTAAAATATTTTCGCTTAAACCAAAAAGCGACGTTTACAAGTGCAATCATTACAGGTACTTCAACCAATGGCCCGATAACAGCTGCAAATGCTGCGCCTGAATGAATACCAAACACACCAACTGCTACTGCAATCGCTAACTCAAAGTTATTACTACCTGCTGTAAATGCTAACGTTGTAGTCACTGGATAGTTTGCACCAATTTTTCTTCCCATAAAGAAAGAAACAAAAAACATGACAATAAAATAGATTAATAACGGAATTGCTATTCTTACTACATCTAATGGTACGCTAACAATCATTTCCCCTTTTAAAGAGAACATAACGATAATCGTAAATAGCAATGCAATCAATGTAAGTGGACTAATTTTAGGTATAAACACCTTTTCATACCACTGTCTTCCTTTTAACTTAACGAGTACAAAGCGTGTCAGCATACCTGCTATAAAAGGAATTCCCAAGTAGATAAATACGGATTTTGCCACTTCTACCATTGTAATATCGACAATAGCCCCTTCAATTCCTAACCATTCTGGAATGACTGTTACAAACACGTATGCATAAACGGAGAAGAAAAGCATTTGGAATACGGAGTTAAAAGCCACTAAACCTGCTGCATACTCTTTATCCCCATCTGCAAGGTCGTTCCAAACAATTACCATTGCAATACAACGTGCTAAACCAATCATAATGAGTCCGACCATGTATTCTGGCTTATCCGGAAGAAAAATAATTGCTAAAACAAACATAAGTACAGGTCCGATAATCCAGTTTTGTACTAAAGATAAAACCAATACTTTTACATCTTTAAATACTCGGCCCATTTCCTCGTAACGAACCTTTGCTAATGGTGGATACATCATGACAATTAAACCGACAGCTAGCGGGATAGACGTTGTTCCAACTTGTAATGTATCCAGTCCGTCTACTACACTAGGAAATACAAACCCTAAACCAATCCCAACAGCCATAGCTAGAAAAATCCATAGTGTTAAATATCGATCTAGAAAAGATAAACGTTTCATTTTATTTTCCATCTCCTATTAACAACAAGAATTTTGTTCTACTACGTTAGAAGTCGTGCAACAAGATGACTCTTCTATTTTGTGAACATCACTCTGTGCTTTTGTATAAAAGAATTCCCACTCGTTCCCATCAGGATCCGTTACCCAAAACTTATCTTGAACCGCATAGCAACAAGTCGTATCCATCTCATCACGCGCAAAGAAACCTTCTTTTTCTAATCTTTCTTTATGTAACGTAATTTCTTCAGCTGTATCCACTTGGAAACCGAAATGATTTACCTGATTTCCCTTCACTTCATCTCGTACGTTTAGCGTGAAATTAAGTCCTGGCGTCTCTATTGAACTACTCACCACTTAACGTCCTTACGGACTGTTTGAAGTGGGAGATTCCTAAGTACAGAAGCCTAGTGGCTTCTAATTCATTAGGCTATCCCCGTAGTTCCTACGGTTAGAAGCCTTAAAGCTTCATTTTTAAGATTGATACTTGCGTTAATATCTCTGTCGTGATGACTATTGCACGCAGGACAATCCCATTCACGAAGATTTAGATTCTTAACGTCTTTATTTTGATACCCACAACAAGAACATAATTGGCTTGAAGCAAATGTTTTGGATACCGGAATGACTTGTTTTCCATACCATTTTGCCTTGTATTCTAGCAACGTTCTAAATTGTGACCAAGATACTTCACTAATCGCTTTTGCTAACTTATGATTTTTTAACATATTCGATACTTGCAAATCTTCTATACCGATAACATCGTGGTTTTTGATGATTTCAGTTGAGATTT
>NZ_MACF01000115.1 GCF_001884045.1 Bacillus mobilis | reverse complement strand
CAGAAGCTGTAGCCGTTTGACTCTTTTCAACAGTAAACTTGATAGGATTTTGATTTAAGTCGTAATGAATAGGAGCCTTCGTTTCAACGAACTGATAGTCTCCCGGACGTAAATCAGAAACAGAGATTTTTCCATCTTTATCAGTAGTTAAATTAGAACGAACATCATTGCCGTTCATATCAACAATTTTAAATACCGCACCTTCAAGAGTAGAGTTGTCAACGTCGTCAAGCTTAATTAATTCAACGGCGCC
>NZ_MACF01000114.1 GCF_001884045.1 Bacillus mobilis | reverse complement strand
GAAGTTTCGACTACGG
The DNA here is from genome assembly GCF_001884045.1 of Bacillus mobilis. Classification (GTDB taxonomy): domain Bacteria; phylum Bacillota; class Bacilli; order Bacillales; family Bacillaceae_G; genus Bacillus_A; species Bacillus_A mobilis. The sequence goes on along the minus strand of NZ_MACF01000114.1, from coordinate 524 downwards.
GGTTGTTACCCTCTACGACGGACCTTTCCAGGTCGCTTCGTCTACCTCGTTCCTTTGTAACTCCGTATAGAATGTCCTACAACCCCAAGAGGCAAGCCTCTTGGTTTGGGCTATGTTCCGTTTCGCTCGCCGCTACTCAGGAAATCGCATTTGCTTTCTCTTCCTCCAGGTACTTAGATGTTTCAGTTCCCTGGGTCTGTCTTCCTTACCCTATGTATTCAGGTAAGGATACCATACCATTACGTATGGTGGGTTTCCCCATTCGGAAATCTTCGGATCAAAGCTTACTTACAGCTCCCCGAAGCATATCGGCGTTAGTCCCGTCCTTCATCGACTCCTAGTGTCAAGGCATCCACCGTGCGCCCTTTCTAACTTAACCAAACTAAAAATTAAAAAATATGAGCTACACTGTTATCTAGTTTTCAAAGAACATACATTTATATATGAGAGATAGTTCTCTCAAAACTGAACAAAACGAAACACGGAAACTTATATTGATGAACAGCGTTCATCAATTCTCCATA
>NZ_MACF01000113.1 GCF_001884045.1 Bacillus mobilis | reverse complement strand
AATAGAGTTTCAGTATTAGAACGTGAAGAACCTCAATATAAAGGGTTTTAAGTAGACTGGAGGAAATGACTATGTCTCACCTACCGGAATGGACACTTGTCATTCTTCGCTCTGTATTCATATTAATTATTTTATTCGCTATTACGAAATGGTTAGGGAAAAGACAAATCTCTCAGCTCTCCTTTTTTGAATACATAGCCGGAATGACAATCGGTG
>NZ_MACF01000112.1 GCF_001884045.1 Bacillus mobilis | reverse complement strand
TAGACAAAGATCCGGTTCCAGTTTGGTCTAAGGATAATAGAGCCCAATATTATTTTAGCGGCAAACGAATCACTCGTGGTCTGTATCAAAGTAAAGCAGGAACATGTATTCATGCGGATATTAATGGTGCGCTGAATACATTGCAAAAATCACAAGTTGTAGAATTGGATGGCAATCTCAAAGTAAAAACGCCGATTCTATTAGAAGTGCAAAAACGTAAGGCTGTTGCTTCGCGCATAGCTTAGTG
>NZ_MACF01000111.1 GCF_001884045.1 Bacillus mobilis | reverse complement strand
CCTTTTTTAAATCTCCTAGACATATCTCTTTGCGCTGACTTTTTCCTTTTCAAAAGTTTTTTAACCTTGACATCTTTGTTTATATTTCGTTCTTTCATACCATTAGAAGCTACAAACAGCTCTTTTAAACCAACATCCACACCAATCGACTCATCGGTTAGTTCTTGTAATTCAAAGTCTTCTTGGAATCCTACACTAATCCACCAGTGACGACCGTCAAATGTAACTCTTGGATTG
>NZ_MACF01000110.1 GCF_001884045.1 Bacillus mobilis | reverse complement strand
AGATAAAAAAAGATAGTAGGGATAATCAATCCTTACTATCTTTACTCTTATTATTCATATGTCTTTAACCATATGATGTCTTTTTTCTTTATATATATATGAATAGATGTTATTAGGTTAAATAAAATCTTTAATGTAATTAGCTATGTCACTAGAAAACAGTGCCATAATTGTAACAACTATATACATAGCAAATAACGATTTTGCTTTTTTCCTCTCATCTGCTTGTTCTTTTTGAAGAGTGATATAGTAAAGAGATGTTAATAGAGTTCCAATAAAGACAAATATCAGGATTATTCTTTGGAGTATGACAGCTTGTTCTTCAGCTATTTGCATAAGAGTTTCAACGTCAGCTTTTAATAATATGTTCAGTCCAACCATTACATATAAAACTAATAAGGCTAATTTAAGAAAAGTTAATTTTTTCATTTTTATAGTGTTCCTCTCTCTTAAATTGTATCGTGAAATACTTTTAATATGGTTTATAACTGTATAAAATAATTCTTACTTTACTAAGTGTTGCTGAATTTCTTTAATTAAAAGTTCAGCCCCTTCAGGACTAAGAACAATTTGTCCATTAGCTAATGACATGTTTTTTTCTGAAATATCACCAGTTATTGTACAAGCATCATATGACTTGTATTTTTGTAGTATTATCTTTTCACCTTCTACAAATATTTCTATAGGATCTTTTTCTGCGATTCCTAATGTTCTTCTCAATTCTTTCGGTAGAACAATACGTCCTAATTCATCTATTTTACGTGTAACACCTGTTGATTTCATGCTTTACCACCCTTTTATTTGTTTTTTAAATCGTTCAGTTCTTTTAATAAATCTTCATGTTTCTCACATAATCTATATACATCTAATAACAATTGTCTACCATTTATTGCTCCCCATTGATTAGATATGTTAACACCATGCAAACATTTGATTAAATCTGGATTCAATATGGCATTTTTTATTTCATCTATACTCATTTTCATTTCTTCTTTAGGCATTTGCTCTTTCTCCTTCGGATCTATCTATCACATATGGACAGACGTACTAAATGATGTATTTTGGGTATCATTTGCATTTAATACTACAATTTTATCGATAAGATTAATTGCTTTATCCAACGAAATGTTTTTTTCATAACATTTATAGCCTAGTTCTAATGTTAAAAGTGTAGCTTCACTTAAAAGTGATTGTTTTTGAATCTCCTCAATTTTTTTCCCTCTTTTACGAAGATTAATATACTGTTCTATCGACATAATTTCATGCTCCTCTCGCTACAATTACATATCTAAATTACTATTATCATCTTTTATTTCGTTTTCTCTCTCTTTAGCTTCTAACATAAAGTTAGCATAAATCATTATCTTTTCTAATCCATCTTTCGTTGCATTATAATCTGTGATATAACGTTCTTTTCTTCCTGGACTCATATATTTGTTATTTTTCATTTCGTTTATTGTTTCTATATTTAAGATTTTTCCCTTTCCTTTTAATTCGTTCACGAGTTTCAAATTAATAGCTAGGCCTATACTCCAAAGAATCAAGCCGATAACGAAAGAAAGTAATAGATGTACTGAAAGAGAATTATCAATGATCATGAAATAGAGAAAATAGATAATTGAGATTGTCCACAAAAATGGATTGTAGTACTTTTGAATTTTTTTATATTTTTTTATATTTATTTCGTGTTGCTTTTTTCTCATTTCAAGATTCTCTAACATGTAAAAGCTCCTTTTAATTAGTTAACTAAGCTTTTTTTCAAGCGTTGAGTATAAACATTACGTTTTCACTCTATTTCTATAATTTTAATTGTAATTAGACTGCTCAGAATTACCTTCTTAGTTTATTGTAGATGTGATTTGCTTAAATTCCTTAAAACCTATAACCCTATCATTTGGATCATATGCGTAAGCTAATTTATAAATCCCTGTATTTGTGGTCACCTTGTAATACTCCGTTTTTGATACTGGTTCTATTAAAATATCTGTAATAGGTAATTTGAGCTTTTCTTTTAGCAGTTCCTCTTGTTTTTTTTCGTTGTACGCTAACCTTTCATTTTTTTGTTTAACCGTTTGATCCTGTTCAATTGTTTGGAAGTACCCGCATACCATTAATCCTATAAAACTCCCTACCATTACAACTGATACAACAATTTTTGCAATCTCAGGTAGATTAGAACCGATAATGATTATAGCAATTGAAACAATACATATAAACAATAATAAAAAAGTTACGAATTGTAATGCTGTCAACTTAACTCAAACCTTTCCATAAGCCACTTTTCTCTAATGCTATTTTTGATTAGTGATTGTTGCAAGTTTAACAAAAAAGCTATTCGCAAATTCATGGAAAAAGTAAATTACACCATAAGCCAATAGCAAGACACCTACCGAAAAACAAATTAATACAATTTGTCCTTTCCAATTGTATTCGCCTAAATGCCTAAATTTAAAAGATACAGCTAGTAAAAGAGGGCTTATAAAAAGTAATGGTATAGTGAATTTATTTAAGGGAATACTCCCTCCAATGAAGCTCCCTAAAACTAATCCACAAAATAAAATTGCTAATATCATTGGTTTTTTTATGCTCATTGCAATCTGTCCTTTCATCTGAATATATTTAATAAATTGATTGTTTTCAAAGTAAATAACAGGAGAACTCTCCTATATTAATTAGTTAGAATCGGGGTAATCTTTTTGATGATCATATTATCATCCATATCACGTGTAAAGATAACTCTAAATACCCCTTTTTCACTGGTTACCTTCGTATAATCCTCATAATCTTCGACTAATAATTTATCGCTAGTCGTTCCCAGTTCATTTTCTAATAGTCTATTTTTATCATCTATTTGCTTTTGTTCAAGGTCTCTCAAGTTTATAGCAAGTACTGCAAGATTATGATCTGCATCTTTACCAGAGTAATATAACGATATGGAAAGAATAGCTACCGTCACTATTATAAATACTGTAGGTAAAGGATTTTCGTGAATAGAACTCAAATCGTTATTTATACCGAATAATAACATTACGCCAGCAGTTATAACGAGTGAAATTGCTAGTATTGCTAGTGTTTGCATACTACGTTACCCTCCCATAATTATTGTATTCGCTCAAAACAACGACATAATTTGATTCAACAACTGGAAAACTGTAAGTAGAAAAAACAAGAATTTTAAATAGAATTAATTTCTTTAATCTTTTCCATCATCATTATTGCTTGTAATAGATGAAAACAAAGCAACACCCATCGCCTTCTTATTACTACTAGAATACCCTCTATATGTTGATTTTCCAAAAATCATCCGTTTCATTAATATCAAAGTAATTAGTAATACAGATACACAACCCACTATCCATAAACAAGACCAAAATAAATTAATCAAATCATTGAAATTATTCATTTAAATCCCATTATTAGTTAATTTATGTTCATAGTCTATTTGCTTTAAAAAGAGCAAGCAGCAAGAAGAATCCTAATAAGCATAAAATTGTTATATTCAATGAGATCCCTGTGTAATGACCAATTGTTACCGTCAAATTATTATAAGTAGGTTCAAATTTATCTTTAAACATAAGTAAAATTCCCGAACTAATTAAACAAATAATTGCTCCAGTTAATCTAATTATGTCTGGAGCATAAAGCTGCTTAGTTTTTAGCCAAAGAACAATAATCGTTGCTAGGGTAACTATAGAAAAGATAAAGATTGATATGATAAGAGTTAAAAGTCCCATCGTGGTAACCCCCTTTCGTTTAATTATAGTTCATAATCAATAAATAAAACTTTATATATTGATTATATAATGAACACAGATATTAAACAACAATAAACTTCATGAAGTTTATTGTTGTTTAATTAAATTGATAGAAACTCTATAGTAATGCTATTATATAAATATGAAAAAGTTAAAGGGTGTTCAATATGACTAAAAAGAAACATTATAAAGTAGTGAATAGAAAACAATTATCTACAACATTAGCCAATGATTTGAATGAAAGATTAGAAAAACTTAAAGAGGATACAAATATACCTAAAACAAGACTATTAGACCAGGCAGTTTCACTGTTATTACTCTTTCAGTCTAATTCTACTAATGCTTTCATTAGTGAAATGAACGAATTAAAAGAGCAAAAAGGGCTTAATAGTAGTGAACTCACAGATTATATTTTAAATAGTCTAAAGAAGGACTAACATGGTTTTATCTAGACTGCTAAGAAACAATCTATGGGTATAGTACTAATTGCATCAAAAGTATAGGCACGTTATAATAGTCACCTAATTACATATAACGAGGTGTAGAAAATGAATAAGACTGAATTAACAAAAGTAGTAGCAGAAAAAGCAGAACTTACACAAAAAGATGCAGCTGCAGCAACACAAGCTGTATTAGATACAATTACAACGGCACTAGCAAGTGAGGAGAAAGTTCAGATTCTTGGATTTGGTACATTTGAGGTTCGCGAAAGATCTGCACGTACAGGACGTAACCCACAAACAGGTGAAGAAATGCAAATCGCTGCTTCAAAAGTACCTGCTTTTAAGGCTGGAAAAGAATTAAAAGATGCAGTGAAATAATTACATATAATGAAAAGGGTTTGATATTCATATCAGACCCTAATGAGACTAACTTAGTTTTAGATATAGAAAAATTTAATTTTCCTAATAGTATTTGAGATGACTCTCCTGATTTGATAAAATCTTAATATATGTAAATTTGCATGTATAAATGTTTGTTTTAATGTTATACTAGATTTAACCAAGAAGCATCCAACAAATTATGATTAATCACTACATTTTCTTTCATAGTATGTCAACGTAAAAAAAGACACTTTCTATAGTGTCTTTTTTTACGTTACTAGATGAATAGATGGATTACAACTTATATTTGGCGATTTTTTATCATATATTATATGATGCTATTTATTATATATTTAATAGCATCCACCATGCCTTGCTGAAACTTATCACTTTCGGTTGGAACTTTTATACCAATTGGTGTTAATCCCCTATGAGATAATTGTTTATTCTCACGGGGATGTAAATTAGGCACAATAATAAAGTGCTGACCGCCTATGCTATTGTGAATGTCCCTATATATTTCCTTAAAATATACATCTTTAAAAGAAAATCCAATAAACAACAAGAATTTACCAGACATAATTCCATTTAGGAAGTCTTTTGTTTTTCGATCCGTATACAAATCATTATAATCATTTTTCGTAACAACCATTGTTTTAGGCCTTTCTGCCATACCGTGAAAATGAACAACTTGCTTTTTACCTTTATTTAAATGATTCTGTAGATTTTCTATATCTTCGATTATCTTAGGAGAACTATAACCGTCCTTCTCTTTATTCCTATATACATCTAATGCATTATCATAATTTGTAGTCAGTATAAAACTAGAAGCCAAATTCATAATATCCCTAATGTTATGCTTACTTTCATCTACTTGATTATTAAAATCGCTGTCTATTTTATTCGTTATATATGTTTTTATTTTATCCTCAGTATTTAAAGTTGGTGAATACTCAAGTATTGTATCTACAGCACCTAGGAAATCACCACTATTAATTAAACCTTCACAGTACTCTTTATCTATTGCTGTATGAAGCTTTTCTTTCATACCCCAAATTAATCCATACCAATCCGGAAGACCAAGTGGCTTTGAGACGCCTGCTCCTAAAAATGGGACTATCTTATCGACATTTTCTTTCAATAACAAGTAGTTATCCATATATTCCTCTTGCAAATACTTTGTTAGCATTTCCTCTTGTTTAGAATTTACCATCTGTATAAACTCCTCTCTTAATTCAAATATTTCTTTAATAAAATGGGATGGACTTTCATGGATTTTCTGCTCACAGAACTCACAATCTTCGTTTAAATCTTCTACAACATCATGTTCTTCATGTTTTAGACATTCATAGGCATAACTTTTTTCAAATAAACTTTCTTGTAATAAGTGTTTCACAAGAAAGTTTATTTCTTTTTCGTTTAATTTTGCATGATAAAGATCTTCTTTTGAGAAAGGTTGCATATTAACTGTGTTAATTAAAGTTTCAAGTAAACTTAAAACCTCTTCTTGCGACTTGAGTAATTCCTGTTTAGCGGTAATGATTAAGTTCTCCAATGACATGATATATAAACTCCTTGCCTAGTGATTTTTTCTGTAAAAATACTATTCTAAAGGATGTCTGCTTAGCATAAATTGTAGTCTGTGAAACCAAACAATTATCTGGGTTAGTATTTCTAAAATCTAAAAACCAAGAAATAGACCATTCTTCTAAATCAGATGATTTTTCAAATTCAGTATAGAGGCTATGAAATAAATCTGTATAGGCAACAGGAATTTTAGATCCTCCGGATTGTGCAGCCCCTTTACTAAATTTACTGGAAATAAATTTTATTCTTGTTGGATACCCTTTTAGAGGTATCTGTTTTGCTATTTTTACTATATCCTTTGTTTTATACTTTTTGCTTATAAACGCAGAACATAACATCGATTGTATTTTCATTCCAAGCGGAGCAGTATTAGTTTTAATAAATGCACTATCATTTGGGAATAGTTTTCTAAGAATAGTTTGGACGCTATCCTTTACCTCTTCTTCTGTAGCTTTTAAAACTTCTTCATGGATGTCTCCTAATAGATTATGTAAAAGATTGGAACATAAATTATACATTCCTTTCCTATCTGACTTCACATCTATACTTTCTAAATTAATTAAAGGTTCAACTATCAAATTTTTAACAGTTGAATACAAGCGATTAAAAGATTTTGGATAATCATCATATTGATTATTCTCATCATTTTTTTTAGATTCTGCCTCTTTTTCATTCTCAATATCTTTTATGTCAGTTAAATTTCGAATCATTGTTAAACAAGTACCATTTTCGAAATTAATATCTATTCCCGCTATAAAGTATCCTATCCTTGTTCCTCTAGGTACAACTTGAACAAATATAAATCTAGCAGTTTTCACCTTATCTCCATTAGTAGTATAGTCATAGCCTGCAATAAATTTAGTACCTAAAGCCTTTATGTCTAACATATCCATTAAATAATACTTACCATCATTCATTTTAGAGAGTAGTGCTTGCGGTATTCTTGTTTCGTTATTAAAACTTTCTAGAATTCGCTTTACTTTCATGTTAAAAGTCGAAACCTCTAACGTGTTATCTGTAACATTAAATCTATCTACAAAAATATTTCTTAATCTACTGTACATTATATGCTCAAAAAATATAGTGTTAAGTAAATACCTATCTTTAGGATTATTTCTAATTACTTCTTCAAAATACGTACTCAATTTCTTTTTATCTTCAATTTTTATAGAAGAACTTAATTTTTCATTCGCTTCTTCTATAATCTTAGAAGAGTCTACAAATTCCAAAAACTTGTGGCCAGTAAATACATAATTTGTCGTCACTTAATTCACCTTCTATTTATTGTTATATAAATATCCTTATTTTAAGTACATATCACTAAAGACAGATCCTGTACCAGTTACTTTACATACTATATTTTTTTGTAAACCATCAATTGTTTAATACTCAACGGAAGCATGATATGCATTATAATATTACTTTAATGTTTTTAAATTATTTAAGATAGAAACGAATCCTAAGACTTTTTGTATTCCCAAAATCCTCATTTCAACCGATTCTAGAAATTTTATAAATTCATTCTTAGTAAACTTCCTTTGTATAATTTCTAACTCTTTTAGCTCTTGCAAATTTTCGACCTCATCAAATCCTTTATGTAATGTAAAGTAAAGGACTCCACCATCTTTAAAGATTTCATAAATTGAGTGTAAGGTACTTTCTAAGTGCTTATTATATTTCATGGAATCTTCACTTTTATTTACCATTGTTAGGCAATCAAAGAAGCGTAGTTTATTCACTATCAAGATATCTTCCTCTATTTTTTTATATGCTGGCGTTAAATCGTAGTTAGAATACTTCTGTAATCTTTTTTCTTCAACTTGTTTTTTTCGCATTTCCTCAGCATCCGGTATTATAAATATACCTTTTTTTATTTCTTTAAGTACACCTTGCTTTTTTAAAGCTAACAATCTTTGTTTACTAATTTCAAATCTATCCATAATATCTTTTGAATCCATCGTATATTGTTTAACGATTCTTTCTACAATCTCTGAGCTATTAATTTTTAGGATTAATGCAAGTTCTTCCAGATCAATAAAATTTGTCATTACAGACCCTCCCGTTTACAAAGTAAATAGATGCTTACTGAATTGTACTATGTACTGTTTACTTTGTAAATAGGTTTAAAAATAATATGGTACGTGAAATTTTATAATCTAGTGCTTTTGTTGAAAATTTATATAGTATTTTATATGGATTATATGTTAAAATATAAGTAGAAAATTTGTTTCCATTGTTTATACTCTATTGTACGTAGCGTGAAGGACAAACCTTACGCCCAGTTAACTCGGGCGAGGTTTGTCCTTTTTTTTACTTTAAGGAGGAATTTACTATGAATAAAGTCTACAAAATTGGAGCAATTGTTACTACATTATGCGTTGCTTGTATCGCTATCTTTACTTTAACTAAAAATGAATCTGTTAACCCAGAGACTGTAACACCAAACAAAACAATTGTATCAGCTGCAGAAACAAAAGGATCGCCCGAAAATATTAAAGATATTTCAAAAGAAGAATTAAAGCAAAAAATACAATCCCATGAAGAGTTTATTGCGTACTACTATCAACCAACTTGTCATTATTGTAAAAAGGCAGCACCAGATATCAATAGTATGTCAAAAAAGCATGATAGAACCATCTATCGTATTGATATCTCTACGCCAGAAAATCAAAGTGCCTTTCAAGAGTTCGATATTCCTGGCACTCCAGTTGTTGTAGCTTATAACAGAGGTGAAGAAATTGAACGCCTAGAAGGTGCAGTGTCAGCTGCTACATATGACGGATTCTTTGCGAGACGTAATTCGAGCGCTAGTTAATATAGTGCTCGTTTTTCTTTTTAAGAAAGGGGAATTTACATGCAACAAAACGCCCGTATTTATTCTTTAGACGCAATAAGAGGTATAGCCATACTATGTATCCTATTTTCTAATCTACCTACTATGACGGGACTAGATCCCTTTAACCAGGCCGGTTATTCCGGTACAGATAAAGGGATTCGTTTTTTAATAGATTTGTTTATACAAGCAAAATTCTATACTATTTTTGCATTCTTATTTGGGGTAGGATTTTTTATCTTTATAAAAAACGCGGAAGCAAAAGGATATTCTATATATAAGCTATTTAGCCGTAGATTGTGTATTTTGCTACTCTTTGGTTTACTCCACTTTATCTTTCTATGGTATGGAGATATTCTACACGCATATGCCTTAGCTGGTTTTATCCTATTGTTCTTTTATAAGCGATCTACAAAGCTTATCTTTATAGTTGGCTGCATCTCTCTATTTGTTAGCTATACACTACATGCTATTTTATTTATACAAGCAAGTTCTTCTATTTCTGCCGTACCTAGTTACTATCAATATATGTTTACAGGCAACACTACCAATCACACTGTAAATCTATTTACACATTATTCACAACAAGTAAAAGCTCGTCTGTTCTTTTTAATAATCGAGGAATTTCAACAATTACTAATAGGAATTCCGGAATATATAGGCTTGTTCTTAATTGGTTTATGGGCTGGTAAGAAAGATATTTTTAAAAGGGTACCGGAATTAATAAAGGAAATTAGATTTATCCAGTGGAGTTCGTTATGCATTTCATGTCTTCTCTCTTGTCCTATTATCTACTATTTTATAAAAACGGATGTCTATTACTCTCAGGATATTAAACTATGGATTCTATTTGGAGGGAAAACGCTAGCTATATTCTATGTTTGTACTCTACTTAGGGTTTGTGAGAATAAAAAATATATAGAGCAGCTGCAACCCTTTATGAACGTAGGCAAGTATGCTTTAACGAATTACATTAGCCAAAGTATACTAACTCTTGTCATTCTTTCGTTGAACTTTAAAGATGTCTCACAGGTATATTACTGGCAATTATGTATCTTCGGGATTTTAATTATCTTTGCGCAAATTATATTCAGCAAAATTTGGAGTAAATATTTTCGCTATGGTCCCATTGAATGGATATGGAGAAAAGGCATTTACAAAAAATAACCTATTTTTCACCAGTTTCATGCAATTGACTGAAAAAAATGATAAAATATCATATGAAAGATTAAAGATATATTTGTGATTGTAAAATGATGTTATTAAAATTAAAGTGGTTCAAGTCAGAGGAAGGCACCTTAGGTGTCTTTTCTTTATTAAAATATGTATTTTAATAAACCTTTAATACTTATGTATTAGATAATAATATTATTTAGTAAAAGGCATTTTTGATGTAGGTTTGCAATAAAGTTTAACCGTTTTGAAAAAAGATTAACTGCTTATAAAAAAGTCGTACCGTTTTCAATCCTTTTTATTTCCAAGTTGATGTGATATATTTATAACAATTAGTGCGAAATACATCACAAAGGAGAATTCACATGAAAAACAAACTGGCTTACTTGGGGTTTATTGGATTTCTAGGATTTCTAGGACTTTTAGGTCCTCATTCATTTTTAGGTGAAACATCATTTACATATTACTTTTTCGCTTTCTTCCCCTTCTTTTTATATGCAAAAGTTATACCAGATGAACTTTTTATCCTACATGTTCGCATTGCTGCCACAAAGTCATTTTTCGTGGCATTAGTAATGGGTGTTTTACTAATCTTAAGTATCGTTATTTTTGCAAATGTACATGTAATCAGATTATGCGTTGTACTTGCAGTTGTAATACCATTAGGAACTTTTGTAATTAATTTAGAAATATTTGAACGTAGAGAAAAGAAAGGGATGCAAGATGCCACTTAAAACTCGAATGAAAGAATTTAGGGTAAAGCTAAGTATGTCTCAAGAAGATCTAGCCAATGAGGTTGGTGTCCGAAGGGAAACAATTGGCAATCTCGAAAATGGAAAATATAATCCTTCATTCAAACTCACTTATGATATTGCGAAGGTTTTGAATGCACCTATTGAAGTTCTGTTTTGGTTTGAAGAATAGGTTAGGTATAAGTAAATTGTTGTAATAGATATGTCTATGAGTTTTGATTAATCTTTTTTATAAAAACTAGATTCGGATTTCTAACAGAAGACTCCATTTTGATTAATCTTTTTTCAAAATGGAGTCTTCTTATTTACCATATAATATGGGTTTGTGGAGTTTTTTTGATTAAACTTTATTTCCCGAAAGAAATATATAACCATAAATATATCCTTCTCTTTTTCCTGATTGAAATTCACTCATTGAAAAATACCTCCTTATGCCTATTTTTATAACTAAAATTCTTATTTTAATGCTGTACTTTATTTTTTGGCCAGTAGAATTAAATATCTTTATTGTTACTAATCACCACTTGTTAAAACTTTATCTTCATAAAAAATATTAAAAAATGTTTCCAAGCGCTACATTAAGCAAAGAAGGAAATTTTAAATTTGCTTTTGTTTCCTCCAAAGAATCAGCAATTCGAACTGTTCTTGTTCCAGCCTTCTTCCCTGCACATATATCGGTTTCTTGGTCACCAATCATATAGCTGCTCGCTAAATCAATATCGTACTTTTGAGCTAACTGCAGCAGCATACCAGCCTCTGGTTTTCTACAAGAACACCCATCTTTTGGCCGATGGATACAGGCAGCAAATTCTTGTATATGAGCACCGGCGTTTTCATTAATTAATTTTTCTTGCATATGTTTATGTATTTCTAAGAGCTCTTCTTGAGTCATATAACCCAATCCGACACCTCCTTGATTCGACGTAACTAGGACCATATAACCCTGTCTATTAAATATAGCAATTGCGTCAGCTGCACCAGGTAGCAGGTAAATATCTTCTGGTTTATTTACAAATCTAACACGATCTGTAAGTACTTCATAAATTCTGTTGTCAATATTTAAATTAAATTTGTAAACTATTCAATTGCATAAGCTCTATAATTTTCAAAAGTATAACTAACAAATTTAAACTAAATTGTTTAGGAAGGTTCGTACCCATGTATAGTTACTTTTGAATCATTCACACTAAATTTCATGTGAAATTCAAATGAAAAAGGGAAATAAATTCGTTTCTAAAAACAAATAAAGATTTTTATCAAGACCTCACCCAAACAATTAAACATTTCCAGAAAACATCCAATATATAGCTTTTCATCCTAAAATGCATACTTTTCTAGTTTAAGATTAATTAGAAAAGTATATTTCATTACAACTATAAATCCATCAGAAAATTATAAATTACATTCCAATTAAAATACTGATTAATAAGCAAGAATACTATATTCTTCTCAAATTACCTATACCTATATTTTCACTATTTTATTATGATATCAACATTTATTTAAAGAGGTTTATACAAAGTGAATAAGTGGAACTTTTAGAAAGGGAAGACGTGCTTTCGTTTTCTCTTTCTAAATTCACATAATTTTCAAATATTAAAACCTAAATGTTAATGTTTGATATATAATGAAATCAACCCGTAGCTAGAGTGTTTGCTCCGATTCAAATTATGAGATAGCTTGTTTCACTTTTTTTATATTATCCACAAAAAAACTTGTAGGGGTTCCTACAAGTTTTTTACAATACTAATATGTCTGCCTCAAAAATCAAATGATTAAGAACATAATTCAATGGTAAAAACCACATTTTAAAATAAACATCCTAAAAAATTACAATAAGTTAGATCTTTCAGTTAATCTTTTATTTATTTGAATCATTTTTTCATCATCTTTCGGTTGCCTTAGCCAATATAACCATTCAGGTATTAATATTGACCTTATTCTATTATAAATAAAAATTGCATCTTGATATTCTCTACATGCACTTGCATTAATCTCAGATAAATTCCCAGTATCAAATTTGTTAATAATACTATTTCCTAATGCCTCTAATTTATTTGATTGCTTCTTCAATTCATCGGATGTTTTAAAACCATAAATTAATATAGACATCGAAGGTAATAATATTTTTATGATATATTCTTGCATTGACATATTCACAAAAAATCCAAATGCAATAGTTAAAATTAGATATAACCCAGAAACTGCAAATAATAAAATTGAAAAATTACGTTTTAATGAAATTGCCCACATCAAATTACTTCGTTGAGCTAAAATTACATTAACATAGAAGTGTTTTGAAGATAATCCCCCATACCAGTTTTTTAGTTTTTCTTCATCTCCTTTAAATTCAGATGAAAAATCCCTAATGTCCTCAGGAGAAATTTGATTACCTACAAGCACATTGTTCCATCTTATATTAAATAGGTTAATATCAAATTTTTCTTGTATCTTAGCTCCTTTTTCAATATAGCCACTTTCTAGCTTCTCGATTTGATAAGCAATTAACAACCACATGGAACCTATTACTGAGAACCAGACACCAGCATTCGATGTTCCAGTGCTCCCGCGATTAAATAAATAAATACTTATTGAGAGTATCGGAATAAATATACTAATACATATTCTTACCGCATAAAATGTTTTTGACTTGTTATAGCAATATCTCATTGCTCTCAAGAGCTCTATATTTTCTTCACTGTTTTGCTTCTCTAACACCCTTACACCATCCTAATCTTCATGTGATGGGAACTCATCACCAAAAACTTTTTTCCAACATTCTATAGCTTCTTTATGTTGTCCTAAATTCTCATACCTTATAGCCAAATCTATGTTTTCAAAGCATCCACTAGATTGGTTACTAATGGAAAACTTAGTATTATAATCCAATGTATTTAAATCCCCTTGTATCCCTTTGGGATCGTAATGACTATTGTATATAGAGGTTTTTAAGTATTCGAAAAATCCTCTTAGCTCTTGTTTCATGCCGTTCCAATAAAATTTATTTTGAAAATAATCCAAAACAATATTTTCCATTAAGTAAGAAGATATTTTTTTAGAACAGTTAGTATTCCAGTACTTTATAACACGAATAAGACCTAATACATTCCCATCAAATTTTTGGTTCGTTTCAGTCGCTCTTTCATTATCAATTCTGGGATCAGTTTTTTTCCAGTTTCCACTACCATCTGGTATAATATAATAACTTTTTCCATAAGCATTCTCTGAAGTAATAAAAGCTGGTACAATATCAAAAACCCAATCATAAGTTGAGAGCTCTAAAGTTGTTGCTTCTTGTCTTCTATGAATTTCTGCTTTTTTGTATTGTGGAATTATTGATAAACTACTCTTAATCTTTTCTATTACTCTAATTGAATTTAGTGTACCATCATCATTAACTAACTTCCTTAACTTATCTGCATCCTCCGGGACGTTTAATACTATTTTATCTGCGTATTCCGTATACGTCGTTCCTTCACCTGTAAAAACTAGCATAAGATCGATATCGTCAAGTGGACGTATTTTTGTTCTTCTTCTAAAAGATCCAAAACCAATAATTTCTTTCCCTGCATAAAGCTTCGGGAAATTTTCAACAACTTTAGGAAAATTTTTTAAATTCCCATACAACCAATCTCTACTATTTCTAGCAATTCCAGTTTGTTCGCTATCTAAGTCCACAGAATTTTTAATAAAATTATCGTATGCACTATTTGCTGTTTTTACCAATTGAAAAATCCCCTCTTCTTCATTTATTAAAACTCTCCACTAATATGTATATTGGTATATTCACATTAATTTATTGCTTTCCATTAGTTTACAACTTATTTATAAATTATGAAACTCTATTTATAGTAAGTAATAAAAAGCTTATTTGTAAGAAGAAATAAATTGTAAATCAGTAAGAACTTTCTCTATAATGCAAAAATTCTTACTATATATCCTGCGAATAATTTTTCTATATTGTACTTAATTCTTTAAATAAACATCTTGGAAATACATATTTGCTTATAAAAAGGGATAAAGATTTTGAAAAAGAAGCTTATGCTTATTTTTTGTCTGTCTATTTTATTCATATTATCTGGTTGTCAAAAAGAATACAACGGAAAATAGGTACAATGGAGCGATACTATAGAAAGCGTTAATACCGACAAACTTGAGAGGAATAATATTCCATATAAAATGAAGGGTAATAAGGTGCATATTCCATAAGATGCATTTGTAATCATGACTAATAAACTCCATATACTTTTCCTTTCCAAACATACCTCTTGTATATAACTTAATAAATCAGTTTGCATATTGTTTTTCAGATACATGTTTGAGTTCATTAATGTACAGCGCGTATTGATTTTTATAACAAGCTTGAGAGAACTATCTCTATCGACAAAGTTCCATCTAAATTGAAAGTAACTACTTTCACCATTCTTTCCCTTTTATTAAAGAGTACTAAAAAAGGGCCGTATGCCCCTATCTATACAAGTATTATTTATAAAACACATCATTAGCAGTAAAAAAACCTAAGGAAATGTAAAGAGATCTTCCCTATAATCTCATTCGACTATTAAATACAAATTATGTCTCAATTCAGTATCAAATGCTATCTCACTCATTAACGTATTTCCCTATCACGGTTGCTGGGACCATTCGACTCATTTCACTATATTTTCAACAACAATTCTTCGTTACTAAAAATGTAAATATCACCGTCCTCTGAGATTTTAATCGCAATTCCTAAATTTGAGGCATATCTAGCAGCCTTTGTTCCTGTACCAAATGTATCTTTATATACCACATTGTTAGGCATTTCAATAATCTCTCCGAAACTCACTATATTCATATGGCCATCAATTACCATTGCACCATCAACTACTGAAATAGTTTCTAATAAAAATTTATCTATCTCTGTAACACTCAAATGCCTTTTATTATCTCTAATAACATTTAAAAAGTCTCTGTCTAAATTATTTTTCTTAAATTTATTCTTTACCAAAAATTCTTCAGCATCACTATATGTTAGATTAGTGTTATGTTCATTTTGAAGTACAATAATAAAAATTGAACTACTTCCTTTTTTCGATAACATTTCAATAACGTTTACTAATTTTATTATAGAAGCTGTCATTTTCAAATGAAGCTCTTTGTAACAATCGGCCCCTAAAGAATACAATAAATCTAGCGTTTTCGTAAATAAAATCCTCATTAATGAAGCCAACATTAAACCATAATGTTTCAATTTCCAATCCCCATTGTCATAACTAAGAAAAAATTCTTTATTAAGGAATACATCCATTTTTTTGTCTGAAAGTGAAAAATAAATATAGTTTAGACGTTCTTGAGTTCTTAATCCCTTAGTATAAGCTATCAAAAATTCTTCTGATTTACGCATTTCATTTTTTAGGTCCTCATTTAACTCATGTCCCTTTCTTGTTTTTTTGAAATCATCAGTTAAATTCAAAAATGTTTTTCTCTTCATCTCATTTATTGTCCAGTTATTAAACTGCGATTTGATTATATCTGACAAGCTTTTCCCTTCATTTTTTTTTCTTATCATTGCAAACACTTCAAAGTTTTTATTAACTGACACTACTAACGATTTGTTATCTATTAGTCTTAGAAAGGGTTTTTCATCCAGAAAGAATTGTTGAATAGGCTTTCTATTCTCAATAGTTTTGATTTCCACATTTAAATTCTTTATTTCTTCAATTGTTAATTCTTCATCGAGACAATATATTACTCCAATATTCACCGAATTTCCTTCATAAGTTTTAGTTCCAATATTTTTCAATGAATTTATATTTTCCCAAAACTTATACTGCTGTGTGGGACTTAGACTAAGATATTTTTTATCAATTAATATGAGGGATAATTCTCTTTGAATATTTTGCAGTATATTTCCATTAAGCATACCTGTATCACCGACTGATTTTTCTAAAATCTCTTGAACAATTTTAATTATTTCCATTGTTACTCTATTAGTTACCTGAGGTATATTTAACGATAGTTTACCTTTAAGATTGTAAAGTAAATTTTCTTCCTGCTGATTAATTGGAAATTTAATATCCAATCCAGAATATTGACTTATCTTTTCCCCAAGTCCTTGAAAAAAATCCTCAATTTCTTCTACCGAGTTTTTCTCTTCAAAACTTTCCTTTTCATTTTTATCCAATATTGTCCCTCCATTATATAAATTTAATTTAATTACATTATAACCATAAAATGTAATTAACACATCATTTTAAAATATTGATTTGTACATTATTCCCGTCCCAATCTCATTTTTGGCCTTACATTAAATGTAATCGATTTTTAACTCCTTTTTTAATCAGGACTCCATATACTTCTACTTTTAATCGTATCCATGTGTTAGATTTAAAAATATTTCAAACCTTGAAAATATATCATAGGAACGTATAGCTTTTTCTATATCATTAAATTCCGCACCTATCGGTATACCGAAACCCATGCTACCGTAAGAATTTTTTCTTATTATTTTATTTTCCATAATTAATGGTGATATATAACTATCTTTACTTGTCATGCCCCCATTTTTTACATATTCAATATGATTTCCCAATTTTAATTTTTAAAATTGATTTTATCAATCTAAAATATCAACCTACATCCCTTGTTGAATAGCATCAAACATCAAAATTTTTCTTGATAACTCCATGTCAGTAAATCCCGTTAATTGATATGGTTTATCCCAAAACTTTTTATGATTTTCTTTAGCAATATGGGTAGCCACTTGACTTTGACTATTTTTGAGACTTTCTTAAAACAATCTTCTTCCAACATTTTCACTTAGATCAGTAAGCATTTTTCTTAAATAAAAAATAAAGTACCCGAAACCGTTACACCGAACATCTTAATTACAATTACAATTTCCATTTCATAGATAATGTGCATAGCATCTGTTTTAAATTGCTTATGTTCTAAGGGATGCTTAAGGGCTACATTATTATTATTATGAACATTATCAATTTCTAACCATTCATCATTATTATCGGCTTCATCAATCCAAAGTAGATAGACGAGGAAAATATACAAGAATTCTGCTTTTCATAGCCAATTCCGTATGTTTCAAATGGGTTTAAAACAAGGTTCCTTAATTCAATATATCGAATACTATATTTATTCAAATCCCATAGCGGGCTTTGAATAAGTACGGTTTCATTTAATTATTAATTAACATTTTTTTATATAAGCCGTACTCCATCAACTTTTTTTATTAATTTTCAGTCTGTGACTAAAATTATTCATCTTAAACACTTGAAATGATATTTACTATTTTTTTGTAATTTACCATTTTGATATTAGTGGCCAAATCCTTTTATTATCGTCCTCAGAAAGAGATGCAAATTTGTGAATTCCTAAATAATTAAATACCCTCTCTACTGGTTTAGTATTAGGCGGAATACTGTCTACCTGTACCGCCAGGAATTCTTGAGATGCAGATATGGTACCTTTTATTGAAATAGCTTTAGAAGTTTCAGTTAGACTCTCAAATAAATTAATTTGACTTTTTTTATTTCCAGTCCCATTCTGAAATTTCAATAACCCTGATTTCATACAATATTTAATCGTCATTTTTTTAATCCACATAAACTATCCATCCCAACACACTTTTTTATAAAAATACTTCATCACAAAATATAACAATCAAAAGTACCCGCATCTTAACTACATGCGGATACTTTTGTTACTATATTTTGCTGTAAATAAGAATCATCTTACATACTTCATATGGAAAGAGAAATGCTCATGTAAGAAAGTGGAAATAAAGAAATAGCTATGATCATAGCCCTCCATTTTTTTATAAGTTACCAGTTGACTATCTTTTTGAGCATTCTCTAAGAAAATATGCTCTTCCAATTGTTTTGGATAAAACTCGTCTTGACTACCTTGCATAATAAGAATAGGTGGAATCGTATCTTCTTTAATTAATTCTGAAGCATCCCATTGTTTCCAAGAATCTTTATCTTCACCTAAATAAGAAGTGAAAGCATTGATTCCCCACGGAACTTGACTAGGGGTTAAGATTGGCGAAAAAGCAGAAATTGCTTTGAATCTCTTAGCATTTTTCATGCCAATTACTAAAGCACCATGACCTCCCATTGAATGACCCATTATACTTTCTTCTCCTGAAAAATTAGGAATCAA
>NZ_MACF01000109.1 GCF_001884045.1 Bacillus mobilis | reverse complement strand
CTTGCATACTACCATTCATCCAAGTCAGTAGTATGCAAGAGGTTATAAGAAATAAACCAGTACCCCCCTTCTCATTTAAATTTTAAATACGAATTGTTGATTGCTCATATAAACAGTTTTGTGAAGAATGCTCCACAATTTCCAATTGTGATATTCTTTCCACGTTTGAATTGTTTGTAACCATTTTTTATATACTTTTTGCGTATTCTTTTTACTTTCTTCCATGGAAGCAACAAGAATACGCAGTTTTGTTGTAATTTGTTTTTTTAATAATAATATAATCTCTTTTGGTAATTGTTCTTGCAATTCTAATCCACGTCTTGCGATCGTGAAGGCGGCTGCTTCATGAACGCTAATACCGAAATTTTTACTGTATTTTAATTTTCCAATCACACTTGTATAAGCGGGGTTTACTGTTTTAACAGAAAATCCGTTACGAAGAGACATACGAATTAAACTGTTCAACATCTTTTTATACGTAAATTGATGCAAATTACGATTACTGTATTTATCAGTATCATGAGATTGTTGAAACTTTAAATCTTCTAAAACAATTCCACCTACATTGTTTTCCAACAACCATGTTTTAATTTGTTGTACGATTTGTCCAATTATCGTGGCGCGTTTGTTTGTTGAAAACGTATTCAGATTGTGTAGATAAAAAATTTTTGAACCTTTAAAATTACCTTGTTTTGTACATAAACTAACTGCAATACGGTCCGGATTTACATCAATTCCTGCAATTACATCTGATTGTGGTGTTTCCTTGAAATTTAGTACACGACCTATTTCTGTTTCATCAAACGTAATATTCACATAAAATTCATTTTGTTTACGAATGATTTCTACACTATATTTTTGATGCTCTATAATCGGTTTTCCTTTTGGATTTACACCGAGTTGCTTTCCCATAACGACATTTGTGATTTGATGATAAAAATGATATGGAATGATAATCGGAACTTTGATTCGTGGGCTTTTTGCTTTTATCTCCACGAGAATATAATTGTCGTGTCCGCAAATCTTTCCATTCTTGATTGGATAT
>NZ_MACF01000108.1 GCF_001884045.1 Bacillus mobilis | reverse complement strand
CTTCCGCCTGATCAAATACCTGCTCCCCATCTGTTCCTTCCTGCTTCGGCTTTTCTTCTACTTGTTCTGGTTTCTTTTCTCCAGCTTCTTCTGTTGCTTCTTCCAACTGTTCAAGTTTCTTACCTTCATCTGTTTCTTCTTGCTTCGGCTTTTCTTCTACTTGTTCTGGTTTCTTTTCTCCAGCTTCTTCTGTTGGTTCT
>NZ_MACF01000107.1 GCF_001884045.1 Bacillus mobilis | reverse complement strand
AGACTTTGCATCTAATCTAGTAGCAGAAGCTACCCTGTGGGAATGCGACTTCTTGTCGCACCATAATTTTCAATATAGGAAGTAAATTTAAGTTCTTTTTAAAGTAGGTATACCTAGTAGAAATTGTTGAATTGTGCCCGTTTGTTAAAGTTTAATTTTCATTATACTTTTTGTACTGAGTCCAGTGCTTTTTTTAATTCGTCTGGTTTTTGAGTGCCGATTACCACTGTGTTATATTTCAACTTTAACTCTATACCTTTATTTCCATTCATATTATAGGCTTTTTCATTCTTAAGGTTAAATCGAATTCCCCATCCCCCAAATCTTTTTAGTGGACTGTAAGTAATGCATTCATAATGATGTATATTTTTAAAAAGGTACTGCTTATATTGAAAATGAAAAGGAACAAAACGAACATAAAGACCTTTTTCACGAACCTCAATGATCAGTTTTAATACACCAAGCATTAATACAGGAAAGGCAATCCCGAAAAACAACCACAAAACAATTAGTACCCCATTAGGGGCTGGTTTATCTCCAAACGGGGTATCAAAAATAATTTGTTGAATGAATCCATACCACATCAGCATGGCGATTCCTAATATGAGTATCCATACCCAAATTGGAGATCGCTGAACCTCACGAAAGATAACTTGTTCTTGTTGTTTCATTAATGATTGTCAGCTCCTAAGTGATTTATTTTTTCTCACTCATTTTAAGCCGTTTTGCACTTCCGAAAAAAGCACTTCCAATTATGAATATAACGGAAGAAAGATACATTGTTATCCCTGAGTATGTATTATCAAAAATTGTGAAATTAAGTAAATTAATGAACATCATCAATATAAGTGATATGTACAATCCATTAATATATTTCACTTATGCCCCTCCCTTTTTACTTTACTTTTTTCGGAAAGCCCTATGTGATAAATAGTGGTTTCTAACAGTATTATTCAGAATGTTCTTTTCCCTATTTTACCATTTTATAGAGTTGATATGTTGTTTGTTTTCAGTTGAATATTGTATACACACTCGGTTAACATAACGTCTCATTATCAGTAGCAAGAAAAAAGGATAATCCGTCCTCATAATGGACTAATTATCCTATAAATCTTTATCTAAATTAAATAAAACTAGAACTTCTTTTCCTACATATCATTATTTCGTTATTTCACCAAACTGTGCTCTCGTCACTTTCGCCAAGTCATCCACATTCAGCTCAATTTGTATACCAATTTTCCCGCCGCTTACTATGATCGTTTCAAGTGATTGGGCGCTTTCATCGATACATGTAGAAAGTAACTTCTTCATTCCGACTGGTGAACAACCACCGCGAATATATCCTGACACTTTCGTAATATCTTTTACAGGAATCATTTCAATTTTCTTTTCACTTACTGCTTTTGCGGCAGCTTTCAAGTTCAGTTCCTCATCTACTGGAATGATAAACACATGATAATTTTTACTATTCCCTTGAGCAATTAACGTTTTATATACTTCTCTCACTTCTCGTCCAATTTTCCCGGCTACTGATACACCATCAATTTTTCCATCTTCCGGATCATATGACATCATCGAATATTCGATCTTTTCTTTATCTAATATTCGCATCGCATTTGTTTTATCTTTTTTCATAGCGCTCTCCTTAAAAGGTTATTTCATATTATTAAGTTTTATTATACACTCTTTTCCATTTCTCCTACATAACTTCACGTATATTTCAAAACTAAAAATATTGATAATTCAAAAATCATCTGATATAATTTGGAAAAACTTATGTTAAGGAGAGATTTGTCATGCAAAATTTAAATACTTCTTTCCAACTTCATCATCATACGTAACGCCGTGTATCCGAAGAAAAATTTTTCTTCGTGGGTACAGGGCTTTTCCTGTTGACCCACGAAGCGTTCATAAAGCTATGTGGGTATTTTTATACCTGCATAGCTTTTTTTAATTTAAAAAGGAGTGATTACAATGGAAATGAAAAATGTAAAAGGAACGAAAGACTATTTACCAGAGGAACAAGTATTGCGAAATAAAATTAAAAGAGCTTGTGAAGATACGTTCGAACGATACGGATGTAAACCGTTAGAAACACCAACGTTAAATATGTATGAACTTATGTCTTACAAGTACGGCGGTGGCGATGAAATATTAAAAGAAATATATACGCTTCAGGATCAAGGAAAACGCGACCTTGCCTTACGCTACGATTTAACCATTCCATTCGCAAAAGTCGTGGCAATGAATCCGAACATCCGCCTCCCTTTTAAACGATATGAAATTGGAAAAGTCTTTCGAGATGGGCCAATTAAACAAGGAAGATTTCGTGAGTTCATTCAATGTGACGTTGATATAGTCGGTGTAGAATCAGTTATGGCAGAGGCGGAACTTATGAGCATGGCGTTTGAACTGTTCCGAACGTTAAACTTAGAAGTAACGATCCAATATAATAACCGAAAATTGTTAAATGGTATTCTCGAGTCCATTAACATCCCTACTGAACGAACGAGTGACGTCATTTTATCATTAGACAAAATCGAAAAAATTGGGATTGATGGTGTACGAAAAGATGTATTAGAGCGCGGAATTTCTGAAGAAATGGCTGATACGATATGTAATACTGTTTTATCTTGTCTAGAGCTTACAATTGCTGACTTTAAAGAAGCTTTCAATACTCCACTCGTTGCCGATGGAGTAAACGAATTACAACAATTACAGCAATATTTAATCGCCCTTGGAATAAGTGAGAATGCTATATTCAATCCATTTTTAGCGCGAGGACTTACAATGTACACAGGCACCGTATATGAAATCTTTCTAAAAGACGGCTCAATTACATCCAGCATTGGTAGCGGCGGTCGATACGATAATATTATCGGGGCATTCCGTGGTGATAATATAAGCTATCCAACAGTCGGTATTTCATTCGGTTTAGACGTTATTTATACAGCACTATCACAGAAAGAAACAATATCATCTACAGCGGATATATTTATCATCCCACTCGGGACTGAATTGCAATGCTTACAAATCGCCCAGCAATTACGTTCTACAACTTCCTTCAAAGTCGAACTCGAACTAGCAGGACGCAAATTAAAACGTGCCCTTAATTATGCCAATAAAGAAAATATCCCTTATGTGCTTATTATTGGGGAAGAAGAACTTAGTACAGAAACAGCTATGCTGCGGAATATGAAGGAAGGTAGTGAGGTAAAGGTTCCCCTTTCTTCTTTAAGTAATTATTTATAATACGAACCACCCTCGTTTGGGTGGTTTTTCTATTTTATAGATAACGAAACAGTTAGTTAACATAAAATAATTACATTCTACTAAAGACCACGAATATTTAATATCCAATCACCTGTTATTTTTGGTAATATATAGATATTAATTATTTTAGGAGGATTAACTTTGAAAACCTATATACAAGCACTAAAGTGGACCACAGGGATCTATCATCTTTTATTACTTCCTTGCTATTATATATTTCCAAGTCTCGTTAACCTATATGGGATACCTTTATTACTATTGATCGCTTTACATATCACTACTATTTTATTAGCTAAAAAATCAGGCATGAATACATACGCTCATTATATAGCTATTATCGTTACTCTAGTTGCCTTCTTTCCTTATATAGTAATCATTCTACATGTTATAGCAGCCATTTTCCTTTTATTAGATGCTGCTTCCACAAATAAAAAAGAAGTTTGTGATTCATAGTAAATTAAAAATTAAAAGTACATGTTTTTCAACAAATCACTCTTTTTGTCACAACGATAATATATAACGCAATTCTTTCCTATCATTTTATAAAAAGAATTGCGTTTTTTCATTTACAGATTAGTCTAAGCAGCCTTCTCTGTTTTAAATACCCATCGATGAAGAGCCGGTTGATAATACGGTATCATCCACCCTAAAATTTTTCCGATACAATAGGCGGAAATGAGTGTACCGATCCCAATTGAACCTAACGATTGAATGAAAACGATACAGATGATACCAGCTACACCAATGTTTATTACATCACTCAAAATTTTTGCTTTTCCAAATTTCAAATTGAATTTTTCACTAATAGCATACGTTAACGCATCATATGGCATTAATGGCAGTTTCGCTGTTGTATAGCCCATTAAACCGACTGCTATAACAAATAAACTAACAATCAAATATACACTTCGAGCAAAGATTGTTTCCGGTAGCGGAAACAGTTGTACAAGGTAGAGCGTTGCATCCATGAAGAATCCAAATAAAAACGAAATAATAAATTGACTTACAAATTCATTGAACTCCATTCGTTTACTTAATGTGACTTGAATAATAATGTATAAAATATTTGCAAGCACCATTGTCACACCAACCGATAAACCGATTGTTAATGTACTTGCATATGCTAATGATGATACAGGCGATACACCAAATCCTGCTTGAATCGACATGCTAATGCCAATTGACATAAAAAATAACCCGAGCACATACATGAGGATGCGCCTCAAGGTTCTGTTCCAATGATTCATAGTATCTCTCACTCCTAGTTGACGTTATTAATATACAGACTATAGCTATACAATTAAATATAACGTCAAATACAACATATGAAAAATATATATATGATAAACTAATCATATGAAAAAACATATGATGGAGAGATACAATGGATTTCAGGCAATTATATTACTTCAAAGAAATTGTGAAACAAGGAAGTATTTCGAAAGCAGCAGAAGTGCTCCATATCGCGCAACCACCACTTAGTCAATTATTAAAAAAGCTCGAAACTGATCTTGGCACAACTTTAATTCATCGATATCGTCAAAAATGGGAGCTTACAGAAACAGGTGAAATACTATACAAGTATGCCACACAAATGCTAATGCAAGTGCAAGATGTAAAGCAGCAAATTCAAGAAATTGAACAAGGTATAGGCGGAACTGTAAATATCGGTGTCTCTTCTACATGTTCGAATATGCTCATTGACTATGTTAGTACGTTTAGAACACACTACCCTAACGTTAAAATAAATATAGTAACAGGAAATTCAGAAGAATTATTAAAAAAATTAGAACAAAGAGAAATTGATATTGCCCTACTTTTGCGATTAGGAAATAGTGAACACTATGAGCTAAAATCATTAAAAAAACAACCAATCGCTGTAATTATCCCTACAAGTTGGAAAAGATCATTTCCATCACAACATGTGACGATTGAAAAAATTACGCAGTTCCCATTCATTATGCTTGGAGCAATGGAAGGACTCTCCTTCAATGAAGACCTACTCAAAGCGTTTCATACATACAAAGTCCAGCCAAATATCATTATCGAGTGTAAAGATATAAGTATGGTTATAGCACTTGTTAGTAAAGGACTCGGCCTATCCATTATTCCAAGAATGGATTACACATCACCATTTTTAGCACATACAACTCTTTTGGAATTAGAACAATTTGATTTCCATCTAGAACCTGTAATAGTAAAGTTAAAAAACCAACGAATCTCCACCGCAGCAACTCAATTTTGGGAAATGGTTGATTAGAATGTGCGAACAAATGATTAATCAGGTAGTTACTGTGGGATATAATAAGACAAGCTATGGACAGAATGAATTTCATAATATAGCATACAAAAAATAATCCTTATTGATGGATACTCATACTAAAGAAGTAGAATTTGATTTTTCTTATGTATGAAATTGATTTTTCATGGAAAGATATATTAGTATGTATGCAGTTTAAACGCTCTATTATTTAGAGTTGAACAGGAGGAGAATGAATATGTCTGATATTGAAGTTGGCGAAGTGTTTACACTTAGTGATGAGAATAATGAGGATCAGGAAGTAGAAGTACTTGGAGCGATGGATGTCGAAGGTGCTGAATATATCGCAGTTGCCTTCGTAGAGGACATTCAAACAGAATCTGAGGAAGACATTGATATTTTCTTTTTAAAAGTAGAAGAAGATAATGAGTTTTCATACATTGAAAATGATGAAGAGTTTGATAAAGTATCTGCTGCTTTTGATAAAATTTTGGATGAGCAAGAGCAAGAAGAATAGGAATGTAAAACACGAGGGCGGATGCTTATCCGCCCTCTTTTTATTTATCACTCATCCAAAGACTCATGCAGCAATTCCAGTACATCTTTCATCACAAAAGGCCCGTCTTTTTTCACATGCTCAGCGAATTCAGAAACGAGACGTAATGTTTTTACACTTTCAATCGGATGCTCGCCTGACGCACTTTCAGCAGAAAGCATAACGGCATTCGTTCCGTCCAGCACAGCTTGAAACACATCAGTTACCCCAGCCCTTGTTGGAATAGAATGATCTACCATAGATTGAAGCATTTGTGTCGCTGTAATAACATATGTATTCGTTCGATTGCATTCCTGAATCATCATTTTCTGCAAGAGCGGAATAAATTGATACGGCAACTCTACTCCTAAATCGCCCCTTGCAATCATAATTCCGTCTGCTTCTTTACATATGTCTTGAAAATTCTCAATCGCTTCCATCGTTTCTATTTTTGCAATTATATTAGGTGATGTTTCTTTATACTGTTGTATATAATCTCGGATTTCTTTTATATGACTAGGTTTCCGTACGAAAGAACATGCAATAAAATCAACGTCCTCTTCTAAAAGAAACTGAATATCTTTTTTATCTTTCTCTGTAATAGCTGGTAAACTAACGATTGCCCCTGGTAAGTTCACCCCTTTATGAGATGAGATATTACCACCCGTTTTGACCTTTGTTTCTATTTTATCCGCACTTACCTTTTCAACAATTAATTCAACTTCGCCATCATTAATTAAAATTCTACTGCCAACTTTCACATCATTCGTGATTCCTTCATAATCAACACTTACTTCCATATTACTCCCTGTAACTGCTTGCGTATGCAAAGTAAAAGAATCGCCCGCCTGAAGTGTAATTTGTTCTCCGTTTATTTCACCTAATCTTATTTTAGGACCTTGTACATCGCCTAAAATTTTAATAGAATCATCTAACGATTTGACTAAACGAATAATATCTTTATGACTTTCATGCGTACCATGTGATAAATTCAACCGTACTATTTTCATACCATTGTTTATTAACTGCGCTAACGTTTCTTTATTATTACTTACTGGCCCAATTGTACAAACTCGATCGATTGTCATTTTATCACCATCCTTTTTCATTAGGATTCCCACTAAAAAATGATTCATTCTCGTTATAGATGTTGTCCCAAAATATAAATCGGATGACAAAATGAAGTTATTATTTAGAGCTTATCATTACTCAATTAAGAAAAGCACTATAATTTCTTATGTAATGCCTTCATCGTTTTTTCTATATTCATAAGTTCATTACGAATACTGTGTACATGAATTCCTGATTTTGTTAAGACCGCAAATAACCTTTCAAATGCACGTAAAGCATCTTTATTTATTTCTTGTTCAATTGCAGTTAGTTCCTTGTTCATATTACCGATAAATTGGATTCTTTCCTGATGAATTGCTTCTAAATTAGCTATAGGTTTTTTATTAAAAATTTTGTGTAAAATTCCTTGCCACTTTTCTTTCTTTATTTCTTCTTTCAAACCTAGTTGTTTCTTCATAACTATAACTAGATCATGTAAACTTTTTTCTAATTCACTAAATTCCTTCTTCGCAAGAATTTTCTTTAATTTATTCGTAACACGCCAGCTCTGTTTTAATCCGACAAAAGCACCTACTAGAGGCAATACTATAACAAATGCTCCTCCTGATACAAATATAGCATTTGCAGCAAAAGTAAAAGCTGCTTGTCCTGCAGCGGCTAACGATGCACGACTCGTTGTGTCAATAGCCACATTTCTTGCTGCAATCTGTAAAGGTAATTGTTCCTTAACAACTCGCCTTAAATTATAAAACGAACTCACACTTGCTGAAATCCATGGTAACTCAAAATCAAGTATCCCCTCTGCATGAGATAACGTAGATTGTGTTGCTTCAAGAACTTCTTCTCTCGTTACCCCAATACTATAAACATCTGGATGATCTGGATAATGTACCGCCAATTCATCGTTCACATATACAGGAATATGAGGATAACGTTCTAAATGTTCATCAACAATTGATTTATTACTACCGCATTTTACTTGAAACTGTTTCCCATCAATAAGAATATCCCACCCAGCTTGATTTGAGGTTTCTGGAAACTGTACGTCGTACCCTGCTGCTTCTAGCCTTTGGGCAATCATTTGTTCAGCTACGTACCCTTGCAATTGAGCCATATCTCCAGTCGCTACATCTAAATCTATCGTTTTTGCAAACTGAGCCAATGAAAATATTGAGCTTACATCCTCACTACGTGCAAAATCAATCCCTTCAACAACCGTCGGATTTATCATGAAGTAATCATATAAAAATTCACCTACACTAATGCCAGCAATACTATTCGTTTCTTCGGATTGATTTGTATTTCCAAATAACCTAGCGCCTTTTCTTTGACTTTTCTTACCTACTGTACACTTCATCGCCTGTTCAAATTCACCAATACGCCAATAATTCCAAAAATGTTCATTTTGAATCATACGATATCACCTAAACCATATACTTCTTTTTGTAGCGTACGTAATTCATCCTGTTTTTGATAAAGCATACTATTTACGGCTGATAAGTTTTTTTCAATCTCTCTTTTTTGCTCTTTTAACTTAGTCAATTTTTCAATTACTTTTCGTTTCTCCTCCATAACAAAATGAGCTTCATTACACATTTTGTTTAACATTATAGGACGAATAGAAATCACTTCAATTGCCTGCTCCCTTTTCAATTCATGGATTTGTTTTTTCATTTTTGAAATGTCACTTTCATATGAAACATTCGAAAGCATCCCACTAACTTTGCCCCAAAAAGAATCTACCTGTTTATTTTTTCTAATGGATTCTTCTTTATTACGCACTTCTATTTCTAAATTTGCGATTTTCATACTCTTCTGTTTGAAAGAATCTGTCTTTTCATCTTCACTTACTAGAATTAATGAATGAATAAGTTGATTCACTATATTATTATAAGTACTTGTACTTTCCGTTAATTGATTATCGCAATACACTATACTCTCTTTGTTCGTTTTTAATTGTTGAGTTATCATTACACATTCTTTTTTATTATTAGAAATTACATGTAACAATTTAGTTTGCTCGTTATAATATCGGGACCATTCTTGAATAAAAGTATCATACTCATACACTTTCGAATCTCCTAAAAATACTGGTAGCATGAATTGAACAATCCCCATCTGTAATAATGTTCTCTTCACTTTTTTACTTTGTGTTAACATCATCATACTACTTAATCCAGCAACCAAGATAAAGCCTACTGGCCCTGTCAAAACTGATAATGCAGATGTTGCTGTTATATAAGCACCAAAGGGTAATGTCAATCCAATTAAACTAGCTGTCCCAGCAATTAACGATGTTAAAGTTGTGTATGCCGCAAATCCTGCAATCTCTACAATAACAGCCAACAATACAGCACTTCCTTGCGTCGCAATGAGTTTTTTTATCGTAGCATTTGTTATCGCATCAATATTTAATTTATCTTTAATCTTTTCTTGCTGCTCTATTGGTAGAGACTCAATAAATTGCTCAATTTGATTAGCAAAATGCTCTTCTTGATCCACAGTTAGATTTTTTAATTCGCCGCCAATTGACTCAAATATTTTTTGCATTTGATACAATGCTAATTGATTATCGATTGTTAAATGCTCATTGCGTGATACAAACGCACTATAACCTTTATCTTTTTTCATTTGAAATACATGTGCTTTTTGAAGAATTTCTCCACATTTATTCTCTATTTCATAAGATGTATTATAATGCGAACCTGCTAGGTCAAATTCTTTTGTCATATATAAAAATAATTGTAAACGTAATGTATTGTCATCAATATTCCTTAGTTTTGCAATTTCTAAATCTAGCTGTTGCTTTGAATGATCTACATCTTTATCAAAAAAGTCTTTCGTTTTATTTGCTATCATACTAAAAATTCCAGTCTCCATAACTAAAGCATAAATTAAACGTAATTGCTCCCCTTCTGCCGCCATTAATCCATTAGCTAAACTTTTACCTACCATTCAAAACTGCCCCCGTTTTCCAAAAACTTTATATAAATTGTATTAAATACGTTACATCTTTTATAACAATAATGAATACGACTCTTTCTCTTATATCACTTTATCATTATATTAACCTATATTTAACAATAATTGTTATTAAATTTCATTCGATAATTTCTGGAGAAGTATACATCTCCCTCTTTAAACAACATAAAAAAGCCTACTCCGACAAGTAGGCTTTTGAAACTACGAAAGTTTCGTCAATAACTGATTTAAATCTTTTTTCGTTTTCGTCGTTAATGATTTCATTTTATTAATATCAATTTTTTCTTTCTCCGCTCCTACAATTAACGGATACATACTTTGTCCGATTGTTTTAGATTCAGCTGGATGTGATGCTTCTAACTCTTTCTCGATTACATCCCACTTTTCATTAATTTGTTTTCCAAGTTTATTTACTGTTTCTAATTTAGGGTTTGCAGCTAATTGCTTGTCTAAGCTTTCAATTAATGCAGCAACTTCTTTAACATTTGTTTTCACAGCTACGCTTTTCTTCGGATCTTTCGTTGTTTTTACATTTGAGTTTGTGCTTGTACTTTGATCTGTCGTTTTTCCACTAGTCGTTTGATCATTCGTTTTTCCTGTCGTCTCTTTTTCTTTTGTTTTCACATTCTCATTTTGAGATGACGTTTTACCGTTACTTTCTGTTCCTGATGATTCTTTCGTATTTTTTGCATCTTTATCTGTTTTTTCATTTGAAGAAGTATTTGTTTCTTTTTCATTATCTTTCGTTGTTTTTGACGTCTCATCTGCACTTGTCGTTTTTGCTTCTCCTTCATTTTGCGCTGTTACTTGTTCTTTCTTGTCTTTCTCTTTATCTGCTGAAGGACTACAAGCTGCCATAGTAAGCATTGTACCAATTGTTATCGATGCGATAGCGACCTTTTTCATTTTCATATAAATCCCCCTATGTTTATATAATTTATCCTCCCCTTTACGATTCGATTTCCCCTTAAAAAATCCCTTTTCATACGAATTACCATCTTTCCGACAGTAATCTTCATAATAATACGTACAAAAAACGATAAACCTATTTGAACATTCGAGTTTCTTCTACTTCATTTTTCTTCTCTGTAGCAAAAGAAAAAGAGTATATTGTCACATGAAGAATTACTATCTTCATATGACGATATACTCTCCTATCAAATTTTTATCTTTACTGACATTTTATTTAAACAAAAAAATAAAATTTCCTTTCATTTTTTTGTTTCTCAACAATTGTTAACATAATATATTTATGAGTAACCACCATTTGAATGTATGACTTGCCCTGTAATCCATTTTGCTTCTTCACTTACTAAAAAAGAAATTAAGCGTGCTGCATCCGACGGTTCCCCTACTTTACCTTGCGGGAACTTCCATACTAAATGATGCTTCAGCTCCTCTGTAATCCATCCTGTATTTGTCGGCCCAGGATCAACTGCATTTACTGTAATCCCCTTCTCCATCGCAACCGGTGCTACTGATTTTGTAAATGCTTCAATTGCTCCTTTCGTCGCTACGTATGCTAATTCATCTGGCATCGGGCCTAACGACTGCCCTGACGTAAGATTAATAATACTGCCACTCGTTTTCAGTGCATAATGTTTTATAAATAATGAACTTAATAACATAGTAGCGCGGACGTTCACTGTATAATGTTTATCTAACTGTTCTACATTTAATTCTTCAATTCTCGTATGAGTAGCATACGCTGCATTATTAATTAAAATAGATGGATCACCTAAACGTTCTGAGACCATATAAAACAAACGATTTGGCGAATACGACTGCGATAAATTGATTTCTGCCATTTCACAACGAACACCTAAACTTTCAATCTCCTCTTTTAACAAAAAGGGCTCTTTGTCATGCATTCCCCACGGCATCGCTTTATCATACTGAGACCAGTACGTGAAAAAAATGTCTATCCCTTCTTGAGCAAGCACCTTGCATACAGCTGCACCAATTCCATTCAGACGAGTTGCCCCTGTTACAATTGCTATTTTCTTCACCTTTTCTCCTCCATCTATGGATAAATCCCCTGCACGAATACAGAGGATCTATCTTTTTATTCAATATTTGCCAATATGCGTTCTGCACCTATTTTTAACATTTTAATTAAAATATAGTTGGCAATGGTAAACAATACAAATAAAACAATAAACATAACCCATAGTCCTACTTGAAGGAAGAAGTACAATAAACTTACTCCCGCTACAATAACTAAAGCTATAAAGATATTCGCTAAAAAATTCCACAAAGTTGTATAGCGACTCTTAAATAATTTCTGCTCTGTATCCCAATGTATATCCGCAGTTTGTGCATCCCAGCGCGTACCGATTAAATTAATTAACAGTAACCCGTTCGCACTTAGTAAAAACCACAATAACATGAATACAGGAGAAATCCCCGCTACAACTGCCATCGTAATACCGAATACCGCTAAAATAATCACATTAATTAACCAAGCAGTAATCGCTTTTGCAAAAAAGATATCCGAAGCTTTTACTGGTAAATAACGATTCACAAACCATGAACTTCCATCTCGTGAAAATGATGTTGTTGCGATAACATTACTTCCCATTAAAAATAGCGATGCACAAAGACCAACGCCAATTGCAAGACCTGCTGATTTTGGATTATCAATATACCCTGTAATCCACTTTAAATTTCCATCTTGCACGAATAAAATAAAGAATAACATAATCGGCATAACGAAAGTTTGTACGATACAATTTAAGAAAAATTGTGGTGTACGGAATAACGTTTTAAATTCTTTTTTCACATACGCTTTTAAATGTGAACTTTGTACCGTTGATTTCTGTAAACCTTCTGCTGAAATAACCTCTTTTTTTGCTGTACTCGTTGAAAGTCCAATAACCCCTTTTAAATATGTACGCTCTGCAATGTAATAAAACAACACAAAGAATACAAATGAAATAAGTGCAAAGATAATTACGTATAATGGACCCTTCCAATTTGCATTTTCTACTAATGCTACTGCTCCAAAATATGTAGTTGGAAAATAATTTGTCATTTGTACTAAAAGTGAAGATTGGTTGTTCGCAAGATAATTCGTAAGTGCATCTTCAGAAAACGAGCTTTTATTTTTCCACTGTAAAAATACATTAATTCCTACAATAAATAGTATACTTACGATTCCAATAAATATATTGCCTCGGTCTTTATTTTTCGCTATATTCGTATACCTCATAATAACTGTCATCAGTAACGAAGCTAATACTAACGGCACAATCGGGAAAAGTAAGTAAATAAAAATCATGTATATGTAATATGTAATAAATGCACTACTTTTTAACCCGTACGTAATAAAGATTGGTAATAAAATAAATGAACTCATTACGTATTGTGTAATTAATACCGTTAAAAATTTTGCCGAAATAATTTGAGCTGGTTTTAATGGTAATGGCAATAACATTTCAATGTCATTACTATAGTAAAATACAGTTAAAATGTTCGTTATACTCATTAAAAATACCCATATACTCGCAATCGCAAGTCCCATTGCGATAATCATTCCTGGGTCTTGCCCTAAATGTTTCATCCCTTCATACATTCCGTGCGTCATCGAACCAAATATTAAAAAGCCGACAAATAAAATGGCTGCAAATGAAAAGACATACGCCCATCGCTTCTTCTTATCTGTTATAAAATCTGCATAATTTAATTTCAATAATACTTTCGTTAACGTCCAAATTTTACTCATTGCCCGTCATCTCCAAGAACATTTTTTCAAGTGATTCATTGGATTTAAAATGATCTCTCATTTCATCTAAATTTCCTTTAAACTGAAGATTTCCCTTATTAATAATTGCAACGCGGTCACATATTTTTTCTGCAACTTCTAATACGTGCGTCGAGAAAAATACGATTTTTCCTTTATCCGCATGTTCTCTCATCATTTCTTTTAAAATATATGCAGATTTCGGATCAAGCCCTGTTAATGGTTCATCTAAAATCCATACATCTGGCTCATGCACGAGCACACCAATAATAACGATTTTTTGTCTCATACCGTGCGAGTAACTTTGAATTTGATCCGATAACGCATTGTAAAGATCAAATTTCTTCGCTAAAGACTCGATTCGTTCTTGGCGTACTTCTTTCGGCACTTCATACATATCTGCCATAAAGTTTAAATATTCAATTCCCTTTAATCGTAAAAACATATCTGGGCTATCTGGAACATAACCAAACGTCTTTTTCGCTTCCATCGGATTTTTCATAATATCTTTACCGTTAATCGTAATCGTTCCTTTGTCCACCCCATGAATACCAGTAATCATCTTAATCGTCGTTGATTTACCCGCACCATTCGGTCCTAAAAATCCAAAGATTTCTCCACTAGGCACAGATAAACTTAAATCTTTTACTGCATAGGTAGACCCATTATAACTTTTCGACACATTCGTAATTTCAATCATTCCATCCAATCCTTTCCTTAATTACCAAATAACTATATCAATATTATAGCATACTTCTATTTTTAGATTTTTATATTTTTTCAGTTTTTTTAACCTTTAAAATAAATATACACGCCTAATCCAACGATTAAAACGACAGCTAGTAAAATATAGATCATCGTCAGCCGTTTAATATTCCCTTTTGTCGCTTTACTATAATTCGCATCACCATTCCGCCCAATTAACACCGTTGCCACTACAGTAATCACTACAAGTAATACAACGATCATGATCCCAGTTAACATTCCTTCCTCCCCCTCCTTACAACCATTTTACAATATTATCCTCTTTATTTCGCAGTATATTTCCTCTTTTTACTATTATTATGAAAAGAATTGGAAAACTATTATTACCACACATTTCTATATGTGATATATTTATAACATAACCTGATTTATCCCGCTTTAACGGGCAGTAAGACCCCCACCTCAAAATTCAGCGAAAGCAAAGAAGTTAGGTGGGGGATCAACTACCCATAAAAGTCCGATTGGTGAGGGCTGATAATCAGTGGGGGATGAAGAAAACCCCCACTGATTAAAGTTTCACTTTATTTCTAACATTGAAAGGAGAATCTATCGTGAAAACAACTTGGATTAAATATTTAGGATTTCTCGGTTTCTTCGGTTTCCTCGGCTTTT
The DNA here is from genome assembly GCF_001884045.1 of Bacillus mobilis. Lineage (GTDB taxonomy): Bacteria > Bacillota > Bacilli > Bacillales > Bacillaceae_G > Bacillus_A > Bacillus_A mobilis. The sequence continues at coordinate 4,173 of NZ_MACF01000107.1, read as the reverse complement.
TTTATGAAAAAGGATTGTTTACTATGTTCTGTTTCTTCTCCTTTTTCACGACTTATAGAACGGTTCAACACGATGAATTATTTGAACAAATTGTCAATAAATCGTGCCGCAACGCATTTATCGTTACATTACTTACTACCGCTATCATTATGTTTATTGAAATGTTATTTCCAAACCCGGCGCTACAAGAGATTGATATCGCTCTTATTTTCAGCACACTCATTCTTACGTTCGGCTTCTCTATGTTCTTTTACGATAAACCTGTTGATGAAATGGAAGATGCGCCATGGCGTTCGTAACGAGAATAAAAGAATACCGCGCCAAATCGAACATGACACAAGAAGATTTAGCGAAAACTGTTGGTGTACGCCGTGAAACAATTAGCCATCTCGAAAAAGGAAAATATAACCCTTCCTTACAACTCGCTCACGATATAGCGAAGGCACTTCATAGTACGATTGATGAGATTTTTATTTTTGAGGATAAATAAAAAATACCGGCATTCTTTTCACAAAGAATACCGGTATTTTTCATTTATCACCCATACAAAACAGCATGAAATACACCTAATAATAAGTATTGATCCTCTATATAACCCTCATCATATACACTCATCTCAATATCATACATATCTTCCTCAAGACGAATATTCCAATCTGCAATTACATAGCCGTTTCGTAATAACTTCCCAAGCCCAATTGTAGTTTTATGAACAACATATTCTTCTGTCTTATATGTAAAGGTAAATAGGAAATTTGCATCTAGTAACTTTCCGTCACATACAAGTATTTCATGCTTCGCATCATTATGATCAATGTACGTTACTAAAATCCTTCTTTGACGCTGCCTACTTACATCCTTTGCAATGACGCGAATATTGTCTTTACCATCCTTTATTTCGTAAATGATATTACTACCAACCTTCGGAATAAAGTCTAGCACTTTCATCAACGTATTTTTATAATAGCCCCGTACTGCGCCTACTCTTTCGCTTTCATTGTAAACTTCTATCGACGTCGTATCCGCTTTACTATCACACAGTCGTTTGTAAGAAAGCTGCATCATTCGCTCTCCTCTTAAGTACTGATCAAACGTTACGGGATATTCTATCGCTCGCAGTTCCTTATTTAGCTCATTCAAATAACGCCCAACGCTTTCTACTAATGCTGTAGTGGATATACGCTCTTGAAGTTCAAATTGTTGCCAACTAGAAGAAACTCTCCACTGATCTTCCTCTTCGTATACGAAGCCGAGAATTACTTCCTCACGGTCACTCGTTTCATAATTCATATGTACATTTTGACCGTATTGTACTTGTTCCATCCACTGTCCTAAATAAATGCCGAGCTCTGCGACCTTCATGCATGACTTCTGGAAAAGTACGCTGTCACTCGCACGAATCGTTAAATCCCCTTCAATAAAGCCCTTTGTATAAGCATCATACTTTGGCTCATCCTTCTGCGGAATAGCCTTGTCTAACTCAAATAAAAACGTTAACATTCTTTACTCACCTCTAGTTATTACACCTATCCTACCTATATATTGGCCGCAACTCAAATTATATCAACGATTTTTTCGATATATCGACTTATCGAAAAATATCAACACAATTAATATGAAGCTACCTTTTCTTCCGCCACTTCCACAATTTCTAAAATTTGTAGCAGGCTCTTCACTTCATAAGTCGGCTTAACATCTGCCCTATTTTCTTTCAAACTCGGATTATACCAACACGTATCAATGCCGTAATCTTCTCCGCCTTTCATATCAGAAGTTAGCGAATCTCCAATCATTAGTACACTTGATTTATCAGTAATCCCAAACTTTTCAAATGCATAATCAAAAATCTCAAGTGCTGGTTTTTGATGACCAACCTCTTCTGAAATAATAATATGATCAAAGAAATTACATAAAGGCGAATTTCCAATTCTCGATTGTTGCACCTTCGTATATCCATTCGTAATAATACCTAACTTGCAATCTTGTAGTTTCTCACATAATTGCACTGCACCTTCTATAAGGTGTACTTCTTTTCCTAAGTTTTCAAGGTATACATCACTAAATTGCTGTGCATCTACTTCTATATTATGAAGGGAAAATAATTGTCTAAATCGATCTACCGCTAATTCACTTAGCGTAATCATTTTATTTTCTAAGTCTCTCCATAATCCATTACTAATCTCTTTATAACTTGCAAGATAATCATTATACCCTGTAGGCATCCCGAACTGTACAAACGCGTTATGCAATGCATTTCTTTCCGTTTCAGGAAAATCTAATAATGTATCATCTACGTCGAATAATATAATTTTATATTTCATTATAATCTCCTCAACTAGTACGTTATTTACAACTTGTATTTTCTCATTAATTGTCTCTTAAGTCGAACTTTTTCCCTTTACGAATAGTAGCTGTATAGAAATCTTACAGTTGTTTACGGCACACTAGTCATGTTATTCAAAAATAATTAATTGTGAAAACACTATATATTTGAGATAATTTGGATAATGAATCCAATTTTTAAAAAGGTAATACAGGAATAGAAAGGGGCGGAAAAACATAGTAAATTCATGGGAAAGACCTAAAGTACAAATCCCAAAAACAAAAAGTGAATGGATTGGAGATATCATTGGATATTCATTGTTCTTTGGATCAATCATTTTTTTGATCATCATTTGGGGAAAATTACCCGAGGAAGTGCCCGTACATTATAACGCATATGGAAATGTAGATCGCTGGGGATCAAAGTGGGAACTTTTACTTCTGCCAGGAATAGGGCTATTCATACTCCTTTTAATGCAAACTTTAGAAAAGTTTCCAGAAGTACATAACTATCCACAAAGACTGAATGAATCGAATGCTAAACAGTTTTACTTAAATAGTAGAAAAATGCTAAATCAATTAAAAAATATCTGTTTACTTATTTTTGCTTTCATCCAATTTGAAACCATTTCAATCGCTCTAGATTGGAGCAGCGGTTTCGGAAAATTATTTTTACCGATATTGTTAATTGGGACAGTTATTCCAATTATCATAGGAATAATAAGGCAACGAAAAATTTCATAATAGAAACAGGAGGCTAATCCAATTAGCCTCCCTCCTTCTTATTTCTCTTCTAGCAATAACACTTTCATTTCTTCTAGCGACTCTTTCGTAAAGCCAAGTGCTTTTTCAGCATACGCTTCAACTGAACCGTATTGCTTTTTCACTTCATCAATCGCAGCTTGTAAATACTCAGCACGAGCTTCAAACATCGCACCTAATATCGCTCTACTTTCATCGTTTTGTAATTTTGCACCTAAAAAGGCCATCATTTTTTCATTTAACTTTTCACGGAAACCGTTACTTAGTAAGTAGTCTTCCATTACTGTTTTTTCCGGTACACCTAGTAAAAGTAATAACAGTGCCGATCCAAATCCAGTACGGTCTTTTCCAGCTGTACAGTGGTTGACTAACGGTAAATTTTCCGGGTTTTGCGCTAAGTTTAAGAAGCTCACGAATGCTTCATTACCACTTACGAAATCTTGATTCATTTTCACAAGATACTCGCCTGGTTTCCCTAACATAGAAAGGTCACCAACTTGGAAAAACTCGTTTATATTTAAATCTTTCGCTAAGTCTTGCATAACTGGTAAGCACACTTGGCGAGCGCCTGTAATTTCTGGGTTTGGCTTATGCTTTACCTCAAAGTCTGTACGGTAGTCACAAATTAACTTTAAGCCAGACTTTTGTAAATAGTCGATATCCCACTCTGTCAGTCCTGCTAATTCTTCAGAACGGTACAACTTGTCCCATTTTACTTTACGGCCTTCAGTCGTTTCATATCCTCCCATATCACGGAAGTTAAACGCCCCTTGTAATGGTAATCTACGCTCAGCTACTGTCACTGCTTGTCCATTACTTCCTACTAGTCTAAAATATGGACGCTCATTTTCACTCGGGTTTTCAATTGTACATGATGACTCTCCATTTATCGTTGCAAGTAATTCTCCATTTTCTTCAATATGCTCTGGTGAAGTACTCCAGTAAATACGAACTTCTTCTATATTATTTTCCCACTTTATATATAACGTATTATCTTCATTTCTTTCTACAGTCGCTTGTAACCAATTTCTTTGCTGCTCCATTCTTTCACCAACGCTTTCTCTTATAGTCAAATCTTATTCTATCATA
>NZ_MACF01000106.1 GCF_001884045.1 Bacillus mobilis | reverse complement strand
TATACGCCAGGTGTACACTGGATTAACACAAGAAAAAGAGTTGCAGCCTTTGCAAAAAGAAGTTCTGGCTAATATTCATAAAAATATTGGTAAGATGAATGACACACAACGTCTTGCCTATCAGAAGAAATTGGAAAAAGAGAAATTAAAACCTAAAGAAGAGCAGAAAGAGATTACATGTAATTTGTTTTCAGAACCTAATTTTGAAAAACCTTATGTAGATTACAACTTTCTAGATGCACTATTTAAGGCTATGATTCAAAATGATTATCGAGCTTTGCCTACGCAATGTAGCCAGTCCATCATGAAAGGTGTGTTCCAAAATTGGAAATCTTTTTTTGCTAGTTTAAAAGACTATAAAAAGAATCCAAACAAATACTTTGGACCACCTAGAATTCCAAAGTATATTCGTTCTTCTGAAAAAGAGATTCTGTATACAAACCAAGATTGCATCATTAAAAACGGTAGATTTTTAAAGTTCCCAAAGACGAAATTGCAATTAAATATTGGGAAACTAGGTTTCACTGAAGGTAAACTGAAACAAGTTCGTGTGATTCCAAAATACAATGAATATGTAGTGGAGTTGGTAATTGATGTTCCTTCTGAACAACAAATGATTGAAGAGAATGCACGTTATATGAGTATTGATTTAGGTATTGATAACCTTGCAACCATCGTAACAAACACAGGTATGAAACCTGTCCTTGTTAAGGGCAAACATGTCAAAAGCATAAATCAATATTACAACAAAATGAAGAGTCATTTTACAAGCATTCTTAGAAATGGAAAACAAACGAATGAAGGACCCTTTACTTCTAAAAGGATAGAAAAACTTCATCAAAAACGTTACTTGAAAATAAAAGACGTCTTCCATAAAGTTAGTCACCATATCGTAAAACTAGCCC
>NZ_MACF01000105.1 GCF_001884045.1 Bacillus mobilis | reverse complement strand
AGGATAGAAAAACTTCATCAAAAACGTTATTTGAAAATAAAAGACGTCTTCCATAAAGTTAGTCACCACATCGTAAAACTAGCTCAAGAAGAAGAAGTTTGTAAAATCGTTATTGGTCAAAACAAAAGTTGGAAACAAGAAACGAATATGGGAAAAAGAAATAACCAATCGTTTTGTCATATCCCGCATAATTTACTGATTCAAATGATTACATACAAAGCAAATGCTGTAGGCATTCAAGTTGCTGTAACTGAAGAATCATATACATCGAAAGCAAGTTTTCTGGATAACGACTTCATTCCAACGTATGGAGAAAATGACCAAAATACAACTTTTTCAGGAAAACGAATAAAGCGCGGCATATATCGTTCAGCAAATAAAACTTTAATTAATGCAGATGTAAATGCTGCGGCTAACATTTTACGAAAAGTAATCCCAAATGCATGGACAAATGGGATAGAGGGGTTAGGCGTGAAACAGCTCGCTAATGTGTTAACTCCCCTGACGTTAATCGTCCGTTAGGTCGAAACGTTAGAAACCCCCACTTCAAGCTGGGGAGTGTTCATATGTGGATTAAGATAGATATACGTAGAAAAACTAATAAGGTTTACTTCAGTAAATAAGATATATTATATTTGTTGGATAGATTCTCTTTAAAGATAAGAAAAGTAGGTGAACAAAGTGGGGAAATATCAATTGGATTATAAAGGTCAGGTAGCTGTGGCAAAGTTTCATGAAAAACAGACGCCTGCCAAATTTGATAAAAAGCAACAAATTGAAAAATTGCGTGCGGAGTATTTGAAAAAGAAGCAAAAACAAACAGATAAATAATATGTTACGTTTTTGATAGGAGAAACTAGTTCTAATTACCATATATTACCGTTTGGTGATTAGAACTAGCTAAACCCTATTCATATCGGGATAAACATGTAAATAGAAACAAAACAACGAGAAAAGTTGACTTATTAGTCATATTTTTTAGTATTCATTTTAAGGATTTCCTGTATAATACAATTTGAAAGAAAATCTATGGTTTGACAAGAAACACTCTTTTCGGTTTTGCTCACTGAAGGGAGTGTTTTTTTGTAGCCAAAAACTCCTCTGTACTCATTACATTTGCATATACTCCATTTAAACTAGCCAAAATTGTGTTATGAATATAAACGGCTGGTATCGTAGCATTCTTAAAAGAAAGATCTTTTGTCGCACAAGCATCATGTATAACGGTACATGGAAAGCCGAAATCAAAAGCAGCTCTTACGGTGGCATCAATACACATATGAGTCATCATCCCACATATGACGACGTGCTCAATATTTAAACGTTGTAATTGTTCTAGAAGATCGGTTTCGCGAAAACTATTTGGATAATGTTTGAGTATAACGGTTTCTTCTCTAAGTGGGCGTACGCTTTCATGAATATGTACACCTTCTGTATTGGGTAGGAAAAAAGTAGCGTCATCTTTAATTGCTACATGTTGGATATGAAAAATAGGTTTGTTTTTCGTTCTAAAGAGTTGTAGTAGCTGACTAGCATATTTGCTTGCTTCTACTGGATTACGCAACTCCATCTTTCCATGTGGAAAATAATCATTTTGAATATCAACGAGTAAAAGAGCTGTTTTCATATATTTATCTTCCTCCGATTTCATATTCAAATAATGGTATTCAATTTATAGAAAGGATTCTCCTTTTAAAAAATATGAGGGAGGAGAATTTAACATAACTTTAAAAATCACTATTGTATTGTGAGTTTTTTATTTAAAAATTTTAATAGAGAAATAATTAATATTTTTCTAAAAAATGTATTGACTCTTATTATTCTGAGTTCTATAATGAGAATTAATTAAACGACAATTAAATCGATACATTCTTATCCAGAGAGGTGGAGGGACTGGCCCTACGATACCTCAGCAACGGGTTTTTTAATACCGTGCTAACTCCAGCAAGCCTATGAAAGGCTTGGAAGATGAGAAGATGTGAACGAGTACATATAAGTGCTCTCCTTCTTATCTTTATGGTTGATAAGAAGGAGAGCACTTTTTATTTTACCTCGAAAGCTCTACTTCAAGTTTTTACAGCATATAGGAGGGGGAAAAATGATTTCTTTTAACAATGTAAGTAAAGTATATGAATCAGGTGGGCAATCTGTTCATGCGGTGGAAGATGTAACTTTATCAATTGAGAAGGGCGAAATTTTCGGTATTATCGGTTTTAGTGGCGCTGGAAAGAGTACATTGTTACGATTAGTAAATATGTTAGAGAGACCAACAGCGGGAACGATTTCAATAGATGATAAAGATATTACATCATTATCGACGAAAGAATTACGGAAGCTAAGACAAAGAATCGGGATGATTTTTCAAAGTTTTAATTTATTTAATTCAAGAACAGTGTTTGGGAATATTGCTTATCCATTAAAATTAGCGAAAGTACCAAAGAATGAGATAAAAGAAAGAGTAAATGAACTGTTGAAGTTTGTAGGGTTAGAAGATAAAGCAAACTATTATCCAGAGCAACTATCAGGTGGACAAAAGCAGCGGGTTGGTATTGCAAGAGCACTTGCAACATCACCGGATATCCTTATATGTGATGAGGCAACATCAGCTTTAGATCCAGAAACAACGACAGAGATATTAAACTTATTAAAGAAAGTAAATCGAGAATATAATGTAACAATTCTACTCATTACACATGAAATGCATGTTGTGAAGGAAATTTGTCACCGTGTAGCTGTAATGGAGAAGGGAAAAGTTATTGAAGAAGGAAAACTGTTTGACGTTTTCACACAACCGAAAACAAAGACGACTCAAAACTTTGTACGCTCTATTATTAATGATCATTTACCGGAAAGTGTTCTAGGTAAAATTCAAAATGGTGGACAGATTTATCGCTTAACATTTACGGGTGAAGAGACAGGGCAGCCAGTACTATCATATATCGCGAAAAATTATAACGTCGATGTAAACGTACTGTATGGAAATATTATTGAACTTCAAAATGTGCTATTTGGAAATCTTCTTGTAGAATTGCAAGGTGAACAGAAGGAAATTCAAAAAGCATTACAACATCTACGACTGCAAGTGCAGCTGAAGGAGGTAGAAGCTCATGCGAGTTGATTGGAGTATATTTTGGCCCCGCATAGTAGATGCGACGGGGGATACCCTCTTAATGGTAATTGTAACCCTTATATTCGCCACAATTCTTGGTATACCTCTAGGTTTACTGTTGTATGTAACGAGAAAAGGAAACTTTTTAGAAAACAAATGGGTCTTTTCTATTCTTAATATCATTATTAACACAATTCGCCCGGTTCCATTTATTATCTTTTTAGTAGCTTTAAGCCCACTAACAAGAAGTGTTATCGGAACGACGATTGGAACAGCAGCAGCAATCTTTCCGATGACGTTAGTTGCATCAATCGGTATTGCTAGAATGGTTGAAACAAATCTTGTTTCAGTTCCAAAGGGAGTCATTGAAGCAGCTCAAGCAATGGGGGCTTCACCAATTAGAATTGTTTTTGAAATTCTTGTACCAGAAGCGTTAGCACCATTGATCTTAGGGGTTACATTTATGACAGTTGGTTTAATTGAATTTTCTGCAGTTGCTGGGCTTGTCGGTGGTGGCGGTCTTGGTGACTTAGCAATGACATATGGTTATCAACGTTTTGATACATCAGTTATGTTCGTAACGGTCGTTTTACTTATTATTCTCGTACAGGTAGCTCAGAACTTAGGAAACTACTTTGCGAAAGTCTTTTTACGCAGATCATAAAAAGGAAGAGGGGAAAAGAAAATGAAGAAAATTTTAGCATTTGCATTATCAACAATTGTAGGGATTTCAGCATTAAGCGGCTGTTCAAGTGGGGATACTGGGGCAGGAGCGAAAGAGAAAGTAGTTCGCGTCGGTGTAACTGGAACGGATGGAGACGCTTGGGAAATTTTGAAAAGAAAAGCTGAAAAAGAAGGAATTAAAATTAAACTGGTTGAGTTCTCTGATTACACGACGCCAAATAAAGCGTTAGCTGATGGAGATATTGAACTAAACTCATTCCAGCACGTTGCTTTCTTAGAGCAATTTAAAAAAGAGCATAAGTTAGATATTACAGCTGTCGGTACAACGCAAATTGCACCAATGGGCTTATACTCTGAAAAATATAAGAAGGCAAATGAAATTCCAGATGGTTCAGAAATTGCGATTCCAAATGATCCAACGAACCAAGCTCGTGCATTAAAACTTCTTGATGCAGCAGGTTTATTAAAGCTTAAGAAAGACTTTGGCTTATTCGGAGATCCAAGCGGCATTGCTGAAAATCCGAAGAAGTTAAAAATTACACCGGTTATCGCACAGCAAACACCTCGTGTATTAAAAGATGTTGCAGCTTCAGTTATTAATAACGGTGTTGCTGGTCAAGCTGGATTAGATCCAGCGAAGGATCCAATTTTCTTAGAAGATCCAAAGAATGAAAATGCGAAGCCATATATTAATATTTTTGCAGCTCGTACGAAAGATAAAGATGATCCAACACTGAAAAAAGTAATTGAACTCTATCATTCAAAAGAAGTAACAGATGCAATTAAGAAAGAAACAAATGATGGTTCCATTTCAGTAGATCTTTCGCTTGATGAGCTTGAAAAAATCGTAAAATAATTATTGGGTTTAACGATTAACAGTAGGAACCCCTCCGCTGTTAGCTCGTTCAACATATAATCTACTTAACAAACAAAACCCTAATTCTGTACCTTCCAATTCTGTATAACGTAGAATCCAATGTTTGTTAAGTAGAGTGATGGACCAGGAGTTTTCCTGGTCTTTTTTTATGGATGAAAGCAGCTAGCAAATAGTAAGGTAATCCAAATTATAATAGGATAAGAAAATAAGCTGAAAATGAGTGTAATTATGAATTGTTTTTTATGCATGAGGTGTTTTTCGAATGAAAAAAAGAAAATAGAAAAGATCATAATGAAAACTGCTGATATTACGCCAGGATTATACGAACGATATATGAAAAACAAAATAATATGTTGAACAGAGTTGAAGAATATAGCCCCCAGTATAAAAATAACCCAGTATATAGAAGACAAGAAGTTTAGTTGATATAGAAAGACGATAAGTAATATAAAGATTGTTAATGCGGAAATGGCAATGAAAAATTGCTGGCTTGTTATAAAATGAATTGAAAATTGATTAGCAAGATATTGCGGCATTTGGAAAGATTCTTCAAGGTTATGAATGAAAAATAACAAGGGAATAATCCAAAGCATAATAGTGGAATGTTTTTTCAACAACTTATATCACTCCAATATGGAGATAGAAAGCCTAGAAAGGCCTTCTATCCAGAGATATTCATTCAATTATAATACTTTTTAAATCATCTTCTTGGTGCTCTCGTTCTTTCGGATAGGCAGCTAGCTCCTCTTGTAAAATATTTAGCATTTGCTTAGCTGATTGCTGGATTGGGGCGGGTAATTCTTCTAATATATTCATACCGACTTTTATTTTTGCATGAATTATCTTCCTTAGTAATTCCTCACGCATGCACTACACCTCCAAATCGAATGTTTAGTACATCATCCTCGAATTTTGCTCCTTGAATAGAAAGGTGTGTTAACGTTTTGGGTAATGTGATGTTCCGTTTAACAGAACCAGCACGAATGATAAGCTCATCACCTTTTTGATTTAGTGAAAGTTCACTTTTATTTGAGAAGGGAAGGGATAGTACAAAAATATATTCATCACCATCTTTTTTTACATATTGAGTACGACCGTTAAATTTCACTTCCGTAGGAGAAAAATCTAATTTAAATAAAGCATCTCCTACACGCTCTAACATAGACAAACCAACAACTTCTTGTTCAAACATTGGAGCTTCGTAAATAGGAAGCGGATCAAAACTATTTTGAATTAATGTTTTATATTTCTTTTGCGTATCTTTCCAAGCTTGAAAATAAGGATCGGTGACAGTGTTAGGGATGACGCGGTTAATCATAATCGTATCTACGTTATAATTGTATAAATTTAAATACGTGAAGCTACGCTGAGCCTCTTTAATGACCATTTTTTCGGGATTTACAACGATGCGGATACTTGTTACGTCTCGGTTTGATAAAATATCTCTCATTTCTCCAAGCTGTTCAAGTGTATTTGTTAATTCGTCCATAATATCATCGGTTGGAAGGGGGACACCAAGAAGTGGTTGAGCTACAGGGCGAACAACTTTTAAAACTTTTCTTTTAATAGGAAAGAGTTTTTCCATCCACCAGCCAAGCATGTCTGGAAAGCTGAGCATTGCTAATGTTTCTCCTGTTGGAGCACAATCAATGATAATAACATCATATGTGTTTTGTTTATAATAATCGAGTACGCGGAGTAAGCTAATTAAATCTTCCATACCAGGAAACATCGTTAACTCTTCTGTTGTAATATCATCAGCTGCTTTGGAAGTGAAGAGTAGTGTAATATATTTCTGTAATTTTCCCCAGCCTTTTTCCATCTCATAAATCGTATTAATTTCTTGTGCCCACAAATTTTCACGAATTTCTAGTGGCTCAGAAGATAACTTTATACCAAATGAGTCTCCTAAACTATGGGCTGGGTCTGTGCTCATTACTAATGTTTTTAATCCTTGTTTTGCGCTTTGAAGTGCTGTTGCTGCTGAAATGCTAGTTTTTCCTACGCCGCCTTTACCTGTATACAAAATAATTCTCATCATTCTATCCCCTTTATTTCGAGTGTCGGATATTACGAGTTACGAAATATTTTTTTGAATAAAAACCCTAGTAGGGTTTTATTCAATCGGAATGTTTTTCATTTTAGGTGTAGAAACATTTTCTTCTGTTTTTTGCTGTGACGTAGCAATGTGGTTCATAATCTTTTGGAAGATTTGTAGTAAGAATGCTTTTTCTTCTTCTGATAATGCTTCTGTCACTAGGCTAAAGTAATGGGCTGCATTTTGTTTTACTTCTTGAACGAGCATTACGCCGTTTTCTGTTAAATGAATTAATACAATGCGTCGGTCATTTTCATCACGATACCTTTCGATATATCCCTTTTTTACAAGGCGATTTACAACACCCGTCGTTGTACTCATTGGTATATCAAGAAGGTCAGCGATTTTTGTCATTGTAATATCTGTATTTCGCTCCATCCAAAGTAAACAAAATACTTCTGTTTTAGAAAGTGTTAAATCTAGGCTTACCCATTCCTCAGGATAGAAAAGCTTCTTGGCGTTATCTAGCAGTAAGTCTAAAAAATGTTCGTATTGCAACAATTAATTCCACTCCCGTATATTTCGAGGTTCGTAATATTTATTTTTATTTTATGTAGAATAGAAATAAATGTCAATGATTTTAACTGTTTTTTCAGATTAGCCAGAAAACTAACTTTAAAATAGTATTGTTTTATGGTAGATTTATAAATATAAAACTAGAATTTACATAAAGTGAAACTTTAATCAGTGGGGGTTTTCTTCATCCCCACTGATTATTAGTTGAACCAATCGGACTTTTATGGGCAGTTGATCCCCCACCTAACTTCTTTGCTTTCGCTGAATTTTGTGGTGGGGGTCTTACTGCCCATTAAAGTGGGATAAAAATCCATCATGGTAAATATACTTATCTATAATGGATGTACAGCTAACGAGGGGGAGAACGATGAGAAGACGTAATACGCAAGCGTTCACGTTTTTAGCATGGACTTCATTTGTTTGCGCGCTTTCAGGTATGCTAATTGGAATTTATACGTTAGATGAAACGCTTAGTGTAAAAGGATATTATTTAATTGGAACATTATTTTTAACGATGTCTTGTTTTGTATTACAAAAAACAATTCGTGATAATGAAGAAGATAACGAGAGATTTCCGAAAAATAAACCGTTAGATAAAGAGTAAATCGTAAAGAAAGGCATTCGCCTTTCTTTTTTTATGTAAAAATGCAGTAAGTGTCGTGTGTTGACTTGCTTGAAGTACTGAAAATTTGGTATCATCAATAGTATTGTAGATTGAACGATATATTATGGAGGTGGCCTAGCCGTGTCAAGAATTTCCGTTGAGAATGTAAAGCACGTAGCACATTTAGCACGTCTTGCAATTACTGATCAAGAAGCTGAAAAATTTCAAAAACAACTAGATGCAATTGTTACATTTGCAGAACAGTTAAATGAATTAGATACAACTGATGTAAAACCAACAACTCATGTATTAACTATGAAAAATGTTATGCGTGAAGATGTACCAGAAAAAGGTTTACCAGTCGAAGAAGTATTAAAAAATGCACCGGATCACAAAGATAATCAAATCCGTGTTCCAGCAGTATTAGAATAGAGGAGGGGAATTTCGATGTCATTATTTGATCATTCAGTATCAGAGTTACATAAGAAGTTAAACAACAAAGAAATTTCCGTTACGGATTTAGTAGAAGAATCTTACAAACGTATTGCGGATGTTGAAGATAACGTAAAAGCTTTTCTTACATTAGATGAAGAAAACGCACGCGCGAAAGCGAAAGAATTAGACGCGAAAATTGGTGCTGAAGATAATGGTTTATTATTCGGTATGCCAATTGGTGTAAAAGATAACATTGTAACTAACGGGCTTCGTACTACTTGTGCGAGCAAAATGTTAGCAAACTTTGATCCGATTTATGATGCAACAGTTGTGCAAAAGCTAAAAGCTGCTGACACAGTTACAATCGGTAAGTTAAATATGGACGAGTTCGCAATGGGTTCTTCAAATGAAAACTCAGGTTTCTACGCTACGAAAAATCCATGGAACTTAGATTACGTTCCAGGCGGATCTAGTGGTGGTTCTGCAGCAGCTGTAGCAGCAGGAGAAGTATTATTCTCTCTAGGTTCTGATACGGGTGGTTCTATCCGTCAGCCAGCTGCATATTGCGGCGTTGTAGGTTTAAAACCAACTTACGGACGTGTATCTCGTTACGGATTAGTTGCATTCGCATCTTCACTTGACCAAATCGGACCGATTACACGTACAGTAGAAGATAATGCATACTTATTACAAGCTATTTCAGGTATTGACCGTATGGATGCAACTTCTGCAAACGTTGAAGTAGGAAACTACTTAGCTGGTTTAACAGGTGACGTTAAAGGTTTACGTATTGCTGTACCGAAAGAATACTTAGGAGAAGGTGTTGGCGAAGAAGCTCGTGAGTCAGTACTAGCTGCTTTAAAAGTATTAGAAGGTATGGGCGCAACTTGGGAGGAAGTATCTCTTCCACACTCTAAATACGCTCTAGCAACGTATTACTTATTATCTTCTTCTGAAGCATCTGCTAACCTTTCACGCTTTGATGGCGTACGTTACGGTGTTCGTTCTGATAATGTAAATAATTTATTAGATCTTTACAAAAACACACGTAGCGAAGGTTTCGGTGATGAAGTAAAACGTCGTATTATGCTTGGTACATTTGCACTTAGCTCTGGTTACTATGATGCATATTACAAGAAAGCACAACAAGTACGTACATTAATTAAAAATGACTTTGAAAATGTATTTGCTAACTACGATGTTATTATTGGACCAACAACGCCAACTCCGGCATTTAAAGTGGGCGAAAAAGTTGATGATCCAATGACAATGTATGCAAATGACATTTTAACAATCCCAGTAAACTTAGCGGGTGTTCCAGCGATTTCTGTTCCATGTGGATTCGGTGCTAACAACATGCCACTTGGTCTACAAATCATTGGTAAACACTTCGATGAAGCGACAATTTACCGCGTTGCACATGCGTTTGAGCAAGCAACAGACTATCATACAAAAAAAGCAAGTCTGTAAGGAGGCGAGCATAGATGAATTTAGAAACAATTATTGGTTTAGAGGTTCACGTTGAGTTAAAAACAAATTCGAAAATTTTCTCTGCGAGTCCAACAGAATTCGGAGCGGAGCCAAATACACAAACAAGTGTAATTGACTTAGGATACCCAGGGGTACTTCCTACTTTAAATAAAGAAGCAGTTAACTTTGCAATGAAAGCTGCAATGGCATTAAACTGTGAAATCGCAACGGAAACGAAGTTTGACCGTAAAAACTATTTCTACCCAGATAATCCGAAAGCTTACCAAATTTCTCAATTCGATAAGCCAATCGGTGAAAATGGTTGGATTGAAATCGAAGTAGACGGTAAAAAGAAACGTATCGGTATTACACGTCTTCATTTAGAAGAAGATGCTGGTAAATCAACGCATACAGCTGATGGTTCATTAGTAGACTACAACCGTCAAGGTATGCCTTTAATCGAGATCGTATCTGAGCCAGATATGCGTACGCCAGAAGAAGCATATGCATACTTAGAGAAGTTAAAATCAATCATTCAATACACTGGCGTATCTGATTGTAAGATGGAAGAAGGTTCCTTGCGTTGTGATGCAAACATTTCCCTTCGTCCTGTTGGACAAGAGAAGTTCGGTACAAAAGCGGAACTGAAAAACTTAAACTCATTCACTTACGTACAAAAAGGTCTTGAGCACGAGCAAGTGCGCCAAGAGAAAGAATTGTTATCTGGTGGTATCATCCAACAAGAAACACGTCGTTATGATGAAGCAACGAAGAAAACAATCTTAATGCGTGTGAAAGAGGGATCTGACGATTACCGTTACTTCCCAGAGCCAGACTTAGTTGAACTTTACATTGATGATGAGTGGAAAGAAGAAATTCGTGCTTCGATTCCAGAACTTCCAGATGCACGTAAAGCTCGCTACGTTGCAGAAATTGGCTTACCGGCTTATGATGCACACGTATTAACATTAACGAAAGAGATGTCTGATTTCTTTGAAGCAACTGTTGCAGACGGTGCTGATGCGAAATTAACATCAAACTGGTTAATGGGTGAAGTGCTTGCATACTTAAACAAGCAACAAAAAGAATTAAAAGACGTTGCATTAACGCCTGCTGGTTTATCTAAAATGGTTCAATTAATTGAAAAAGGTACAATTTCTTCTAAAATCGCGAAGAAAGTATTTAACGAATTAATTGAAAAAGGTGGAGACCCAGAAGAAATCGTTAAAGCGAAAGGTCTTGTTCAAATTTCTGACGAGGGTACACTTCGTAAAGTTGTAACAGAAATTCTTGATAACAATGAACAATCTATCGAAGACTTTAAAAACGGTAAAGACCGTGCAATTGGCTTCTTAGTTGGTCAAATTATGAAGGCTACAAAAGGACAAGCAAATCCACCGCTTGTTAACAAAATCTTACTTGAAGAGATTAATAAGCGATAATAGTAATAACTTTTAAAGATTAAGCAGAAAAACACCCGTACATGGGTGTTTTTCTAGGTTAATCAAACGTTTGTTTAAATGAGAGAAGATCATTTAAACAAACGTTTGATTAACTGTCAAAAGTGGAAAAATGTTTGTATAGCAACTATGGTATGATAGTTGCAAAAAGGTGGGAATAATGATAAATCTAGACATAGAGGTTTTTTTTCATCTCATGAAATAATAGATAATTATTATTCGTTATATGTAAATTGTTGTGAGGAAATAGATGGACATAAATTTTTTGTTAAATAAAACAAAACCATTGAAATGAATATTTACTTTTGATGGACTACACGAATCGGGTTCTTACTGCCTGTTTGAGCGGGATAAAAGAAGGATAGGAAGATGAGAGGAGGTAGGCATGGGAATACTGAATAGAAGTTCGGTATGTTCTTTTTTGAAACAATAAAGAAATTTCCTGTGCTAATAAATGATGAAGCGAGCAAGAATTATTTATAATCCTACTTCTGGGCGCGAGCTATTTAAGAAGAGCTTACCGGAAGTATTACAAAAATTAGAACAAGCTGGATATGAAGCGTCTTGTCATGCGACAACTGGTCCTGGCGATGCGACTGTGGCAGCGAGGCAAGCTGCGGATCGTAAGTTTGATGTTGTTATCGCAGCTGGTGGTGATGGTACATTAAATGAAGTGGTGAACGGTTTAGTAGGACATGAACATCGTCCGAAGTTTGGAATTATTCCAGTTGGAACGACAAATGATTTTGCGCGTGCGATTGGTGTACCTCGTGCGATTGAAGAGGCTGCGGATATTATTTGTGAAGGGAAAACAGTTCCGTTAGATCTTGGTAGAGCGAATGATACATATTTCATTAATATCGCTGGTGGCGGCCGTATAACAGAATTAACATATGAAGTACCGAGTAAGCTAAAGACAGTATTAGGCCAACTTGCTTACTATTTAAAAGGGATCGAAATGTTACCATCATTACATCCAACATATGTTGAAATTGAGTATGATGGAAAGATGCTACAAGAAGAAATTACGATGTTTTTAATTACGAATACTCGTTCAGTGGGCGGCTTTGAAAAGGTAGCACCATATGCATCAATTAACGATGGATTATTTGATTTATTAGTACTGAAAAAAGGTTCTATCGCTGACTTAATTAAAGCTGCAACACAAGCGCAGCGTGGTGAACATATTAACAATCCAAAAGTGTTATACACACAAGCAAATCGAATTAAAGTGCATTCACCAGATAAATTAATGATTAACTTAGATGGTGAATACGGTGGAGATGCACCGATGGAATTCGAAAATATATACCATTGTCTGGAACTATTTGTTCCTGAACATCAAGAGGATGCCCTGTAAAGGCATCCTTTTTATTATATAGAGGAATTGTAAATTGGAAGTTAGTTTGATTTTTATGGTATTTTTACAATTCGTTTATGTTATATCCATACTTTATTGATACACTGGAGGAGATAAGAAACGAGAGGTAGGGTGCTATGGAGAAGGTAAAAGCAATACTATTTGATAAAGACGGGACGTTAATGGATTTTCACTCAATTTGGATAAAAGTAGCTGAAGAACTGGTGGCAGAATGTATAGATTTATATCAACTTCCAAAGTCAATGCAGCCTACTTTATTAAAAGAAATCGGTGTAGATGGGGTATTTGTGAACCCTCGTAGCGCAATAGCGGCAGGAACAAGCCTTGATGTTGCAAAAGGGCTTTGTAAGTATATTACGTCATCTAAGGAAGAAGAGATGCATGAGTGGGTAAGTGAAAAATTATTTTCCCTTATGTACGAGCACCGTTCCTATATGAGAATGACGGCGGATTTACCAAGAATTTTACAAAGCTTAAAGGATAGAGGATTTATTTTAGGCGTTGTTACAGCTGATGATTTCGCACCGACAGAATTATTTTTAAAACAGTATCAATTAGAGTCTTATTTTGATTATGTTGTAGCTTCAGATACGTTTCCGGCACAAAAACCAGATAAAAGAATTGTAGAATCGTTTTGTGAAATGTTTCATTTAGAGGCGTGTGAAGTAGCGGTCGTTGGAGATACTCCAACTGATTTACATTTAGCGAAAAATGGCGGCGATTGCTATGCAATTGGAGTACTATCTGGTACAGGGGATCGTCAAACTTTAGAACCACTTGCGGATTTAGTAGTACAATCTGTTGAGGATTTTATTTCTCATTCAGGTGAGTTTATTTGGGAACAAGGAAAGTCTAATGTATAAGAAAAATAAGTCTATAGGGACTCTTAATGAGTCTTTATAGACTTATTTTTTATGCTGAAATAGAAGGCATATAGGATGAATGCTGGAAAAGAATGTTGGCATACATTTTGCAATGTAAAAAGAAAACAATGTAAAGAAAAGGATGGGGTACGTAATGAACACAAAAAAATTTGCTAAAGTAAATGAACAAATTCCTGGACCGAAAGCAGCGTCTTTATTAGAACGCCGCCAAAATATAGTACCAAAAGGAGTAAGTAACGGCATCCCAACGTTTGTACAATCTGCAAGTGGTGCTCTTGTAACAGATGTTGATGGCAATCAGTACATTGATTTCGCGGGAGCAATCGGAACAATAAACGTAGGGCATTGTCATCCAGCTGTTAAAGAGGCGCTCCATAAACAAGTAGATCAATACATTCATACTGGATTTAATGTCATGATGTATGAGCCATATATTGAATTAGCAGAAAAACTTGCAGCATTAGCACCGGGAAGTTTTGATAAGCAAGTACTATTTTTAAATAGTGGTGCAGAAGCAGTTGAGAACGCTGTGAAAATCGCTCGTAAATATACAAAAAGATCTGGTATTATTGCATTTTCTAAAGGGTTCCACGGGCGTACATTAATGACAATGACGATGACAAGTAAAGTAAAACCATATAAATTTGGATTTGGCCCATTTGCGCCTGAAGTCTATAAAGCACCATTCCCATACGAATATCGCCGCCCAGAAGGATTAACGGAAGAGCAGTATGATGACTTTATGATTGAAGAGTTTAAGAATTTCTTCATATCAGAAGTAGCACCAGAAACAATTGCAGCCGTTGTAATGGAACCTGTTCAAGGGGAAGGCGGATTTATCGTTCCAAGTAAGAAGTTTGTGCAAGAAGTGCGCAATATTTGTTCAGAACACGGCATCCTATTTGTAGCGGATGAAATTCAAACAGGATTTAGTCGTACAGGAAAATATTTTGCCATTGATCATTATGATGTCGTTCCAGATTTAATTACGGTATCTAAATCATTAGGCGCTGGTGTACCGATTAGTGGTGTTATTGGGCGCAAGGAAATTATGAATGAGTCTGCGCCGGGAGAGCTTGGTGGAACGTATGCAGGAAGCCCGCTAGGATGTGCAGCAGCATTGGCAGTACTTGATGTAATAGAGAAAGAGAATTTAAATGATAGAGCGATAGAGTTAGGAAAAGTCGTAATGAACCGATTCGAAGAGATGAAAAATAAATATAATTGCATTGGTGATGTGCGTGGTTTAGGGGCAATGTGTGCATTCGAGCTCGTTCAAGATCGTAAGACGAAAGTACCTGATAAAACGTTAACAGCTAACTTGTGCGCAGAAGCAAACAAACGCGGATTACTTCTACTATCAGCAGGGACATACGGTAATGTTATTCGTGTGTTAATGCCATTAGTTATTACAGATGAGCAACTTGAAGAAGGATTAACAATCATTGAAGAATCATTACAAGTCTGTTATGAGAAAGCAAATACTGCGCATGTTTAAAAGCTAAATAATAAATCGCAAACATTCTAGCTGACTCTATATAAAATGCAGAAAATTCACTTTATAATAAAGGTAGTGAAGTGAATCGATGGATTGGAAGTTAGGGGTGGCTAGGATGGTTGCAGAAAAGGAACGAATGTTAATGGATTTACAAGATGTATTTGAATATGCGTTTGACGAAATTTTTGTAACTGACGAAAAGGGAATCGTTGTGCGTGTAAATAGTACATGTGAAGGGCACTATCAATTAGCTGCTAAAGAGTTAGTAGGAAAGCATGTGAAAGAATTGCAGAAGGATGGTATCTTTTATCCATCGGCAACGTTAGAAGTAATTGAAAAAAAGAGACCGATTGAACTCGTTCAAACGACAAAATCAGGAGAGTATTTACATGTTCGTACAAGGCCTGTTTTTGACGATGAGGGAAATTTAAGAAGAGTAATTAGTTATTCTCGTGATCTTACAGAACTCTACCAATTACGTCAAAAGGTAGAGGAAATGGATAATCAGTTAAAAACATATAAAAAAGAATTAAGAGAAACGTATGAACATGAAGGACTTATTTTTAAAAGTATCGCTATGCAAAAAATAGTCGAGACAATCAAGAAAGTATCCGTGGTAGATAGTACAGTTCTCGTTTTAGGCGAGACAGGAGTAGGGAAGAGTCGATTAGTACGTCATTTACATGAAGTGAGTAACCGGAAGAATGAAAGTTTCTATGAAATTAACTGTGCGGCATTGCCAACGAATTTAATTGAATCAGAGCTTTTTGGATATTCAGGTGGATCTTTTACAGGTGCGAATCGTGAAGGGAAAAAGGGATTATTAGAGTCAGCGCATAGAGGAACTCTTTTCTTAGATGAAATTGGCGAAATGCCGCTTGAAATTCAAGCAAAGCTTTTGCAAGTGTTGCAAGAAAAAACGTTTCGCCCTATAGGCGGAAGGGAATTAAAAAAAGTGGATGTGAGAATTGTAGCGGCAACAAATCGAGATTTAAGTATGATGGTGAAACAGGGAACATTCCGAAAAGATTTATATTATCGTCTGAATGTCATTCCAATTTTAATTCCACCACTCCGGGAAAGAACCGAAGACATTTTGCCACTCATTTATCATTATTTACAGCACTTTAATGAGAAATATGGCCGGAATGTAAAATTAGCACCTAGCACATTGCAAATGTTTGTTGGTTACCCTTGGGAAGGAAATAATAGAGAAATTGAAAATGTGATTGAGCGAATTGTTATAACTGCTGACGATATCGTTACGATAGAAGATTTGCCAATAGCGATGCAAGAATCAACGGTTGAACAGTCCGGTCAAAGTCTCTATAAAATGTTAGAAGAAGTAGAACGGAATATTATTTTGAAAGCATATAAAACATATGGATCGAGTTATAAAGTAGCGGAGTTTTTAAAAATAAGTCAATCTGCTGCCACTAGGAAAATAAAGAAACTTATAGAGGAGGAAGAAAACATTGGATAAAAAAGCGACGTTTGTAAATGTAGAGAAAAAGGCGATGTATATAAATGGTGAGTGGATTACATTGCAAGAACAAATCGAAGTAAATAATCCAGCAACGAAGGAAATATTTGCGACGGTACCAAGGGGCGGAGTAACAGAGGCAAAGCAAGCTGTTGATGCGGCCCATGAAGCTTTTAAATCATGGTCTAAGTTAACAGCAGCAGACCGTGCAGTGAAGTTGAAAAAATGGTTCACACTTATTGATGAAAATAAAGAAGAGATTGCAGCGATCATGACGAGAGAACAAGGAAAGCCGTTTGCAGAAGCACTTGGTGAAGTGAATTATGCAAATAGCTTTGTTGAATGGTATGCAGAAGAAGGAAAACGCGTATACGGTGAAATGATTCCTGCTTCTCATCCGAATAAGCGTATTTTAGTTATGAAGCAACCAGTTGGAGTTATGGCAGCTATTACACCTTGGAATTTCCCTGCTGCTATGATTACGAGAAAGGTAGCCCCGGCGCTTGCAGCAGGATGTACAGCAGTTGTAAAGCCTGCAAGTCAAACGCCGTTAACTGCGTTGAAATTAGCTGAATTAGCTCATGAAGCGGACATTCCAAAAGGCGTAATAAATATTGTAACAGGCAGTGCGAAAGCAATTGCTGATACGTGGATGGAAGATGGACGTGTTCGAAAGGTTTCCTTTACAGGATCAACGGAAATTGGGAAAGAATTAATGGCTAGTGCTGCACAAACGATGAAAAAGGTTTCACTTGAATTAGGTGGTCACGCGCCGTTTATTGTTATGAACGATGCGGACTTAGATAAAGCCGTAGAGGCGGTAATCGGTTCGAAATTCCGTAACGCAGGACAAACGTGTATATGTACAAACCGAGTATTTGTTCAGGAAGAAGTGTATGAAGTATTTGCAGAGAAGTTTCAAAAGGCAGTAGGGCAGTTGAAAGTAGGAGATGGTTTCGGTGACGGAACGACTGTAGGACCACTTATTGACGAGAATGCAGTTTCGAAAGTACAGGAACATATCGAAGATGCTATCCAACAGGGTGGAACAGTTTTATTTGGTGGTCAAAAGGTTGCAGAGCTAGATGGACACTTTATGCAACCAACTGTAATTGGATTGGCGAATGATACGATGCTTTGTATGAATGAAGAAACATTCGGACCAGTGGCACCAGTTGCGAAATTTAAAACGGTTGAAGAAGTAATCGAACGTGCAAATAATACACCATATGGTTTAGCTGCATATATTTTTACAAAAGATATTAGTCAAGCATTCCAAATTAGTGAAGCATTAGAGTACGGCATTATCGGATTAAATGATGGTCTTCCATCAGTTGCACAAGCACCGTTCGGTGGCTTTAAAGAGAGTGGTATTGGCCGCGAAGGAGGCCATTTCGGTATCGAAGAATATTTAGAAATTAAATATATTTCATTAGGACTATAAGTAGTATACTAGAATCTCTATAAGGTAACAGAGAAGGAGATTCTAGTATGGTATATTGGCTATTATTACTCGTAACAATTATTTTTGAAGTAGCTGGAACAATTGCGATGAAATTATCGAATGGTTTAACAAAGCTCGTTCCAAGTGTACTGATTTTCGTATTTTATGGAATTTGTTTCAGCGTATTTGCTATCGTTGTCAAAAAAATTCATTTAAGTATCGCTTATGCCATTTGGTCTGGCGTAGGAACATTACTTATTACAATCATTAGCGTGTATTTCTTTAAAGAGCACATTAGCTTATTCCAAGCATTTTGTATTCTCTTTATCGTTTTAGGAGTAATTGGACTTAAGGTTTCATCGGCATCATAAAAGGCTATCTTCCGATGTGGAAGATAGCCTTTTATTTGTATCAAAATGCCCAGTTACCTTTACGGAAGATTGGTTCATGTCTTCCATCATCTGTAATACCATCGATATCAAGCTCGGCTGATCCGATCATGAAGTCGTTATGTGTAATACTAGTATTTGCTCCGTTTTCAGCAAGTTCTTCTTTAGACATTGTTTTTCCGCCAACTAAGTTGAAAGCATAAGCACTTCCGATTGCAAGGTGGCAAGATGCGTTTTCATCAAATAGCGTATTGTAGAATAAAATATTTGTGTTTGAAATTGGTGAGTCATGAGGTACTAAAGCCACTTCTCCTAAGAAGTGAGAACCTTCATCTGTTTCTACTAAATGTTTTAAAGCTTCTTCACCAGTTTCAGCTTTATAGTCTACGATACGTCCGTTTTCAAATGTTAACGTGAAATTATCGATAATGTTACCTGCAAATGCTAACGGTTTTGTGCTAGATACTTGACCGTTCACACCTGTTTTAAGTGGCATTGTAAATACTTCTTCAGTTGGAATGTTCGCCATAAATGGTACGTTCTTTTCATTTAAGCTACCAGCACCAGCCCATACATGCTTTTCTGGAAGTTCGATTGTTAAATCTGTTCCAGGACCTGTATAGTGAAGAGCTTTATAATGCTTTTCGTTTAAGTAATCAACTTTTGTATGTAACGTTTCATCGTGTTCTTTCCATGCTTCCACAGGATTTTCTAAATCAGCACGAGTAGCTTTGAAAATAGCATCCCATAGTTTTGCCTCCTGTTCTTCTGGTGCAACGTCAGGGAATACTTTCGCAGCCCATTCTTTCGTAGGAACAG
Source organism: Bacillus mobilis (assembly GCF_001884045.1). Classification (GTDB taxonomy): domain Bacteria; phylum Bacillota; class Bacilli; order Bacillales; family Bacillaceae_G; genus Bacillus_A; species Bacillus_A mobilis. Next base: position 89,137 of record NZ_MACF01000105.1, on the reverse strand, counting down.
AAATGACACACCAGCTTACTTTATCAGCTTGTACGTAATCACGGTATACTTTCATTGCTTCACCAGCTACTTTATGAGCTGTTGCGATACGCGTTGCTTCTACACCTTTTAATAAATCTGGGTTTTCTGCATAAATAGACATAAATGCAGCGCCTTCTTTTGCTAATTCTTCACGAGCGCGTGCTTTCCAAGATGGGAACTCAGCGAATGCTTCTTCAGGAGCTAGATCGAACTTTAAGCGTGTTAACGTCTCATCATTCCAATCCACATATACGTGTTTTGCACCAGATTTATATGCTTTTTCTGTAACAAGGCGTACAAATTGTACAGCTTCAAGAGGTGCACTAATTGATAATGTTTGTCCTGGTTGAATATTAACACCAACATTGACTGCAAGAGCAGCATATTTCTCTAACGTTTGTTCAAATGACATATGTATAATCTCCTTTAATTTGAAAGATTTCTTACTATATATAATACAAGAAAATTCAAAAAATATATATAAATATAGCATAAAAAGAGAGCTCAAAATATATTGAGCTCTCATCGTTATTTAATCGAAGAAGCAAATTGTTCTACAGTCGTCGAATTGTGTATGCGAACGCGCTTCATTTTTAACAACTCATCGGGTTCACCTTTTGTGATGAACTTTCCGGGTTTTGTTGTCGTCGCAAATTGATAATATTTCTTCGTTTCTGCAACGACTTTATCATCTACATGACCGAATGGATAAGCAACTGCGATAACGGGCTTACCTGTTATTTTTTCTAGCTTTTCTTTCGATCCCTTTAATTCTTCTTCATAGTTTGTAATCTTCGGTAAGTCTGCATGCGTTGCAGTATGAGATTGCATGGAGAAAATGCCGGAATCAATCATTTCTTTTATGTCAGATGTAGACAGTGATCCTTCTACATCAACGTTATCAACAATCATATATTCTGTTGCTGTTGGTTTAAACGTATCGTTTTTTAGCTTTTGCAAAATATGAAATGCATTCATATTATTTTTCATACCGTCATCAAATGTAACAAAGATAGGTTTATTCACTTTATTTATATCGCCCCAGCGTTCAAAAGTTAGTAATGTATAATCATTGTCTTTTAAATATTTCATTTGGGCTTCGAAGTTAGCGGGGGATACGAATAAATCTTTAATGCCTTGTCCGTGATAATCATCGATTGCATGGTACATAAGAACGGGAACCTTTTGCTCGAAAGTAATAGCAGATTTTGTGAGCGGAATGGTTTTCCCATCTTCTTTCATTCCTATTGCTTCAATTTGAAACTCACCGCGTTTTCCTTCAAATTCTTTTATGTCAAAAGGCATTGTAAACTGTTTATCCTTTTCTTTAGAAGAAAAGGATTTAGTGTGTTCTTTTCCGTCAGCTGTGCGCCAAATTTTATATTGTACCTCAGTTAAAGTATCCTTTATATCTGTCATATGAATAGTAGTGTTTGTAGATTCATGTGTAATTGGAGTATAAGAAATTTTACCTTGTTCTTGTACGGTCACTTCTTGCTTCTTAGTCTCTTGAACCTTTTTCTCTTTTTTAGGTTCAGGACTTACGTTGCTACTGTTACAGCCAGCTAAAATGGCAGACGTACATAAAGCGATTGCTGCGTATTTTTTCATAAAATCACCTTCTATTGTGTATTATGTTGCATGCTTATATTTAAAATCCCCCCGCTGTTAGAGAGGTGGGGACATACCCTTGTTCATCATATCATTTGAGGAAAATGGATGGAATGAGAAAAGTAACAATAGATAAAAAAATCACCTTACTTCAACGAGTAAGGTGATTTTTTATTAAATAAACAATCCAGCGATTGTTGCAGATAAAATAGAAGCAAGTGTTGATGCAAATAGCATTTTCCAACCAAATTTAGAAACGATGCTTCCTTGTTTTTCAGAAAGGGCACGGATTGTACCTACAATCGCACCAATTTGGCTAATACTTGCGAAGCTAATTAAGAATACTGTAACGATTCCAACTGTACGTGGAGATAATGTTGCTGCAACATCTTTTAAATCAAGAATTGCTACAAACTCGTTTAATACAATCTTCGTACCCATAATACCACCAGCTGGGATAATATCTTGAGTTGGAATACCCATTAAGAACGCGAATGGAGAAAGTATATAACCGAAGATTTGTTGTAAAGTAACAGCATATCCCATTGCACCTGAAGCTGCGCTAATTACGTAGTTTACAACTTCCATTACACCGATGAAGGCAATCATTAATGCGGCAACGATACCAGCTACTTTTAAACCATCAAGCGCACCGTTAATCATTGCGCCGATAAAGCTGTCTCCGAATAAAGTTCTATCAAATTTTTGAATTACTTCATCTTCTTTCTTCGTATCAACTGGTGTTAATAGCGAACAAACGATCAAGCTTGAGAATAAGTTTAGCGGAAGAGCTGCTAGTACATATTTCGCATCTAACATCATTACGTATGATGCTGTAACAGAAGCAGAAACTGAGCTCATCGCAGAACAACAAATGATAAACATACGGTTTTTGTTAAAATGCTGTAAATCGTTTTTAATAACGATTAACGCTTCACTTGAACCGAAGAATACAGAGTTTACTGCGTGGAATGACTCGACGCGTGGTAAACCAGTGATTTTTGAAATGGCACCGCCGACAACGCGAACGATGAATGGTAAAACACCTAAATAGCTAAAGATAGAAAGTAGTGCTGAGAAAAATACGATAATTAATAGTACGTTTAAGAAAAAGACAAAATCTCTTTGAATTCCATTAAAGAGAAAATCGACACCTGTCGTACCAAGTTTAATTAGTTTGTTGAAAACTTTACCAATGAAAATAATGATTTGTTGACCAATCTTTGTGCCAAACATAAACCAACCGATTAAAATTTGAAAACCAATCATAATAGCAATTGCACGGAAGTTGATTTTACTTCTATTGTTTGACAAAGCAAAGCATAAACCTAAAACGACAAGAATACCGATAATGCTCATTACATATTGCATGTAGTTGCCCCTTTCAGAAGTTCGTATAAAGTTTGTACATAAAACGCTCGTTATATTACTAAAAATAAAACAAAGAGGTTTTATGTCATACGTAAGATGTCTGACCTTTTAGAAAAATAAAAATAAAAAAAGACCCATATGGATTCACTTTCATCTATGAGAGAAAGCTAATCAATATGAGTCTTTTTTTGCACATAGGCTAATATTCATTAGTTTTCCCCATAGTCCAGCAATTTAAGGTTGCCGGGTAGAAACTCTCGATCCATATTATCGAATATATATGAGGTAACATCGTCCGTATTAAATTAGTAGTAGCGTAACATTAACAGAGAACTATCGTCAATAGCTTTTTTTCTTCCGATAGAAATAGACCATATAAGTATGATAAAATGTAACGCAGTGTTATGAAAAAGAGAGGTCGGAAAATGAGTACAAAAATGACGCCACCAGTTGAGAAAAACGAGTTTATAGATGTAGTATTTGAAGATTTAACACATGATGGTGCCGGTGTTGCGAAAGTAAAGGGCTATCCTATTTTCGTTAAAAACGGATTACCAGGTGAAGAAGCACAAATTAAAATTATTAAAGTGAAGAAAAACTTCGCATTCGGTCGTTTAATGAAACTTCATACAGAAAGCCCATATCGTAAAGATGCAGAATGCCCGGTGTACAATCAGTGCGGCGGTTGTCAGCTTCAGCACTTAACATATGAAGGACAATTACAAGCGAAAGAAAAACAAGTACGTGACGTTATGCAGCGTATTGGCGGATTAAGCGATGTTCCTGTGCACCCTGTACTTGGTATGAAGAACCCATGGGTATACCGTAACAAAGCACAAGTACCAATTGGAGAACGTGAAGGTGGACTTGTCGCTGGTTTCTATCGCCAAGGAACACATGACATCATTAATATGGAATCATGTTTAATTCAGGCAGAAGAAAACGATACATTAATCCAGGAAGTAAAACGTATTTGTGAAAAACACGGTATTTCGGCATACAACGAAGAGCGTAATAAAGGAACACTTCGCCACGTAATGGCTCGTTACGGACAAGTAACAGGGGAAATTATGCTTGTCTTCATTACTCGTACAGCAGAATTACCAAACAAAAAAGCAATCATTGAAGAAATTGCTGCAAAATTCCCAGAAGTAAAATCGATTGTTCAAAACGTAAACACGAAACGTACAAATGTAATCTTCGGAGACACAACGACAGTACTGTACGGATCAGAATATATTTATGACTTTATCGGTGACATTAAATTTGCAATTTCAGCACGTTCATTCTATCAAGTAAACCCAGAACAAACGAAAGTGTTATACGACAAAACGTTAGAATATGCAAAATTAGATGGCAACGAAACAGTAATTGATGCCTATTGCGGAATTGGATCAATCTCCTTATTCTTAGCGCAAAAAGCGAAAAAAGTGTACGGCGTTGAAATCGTTCCGGAAGCAATCGAAGACGCAAACCGAAACGCAGCACTAAACAACATGACAAATGCTGAATTTGGCGTAGGGGAAGCAGAAGTAGTTATTCCAAAATGGTACAAAGAAGGCATAATCGCCGACACAATGGTCGTAGATCCACCGCGTAAAGGTTGTGATGATGCACTACTAAACACAATCATCGACATGAAACCAAAACGCGTCGTATACGTATCATGTAACCCAGCAACATTAGCACGTGACTTAAAAGTACTAGAAGAAGGCGGATATAAAACGCAGGAAGTACAACCTGTTGATATGTTCCCGCACACGACTCATGTGGAGTGTGTAGCTTGGCTGAAGTTGGTATAATAGGAAAGCAGTTGATATAGGAAAATCTATACCATCTGCTTTTTGGTTTATCCCGCTTTAATGGGCAGTAAGACCCCCACCTCAAAATTCAACGAAAGCAAAGAAGTTAGGTGGGGAATCAACTGCCTATAAAAGTCCGATTGGTTCAACTAATAACCAGTGGGGGATGAAGAAAACCCCCACTGATTAAAGTTTCACTTTATTGAGAGTTTAAAATTGCATTCATATTGAGAGGATTTGAATTTGAAATGATAGATAATTTTTGGCGTAATTTACCACGACCATTTTTCGTACTTGCACCAATGGAAGATGTGACAGACGTTGTTTTCCGTCACGTAGTAAGTGAAGCTGGTAGCCCAGACGTATTCTTCACAGAGTTCACAAACTCGGATAGCTATTGTCATCCAGAAGGTATGAAAAGTGTACGTGGCCGTTTAATTTTTACAGAAGATGAACAACCAATCGTGGCGCATATTTGGGGAGATAACCCTGAATATTTCCGTCAAATGAGTATTGGTATGGCAGAGTTAGGATTTAAAGGCATCGATATTAATATGGGCTGCCCTGTACCGAACGTAGCATCAAGAGGAAAAGGTAGTGGCCTTATTCTACGTCCAGACGTTGCGGCAGAACTTATTCAAGCAGCAAAAGCGGGTGGACTACCTGTCAGCGTAAAAACGCGACTGGGCTTTAAGGAGTTAAGCGAATGGGAAGATTGGTTAACGCATATTTTCAAACAAGATATCGCAAACCTTTCTATTCACTTACGTACAAGAGAAGAAATGAGCCAAGTGGATGCGCACTGGGAACTAATTCCGGAAATTAAAAAATTACGTGACCGTATCGCACCAAATACGCTAATAACAATTAACGGAGATATTCCTGACCGTAAAATCGGACTAGAACTTGCTGAAAAATACGGCATTGATGGTGTTATGATTGGACGAGGTATCTTTAAAAATCCATTTGCTTTCGAAAAAGAGCCAAGAGAGCATAGCAGTAAAGAACACCTAGATCTTTTAAGACTACAACTTGATCTTCAAGATCAATATGCAGAAGTATTACCACGCTCCATCACAGGACTACATCGCTTCTTCAAAATTTATGTAAAAGGCTTCCCTGGAGCTGCTGAACTAAGAAATCAATTGATGAGTACAAAATCAACTGATGAAGTACGCGCATTACTTGATAAGTTTGAGGCGAGTGTGAATGTGGTAGAAAGTAGTGAAACAGTGTAACTCCCTGAAATAGAGGGGAATGGATTCTATTTATTTAGTTTTGACTTCTGTTGTAGATTACAATAGAAAGAAAACAGTTTTATAAACGTATTGAACAAACCAGCGCTTTTTGTATTTCTGCGTATACTCTGTGTATGTGGGGTTTGTGACTGGCGTGTAGAGATAGTTTGAATAGGCAGATGGGAATTTTGACTCAGATGAGTAGGGATTCCCATCTGTTTTTTGTTGTAATGTATTAAAAAGCAATAAGTAATGTTGTACATTGTTACCTGAATGAAGTGGTATTTGTTTCATTTTAAGTAAGCTGATTTGTATCATCAGTAAATGAATTTTTGTGGCTGTATGACCTTTAGTAATGACAACGTATGTATCGCGCAACTGAGTAATAAAAATATTAAATGATTATGCAAACAATTCCTATATTAAATCTATAAAAAACATTATAATAGTGAGAAATATGAAATATTTTGTCGAATCAGTAATGATTGAATAGTAAACTGATAGTATTGATTGGTTTTAAATAAGAATTTAAGTTTGAATATAAATAGATATTTTCAATGAAATGGAGTTCGTTTTTATGTTGAAGGAACAAACGAGGTATTCTCGACTTGCGAATATAACTAAAATGATTAATACAAAGCTGGATTTACGTGAAGTTTTAGAGCAAGTCACAATAGCAATTTCTGAAGAAATCGTTCAATGCGATTCTGTTGGTATATATTTACCACAGGAAGATGGAACGTTTAGGGGGTATGTAGGAAAACCGGAAGTTATTAATGGATGGACACTGGATATGCATGTCATTGATACAGATATTGATCTGCTGGCGAAAGAAGTAATTGAAACAAAAAAAGCCATCTATATACCTGATACATCAAAGGATAGCAGGCCGGACCCGAGAGCGGTGGAAGGGTTTCGAATTAAATCTTTATTCGTACTACCTATCTCTTTTGAAGAAGAGTTATTTGGTCTAGTTTTTTTATTTGATTATGGAATTCCCATGAATTTAACAGAGTCAGAAATTCAAACAGTTGAGGCATATGTGAATATGGCGGCTGTTGCCATTCAAAATGCGAACAATTTAACTCATAAGGTAAACCTTATTGCTGAAAAGCAGCTCTTGCTTGATGTGACACGGGATCTATCTATGTGTTCCTCCATGCAGGAAAGTCTGGATACTTGTTTTTCTTATTTGGGAAAGGTTTTAGGTAATTATAATATCGGGGTTCACTTACTAGAGCCTTTAGCTGAGAAAAGAATTAGACCAGTGAAATTAAGTAAGGATTCCGAGTGGACAGAAGAAGATTGGATGAAGACACACGATAAGATACAATTTGATCAAAGCAATGATAGAGTTACGCAAGAAGTTATTAAAACAAAAAAACCAATTTGGATTCCAGATGTTTATGCAGATTCGCGGCCAAACCATGATGTTTGTCGTAATTTTGACATGAAGGGACTTTTGATGCTGCCACTGGTTTCAATGGGAGAGGTATTAGGGCAAATATCTGTAGTCAATCTAGGTGATAGTAATTTCAATTATTCTGAAGCACAAATACAGCTGTCACAATCTATTGTCGATGCAACTACCTCTACGCTATCGAATCTTCTATATATGGAAAAGCAGGAAGTCATTATCGAAGAGAGAACCTCAGAAATTACCGTGAAAAATAAGGAACTGGAACGAGTAATAACGGAATTGCAGCAGCTTAGCCGTGAGAAAGAATTGATTCTCAATTCTGCTGGGGAAGGGATTTTTGGTTTAGACCTTGAAGGGAATATAACCTTCTGTAACCCGGCTGGTGCCTCCATGTTAGGTTATGATATGGAAAATGAACTAATAGGAAAACCATCCAGTATGGTTTTCAACGGAATTGAAACAGGAAAGAAAAAGCAGGCTATTTCCGATTGCGATGAGAGTTGGAATCTGTACGATAAAACCGAGCAATTTTTTAGAAAAGATCGATCCCGCTTTCCGGTGGAATATGTCATTTCTTCTATAAAAGAAGAGGCCGAGATTGTCGGAGAAGTTATTACCTTTAAAGATTTAACGCAACGGAAACAAATGGAGGAAGAAATAAAATATCATGCCTATTTTGATAGTTTAACGGATTTACCTAACAGAGTTTTATTAAAGGACAGGCTAACCCAAGGGCTGACATATGCTCAATTAAATGCTGAAAAATTAGCAGTTCTGTATTTGGATTTAGACAGGTTTAAATTTGTGAATGATACACTTGGACATAGCTTCGGTGATTTATTACTACGAGAAGTTGCAAACCGATTAAGTGCTTGCGTCTCCAAAAGTGCTACGGTATCGAGACAGGGCGGGGATGAATTTACTATTTATTTACCTAATATCAAAAGTGAAAAAGAAGTGTTAAAGGTAGTAAATCGTGTCATTGATTCTTTTTCAAGGCCTTTTCAGTTAGTAGACAATGAAATCTATATGAAAACGAGTATTGGTATTAGTATATTTCCTGATAACGGTGATACGACTGAAATCTTAATTAAAAATGCAGACACAGCTATGTACAAATCTAAAGAAATATCAGGAAGTAGCTATCATTTCTTCAGTGAAGGGATGGATACTAGAACTTTTGAAAGCGTCAAGTTAGAAAATGATTTGTATAAGGCTTTGGAACAAGAGGAACTTGAAATCTATTACCAACCGCAAATAAATGGTAAAACGAATAAGATCGAGGGAGTAGAGGCTTTAATTAGGTGGAACCATCGAGAACATGGGATGATATCGCCTGATCAATTTATCCCAATAGCTGAAGAAACCGGATTAATAGTCCCGATAGGTGAATGGGTTCTGGAAGAGGCCTGCAAGCAATTAAAAAAATGGCACGATCAAGGATTTCCATTAATTAGTATGTCGGTGAATTTATCTGCACGTCAATTTGAACAAAGTGATTTATTTGCTGTCGTAAAAAACGTTTTAGAGAAAGTAGAGCTATCACCGAAGTATATACAACTAGAACTCACGGAAAATTTAATTGTTAAAAATACAGAATCAACTTTAAAAACAATGAAGAAATTAAAAGGGCTAGGAATAAACCTCGCTATTGATGATTTTGGCACTGGTTATTCATCTTTAGGGTATTTAAAAAGCTTGCCTATTTCAACGTTGAAAATTGATAAATCCTTTGTCCGTGATATGACAAAAGATGATGCAGCCATTACGAATACTATTATTACGCTGGCTAAGAATTTGAATCTTGACGTTATTGCTGAAGGTGTTGAGACAAAGGAACAGGTCGAATTTTTATCTGCACGAAATTGTTATTTGATGCAAGGGTATTTTTTCAGTCGTCCTATAACGGCTGAAGACATAGAAAAACTTTTTAATAGAGAAAATCAATTTTAAATGAATGGGGAATAAGCATGAGAGCAGCTCGAAATGTATTAGAATATTTAATAGCTAATGAAGTTCAACATATATTTGGTATTCCAGCCGGTTCTGTAAATGCGTTTTTCGATGAGTTGTATGATATGCCTGAATTAACACCAATTGTAGCAAAGCATGAAGGAGCAGCATCCTATATGGCTGCCGCTTATGCGAAATACACAAATCAGCTAAGTGTATGTATTGGTTGTAGCGGACCAGGTGCCACAAATCTTGTGACGGGTGCTGCTAATGCTATGCGAGAGCATTTACCTGTTTTATTCATTACAGGTGCTGTACCTATGAATACGGTAGGTTTAAATGCATCACAAGAATTAGATGTAGAACCAGTCTTCAGGTCTGTTACAAAATATAGCGTTACGGTTAATGATGTAAAGGATGTACTTAAAGAAGTTGCACTAGCAATTGAAATTGCTCTATCCGGAGTACCAGGACCTGTCCATGTTGCGATACCGATTGATATTCAACACGAAAATATTGAAGGTGTTGAAATGCCGCCGATTCCTAAAAGACTTCCTATTGTTCCTGACCTAGGTACAATAAAAGAAACAGCTAGAGAGCTAGTAAAAAGGGATAAGGGTTATATTTTTGCAGGACAGGGAATAAGAAACTCTGTTGAGTCATTAATAGAGTTGGCAGAATTGCTGAATTGGCCGATTATAACAACTCCACAAGCAAAGGGGTATATCCCTGAGGAACATCCGCTTTTAGTCGGAGTATTTGGATTTGCTGGTCATGAGGCTGCTTCAGCGTTGATTAATGAGGGTGATGGAAAAGCATTATTGATTGTAGGTTCCAGCTTGGGAGAAACTGCGACAAATAATTATAATGGAAACTTAATAAAAGATCGCTTCTCTGTTCAAATGGATTTTGACCAATCTGTCTTTAATCGGAAGTACAACGTGGATATTCCAGTACTAGGCGATATAAATTTAAGTTTATTATTGTTAATAGAAGAATTAAAAGCTTTAGGATTGCAAAAGGAGAGCGCTGAGCTTACCGCTGAAAAGAAAAAAGAGGAAGAGAATACGGAGGAATATAATACGAAAAATGTTCTCCTGACCCTTCAAAAATGTTTACCTTCAACTACTAGGTATACCATTGATATTGGTGAGTTTATGGCGTATGTTATCCATCACATGAAGGTCATAGATTTTGACTCCTATAATATTAATGTGCATTTTGGCGCAATGGGAAGCGGGATTGGTTCAGCGATTGGTTCAAAACTGGCTGAACCGGAACGCCCTGTTGTATGTATTACGGGTGATGGTTGTTTCTTCATGCACGGAATGGAAATACTGACGGCAAAGGAATACAATTTGCCAATTTTATTTGTTGTGATGAATAATGCCCGTTTAGGGATGGTATATCATGGTCATTCGCTACAGTTTCGTAGGACTCATCCATCCTTCGAACAGGAATCCATTCATATTAGCGCAATGGCCGCGGCTATGAATATCCCAAGTTACAGAATCACTGAATTAGAAGATATCGATCAAGATGTTATAAACGGCTTGATGAATTCAAAGGGACCAGCAGTTCTAGAAGTTGCTTTAGTCGATAATAATACTCCTCCTATGGGAGATAGAGTTAAATTTTTATCGTCTTTCGGAAAATAAAGTTGTTGTATTCACCGACTAAAAAAAATCATATAGGGATTCCCTATATGATTTTTTTTATAAAGATTGATATGAATCGTGAATTTCCTTCAGAATTGTTCCGATGATCTGCCCCTTAAAGGCATCTGGAATTGCTTCTCCAGATGGATTTGAGTAATAATATCCGTGTTCTTCATCGCAAGAGAACCCAAAGTTTGTTAATGATTGCTGTAGGGTCTTTGGCAATTCCTCTAATCCAGTTTGTTCAGTGAAATAGTCGGTAGGAAAAATTTTCACATCGACATCTCCTAATCCAGTATGAACAACAAATAAGTCTTGTTCATCTCGAACAACCCACTGCTCTTTAGAAAATAAAGAAATTCTTGCTCCCTCTAAAGAGGATATCGCATCTAAGTTAATACCAAAAATTTGATTGATAAGTTGGCGAATCTCTATTCCTGCGACCGTACTTCCGTAATGTGCGAGGGCAGAATCTATGGCCCTTTTAGCAATGTTCTCAGTTGAGGAAACCGCTCCTGCCATTATCCATTCTTTTGATAGGACAGGTTTAGTTGTTAAATCAAATTTGAAAATGGACATTACGATATTACAAATCTCGGTACTAGTTATTTTTCCTTGATGAGAATCAAGATGTTTGTCCATTAATTCTACTTTGTTTATTAGGTCTAAATCTTTTTCTAACATGTACAACAAACTCCAATCGTAAAAATAAAGTATGCTTTTTATCCATAACATAGAAAGAGTTTACAAATTACTTGCTATAGGCTGGATATTCTCCGCTCAACTAAAAGCCCTTAAGACGTTGTTACTCTTATTATACTAATTAATATACGTATATTGTTATAAAAAAATAATATAGGTGAAGGTGCATCGAAAGCATTACTATAATCAACATTTCAGGAGGAAAAACAATGGCAATGAGCAACAACGATATATTAAAAAGAGTAAGGTACGCTTTAGATATAAGAGATAATGAGGAAACTTTCCTTTTGGAAAGTTGTCTTTTATGCTTTACAGTATATATAAAGGCAAGTAATTAGAGTGAATGGAGAAAGTTGAAGTGAAAAAGAAGAAAAAGCTACCGGTTATGAAGATTTTAATGTATGTGCTAATAGCAATTGTAGTTATTAATTGGATCTATAAGACACCGGAAGAGAAAAAAGCAGACTTAAAAGAAAAAATTGCAAGCTATGAAGAGTTTGAATCACACTGTATAACATACGCGGATTGGAATATTGGTAAAGGTGGGAGCAAAAATCTAAATACTTTGTATAATGATCCTCAAGAATGTTTGGATAAAGAATTATTTATATGGCAGAACGATGGTACGGAACCAACAAAGGGAGTAGCCAAATTAGTTTTTAATAAAACAGATTACTATTTTACAGAAGAAGAATTAAAGGATGCTATTCAAACAGAGGCAGAAAATAAATATAAATTGCTTGAAGAAATCCAACGCGAATGTAAATCTACATTGCTTGGGGGTTTTTCATATGATTATTATACAGATGGATACGATTATATAATAGAGAGCGCATCAGGGGGAAAATCAAAGATGAATGAAAATAGTTTTAACAGTCTATTTGAAATTACAAAAACTTACAAAAAAAATTAATGGTATTTTGATAAAGATGAAATGAAATATTTTTAAAAAGGACTTAAGATTTTAAAAAAATTCAATTTTACTTCAATTTTTTTGGGAGAAAACAGGCAGTGTGTTTGAGAAATCAAAGCATTGCTTTTTCTATTAATTAACATTATGCCCACCCCTTTTTTATAAGTATGTACTAAACCAAATAAACAATAGGAAGATGAATATAAACTCAAACAATATTGTAGTTTCTCTTTACTCACAATATTTTTCTACGTTTTGATATAACCTCCACACGCATTAATCCACCTAAGACTACAAAACCTCCCTCTAAAATGTTAAAGTAGTAACTTAACGACATTCATTTACACATGCTAAAAGCATTACTATAATCAACATTTCAGGAGGCAACACAATGGCAATGAGCAACAACGATATATTAAAAAGAGTAAGGTATGCTTTAGATATAAGAGATATAGATATGGTAGAAATCTTTAAACTTGGCGGTATGGAAGTAACGAAAGAAGACGTAGTTGATATGCTTACAAAAATAAAGAGAGCGCCCCAGCATGAAGCAGAAAATGCTGATGTAATCGAAGATGAGTACGTAAAAACATGCGATATGATGATGTTAGAGGCATTTTTCAATGGGTTTATTACTTTAAAAAGAGGGAAGCAAGATCCGAAACCAGGACAACCGGCACCTGTACAAAGCAAAGAGAGTGCGAATAACCTTCTTCTAAAGAAAATGAAAATCGCACTCTCTTTAACGAGTGAGGATGTACTTGATATATTAGATAGCGTAGGCGTTACGGTGACTAAGGGAGAACTAGGCGCTCTATTAAGAAAAAAAGGCCATAAAAATTACAAAGAGTGCGGCGATAGATATGCAAGGAACTTCATTAAGGGATTAGGTGTAAAGTATAGAGGGTAATGAGTTTGTTAAAGCAGCAAATGATATAATAGGTAGAGTAGGACGTTCGTGTCCTATTCTTTTTTATTTATAAAATAATACGTTAGGTGATGAAATGGTACATACATATTTAGGTGAGACGATTCATTTTCATATAACTTATAAGAAGAAAAAGTCCGTGCGTCTTTTTGTAGATTCGTACGGAAATGTGGAAGTGCAGGCTCCGAAAGGGACACCTGTTGAATACTTAGTCCAGTTGCTAGAGGAGAAATGGGATTGGATTCAGGCAACACGTAAGGAAATGCAGGAGCGAGCGCTTGGTCCACAGGAAAAGGATTATGATCAAGGAGAGGGCTTTCTGTATTTAGGGCATACGTATCCGATACAGATCTCCCAAGATGCAAGTATTACGCAAGACAATGCAGTGTTTGAAGGAGATAAGCTACACATTTATGTGAACGAGCTTAAGGATGAGAAAATACAACAAGCGTTAAAACGATTTTATTATAAGCAGTGTAAGTCATTAGTAGAGAAGAGTATTAAAGTGCATCAAAGTAACTTCAAAACAAAACCACGCTCTATTCGTATTACAGATAGTAGCCGCACGTGGGGCACTTGCGATTCGAATTTACAGCTGACATTCAATTGGAAGCTAGCGATGGCACCACAGAGAGTAATTGATTACGTAGTTGTCCATGAAATGTGTCATATGGTTCATTTAAATCATGATCGCTCTTTTTGGCGTCTTGTAGGGAAGATAATGCCTGATTATAAGAAAATGGAGAATTGGTTAGCGTTATCTAGTTGGAAGATGACGGTTTAGTGGTGTACTTTATGTAGGTTGCGATTATTGGCGATGTTTGTCGATAAGTCGATATATTTGAAGAATCGCTGATATATTTGGATTTGCGCCGATATATTTCAAAAATCGCTGATATATTTGGAGTTGCAATCGATATGTTCAATGAAGAAAAAGGAGATGTCACAGCAGACATCTCCTTTTTCTTACTTAGCAATTATCGTCCAAATTTCACAACAAAATCTTCGTCTATTTTCTCCAATCCATACCCATGATACCCCTCTGAAAGCAACGCCTGCTGTCCACCAGCATCGCTCATCAGAACGTTCTCAATCTCTGTCCAATCTCTCTCCTTGTCCCCACGCAATTCCTTCACAAAAACATACCGCATACTACCACCATATTTCTCCTTCAATGCAGCAATCTCCATTCCTTGCGCAAACTTATCCTTCAAACTCGGAATGTTAAAAGGGGCAACGGTGCAACAAACATAGTCGTATTTGCTATCTTCTTTTTGTAATTCGTCCATAATAACTGTAGCTAATATTTTTTGCATCCCATTTCCTCGGCTGTTTGGGTGAACATTTGAGATTTCTTGATAGATGACGCGGTGTAGTTCGCTTTCTGCTATACCAATATCAAGTCCTAAATGTTCATCGTCAATAGGAGGGACGAGTAGGGCACGAAATGCGATGAGTTCGTTTTCGATAAAAGCACCGATCATCATGCCGTTTCCTTCTAGAATGTATTGAAATTCTTCTAACGAGAGTGGTTGTAGGCGACTTTTATCCTCTAGCGCTTCAACTACAACGTTTTGTAGTGATAAGATTTGATCGATGTGCTCTAGTGATAGTAATGTAACGTGAAATGGCTCGTTATTTTGTTTTAATGATCCTTTGTATAGAACTGTCATGTGTTTAGTCCTCCTTTAGCGTACAACGTCTTGAAAGACGGTTAGTTCTTGTAATGTATCTTCATTTATTTCAATGCCGAGTCCTGGCTTTTCGTTTAAGCGAATAAATGGTACGTCGTAATGCAAGTTTCCGATGTCTTTCGTGAACTTTAATGGACCTGTAAGTTCAACGCTCGTAATGATTTTTTTCGAGAAAGCGACATGGAATCCTGCGGAAGAGGCAACGGATGATTCGACCATGGATCCAACTTGGCATTCAATGCCGGCCATTTCTGCTTGGTGAGCGAGTTTTACAGCGGGATATATGCCGCCGCACTTCATTAGTTTGATATTTACTTTATCAGCCGCGTCTAATTTAATGATTTGGCGCATTTCACGAGAACCTTTTAATCCTTCATCAATCATAAGCGGAAGGTCTGTTTTCGAACGAATGTGAGCCATTGCGTCAATATCGTCTGCGATAACAGGCTGTTCAATCCAATCGATGTTTAAATGAACTAATGAACGAAGTGCCGTTAATGTGTTGGCGCTATTTTTCCACCCTTGGTTTACATCAACACGAATTGCGATATCATTTCCTACACGTTCACGTACCGCTTCAATTCTTTTTACATCTTCGTTTACATTCGTACCGACTTTCATTTTGAAAGATTGATAACCTTTTTGAATCATGGAAGCAGCTTCTTCAGCCATGTCTTCAGGTTTGGCAATACTTAAGACGTGAGTGACAGGGAAGTCTTCATGGTAGCGCCCGCCAATTAATTGATATACAGGTTGATTTAGTTTTTTGCCCATTATATCAAAACAAGCAATATCAATCGCAGCCTTCGCAGTAGGCACACCGTAAATTGTATTGTCCATCATATCGTGTATTTTCTCGATATTCATTGGATTTTGCCCGATGAGCGCAGGAGCAAGTGTATGTTTTAAAGTATGGAAAGTACTTTCCCATGATTCGCCTGTAACGTGATCATCAGCAACACCTTCACCGTAACCGATAATACCTTCATCTGTTTCCATTTTGACGATAATAGAAGGCATATCAGAATAAGAACCATAACTAATAACAAACGGATCGCGAAGCGGTAAACGAATTGCATAAAGATGAATAGCTGTAATTTTCATTAGGTAGAGACCCCTTCCTGTTTACAATAGTTTTGTACATTTGATATAGTTGACGTTAAATAGTCGTTAATTAATGATAAGGAGTTAGAAAAATGATGATAAAAATTGCAGTCGTCGGTTCAAAAGAGTTTATGGAGACACTTTTACCTATTGCTCATAAACTAGAAGAAATAGAGATTGATCCATATATTTACCTTCATCCGGCAGAATCTTCTGAACTATTAACGCGTTTAAAGCCTTGTGACTTCATCTTTTTCTCAGGTGCTTTACCTTATTATATGGCAAAAGAAATAAGAGAACAATTACGAATTCCAAGTACGTATTTACAGCAAGACGAGACCACTGTCGTATCTTCCATTCTTTCTGTCATGTATCACCAAGGAATTCAACCACATAAAATTTCAATTGATTTAGTAGACAGCTCATTCATTACAAATGTGTTCCATGATATCGGTATAAAAGAAAGTCCACAAGTGTTTGATTATGAAAATATGCTGTGGAGTAAAGATGAAATAAATAGAGTTACGGATTTTCATATAGCTAAATATCAATCAGGAGAAGCTCATTTAGCTTTAACTAGTATCCACGCTGTCTATGATGAACTGCAAAAAATAGGTATTCCTTCAGAGCGTATGATAGATCCGAAGCAATCCATTATACATGGGTTAAAAGATGCAAAAATAAAAGCTGAGTTAGCAAAAAGCCATTCAGCTACTGTCGGTGCTTGTATGATTTCTTCTTTAGAATTACGAGAAGATTTGCTTGAGCAATTAGATGCCATTTCAAAAGCACTACATGGTTCATTTAAAAAAGTTGATGAAATGACGTTCATTTTGTATACGACTCGTGGTGATATTGAATCGATTATAAAAACAAATATGATAAATACTTTATTTGCGAGTATAGAAGGAACGATAGCTATTGGATTTGGTTACGGGAAAACTGTGAAAGAAGCGGAGCAAAATGCTAAAATCGCTCAAAGTTTCGCGAAGAATAATCCAATAGACCACTGCTTTTATATACTAACAAGTGATAAAGAACTATTTGGTCCGTTCCCGAAAGAACAGAGAGTACAAAGTTTGAAGAATGAAAATCCGGAACTCATGAAAATAGCGAAGGAAACGAAACTTAGTCCAGCAAACTTATCAAAAATTATTCAATTTAGT
Organism: Bacillus mobilis; assembly: GCF_001884045.1. Classification (GTDB taxonomy): domain Bacteria; phylum Bacillota; class Bacilli; order Bacillales; family Bacillaceae_G; genus Bacillus_A; species Bacillus_A mobilis. The sequence goes on along the minus strand of NZ_MACF01000105.1, from coordinate 71,556 downwards.
CAATCACATTCGTCATTGAAGTTTACAGCAGCAGATCTTTCTGAATACTTACAAGTGACTCGCCGATCAACAGAAAGGTTATTAAAGAAACTAGTTGATTATGGATATGCTCATATTTGCGGGGAGGAAATGCCCTATCAACAAGGGCGCCCTCGCGCAATATATGAACTGAATTTACCGTTATCTTTAAGCTTCTAATTGAGCTTGTTGTTTTTTTAGTAGTTCTGCTTTTTCAATGTCTGATAGTTTCGTAATTGTGAGACCAGTTATGCCGTAAAGGATTGAAATAATAGGTACGATGAAATTCAATATAGCATAAGGAGCATATTCGAATGCGCCAACTCCAAGTGTTGCGAGTATAAATACACCACATGTATTCCAAGGTACGAAGACAGAAGTTAATGTTCCGCCATCTTCTAATGCTCTGGATAAATTTTTAGAATGTAGTCCTTTTTCTGTGTATGCATTTGCGTACATTCTTGAAGGAACAACAATCGAAATATATTGTTCAGAGCAAGTAAGGTTAGTTGCAAAGCAAGATGCGATAGTAGAAGCGATAAGCCCTTTTGCTGATGTCGCTAATTTTAAAATTTGATTTACAATTGAGCGAAGAATGCCAGTATGTTCTAGTACCCCTCCGAAAGTCATAGCGACAATTGTCATAGAAACTGTATTCATCATTGAATCTAAGCCACCACGGTTAAAGAGTTCGTCTACTAGCTTGTTGCCAGTGTCTATGACAAATCCATTTTGGAGTGCACCGACAGATGCGGAGACAGAACCGCCTTGAATAAAGACTTGTGATAAAAATCCTAAAATAATACCTACCAGAATAGCTGGGATCGCAGGAACCTTTTTAGCGACCAATACCATAACGACTACAGGTATGATTAATAGGAAAGGTGAGATAACAAAGTTTTGTTGCAATACTTGTAACGTTTGATCGATACCTTTTGCATCAATATTGTTAGCGCCGAAGCTTCTTCCTAAGAACGCATAAACGATAAGAGTAATAAGTAAACCTGGAATTGTAGTAAATAACATATGACGAATATGTGTGAATAGATCTGTATTTGTTAATCCTGCAGCTAAGTTTGTTGTGTCTGAAAGCGGTGACATTTTATCGCCGAAATAAGAACCGGAAATGATAGCACCGGCAACCATTGGAGCTGGGATTCCCATACTTAGGCCAATTCCCATTCCTGCAACACCAATTGTTCCCATTGTAGACCAAGAGCTACCGATAGCTAATGCAACAATAGAACAAATAATTGTAATTGAAACTAAAAATAGCGATGGAGTTAAAAGATTTAAACCGTAATAAATCATTGTTGCGACGATTCCGCCGCCAATCCAAGCACCAATCGTTAAACCTACTAGAATAATGATAACGATAGCGGGTAATGCGAGGCGAATTCCTTTATACATTGCTTCTTCGATATCGTGCCATTTGTAACCGTAACGCCAAGCTACGATAGAAGCAACGGTAGTACCGATAATAAGTGGGACGTGAGGGCTTTGTTTTAATACAACAATTGTAACCATCATAACTGCAACTGTAACGATAACAGGGATCATTGCTACGCCAAAAGGTATTTCTTTTTTCATAAACTGCCTCCTCATTATGTATGTTTATATTTTTAGAATTGTCGCAAAATAGACGTTATTAAATTATAATAACTAAAAACTGATATGAGCGTCAATAAAAAACAGAAAATAAGGAATCTTCTATCGTTATAGAGTGAGTGGAAATAAGTTGTCGATCGTATTTAAAAATAAACAATTGACTTTTTTCTTAAAATTCAATATGTTCATAAAAACATCTGTTTTTCATAAGTATAATTAACCTGAATGGTTTTGGAATTTGGGAAGGAGAATGTAGCTTTGAAAACATTAGAACTACAAGAGCGTTTAACTGAAATTTTTCAGCATTTACATGAAAACCCTGAAGTGAGTTGGAAAGAGTATGAAACGACAGCGTATATTACTAACTTTTTAAAAGAAGAAGGAATTTCATATAAAATATTTGATGATTGCCCAGGCGTGATTGCTGAAATCGGAAGCGGGAATCCAGTTATTGCGATTCGTGCCGATATGGATGCACTTTGGCAAGAAGTGGACGGAGAATTTAAAGCGAATCATTCATGTGGTCACGATGCTCATATGACAATTGTGATGGGGCTTATTTTACAATTGAAAAATATGAGATGGAATAGTGGAACAGTTAGATTTATTTTTCAGCCGGCAGAGGAAAAAGGAAATGGTTCTTTAAAGATGGTAGAGAAGGGTGCTGTGGATGATGCGGATTTCCTATTCGGTGTTCATTTGCGACCGATTGAAGAACTGCCTTTGAAACAAGCTGCCCCATCTATTCGTCACGGAGCGGCAGGGTTTTTAGAAGGAACGATTCATGGAGATGATGCACACGGGGCACGTCCGCATCAAGGGATAAATGCAATTGATGTCATTTCTATGATTAATATCGGTTTAAAAAATATATGGCTACCACCGCAAAGTTCATATTCAGTGAAGATGACGAGGTGCCAAGCTGGTGGAGATAATTTAAATATTATTCCGGGGAACGGCCATTTTAGCTTAGATGTTCGAGCAGAAAATAACATATTACTAAATGAATTGAAGCAAAAAATAGAGCGAGTAATTCTGTCGGCGGAATCAATGGGATCTAAAGTATCGTATGAGTGGATCGATCTCGCACCAGGAGCTGAAGTGTCAGAAGAAGCTGAGCGCTTTATGCGAAAAGGAATTCTTGAAGTATACGGGGAAGAGGGATGCACTGGACCACTGTATACGACAGGGAGCGATGATTTCCATTACTACACAGTGAAGAGACCGCATTTAAAAGCTGTCATGCTTGGACTAGGGGCAAACCTACAACCTGGATTACACCATCCGTATATGAAGTTCGATCATAGTTGTATTATGGACGGAGTAGAAATATTGAAACAAACTGTATGGAAAGTATTAGAGGACAGGGGCTAGAGAGCTCCTGTTTTTTTTTGTAGGAATTTGTCGGTAAGTCGATATTCCTTGTCGAAACGTCGATATATTGAAAGAATCGTTGATATATTTGAAGTTATGATAGATATATTCAGAAAATCGTCGATATAATTTCACGTGCCAGTTAATCCAATGAAAAATGAGTCTCCAGTACATGGTGTATAATAATAAGTACCATTTCTTAATAGGAGAAAATCAATGAACGAACAATATTATGATGCAGTTTTAAATATAAAAACTGTCGGTGAGCAAAAGGGCTTTAACAAGTCTATGCACTATCATCGTTATGAACCAACGCCATATAGCGGATTAGATGAACTATTAAATCAATATGAAATAAGAAGTAGCGACCGAGTTGTAGACTTTGGATGCGGAAAAGGACGATTAAACTTTTACATGCACCATAAGTGTGGCGCTTCAGCGGTTGGAATTGAAATGAATGAAGAGTTTTATAAAGAAGCAATGGATAATCTAGAGCGCTATGCACGAAAGGTAAGAAACAGTAAGGATAAAATTGGGTTTGAATGTTTTTTAGCACAGGAATATGAGATTGATCCACGTGATAATCGGTTTTATTTCTTCAATCCATTTTCTGTACAAGTATTTATGAACGTAGTAAATAATATTTTACTTTCGGTAGAAGAGGCGGAGAGAGAAGTCGATATTATTTTATACTATCCTTCTGAAGATTATATTTTCTTCTTGGAGAATCAGACTGCGTTTGAGCTGAAGAGGGAAGTAAGGTTACCTGGGGCTTATGAGAAGAATGCGAATGAGAGGTTTTTAGTTTATACATTAAGATTATAAAAAAGCAGGTGCTTTGGCACCTGCTTTTTTTACTCACGTCTATATAATTAGTTACGGATTAAGTAATCAAATGCACCTAAAGCTGCGTTTGCACCTGAACCCATAGAGATGATGATTTGTTTGTACGGATTATTTGTACAGTCACCTGCAGCAAACACTCCTGGTACGTTTGTAGCGCCGTGCTTGTCTGTTACGATTTCACCGCGAGCGCGTTCAACTGTTTCGCCTAACCAGTCTGTGTTTGGCACAAGACCGATTTGTACGAATACACCTTGTAATTCAACGTGATGAACTTCTTCAGTTTCACGATCGATGTAAGAAATACCGTTTACTTTATCAGTACCAGTGATTTCTTTCGTTTGAACGTTTTTCAGAACAGTTACGTTTGGTAAGCTGTTAAGACGCTCTTGTAATACAGCATCAGCTTTTAATTCTGGCATGAATTCAAGAACAGTTACGTGCTTAACAATACCTGCTAAGTCGATAGCTGCTTCAATACCAGAGTTACCTCCGCCGATAACTGCTACGTCTTTTCCAATGAATAATGGACCGTCACAGTGTGGGCAGTATGCTACACCTTTATTTTTGAACTCAGCTTCACCTGGTACGCCAACGTTACGCCAGCGAGCACCTGTTGAAACGATTACGCTCTTACTTTTCAGAATAGCGCCGTTTTCAAGTTCCACTTCAATAAGTTCTTTTTTCTCTAAACGTTTTGCACGTTGTAGATTCATTACATCGATGTCGTATTCTTTTACGTGCTCTTCAAGGCTTGCTACTAGCTTAGGACCTTCAGTGCGTTTTACGCTGATGAAGTTCTCAATACCCATAGTATCCATTACTTGACCACCGAAGCGCTCAGCAACGATACCAGTACGGATGCCTTTACGTGCTGCATAAATTGCCGCACTTGCACCAGCAGGGCCGCCACCAACAACAAGAACATCGTATGGATCTTTATCAGAAAGCTCTGATGCATCTGGACCGTTACCCATTTTAGCTAAAATTTCTTCAAGTGTCATACGACCGCTTCCGAAAGATTCGCCGTTTAGGAAAACTGTTGGTACTGCCATGATGTCTTTGCTTTCTACTTCCTCTTTGAATGCAGCGCCATCAATCATAGTATGTGTAATACCAGAGTTTAGAACGCTCATTACGTTAAGAGCTTGTACAACATCAGGACAGTTATGACAACTTAGGCTGATATAAGATTCAAAATGATATTCGCCTTGAATGTTTTTAATTTGATCGATTAATTTTTGTTCAACTTTTGGAGCGCGTCCACTTACTTGTAGTAAAGCTAACACTAATGAAGTAAATTCGTGTCCTAATGGAATACCAGCGAATACGACACCAGTGTCTTCACCAGGGCGATTTACGCTAAAGCTTGGTGTTCGCTCTAATTCAACTTTTTCTACTGTAATCTTAGATGACATAGTAGCTAATTCGTCTACTAGAGCTAACATATCTTTAGATACGTCGTCGTCTCCAGCGCTTACTTTAAGTAAAATATCGTTCTCCATTAACTGAAGGTATTGGGATAGTTGTGTTTTTATATCTGCATCTAGTATCATTTTGATCGAACTCCTTAGATTTTGCCTACAAGGTCAAGGCTTGGTTTAAGTGTTGCAGAACCCTCTTGCCATTTAGCTGGGCAAACTTCACCTGGGTTGTTACGTACGTATTGAGCTGCTTTAATTTTGTTAACAAGAATGCTTGCGTCACGGCCGATACCGTCAGCATTGATTTCCATAGATTGGATAACGCCGTCTGGATCGATGATGAATGTACCACGAGCAGCAAGACCTTCTTCTTCCATTAAAACGTTGAAGTTTGTAGTGATTGTGCGAGTTGGGTCACCAATCATAATGTATTCGATTTTGCCGATAGTTTCTGAGCTATCATGCCATGCTTTGTGAGTGAAGTGAGTGTCTGTAGATACAGAGTATACTTCAACGCCTAAGTCTTTAAGAGCTGCGTATTGGTTTTGTAAGTCTTCAAGTTCAGTTGGGCAAACGAATGTGAAGTCAGCTGGGTAGAAACAAACTACACTCCATTTTCCTTTTAAACTTTCGTCAGTAACTTGGATAAATTCTCCATTATGGTAAGCATTAGCTTTAAACGGTTTTACTTCTGTGCCGATTAATAACATATTAAAATTCCTCCTAAATGTTGGTTTTGAGCATCAAAAAATAGTGTGCTCATAAAATATATTTTTTAATTAACTATAATAATTCTAATTCGATATTAATTATCATATAGAAGTGGTTATTTTGTCAAGAGAATAAACCAACTTTATATCAATTTAATTAATATTTATTCTCAATTAAGGTTGTTAGAGAATGAAAAGGTAGTTTTCATGTAATCGATTTTCAACGAGTATGTAAAAGAGTAGTGCGTATGTTAGAGACATGGTGTAAGTATAAATTGTTAGGAAGGGAATATTTCTTAGAAGTTGTGGATTTGAAAAGGGATTGCTTATTTCTATTTTACAAAGAATTGTGTGATAAATAAAATAAAATGAATTAGAATCTTTTTGAACAATTTATGTCATCTCAAACATATAATTAGGAAGCATATTGCAATGATATAGAAACATTGACTCAAAATGTTAACGAGATATAATAAAACCTAGATATACCTTTCAAAAAGAAGAAGATATAATATAGGATGAAAAAATTTCACCCTATTATTTTTATAGCTTTTAGAAAACGCTTACAATTAGTGTGGAGGGGAAACCATGTCTAAGTTCACGAAGTATTTTTTAATGGAAGCTAGCGATGTGATTGTGTATGTGAAAGAGAAATTATCTAGGTTTGAGGATGCAAAGGGGTTGCAGTGTAAAGAAATAGGCGATGGTAATTTAAATTATGTATTCCGCGTTTGGGATGAACAAAAGAATATTTCTGTCATTGTAAAGCAAGCTGGGCATACAGCACGCATTTCAGATGAGTTTAAGTTGTCGACGAATCGTATTCGTATAGAATCAGATGTTTTGCAGTTAGAGGAAGAGTTAGCACCTGGGCTTGTTCCAGAGGTGTATTTGTTTGATAGTGTGATGAATTGTTGCGTAATGGAAGATTTATCCGATCACACTATATTGCGTACAGCACTTATAAATCATCAAATGTTTCCAAATCTTGCGGATGATTTAACTACTTTTATGGTAAATACTCTTCTATTAACATCAGATGTTGTAATGAATCATAAAGAGAAGAAGGAACTTGTGAAAAATTATATAAATCCTGAGTTATGTGAAATTACAGAAGACCTCGTCTACGCTGAGCCATTTACAAATCATAATAAGCGTAATGAGTTATTTCCGTTAAATGAAGGATGGATTAGAGAGCATATTTATAGTGATAAAGAGCTTCGTATGGAAGTAGCAAAACTTAAGTTTTCTTTTATGACGAATGCACAGGCACTTATTCACGGTGATTTACATACTGGTTCTGTTTTTGTAAGAGATGATTCTACAAAGGTTATTGATCCTGAGTTTGCTTTTTATGGACCGATGGGATATGACGTTGGGAATGTAATGGCGAACTTAATGTTTGCTTGGGTAAATGCAGATGCGTCCATGCCGCCCGGGGCTGAGAAAGATACGTATATAGATTGGCTACAATCAACAATGGTAGAGGTAATTGATTTATTTAAGAAGAAGTTTTTAGACGCTTGGAATATGCATGTGACAGAGATTATGGCGAAGGAAGAAGGCTTTAACGAAGTATATTTACAATCTGTATTAGAGGATACGGCTGCAGTGACGGGCCTTGAGTTAATTCGTCGTATTGTTGGGCTAGCGAAAGTAAAGGATATTACTTGTATCGAGAACGAAGAAGCACGTGCTAGAGCAGAACGCATTTGTCTTCAAGTAGCGAAGAAGTTTATTTTACAGGCGAATCAATATAAAACAGGTACAAGCTTTGTAGAAACGTTAAAAGAACAGTCCATGCACTATGCGAAGTAAGGGGAGAAGATGATGGAAGAACAATTAATACCAATTCAGTGGAAAGATGATGCTTTAGTTTTATTGGATCAAACATTACTACCGAATGAGATTGTCTATGAATCTTTCAGGACAGCTGAAAGTGTGTGGGATGCCATTCAAGTAATGAAAGTAAGAGGAGCGCCAGCGATTGGTGTTTCAGCAGCTTATGGTGTGTATTTAGGAGCTAAGGAAGTTACTCAAAGTACGGTGGAAGAATTGATAGAGGAAGTAAAAAAGGTATGTGCATACTTAGCAACATCAAGACCGACAGCAGTAAATTTATTCTGGGCACTTGAAAGAATGGAGGCAGTCGCGACAGAGAACGCACACTTATCAATCGCCCAGTTGAAAGATAGATTACTAGAAGAGGCAAAAGAGATTCATAGAGAAGATGAAGAAATTAACCGTCAAATTGGAGAACATGCACTAACATTATTCCATGATGGAATGGGAGTATTAACACATTGTAATGCAGGTGCATTAGCGACGACTAAGTATGGTACTGCGACAGCTCCAATGTACTTAGCGAAAGAAAAAGGATGGGACTTAAAAATCTATTCAGATGAAACACGTCCTAGATTACAAGGTTCAACGTTAACAGCATTAGAACTACAGCGAGCGGGGATTGATGTTACTGTTATTACGGATAATATGGCAGCTATGGTCATGTCACAAGGAAAGATTGATGCGGTGATTGTTGGGTGCGACCGTGTGGCAGCTAATGGTGATGTAGCAAATAAAATTGGGACATTAGGCGTATCTATTTTAGCGAAATACTACAACATTCCGTTTTATGTAGCGGCACCAACACCGACAATCGACTTAAAAACACCGACAGGAAAAGAGATTCCGATCGAGGAAAGAGATGCTTCTGAAGTGATTAATCGCTTCGGACAATATTCTGCTCCGAAAGAAAGTAAAGTATATAATCCGGCATTTGATGTCACGCCACATGAAAATATAACAGCGATTATTACGGAAAAAGGGATTGTAAAAGCACCGTTTACGGAGAACTTAAAAAGTTTATTTCAATAAGTAGCTAGAGTTAAAAAGGCAGTCATCATAAGCTTCATACTTAGGGGGATGTATATGTTATTACAAAAAGAAAGAGAAGAAATTGTAGCGTATGGAAAGAAAATGATTTCTAGCGGTTTAACAAAGGGGACAGGCGGCAATATTAGTATTTTCAATCGCGAGCAAGGTCTTGTTGCCATTAGCCCAAGTGGCTTAGAGTACTATGAAACAAAACCTGAGGATGTAGTTATATTAAACTTAGATGGTGAAGTGGTAGAGGGAGAGAGAAAACCATCAAGTGAGCTCGATATGCACCTTATTTATTATAGAAAGCGTGAAGATATAAATGCGCTTGTGCATACACATTCTCCTTACGCAAAGACGATTGCATCATTAGGATGGGAACTTCCTGCAGTATCGTATTTAATTGCTTTCGCAGGCCCGAATGTACGCTGTGCACCGTATGAAACATTTGGTACGAAGCAATTAGCAGATGCTGCTTTTGAGGGCATGATTGATCGTCGTGCCGTTTTACTTGAGAACCACGGTTTAATTGCAGGTGCAAATAACATAAAAATGGCGTTTACTGTTGCAGAAGAAATTGAGTTTTGTGCGCAAATTTATTATCAAACGAAAAGCGTCGGAGAGCCGAAGCTATTGCCAGAAGATGAGATGGCGAATTTGGCGAAGAAGTTTGAAGGATATGGGCAGCAGTAAAGTTAATTATTGATTAAAAAATAGCCGTGAAAGAAAGTATATTCACGGCTATTTTAGATTTTCAATCACTTAGATATGTTTTTTAGCTGAGCATCCAATTTCCAGAAACCAATTCCAGAGAATAAGGCTGCTAATGAACCAATAATTGCAGCAATACCAATATCTCCGAACATCATGCCGCCCATTAATATACCGAAAATGCCAATTAAGATAAGAATAATAGCGATAGCTTTCATGTAGTATTAACCCTTTCGAATGTAAATTTAATACATAAGAATATAACATTATTCCAATGTTAAATCAAAGTCCTATCGTTATCTAGTACCTTAAGAAGGCTAAAAGGACTAAGACTAGTTAGACAATAAAACTGTAAAATATTGGTTATTTACAGAGGAGACTTTTGGTAGAAAGCGTAGCTGTATCTATGTTTCTAATGGATATTTATTCCTGTTTTTCGTATAATTAAATCAACGAAATCCTATTATTAAGATGAAAGGATGGGGAGGATTTGGGGAATAGTGAAATGTTAATGAATCAATTATTTCAAGGAATACAGTCTACTAATGATAGTTTGGAAGAAAAAATTATTTTACCTAATTTGACTGGCGGGTATGATTTAAGAGATAGAATCGGTGAAGTAATTGCGGCGTATCAACCCTCTCCAGTTGGAGAGGGGGCATCATAATGAATGGGCATGGAGAAACAATTGCTCGCGTTCAAGAGAATGTATATGATGGTACGACCTTTGATTTTGGAGATGGACATACGGTTACTTCTACCCAAAATATTTATGGTGGAGAAAATTTTCATGATAATTTTGAAGGAGTAATAGGGTATACCCAGCCTAATAGTTCGGGTGGATTAACAATGAATACAGCTACGGGAGAAAAGTTATATGATGTGAACTCGAATCCGTTGGGAGAAGGAATGAAGATTGATACAAGTCCAGAATTTACATCACCGAATATAGATATAGGTGCGATTGATACTATTCATTTGGATGCTTTAGATGTAGTGAATCATGCTGTGGATATAACGGATGTGAGTTCTATTTTATCGGCATCTGCAGATGGAATAGATGCGTTGGATTTGTTTGGTAATCTGTTTTGAGTTATATAAAAGAAAAAGAGCAAGCTGATGATCCAGCAGAGCTGTATTTAGAAACCAAAAAGCAATTATATGAACAACTTACTTACGATGTTGCAGAAGAAATTGAATCTTTTGTAGAGAGGATAGGGGAGGCTTTTTTCCAAAAAATTTATGATCGTATTGAGAAACGGAATGAAATGTTAGAAGAAGAAGTCTCAAAGCCCTTGCGGAATCCGGATAATAAAGAAGTGTATTCACAGTGTATTACCCGTTTTTTTCAACTAACTCATGTAGGGGAAATCAGAGATGAGTTAAAGGGAATGTTGGGTTTTCCACATTTAGGTAAGGGTTATTATGATTTTATTGAAGAGATATCAAAAAATCAGCATGGACATTTATTTAAGAAATTATATTTTACGGGTAATGTTTTTGAAGATTTAAAGAAAAAAATGAACCTTTCAATGGATACCACGATTAAAAATTTTCAAAATTACTATGAGGCATATACGCAATATACAGAATTAGTAAGTGATATACAAAGTAGGCTTCCAGGGAAAAAATTTGTACAGCTTGTATCACAAATAATGGCATCGTTAGTTATGGGGTTTGGAGGCTCCCTCTTGGTTAAAGGTCTTGCAAAACTATTAGACCCAGATGCTTTAAAAATAGTAAACGCGCAAGAGAATGTACGACAAATGTGGGAGAAATACAATGGACAATTGAAGGTGGATCTGGAACAATTAAAAACCCATTATAAGTACGTCCAATTGAGTTTATATGGTGGTGCATTTGTAACTGTTAATAAACAGCTAAAAAAGAGTGGCATAGAATTTCAAAAGTTATATTTGCAAGATAATGTTTATAAATTGCAATTAATTAAAGAAGAACAAGGACAGGTAATAACATGGGCTACAGAAACGATTTCTCATATACAGTTGTTATTAAAGCAACGAAAAATCAATCAAGCAATTAAAGTATCTAATCAGTTTTATCAACATGTGAGCGAGTATCCAGTTATGGAACGAACGATTATCAAGAATGGGAAAAGTATTAAATATTATGCGAACTTATTAAAATTTGCAGCGCTTATGTGTAAATCGTTAGAGCTATACGAAAAAGAAAAGGATACTTTTATCACCTTTACGGCAGAGTTGTTTAAACAATTACCGATGGTAGTTCATGACCATGATCTTAGGAATTTAGGGTTGACGACAAAGACTGAGTTTATAATGAAATTTTTGCATCATGGTTTGAAAGAGAATCAAAAATTAAATCTGATTTTGGACTATGAAATGAATATGGTTAAACGAAAAGATAAGCATGATTTATATCCTGGTGAAGAATTAAAAGAGTTTAGCTCTTCTCAATACCTTGCTATTTTACTTGCTCGATTTATGAAATCGAAGCGTCAGAAAATAAATTCTTTTTACCGGATATCACAAAATGAAGAGGTACCATTCGCTGTTATGATTAGTTTGAAAAGATTGTATAAAAAGACACAGGGATGGGACTCTTTCTATAAATATTTACTCGCTTGTACAACTAACGAAAGACTTTCAAATGCCTTTGATAAGATGAAAGATTTGATAAAGGTTATAACACAAGATAAAAGAATGTATATTCCACTTGGTATGGTTACATTGATGCTGTTTGGTATAAGTGGAATGTACTTGATGAAAGAGGATAACAATAGTGCCTGGCATGGAGATAAAATAGTATGGCGTAGTAATGGAGAGCAGAGTTCTCCTCAAGAGAATACTACTCTTGCGAAGGAACCAGAAGTAGATGCCTCAATTCCATCAATCTCGGTAAATGATAGCGCTGGTTCTTCTTATAATTTCAAAGTTAAAACAAAGCAAGAACTAAAACAGATTCTAGAAATAGCTTTAATGGATGGAAAATTAGGGCCATTTGGATTGAATGTAATTGGAAAAGAGCAATCTGCAGTGAAACAAGAATTTGGTACACCTGATGCTTTACAGGGAGCGGAGTGTACAGCTTGTGATGCACCTACTACTGTTACTTATGGTGATTACAATCTCGATATGTTTCCTTCAAAAGTTAAAAGAATTTGGTTGTATATGAATATCCCTGTAAATGAGTTAAAGAGTTGGTTAGGTGAACCATATGGAATAGAAGAAGGGATAGATAGTGATGCCCTTGTATATCGCAAGGAGGGTTACGCTATCTATTTCAGTGTCGCTGATGGTTTTGTAAAACGTGTTGATATGTATAAAAGTGAATAAAATACTGGAGATAAAAAACACCCTCAAGAAAAAATCTTGAGGGTGTTTCTTACGCCTTTTTAAGCAACAAATACATAAAGTAAGGAGCGCCAATTAAAGCAACGACAATACCAGCTGGAATACCGTTAGGATCGACGATATTACGTCCGATTGTGTCTGCTAATAGCAATAGCCATCCGCCGATTAAAAGGGCGATAGGCATGAAAATTTGATGTCTTGGACCTACTAAAGATTTTGCGATATGAGGAGCCATTAGTCCGACAAAGCTAATTCCTCCTGTTACGGAAACAGCTGCAGCAGCAAGCGCAACGGCTGCAACTAATAAGTATCTGCGTTCTTTTTCAATTTCAATTCCAACGCCGATTGCGACTGGTTCGTTTAATGCTAGAATGTTTAATCGATTTGCTTTATAGAAAACGAACGGAATTAATACGATTAACCATGGGAGCATTGCTAAAACGAAGACCCAGTCATCTCCCCAAATATTTCCGGCAATCCATTTGGCGATAAAGTCCACTTTCATACGATCAGCGGATGAAATAAGGACAATCATCATTCCAGATAGTGCAAATGAAAAACCAATACCAGTTAATGTTAGTCGGATTGGCTGAAGTCCAGTTGATTTACTATAAGAAAATACGTAAATTAGAACAGCTGTCAGAAATGCGCCGATAAATCCAACGACAGGTAGTAAGTAAAGAAATGAACCTACATCTATTGGAAAGTATAAAAAGAAAATAGCAACAGCAACACCAGCCCCGGAGTTGATTCCGAGAATACCAGGTTCCGCTAAATCATTTCGGGTAATACCTTGCAGGATAGCACCTGATAAAGCGAGAGCCATACCAGCTAATAATGTAATAATAATTCTAGGTAGTCGTAAAGAGTATAAAACAAACTCCTCTTTAAAAGTCCCTTGTCCCATTAATGTTGGGAGTAGTCGATCATAAGATAAAGATGCTGAACCAAGCCCCATTCCAACTACAATGGTGGTGATGGTCAGTATTAGTAAAGCGAGTATAATAAGACGTTGTTTTCTTAGAATAGATTGCATCATGAGAATGTTTTTCCTCCTTTACGTACAACGAATAGGAAGAATGGCAATCCTACAATTGCGACAATAGCGGCAACTGGTGTTTCGTACGGAGCGTTAATAGTACGTCCGACTGTATCTGCAAGTAGCATAAAGGAAGCTCCAGTAATTGCTGACATCGGTATAACAAAACGGTAGTCCGGCCCAACAATTGGACGTACCATATGAGGCACCATTAAACCGATAAATGCCATATTTCCGACAAGCGCTACAGATGCACCAGCAAGTAAGATAATAATGATAAATAGAATGGTTTTAATAACAATAATTTTTTGGCCTAGTCCAATAGCCACTTCTTCACTGAAACTAAGAACTGTCAATTTTTTTGCTAGTAAGATAGCGATGAAGATACTAATTGAAATGACTGGAATAATAATTTTCAATTGGCCCCAAGTTGTTCCAATTACGCCCCCAGCAGTCCAAAGTGATACCTCTTGTGAAATTTTGAAGTAAATGCCGACTCCTTCTGAAATTGCGAGTAGAAATGCTGAAACGGCAGCACCAGCTAATACAATTCGAAGAGGGGACAGCCCGCCTTTTTTCACCATACCAATTCCAAATACCATAATTGCGCCAATTGCAGCACCGATAAAGCAAGCAAATGTTAAGTAAAGATAGCTGATGGAAGGATTGAAAGCAAGTGTCAGTGCAAGCGCAGCATTTGCTCCACCAGATAATCCTAATAGTCCAGGATCTGCAAGTGGATTTCGTGTTAACCCTTGCATAATTGCTCCAGAAACAGCAAGTCCAGCTCCTACAAAAATTGCAGCTACTTCACGTGGTAAACGAATTTCTCGAATAATAGATATTTTGTCCCCTTTAGCAGAAGAAGTGAGCGCTAACCATACATCTTTTATTGAAGTATCGGCAGCCCCTAATACCATTGCCACCATAAAAATAAGAAAGAATGCAATTATGCTCAAAATGAGTTTGTATGTAAAAGCTATAGAACGTGGATTGTCGTGATCTTTTGTCATTCGTTTCACATCTTTTCTGTTCATAGAATAAAGGAAGAGGAATTCTTAATTTAAGAATTCCTCATGTTTGTATTATTTACCAAGAAAGCTCTTCTTGAAGAAGTCTAGTTGGAAGTCTAATGTAAGTGGATCATTGAAATAGAATTCCATCATGTTTGCTTCGTATACGCGATTATTTTTTACTGCTGGGATGTTTTTATATGATTCTGTCTCTTGGAATGAGTTATCAGTATCTTTGTTTTTACTTACGATTAAGTAATCACCAGCAAACTCAGGTAATACCTCAGTAGATAATGCGTAGTAACCTTCTTTTAATGCTTTTTCTTTTACTTTTTCAGGCATTTTTAATTTCATTTCTTGGTACAGAATTTCTGTTCCACGGCCCCAGTTTTCGCCGTATACATAAAGCTGTTTGTTGAAGTTTTCTACAACAGAAACTGTTGCATCTTCACCGATTTTTGCTTTAATTTCTTTACCAGCGTCTTGTGCACGTTTCTTGAAGTCATCAACCCAAGTTTTTGCTTCTTTTTCTTTGTTTAATAACTTACCGATTTCTAAATGCTGTGTTAAGTAATCAACTTTTCCGTAAGTGTATGTTACAGTAGGAGCGATTTTCTTTAACTTATCAACATTTTTAATATTTGATAAACCAATGATTAAATCTGGATTTAGTTCAGCGATTTTTTCAACGTTTTCATCTGATACTTCAGCAACATCTTTCAGTTTACTATCAAAACGTGGGTTTTGTTTAGACCATGAATCTACCCCAACAAGATTTACTCCTAATGACATTACGTTACCAGCGAATGATGATAAAACAACAACGCGTTTTGGATTTGCAGGAACTTCTACTTTACCATTTTCAGATTGGTATGTAATTGTTTCTGATTTACTACCTTTTGCATCGTTCTTTTTGTCTGTAGAGCCATTGCTACAAGCGCTCATAACAAGAACGAAAAGAACTGTTAGTGAAATAAATAACTTTTTCATCGTCTTTCTCCTTTAACATAGATGATATGTGTATACAATAATTTGTTTAACTGTAATCTTTTGAAAGAGTAGTGGTAATACAAAATATGCATTAATAATCTTGAATACGAGATTTTACAATATAGTATTAACCATATTAATGAAAGAAGATGTAATCTCAAATTTGCTAATTATTAACAAAATGATAATGATTATCACTATTGATTCTTTAAATAATATAATTTTATATAGGTGTATTGTCAATAGTAATTTTGATTGTAAAATTTGCGGAAACAGGTTATATTTTATTGAGAATGATAATCAATTATTAGTAGCTGAGGAGTGAAGGTGAATGGATAGAGAAGAATTGTTTGATGTAACCGTGATAGGCGGGGGACCTGCAGGGCTTTATTCAGCTTTTTATAGTGGACTCAGAGAGATGAAAACGAAAATAATAGAATTTCAACCACAGTTAGGTGGAAAAATACATGTTTATCCGGAGAAAATGATTTGGGATATTGGCGGGTTATTACCGGTTACTGGTGAAAAATTAATTGAGCAACTGGTACAACAAGGGTTAACATTTCAGCCTGAAGTGGTAGTAAATACAAAAATAGAATCGATTATTCGTAATGAAGATGGCACTTTTACGTTAAAGGCGAGCAATGGAGAAGAACACTTTTCAAAAACAGTGATCGTTGCAACTGGAAGCGGTATATTGAATCCACAAAAGTTATCAATTGAAGGTGCGGAGCGATTTGAAGTATCAAACTTAAATTATACAGTTAAATCTTTAAAACGTTTCAAAGATAAAACGGTCATTATTTCAGGCGGAGGTAACTCTGCAATTGATTGGGCAAATGAGTTAGAACCAATTGCGAAAAAAGTTTATTTAACATATAGAAAAGAAGAATTATCTGGTCATGAAGCACAAGTGAAGCAACTTATGAACAGCTCAGCGGAGTGTTTCTTTAATACCTCTATTACAAAATTAATTGCTGGTGATAATCATGAAGCAATTGAATATGTAGAATTAACAAATCACGAGACAGGTGAAGTTGCCCATTTACCTATTGATGAAGTGATTATTAATCATGGATATGAGCGTGACATTACATTATTAGAAAATAGTGAGTTAGACGTTGCCATTATAGATAATTATTATATTGCAGGTAATGCAAATAGTGAGTCTTCAGTAGATGGATTATATGCTGCGGGAGATATTTTAAAACATGAAGGGAAATTACACTTAATTGCGGGAGCGTTCCAAGATGCTGGAAATGCTGTAAATAAAGCGAAACAATTTATTCAACCAGATGCAAGCGAGTATGGAATGGTTTCTTCGCATAATGAAGTATTTAAGAAGAGAAATCGTGAATTGATTAAGCAGATGATGAAATAATAAAAAACAAGTATACCCCCATTTACTTCTCTATTCGAGTGATAAGTAAATGGGGGTTTTCCTGTTTACTATATTTTCAATCATTATAATGACACCGGTTTCATCAGTCCATATGATATGAACGTTTTATTTGTAAATCTTCCTAGAAAACAATGAATATATGTTTTGCTGAAGCAGAACAGTATTATATTATGCTGTCCCTTTAGCTCGTTCGTTAGGAAATGGCATATTTAATATAGAAGTAATGTACTGTTTTCCATGCATTCGAGCTAATGATTCTAATATTTGACGGACGCGTTTTGTAAGATGTCCTTCTGCCTTTATAGCTTCACAATATGCGTCATAGAAAGCGTATTTAGCCCAAAGGAAATCATCTTGTTGGAATAAAAAATGATTTTTGTACCATTCCCCAATTGTATGGTAACAATTGTTTTCATGTATTACTGAGCTTTGAGAAAGAATACGATCAGATAAAGATGTAGCTAAATGAGAAATTGTGTTTTCTGTTTCAACCTGTAATGTTTTTTCTAACATTGTAATGATGTGACGAGTAGCCATATGTTAACTCTCCTTTGTGTAAATGGGTAATACCATTCTATATTTAAAAAATCCTTACTATATTATTATACAATATATGGAATGCATCCACCTTCTTTTTAAATTGCATTTACAAAATCTTTTTTATTTGTTTACAAAAATAAAGTAAGATACAGTATATAGGAAAAAACAATAAAGGAATGAACGCGTTGTATATAACAGTAGAAGAAGCTGCGGAGTATTTAAATTTACCAAAGTCGTATATTGAAGAGCTAATTCAACAAAAGAAAATTCGTGCACTGTTTGATGGAGAGCAATATTTATTAAATAAAGAACAATTCAATACACATTTAGAACAAATGGAGAAATATAAGCATTTAGTGGAAGAAATATTAAACGAACCAATTCCAGAAGATATGGATGTTAAAGACGAAGATTAAACGATGGGAAATCCCGTATGAAGATATGCAGAAATGTATATCCATACGGGATTTTTTTGTTTAAAGATATCAAAAGCCTAAGGAGCTTTTAGCATTTCTTCGAATATTGATAGGTAGTAGTCTACCATGTTAAAAGCATATTTTTTTCTAGCTAGGACAAACATAGAGAACGTAACCTGTACAGATACATATACTATCAGTGCAAAAGCTTATAAATTAATGGAAGGGGTTTTCTCGTGAGTTTATTTCATTGGGATTTTTTGAAAGACTTAATTGGATCTTTTGTGAGAGTAAACAGGGGTGGTCCAGAATCTCAAAAAGGAACAATAATATCAGTATGTTCGGACTACTTCGTATTGCAGAATGAAAAAGGTGAACTGTATTACTATCAACTTAATCATCTAAAAAGTATTACAAAAAATGCGAAAGACTGTGGATCAAGTGATTGCGATTGGGAAGATTGCGCATGTGCAGAAGACTTTGAAGCACTACTTCAAAGCTTCAAATATTGCTGGGTGAAAATTAATCGCGGTGGTCCAGAGAAAGTAGAAGGCATCTTACAAGATGTTTCTTGTGATTTCGTGACATTGATCGTAAAAGAAGAAATTATATTAGTTGCAATAAAGCATATTAAAAGCGTTAACTATAATGCATTAGCATGCGGAGAGAGCGATGAGAGCGACGATAGTAAGGAAAGTAGCAATAATTCAGGTCGCGCTCGTGCACAAAGACAATCAAGTAGAGGAAGATAATAAGAAAGGGGGATACAAAATTGGAGAACGTATTATGCTGTGACCAAATTAAATGTTTAGTTGGTGAGACTGTAAAGGTAAACCTTCGTGGACCAGAAAGTCGAGTGGGTGAGCTCGTATCGTTAGGAAAAGATTATCTAACGTTACAATTACCTCATGGTGAATTAGTGTATTATCAGTTGAAACATGTGAAGAGTCTAGTTAAGAAAGTGAAAGAAAGTAAATGTGGCGATTGCTATAGTTCATGTTTCTGCTCTGATGAGGATACTTTTTTAGATATATTAAAAGACTTGAAGTATAAGTGGGTAAAAATTAATCGTGGCGGTCCAGAATGTGTGGAAGGTTTATTAAGCGAAGTACATGCTAAATGTATTACACTAGTAAACTGTGATGAAGTTATTTATGTAATTAAGTCTCATATTAAGAGTGTGAGCCAAATAGTTAAATGTAAAAAGAATGAAGAAGAATAATGTTTGATAAATAAGAGGGGCATTATGGTTGAAGGTGAAGAACGATTTCTTATTTCGGATAGTACGAAAAGGAAGTCCTTACTATTCAGACGGAACATTGCCCCTGATTATTTTTTGAAATGAAAAATAGGAAAGCAAAAAATTTATAGGAAGGAGGATATAGATGAATGAGTTAAACAAAAGTATTGGAGAAAATATATATGTTAAATTAATCGGTGAAAAAAGATTTAAAGGTGTATTAATAGATGTGGGAAATGATATTGTTGTTCTTTACAATGGACAAGACTACGTATATATATCTTTATATCATGTACAATATTATAAATTTTTAAGACCACATGATGAAGAAATAATAAAACCAGATGTTGATTCTGTAATTAAGAGGGAGTCGCCTACCATTTCTTTAAGAAAAGTATTAAGTACTTCTAAAGGAATTTTTACAGAAGTTTATGTAGCAGGAAATGCTCCAATACATGGTTATGTTACAAGTGTAATGAACGATTATATTGTTTTTTATAGTCCAGTTTATAAAACAGTATATATATCTTTAAAGCATTTGAAATGGTTAATTCCGTATAAAGAAAATCAAGTCCCTTATGCCCTCAATAAAAATGAACTCCCCGTGAATCCGTTAAATATTACGTTAGCTAGAACATTTGAAGAGCAGCTTATTAAAATGGCTGGCAAAATCATGGTGTTTGATTTAGGTGAGGAATCTAATAAAATCGGAAAAATGGCGAAGATTGATGAGGGGCATATTGAAATATTAAAAGCACGTGATGCAAAAATGTATGTGAATATTCAACATGTGAAATCTGTCCATTGTCCGTAGACTCGTTGAAAGGGCTGGCTTTTTCTTTTATATGTAGAAGAAAAGGTCGAGCCTATTTGTTTAGCTCGATTTGAATATGAGGGGAAAAATGAATTGAATAGAAATATGTTAGCTTTATCTATGAAGAGCTAATCTTGTGCGAAATTATAAAAAATATGTACGAGCCATTTTTTCATATATTCAATTTGTTTTTTGAGGGAGAACTGCTTAACTACTATATTAAAGGGGTTTTGTTGGTGGAGCAGTTTCCGAATTCGTTATCGATTACATTACTTGGTAGTGCTGGTGGAGCAGCAAAAGCAGTTTTAGCAATTTTAAATCAAGCGATAGTAAATGAAAAAGATCCGATTTATGAAGCGATAAGGAATGTTACATTTCATTTGGTTGATATAAAACAAAAAAATAGGACTTATTATGATGAGTTGTTTCCAAATTTGAAAGATCAATTGTTTTTATATGAAATTGACCTTCAGGATGTAGTGAAATTTAAACAACATTTGAAAGAAAAAAGTACGGGTGTTGTTATTGATGTTTCGGGGGCAGATACGATCAGAGTATTAAGCTGTTGTAATGAACTTGGAATTTGTTATATTAATTCAGCTTTGGAAAATGAAGCAGTAGATCAGGACGACAGTTTAATCGGTTTTCAGCTTACGGAAAGATATACGAGGTTTGAGAAGGAGAAAGAGAAATTTACAAATACAAAAGCAATTATAGGTTCAGGTATGAATCCAGGTGTTGTGCAATGGATGGTTGTTGAACTTATGAAGGAACGTCCAAATGAAAAACCAAAAGCATGCTATATAGTAGAACATGATACTTCATTTTTGAATGATGAAGCACTGATAAAGCCTCATACACTTTATGCTTCATGGGCAGTAGAGCGATTTCTAGATGAAGCGATATGGAGTTATCCGATGTATATGAGTCATCATCGTCCCCTTTACTTTTATGAAGATGTATATGCTTCAGAGTATAAAGTAAAGTTAGGAGAGAAAGAGTTTCATGGTTGTTTAATGCCACATGAGGAAGTTTTAATTTTAGGGAAAAACTTCAATATGGAAGTAGGCTTTCTGTACCGAATTAATGAGTATACGACCAATGTAATTAGACAGAACTTAGACCAAGTAGAAGATTTATGGAAATGGAATCGTAAAGTATTTAATCCAGCGGAAGAAGAGATTGCAGGGGAGGACCTGGTTGGTGTGCTACTCGTTTATGAAAATAGCGAGACGTATATGTACAATGTAATGAATAGTAGCCAAGTTTTTCATAAATATAAAACGAATGCAACTTACTTTCAAGTAGGGTGCGGGATTTATGCAGGCTTGTGCAGTTTATTATTAGATCACTTTGGACAAGGTGCTTACTATGTCGAGGAATTATTATTAAATACAGAAAGTAAGTACGGCGAATATCTAAATTTATATATGAATAATTTTGTAATAGGACATAATAATTTTACAGATGGTCTGCTGCATGAGCGGGTAAGATGGATATAAGTTATAGCGAAAAGGAAGGAGAGATCTCCTTCCTTTTCGTATGATAAGGTTGTATATTGCCCTGAGAGCAATTTCATACTTATAATTTAGAAAGATAACATGTGTATGGATCATGAGGAGTATTTATATGAACAAATTTAAAAGCTTGATTTATGAGGAAAGAGAAGCTTTAAAAGTATTTAAAAAAATTAACGGATTTTTTAGGGAAACCAAAGCCAACAAATTACGAATGATGTAATATACGAGCAATCCTTTTATATGTTGTACAACTAATGGAAAGTTATGCAGTGCAATATAGAGTGAGATTTCATTTGCAAGTAGATGGGAATAGGAACGAAAGTGAAAATTTCTTTACCGACAGTATAATGTACTAGAAGAAAATATTTTTCAGAAAAGTGTTCTTGTTGTGTAAATATAAACATTTTATAAAATGTTTAAAGAAGGGTTTTTTTTATAAAATACTTCGTTTATAATGGAGGAAAATATCGACATGAGATTTGTTATTCATGTAACGGTTCGGTAGTGTTAGGAAAAGAAGGGGTGCACGCGCATCCTTTTTTCTATGCAGATATTATGAAAGAGGTGGTATGATGGAATTAACATTAAATTCGACTGTATGTTTACACACGATTCAATTTAGAAAAGAGCAAAAGAATTATATTGTAAAAGATACAATTACAGGAGAAAAATATGAAATGCCGCCACTTTGGATTGATGCATTGGCAATGATGCGTGACGGTTTTTTATTGGGAGAAATTGAGGAGAAATTAAAAGAAGAGTATCCAGACGAAGAAATAAATATGTTAGCATTTACGAGGCAACTGTTAGAGCTAGAACTTGTCGGAATGGTAGATGGAGAAGAAATAGCTTGTACAAAGAAAAGAGAGAAAGATTATTTAGCTTGGTTACGTCCTCGTGTTGAGCAATTCTTTCTTAGTTTAAATAAAAAAAATAGAAGCAAAGGTCAATGATGATCTTTGCTTTTTTTGTATAGTTTGTTTAAAAAATTACAGCGAACGCCCTGGCAAAAGCACCATCGCTATCTTTAATTTTTAAAGGTGCCGCTGAGAAAAAGAAACGTTTCGTGTGAATGGCATCTAAGTTTGTTAAGTTTTCAATTAAATAAATATTATTCCCAAGTAGTATGTGATGAATTGGTGATGTTTCTGTCGTTACCTCATCAGGAGAAATGAAATCTAGACCGACCGATTTTATTTTTAATTGAACTAATTCCTCGGCTAATTCTTCAGAAAGATAAAAAGCTTCTTGCTCATATGCCTCTGTATTCCACTTAGTAGATAGATTGGAATGGAAAATAACAATATCCCCTTTTTTTATGTCAGCATTGTGCAATACTTCTTTAGGTATTTTTCGTTCTTGTACATGAGTTACATCAATAAGAACCGCCTCGCCTACAAATTGATCTAGGGGTAATTGATCAATAGTCGTTGCGCCTGAGATGAAATGAGCAGGAGCATCACAATGCGTGCCAACATGAACGACAGAATGAAAATCTGTAACTTGATAGCCTGTCTCTTCAACGCTTGTAATGGCCCCTAAATTGATTTTTGGTGTTCCAGGGAACTGGGACATATTGTTTTCAAATGTTTGTGATAGGTCAATTACTTTCACTTTACATACCTCCAATATATGTTTTGAAATAAAAAAACTCACCTTTCGTAATCAAGAAAGATGAGTTTTGCACACAATAGTTACGTTTTATCTTTCAAAATGCAATGCATTTTGCAGGAATTAGCACCTATTCAGTTTGTATAAACTGAGGTTGCTGGGCTTCAAAGGGCCGGTCCCTCTGCCTCTCTTGATAAAGACATATTTAATTTCAGTTCTGAATATTCATTGTATTTAAATTGTAATTCATTTCCTTTTTTCGTGCAATACAAAATAGGTATTCACCCAAATAAAGATGCTCGCATATTGTAGCTTATGTAAATAGAATGCTGCGAAGGAGTGAGTGCAGTGACAGGGACTGTATTGAATTATTATGCTGGTGGAAATACAGCTAGAGGATTTCATAATTTATATGATGAGAATTTAAAAGGGTTAGACAGATTATTTATTTTAAAGGGTGGCCCTGGAACGGGGAAATCTTCTTTAATTAAGGCAATAGGTCGTGAATGGGTTGAAAAAGGATATGATATTGAATTTTTACATTGTTCTTCCGATAATAAATCGGTTGATGGTGTAATTATCCCGAAGTTAAAAGTAGGAATTGTTGATGGAACATCTCCGCATGTTATCGAGCCGAAAATGCCAGGAGTTGTTGAGGAGTATATCAATTTAGGGGTTGCTTGGGACTCAGATAAATTAAGAAAGCAGAAGGTGGAAATTGAACGATTTGTTTCAGAGGCAAGCAAAGCTTTTCAAACTGCCTACGCTTGCTTTCACGAGGCGCTAATTATACATGATGAGTGGGAGAAAATATATATTAATAACATTGATTTTAATAAAGCAAATGAACTAACTGATCAGCTGATCCAGAAGCTCTTTACGGATAAAGGCGGGAAACAATCGCTTGTGAAACATCGTTTTTTAGGAGCAGCTACACCAAAAGGAGCAGTTGATTTTGTTCCTAATTTAACAGAAGGATTATCACATCGTTATTTTATAAAAGGGCGCCCAGGCTCTGGGAAATCAACTATGCTCAAAAAATTAGCTAAGGCAGCAGAAGAAAAAGGCTTTGCGGTTGAAGTATATCATTGTGGATTTGATCCAAATAGTCTTGATATGGTTATCGTAAGAGAGTTAGGGTTTGCAATTTTTGATAGTACCGCACCACATGAATATTTTCCAAGCCGTGAAGGTGATGAAGTTATAGATATGTATGCCCTGATCGTGACACCAGGGACAGATGAGAAGTATGCGACAGAAATTCGCGACGTGTCGATTCAATATAAGGCAAAAATGAATGAGGCGATGTCTTTCTTAGCGAAAGCGAAATCAGTTCGTGATAAATTAGAACGAATTTATATTGCGGCTATGGATTTTTCAAAAGTAGATGTATATAAAGAGGAGATTCAAAAAGAGTTTGAACGAATTGCGGTTAGTGTAACAGAAAAGAACAAGTAAAAAATAAGGGATTTTGGCAGGCTGTCGGGAATTTTCTGACAGCTATTTTAGTATGTAGTAAACTTAGTAATATATTTGTCGAATTTCCAAGGAAATAATCAGAAGATGGAGAGGGTATGAAATGAGAGAGAAAATTAAAGCGGAGTTAGCAAGAATTGAAAAAGAGAATGATGTGAAAATCTTATTTGCAGTGGAATCAGGAAGTCGCGCTTGGGGATTTCCATCGAAAGATAGCGATTATGATGTTAGATTTGTTTATATGCATCCGGTAGAGTGGTATTTATCAATTCATGATAAACGAGATGTAATTGAGTATCCAATTAGTGATGATTTAGATATAAGTGGATGGGATATTAAAAAGGCGTTACAACTATTCGCAAAATCAAACCCAGCTTTACTTGAATGGATTCGATCACCAATTTTTTATTCGAAAAACACTCATTTTCCAGAACAGCTTCAGCAAATGAGTGATAAGCAATTTGATCCAAAAGCAACGATATATCATTACTTACATATGGCTTCAAAAAATTATCGTGAATTTTTGCAAGGTGAGAATGTAAAATTGAAAAAGTACTTTTATGTATTACGTCCTATTTTAGCTTGTAAGTGGTTAGAGGAGAAAACAACTTTGCCTCCTGTAGAATTCGATCGATTGATTACAGAATTATCATTAGAGCGTAGCGTATTAGATGAAATTGAACAGTTGTTAATAAAGAAAAAGGCAGGTACTGAATTAGATGTTGGATTAAAAATTGAGGTTTTGAATCAATTTTTAGAAGAACAAATTCATTACTATCAGCAATATGTAAAAGGAATTGAAAAGGGATCAGGGATTGATATTGAGAGTTTGAATACATTGTTTCGAGATATGTTGTTTGCAGTATATGAAAAAGAGCACAAGTGAGTTTGTGCCCTTTTTTATTTTGTAGGAATAAAGAAAACAGATATAGCTGCGATGAGACCTGCGAATGAGAATAAGTAAAAATTCCATGCTAATTCGTATTGCATTGTCATAATAATGCCGACAAGAATAGGACCAGCAATTGCACCAACTCGGCCAAGTCCAAGTCCCCAGCCTAAGGAGGTAGCTCGAATATGGGATGGGAAGTATTGTGTTACATATGCATTTAATATTTGAGTAATGCCGACTGATCCAATTCCAGCAAGACCAATTAAAAGATAGATGATTGTCACAGAAGGTTTAATTGTTAATAATCCAATACATATAGATGCCATAAGAT
Source organism: Bacillus mobilis (assembly GCF_001884045.1). Taxonomy (GTDB): domain Bacteria; phylum Bacillota; class Bacilli; order Bacillales; family Bacillaceae_G; genus Bacillus_A; species Bacillus_A mobilis. The sequence continues at coordinate 45,372 of NZ_MACF01000105.1, read as the reverse complement.
AGGAGATGCTAATAACAATTTTAGCTCCTATACGATCCGCGATTGCTCCAGCAAATAATGCACCGATAGCGGCAGTAATATTTAGCATAAGTAGAAATGATAAACTAGATCCAAGAGGGTATCCAGCTTGGCGCATCATCTGTGGTAACCAAGTATTTAAACCATATATTAAAAACATTCCCATTATATAAGTAATCCAAAAAAGCAGCGTCGCTTTTCTGTATTCTTTTGAAAATAAAGTAAGGAATCCATTTTTCTTTCGTATATTAGATGAGTTTTGATGAATTTCATCTTTTTCATGGAATGCAATTTGAAAACGATGAAGGATTTTGTCTACTTCTTCTTGACGATTACGTGATAATAAAAATTGAATGGATTCAGGTAAATAACGGATAATGAAAGGAATGAGGAGCAGTGGAATCATTCCGATGCCAAACATAGTTCTCCATCCGAAATCTTCTAACATAAACATAGACAAAATAGCGCCTAATACGATTCCTAAAGGATAGCCAGTAAACATAAGAGCATAAATAAAAGATTGTCGTTTTTTTGGTGAATATTCAACGGTAAGTGCTGAAGCTGTTGGAATAACACCGCCTAACCCAATTCCTCCGATAAACCGAGATAAACCAAATAATTCGGGAGAAGGAGCAAGTGCAGCTAGACCCATTGTGATAGAAAAAAGTGCTAAACAGCATATAAGCGTCCATTTTCGCCCAATTAGATCTGTAATGGTTCCAACTAGAATAGCGCCAATAAACATACCAAATAAAGCATAGCTAGCAATTGTCCCAGCGTGTGCCGGTGAAAGTGCCCAGCTTTTGTCTTCTAGGAGCTTTGGCAGAACGGCACCGTAAATACCTAAATCATATCCATCAGCTAGAATGGCTAGCCAACAAATAAAAACAACAAGTTTTGTAATAGAGCTCGAAAAGATAGTTTCTGTAGATTCTAGATGAGGTGGAGCTGAAGGTTGCATAATATTCACCCCTTTTAATTTGTAGATGAATATATTATTTTATTTGGTGTTAATATTTTCCTTCTTGTATCGAAATTTATCTGAAAATGTTTTATAACAAATAAAGAAGTTCAACAGGAAACCTGTTGAACTTCTTTATTTGTTTACTCATTATCAACTCGTTTTAACGGTTGATCTGCTGGACCTTCCATAACATCGCCCTCAATTGAAAAGCGGGAACCGTGGCAAGGACAGTCCCAAGTACAATCACCATTATTCCACTCAACCTCGCAGCCAAGATGTGTACAAGTTGTATCGACAATATGTAATTTTCCATCTTTGTCCTTATAAGCACCTGCTCGTTTCCCATTAACATGTACGACAGATCCTTCACCAACTTCGAGATCTTCTGGTTTACGTAATGCGGTTTCGATCTTTCCTTCAATTAAATGTTTCGCAACATCGATGTTCTGGGAGAGGAACGTTTTTATATCTGGATTTGCATGGAAGCGTGATGGTGCATACAGTTCTTTATAAGGACTGTGGACTTTTAGAATGGAGTCCTTCAGTAAATGAGCGGCAGCAGTTCCAGTTGTCATTCCCCATTTACGATATCCAGTTGCAACAAATATATTTGGATTCCTTTCGTTAATATGTCCGATATAAGGAAGTTTATCTAGCGTGATTAAATCTTGTGCTGACCATCTATAGGGAACTTCATCTACTCCAAACGTTGCTTCCGCAAAAGAATACAGTGCTTCGTAATGAAGCATCGTGTTAATTCCTTGTCCTGTTTTATGACTTTCTCCGCCAATTAAAATTAATCTTTCCCCATTGTTTGTTGTATAGCGTAAGGAGCGTTTGGGATCATCAATGCTTAAATACATGCCACCTGGATAATCCGTTTTTGCTTTGATTGCAAGAGCATAAGAGCGCTCAGCATACATTCGTGTAAAGAAAAAGCTATTTGCATCATAAAAAGGAAAATGCGAGCAAGAGACAACATATTTGCAAGTGATGCGATGTCCGTTCTTTGTAATGACTTGTGGATAATCACCTTTTTCCACGTCAATAGCTGTTGTTTGTTCATAAACTTTTCCGCCCATCTCCACAAATTTTTCTAAAAGTGTTTTCAAATAAAGGATGGGATGGAATTGTGCCTGGTTTTTCATGACCAGTGCAGATTGTACGGGAATCGGAATCGATAGAGATTGAACATAGTCACAAGGTATATTTAATTTTTGATAGGCTTCATATTCTTTTGATAAATTTCTTAATCCATTATCAGTAGTTGTATATAAATATGAATCTTCATTTGAGAAATTACAGTCGATTTTATATGTTTGTACAGTCTCATTTATAAATTGAAGAGCATGATTATTTGATTCATAGTAAAGCCTCGCTTTTTCCAAGCCGAAATGATTGATTAATTCATCATAAATAAGATCGTGTTGCGCTGTTACCTTTGCTGTTGTATGCCCAGTCGTTCCATTTAAAATGAGGCCAGAATCAATTAAAACAACGTTCATACCTTCTTTTGCAAGTAAATAGGCAGTCGTGATGCCTGTAATCCCAGCTCCGATAACAGCAACTTCAGTTTTTGTATCTTCAGATAAATGAGGAAAAGTAGGGACTTGAGTAGATTCAATCCAATAGGATAATGGAAATTGTGGAAATGTATCGCTTGTCATTATAAAAACCTCCCGATTTTAGAACAATTTTCCTTTTAATATTTCCATATGATATGAAATTCATGTGTGTTGTTTTATAAGGTGTCTATTTTTATTAAAAGAAAGATAAAATTATTTTAATATAATTATTTAATGTCATCGGTATGAAGAGGTAGGAGTTGTGTAAAGCTAGATTCAGGTGAGTTTATTTGTTGTTTACACCGAGAGTTCTTGAATAACATAGAGTCTATAGTATGTCAGTGTATGTATATGCATGATGGGTGAAACCTTATAAAGTCTATGTTTTTTCTTTAGTGAAATAAAGTATGATTATAAAAATATAACCAACTTTTATTACTAGGTCATAAAAGTTGTTGACAATATAGAAATTCTATTGATATGATTCATCATGTGGAAAGGTTGATAGAGAGTAAAAAGAGAAATGTTTTTCATTGATAATAAAAGCGAAAAAATAAGTGACGATAGAGTGAGTATATTTTCCTTATAATAGATGCTTTTTTGATCACCTAGTAAAATCAATCTGGAAGCAAGAATTGATACATGTAAGTTGCGCAAGGCGCGGCATAAGAAAGGGGCAAAAGGATGAAGGAGCTTCATACGTTTGGGTGGTATGCAGCACGTGTATCACCACATTTGCCGAAAAAAGCATTTAAACCAGTTCCTACTCGTTTATTTGGTGGACTGGCTTATTTGCTTGTGGCATTGGCGGGGTTAATATCGATTGGTGTATTTGAATTGAATGTGTGGGCGAATCTAGGAATTGCGATTGTTCTTGGATTATGTTTTGCTTCACTTGGGTTTTTAGGGCACGAAATTTTACATGGAACTGTTGTAAGAAAAGCATGGCTTCGTGATTTCTTAGGCGCGATCGCATTTATGCCATTATCAACAGGTCCTAAACTTTGGAGAAAGTGGCATAATGCAACGCATCACGTTCATACACAACATGAAGAGAATGATCCAGATGCATGGCCGACACTTGAGAAGCTTAAGAAGAGTAAGTTTTTGAGCTGGGTATATCGTATGCCTCTTCATGTACGTTCATTCTTTAGTTTTCTGTCATTAACCATTCAATTTACATTGCATTCGACTCGAATGTTCTTTCATTTTATAAAAGAATTTAAGTCATCCAATCAAAAATCTGTATGGCTTCAACTTCTTTTGCCTTGGACAGTTTGGATTAGTTTATTGTTTATTATGGGACCTGGAAAATGGTTATTTGCATATGTGATTCCGTTGTTAATTGCTAACTTTATTGTAATGGCATATATCGCAACAAATCACCGCTTAAATCCAATTGTTCCAGTAAATGATCCATTAGCAAACTGTTTATCAGTAACAGTGCCGCGCTGGGTAGACGTTTTACATTTCAATTTCTCATATCATACAGAACACCATTTGTTCCCTGCTATGAGCTCTAAATACTATCCGTTAGTAAAAGAGAAAATTAAAGAAATGTGGCCGGAACGCTATCATGAGATGCCAATGACAAAAGCTTTGGCAGCGCTATGGAATACACCACGTGTGTATTATCAAGGAAGTGAATTAGTGGATCCGCATAGAGAGCATTTCTATGGTTCTTTAGGAAATGGACTAGATCCTCATAATATTTCATATCGTGAGGAACATATAGAGGAAGAAGAGAGTATTAAAAAAGTAAATCAGTAAAAATTGATATATTTTGCAGTGAAAAAGCAAGCCATCTTAGGCTTGCTTTTTCTTATAAAGAGACTTCTTTTTTATTCTTTCTACTAACTTGAACTGAATTGGTTTCTTTTCTTTGTAATCGTTGCTCTAAAAGATTAACAAAGTAAGTAAATAGAAGAACAAGTACGAGGTAATATAAACCAACAATTATGTATGTATCTAATTGTTGGAAGTTACTTGCAGCAATTGATAAACCTGATCCCCATAATTCGGACAATCCTACATATGCAACGAGCGAAGAATCCTTTAATCCAATAATAAACTGATTTCCTAAAGGAGGAAGAGATTGACGAAATGCTTGCGGCAATATAATACGGCGCATTGCTAAAGGATAAGGCATACCTAGAGAGCGAGCGGCTTCTAACTGTCCACGGTCGACAGATTGAATGGATCCGCGGAAAATTTCAGTAATATATGCACCGTTATGGATTGCTAAAGCAATTGCCCCTGCCCAAAAAGGAGTGAAGACAATAATTGATGTAATACCGAAATAGAGAATGGCAATTTGAACAATTAAAGGTGTACCACGAATAATGGCAATATATACATGAGCAATACTATTTAAAACCTTATTGTTAGAGATTCGAAAAAAGGCGAATAGTAATCCGATTAGTGAACCGAGTAATAGGGATGTTAGTGTTAATTGTAATGTGACAATAGTAGCCTTTAAGAGTGTGGGATAAGTAGACATAAAAATTTCAAACATATGTGTCACCTCATATTGTATGGATTTTGGTAGGGAATGAAATACCCCACATAAAAAGTGGGGCATAATGTATGAAACATTTGACTAGCTAATTTACTTCGTTTTTTCCTCTTCACCGAGAATATTACGCCCAAACCATTTTTTACTAATTTTTTCATACGTACCATCTTTAATGATTTCATCTAAAGCTTTATTTACTTTCTCAACCATTTCTTTATCATCTTTACGAATAGCAATTCCCATTTCATCAAGATTTAATGGTTTTCCAGCTTCTTTTATATTTGATTTCCCTTCTTTGATCATACGTAAACCGACCATTTGATCAGTGATTACTGCATCAATACGCCCAGGCTCTAAGTCCATAAGTGCAGTAATATCGCTGTCATATTCTGTGATTTGATCTGTATGTTTTGCAACAAGGTCTTTAAAGGTACTAGCTTTTACAACACCAATTTTCTTACCTTTCAAATCCTCTGGGGAAGAGATAGATGTATTCTTTTTAGCCACAAAAATTTGGGCACCAGAACGATAATAAGGATTTGAGAAATTAACAGCTTTTAAGCGTTCTTCTGTAATTGCCATACTGCCCAATATAGCATCATATTTTTTCGATTGTAGACCTTGAATTAGCGTTTCCCACGGATTTGTAATAGGAGTGGGTTTCATATTCATTTTTTTCGCAAGTGCCTCACCAATTTCCACATCAAAACCGGCAAGCTTTCCGTCATTTTCTTTATAGTTAAAAGGTTTATATAAGCCACTCATCGCATAACGGAATTCTTTTTCACCATTTGAAGAAGTAGTAGCACTTTCCTTACTACAGGCTCCTAGTATGAAGGATGTACATAATGTAATACTCGCAACAATGGTTAATAGTTTTCTTTTCATAAAACCCCTCCTATATATTGATCATACGGATGGTTTTAAGTATGTTATTGAGTTGTGCACCGTATGAATGTATTTCTTTTCGTTTGAAACAGAAGTTACATTATAAAACGTTGCGTAAAAATTGTTTTGCTCGTTCATGTGATGGAGCTGAAAAGAATTGCGCTGGCGGAGCGTCCTCTACAATTTTTCCATCATCCATAAAAATGACGCGATCAGCTACATCTCTTGCGAAATTCATTTCATGAGTAACAATAATCATGGTCATTCCTTCTTCAGCAAGTTCTTTCATAACTTGCAATACTTCTCCAACAAGTTCAGGATCTAAGGCTGAGGTAGGTTCATCAAATAGCATAATTTTAGGGTTCATAGCAAGAGCTCGTGCTATAGCAATGCGCTGTTTTTGACCACCTGATAGGAGGTGAGGCGTCACATCTGCTTTATCTTGTAGGCCGACTTTTTGCAATAGCTGATTTCCGATTTCCTTTGCGTTTGCTGCTTCTAATTTTTTTACATGAATAGGTGCTTCTATGATGTTTTCTAGTGAGGTCATATGGGGAAAGAGGTTAAAGTGCTGAAAAACCATACCGACATTCTCGCGGACTTTGTTTAAATTTGAATGCTTAGGATCAATTTGTTCCCCTTGTAAGTGAATTTCACCTTCATCGTACATTTCTAAAAAGTTCAGACAGCGAAGTAATGTACTTTTACCGGAACCACTGGCACCAATTAAAACAACAACTTCTTTTTCTTTTACTTCTAAATCAATTCCTTTTAAAACATCAAGTGAGCCGAATGATTTTACTAGATTTCGAACCTGAATCATACAAAACCCCCAGTCAAAAATATATTTTGCAAATGTTGCCCCTTATTTCTGTTATTAGCCACAAATTGTCAGAATCCTTCATTTTTTTCAGAGGATAGTTCCTATATAAATAAATCTGAATGTATAATTCAATTAGAAAGACCACCTAATTTAGGTGGTCTTTCCTATGCTTACAAATTTTTAATTTTAAATTGAGTTGCGAACGCTTCTAATTCTTCAACAAGTTTTTGCATTTGAAGAGACATATTTGTAATATCCTGTATTGATACCGACTGGGCTTGTGAAGATTGAGATGTATAATTAGTCTCCGAAACTATATTTTGTGAAATTGAAGAGATATTAATAAGTGCGCTATTTATTTCTTCTGAGCTTGCTGACATTTCTTCTGCACTTGCTGTTATATCTTGTATTTGATCTGTAACCTCATTAATATGATTCACGATATTATGGAATGCTAATTTTGCATTTTGAACGGCATGAATGCCTTCTTGAATTTCTTGTTGTCCTTTCCCCATAACGTTGACTACATCTTTTGTATCATTTTGTACGAGTAAGTTTAGTTTTGTTATATCTGTAGCTGCTTGTTTTGATTGTTCAGCAAGCTTACGAACTTCTTCAGACACAACTGCGAATCCTTTTCCATGTTCACCGGCGCGAGCAGATTCAATGGCAGCGTTTAAAGATAATAGATTTGTTTGTTCAGAAATGTAAGTAATAGTTTGTAATGCTTTATCGATATCTTGTGTACGAACAACTAATTGATCTACCACTTTATATATTTCATCCATGACGGTATGGATAGTTGTCATTTGAGAAATGGATTTCTCAATGATTTCGCTTCCTATATTCGCCTTATCAGAAGTAGAAATAGCTAAGTTTGAAATCGTTGTAGAAGATTCAGCTATGCTTTGCACGCCATTTGCTATTTCATCCATAGCTGTAGAACTATCTTTAATATTCGCAGACTGATCATTAATATGGTGAGACAACTGCTTCATTGTATTTGCAATGTTATCCATAGTGGAAGAGGAAACGGTTGCTGTTTCAACAATGTGGTTTGTAGAGCCTTTTACTTTTGCACTTGTTTGAATCACATTGTTAATAATTTGCTGTAAATTTAATATCATTTCATCAAAACTATTAAACATATGACCAAATTCATGACGATATTGTTTTGGTACAGCAACGGTTAAATCACCTTTTCCAGCTGTATTCATTATGTTTCGTAATGAATTGATTGGATTGATAATAGATTTAGCAGTAAATAAGGAGATAAGAATGCAAAGAACTAAACATGCAATGAATAAAGTAATTGTTACGCTTATCACTTGCTTATAAGAGTGTTGACTTTCATTATACAGATTTTCAGCTATCTTTTCGTTATAATCACTAAGATTTTTTAAAGAATCTACTGTAGCCGATAAATTAGGTTCAACTGTAGTTAGATAAAATGAATATGCTTGATTAAGTTTATTCTCTTTAATGAGATCAAGCATTTGAGCACGATGCTTTTCATAGTTTGCAAGTTTTTCTTTATATTGGTTGAGGAGTTTTTTTTCTTCGCCTGTTACATATGTATTTTCATATTGAGCTCGTAATTTTTCGGTTTCTTTATTTGCATCATTTAATTTAATTAAAATTGTAGTACGTCGATTCTCATCTTCAGTAATAATGAGTTCCTTTACATAACTAAACTCTTGGTACATGCTGCTCTCAATAGAGCCTAGCCATTTAATAGGTTGTAGACGATCCACATATACTGTTTGAAGCTGTTTGTGCATTTGTTGTAAATTTATATAATTTACAACGCTAATAATTAGTATGGAAAGAATGGGTACTGCCACTAACAATATCAATCTGTTTATAACATTTAAACGATCTAAAGTTTTTAACATAGAATCACCTAACCTTACATTATTTAGTTGAATATATAATTGGCATCCAAATAAAAGTATACATTATTTTTATTGTATATACAGAAAAAGTAATGTAATGAATATGTAAATAAAAAAACAAAAATCGATATATCTTTCTATAAGGAAAATATGGATAATAATATATAGATAGTATGTATATTACTTATGAGGAGGAATGAGAAATGGAAAAGGAGAAGAAAACTTTTTCCTTTGGTTTACGTACACAACTTATGCTATTTACTACAGTTTTAGCTTTTATTACATATTCAACAAGTATATTTTTTATTTACGTGATATACGATTATTTTCAAAGTTATGTAAGTCAAACTGTCTATAATATTATCGTTATGTTATTAGGTGTAGTATGGTCTGGAATTTTAGCGTATGGAGCAGCAATCTTTTTAATTAAACCGCTTCGAAAATTGGAGGAGGCTGCAAGGAAGGCCGCCGATGGTGATATTCGTGAAGATGTCCCGTTACCAAAAACAGATGATGAGATTAAATCTTTAAGTGTTGCATTCAATATGATGCTAGGGAACTTAAGAGGTATGGTAAAAAATATTGATACTACATTTTCGTATACAAATAATCAAGTTCAGCAAATTAGAAGACAAACAGGGGAAGCAACAAAGCAAGCACGAGGTGTGTCTGAAACCCTTGCAGAGATTTCTTCTGGCGCGGAGCAATCAGCAGCGTCCATTCAGGCGATTGTTTCGGCTGTCGATACAACAACTTCCATTGCAAGTGAAGTAGAAGAAAAAGCAAAACAGTCTGACGAGTTGTCTTTAGAAATGGTTCAAGCTTTAGGGCAAAGTACACGAGTCTTTACTTCCTTAATTCAAGGTATTCAAACATTGGCAAAAGAAAATGAAAATTCGATGCAAAATGTACAGAAGTTAGAAGAACGAATGAAACAAGTGGAACATATCGTTTCTGTTGTGAGTGAGATTGCTAGTCAAACGAATTTATTAGCACTGAATGCTTCTATTGAAGCAGCCCGTGCTGGAGAGCATGGAAGGGGCTTTGCAGTTGTAGCTGAAGAAGTACGTAAACTTGCTGATGAAAGCGATCATTCTGCAAGAAATATATCGCAATTATTACAGAATATGCAAGAAGAAGTGCAACAAGTCGCATTGAAAATGACAGAGCAAGTGAAAACAGCTAAAGAAGAGGCACAACGTGGGGCAGCTACCGAATTAATTTTAAAAGAAATGTCATCGAGTATTATGGAAGTTGCCGATGCAACGAAGCAAATTAGTGGCTATATGAACGAACAAGTGAGTCACATTCATCAAACAGGAGCACAGACGAAGGCTGTAGCAGCAATTGCTGAGGAAACATCAGCTGGTTCACAAGAAGTAGCGCGTGTGACGTTGCAACAATCAAAAAATATGGTACTAATCGATCAATTATTAAAGGATTTAGAGAAGCAAGCAGCGGACTTGAAACAAACAATTGAACGATTTTCAATGTAAAAAGGAAGAACAGCATTCTGTTCTTCCTTTTTTACGTATGAAAAGGAGGGATACTTTGTTGAAAATGAAAAACATTGCACGGATCATATATGGTTTTCACTTTACGCAATCTTTGAAAGTTAGGACCATAATAACTAGTTTGCCAATTTTTAATGTCGATATCGGGCCAATTGACATAGTCACCTAGTGTATAAGGATCTAAGCTTTCTCGTAAATCTTTAACCCAGCGTATGTTAAGATTTTTTTCATCATCGCATTTCCAAGAGGTAATGTATTCTTGCGCAATAATTGCTTTACGATGAAAATAAGCTGTTTCAGTAGGCGGAATATTTTCAACAGCGCCCACGAGCGATTGGTGCCAAATACTCGCACCTTTATTTGGAGCATGAGAAAGAAAATGTTGCATGATTTGAATTCCTTTAAGAGGGATAGGTTTATACACGTAGGAACCAGAACGCTTAAAGTTTTCAGGAATATTACCACTATTAAAGAATTGAACAGCTTTTATATATGGAACTTCATCTATAAAAAGTGAGGGGGTACCAGTTTCAAGAAGAGGAGATAATAAGGAATAGAGTTCAGAGGAAGGGCCAACAAATTCACCTTTTACTTCAATTTTATTTCGTTGCTTTGCGAATAATTCAATTGATGAAGTGAGACGCTCGTCTATATAAGGTGCCCAGTTTTGCCACGCTTGAAATGCAGCGATAAAATCTTCCCATTCCCATGTAATTGAGAAGATTGATACATTCTTTATAGGATGCACTCGAAAAGTTAAAGAAGTAACAATTCCGAAGTTTCCACCGCCGCCGCCGCGGCATGCCCAAAACAAGTTATGGTTTTCATGTTCGTTTGCGCGAATGATTTTTGCTCCAAATTTACCGCACGCTTGTACCATTTCAACTTCTACTAATTGATCACATGTTAATCCAAATAAGCGTGAAAGCATACCGATACCACCGCCAAGTACTAATCCAACAATTCCAACGCTTGCACTTGTACCAGCCGGTATTGTCACACCATAATTCCAAAGCTCTTTATAAACAGTGCCAAGATTTGCACCAGCTTCAATTGTTGCTGTTAATGTATCTGTATTAACAGTAATGCGATGCATTTCACTCACATCAATAATAAGTCCTCTATTTAAAAGAGAAAAATTTTCATAGCTATGACGGCCGCTTCTTAAGCGAAATGGTACATGACGTTCGCGTGCCCATTTTAAGGCGTTGCACACATCATTTTTATTTTGGCAAAAGACAATAATACAAGGGAGTTTTGGAATACTTAAATTTAAATTCATTCGGGCTACGTCATAGTCAGGATCTGAGGGAACAACGATACGACCTGTTAATTTTGTTTGTTTCAATTTATCACTCCTTTCTAAAAATAAGCAGTGCTTTTTATTAATATATGAAAAGCGTATGTAACGTGCGTGGACAAGAGCAGGTGAGGAATGAGATTTGCTTTTGTGAGAAATAAATAAAGCATAAGAATAAGGAATCTACATAGAGTTCAATGAAAACAGTTGCAAACTATTCATATTTTGTTATGATAGTGTTACGAAAACGTTTGCATAAATTTTCCGATGGGATGCAAAAGGAGAGAATGACTATGAATAAGACATGGTGGAAAGAAGCGGTTGCTTATCAAATTTACCCACGTAGCTTTATGGATTCAAATGGTGATGGTATTGGAGATTTACAAGGTATTATTGCGAAACTAGATTATTTAAAAGATTTAGGTATAGATGTAATTTGGATTTGTCCAATGTATAAGTCACCTAATGATGATAATGGTTATGACATTAGTGATTATCAAGATATCATGGATGAGTTTGGTACGATGGAAGACTTTGATGCTTTACTAGATGAAGTTCATAAGCGTGATATGAAGCTTATTATTGATTTAGTTATTAATCATACGAGTGATGAACATCCATGGTTTATTGAGTCGCGTTCATCTAAAGACAATCCGAAGCGTGATTGGTATATTTGGCACGATGGTAAAGATGGTGCGGAACCAAACAACTGGGAAAGTATTTTTAATGGTTCGGCATGGGAATATGATGAAGTAACAGGACAATATTATTTACATTTATTCTCGCGTAAACAACCAGATTTAAACTGGGAGAATAAAGAAGTTCGCGAAGTGTTATACGATACAGTTAATTGGTGGCTTGATAAAGGAATTGATGGTTTCCGAGTGGATGCAATTAGCCATATTAAAAAAGAAGATGGCTTTAAAGATATGCCAAATCCAAAAGAACTAAAGTATGTACCATCTTTTGATAAACATATGAATGTGGATGGTATTCAACCTTTATTAGAAGAATTAAAAGAAAATACGTTTTCTAAGTATGATATTATGACTGTTGGTGAAGCGAATGGCGTTAAGATTGAAGATGCTGAGCTTTGGGTTGGAGAAGAGCAAGGTAAGTTCAATATGGTATTCCAATTCGAGCATTTAAGTTTATGGGATGCAGAGAAGAAGAAAGATCTTGATGTTGTAGGATTGAAAAAGGTATTAACAAAATGGCAAAAAGGGTTAGAAAATAAAGGATGGAATGCTTTATATATTGAGAATCACGATAAGCCACGTATCGTTTCAACTTGGGGAGATGATAAACAATATTGGCGTGAAAGTGCGACAGCTCTTGGAGCAATGTATTTCTTTATGCACGGTACACCATTTATTTATCAAGGACAAGAAATTGGGATGACGAATGTTCAATTCCCAAATATTGAAGATTACGATGATGTAGCAATTAAAAATTTATATCGCGAGAAAATTGCAGAGGGTGTATCACATCAAGATATGATGGAGATTATATGGGCTTCTTGCCGCGATAATTCACGTACACCTATGCAGTGGAACCATGAGATGAATGCTGGCTTTACAACAAGTGCACCTTGGTTTGGTATGAATCCAAACTACAAAGAAATTAATGTTGAAAAGCAAAAGGATGAAGAAAACTCTATTTTCAACTTCTATAAGAAAATGATTGCCCTGAAAAAAGAGCATGATGTACTGAATTACGGTACGTACGATTTACTTTTAGAAGATGATCCGCAAATTTATGTATATACTCGTACATTAAACGATGAAAAAATCGTTGTAATTAGTAATATCTCAAAAGAGGAAGCAGTGTATAATGAGGGCTCATTTGCACTAGAACGCAAACGTTTGCTTTTAAATAACTATAAAGTTGCGGAACATGAACAAGTGACGACAATTACGTTAAAGCCTTATGAAACAAGGGTTTATCGCATTTCGTAATAAAAAAGGATGCTCTTAGAGCATCTTTTTTTATGAAAAAAAATAAATTTCTATTGCAAAGTGAAAACGCTTTTATTAAAATAGATTTATGAAAACGGTTGCGTAAAGATAAAAATAAAGTAGTATAAGGAATCGTTTTCATAATAGAAACAGAAATTATAATTTAAATCATTATGTTGTTATAAATAAAGGGGAGGAAGAACAGATGAAAATTACGTCTTTTGATTTTTGGCAAAAGTTCGGGAAAGCATTATTAGTTGTTGTAGCTGTAATGCCAGCAGCTGGTTTAATGATTTCTATCGGTAAGTTAATTGGGATGTCTGCTGGGGATATTAACGCAGTTCATACAATCGCTCGCGTAATGGAAGACATCGGTTGGGCAATTATTACAAATCTACACATCTTATTCGCAGTAGCAATTGGGGGATCTTGGGCGAAGGATCGCGCAGGTGGTGCATTTGCAGCGCTATTAGCATTCGTCTTAACGAACAGAATTACAGGAGCTATATTTGGCGTAAACGCTCAAATGTTAGCGGATTCAAAAGCGACAGTTTCTTCAGTATTAGCAGGAGATTTAGTTGTAAAAGATTACTTTACTTCTGTACTTGGTGCACCAGCATTAAACATGGGAGTTTTCGTAGGGATTATCACAGGTTTCTTAGGAGCTACTTTATATAACAAATATTATAACTATAACAAACTGCCACAGGCATTAGCATTCTTTAATGGAAAACGATTCGTACCATTCGTTGTAATTGTTTGGTCTACAGTTACTGCAATTGTATTATCACTTTTATGGCCATTCATCCAAAGTGGATTAAATGAATTTGGTCGCTGGATTGCAGCATCTAAAGATAGTGCACCAGTTGTTGCACCATTTGTATATGGAACGTTAGAGCGTTTACTATTACCATTCGGTTTACATCATATGTTAACGATTCCGATGAACTACACAGAGCTAGGCGGAACGTATACGATGTTAACTGGCTCAAAAGTGGGACAAATTGTAGCAGGACAAGATCCATTATGGCTTGCATGGATTACAGATTTAAATAACTTATTAGCAAATGGAGATACAAAAGCATATAACGATCTATTAAATAATGTTGTACCAGCTCGTTTCAAAGCTGGACAAGTTATCGGTTCAACAGCAGCGTTAATGGGTATTGCTTTCGCGATGTTCCGTAATGTTGATAAAGAAAAGCGTGCAAAATATAAACCAATGTTCTTATCTGCAGCATTAGCAGTATTCTTAACAGGTGTAACAGAACCAATTGAATTCATGTTCATGTTTATTGCTCCAGTATTGTATGTTGTATATGCAATTACAACAGGACTTGCATTCGCATTAGCAGATTTAATTAACTTACGTGTTCACGCATTTGGATTTATTGAGTTAATTACTCGTACACCGATGATGGTTAATGCAGGATTAACTAGAGATTTAATCAATTTCGTTATCGTTTCATTAGTATTCTTCGGTCTGAACTTTACATTATTCAATTTCTTAATTAAAAAGTTCAACTTACCAACACCAGGCCGTGCAGGTAATTACATTGATAATGAAGATGAGTCATCAGAAGGAACAGGAAATGTACAAGATGGTTCATTAGCAACAAAAGTTATTGATTTATTAGGTGGTAAAGAAAATATTGCTGACGTAGATGCTTGTATGACGCGTTTACGTGTAACAGTAAAAGATTTAGATGTTGTTGCACCAGAAGCACAATGGAAACAAAATGGTGCTTTAGGACTTATCGTAAAAGATAAAGGTGTACAAGCAGTATATGGCCCGAAAGCTGATGTATTAAAGTCAGACATTCAAGATATGTTAGGTGCGTAATAAGATGAAATTGCTAACTTTAAACTGTCACTCTTGGCAAGAAGAGAATCAACTAGAAAAGATAAAATATCTTGCTAAAGTCATTCAAGAAGAAGATTATGATGTGATCGCATTGCAAGAAGTAAGTCAGTCTATACAAGCTGAAAATGTATGCGGTCACAAGAAAAAAGATAATTTTGGACTTTTACTATTAGAAGAGTTAAGAGTGTTACATGTAAAAGATTACAATATTACTTGGGATTTTTCTCATATTGGATATGATGTGTATGAAGAAGGATTAGCGATTCTAACGAAACATAATGTTATAAATGAAGATACGTTTTTTGTATCAGAAAATAAGGATACAACGTATTGGAAAACACGCAAAATTGTAAGTGCAACAATTGCTTATAATGGTAAGAACATCACGTTTTACTCTTGTCACCTCGGTTGGTGGAATGATGAAGAAGAGCCATTCAAAGTTCAAGTTGATCGTTTAATGGAGCGTGTAAATCGCAATGAACTTTCCTTCTTAATGGGTGATTTTAATAATAATGCCCGTTTGCAAGGAGAGGGTTATGAGTATATGATACAAAAAGGTTTGTATGACACATATGAACTAGCAACAGAGAAGGATGAAGGAACAACTGTCCAAGGTGAGATTGCTGGTTGGGATGAAAATAAACATAATTTGCGAATCGATCTAATATTGTGTAACCAAAGTGAAAAAGTTCGCTCTTCAAAAGTCATTTTTAATGGTACAAACCGAAATATAATTTCAGATCATTTCGGTGTAGAAGTACAAGTAGATATATAATAGAAGAAAACCTCACAGATGATGAAAAGCTGTGAGGATTTTTTTTAGGAATACAAGTATTTCCAAGATAAAATACTTGTATTTTTTATGACATTTCCTATATATTTGTTATTATTGAATGTAAAACTGATTTGGTCATTTTGTATTCATACTTTGACTGACTTCGTTATATAATGTAGTAAGTCAAAGTTAATGGGAAAAAATAGTTCGTTTTTGGTTAATCCACGATGCAGAAAGTGATATAATTGCAAAATGTATGTATCATTTTCTAAAGAAGGAAAAATATATAATTAGGTGATAACTTCTATGAAACAAATTTGGCGTATTTATAAGACAGATTTACGGAATGTAGCTAAACATTGGGCTGCAATTGTTATTGTTTTAGGGTTAATGATTTTACCATCGTTATATGCATGGTTTAACATTAAAGCTTCTTGGGATCCATATGGAAATACAAAAGAGGTTCCCATTGCAGTTTCTAACCAAGATGCAGGCTCTAATTTAAGAGGGAAAGATATCAATATCGGGGACGAGATTGTAGATTCTCTTAAGAAAAACAAAAATCTTGGGTGGAAATTTGTAGATCAAAAACAAGCAATTTACGGAGTTGAGCGCGGGGATTACTATGCAAGTATTACAATCCCGAAAGATTTCTCTGAAAAGATTGCAACTGTTCTGGATGAAAATCCGCAGAAGCCAGAACTTGATTACTATGTAAATGAAAAGGTAAATGCGATTGCACCGAAAATTACAGCAAAAGGTGCATCAGGTATTACGGAAGAAATTAGTAAAAACTTCGTTAAAACAGCGAACGGTGAGATTTTTAAAATCTTCAATGACCTTGGAATCGATTTAGAAACAAACTTACCAAGTATCGAAAAAGTAAAAGATCTTGTCTTTAAGTTAGAAGCGCAGTTCCCAGAAATGAATACATTAATGGATAAGGCGTTAGATGATGCGACTCGAGCAGAAGATGTTGTGAAAGTGGCACAGAAAGAGTTGCCAGTTGTAGAAAGTGTTATTAATGATGGGCAAGAAGCGTTAGGGAACTTAGATAAGTTCTTTGCAAACAATGATCAAACATTGCAAAATGCACCTGGGACGATACGAAATCATTTAACAGCGGCTAAAAATGTAATGGAAAAAGCTAATGCTTTTACGGATTTTCTAATGCACCCGGGAATAGATTTTTCTGGTATGAAAGGGTTGCCGGAGTTTCCAGCGCGTCCGGATCTTTCAAAGTTGAACGATGAAGGTTATAAAAACATTGCAAGAAATATTAATCAAACAGTGAATAACGTTTTAAACTCGGCACGTGCAGGAACAACATACGGGAAAAGTGTTGTGAATGGATTGCAAAATGGTCAATTTGATCCAGAAAAGGCAAAACAAGATCTTAATGCGGTTTCTGAAAATCTTCAAGGTCGTACAGATAGTATTGCATATCTTATTAATGTATTTACTGAACTACAAAAATCGGCGACGACTGATTTTGGTCAAAGCTTTTTCCAAGGGCGAGTGGATCGCTTAACTAAGCTAAAAAGCGGCATGGAAAATGCAAACAACGGTATTAAAGATATTGTAAATGTTATCGGTACAGGACAAGAAGTAAAGAAAGATGTAACAGATGTAGCGAATCAAAAATTAGATGCAGCAAATGGATTAATTGATCAAGCGGAAAAAGATTATAATGAAACGTTTGTAGCAGATTACAAAAAAGCAGTTAGCGCAGTCGATCAAGCTAAAGTTGATGCAAATGAAGCATACGATAGTGTGAAAAATGAATATGATAAGTTTAAAAATGGTGTTGAAGATGCTAAAGCAAACATATCAAATAAAGGTGTTACTGATTTAGAGTGGGCAAAAGTATCTTTAAACGATTTAAATGGTCAATTAAAAGCTACCAAGAATTTAATTGGTGATGCAATTCCGGTTCTAGAAAGCACAAATAAGGTATTAGCAGATGTAAATAGTGACAAAAACCTTAATGGCGGAATTGCAAAATTGAACAAAATACAAAATTCTGTTCAAAAAGGTATAGATGCAACGAATAAGGCAACTACACTAATTAACAATGGACAGAAGCCTACAAAAGAGGTTGTAGAAAGTATTAATGAAGCGACTAAAAATGCTTCAGCTCAATTAGGCGATTTCTTAGCAACATATGATTCAGAAATCGTTCCAAACTTTAACACAGCAATTGAACGTACGAAACGTATGTCTAAAAACACATCTCAAATTTTAAAAGAAGCAGACAAAAAGCTTCCAGATGTTAAAAAGCTACTAGAAGATTCATCAAAAGGCTTAGTAGACGGTAGAAAAAAATTAGCAGATATTAAAGCTGACATGCCGGAGACTGAGAAAAAGATTAAAGACTTAGCAAATAAAATTCGTGATTTTGAATCGGAAGAGGATATAAAAGACATCATACGCTTATTGAAAAATGATGTTGAAAAGCAAAGTGACTACTTTGCGAATCCAGTAAATTTAAAAGAGAATAAATTATTTGCGATGCCGAACTATGGTTCAGCAATGTCACCATTCTATACAGTGCTTGCATTATGGGTAGGCGCATTATTAATGGTTTCATTATTAACAGTAGAAGTACACGAAGAGGGCGCGAATTATAAGAGCCATGAAATTTACTTCGGACGTTTATTAACATTCTTAACGATAGGTCTTTCACAGGCGTTTATCGTATCGATGGGAGATATATTCTTACTCGGTACGTACGTAGTCGATAAGTTCTGGTTTGTATTATTTAGTTTATTTATTGGTGGGGTCTTCGTTTGTATCGTATACTCACTCGTTTCTATTTTCGGAAACGTTGGGAAATCGATGGCGATCATTTTACTTGTACTGCAAGTAGCAGGATCGGGTGGAACATTCCCAATTCAAATGACACCAGCGTTCTTCCAAGCAATTTATCCGTTCTTACCGTTCACATACGCAATTAGTGCAATTCGTGAAACAGTAGGCGGAATGCTATGGGATATTGTAACTCGAGATTTACTTGTGTTAAGTGCTTTCGTAGTAATTATGATTGTTGCTGCGTTATTACTGAAAACACCAATTAACAAATCGAGTGAAAAATTCGTTGAGAACGCAAAAGGAAGTAAAATTATTCATTAATAATAAAAGGTTCCTACCGATAGAGGTAGGAACCTTTTTATTTAATCGAATTTTAATTTCTTTAAAGCTTCTGCGAACGGATTATTTAATGGTTCTTCTTCTTTATTCTGTTGTTTCATATATTTTTGAACATCGCGCTTATCAGCTTTGTTTCCAGATTCTTTTTTACGTCTTTCTTGGAATGTGGATAATTTCTCGCGATAGCCACATTTACATGCAAAGATTTGTCCCGCACCTTCACCACGTAATTCTAACTTTTTCTTACATTGCGGACAACGAGCGTTTGTTGTACGAGATACATTTTTACGATGACCACATTCACGGTCTTGGCATACAAGCATCTTTCCTTTTTTGCCGTTTACCTCTAGCATTGGTTTGCCACAGTCTGGACAAGACTTCGTGGAAATGTTGTCATGTTTATATTTTTTATCACTCGATTTAATTTCAGAAACAATTTCCTTCGTATAGTTCTTCATTTCTGAAATGAATACTTCTTTTTTCAGTTTACCCTTTGCAATTGCCTCGAGCTTTTGTTCCCACTCACCAGTTAGTGTAGGTGATTTTAACTCTTCTGGCACTAAATCAAGTAACTGACGGCCTTTTGAAGTAATGTGAATATCTTTACCACGTTTTTCAATTAAGAATGAATTGAATAGCTTGTCAATAATATCAGCACGCGTTGCTACAGTACCTAATCCACCAGTTGATTTTAGTGTATCAGCAAGTTGTTTATTTTGCGTATCCATATATTTTGTAGGATTCTCCATTGCTGAAAGTAAAGTCGCTTCGTTAAATCGTGCAGGTGCTTTTGTTTGACCTGATGTTTGCATAATTAACTTTACAGTTAATGTATCGCCTTTTTCAATGTGAGGTAGAAGTTGTTCTTTTACGTCATCTGTTACATCATCATCTTCAAAGCGATTTTCATATACTTCTTTCCAACCGGCATGCAGAATAGTTTTTCCGCGTGCAATGAACGTTTCATTACCAACTTTTGTGCGTAACGTTAGTTGCTCGTATTCAAAGGCCGGGAATAAAACAGCTAAGAAACGTTTTACAACTAAATCATAAATTTTACGTTCTTTATCTGTGAAGGCCGAGAAGTTAACGTATCCTTCTGTCGGAATAATTGCGTGATGATCACTTACTTTACTATCATCAACAAATGACTTATTAGACTTGATAGGCTTTTGTAATACTTTATATGCTAAAGGACGGTACTCTCCAACTCCGCACGCTTTTAGACGCTCTGGAAGTGTTCCAACGATATCTGATGAAATGTAGCGTGAATCTGTACGAGGGTACGTTAGCACCTTATGTTGCTCATACAATTTCTGCATAATGTTTAATGTTTCTTTTGCCGAGTAACCAAACTTTTTATTTGCATCACGTTGTAATTCAGTTAAATCGTAAAGACCAGGAGAGAATGACTTCTTCTGTTTTTTATCAATTTCCACAACAGTAGCATTATGCTTATCTAAAACTTTTACAATGCCATCAATTTTTTCTTTATTAAAACTGCGGCTATTACCGTTAGCATCTTGCCAAGTCAGCTTTAACTGATTCGTCGTTTGTGCTTCGATGCCGTAGTAAGTTTGAGCTTTGAAGTTCTTTATTTCATCTTCACGATTAGCAATCATAGCGACAGTAGGTGTTTGCACACGGCCGCAATTCAGCTGGGCATTAAAGCGAGTCGTTAAAGCGCGAGTCGCGTTAAGACCGATATACCAGTCAGCTTCTGAACGTGCAACTGCTGAAGCGTATAAATTGTCATATGCTTTACCCGGTTTTAAATTAGCGAATCCATCTTTAATCGCTTTATCAGTAACAGATGAAATCCATAGACGTTTGATCGGTTTGTTAACTCGAACTTTATCAATAATCCAGCGAGCGACTAATTCTCCTTCACGTCCAGCATCTGTCGCTACAATAATGTCATTTACATCTTTTCTAAGTAGCTGACTTTTTACAGCGTTAAATTGTTTCCCAGTTTGTTTAATAACTGTTAATTTCAAACGCTCAGGTAGCATCGGTAAATCTTCTAAATTCCACTTTTTATATTTCACATCGTAGCTTTCTGGATCTGCTAATGTAACAAGATGACCTAAAGCCCAAGTTACAATATATTTACTACCTTCAAGGTAGCCATTTCCTTTTTTATCGCACTTAAGTACACGCGCAATATCACGTGCAACGGAAGGCTTTTCAGCGATTATAACGCTTTTTGACATATTTAAAACATCCTTTCAAATTTCCATACGTTAACTATAGCATACATCTTCTTGAGATTCAGTTTCGCTCCAGATTTGAACGTTTTTTAGTGGGATAACATCCATTTGAAGGTGAATGATGGCGATAGAACATAATATGCACCATGATGAGACTATGAGAAATAGATATTTATTATGCGTGTTGTTTTATTATTGCTTCTATATGAAATAGAAAAGTAAAGAACTTGTTATTTTAGTAGAATAAGAGTAGACTTTGAAGTAGAAGAATACAAAACACATGGGAGTTTGTGGATGCAAACTGAGAGTATGACTAATCCGTCATTGACCATTTGAACCTGTTGGATAATGCCAGCGTAGGGAGAGTGTAAAAGCACATGTTCAGGCACTTTGCGTACGCGCAAAGTGTCTTTTTGTGTATCTCCCATCACTATAGTTAGGGGATGAGAAGGATGAATATGAAAGAAATTAGTAAAGTAGTGGATTTGGTGAGAGAATCTAATCCGCTCGTTCATAATATTACAAATGTTGTTGTAACAAATTTTACAGCTAACGGTTTGTTAGCGTTAGGGGCATCGCCTGTAATGGCGTATGCAAAAGAAGAAGTAGCAGAAATGGCTAGCATTGCTGGAGCGTTAGTATTAAATATGGGGACACTTCGTCCTGAAGAAGTAGAAGCGATGTTACTTGCGGGTAAATCAGCAAATGTGAATCATGTACCAGTATTGTTTGATCCAGTTGGTGCAGGAGCAACATCGTATCGAACAGAAGTTGCAAGACATATTCCAGCTGAAATTGATTTAGCGATTATCCGCGGAAATGCAGCTGAAATAGCGAACGTTATTAATGAGAGATGGGAAATTAAAGGAGTAGACGCCGGTGCTGGAAATGGAAATATCGTAAGTATCGCAAGGCAGGCAGCTGATGAATTAAATACAGTTGCGGTGATTACTGGAAAAGAAGATGTTGTTACAGATGGAGAGCGAACGATTCTTATTCGAAATGGTCACTCTATTTTAACGAAAGTTACGGGAACTGGTTGTTTACTAACTTCTGTAATAGGAGCATTTGTAGCAGTAGAAAAGGATTATGTAAAGGCAGCAGTAGCTGCATTAACGTTTTATGGTGTAGCTGCGGAACTGGCAGCTGCTAAGACGGTGGAGCAGGGACCTGGTAGTTTCCAAATTGAATTTTTAAATCAGTTAGCGAATATAACTTCAGATGATATTGAGAAGTATGGGAAGATTGAGCTTATATAGTAAGGAGGGGGAATTAGATGTCACGTATTACAAAGGCTGAAATGTCTAGATTGTTATCAGTATACTTCATTATGGGAAGTAACAATTGTACAAAGGAGCCACTACAAGTGTTGAGAGATGCACTTGAAGGCGGTATAACAATTTTTCAATTCCGTGAAAAAGGGGAAGGGGCTTTAACGGGAGAGAAACGTATTTGTTTCGCAAAAGAACTACAAGCAATTTGTAAGGAGTACGGTGTCCCATTCATTGTAAATGATGATGTGGAACTAGCTATCGAGTTAGATGCAGATGGCGTGCATGTTGGACAAGATGATGAAGGAATTACTTCTGTTCGTGAAAAAATGGGAGATAAAATTGTTGGTGTATCTACACATACAATTGAAGAAGCACATTGGGCAATTGAAAACGGAGCTGATTATTTAGGTGTTGGTCCTATTTTCCCAACGAGTACGAAAAAAGATACGAAAGCTGTGCAAGGAACGAAAGGTTTAGCTCATTTTAGAGAACAAGGAATTACAATACCGATCGTTGGGATTGGTGGCATTACAATTGAAAATACAGCTTCAGTTATAGAAGCAGGTGCGGACGGTGTTTCAGTTATTTCTGCAATTAGTTTAGCAGAATCTGCGTATGAAAGTACGAAGAAGTTAGTAGAGGAAGTAAATAAGAGTTTGTAGAAAAAAGCTATGTAGTATTAAAATGCTACATAGCTTTTTGGGTATTGATAATTAGAAATAGGGGGGATTATTTGAAACGGAATAGGTTTGTAGCGTTGCAAAATGAGTTGTTTCGTTTATTTAAACAAACGTTTGATTAAAAAAGCACAAACCCTTTAAAACTGTAGGTTTGTGCTTTTTCTTTAAAACATAATTGAAATTAAGAGCATTCCAATTCCGATAGAAGTGAATGTTGCGATTAGGCCTGGAATCATAAAGCTATGATTTAAAACATATTTACCAATGCCAGTTGTACCAGTGCGATCAAAGTTAATGGCAGCAACGATTGTTCCATAGTTTGGAATGAAGAAATATCCATTTACTGCAGGGAACATCGCGATTAGTAGTGCTGGTGGAATACCGAGTGATAATCCAAGAGGCATTAAAGCACGTACTGTTGCGGCTTGGCTATATAGTAAAATAGATAGAATGAATAATGCGATGGCAAATAGCCATGGTGCACTTGTTACTAGGTGCTGAATTGATCCTTGAATCATATTTAAGTTTCCGTTAAAGAAAGTATCTCCCATCCAAGCGATACCGAAAATAGCAACAACTGCTGTTGCCCCCGCTTTAAAGACGTTACCAGACACGATGCTTTCTACATTTGGTTTGCAGAAAATAATAATAAGAGCTGCGATAGTTAACATAACCATTTCAATTGTGTTTGGCATGGAAAGACGAGCTAACTTCCCGTCGACCATCCATCCTGGACGAAGTGCTTCAAATGAACCGAGAAGTACGACAAGGAAAGTTCCTACTAAGAAAAGGATAACGGATAGTTTAGCACCTTTTAAACCAACAAATTCTTTCTTCTCTTCAATTTTAGGAATCATTCCTTCTTTTAATCGTTTCAAGTATTCAGGGTCTTCATTTAATTCTTTCCCCATTTTGCTAGCAACAAATGCAGCTACCATACAAGCGATGAAGGTAGAAGGAATACTTACTTTTAAAATATCTAATAAAGTGATTTTATAGTCAGCTAACATTGCTAAAAGAGCAACTGTTGCAGCTGATATAGGGCTAGCTGTAATTGCTTGTTGGGAAGCGATTACGGCAATTGACATTGGTCGTTCCGGTCTAATCCCAGATTCGCGAGAGACTTCTGCGATAACAGGAAGTACAGAATAAGCAACGTGACCAGTTCCTGCGCACAGTGTAAATAAATAAGTAACAATTGGAGCAAAGAATGTAATGCGCTTTGGATTTTTTCGTAATGCTTTTTCAGCCAGATGAACAAGGTAGTCCATTCCTCCAGCGGCTTGCAGTGCACCGGCAGCTGTAATTACTGCTAAAATCATAAGCATTACATCAATAGGAGGAGCTGTAGGTTGTAAGTGGAAGACGAAAACAAGTATTGCCATACCAACGCCACCCATTACTCCTAGACCAACTCCGCCTAGGCGTGCGCCAATAAAAATGCAGAGTAGTAACGTAAGAAATTGTAGCCAAAACATAATAAACTACCTCCGAAATTCATTAGTTAAGATATATTTAAATAATTTAATTTGAATGAAAATTAAATTAAATACTCAAAACAATCCTTGTGTTATATACATTTTTTATTATATAACACAAGAATTGTAACATTCACGAACTTTGTTAAATTATTTCGAAAAAATAATACGTTGAAACTTTACATTTGCATCTCTAAATAGGTAGACATTTTAATTTTTATGTTGTAATCTTTGATAGAGAATACTTTAATTCTCATAGAACTCCCATATCGTTCAACTCGTTCAGCGAGAAAGGCAAACTAATGGAAACATTAGGACGCAAAACTACAGGAGCTAAGGCCGTAAGGCTATGCTAGCCAGTTACCGGACGGATAGGGTTGGTCTTGACCAATGCTCTTTTCATTGGTCTTTTTTTTGTGTGTAAACAAATGAGGATAATTATCATTTATTAATAAGGTGTATATTTTAATAGCGTTACTTTATAGTAAGTTAATTAAGAAAGGTGATGTTAATGAAAAAATATTGGCACAAGCTATCATTTCTTCAAAAAAATGTATTGCTAACTGTATCAGTTATTTTGACGCTTGTTGGTACTATGGGAGCGTTAAGTTTTAACATGTTTCAAAATAGCATGATGTCTATATTTGAAAGGCATTCTTTTGAAACAGGAGATACGGTATTACATAAATTAGACGCAGAAATATTAAGAGATGTTGCAAAAAATCCAACCGCAGAAAGAGAAAAAAGAGAGAAGTTAACAGAGAAATTAGATGAATCAACGGAAGAATTGAACAGTGTTGGACAAACGTATATTGTTGGAGCGAAAAAAAATGAAAAAGGTGAGCTACAAATCATTGATTTGTCCACAGGTTTAGCAAATGTTGTAGAAGTAAGACCGGGGGAATATTATAAACAACCAGATCTTTGGATGGAAGCATATGATAAAGTAATGAGCACAAAAAAAGCAAACATGACAGTAGTATATGAAGACGCATTGGGATCATGGGTAACGATATTAGAGCCAATTAAAGATGAGAAAGATAATATTGTGGCAATCGTTGCAGCCGATGTAGATGCTTCTATTGTTCCTATGACAAAAGAAAAGTTCATTATACAAGGTTTACTGTTTATTTGTATTTCTGTTTTAATTGCAACGGTTATTCAATTTCTAATCGTACGTAACGCACTTGCTCCATTGCGGGATTTACGTGAAGGATTGCGCAAAGTCGGTGAAGGTGACTTAAGTATTAAATTAGAGGAAAGACCAGATGATATTGGTATTATTAATGCGTATTTTAATAATACCATCGAGAAGTTTAAAGGGATTATAGATAAAGTGAAGCAGACAGCAGAACAGGTTTCCTCATCTTCACAAGAATTGTCAGTGAGTACGAAAGAGAATAGCATGGCAGTCCAAGGAATCGTAAGTTCTATAGTTGAGTTAAGGGCTGGTATTCAATTACAAGAAACTGCAGTACCAAAGTATTTAGAGATTATATATGAAATGGAAGATAGGATGGAAGAGATAACTAATACTGCAAAACAAATGGCGAAAGAGTCTGAAGGTACAAAGCATCATTCAGTAAAAGGGAATGGTATTATTGAACAGACGATTAATCAAATGAACATAATACAAAATGCAGTACAAGATTTATCTTCTATTATTTATTCTTTGGAAACAAGATCGAAAGAAATTAGTGAAATTATAACAGTAATTACTGGTATTTCAAATCAAACGAATTCGCTAGCTCTAAATGCTACTACTATTGAAGCTTCATGTGCTGAGAAAACTGGTGAGGGATTTGTCGTTGTTGCGGATGAAGTGCGTAAATTAGCAGAGCAGACCGCAGCGTCAGCAAAAGATATAGCAAAATTAATAGGGGAAACACAAGCTGGGACGGAAGAAGCTGTTGTTTCAATGCAAAATGTTTTAAAAGAAGTAGAATCTGGAATGAAACTTGTTGAAAGTAGTGGTGCTTTCTTTGATGGAATTTCAAAATCAGCACAATCTGTTACAAATCAAGTTAGAGTTGTTTCTGACAATTCAAGTGATATATTGCAAAATAGCCAAAATATTGTGCGGGTTATAAATGAATTATCACTTATCGCAAATACGTATGCGAATAGTAATAGTAATGTTGAAGAAAGTATGAAAGAACAGGAAATGTCTGTACAGGATATTGCTGAATTAGCTAGCTCTTTAAGCTGGCTTTCACAGGAGTTACAAGAGTTAATAGGGGAATTCAAAAGTTAAATGAAATGATTATACGTGCTTTTGTTTGTTCAATAAAATAAATCATGCTACAATGAAAACGAATTAAGGACCGGGGAGCCAATTGGCTGAGAGGATGTAAACAAACATCGACCCTCAACCTGATCTGGATAATGCCAGCGTAGGGAGTTACTTAAAGTGATGTAGCATATGTTATTCTATAATAACTTGCATACAAGGCTTTCCTACGTAGTAGGAAAGCCTTTTCTTGTTTTAACATTTTATTTTATAAGGGGGATTTTACTATGTCACAACAAGTTACAATTTCATTTTCAGTAGTACCACAAGCGAAGAACAAAGATGTGTATTCTGTTGTTGATAAAGCAATTGAGGTTGTACAACAATCGGGAGTTCGTTATGAAGTAGGGGCAATGGAAACAACGCTGGAAGGAGAATTAGATGTACTTCTTGATGTCATTAAACGTGCACAACAAGCGTGTGTGGATGCTGGAGCAGAGGAAGTGATTACTTCTATTAAAATCCATTATCGTCCAAGCACTGGTGTAACGATAGATGAAAAGGTTTGGAAGTACCGTGATGAATATGCAAAACCAGAAGCAATCTAAAATAATTACAACTATTTGGCTTATCCTTCTCATTGCGATATGGGAAGGATCTGTTTCATTATTTAAAATTGAACCGTGGATTTTACCGAAGCCTTCTGCCATTGTTCAAGAATTAATTGGAATGAAAGATTTACTATTACCGAATACGATGCAAACGTTACAAGAGGTTCTAATCGGACTGTTTTTTGCGATTTTAATTGGGACAAGTATTGCAATTATTATGGATGTTATCCCTTTATTTCGTATTTTAATAAATCCGTTGCTTGTTATTTCGCAAACGATTCCAATCGTTGTACTTGCACCGTTATTTATTATTTGGTTTGGATATGGAATGCTACCGAAAGTAATGGTAGTCATACTCGTTTGTTTCTTCCCGATTGCGCTTAGCATTTTAGAAGGTTTTCAAACGGTAGATAAAAATATGTTGAAGTTGTTGCAAACGATGAAGGCAACGAAATGGCAAGTTTACCAGAAAGTAAAGTTTCCAGCAGTGCTTCCGTACTTTTTCTCAGGGTTAAAAATTGCAGTTACATATAGCGTAATGGGAGCGATTATTGGGGAATGGCTCGGTGCCAGTGAAGGGTTAGGAGTTATGCTTACGCGAGCTACAAAATCCTTTTTAACAGCCCGAGTATTTGGTGTGGCAGCGATTATTGTTATGGTGACATTATGCCTGTATTTTATCGTGGAGTTTATGGCAAGAATAACAGCACCATGGATATATAGAAAGGACGGCAGAAAATGAAAAAAGGTTTAAAAGTTATGTTGGCTGCCTTATTAGCAGTAGGTGTGGCTGGATGTAATCCGGCGAAGAAAGAAGATAGTGCAAGTAAAGATCAAAAAGTAAAAGTAGTATTAGATTGGTTTCCAAATACGAACCATACTGGCTTATATGTAGCGCAAGCGAAAGATTATTATAAAAAGCAAGGCTTAGATGTAGAAATTATTCAGCCTGGTGATAATGTGACAGCGGAGCAAATGATAGCTTCAGGAAAGGCTGACTTCGCAATAAGCGCACAAGAAAATGTAACGTTGGCTCGTGTGGAAGGTATTCCTGTTGTATCTGTCGGAGCGATTATTCAGCATAACACTTCAGCTTTTGCATCGCTTAAGAAAGATAACATGACTTCACCGAAAGATTTTGAAGGTAAACGTTACGGAGGCTGGGGAGGACCAGCAGAAGAAGCAACGTTGAAGACAATTATGGAGAAACATCAAGCTGATTTTAATAAAGTTGAAAAAATCATCTTAGGACAAACCGATTTCTTTAAATCAATAGGCCGTGATGCAGACTTTGAATGGATTTATTACGGATGGGATGGAATTGAAGCGAAGCGCCAAGGAAAAGAGTTAAATACGATTATGGTGAAAGACTTAGACCCAGCGCTTGATTTCTATAGTCCTGTTATGATTACGAGTGAAAAACATACGAAGCAAGATAAAGACTTTGTGAAAAAGTTTATGAGTGCAACGACAGAAGGGTATAATTTTGCAATTAAAGAGCCGAAAGAAGCTGCTGATATTTTAATTAAAGCTGTTCCAGATGTAAATAAAGACTTAGTACAAGAAAGTCAAAAGTGGTTAAGTACGAAGTATCAAGATGATGCAAAAGCATGGGGAGTACAGAAGGAAGAAGTTTGGACGAATTACATGAATTTCTTATATGATAACAAAGTTATTAAGAAGAAGATTGATGTAAAAGATGCCTTTACAAATGAGTTCCTTCCAAGCGAAAAATGAGTGGATTACAAATAAAAGAGGTTGTAAAAGCTTTTGATGGAAAGAATGTATTAGCAAATATTAGTGCTTCTATACGAGAGGGAGAGTTCGTTTCTTTTGTAGGCCCAAGTGGTTGCGGGAAAAGCACATTATTAAATATGATTGCAAATGTTGAAAATCCAACAAGTGGGAATGTAACGTATAAAGATAAGCAAATGCAAGAGCAAGATGTTGTAAGTTACATGCCGCAACAGGATTTATTACTGCCGTGGCGATCAGCTTTGCAAAATATAGTTCTTCCATTGGAAATCGAAGGGAAACCGAAAAAACAAAGGCTAACAGAGGGAATGGAAGCATTAAAGCAATTTGAGCTAGATGAATATGCAGACCATTATCCAGATGAATTGTCTGGTGGTATGCGTCAAAGAATTAGTTTTCTGCGCACATATTTATGTGAAAAGCCAATTATGCTACTTGATGAGCCTTTTGGAAAATTAGATGCCTTTACAAAAATGGAAGTACATAGCTGGCTTTTAAACTCTTGGCATCAAGAGAAGCAAACAATCGTTATGGTCACACATGACTTAGATGAGGCTATCTTGCTTTCGGACCGCATATTTATATTATCTCAAAGACCAGCCTCAATAGTTGGTGAGGTACAAGTGAAATTACCTAGGCCGAGAACGATGGATATGTTAACATCACTTGAGTTAAAGAAGGATAAGGAAGAAATTCTGAGAGTATTAGCCCCGTATATGAAAAAATAGAAAAAGCCTTTTAACAGTTTTTGGTATAATTACTGTTAAGAGGCTTTTTTATATAGGGGGAGAAAGATGAAATCTATAGAGCAAATAGTTGATTCGTTAACAGTTGATAATATTGAAGAAAGAAAGTCCTTATTAAAAAATCATATCTTATTAATGAAGTATGGTATGGAACATCATGAATTAAGAGAAGAAGAAATGACAGAAGTTTTAAAGTGGGTTCAAGGCCGGGATCAATTGAGAAAAGATGTTCCAGAATTACGTGATTTACATTTAGTTAAAAAGTTTCAAGCGCTATTAGATGAATTTATTCATTCTATAATTTCAACTGGTTATGTGGAAGATGCGGTAGAAGTTTTAGAGAGCGTATTGAAAAGTATGGGAGCAGTCGCTCATATTGTAAAAATTATGTTTGTTGGCAAAAGAAAAGTTAATAGAAATTCTTTAGAAATGGTAGAAGAGTTAAAACGAGAGTGCTACAACTTAATGGAACAGCGTGCTGCTGTCGGGTTGCATGCTCAAATCTTTCACGTTTTAGGTTTTGTTCATTCCATTCAGTTTGATTTAGAAGAAAGGTCGCAGGAACATGGACGAACTGTAATAGGCCTTTTAACGGATTTTAAGACGAAGGAATTGAAATCTGTACAACAATTTCAAAACGAAGAACATATTCCAGAAGTGAAAAATATGGTTAGTAAAGAGTATGGGATAGAACTACAAAGAAGAATTTATATGTGGAAATCGTTAACGCTCATCTTTACAAGTCCATATGCATTAGAAAAGTTGTATAAAGAAATTTACGCAGAAAATGAAAAAACGGAGAAGGAACAAAAGAAAAAATAGAGAATAGAATATAACAGAGTAGTTTATACTCTTAATATAACAAATGTTAAAGGAGTGAAAGGATAAAATGACTTTATCAACTGTTCTTCAAATGGTTTTAGCTTGATACGGGAGAAGTCTGCCCATTTTTAACAATTAAGCTAAATTGAAGACAGCAGGTAAAGAACCTTAATCCTTTTTTACGATAATATGTAATGGGTAAGGTGTATTCACCTTACCCATTTTTTATATATACAATTAAATAAGGCTTTATACTGTTGTTCTCTCTATTTAGCTTATGAACTATAAGTAGAGGAGAGAAAAAAATGAGTATATTAACAGTAGAAAATTTAAGTCATTCGTATGGTGAGAAAACCATTTTATATAATGCGTGTTTTCGACTATTAAAGGGCGAGCATGTTGGATTAGTTGGGAAAAATGGAATTGGAAAATCAACATTGTTAAGGATTTTAACAGGAGAACTTATACATGATGACGGAAACATTGAATGGTTTCCACATGTGAAGATAGGTTTTTTACAGCAGCATATGGATTTACAAGAGGGAATAACAATTGAGGGATACTTACAAAGTGCATTTTCTAATCTGTATGCGATTGAGTGTGAAATGTTAAAAATTGCTGAAGAAATGAATGGGGCAGGAGAGATAGAAAAACTGTTAGTAAAGTATGGAGAATTACAAACTATATTGGAAAGTTCTAATTTCTATCAAATTCATACAGAAATTGAAGAAGTAGCAATCGGCTTAGGCTTATTTGAAATAGGTTTGAAAAAGGATGTTTCACAGTTAAGTGGAGGACAGCGAACGAAGTTATTACTTGGGAAGCTCCTTTTAGAAAAAGCTGATGTTTTATTGCTAGATGAGCCAACAAACTATTTAGATACAACTCATATAGAATGGTTGCAATCGTATTTGAGACTGTATGAAAAAGCTTATGTAATCATTTCACATGACGAATTATTTTTGAACAGTATTACGAATGTTATTTATCATCTAGAAGAACGGAAAGTGAAGCGGTACGTAGGAAATTATGAAAAATTTGTGCAAAGTTATCAATTGCAAAGGAAACAATTACAATCGGCGCATGCGAAACAACAAAAAGAAATTGCTCAGTTAGAAACATTTATTCAAAAAAATAAAATTCGAAAAGCGAAACAGGCTAAAAGTCGAGAGAAAGTATTAGAGAAAATGGAAAGGATTGAAAAGGTTAATCATGTAACTCGATCCCGTTTTGATTTTACTGTTTCTGAGGAGCCAGTAAGTCGTATATTGCAGGCTGAGAAACTAAGGATAGGTTATAGTGATCCGTTATGTCCAGAGTTGAATTTACAAGTGAAAAAGGGAGAAAAGATAGCGATTGTTGGTCATAATGGAATCGGAAAAACGACGATGTTAAAAACGTTATTAGGCCAAATAAAGCCGCTAAGTGGTTCAATTTCTGTTGGCGAGCGAGTAAATCCTGCCTATTTTGCACAGGAAGAGTTTGCTTCAGAAACAACACCATTAGAGAAAGTTTGGGCAGAAAGACCAGATATGACAAGGAAAGAAGTACGCCAAGCATTAGCAAAGTGTGGCTTGAAAGAAGAGCACGTATTAAAACCTATTCGATTATTAAGCGGCGGAGAACAAACGAAAGTGCGTTTATGTGAACTTATCGTAACGAAAAGCAATGTTTTAATTTTAGATGAACCGACTAATCATTTGGATATAGAAACAAAGAAGTCTTTGCAGGAAGCGTTACAACAATATACAGGAACAGTTTTACTTGTCTCACATGAGCCTTCTTTCTATGAAGCGTGGATTACAAAAGTATGGAATATAGAAGAATGGAACGCTGAACAATAATCACAAAGAAAAGGCCTTAGCTTATATAAGCTAAGGCCTTTTCTTTGTGATTAACATGATTTTCGAGAACTCTTACATGAGAATTGTATGAAGAAGCACTCTTATGGTGCGCTTATAAGCGTGCTTTTTCTTATGTTATGTTTATATTTAGATGCCTTTCCCTAATAGGCCACTATCTTTTCTTTGTATATATAGATAGTGTGAAGTGGAATGAAAAATAATTCCTATATGTAAAGGATAAAGTGATTAGTATAAGAAGACAATAGAACTGGAAGGAAATTCATGTAAAGTTCAGATGAACTTCACATGAACTTCATATTAGAAACCAAATATGATTATAATAGGTTATCGTAATATATATTCGTGATTTTTCATAAAATTAAAAGTTTGAATTTAGGTCAGAGCACTCAAACCTAAATTCAAACTTTAGTAAAATAATTAATGGAGGTTACATTTAGTTTTCGCTAATGGATGCATTTAAAAATTCAGTAGGATTCCCTGTTCCTGCTCCTCCGATTGTAACAGACCCACCAGGAAGAATTTCACCATTCCATCCTGCATTCGTAATTACGTAATGATTATTTATTTTACTACTAATTTTAGAATCCCAAACTTGTGTTAAATTGCCGTTATAATCAAATTCTAATTTCCAGTTTTTAATTGGGGTCGTTCCGCTATTTTTAATTACAATCGAGAAGTTGTAACCACTTCCCCAATTTGAAGTGACTGAAAAGGTAGCATTGCCATTTCCATCAGGAGGTGTTGTGTTAGCGTCATCTGTTTTTACAAGAATGGAAGTAGGCTGTGATTTATTCCCAGCAGCATCCTTTGCTAATATTGAAATTGTATATTCTATATTAGGTTTTAAGTTTTTAATTGTAATACTATTTGTTGTTGTACTCCATTTTTCTTCTCCGGCAGTAATTTCATATTCAGTAACGCCTACGTTATCAGTAGATGCAGTCCAGTTTAATTGAACTAAGTTTGAATTTTTATTTGTAACAGCAATATTTTTTACGTTTGTTGGGGGCTCAGTATCTTTTTGAGTAATAGGTCCACCAAGTAATTCTTTTACTAACGTATCAAGTAATTTTGGTCCATTACAACTATATTTTGGACTTGTACGGCAATCCCCGCTTAGTTCCCAAAACATTGCGCCACTTAAACCCTTTGTCTTTATATAGTCTGTTTTATATTTCATAGATTCGTTGTCATCATAGCTAATAAACGCTCCTGTAGTCGCATTATATAAATAAGGTACTTTCGCTACATCGTTCCATCCGCGAACAAAACCATTTTTATTCACATAATTAGCTGCTAAATCACCGTAATCGTAGACACCTGTGTCACCGGTAGAATAATCATCCCAAGTACCTTTAGAAGCTAGCTTTCCGTCACTACCTGGTTTACAAGGTTGGTATTGCCCATTATTTTCTTTTCCGCAACTTTTCCATCCACGTCCGTAAAAAGGTACACCTAATACGAGTTTATCCGCTGGAACCCCTTCATTTGTATAAATGTCTATCGCACCATCTACGTAAAATTTTGTATCCGCTGCTGGGTCATTTGGATCTTTGTATAGTGCTGCATTATGGTTAGAAGTAGCTTCCCATCCACCGTGGAAATCATATGTCATAATATTAATCCAATCCAGTATTTGAGAGATCTTCTTTAGCTCTGTATGATCCGCATAACGTTGGCTTGCACCTGA
This sequence comes from Bacillus mobilis, assembly GCF_001884045.1. Lineage (GTDB taxonomy): Bacteria > Bacillota > Bacilli > Bacillales > Bacillaceae_G > Bacillus_A > Bacillus_A mobilis. Next base: position 10,782 of record NZ_MACF01000105.1, on the reverse strand, counting down.
AGCGATTGTTAGTAAATATTGTTTCCCATCTTCTGCACTAGCTTTTGTTAATGCATTTCGAACATCTTGAAGGAGTAGGGTGAAGTTTTGTTTATCTTCAGGACGATAACTACCACCAGGAATCGTTTCAACACCCGGGTATTCCCAGTCTAAATCCACGCCATCAAATCCATATTCGCGAAGAAAAGCTACTGTAGATTCAGCGAATACTTTTCTTGTTTTTTCATCAGCGGCCATATCAGAAAAACGGTTAGACCAAGTCCAGCCACCAACTGAAATAATTGTTTTTAAGTGAGGGTACTTAGCTTTTAATCGTTTCAGTTCTCCGAAATTTCCGCAGCGGGCATATTTATCACAATCTTCCCAAGTTGTACCCGATCCTGGATAAGATTTTGTGACATCAGCCCATGGTTCGCCGAGTACGAGAGTGCCATTAGGGACCTCTTTATTTTGCAGTGGTACACCAGATTCTTTACAGTTCCACGTTTGTTTATTTGGATTATCGGGGTGAGTAGAAGGGTTTCCATGTTTTCCATTCCAGCAAATATCAGCGAAAGCATAGTTTAAATGAGTTAGCTTTGATGCATCAATGTCTGCAACTTGATAATTACGTCCGTAAATGCCCCACGAAGGAAAATACCCAACAATTTTTTGACCTTGCTTTGGTGAATCTGCTAATGCGAAATTTGGAGTAATAAAGTTTGTGAGAAAAAGAGGTAAGAAGAGTAGTAGGGATAGTAATAGCAACGTGAATTTTTTTGATTTCATAGTCATTTCTCCTTTCAAAATAAAAAATATATTTAAAGGCATGCGCCAATAAACCAAAATGAATCTAGACGTATTAAAGCTTGATAAAAATGATCAGACATCACGAAGTCTATACAAGGGAGCTGGGGGTGATTAAATCGTAGCAAATGTAAGATTTGGTGTAAACGCTTTATTGGACTCGAAAAGACTTTCTCAATATGAAGTGGCTTTAATACAGATTACACATGAAAATAAAATATTGATTAGGGGGGAAAAGGCTCCTCGTAATTAAATTTGAGAAAAAATTGTATGGGGTCAATTTGTAATAGCGTAGCAAGATGAGAAAATATCATGTAAAATAATAGTAAAAATATGTAAAGGAGCGAATGGTGTGGATGTCTTTTTGAACATTGCTGAAGAAAAAATTCGACAAGCAATACGGAATGGAGACCTTGATCATATTCCGGGAAAAGGAAAACCACTACAATTAGAAGACCTTTCAATGGTACCTCCAGAACTTAGAATGAGTTATAAAATTTTAAAAAATGCGGGCATGATTCCACCAGAAATGGAACTACAAAAAGATATATTAAAAATACAAGACTTAATTGCGTGCTGTTATGATGAAGCAGAGAGAAAAGAATTACAAGAAGAGTTAACAGCAAAAATGCTTCGTTTTCAGCAGGTAATGGAAAAGAGAAAGATTAAAGATAGTTCAGCTTTTCGTATGTATCAAGGTAAAGTATTTCGTAAATTACGCTAAGAGGGATAAGATGAATACATTTGAAACGATAGAAGAATTAGCAACATATATTGAAGAACAACAATTAGTGCTGCTTTTTATTAAAACAGAAAATTGTGGTGTTTGTGATGTTATGCTAAGAAAAGTAAATGGCGTACTAGAGAATTATGAATACGTAGAGAAAGTAGAAATATTACTACAAGACATGCAAGAAATTGCGGGGCGATATGCAGTATTTACAGGGCCAACAGTTTTATTATTTTATAATGGAAAAGAGATCCTTCGTGAATCGCGCTTCATTTCACTTGAAAATCTAGAAAGAACCATTCAATTATTCGAAGATTAAGGGAGGCTTTTATATGGAATTTATTATTGTCATACTATTATTTGTTGTAGTTGGAACGATCGTAACAGCAGTTCGATCAAACAAAAAGAAGGTAAATCTTACGAAACAAAATAACATTCATAATTCATCTAACAATTCATCACCATTATTTTTCTTTGCTGGATCTGATAATGATAGCTCGCATGGAGGATCACATGATTGTGGGGGATCTTTTGGCGGAGATAGCGGAGGTAGCTGCGATGGTGGCGGAGGCGGCGGTGATTGATGAGAATACGCCCTATAACGGGCGTATTTCTTTTTAAACAAACGTTTGATTAGTTGGCTTACATATGCATAACAACAGTTAAACAAACGTTTGATTAATATTTTTAACGTACTAAGGGGAATAGAAATGAAAAGGGAACTGAAAGTGAAAAACAAGGGGAAAGTAGTGTTATTTTTATTAGCTGCGGGAGGCGTAGTTCTTGTTAAATTAGGATTTAAAATTGGAATCATACATATGATTCGAACGTGGTTTGAAAGTACGTTTTCTTAAATAAGGAATATAGCCTCTTGCGATAGAGGTTTTTAATTTGTTATTATTAGACTGAACGGTCGGTTTAAAGAGGTGTGAATATGAGAAGAAGCGCAGAAGAGATAAAGAAAGAAATTGCCTATAAAGCAGAAAGTCTGTTTTCACAGAAGGGCTATGCAGCTACATCTATGGAAGAGATTTGTGAAATTACAGAGAGAAGTAAAGGAAGCATTTATTATCACTTTAAAAGTAAAGAAGAATTATTTTTATTTGTAGTGAAACAGCATACGTATGATTGGCTTGAAAAATGGAATGAAAAAGAGAAGTTGTATAGTACGAATACTGAAAAACTATATGGTCTCGCGGAATATCATGTCGAGGACATACAGCAGCCCATTTCAAATGCAATAGAGGAATTCTCTATGAGCCAAGTTGTAAGTAAAGAGATTTTGGATGAACTATTGGCTTTAACTAGAGAATCATATGTTATGTTTGAGAAACTAATTGAAGCAGGCATACAGTCTGGAGAGTTTCGTGAAGATAATACGCGTGATCTTATGTATATTGTGAATGGATTATTATCGGGGCTTGGAGTACTTTACTACGAGTTAGATTATAAAGAGTTGCAACGTATTTATAAAAAGGCAATAGATGTATTGTTAAAAGGAATGGCAGCTGAATAATAAGTCAGTTGCTTTTCTTACAAAAAAACTAGACCGAACGGTCGGTTTATGAAAGGGGAATGAAAGTGAACGCTTTATTTAAAAACCGAGCATTTATGCTCGTTATGGCGTCTGATATTTTACAACAATTTGCAATTTGGATCAGAAATATGGCTCTTTTATATTTCATAATGGAGCGAACGAATAATGATCCAGTTTCAGTTTCTTTGTTATCGGTTATGGAATATGCACCTATTTTTATTTTCTCGTTTATCGGTGGGGCGCTAGCTGATCGCTGGAATCCGAAAAGAACGATGGTTGCTGGAGATGTATTAAGCGTACTGTCTATTGTAGGAATTGTCTTGTTGTTAAAGTTAGATTATTGGCAGGCTATATTTTTTGCAACACTCATTTCCGCGATTGTAGGTCAGTTTTCTCAGCCATCATCTTCGCGTATATTTAAGCGCTACGTAAAAGAAGAACAGGTAGCAAATGCGATTGCATTTAATCAAACATTACAGTCATTATTTCTGATTTTTGGACCAGTAGTAGGATCGCTTGTGTACACACAACTTGGTTTATTTACATCACTATATAGCTTAATCATTTTATTTTTGTTATCTGCTATTGCTCTTTCGTTTTTACCAAAATGGGTGGAACAAGAGCAAGTGGCGAGAGATTCATTGAAAAATGATATAAAAGAGGGGTGGAAATATGTTCTTCATACGAAAAATTTACGTATGATTACGATCACTTTCACCATTATGGGCTTAGCTGTTGGACTAACAAATCCATTAGAAGTGTTTCTTGTAATAGAACGGCTTGGAATGGAAAAAGAAGCAGTTCAATATTTAGCCGCAGCTGATGGAATCGGTATGTTAGTCGGTGGGATTGTTGCTGCAGTTTTTGCTTCAAAAGTGAATCCGAAAAAGATGTTTGTATTCGGTATGAGCATATTAGCAATATCATTTTTAGTAGAAGGGCTATCTACATCATTTTGGCTTACTAGTTTCATGAGGTTTGGAACAGGTATTTGTTTAGCTTGTGTTAATATCGTTGTCGGTACGCTTATGATTCAACTTGTACCAGAAAATATGATTGGAAGAGTAAATGGAACAATTTTGCCACTGTTTATGGGGGCAATGTTAATTGGAACTTCACTAGCTGGAGGATTGAAGGAGATGACCTCACTAGTTACTGTATTTTGTATAGCAATGTCACTTATTTTATTTGCGATAGGGCCAGTTCTACGCATGAAAATAAATAAAGAAGATGTCGCTAATACAGAGGAACTAACAAATTCGTTAGCCTCGAAATAACCATTGTAAGGGAGCAGAATTGCTCCCTTTTCTTGTGGCAGTCTTTTGACAATGAAATGTACCGACTATATACTAATGTTGTAAAAACGATTTTACATGTTAGGAGAAAAGATGTGAAAAATCAAATTTATGAATTACGCACTGAAAACAATATTTCACAAGGTGCATTAGCTGATAAGTGTAAAGTTTCAAGACAGACGATAAATGCAATTGAGAATAATAAATATGATCCAAGCTTAGCGTTAGCATTCCGTTTAGCTGAAGTATTAGGAACAACTGTTGATAAACTATTTTTGTACAAGCTGTAGGGGGAATAGTTGTTGGGGAAAGAGAAAATAAGCCTTGTAGTTACGACATTAGTGGCTATAAGTACGTTAGTGTTTGCACTTTATTATTGGTTAATTGAACTTCAAGTAAACTGGTATGCACTATTTATTTGTAGCATCGCATTACATTATATGTTTAAAAGTTTGGCATCGAATAATGTGGAAGGGACAACGGAGGAGAAAGAAGATGTAGAAAAGCATGTATTAAAAACAAGTGCAAATGTTACGTATTATGTACTTGTTGTATTAATTTTTGGTTTGTTTTTCGCATCGGTAGGTTTTAATAAATGGATTGATTTTCATAACATACCGCTTTTGTTTGCGTTATGCGCTGCGATAGTTGTAAAGCCGGCTGTAGAATTTTTAATTGTAAGACGTTATCGATAAAATAAGAAAAAGATCCTCTTCTCATATGAAGAGGATCTTTTTCTTATAGCGTTTTGGTTTTTGGACTAGGTGGTGTAACGGATGTACTATTTTCAGGAACTCTAGTTAATAAAAATCCGCCGATAACGAACAGTACAATAATACTAAGGACACCAGCGTTTGTTTTTCCCGTTAATTGCGTTGTAACACCGACTAATACGGGACCCATAATCGCTGCGAACTTGCCAAATATATTATAAAATCCGAAGAATTCATTTGCAGATTCTTTAGGTACTAGTTTTGCAAAATAGGACCGACTAAGCGCTTGAATACCACCTTGAGAAGTGGCAACTAACATTGCTAAAATCCAGAAATCGAGTGTTGTTTTTAAGAAATAAGCATATGTGCAGATAATGATATAAATAATAATACCGACATATAGCATTTTTTTCCCTGTAAATGTTTCTGATAATTTTCCGTATAATAAAGCGAATGGACAAGCTACAATTTGTGTAACAAATAAGATGATTAATAGATTCGTTGCACTAATACCGAGATCTGTTCCGTAAGCGGTAGACATAGTAATAATTGTATCGACCCCGTCAATGTAGAAGAAATAGGCGATTAGGAACATAAAGACTGTTTTATATTCTTTAATATTTTTAAAAGTATCAGCAAGGCGTTTGAAGCTCATTGCAATTGGTCTTGGATCGCGTTCAATATAGTGCGTTTGCTCTACGTTTTTTAGCATTGGAATTGTAAACAATCCCCACCAAAGAGCTGTTATCGCGAATGAAATTTGACTAGCAATGCCGACTGATAAAGGGATAGTTCCTTTTTGAGCAAGAATAATAAGAGCGATACAACCGATAAAAGGAATGGTGCTCCCAATATAGCCTAATGCAAAGCCTCTTGTAGAAATTCGGTCCATTCTATCTTTAGAGGTAACATCTACTAAAAATGCATCATAAAAAATGTTTGCTCCCGCAAAACCGATTAGTGCTAGCATATAGCAGCCTAGTAATAAGTACCACTGAGATGTTGGGACGACTGCTAGCATACTTGTAAATACGATGCCGAGTCCGAAGAAGAATGTGAAAAATCGTTTTTTAAACCCTTTATAATCAGCAACTGTGCCGAGAATAGGAGCAAGTATAGAAATTAAAAGTGTAGCGAACGAGTTTGCATATCCCCAATATGCTGTTGAAGTTGCACCAGATAGTCCAGCTTCTTTTGCGGCTGCTTTAAAGTAAATTGGGAATAATGCAGTTGTAATGACGAGCGAATATACCGAGTTCGCCCAATCGTATAATATCCAGCTTTTTTCTTGTCTGGACATTTTTTTCATATAATGTTCCCCCTTAAATTTGTTCTACTAACAGTGTACAAAAATAAAAATTATAAAAAGAGAAACAGTGATGATTTTTACATAACTTTTACATATATACACAGTTCTTTACAATTGAAGTAAATCCTCTACAATTGATCCGTCTGTTTCACCTAAGTGTAAACCGAGTAGTCTAGCGATAGTCGGACCTTCATCAATAAGCCTCATATATGGAATGGTAATGCCGCTTTTTATCCCTTTCCCAGCAGCGATAAAAATTGTTTCATAGTTAGGTTTTGTTGGAGAGTATCCATGCGTACCAAATGTATATTTTTTACTAGGCGTAACATCTTTTTCAGTAATTTCCTTTATAAAATCTCCTGTATAGTTTTCAGTGAAATAATAGCCTTCTTGTGCTTCCAACATAAATAAACAATTACCATCTGCACCGCAGTCTTTTACAGCTTCATCATGTAGTATAAATTCAATACCGTTTTGTTTATTTGGAAGTAATTCTTCAAGTAGTAGTTGTACTTTTCGAATGGTATCTGTATCATTTTTGTCTTTTACATATACATAGGCAGAGCCGTCGCAACTTTGGCAATAGACCTTCCAGTCTATTAATTTTCCTTTTGAGTTTATAGATATAAGCTCGTTTTGATGGAATAGTACATTTAATTGAATGGCTTTGTTTTCACTTAAAGCGCTATGATCACCAAGAGCGATAATTGTACTCTCTTCGTATAGGTTACTGTCTTTTAAAGCTTGAATAATTTTTCCTAGCCGTTCATCGTGTCTATGAATTGCAGCTATTGTTTCTTTTGATTCAAAGCCGTGATAGTGTCTTTGGGTGTCTAAATCGGTGAAATGTACAAACATGACATTCGGCTTCTTCGTTTGGATTGTATGCACAGCAGAAGCGAGTACGAAATCATCGAGTTCAGGCTGTGATAAACCATTTCTTATATGACCAAAACGCTGATTCAAATCTAATTGATATAGCGGGCTACCGCTAAATAATGAAACTAAAATTTGATTTTGCCACGGTCTATTTGGAAAAATTTCAGGTAAATTGTAATCAATATTTGCTCTGCCGGTAACAGGCCATAGAAGGGCAGCTGTCGTTAAATTTGCTTTACGTGCTTCATCGTATAACGTTGTTCCTTTAATGGATTTTCGGTACCAATGCCAATCTGGTGACTCGCGTCCAGGTTGAAGTAACGTATTGCTAACTACGCCATGTTTATTAGGGTAGTTTCCAGTAACGATTGTTGAGTGACTTGGGTATGTTACAGAAGGATAAATAGGTTCCACTTTTCTCGCCATCGCGCCCTTGTTTATTAATGTTTGGAAATTAGGAAGTTTTTGTAATATAGGAAAATCTAAAGCTGATAAGCAATCGAAAGATAAAATAATGACGTGATTTGTTAATGCTTTATCCATAAAGTTCCCTCCTGATTATATAAAACCTATTCTTATATATTACTATTAATACCTAGTAATAAAAATATATTTCTAGGTGAAAATTTATTATTTATTTTCAGAAAAGTTAAACATATAATTAAGTATAAGGGAATGAATGGAAGGAGGGAATACTGTGGATTGGCTAGATGAATTTAGTATCTTTTATATCATTGGCGGAATTACGATTATTCTTGTATTTGCTATTTCGTATTTACTAAAGAAACGGTTTCCAAACAAACAGTTCGATATTATATTTGCACTTAGTTTAATACTTCTTTGCTTAGCATCCTTTCCGGTTACAATGATGGTGATTGGTGGATGGGAAGGAATGGGATATGGATTTATTGGTTTCTTCGTTCTACTTGGTACACTTATCGGTATGATTGCACATCAACTTTTAAAAATCACGAGAAAAAGCTACGTATAAAACTGCAAAAAATGAAAAGAATATATAAAAATGAGAAAATTAGCTATTGTTTTAAAAAAGAATTTGTATTATGATAATCAACAAATTTATTTCGTTATAACGATGAGAAAGGACTAGTACATGTTCAACCTTTTTAGCAGAGAGAGAATCCAGTAGGCTGAAAGATTCTTAAAAAGGCGATATGGAACCTACCTTTGAGTTCTGCATATGCAGCGGGAATTTCCCGTTATCAAAAAGAGAGCATGCGCAATTTTTGTGCATGAATCAGGGTGGTAACGCCGGCAAAGCTCGGTCCCTATTTAGGGACGCGGGCTTTTTTGTATTTTCAAAAGGAGGAAGACTGACTATGGCAAAAGAACAAGTACAAGCGATTACGAAGATGGAAGAGGATTTTGCACAGTGGTACACAGATATTGTAAAAAAAGCAGAACTTGTTGATTATTCAAGTGTAAAAGGATGTATGATTCTACGTCCGTACGGTTATGCCTTATGGGAAAATATGCAGAAAGTTATGGATGAGAAGTTAAAAGCAACTGGTCATGAAAATGTGTATATGCCAATGTTTATCCCAGAGAGTTTATTGCAAAAAGAGAAGGATCATGTAGAAGGGTTTGCTCCTGAAGTAGCATGGGTGACACATGGCGGGGATGAAAAATTAGCGGAGAGACTTTGTGTACGCCCTACATCTGAAACTTTATTCTGTGAACATTTTTCAAAAATTGTGCAATCCTATAATGATTTGCCAAAGCTATATAATCAGTGGTGTTCAGTAGTTCGTTGGGAGAAAACGACGCGACCATTCCTTCGTACAACTGAATTCTTATGGCAAGAGGGTCATACAATTCATGAAACAGCAGAAGAATCTCAAGCTGAAACGTTACATATTTTAAATCTATATGCTTCTTTCTGTGAAGACTACTTAGCGATACCAATAATTAAAGGACAAAAAACAGAGAAAGAAAAATTTGCGGGCGCAAAGGCGACGTATACGATTGAAAGCTTAATGCATGATGGGAAAGCACTTCAAACAGGAACATCTCATAACTTTGGAACGAATTTCTCTGAAGCATTTGATATTAAGTTTTTAGATCGTAACGGTAAGTGGCAATATGTACACCAAACATCTTGGGGTGTATCAACAAGAATGATAGGTGGACTTATTATGGTTCATAGTGATAATAATGGGCTTGTAATGCCTCCTAAAGTCGCGCCAGTGCAAGTTGTTATTGTACCAATTGCTCAGCATAAAGAAGGAGTTTTAGCGAAAGCAACAGAGTTACAAGAACATATTCAAAAGGTTGCACGAGTAAAAATAGATGCTAGTAATAAAACACCAGGCTGGAAATTCAATGAGTATGAAATGAAGGGCATTCCAATTCGATTAGAAGTTGGCCCTAAAGATATTGAAAAGAATCAAGTCGTACTTGTAAGAAGAGATACGAAAGAAAAAGAATTTATATCAATGGATCAATTAGAAGAACGTATTCCAGCATTACTTGAGGAAATTCACAATTCTTTATTTAATAAGGCAAAAGTATTTCGCGATGAGAATACGTATAGTGCGACGAATTTCGAAGAGATGAAAAAAGTAGCGGATGAAAAGCAAGGATTTATTAAGGCAATGTGGTGCGGAGAATTGGCTTGTGAAGAGAAACTAAAAGAAGAGGTTGGAGTATCTTCACGTTGTATGCCTTTTGAGCAAGAGCATGTAGCTGATGAATGTATTTGTTGTGGGAAAGAAGCTAAACAAATGGTGTATTGGGGAAAAGCGTATTAATGCGCTTTTTGATAGAGGATGAAAAGGACTTTGGGCTGCATAATAAAATGCAATCCAAAGTCCTTTTTAGTTTTACAATTTGCTTCATGTATGTTTTAGATGGAAGGATGTGTTTTATTTTGCATTTTTACGGCGAATAAATAGTAACATACCGATTAGGAATGTTGAAATTCCCATTAAAATAGATGCAGGATAATGTGTTGCCGTATTAGGTAACTTATCGCCTTGTTTTTTCTCATTATCTTTTACATTGCCACCTTGAGAACCGTTGCCTCCCTGAGAGCTGCTATCGCCTTTAACGCGGTTGCTGCCTTGAGAACTGTTATCGCCTTTAACACGGTTACCACCTTGAGAGCCGTTGCCACCAGAGCCGTTGCCACCAGAGCCGTTGCCACCAGAGCCATTGCCACCAGAACCATTGCCACCAGAGCCATTGCCACCAGAACCGTTGCCACCAGAGCCGTTGCCACCAGAACCGTTGCCGCCAGAGCCGTTGCCACCAGAGCCATTACCACCAGAACCATTGCCACCAGAACCGTTATCACCAGCACCACTGCCGCCAGAACCACTGCCACCAGAACCGTTACCACCAGAACCGTTACCACCAGAACCATTACCACCAGAGCCGTTGCCGCCAGAACCACTGCCACCAGAACCACTGCCACCAGAGCCGTTGCCACCAGAACCATTGCCACCAGAGCCGTTGCCGCCAGAACCGTTATCACCAGAACCATTGCCGCCAGAACCGTTACCACCGGAGCCATT
>NZ_MACF01000104.1 GCF_001884045.1 Bacillus mobilis | reverse complement strand
TTCTCTAACACGTTCGGTTCTTCTGTCACCTTTGGCTCTTCCGGTTTTTCTTCTTTTATTTCTTCTGTCGTTTCTTCTTTAGTTTCTTCTTCTTTTGGTGTTACTAAAATTTCCGGCTTCTCTTTCACCTCTGGTTTCTCTAACACGTTCGGTTCTTCTGTCACCTTTGGCTCTTCCGGTTTGGCTGGATCTTCTAGCTCTTTTATTGTTTCTTCTTTATTTTGTTCTTCTTCTGGTGTTACCCAAATTTCCGGTTTTTCTGTTACTTCTGGATTCTCAAGCTCTTTCGGCTCTTCTGTCACATTTGGTTCTTGTGGTTCACTTGGGGCTTCCCATTCTTCTAATGTTTCTTCTTTCATTTGTTCTTCTGTTTCGGTTGCTTCTTGTATCTTTATATTTGTAATATCATATCCGTTAACTTTCGATTGATATCCTGATACTGGTTGTTCTTTTATTTCATACGTATAAGCTTTTCCTTCATTATCAACTGCTGGTAATTTTTCAAACTCATATTTCCAGCCATTCGCTGACGTAACTTCTTTCGTTGCGATGACTTTACCGTTTTGTAGTAAATCTACTTTAATCGTTTTTGGGCGATCGTTTACTTTATCGCCTTCCCACGTTTTCGTTCCTGTAACAGATGTAGTTTTTAACTTGTTTGGAATCATAAGTTTAATTCCGTTTACAGCATCCCGCTTAATTGTAAAAGAAATTTTTGCTTTCGGATCAAACTCTACGTAGTTCGGAGCAGCGATTTCTTGCACATAGTAATTACCTGGAGCAAGGTTTGGCGCTTCGACTATTCCATCTTGATTCGTTGTATAAGAATCACCAATTTGCTGTCCTGACTCTGTAAATAATTTAAAAGAAACACCTGGGATCACTTCCCCTTCGTTTCCTTCAATATGCTTTACAATTTGCAGCGTTCCTTTTGCAGGTAAATCCCCTTCAGCTTCGCCACCGAATGATATATTTTTAACCTTTACGCTATTCGATTCAGAAGTAGGTTTCTCATATAAAATTTGATAATCAAGTTTATAGTCATTTTGTAGAAATTCTAATTTCTTTCCACTCTCAGTTATAGTTGATGTATAAGCAACGGTAAATGAATTAGCGCTCCCCATATGTCTATAAACTACAACTTCAAATGAGTTATCGCTAGTAAACTTAATATATCCATAGCCTCGCTGTTGAAATTGCTCAAGAGACAAATATTCTCTATTATTAATCGTTATATAGAAACTACCTGTATTAAGCGTTTGTCCTTCTTGTAACGTATCTTTCAAAACGATATTGTCATGTAAATGTTGTTTCTTTAAATTAATATTTAAAAACCAACGTACTTCATTACTTTTGTCTGGCTGAATATCACCAGATTTATAGAAAAAGATTCCCGGCTCTTTACCGTCCCCTTTTGGATGAGTAATGCTAACCGTTTGTTTTTCTAAATTTGTTCCTAAATTTGTTTGTACATCTTTCGTTTTTCCTGCTTCTACATTCGTAGCTTGAACGGTGAAATTAAATTTCCCTCTAATATTCTCAAGCTTCTCTACTGTATCATTAAATGTACAAACTACATTATTTCCATTAATTTGGCACGTACCAAAAACACGCCCTGACTCATCCTTTAATGCAATTGTGCCACTAAAACCCTTTAATTCTGGAGGAAGTGCTAACGTTAATGTATCCCCGGACTTCATCTCTTTTCCAGGCTTTTCACTAAACTCTACACGTATGCTAGTCTGTTCTCCATAATTTAACGTTGTTTTTTCGATTACAAAACTATCAACAAATCCTGCTGTGTTTAATTCTTGAGCATGACCTATGATAGGTGTAAAAACTTGTCCAATGATAACAGTAAAAATAAAACAAATTACAGATATTCTTTTTAAATATGTACTCATAAAACCTCCAATATTAATTGTTAAACTTTTAACCATGAAATCCATTCCACCCAAAATACCCCTTATACTAAGGGGTTACAGACTAAAGATTATTTGCAGCATCAAACCATCGTTAGTTCTACAACATAAAGTAATAAAAAGCACAATTCATTCACTATATTGTGTTCATTCCTACTTTTTTCGGGCAGCCAACAATAAATACTAGTCCTAATAAAAATGCATTACAAGACTGTTCATTTACATATTAATTTGTTACTATATTCATGCTACCAAAATATACTAAATGACCACTTTATCCATACGGTCATCTGATGACTGACTTTCTTTATCTTTTAGCAATAATTCTCCTCTAATACCTTTATTCCATTCTTACTACATTTATTATTTTAACATCTAAAAAATACACCTAAAAAAATCATAAAACCCTTATACAAAGCGGTATATATGCATTTACAATCAAACTGCAATACTCCAAAAAATATTTTTACATAATAATAAAAGAGAATTTCAATAGAAGAAATACACCATTTTTTTAATCGTTTTCAAAAAAATAAAGCTATCTTTTCTTATGAAAAAAGTTAGCTTTATTTGTATAGACGACTGCTCTACTCCCTATTGTTTCGCACCTTTCAACGACTCTCTCAGGACAAATTTTTGTAATTTCCCACTCGCATTACGAGGCAGTTCATCCACAAATAAGTAATGACGTGGACGTTTATAATCTGCTAGTTCATCACTCTCTTTACAATATATTTCCAAATCTTCTTCTGTAATCGCTTCATCTTTCTTTACAACAACAGCTACAACGCGTTCTCCCCATAATTCATCTGGCTCACCAAGCACCGCAACATCTAATACACCAGGATGACTATGAAGGAAATCTTCAATTTCACGTGGATAAATATTAACGCCTCCGCTAATTACCATATCATCCACACGATCTGCGACGAATAAATAGCCATCTTTATCGAAATAACCTAAATCACCAGAGTGATACCATCCTTTATACATCGATTTTGCATTTGCTTCTTCTCGGTTATGATAACCAGCCATCATAGTTGGGCCGCGCAAAATAATCTCCCCAACTTCATAAGGAGGCAATACATCATCTGGCTCTGCTGGTGCATCATCGTTTGGTTTTACGATGCGGATTTCATGACTAAAGCATGGTGTTCCCGCTGAACCTGCTTTCGTAATTTGATCTTCTTCTACGAGAAACGCAACAACTGGTCCCATTTCTGTCATTCCGTAAATTTGGACAAGATCGATATAAAGACGTTCTTTACATTCTTTCACTAGCGCTGGAGCCATCGCTGCTCCTCCATAAACACCAATCTTCATCGAAGTTAAATCGTACTGTGTTAAATCTTTTTGCAGTAACATATTCCACATCGTCGGTGCTGCAAAAAACGTCGTAATCTTCTCTTCTTGAATCGTATGTAATACTCTATCTGTATCAAAGTGATGTAAAATCACATTCTTTCCACCAACTTGAATGCGCGGAATAATCCCAGCATTTAACTCGCCGCAATGATATAAAGGTGCTACAACAAGTCCAGCACTATCTCTATTATATTTTATGAAATACGTACAAATCATACTATGCTCAGTCATTTCTCGATGGCGATGTAGTACGCCTTTCGGATGACCAGTCGTACCGCTCGTATATAACATAGAACAATAATCCATTTCATCGACTTCAATATTTACTTTTTCAGCTGATGCTTCATTTACTTTTTCATGGTAAGAACTCGCATAGGAAGGTGTATCGTCTTCTACATACCAAAAAGACGAATTTGGAAAATCTCGTTCAATGATAGCAACAGTTGATTCAACTGCTTTTTCAAAAACTACTACTTTCGAGGCTGCATCTTGAAGGATATACGATAATTCTTTTGCTTTTAAACGGAAGTTAATCGGGTTAAAGATTGCCCCAATTTTCGCACAGGCTAAGTAAACGTTTACAAATTCACGGCAATTATATAAGTAAACAGATACAGTATCTCCCTTTCTTACCCCTTCTTTCAACAGAGCTTGCGCCGTTTTATTTATTTGCTCATCCCACTGTTTATATGTCCAGCGAATATTCTTTTCCGGCTCTACTAACGCCTCTTTATTCGGGTACTTACCAACTGCTAAATCGAATATTCTCCCTATCGTCATGTACATGCCAACAATTTCCCCCTTTTCTCTTTCATAAATCTATCATTTCGTCCATAAGTAGACATTGTCCTCTAATGATTTGACTAATTTTTCTGATTATTATCGACATAGTTTTACAAACAGTGCCGTTTATCAGTAAGTGAAATTATATCGGCGGTTTTCCGAATATATCGACCACAACTTGAAATATATCAGCGATTTTTAAAATATATCGACCACAACTCAATTTATATCAGCGATTTTTCGAATATATCGACTTACCGACAAAAACTGACATGATACAGCGCAACTTGAATCAGCCCACAAATAATGAAATAAAAAAGAGGCTATTCCAAATCGGAACAACCTCTTTCTTCTTATACAAATAGCTCTTCTAAAATTTTCAGTTTGTCTTCTGTATATTTTACGAAGCCATCGTTATATGATTTTGGATCTTTCGGATTTGCGAAGTGCGTAATTGCACCTGTCTTCGGATGAACAAATTTACTTGATGCACCACAGCCAAGTCCGATAATTGATTGAACTTCTTCCATAATAACAATGTTATAAATGCTTTCTTGCGTCGGCATTGCATAACCAACGTTCTCTAAGTTACCTAAAATATTCTTTTGACGATATAGGTAATATGGTACGTAATTATGCTTTTGCGTCCACTCTTCTGCTTCGTGCATCATCGCTGTAATTTCTTCGCGACCAGCTACTTTATATTTACGTTTGTTTTGCGTCATTTCAGAAGCACGTTTAAATGATAACGTATGAACTGTTAATGATTCTGGCATTAACTTTTCTGTTTCATCTAACGTATGCTTGAAGATATCTAGCCCTTCACCAGGAAGACCAATAATTAAGTCCATATTAATATTGTTCATTCCCATTTCACGAGCTAAGTGATACTTCTCAATTGTTTCTTCTACAGTATGATGACGCCCAATTGCTTTTAATGTCTCTTGATGGTATGACTGCGGATTAATACTAATACGGTCAATATTCCATTTATTTAACACTTCTAATTTAGCTGGCGTAATTGTATCGGGGCGACCTGCCTCAACTGTTACTTCACGCACATTTTTTACATCTGGGAACGCTTCATACATTTCTTCATACAGCATATCCATCTCTTCTGCTGTAATACTTGTCGGTGTACCGCCGCCGTAATAAATCGTCGTAACTGTTACACCTTTTTCTTTTAAAAACTTACCAATTTCACGAACTTCATAATGTAAACCACCTAAGAATGAATCAACAGATCCTTGGCGTCCGTTAATTGCATAAGCCGGGAATGTACAATATGCACATTTTGTTGGGCAGAATGGAATACCGATATAAATACTTACTTCCTCTTTCAAACGGTATAAATCTGGAACTACCGCTAATTGGCAATCCACAATACGCTGAAGAAGTTCAATTTTCTCTTCATGAATTAAATAGCTTTCACGAAGTTCTTGATGCGCTTCTTCTTTTGACATACCACTTTGAAGCATTTTATGAAGAAGTTTTGTCGGACGAACTCCTGTTAAAATGCCCCAGCTTTGTTCAAGACCAGTTAACTGCTGAAGAACAGAAAGATATACATAAGAAACAACGTGCTTCACTTGCTTCATACGCTCTTTTTCATCTGTGAAAGCAGATAAATCTTTTGCGAATGTTTCTTCATACACATTTCCAGTAGCAACATCTGTTAAACGAGCAGATGCTTTTACATTCTCTTCAATGTGTATATCAACGATAAGATTTGCTTCCTCTTTCTCAAATCCAATCGTACTATCTTCAAAAAATAAGCCGCCAATATTTTGCAGCGGACGTAAAAAACGATCATCTTGTAACGTTTTAATTGAAATTAACAACATTATCACCTTTTCATTTGCAAACTCTCTTTAGTTTACTTGAAGGGCGTTTGTAGGTCAATACAGAAGGTTTTACCTTATTTCTATATCCTATTTAAAACAAACTGAATATTGGTTTTTCACGAACTTTTCCTAGTTGTATAGACATTAGAATATACTCTTGTTACAATCTAGAACGTATTAGTACTTGCTACTAATTTATATACACCTAAAGGAGGACTGTTAACACGACATAGATACTATAACGTGTTAAAAAACAACTATGAAAAAAAGGCTTTACAACATTTTAGCACTATCTTTGGCATCACAAGTATTTATAGCACCTACCCATTCATTCGCAGAAAATATAGAGAAAACTGCGGAATTATCTATTGATGAACAAGCTTTAAAAAGCATTGAAGAACATGCAAAGCAGCATAGACATGACGAAGAAAACGACCTTGAAATCTCGGGCGAATATCTTCTCCACTTATCAACAAAACTTCCACTATACGATGCAAACGACTTACAAACCAAAACAAATATTGAAATTACTGAACCAATAGTAAAGGCAACGAAGAAAAAAGGTAATGCATATTACGTACAAACCACATCCGGTTCTGGTTGGGTTAATGAGGACAATAATAGTTTAGAAGTACAAGAGATTCATAAACTCTCGGGGCAAAAACTAATTGTGAAAGACAAAACATCAATATATTCATTCCCTTTCCAATCGTTTAAAGAAGCAACGGCATTACAGCCACAAACAGTAGCTCCTACTGAACAAGCTGGGAATTGGTTTAAAATTCAAATGAACGGAACTGAGAAATGGATTTATGCTCCTTCAGCTACATTTGAAAGTACGAAAGCATCATTATTTGAAAAAACAGATTCTATCGAAAAAAGAAGCGCAACTTTCTTCAAAACACCATCTAATTTGCCTACAAATAACGTTTATGGTGTTACATTTAAAGAAATGATCGTTCCAAAAGGGAATGAAAACATTCGTCCTGGCTACGCAATGGAACCGAAATACATTACAATTCATGAAACCGCTAATACAAGTAAAGGTGCTAACGCTTTAAATCATGCGAAGTACTTAGATAGCCAAGCCCGCGGAAATACTGATCGTTCAGCATCTTGGCATTTTACAGTAGATGACAAAGAAATTTATCAACATCTTCCATTAAATGAAGTTGGTTGGCATGCTGGAAATAAGACAGGAAACTATGAATCTATCGGAATTGAAATTGCTGTGAATAGTGATGGAAATTATGCGAAAGCGGTAGAAAACGCGCGCAAGTTAGCTGCTTATTTAATGAATGAATTAAACATATCTCTTGATCACGTTCAAAAACATCAATTTTGGAGCGGAAAAAACTGCCCTGCATTTATGATTCAACGCGGACAATGGGATGCTTTCTTAAAAGGTACGAATGCTTACTATAATGAAAATCGTAAAGATGTTATTCCGCCGCCAGAAGTCCCTCATGAAAAAGACGATATTACAGGTGGATGGTATGAACAAGATATTCGTCAGTTAGCAGCTAGAAAAATCATGTTCGGTGATGGAAATGGTTCTTACTGGCCAAACCGCCTTGTAACACGAGCTGAGTTTGCAAATTTAATGTCGAGAGCTTTAAAATTACCAGCTGGAAACGCTAAATTTACAGACTTAAACGAAGCACATACATCTTTAGTAGATGGAATTAATCGTGCTGCTAGCGCAGGTATCATTAGTGGCCGTGGAAATAATAAATTTGATCCAACCGCTACAATCACACGTGACGAAGCTGTTATTATGATTGACCGTGCTTTAGCATATAACTCGATTTATAGAAAAGAAATGAAATTACCATTCATTGACCAAGATTTAGCATACGATAAGAAGGCATTACAAAATGTTTATGCATACGGAATCGTAAAAGGGAACGAACGAAATGAATTCGTACCAAAAGGCACAACAACACGTGCTGAATCAGCCGCATTTTTAAATCGAATGCTTAAGGTTATTGAAGCTTAAAAAACAAAACTAAAAGGCATAAGAGATAACATTTCTCTTATGCCTTTTATAAAACTATTAACTATTTTTAATCATAAATCTAAGACGTATTCCTAATAAAACAAGAGCAAAACCAATGAATGGTAGATAATTCATATCATGTCCTGTGGCTGGAAGACGTTGCGCATGGGACGCACCTTGTTCTTTTTCTGGTAAGGTAGGTTTTCCTTTATCTACGTTTTCCATTCCTTCACCTGGTGTTTCTGTTTCTTCACCTGGCTTCTCTGTTTCTTCACCCGGTTTTTCTGTTTCTTCACCTGGCTTCTCTGTCTCTTCACCTGGTTTCTCTGTTTCTTCACCTGGTTTTTCTGTCTCTTCACCTGGTTTCTCTGTTTCTTCACCTGGCTTTTCTGTTTCTTCACCTGGCTTCTCTGTCTCTTCACCTGGTTTCTCTGTTTCTTCACCTGGCTTTTCTGTTTCTTCACCTGGTTTTTCTGTTTCTTCACCCGGCTTCTCTGTTTCTTCGTCTGGTTTCTCTGTTCCTTCACCTGGCTTCTCTGTCTCTTCGCCTGGTTTCTCTGTCTCTCCGCCCGGTTTCTCTGTTTCTTCACCTGGCTTCTCTGTCTCTTCGCCTGGTTTTTCTGTCTCTTCACCTGGCTTTTCTGTTTCTTCGCCTGGTTTTTCTGTTTCTTCACCTGGTTTTTCTGTTTCTTCACCTGGCTTTTCTGTTTCTTCACCTGGCTTTTCTGTTTCTTCACCTGGTTTCTCTGTTTCTTCACCTGGCTTTTCTGTTTCCTCGCCTGGCTTTTCTGTCTCTCCGCCCGGTTTCTCTGTTTCTTCACCTGGCTTCTCTGTCTCTTCGCCTGGTTTTTCTGTCTCTTCACCTGGTTTTTCTGTTTCTTCACCTGGTTTTTCTGTCTCTTCGCCTGGTTTTTCTGTCTCTTCACCTGGCTTTTCTGTCTCTTCACCTGGCTTTTCTATTTCTCCGCCTGGATTTTCTGGACCTTTACTTGGTTCTTTTTCATTCAATACTTCTCGTTTCGCTACTTTATTTGCTACAACGTTTACTTCTACTGTAACTTCTATCGCTTTGTAGCCTTCTGGCGCTTTCGTTTCTTCTAATGTATACTTACCTGGCACTAAGTTTTCGAATGTAACAACACCATCTTTATTTGTTGTTTTCGCCTCCCTAACTATTTGACCATTTTCGTTTTTTAGTCTAAATTCTGCGCCTTCTAGCACATTTCTGCTCTCAGCATCCTTTTTGACTACCTGTAAGCTTCCTAACTCTTTCACATTTTTAACTATTATCGGTACTACTTTGTTCTCTTCCACAGTAACTTCAATTTCTTCTTTTAGTAATTTATATCCCTTTGGTGCTTTCGTTTCTTTTACTGTATATTTACCTGATTCTAATTTCTTAGAGATTACTTTACCTGTTTTATCTGTTCGTAATGTATCTATCTGTTTACCATCTTTATACACTTCAAATTCTGCATCTGGTAATAATTTTGTTTCATCACTTGCGTCTACTTTTACAATTTCAAATTGACCTGTTACTTTTTCACCTGATGGCTTATTCCATTTCGGCCAATTAAATTTAAAGTTATGAACCTCAAAGCCATCTCTTTGGTGTAATCCACCAAGAAAGACTTGTCCGTTAATTGAACCACCCTTTGTATCTACAACTGCATTTGGAGCAAATACACTTCCTATTACACCATATCCCTTTGTTGATATTTTGGTAGCATTCGGAAACACCCAAATGACTTTACTAGCTAATTCCGTAAAAGGTGAATCAGGAACATATTGATGCGATGTATCAATTAGGTCTGTTGCCATACCAGTGTTTTTTGTATCATACAAAATTGCACCGCTACCAAAAATTACTTCTTCTGCATCTGAATAAATAACAATAAAATCTTTATTGTCTACATTCGGAAGAAAAACGTCTTTTACATCAAATGTTTTCTTTCCGGTTTGGCCTGAAGAGACATAAATATTAGGTTTTTTTACATCTTCACCAATCCCAAAACTCATATTAAGTTTTGGTTTATCAGTATGTAATTGGCCCGCATCCTCAATTACACTATCAACGTCTTTTCTAAACTCTTTAAATTTAGCATTAATCTCCGCTTGCTCTTTATAAGAAATACGGTCATATGATGACTTCATTGCACCTTCTGGGTCACCATCTTTTGTCATCGCCACTGTTCCATCTTGGATAATTACTTGTCCTGTTCCCGCTTTCGTAAATTGACCACCTAATAATAATGACGGATATCCTTCATCTACCCATGGCGCTCCAGCTATGTTCCATTCTCCAAATGCAGCTGCTAAAACTGTATAACTCGATGCATTCATATTTTTTTGAACAGCCATCGCACCCTCAATATCCGCACTCGTTGCACTATGATCTCCAAAAATGATTGCATTGTAATAAGATACATCACCTAAACCTTTTAATTCTGGTGTAGCTGCCTCTGCTTTATTTGGTAAATGGATTAGAAAATTCATACATACTAGTAACACGACTATAAAACTACTACTTAATTTTTTTATTTTTTGATTAAATGATTTCTTCAAAAAATTCATTCCCCCTTTTAAATTTCCTAAAACTACAAAAAGAAGTACATTTCATATGTACCAAGCCTTACTCACATTAACTTAAAATAATCCATTTAAATAAAACAAAGACACTCTACAACTAATTAATAAGATTACTACAATTCATTTTTGAAATACTACGTGAACGAAACTATCATGCGGAAATATTTTTACGTATAGGAGCTCAATAAAATTAACCTGAAGAATATTTCATGTGGTGTAACTATTTTGGCAACATCATCCACTTTACAACAGTTTTCTAAAGGATTCAAGTAAATTGTATAGATTTCAGACACAATTCGTTTTCGTGAAACGCTTTCATTCCTAAAATAAAACGAATAAAAAACGTAGCCAAAAAGCTACGTTTTTCTTTCATCATTTCGGTGTATTTTTATGATTCTTCAAAAACGGAAGCGGGAATTGCTTACGGAAATGCTCTTTAATCATGTACTCTACACCGTTCTCACTATTTGAACGTGTAATCCAGTCAGCTGCTTGCTTTAATTCTACAGGCGAGTTCCCCATCGCTACACCGAGCCCTACATTTTCAATTACTTCTAGATCTTCTAAACTATCTCCAATCGCAACCATTTCATTTAGCGAAATATTTAAATGCTCTCCAAGCAATTGTAATCCACGTAATTTTGATACATTTTGCGGCAAAATTTCTATTCGTTTTGAATCACACTCTACATACTCTACATCTTGGAATGCTTTTCGTAATGTATTTAGCCCTCGTTCTTTTTCACCTTTACTTTGGAAAATAACATCAATTTTTGGTGCCGCTACTGGATGATCACGAAGCGCATCACCTAACGAGTCTACAAACTGAACCGGATAAAATAACGGATCTGCGCTTGATAATACAGTACGAGCAATTAAGTTTGGTGTATTTCTCTCACGATTTCCGATTGAAAACCGTTCATGAGAAATGCGGACGTTACAATCGAAGTGCTCTAACACTTGCACAATGTTAAACGTCTTCTCTTCCGATAATCTTCTTTGAACATACGGCTTATCTAACGTCGCTGAAACGAAAGCACCGCCATGTGTTACTAATATAGAATCTAATTTTAACGCCTTTGCTACCTTATAAGCGGATTGAAAATTACGGCTCGTAAATAATGTAACGTATACATCTTTTCTTTTCACAAATTCAATCGTTTCTCGTAATCCTTTTGCAATTTTTCCGTTGTTGTATAGTAGTGTCCCATCTATATTAAGAGCTAGTAAGCGATAAATCATGTCGCACTCCCCCTCTTCGCTGTTGTACTCTATCCATAATTTATGAAATAAATGTAGTAAATAGAACGAGTTAGAATTACTACTGAAAATTTGGTTTACTATATACATATACACTCAGTAAAGGAGATAGTACAATGCAAGCACCTCCTTCCTTTTATGAAGGCGATACGTTAGAAGTCGCAAAGAAATTACTCGGACAAAAACTTGTACATATTGTAGACGGAATAAAGCGAAGCGGAATCATTGTAGAAGTAGAAGCATATAAAGGTCCCGATGATAAGGCCGCACATAGTTACGGCGGGCGACGAACGGATCGCACAGAAGTCATGTTTGGCGCACCTGGACATGCTTACGTATATTTAATTTACGGTATGTATCATTGTTTTAACGTCATTACAGCACCAGTTGGCACCCCGCAAGGCGTTCTCATTCGAGCCCTTGAACCAGTAGACGGAATAGAAGAAATAAAATTAGCGCGCTACAACAAAACAGACGTTACGAAGGCACAATATAAAAATTTAACGAACGGCCCTGGCAAACTATGCCGTGCGCTCGGAATTACTTTAGAAGAACGAGGTGTATCCTTACAAAGCGACACACTACATATTGAACTCGTTCCAGAAGAAGAACACATATCATCACAGTATAAAATAACAGCAGGACCTCGTATTAACATCGACTATGCAGAAGAAGCTGTACATTATCCGTGGCGTTTTTATTATGAGGGGCATCCGTTTGTTTCAAAGAAATAAACAATACTAACGACACAGCAAATAAAAGAAGACTGTTCCACAATGGAACAGTCTCTCCCTTTTTACTCCGCACCTTCCGCAGTCGCAATATTATCCTCTAAGTTTTCTCTTGATAATTCAGCCGTCATAAAGTCAGCTGTTTCTGGAAGCGCTAAATGCATATGAGCTTTTTGGCAAATTTGGATCGTACAGTTTTCAACAACATAATCGAAAACATGTCCGCCTCCGCTTCTTGCATCGTCAATGTAATGTAAGTGGAAACCAGCTACACCAATACCTTGCGCATAATCTGGTGTCCAAAATCCAGCAAGCGTACCTTCTGTATGTTTAAATGAAAAAATCGGCTGAGATTTCGTCACTTCAACAAGTGGTGTATACGGTTTTTCTTGTCTTGGAACAGTTCTCGTTCTTACTTCACGGAACGTACCATCCATTCGAATAGCGTAAAATAAGTTTTTACTTGGCATTAATTCATGTAATAAAGCTTCCACTTCTTCACGATTCATCGGGTGCTCTACTGTATAACTCATTTCTTTTTCAAAAAACGTTACCGTCGCAAACGGTGTTGTTTCTTCTGGTTCTACTTTTTCTGCTGAACCATCTGAACGTAAATGATAAAATTCGTTATCAAATGCAATCATTTCACCATCTAATTGATCAAATGTGCCGATGCCGAAATCACCACGTTCTTTCAATTCCTCAAAGCTAATCACACCATCATATATACCATCTAATAGCGCAAGCATTGTAGATGTTTGATATACTTCATTACTCGTTTTCGTTCTTTTTGCATCAATATCGATTAATTGCGCAACAGTCATCTCAAATCTGCCTCCATTAGTTTAATTGGTTTGGTAATAATTTTTCGCTTAATTTAATGTTATCACGGTAATCGATTGGAATATCAATGATGACAGGGCCGTCTGCTGCTAGTGCTTCTTTTAATACACCTTCTAATTCATCAGGCTTGTTAACACGAAGACCTAACGCCCCGAAACTTTCCGCATATTTCACAAGATCAACATCGCCAAACTCTGTAGCTG
Source organism: Bacillus mobilis (assembly GCF_001884045.1). Taxonomy (GTDB): domain Bacteria; phylum Bacillota; class Bacilli; order Bacillales; family Bacillaceae_G; genus Bacillus_A; species Bacillus_A mobilis. Next base: position 51,466 of record NZ_MACF01000104.1, on the reverse strand, counting down.
ATGTTCTGCCATATTTCATCATTTGTTGGAATGCAACCATATCATATGTGCCGTCTCTCCAAACAAGATGGACGATTGGAGAATTTAAACGTACCGCCGTTTCTAACTCCATTGCTGAGAATAAGAAACCACCATCACCTGATACGGAAACTACTTTTTTACCTGGTTCTACTAAAGTAGCGGCGATTGCCCAAGGAAGTGCAACACCTAACGTTTGCATACCGTTACTAAATAATAATCTACGTGGTTCATAAGAACGGAAACATCTCGCCATCCAAATAGAATGGGAACCGATGTCACATGTAACAGTTGTATCGTCACTAATTAAAGAACGAAGTGTACGAATGACTTGAAGTGGATGCGTAACACCTTCTGAAGCACGATTTGGAACTTCTGCTTGTTCTGATAATTTCGCGCGTAATCGTTCTAACACTGCTTCTGATTTCGTACTTAACACAAGTTTCGGTAATTTTTCTGCGATTCTATTTACTGTTAAGGCAATATCACCAATTAATTCGCGTTCTGGTTGGTAATCATGGTCGATATCTGCTTGATGGTCATCAAGATGAATAATCGTTCTGTCCCCAAGCTTATTCCAGAATTTCGGATCATACTCAATTGGGTCATAACCGATCGAAATAACGAGGTCTGCTTCTTCTAATAAAATATCACCTGGTTGGTTACGGAATAATCCAACGCGACCGAAGAAATGATCTTCTAACTCACGCGAAATTGCACCAGCTGCTTGATATGTTTCAACGACAGGAAGTTCTGTATCTGCAATTAATTCACGAACAGCTTTCGTCACTTCATTTGTGCTCGCTCTCATACCGAGTAAAATAACCGGTAATTTCGCTGACTTTATTTTTTCTACTACATATGTAATTTCATGTGTGGGAGCGATTCCAAGCTGTGGCTTAGAAAGCGCACCGATAGACTCTACAGTCGTTTCCGCAGTCATAACGTCTTGCGGAAGACTTACTAAAGTAGCTCCTGGATTTGTGGAAGTCGCACTTCGGAATGCATTACTTAATGCTTCTGGCACATTATCAGGATGCTCTACTTCTACGCTATATTTTGTGATTGGTTCGAATAGTGCAGCATTATCCATAGATTGATGCGTACGTTTTAATCGATCTGTACGCGGAACTGCACCAGCTAAAGCAACAACGGGATCACTCTCCGCATTCGCAGTAACAAGACCTGTCGCTAAATTTGATGTCCCTGGTCCTGAAGTTACAAGACATACGCCCGGTTTCCCTGTTAATCTACCAATAGCAGCTGCCATAAATGCTGCGTTTTGTTCATGACGACAAACAATTAACTCTGGTCCTCTTTCTTGCAGTACATCAAATACAGAGTCAATTTTCGCTCCTGGAATACCGAAAACATGTGTAACACCTTGTTTAATTAAACAATCAACAACAAGATCTGCTCCTTTTGTTTTTGTCTTCACGTCGTTTGCTTTTACACCTGTACTCAAACTAATCATTCCTTTATTTCATAATGTGTGTAATAAAGATTTTTTAATTTCACCTAGTTAATTAATGTGGTGAAGTATTGTTTATTATTATAGTACAAATGCATTATTTTTCCAACAATATGAATTTGACAGTTTTTTGACAACCATTAGAGAATACGCTTACAACCTTTGCTTATCCTAAAATAATATTTTTATATCTCCTCTAAAAATATACGGAAAACTTTTATCTCATCACAGTATTAAAAACTTCACAGTACCTTGCAAAGAACACTAGTAAATGATATATTTGTAAATATTGGAATACCCATTAATTGGAACACGCTTTGTATTTCGTATCCTCCCTTTCAAAAATAGGATTCTCAGCTTTCATTCATCATTTTATAAAGGAAGTGATTGTTATGAACAAAAATGAATTTTTGGAACAACTTCATTCTTCCCTACGGAATATGCCTAATGTAGAAAAGAAAGATATTATTTCGGAGTATGAAACTCATTTTATCAGTGGTAAACAAGATGGAAAATGCGAAGAAGAAATTTCTAGAAAACTAGGAAACCCTAAAACGATCGCGAAAGAACTTACTGTTTCCTATGCAGTAAGCAATGCTGATAATAAACGAAGCTTTAAAAATATGATAACCGCACTATTTTCTGTTATGAGCTTAAGTGTTTTAAACTTTGCCTTTATCATTATCGCCTTTTTCGTACTACTCTTTTTATTACCGATTCTTCTAGCACTTATCATTGCCACTCCATTATTAATCATCTCACCTATTTTATTAATAGGGTTAGGATTCTTTAAAGGGTTTCATCAAATTAGCTATTCCGATGTTTATAATGTGTTCATCGCTTTTTGCAGCGGTTTACTCATATCTGTCATATGTTATCAAATGATAAAACATCTATACGCAACTTTAGTTAAGTACTTGAAATGGAATATAGCTATTTTACAAAGACACTAATGCAAAAGGAGATTAAGATGAAAAAGTATATTTTATACCCACTCACGTTACTTACAATTTTATTTCTATCAGCTTGTTCAAACAGTGCACAACCTAAGGAAGAAAACGATGTACAATCTATTAAAGATGTTACGATAAAAATTCCAGAAACTATATTCACTTCCTCAAAAAAGAATGAAACGATTAATGAAGATGAAATGAAACAAAATATAAAAACGTATTTAGATTATAGCGGAGAGTTGGACGAAAACATCGTTCCACTTTCGTCAGCCATGTCTGACGAGGAAATCACGGAATCCGACCGGGAGAAACTACAACAACTAGTAGATTTAGCAAAACAAAATGATGCGAACTTCCATGATTTTATTAGTAACAATACGATCCCTGATGATTACAAAAAACCTTCGAAAGAAATGTACGAATTCATTTCAGCATCTACAACACTTTCAGTAGAACTAGAGCAAGAATTAGACAAACTCGCTCAAGATGGTAACTTATTCAAAACTGATTTTTCTTTTACAAAACGCTTTGAGCAAGTGAATGGTAGGAAGCAAAAAGAGATTGAAACGTTTTTGAAGGAAAAGAATATTGAGACGGAGTATTTCAGCAAGTGATAATATATATCATGCATTCCTCTTTAAAATAGTCATTAACATACGGCTATTTTAAAGAGGATTTTTTTATGTATAGGGATGCACTTCATCCGTTTTCCATAGAAAAAAGGCCCCCTTAAAGGAGGCCCTAACAAAACAAACAAAAAACAAACAACAAACTCCAAATAACAACAAATAGTAGATGATAAAATCACTATATTGACAAAGTATAGGATTTTTATCAATTGGAGTAACTCAACCCTAAGTTACTCTTTTACTACTCTCTTTTAACAACGATAAGTTGAAATAACAACAACTTAATACAGCAATTTTTTTACCGTGTCTTAAAATAATTGACTGTCTTTCAAACATTTTTTATATTGTTTATTACTAATTAGTATATACTTGAATACGACTACACACCCTAATACAAGGCAATATATTAAGTTGTTAGTCCTCGCGAGTTTTGGTTTGCCTTTAATTAAACTATAATACATGTTCCAATTTATTTCACCGAACGATTCCCACGTACGAACGCAATTTTTCTTTCGGTATCTCACAACAATAGATGTAACTAAAATACATAAAAGCCACCTTACACGTAAGATGGCTTTCAACAATTAACATTACATAAACCAGGGTACTCTTTACGCTATTTAACACTTATGAAATGGGTATAAAGAAAACAGATAACTAACAACTATGTGCTGAAAAATAATAACTGAGAATTAATACAATGGATAGCGTAAAGCATACTAAATAAATACTTAACTACAAACAAAAATTAAATTATTCATTTCCCTGTACGTATAGTATAAATAGCAATTGTCCTTTTTCCACCGAAAAACCTTATCGTTCAAACGCAATTGTTCTTCGTAAAATATGAAACAGAAAATAAAAAACACTGTTTTTAAGTAACAGTGTTTTTATGTACCCTCTCAAATTTATTACTTCTCATCCTCTTTTTTCTTTGTTCGTCTTCCCAACCAAAATACTACAGCTAATAATACAATCAGTAGTAAAACCCCTCCTATTATATAGTACAGAGTATAATCTTTTTTAGCTTCTACCGCTGTATCGTTTAACTTCTTTGCTTCTTTTCCTTCAATCGTAAATTTCTTCGTCCACTCCCACTTCTGATCCCCATCAGTTGCTTTCATTTCTAGACGGTATGTTCCTGGCTCTAAAGCTTTATTATCCCAGCTAATTGCATAATCAAAGTTAGAGTTCGGTGCCATGCGCAAATTCTCTTTTTTCGTTTCATGTAGTACATCTTTACCTTTTTCTGTATACACTTTTGCATCTACGCTTAAATCCTTTAACATTGCTGGTTTTATATTTTGTAAATTTGCTGTTACAACATTACGTGCATTCACTTGCCCTGGTTTTACTTCATTTAATTTCATATCAGGCTTTACTTCAGCATCCGTTTCTCTTAGGACAACACCAATGGCATATGCATATTTGTTTTCAATTTGTACTTCTTTTGCACTTTTCTTTTCTTTATCATTTTCTTTCTCTTTAAAATAAAGCCCACCTAAAATAACTCCATCAAATACTTCACTTGGCATTTCAATGTTTACATCTAATGTAACTGTACTTTTTGCAGGTATTTTCGTTTCTTTTTGCACTTTAGCAATTTTTGAAAATGGGATTTTAAGAGTAGAATCAAGTTGAGGGGCAATCACACTGTAATCAGTTATTCCATTACTATTTGTAATAGCTGTATTCGTATGAGTTTCTACAATTACCTCTTTATCTGTATCATTTTTCATTTGTACTTGAAGCGTTTGTTTTTGTCCTGGCTCCATCTTTAAATCAAAATACGTCTGATTCTTATCCACTTGATTCTCAGGTATTACTGCATTTACAGCGAATTTCATTTCTGCTGCATTTATCTGAAGGCTATATATGTTAAAAAGAAAAACAATAACTAGTAAACTACTTAATATTTTTTTCATACTAAATTCCTTTCCTATCCATAGTTTTAATAGACAAACGAAAGAGATAAAGATAGTAAATCTATCTTTATCTCCTTCTTAAAACGTTCCAAGTAAAACAATATTACATTGGAGCGTCTTTTAATTCCCAAGTTAGAGACGTTGTGTACTGTGCTTGTTCTTTTTTCGTTTTACCTGGTACACTTAACTCTACGCTCTTTTTGCCTTCTTCTACTGATTTACCGAAAGCATTTGTCCATGTTCCCATACCTTGCTCTTCTTGAGCTATCAAAACATCAGATGCTTGTCCTGGAACTAATGCAATATCTTGTGCAGCTGTTGGGGCATCACTACCTGAAGCTGAATTTGGCGTTCCATTTTTCAATGTCAATGCAGCTCCTGTTAATTCTTTATTATCAGCTGTTTTAAATTGATCATTTTGTGTTACTGATAGTTTCCATCCTGCATTTGTACCACGGTTATCTGTTACTTGTACAAAGTTTGGTACTTCTTTATTTCCATCTTGAGCTTTCACTTCATCTAATTTTGCAAAATAAATTTCATTATTACCAGAAGCTTTTTGTGTTTCAAAATTAAGATTTGATACATAGTCAATACTTAATGGGCCATCCGTTCCTTTTTCATGTGTATCATCTGGATTTCCCGGATCTACTACTGGTTCTACTGGTTCACCAGGATTAATTGGATCAGTTGGATCTACAGTTTCTGTATTTTTTTCAAATTTGATAAATGCTTTCGAATTTAATGTTCCACCATCTTGTTCTGCTGCAAATGCTGATGTTCCTCCCGCTAATGCTGTTAATGATACCGCACCCGCTAACGCTAATTTTGTTAATTTCATGATTCTTTCTCCTTTTCTACTTTCTATATTTTCAATTTTCAAAACAAAAAACTTATTGCGGTGTATCCTCTAAAGTCCATGTTAATGATGTTTTATACTTTGTATCTTTTACTTTCGCAGTTGTACCTGGTACAGATAAACTAACACTCTTTGTTCCTTCAACATTGTCTTTACCGTAAGCTGTCGTCCATGTTCCCATACCTTTACCTGCTTCTGCAGTTGTTACTTCTTGTGTAGAACCATCTGGATTTAATGTTACTTCTGTTGCCGCTGGAGCGAATTTTTTATCTGCTGCAGAATTTACAAACGGATTACTTAACTTTAATTCTGCACCAGTTAATTCAGTCTCTGCAGCTTTAAATTGACCATTTTGTTTTACTGTTAGTTTCCATCCTTTATTCGTACCACGGTTATCTGTTACTTGTACAAAGTTTGGTACTTCTTTATTTCCATCTTTACCTTTTACTGTGTCTAATTTTGCAAAGTACACTTGATCACTACCAGAAATATTGTGTTTACCAAAATGGAAATTCGATACATAATCAATACTTAATGGACCTTGTGTTCCAATTTCATGATTATTATCCTCTGGATTTTCTGGGTCATCTGGATTTTTAGGATCCTTTGGATCTTTTGGATCATCTGGATTCCCTATCGTTGTTACTTCTTCTTCTGGGTCAATTGGGTTAATTGGGTTCGTAACATCACTATTCTCTGTGAATGTAACATCTGTTAAAGAATTCATTTTCCCAGCTTCTTCTGCGAATGCTGAAGTTCCCCCTGCTAAAGTTGATAGTGACACTGCACCTGCTAATGCTAATTTTGTTAGTTTCATAACTTACCTCCACTTTTTAAGTTAATTTGTTTATTTAATAGAAACTTTTGATTTCTATCTTCCCTATTATTATTTCTACCTAATGTTACTAGAATAGCTAAACCTATTAGTATGCTTACGAATCCTTTGCATTGAATCCCAAAAATTGAATAAGATCCTGTTCTCGGTAACTCTTTTTTGTTCATATGGTCATCAGATGTATTATCTATTAATATAGACCCATCTGGTATGATTGATTCAGGATCTATATTCGGTATATAACTATTTGAAAATGATATTCCTGCTTTTGAATTCATGCCACCTGCCAAAACAGTTTCGCAATATAAAAACGTTGTTAAACAAGTAAATGTAACATATATCAAAAATAAGCCTTTATTTCTCATTACATTCTCTCCTTTTTAAGTTTTATACCTAATTTATCTTAGATATAGCCTTTTTAAATAGGAGCATCTGTTAACGTCCACTGTAACTTACCTTTATACTTAGTTTTAGCTTTTACGTTTGGCCCCGGAGCCACTTGCAATCGAATCCCTTGATTTTGGTTCCAAGAAACATCATAATCATTATCGTCTTTTAAAGTGTGTGATAATACTTCAGTATTTTCCATACTTAACGTATGGTTGATACCTTTTTTATCTGTATAAACCATCGCACCAATTAGCTGATCACCATAACTAGATGTAAGTGGTTTTATTTCTTTTACACCTAAACGCCATTTTTGTTTTTTTGCCCTCGCATCTACTACTGTTACTTTTCCATCAATGAGAGAAGGAGCATATATCGTTGGTTTAGATGGCATAACTAAGTTATGAAAAGAAATTACTTTCGGGACATCTACTAGCTTCAAAGTTCCTTCTACAATTTTTATAGGCACTTTAACTTTTGCCTCTACTCCCTGCTTCGTTTTGATTATCGCTGTAACAGTATAATTACCCGGAGTATCCGTTTTTGGTATATCCTCTAATCGTACTACAGATATCGGTTTATCTATCTTCGCATTCGTGTCTACAGATAAATTTGTCACAAATTTTGAAATATCCATTTTAGATATATCAGTACCAACTTTAACAGTTTGAGGAACTGCTTCTCCTGTAGGAATACCTTTATACTTTATTTTTGTGATATCTTGATTACTCGTTTGTCCTTTTTTGTCACCATCTACATAGTTTTTAGCTACAACTGGAATTTCGAGATATCCATTTTTGTAATACTTCATGAAGTCAGTATTTTCTACAATTGAACCCGTCACTTTAATTCTGTAAAATTTATCATTGAATTGACTTGTCCCAATTACATTCGCTTTTGCTGTAGCAATAATTTTATTATTTTTTATTGTTACATCAAAAAATTTACTAACATCATTATGTTCTTCATCCGTTATCTCTACATTTTTAAGCTTAAAACTTTTATCTACTTCACTTTCAATAGATAACGATTTTGCATAATAAGATGTTGATGATTGAGAAGGTACATTCTGGTAAATATAATAAGTCATCTCCCGCGAATCATCTTCTGTCGTGTTACCCTCAACATCTGGTGCCGGCAACTCAACTTTAGAAATCGCATCACGATCATACTTCAAATACCCTACTGTTTTTTCTAAATTTAAGCGAACTGGTAACTCATCAATCTCATCAAATGTAATCGACATATTCGTATTTAATTTTTCTCCACCGACAGTACCAACAAAATTACTTGTGCTATTACCATTATCTTTATACGCGATAGCAGTTGTATCATACGTATATAAATTAGATAAATAGCTTCCATCTGTCCGTAAATCTATCGACTTATAACTATTTAATCTTTTAAAATTCCACATTGATGATACCCGTGTTTTATCCCCGGTTTTATGATTGATAAATTCGTAAGAAAGTTTTGCCACAGAGCCTTTAGAACCGTTATAATTCACCCTTAAAAAGTCATCTGCATCCCTTCTAGTCGTAGGCTTATATATCTTAATATAACCACTACTGATATCTAGAACATTAATACGTAAATCCATCCATGAACCATTATAAAATCCTACATTTTTTATCAATACGTAAGATTTTTTATTAGCATTGCCACTAGTGAATCTATAATATGTACTATACGTACGATCTTCCCCTGATACTTCATAACTTACGTCTGGACTCCACCTTAATTGAAATGCATATTTCCCTGAAATAGTAGGTCCCTCACCCGTTCTCTCATTGATTACTTTTACATTCGGGTATTTTAAAATACTTTGATAAGAGCCAGCAGCATACTCTGTCAAAGGAATATCCCTTTCCTCTTTTTTATCTGCCACCACTGGATTCTCTATATTTTTCCGATCTAGTTCCACTTGATGCACATTTCCATCTTCAATAGATTTATTTGTTTTTTCATCATAAATATTTTCATCCATTATGTATGGTGATTTTTCATTTGTATCCTCTTTTGTTTTTACTTCGTTATTCGCAATATCTTCAGATTCACTAAGGCCTTTTTGAGTGATTGAAATATCTTCTGACTCCTTAATCACAATTGGATTCTCATTAATAGCCTCAGTCTGCTCTACTAATGAGTTTTCCGCTTGTTCTATATGCTTCTTATCACTAGTTTCTTTAACATCATTTAAAACACTAATACCGATTTTATTTCTTTTCATCTCAGTATTTCCATTTTGACTCTTTGCTCCAAACTCAAAATCCCCAGATTTAGTCATTTTAGCTGCTATAAAAACTTTTCCTAAAGCATTGTTTGATTCCTTTTTTTCAATTCGAATCCTTGAATTCCCTACTACATTGATGGCATCGATCATTACATTTTCCATGTTCAGTTTCTTTGTAACTTCTTCACTGAAATCAGCACCATCTGGTAACAAAAATTCAATTATTCTCTCCTCACTATTTAAACTTTCAATAGTGACAATGACTTCTTCATTCACCTTTTTCGTATCCTTATCAATACTCATTGTAAACGCTGGTATATTTTTATCGACAATTGCATATGCAGTGCTTGAAAAAACATCGAGATTACTAAATTGAGTAAAAACAAGTCCGGTAACCAAATAAAATTTCCCAATTTTTACGATCTTATTTTTCAAAATCTTCCTCCTCTCTTTATTGTTTTAAAGAGATACCTAAATTCCAGTATTCGCCTGTTATACAATTCCTTAATTAAATTCTCCATACATATTCCTATTAAACACTTAACATTTCTTATTTTTCATATTTTTTAGATATCTCTTTTTAAAGAATCAATATAACTTTTTTAATCTCTTATCACATCGATCCTATACCTAGATTAACCATTATTTCCAAATACCGAAACGAAAAACTAACGTGCGTTTCCGCAAAACAAGTTGCGCTACAACGCAACTTTGATATTTCTCTCCATAAAAAATAGGTTTCTCTCCATTTTTTGTGGAGAGAAACCTATTTTTATCATTATTACTTTAATAAATTACAAATCAAGCGACGGAATCAACCATAATTCCTTCGCTTTTTGAACAGCTTCCATTCGAGAAGAAACTTTTAATTTATGGAATATATCCGTTAGTTTATACTCAACAGAACGCTGACTTAAATTCAAAATTTCAGCAAGTTCTTTATTTGTCTTCCCTTTACTCACTTCTATTAAAATTTGCTTTTCATCCTCGTTTAATGAAATTTGATTCGTAATTTCCCCATCTTTGTTCGTTATATTCGAAATCATGTCCTTTATTCTTAACTGCTGAACAAGTTGATGAGATAAAACCACTTCTTTTTTAACTGCATGACGGATCGAATTAATTACTTGTTCTTCAGATGATGTTTTACTTAATACCCCTAAAACACCATTTTCTATAAGTAAATTATAATGTGAAAATATATCAAATCCCGTAAAGATAAGAATTGATGCCTCTGGATGTAAATTTAAAATTTTCTTAGATAAATCTAAACCGTTAATATTAGGCATTTGTAAATCAATTAAGTACACATCATATTTTTCATCCTTAAGTAATTGTTCCACTTCTGTACCATCATGTACTACATCTACATTCATATCGTCATATTTTTCAATTAATGCCTTCGTCCCTAATCCTACTGCGACATGATCATCTACTACAAGTACTGAAATCATATTATCATCCTTTCAATCTCATCGTATGTATAGTTATCATAACATCTGATGACTATACGTAGCACATACTTAAAATTTAATGACTATTTGTAATCCCTGATTAGATTGGGATTCAACCGAAATTTCTCCATTTAGACTTTGAATTCTAGTTATAACTCCTGATAAACCTAGTGTGTTGTACGTTTGGTTTACTTTATTACATTCGACCCCAATTCCATTGTCTACATAAGTTAAATAAAGGTGCTCACCTTTTTGAAATAATCTTATTGTTACGTTTGATGCTTTCGAGTGTTTCATCGCGTTATTTAATAGCTCTTGTATAATTCGATAAATTGCTTGCTCATGCTCAACACTAGGTGCAACAATTCTTTCAGGAATATCATAATAAAAGAAAAATGTCGCTTTTAAATTAATCTGCTTAAATAAATTAAGTAACGCTTGTTTTAAACCTAGCTCATATAAGAATGGTGGTCTCAAATTATTACATGTTTCCCGAATTGTATATATATGATCCAATAGTTCATCTTGAATTTCATCCAGTATTTTTTTCATTTCTTCATCTTGAACACAAGCATTATAACCCTCAAATTTTCTAGACAAACGTATTTGATCCTGTAACACCCCATCATGTATGTCACTCGCAAGATTCGTTCTCTCTTTTTCAGATAGTTTGAACATAAGTCTTGCCAACCACATTGGTGGTTTCTCAAAATCATTTACTTCTTGTAATTGTTTTAGTAAATCCTCAATTTGATTAGAACATTCTAATAGTAAATCTGTATAATTACATAACGTTTCAATCCAAACCATGTCATCTACATTTAAGTTATCTTTTCCGTTATGATTGCATACTAAAATAATCATTTTTTCTCCCGAAATAGAAAGAACAAAACCAAAATGTTTATTTAATTGTATAATAGAGCCGACCTTATATGTGTCCAATTGATGATTAAATAAGGTCTCTAGTGTCCTTTGCGGAACATATTCACTCTCTAAAACACGAATAGAATGTTCTCGCTTATTTATTTCTACACAGCATGTCTCTTCAATTTTTAACATATCAGACATTTCTCTTCTTAGACTATAAATAAGGTTAGACAATTTGTATTCATTCTTCGCTTGGTGTAAAAAACGGTGTAAACTAAATTGATAATTTTTTTGATAATGATATAAACTTTTTCTTAGCTTAAAATCTATATAATCTTTAATGTATAAAAAACAAATACAAACTATAATAGAAATAATTCTAAATTTTACCCACTTTAATAAATGCCCTTTACCGTCTTCAAAAATAACCATACCTAATACTGCACAGAATATATTAACACCTACAGCTAAAACAATATAATACGGTAGTCGCTGAATAATAAATTTAAAATTAAACAATTTCCCTGCAATTACCGAGTAGAAAATACAAACCGGAACAAACAAGAAAAATATTCCTGTTGTTTCACTGCTTATAAACTCTTCTCCATAAAATAAATTTGGAATAAAATATAAACAAACAAATGGGAGTGCCGAAACTACAAAACTAATAATAATCATTTTTAAATATTTAAAATAGCTACTATTTCCACTTCTAAAATAAAACTGCACTAATAGGTACACTGTAAACCCAAATAGTATAGTGCTCAAAGTAATTGTAAACAAATTAGACCATTCATTATATTTTATATACACAAAAATACTTAACAAAATAAGAAATACTGACATTACATTTAAAGTCTGTAATTGCTTAGATTGTAAAAATTTGATTTGATTATTTGAAAAATATAATTTCATAAATCGAATAAAGAAAGTAAATGAGCACACTAGTGCAATGGAAACCATAACGAAAGATAAAGTATCTTTTCTTTGAACAGCTATAATACTAATAAAACTAATACCAAGTGAAATTAAAAAATATACTAGATCATTTGTACTACGATTCATTACAGGAACAAACATTAAAAGATATAATGCCATCAGAAAACATACAAGATAAAATCCAATAGGAATGATAAGGTGATAAAATACTTGCTTACTATAAGGCGAATAATCTATCTCGTACTCTTTTATTTCTCCATTCCTATCCAAAGTTATTTTTTTTACCTGTTCAATTGAATGATACGCTGAAACTGTAAAATGTTTAGATGGTGGTTCACCATTAATCTCCATTATGATATCTCCTATTTGGAAATCTCTTTTCCCTGCCCAACTATATTTTGACAGATTACATATAATATATTGGTTAGAGGTATACTTTACAGATATTCCTGTTTCAGGATATTCTTTTATTAAATAAGCGAAATAACCACTAACTAGAAGTGAAAGCAATAGAATTAAAAACTGTAACTTGGATTTCCACATTTTTATTATCATTACATACCCCCTTTTTCTAAATACAGCCATTTCATCTATGTATATTTTCCATTCTGCAATATGGATGGAAATACGCATCTTGCAATATAAAAAATAAACAGATAAGCTCCACTTCTAATAAGAAGTAGAGCTCTATAAAAATAAATATTCAATTTCATTAGATTAGGAAGAAGATTATAACATAAAGTAAGAAAAAATCGTAAAAAACTATTATATTCTATATATTAAATTAATATAATATCACTCTATTATCATTCGATTGGTGCATTAAATAATACTCATTATTCTTCTTATAAATCTCAATACCTTTTGTAAGTATCTTTACATTATTTATATAAATAGCAGAATCATTTACCCAAACATTGTCAACCAATTGCGCTCCTTGATAAAAAAAGTCAGTTTCTATCATCATATGAAGTGCATGTTTCGCTAATATTTCCGTTCTAAAACTATTTAAATCTATAAGAATATTCATTTATTCTAACCTCTTTCATTTACATTTATTCATTTTGTCATTAGTAAATAAATTATATGTAAGATTAGCAATTATTTCACCGAAGAACTAATGCGCTCTCACGAAATAGATGAATATTCATCGTAAGAAAGTATATCAATTAATAATTATATATAAATGTAATTCCTTATTTTTTACTGTTATGTTTCATTTTCAAAATTACATTTTAATTATTTTCATATGAATTCCCTTACCATTTTAAAAATTATAATTTTCTTCATTAAATAGTAGCGAAAATAAAAGACGCTTCACCGCAATACAAATTCGTGTAACCGAAAACAGAAAGTTTCATTTCAATTTTATACGCATAAAAAAGACGCCCCTATCAAGGGGCGTCTTCCACTATTACGCTTGTTGTTGCGCGTTATATAAATCTTCAAGTGGCTTCATGATAATTTTGTTAACGTCAGTGATAACGATGTTTAGGCGTTGCTCAGTTTCCATTAACTTTGTGATTTTAGCATCTTGTTGAATGCGAGCTACAACTTCTTGTGCTTTTTGGTTATCTTCTTCAGTGATTTCTTGACCTTGCATCATTTTTTGTTGTAGGCCAAGTTGCATTGTACGGAACTCATCGAATAAGTTCTTTGAAGCTGCGTCACCTTGTACTGCTGCGTAGCTTGCTTTTAATGTTTGGAAATCTTCGTTTTCAGCGATTGCTTTTTGTAATTCATATGCAACATCATGAATGTTTTTTGTCATTTTATTTTTCCTCCTTTAGAAGGCTAGCGCTTTTCGCTCGCACTGCCTTTTAAGTGCGTTTACATACGCACCTCTTCTTACCATATCAAACTATGCAAGAGATGTGAAGAAATTTCACTTTTATTTCTATGTACTCTTCTTATTATTTAAGAAACAACAGTAACAGTCCTTGCACGAGTCCGATCATCCCGCCTAATAAGGCACCTAAATACGTAATCATTTTCAGTTCATTTTTTGTAATGGATAGAACTAAATCTTCTAGTCTCTCTGTTGAAAATGTGGATACTTCTTGCTGCACAATTTCCGCAAGATGGAGATTTTTTAATATACTCGCTACGTTTTTTGTTCCCCACTTCAAGCCTTTCGTTACTGCGCTCGGGACTACCTTTTCCTTGATTGTTTCTCGAACTGGCTCACATACTTGCTGCACAGATTGGTTTAAAAACTTACTCACTGTTTCCTCCACTTTAACTGCTGACAATATGGAGCTTACAATCATTTCTTTTTCTACAAACGTTTCTACTTCTTTTACATCTCTTCCTTTTAACTTCTCCCACTCTTTTTGCAGTACATCAGTTAAAAGCTGTTTTGTGCCATCTTGCCCTAAAAACTTAATAACTTCTGGCTGCACACGATCCACTACACTTACATTCCCTAAAAACATTCCGACTAAGTTAAGCAGCGTTCCCCTAGAAGCAAAGAAATCATCAATCATTTTTGAAAGACGAGCTTTTCCTTCTTCGCTTTCAAAAAATTGAGTTGCTCGACCTAAAATAAAAGCCGAGACATTTGGGATCGCATTCTCAATTTTTTCATGAACAGAATGAGGTAAAGCTTGTTCCCATGTATATGTATAGTACTCTTCTAAAAATGCCTGAATCTTTTCTGTAATCACATGCTCGATTTTCTCAGTTGCTTCTTTTTCTACATGCGCTACGTTCCATTTTTCTAACATTTGTCGCAGTGATTGTTCATTCGTCATTACTTTATCCACTTCTACTTGCGTCCAATGAATTAAACCTTTTTGAAACTCTTCATTTGTTAGCTTCTTTCCGATTCCTTCTGGCGTTAACAAATGCTCGACAACCATTTTTCCTAATTGAACAGCAAGCTCATCGCGGCGCTTCGGAATTAATCCTGGTGTAAATGGAACTTGAAACTTCCCAATATAAATAGGGCGATGCGGACGAAATAACATTTTTATCGCTAAATGATTTGTGAATCCCCCAATAATTGCTCCGAGCCCTGTCGTCGTTAACATACTTAACCATATATTCATTACAATCAACCTTTCGCTTCTCCAAAACTATAGCATATCATCATACGGACAAAAGTATAATGGTATAAAAACGTATTTGCAATATATAGCTTCGGCTATTGTGCCAACATTTTGTTAGTAAAGGAGTGATTTCGTTGGTTCTCGGTATTTTAACTTCTCACCCTCATTATGAGCAAACGTATTACACCGAAATCGCTAAACGCGCTCGGCTTTATCATAATGTCGTTGCCCAGTTTACGCCATTTGGTATTGATCCTAAAACAGATCTTATTTCTGGTCTGATTTATGATACTGATACAGGAAAATGGAAAGAGCAAACATTCCCTATTCCTTCTTATATATACGATCGTTCTTCTTTTAACGAGGAAACAGACTTCGAAAAAGCCAAGTCAATTATTCACTCATTACACAATCGTCCTACCACTACCTTTTTAAATAACACACTTATTGACTTAAGCGAACTACATGATGTATTTCTCACCAATAAAAAATTATCTCCTTATATACCAAAATTTGAAATAGCAACAATCCAAAACATTTTCAAACTGTTATTAAAAACAAAAGATATTATTATACGTCCTACTCATACACATTCCAATGAAAGTCTGTACCGGATTGCTTACAAAAATAAAACATTTCATATCGATACGATAAATGATGACTATCATACTTCTACTCCAATCAAGCGGACAGATGAATTTATATCTTGGTACAAATCTAATATACGATCAGCACGTTACATCACCCACACTATGCTGCAGCCACCAAATCAATTAACATACCCACTCCATATTCGGACCATTTTGCAAAAAAATAAAGAACAGAAGTGGAATGCTATCGGCCAATTTATACAAAAAAGCTCATTTCCGAATCAACTTTTACTTTCGGCAACGGATGATTCCTCACTGCATTCATTTTCAAAAATTAAATACGTACTATCTAGTACCGGTGTTCAACTATTACAAGACGCTTTACAAGACATTATAAATGAAGTGTTTCAAACATTAGATCAATCTTATTCTTCGTTATTCGAGCTAGAGCTTTCCACCATTATGGATCAAAAAGGGGCAATTTGGCTTATGTATGTCAACACGATTCCCCCGTATGAACATTACATTCGTCATAGTGATTCATTAGCCGAAAAAATATATCACGGACCATTAAAGTTTAGTCGCTTCACACCATAATGAAAGGGGGTAAACCCATTTTGAAAGAGCACATATATACGTTAAATATTTCAGATGAGCATCCAAATAGCATTACTTTACCTTATATTTTTTCCATTACACCACCCATTACATCTCTTTCCTTCGGCGTACGCCATGTTGCAAGTGAAGAGGTAAAAATTCATTATTCCTTTACTCGTGAAATCATTATCGGACAACAAATTGCAGAGAAACTTTTGCTTCCTCATTCCACTACTATCCATGCATTCACGCAAAATGAAACAATTATTTTCGGACCATTAATCGGGATTTTCACAACTGGTTTTAACGATGACTCTTCTAACCCTTTAGGAAACCGTTCAACTTCTCTTGGCGAGTTACTAACGCCGCCATTCACCTTGCGACCATTTGTATTCGTTTTTGGTGTGCAACATATAGACTGGGAAGATGAAACAATTGAAGGCTATTTTTTTCAAGAGGAACAATGGATCAAGAAAAAAGTACCTTTCCCGAATGTCATTTATGACCGCTTACCAAATCGGAAAGCCGAAAATTATAAACCAATTGTAAGAGCAAAAAGAAAATTAGAGCATGACTATGCGATTCCATGGTTTAATCCAGGATTTTTTAATAAATGGGAAGTGCATCAACTTCTTATGAAAGATGAGTCCATTATGCCATTCTTACCGAACACAGAAACATTTCAACACTTCGAACAAGTAGAGCGGTTTCTCGGTACGTATAAATCGATTTACATGAAACCAATTCACGGCAGCTTCGGGAGAAATATTCACCAACTATTTTATTCTCAAGCAGAGAATTGCTACTACTGTCGTTATCGCGAAAATGAAGAAAACAAACTCAGAAAGTATCAATCATTAGAAACGCTTCTGAACCATGTATTAAAAGGACATGATTTAAAAAAGTTTATCGTACAACAAGGTATTTCCTTACTTCGCTTCGATGGGCAACCGGTTGATTTCCGCATTCATACAAATAAAAATCATTTCGGTCAATGGATTGTCAGTGCAATCGTTGCAAAAATTGCTGGCAAAGGTAGCTTAACAACACATGTAAATAGCGGTGGCGATACAAAATTACTACAAGAACTTTTTCCTGATTCAACGAAACAAGTTCAAATTGAAAATAAATTAAAACAAACTGCCTTACAAATCAGTTACGCGCTTGATGAACAAGTAATCGGAAATATTGGAGAAATTGGTTTTGATATCGGTTTAGACACGCAGGAAAACCCGTGGCTCTTTGAAGCAAACTCTAAACCCGGGCGAACTGTATTCCAAGATGAAAAGTTAAAAGAACAAAGTGAACTGACGCGCCAATTATTTTACGAATATGCCATCTACTTAACTGAACATTCTTTGCGCGATGCAAAAGAAAAAATGTCTCAAATAAAATCAGAGGCTCCCTCAAACACCGAACATATCCCTTCCCCTATGATTCACTCACAAATACGAAAACAAAAACTTCCACCTCATTCATAAGGTGGAAGTTTTCTATTTACACAAGTTTTACTACAACTTCTGTTTCCACATTACATATCCCGCAATAAAAAACATGATTGCAATACTCTTGTGAATTACTATGCGTTAAACCATCTACTGCACTTAATAATTCTTGATCCATATACGCACTATAATCGTCTATGTAATCTACAGTTTTCCCATAATCTTGGAGTATACCTTCGCAATTTTGACAAGAATATGTTTGTGATTCTAATGCGTTGCAAAGCGGGCAAATTCCCATCACGATTCCTCCATACGTTATCATTTACAAGTTAATTGAAGAGAACATCTAGCCGTGCATAGGAGCATTTTGTTCCACTCCTATTCAAAATAGAACTATAAAGTTAATGATTTGCCCCACAATAGCGGGATACAAACAAAAAACATATTTCAAATCGCTCTTAGTTTAGCCTTCTTTCTAAAAAATACAACGATTACTCTTATTTCATACTTTACGAAATCACTAATATTTTTTTACAAAATTTACAAATTATTATTTCGTATATCTTTCTAGGTAACATCCATACTATGAGTACAAACTTAATTACCGATGGATTAGCGCCAAACGGGGCGATAATCTGGTTCAAATCCAGCTAATCCAACCAAAAAAAATTTTTATAACTCTAAGGAGGATATATTCCTATGGCAAACCAAAATTCTTCAAATCAATTAGTAGTACCAGGAGCAACAGCAGCAATCGACCAAATGAAGTACGAAATCGCTCAAGAATTTGGTGTACAATTAGGAGCAGATTCTACGGCTCGTGCTAACGGTTCAGTTGGTGGAGAAATTACAAAACGTCTAGTTGCAATGGCTGAGCAAAGCCTTGGCGGATTCCAAAAATAAATATATATGGCAAAAAGGTCTCAAGGCATATGCCTTGAGACCTTCCTTCATTTATTGCAACATTTGTAAAAACTTCTTCGTGCGTTCTTCTTTTGGATTTGTAAATACATCTTCTGGTGTGCCTTGTTCGACAACGACACCGCCATCCATGAAAATAACACGGTTCGCAATTTGATGTGCAAAGCGCATTTCGTGCGTTACAATCACCATCGTCATGCCCTCTTTCGCAAGTTCTTTCATTACTTTCAGAACTTCTTGAACGAGTTCAGGATCAAGCGCTGACGTTGGCTCATCAAATAGTAACACTTCCGGCTCCATCGCAAGCGCGCGAGCAATTCCAACGCGCTGTTGTTGTCCGCCTGATAATTGGAACGGATATAAGTCTACTTTATCCGCAAGACCAACTTTTTCAAGGAAATAGTTTGCTTTCTTCTTCGCATCTTCTTTCCCCATCTTTTTCACTGTAACGAGCCCTTCCATGACATTTTGAAGTGCTGTTAAATGTGGAAATAAGTTATGGTGCTGGAAGACCATACCTGTTTGCGTACGAAGGTTAACAATATCTTTCTTCGATACTTTTTGAGAGAAATCGAGCTCTTTATTACCGATACGAATATTACCAGCGTTCGGTGTTTCTAACACATTGAGACAACGCAGGAATGTCGTTTTACCAGATCCAGATGGTCCGATAATAACAACAACTTCCCCCTTCTCAACTGATAAATCTATATGCTTTAGTACGGTATTATCTCCGAAACTTTTTTGTAAATGTTGAATTGAAATCATAAAAACAAAAACTCCTTTTATGAAAGGGTTATTTTAGAGTGTAACGTTCTGAACGTTTTTCTAATATTTGTTGCACGATAGATAATAAGAAGCAAATTACCCAATAAATAAGACCTGCTTCGAAATAAACAATTAAAAACTCGTAGTTCATTGCCGCAATTTCCTGCGCTTTTCGGAACATTTCTGTTACTAAAATTAACGATGCTAATGAAGTATCCTTCACTAAACTAATAAATGTATTCGAAAGCGGCGGGATAGATACGCGCGTCGCCTGCGGTAAAATAACACGTTTTAGCGCTTGCGGATATGTCATTCCAATTGTGTAAGCTGCTTCCCACTGCCCTTTCGGAATGGAAAGGATAGAAGCACGAATAATTTCAGATGCATATGCACCGACATTTAATGAAAATCCAATAACTGCTGCTGTATATGGCTCAACTTCAATATTAAGAGTTGGAAGACCATAGAAAATAATAAATAATTGTACAAGAAGTGGCGTTCCGCGAATGATAGATACATAGATACGAGCAATCCATTGTAAAATACGACTACCTGAAATACGTGCAAGCGCCGTTAACGTCGCAAGTATAATCCCGATAATAAATGTAATAAGCGTTAATGGAATTGTCGTAAACACAGCTTCCTTCAGCATAGGCATGAAGGAAGACTGCATAATATCTATCCAAGTAGACAATCGATCTGAAACCAACGCACTACTTAGATACATTTTCGCCGAACCATTTTTTCGCTATTTTGTCATACGTACCGTCTTTTTTCATATCTTCTAACGCTTTATCTACTTCTTGTACTAGCTTATCGCTACCTTTACGGAATAGGAACCCACTTTGTGAAGCTTCTTTTTCTGTATCTACAATTTTAATTTTTGCATCTTTTTTCGTTTCTAAATAGTTTAATACTGATAATTTATCATTGATTGTGAAATCAGCGCGGCCAGAACTTAATAATTCTGCTGCTTGGCTAAACCCTTCTACACCAATAATTTCCGCACCATTTTTCTTAGCGATATCTGCATAGTTACTTGTTAAAGATTGTGCTCCTTTTAATCCTTTTACATCAGCAAATGTAGCAGGCTTATCTTTATCCTTCGCAATAACTAATGCCGCTGAAGATGAAACGTATGGGCTAGAGAAATCATATTTCTTTTGACGGTCTTCACGAATACCAACTTCATTCGCAACCATGTCGAAACGCTTCGCATCTAAACCAGCAAGTAAGCTATCCCATTGTGTTTCTTTAAATACAGGTTTTACACCTAAACGTTTTGCAACTTCTTCTGATAGTTCAACGTCAAATCCAGTTAATTTATTGCTTGAATCATGGAATGTGAACGGTGCGTATGTACCTTCTGTTCCAATTATAAGTTCACCGCTTTGTTTTATCTTTTGTAACGCGTCTTGACTAGCTGTATCTTTTTTCTCTTCTTTACCGCAGCCCGCTACAATCCCGATCGCTAATGTAGTTACTGCAAGTACTGAAAATAATTTTTTCATGATGGTAATCCTCCAAGTATTCTGATAGGAATTTAAAAACTATATTGATTGTATGCAATCTTGAACAATTTTTCAATGAAAATGTTCTTATTTAGTTTATCCTTTTTCTTCATAATCAAACAAAAGGGGAAAATAACGCTACATACAAAAAATAAGTAACATTTTTTAATATAGCATTTATAAAGAAAAAGGTAAAACAATACTTCTTATTTAACTGCCCTGATTCACTAAAAAAAGAACTTGTGAAAATCACAAGTTCTCCTCCATACCTATTAAGCGCTCTGATTACCTTCCATTTGCGTTTTGTACATATCGTAATAACGCCCACGCTTTTTCATTAGCTCATCATGAGAGCCTTTTTCTAAAATCGTTCCTCTATCAAGCACAATAATTTGATCTGCGCTTTTAATTGTTGAAAGACGGTGAGCAATAATAAATGTCGTTCTCCCTTTTTTCACAACTTCTAACGCTTGTTGAATCATCGCTTCTGTCTCCGTATCAATACTAGATGTCGCTTCATCTAAAATTAAAATGGCCGGATCAAAAGCAAGTGCCCTAGCAAACGATATAAGCTGACGTTCTCCGGTTGAAAGTGTACTTCCTTTCTCCGTAATTTCTTCATTTATATTGTTCGCAAATCTTTCAGCACCAACATCTCGCAATGCTTTTACGATGCGATCTTTTGAAATGTTTTCATTCTCTAAGCTAACATTAGATGCCACTGTTCCGCTAAATAAAAACGGATCTTGTAGTACGATTCCCATATGTTCACGAGTTGCTTGTTTCGGCATCTCTTTTACATCGTGACCGTCAATCGTAAGCTTTCCTTTTTCAAACTCATAAAACTGGAAAAGTACATTCATAATGGAACTTTTTCCTGATCCCGTATGACCGACAAGCGCTACTGTCTCGCCTTGTTTCGCTTCAAAAGAAATATTTTTTAACACTTCATCTTTTCCATTATAAGAAAACGACACATTATCAAACTTCACATTTCCTTGTAAGCGAGGCATACGTTCCTCTTCTACCGCTTCTCCTTTTTCCTCTAACAATTCAAAAACACGTTCTGATGCAACGCGCGATTGTTCTAAGTTAGCAAGCTGATTTACCATATTTGTAATCGGAGAGAACAATCGTGTTAAATAATCAACGAACGCATACAGTATCCCTAAAGAAATGACACCTGAAGCACTTAATGAAGCACCACCGAAATACCAAATCACACCTGTGAAAGCGATATTTCTTAATACAGACACTAAGTTATGCGAAGTTGCTGCATTTAAATTTAAAATTTTATTTTGATACTTAAAATAATCGCCATTTAATTCTTCAAACTCTTTTTTCGTTTCACGTTCTTGACGGAACGCTTGAATAATTGGCATTCCTTGAATGGATTCATTCACTGTTCCGTTAATATCAGATAAACGTGAACGCATTTTATGATTGTATACAGACGCATACTTTCTATAAAGAATTGCCCAAACGATTAAAATCGGGATGATAAGTAAACATAACGTCGCCAATTTTACGTCGAGTAAAAATAGCGCAGCAAATATCCCGATAATATAAATGATACTAGAAACGAATGTCGCAAGCACCGTTACGTATAAATCCCGAATGGCTTCCGTATCATTCGTGACACGCGATACAATTTTCCCTGCTGGTAAATGATCGAAATACCGAATCGGCAACGTTTGAATATGAGAAAAGACATCTTCCCTCATAATTTGAATAATTTTGTTCGCTGCCTTCTGTAAGAAAAATTGCTTTCCGTATGCAAATAATGAAACGACTACTAATAAAGCGAAATAGCCACCACCAAGTAGAAGTAGACGGTTTATTTCTGGTTTATAAAACGCAAACACTTCTTCTTTCGTTAATGCTTTCGCTTTATACACTTGCACCGCCTTACCATTTTGAACGGTAATCATATCACCTTTTACAGTACGTGATCCTTCCGTATTCACTTTATTCGGCACAAAATAATATTGAAAACCGACTTGCATCACACGTACTTCTTTTCCTTTTTTCTCACCTTGTTCAAAGCGATCACTTCGCTTATAAAAGGTACCGTTATACGGAACAGCCTCTTCACTCTTTTCTGTTTCATACCAAGGTTTCTCTATTCCAACGATATGATCGTCAATCATCGTTTTTGCGACGAAAGGACCAGCAAGCTCTGCGATAACGAAAATAAATAACATTAGCATCGCTGCAAATATCGTCCCTTTCACTTTCATCGCGTATTGAAACAATCGTTTTGAAACGCTCATATTTTCACCCCACTATCCGCACTTTCACTTTCCCCTTGTTGTCTTTCGAACTGCTCAGCATACCAGCCTCCGCTTTTAATAAGCTGATCATGCGTACCTTCTTCCATTACTTCGCCCTCATCCATAACGAGAATCCAATCCGCATGTTGTACAGCTGATAAACGGTGCGTCGTAATAATTGTCGTTTTCCCGCTTCTTTCTGTTCTTATATTTTCAATAATCGCTGCTTCCGTACGGGCATCAACAGCTGATAAAGAATCGTCCAAAATTAAAATTTCTGGATTTTGAATCACAGCTCGCGCAATTGAAATCCTTTGTTTTTGCCCTCCTGATAAAGAAACACCCTTCTCTCCAACGAGCGTTTCTAACCCTTCTGGTAAAAACTCTAAATCCTTTGTAAACGCCGCAATTTCAATCGCTTTATCGAGTTCTTCTTCCGTCGCTTCTCTGTTTCCGAATAAAATATTTTCCCTCGCTGTTTTTGAGAACAAAATATGTTCCTGAGGTACATACCCAATCCAGCCGAGTACATTTTCATTCGTTATGTTATTTAACGTCACATCAGAGACTGCAATATCCCCATCTCCAAGCGGATATTGACGAAGAAGCTGACGTACGAGCGTTGTTTTTCCACTTCCTGTTTTTCCAACAACCCCAAGCGTTTCCCCTTGTTTTAATGTAAATGAAACCTTCTTTAAATTTGTTTCAGTTGATGAAGGATACGAAAAGGTAACATCATCAAACTGAATATAATCCGGCTCTTGTACAAGCTTTGGATTTTTCGGATCCTTTACATCCGGTTCATACGCTAACGTTTCATTCACACGGTCTAATGAAGCATTTCCTCGTTGCATAACATTAATTAATTCGCCAATTGCAAACATCGGCCAAATCATCATCCCTAAATACACGTTAAATGAAACGAGTTCACCAAGTGTTACCTTTGATTGAAATACAAGATACGCGCCATACACTAAACCAATTAAATAACTAAGACCAACAAGCATTTTTACAGTTGGCTGGAATAATGCATCGATTCTAGCTACCTTCATATTTTTTTCGTAGACGTCATCTCCTAAATGATGAAATCTTTCCTGATCTGCATTCTCTTGTACGTATGCACGAATAACGCGCACGCCAGCAATTGATTCTAATACTTTATCGTTCATATCACCGAACGCATCTTGCGCAACTGTAAATCTTTCATGCAATTTCTTTCCATATATATTCATCGCATACGCCATAATCGGAAGCGGTATAAGTGCCGCAAGTGTAAGCTCCCAACTAATTGTAAACCCCATCATAAAGACAATCGTAAGCATATATAAACTCGAATCTACGAGCGTTAATATACCGAAACCGGCTGTCATAGCGATTGCTTTTAAATCATTTGTCGCTCTCGCCATTAAATCACCAGTACGATTCTTTTGATAAAACGTCGGTGTCATTTTAAGTAAATGCCCCATAAATTTAGAGCGCATCGTCTTCTCCAGTACGAATGCTCCCCCAAACAACTGATGTTGCCAAACGAAAGTAAGACCGTATCCAACGATCGTAACCCCTATTAAAATAAGAATTGATTGCATAATTGCTTCGTTCGATAACGTTCCTGTTTTTATGTTATCAATCGTAACCCCTAACACTTTCGGGGGAATAACTTCAACTATATTTACAATTAAAAGAGCTCCAATGGCGATACTATATCTCTTCCAATGCTCTTTAAAAAACCATTTTAACTTTAGTAATACTGATAACAATGTAACCTCTCCCTTCTCGTACTCGTTTCCCTCTCATTTCTTTATCCACTATCCAGACCCATCACATTTACATTTCGTAATCCATACAATCTCATCACATTTTTCCACCTTCCAAAGTTTTATATAGTAACGTGGAAAACAAAAAAAAGCATACCGCCGCTTGACGATATGCACAGAAATGCATAAAAAGCGTACGTTACGATATACGCAACGTACGCTTTTTATAAGACAAAGATGCCCTATATATCCGTACGGGTTGCGTAATGATATGAATGTTTTCTGCCATTTAACAGAGCTAAGCCCATTACATTTACGATTACAATCATTACGCACACCCCCTTCATTTATTTTCCATTTATAATCTTACAACTTTATTGAGTATTCTGTCAATTGTTTTTTTGCACAACGAATAAAAATATACGCTACATCATTTTGAAATAAGGGAATGTTCTGTAAGAAAGGGCATACAAAATAAAAAAAGAATAAGAAATCGTTTTCACAAACATTTCATTTGAAAAATGTTATCAAACACCCTACAATCACCTTATACTCACTCTTACAAGTTGCTATTTTAGGAGGACTAATCATGACAACTAGCAATACGTACAAATTTTATTTAAACGGAGAATGGAGAGAAAGCTCTTCAGGAGAAACAATCGAAATTCCATCTCCATACTTACACGAAGTAATTGGACAAGTACAAGCAATTACTCGCGGAGAAGTAGATGAAGCAATTGCATCTGCAAAAGAAGCTCAAAAATCATGGGCAGAAGCTTCTCTACAAGATCGCGCAAAATATTTATATAAATGGGCTGATGAGCTCGTAAATATGCAAGATGAAATTGCCGATATCATTATGAAAGAAGTCGGTAAAGGCTATAAAGATGCGAAGAAAGAAGTTGTTCGTACAGCTGATTTCATTCGTTACACAATTGAAGAAGCTCTACATATGCACGGAGAAAGCATGATGGGCGATAGCTTCCCTAGCGGAACGAAATCTAAACTTGCAATCATCCAACGCGCACCACTTGGTGTTGTATTAGCAATCGCACCATTTAACTACCCAGTAAACTTATCTGCTGCAAAACTTGCACCAGCATTAATTATGGGTAACGCTGTTATTTTCAAACCAGCAACTCAAGGTGCAATTAGTGGTATTAAAATGGTGGAAGCACTTCATAAAGCTGGCCTTCCAAAAGGTCTTGTAAACGTAGCGACAGGACGCGGTTCTGTAATTGGTGACTACTTAGTAGAACACGAAGGCATCAATATGGTATCGTTCACAGGCGGTACAAACACAGGTAAACATTTAGCGAAAAAAGCTGCAATGATTCCACTTGTATTAGAACTTGGTGGTAAAGACCCTGGTATCGTTCGTGAAGATGCTGACTTACAAGATGCTGCAAACCATATCGTAAGCGGTGCATTCTCTTACTCTGGTCAACGTTGTACAGCTATTAAACGTGTACTTGTACACGAAAACGTAGCGGACGAGCTTGTTAGCTTATTAAAAGCGCAAGTAGCTGAGCTATCAGTTGGATCTCCAGAACAAGACAGCACAATCGTTCCATTAATCGACGATAAATCTGCTGACTTCGTTCAAGGTTTAGTTGATGACGCTGTTGAAAAAGGTGCAACAATCGTTATCGGTAACAAACGTGAGCGTAACTTAATTTACCCAACATTAATCGACCACGTAACAGAAGAAATGAAAGTTGCTTGGGAAGAGCCATTTGGCCCAATCCTTCCAATCATCCGTGTTTCTTCAGATGAGCAAGCAATTGAAATTGCTAACAAATCAGAGTTCGGCTTGCAAGCAAGTGTCTTCACAAAAGACATTAACAAAGCATTTGCAATTGCTAACAAAATCGAAACTGGTTCTGTTCAAATTAACGGACGCACAGAGCGCGGCCCTGACCACTTCCCATTCATCGGTGTAAAAGGTTCAGGTATGGGCGCACAAGGTATTCGCAAGAGCCTTGAGTCTATGACACGTGAAAAAGTAACTGTATTAAACTTAGTTTAATCTTATATGTAGAAGCTGATCTAGTTTTGGATCAGCTTCTTTTTATACAGTTTAGTTCACGAGTTGTTTTTCCATAGTTAAATTCACACATTCTACAGCAATTTGATACCCTAGCCATCGCTCAGCAATATGTTCAAATGATGAAACAGAACCTGTTGTAAAAACTCGATGCTTCGGATTCAGATTGTCAGACAAAATTCCTTTGTGTTGTAAAATTGTGCTTAACTCTATCGCTGTTTCTTCTGCCGAACTAATAATCGTTACATCTTCTCCTAATTCCTTTTTTATATAGGACTCTAAAAGTGGATAATGCGTACACCCAAGAATTAGCGTATCTATATCTTCTTTCGTTAATGGCAGTAAAGCTTGTTTCACTTGCTGCGTTACATATGCTGTATCTTCTAATTGATTTTCTACAACTGTAGCTAAAGTCGGACACGCATGACTATGCACTTCCAAATATGTATCAAGCTCGTGTAATGCTTTTTCGTACATATTAGATTGTATCGTACCTACAGTTCCAATTACCCCGATTTTTCCTTTCTTTGTCACTTTAATTGCAGCCCTTGCTCCCGGATGTATAACGCCAATAACCGGAATGGGAAGTGCTTCTTGCAAATCAGTCAATACAGCAGCTGCACCAGTATTACATGCTACAACTAGGGCTTTTAATGGAAACTTTTTAAGGAACTCAACCATTTCAAATATGAAAGATTGTACCTCCTCTACACTTCTTGGCCCATACGGACAACGATCATTATCACCAATATAGTAAATGCTCTCTTTAGGCAATTGACGCATAATCTCACTCGCAACTGTTAATCCCCCAACCCCTGAATCTAGTACACCTATTACGGAATTTTTATTACATGCAGGCATATACTTCATCCCCTTCTCAATCTTCTAGCCCTAATAACATTTATTATATTACGAAAATTCGAATATTACATAACAATCCCTCTCGCTTTTAATCACATACTCTTCTCTATAATCTGATTATTACTATATCCATTGACGTATAAAAATTCATTTGTTACTCTTAAAGACGTTAATTTAATATTTAAATCCTCATTCGTATCTCGGTGAGGTAGAGGTTGCAATCATTAAGAGTATCGTTTCAGGAGATGTAGTGGCATTGATGAAGGAATGAGAAAGGAATGATTGCCGAAGTAAGTTGTGTCCACCATGCACACTTGCTGGGTCTGCATTTAATAAGTGCAGAACTGTCACAAACGAAATGTTTCGTTTGTGGAGAGCTATCGAGAGGTATGTCGTGGGTTTCTTATAAGATAGAAAGCATGTAGCGGCAAATTACGTGCTTTTTTTGTTTTGTTTGGGACTTCTCTTCTCTACTAAGAAGACATACATATCTCCTCGCTTGACTTGGTTATACTAACTTTGGAGGTATTTTCTATGCAACAAAAAAAATGGGGCTTTTGGGTACTAACAGCTTTCGTTGTCGGTAATATGGTTGGCGCTGGTATTTTCATGGTGCCAAGTACGTTGGCACAAACAGCAAGCCCTCTCGGTGTCACTTTAGCTTGGTTAACAACAGGGTTTGGTGTTTTAATGCTAGCTCTTGTTTTCGGTAATTTAGCAATTCGTCGTCCTGATTTAACGACAGGACCACAAAGTCATGCATATGCTTTATTCTCATCACCAAAAAAGAAAAAAATGGCTGGTTTCAGTATGGTATGGGGATATTGGGTTGCAAACTGGGCAAGTAACGTTGCCATCATTACATCTTTCGCGGGATATTTATCACTCTTCTTCCCAATTATGAAAGATACACGACTACTATTTTCAATCGGTTCTTTTAACATAGAAGTCGGAAAACTAATTACATTTACGATTTGTTCCATCTTACTTTGGGGAACTCATATTATATTAACAAACGGTGTAAGCGGAGCTGGAAAGCTAAACTTCTTAGCAACGACAACGAAAGTAACTGGATTCCTTTTATTCATCGTCGTTACGTTATTTGCATTCGAAGCTTCTAAGTTTGGACAATGGTACACACCGATGATCGATAAATCAGGTGTATCACACGGCCTACTTTCACAAGTAAACTTAGCTGCTCTTACAACGCTTTGGGCATTTATCGGAATTGAATCGGCAGTACTTTTATCAAACCGTGCTACCTCTCCTAAAACAGTAAAACGCGCAACAGTTGCAGGATTACTTATTACAGTTGCGATTTACTTAGGAATTACCATTTTAACAATGGGGGTACTTCACGTTGATAAATTACAAGCTTCTGAACGTCCATTAGCAGATGCATTAAATGCTGCAATGGGTCATGGCGGCGGGAAACTGATGGCATTACTTGCTCTTACTTCCCTATTCGGTTCTATCTTAGGCTGGATTTTATTAAGCTCAGAAGTACCATATCAAGCAGCAAAAGAAGGTTTCTTCCCTTCCTTCTTCACGAAAACAAATAAAAAAGGAAGTCCAATTTACTCATTACGATTAACAAACATTATGTCGCAAGTGTTCTTATTCTCAACATTATCAGGAACTATTGCGGAAGCTTATACATTCGTTATTACCGTATCAACCCTGGCCTACCTCATTCCATATCTCGTTTCACCAATCTTCCAGTTAAAACTAGTCGCAACTGGTGAAACATATAAAAATGAAATGCGGGCAAGAATTACAGATGGTATAGTCGCAGTGATCGCACTTTGCTACGCACTATGGGTTATTAAAACCGGTGCATCCGATATAAAAACGTTCCTTCTCGGAATTGGTTTATTCGTAATCGGCTTTGCCTTCTATCCATTAATGAATCGTGATCAGAAAAAAAATAACGAAAAGAAAAACGAGCAAGTTGCATAACGCAATTTGCTCGTTTTTTCTTTTATAAAACATATATAATAGAACAAAGAGGTGAAAAACATGTCAATCGAATCACTATGGAGCAGTCGCTTCCAACAACATATGCAAAATATCATTACATACTTTGCACGTATGATTAACGGTTTACTATATAGCTTTATCTTTATTTCATGCGTTGGAGCATACTACTATGCTCAGTTTCTAAAATCATCTCCTTCTAAAGAAATAGCTTTACTACTCATCACGATAGTACTTACATTCATTATAACGAGATGCCCGATTCGTACATTTATTCAAAAACCTGATGCTGTCTACTTGCTTGCATTAGAAGAGAAACTAACATCTTATTTTAAAAAATCTCTTCTATACAATTACATCATTCAGCTTTTCCCATTATTGTTTACGTTCCTGATTCTCGTTCCACTTGCAATGCAATCATTACAAGTAACGGTACCTTTCTTATGTACAATCTTTATCGTTTTAATGATTACGAAAGCTTGGAATATGTACATACATTGGATGTGGCGTGATAGCCATGAAAAAAACATATGGTTCATTATTCGTATTGCTTGTAACGCCCTAATCATTTACATGCTGTTTTACTCAGCACATGTTCTCATATTAGGCGGATTGCTCTTATTACTTGCTTTCCTACTTCTATATACGAAAAAACAGCCTACAAAACGAATACCGTGGGATTACATAATCGAACAAGAAGAAAAAATGAACGTTCGTTTTTATCAATTTGCTAGCATTTTCACCGATGTTCCGCAACTAAATAAGCAAGTAAATAAAAGAAAATGGCTTACAAATTGGATTGAACCTTTATTACATAAAAAGCGAGCAACTTTCTTCTATTTACATACACTCGCATTTTTACGCGGGAATGATTATTTCGGTATATATATTCGCTTAGGATTAATCGGTGCCTTCGCCTTATATTTTATACCAAACATATACGTAAAAGGCGCTATCGCATATATCGTCCTATATATGATTTCTATGCAGCTCCGTTCCCTGTGGAAATATTTTTCGGGAAATATTATCGTAGCATTATATCCAATTAATACTGAAAAACGAATGAATCAATTTCTTCGCTTAATCTTTATATTACTAAGCATGCAACTCATTGTATTTTCAATTGTTATACTCCTTGCTACAGGTCAACTTTTGCATAGCCTTATCATTATGATTGTCGGGTTACTCTGGATCAAATTTATTATTGTACCAAAAACAAAGCAACGAATTTCCGCATTTTAACGAAAAAAATCATCTTAAAAGCCAAGGGGAAAACAAATTATCTCCTTGGCTTTTTTATTTTTCTTCCTCAAACAAGAATTACCGGCACAACCGATATTTTATGATTTTACACACAAAAACGATAATACATGTTTACGTCCTAATAAAAAGGGTATGTATTAAAGTAACAGGGCAAAGAAACTGGAGGGAATGAAAAAATATGAATTAAAGTTTCACTTTATACAAGACATTGCTCAAGGATGATTCTGAAACCGATAATATAATGTAAGGAGCGGATTAGGATGAGTAAAAAAATTGCTATTTTAATAACGGATTATTTCGAGGACACAGAATACACAGAGCCAGCAGAAGCATTTAAACAAAAGGGATATGAATTAACAACTATTGAAATGGAAAAAGGTAAAACAGTACACGGTAAGCAAGGAAAAAGCGAAGTCGTAATTGATAAAAATATTGATGATGTTTCTCCAGAGAACTTTGATGCCCTCTTCATACCAGGCGGATTTTCCCCAGATATACTTCGTGCAGATGAACGTTTTGTTCGCTTTAGTAAAGCATTTATGGATACGAAAAAACCTGTTTTCGCTATTTGTCACGGACCCCAATTACTCATTACTGCACAAACACTTGAAGGACGCGATGTGACTGGATATAAATCCATTGCGGTCGATTTGAAAAATGCCGGTGGAAATTTTCATGACAAAGAGGTTGTCGTATGCCAAAATCAGCTAGTAACAAGTAGACAACCGGAGGATATCCCAGCGTTTATTGAAGAATCATTGCGTATATTGGGATAGTTATTAAAGATTAATCAAAGTAGCTATTTAGCTACTTTGATTAATCTTTTTATTTGTATGAAAAACAAAAAAGAACCTTATTTTTAATGATCTTTTCATACACCCTCTTTTCTCTCCCCAGAACTTCTAATCACTTTTCATAAGCAGTTCTCATATAGTGAAAATGACTATACGATTCCTATCCATAAGTTAAATAATGATTTTACAAATATATAAATACAAAAGATGGGAGCCTTATTTATGAATAACAATCCGCCTTCAACGCCCCCAAATCCACCGGAAACGAATAATAATGAAGTGAGTTTACAAACGTTACGCGTCATTGGGCTTATTGTACTAATTAGTGGCTACATATTAGTAGCTCTTTCTGAAGTAGGAACGTTAAAAAATCTTTTGCTACAGCCTAGCACCACTCCAGACTTAGCTGAAGTTGATCCGTTCTAAAAATCATATAAAAAGCGAGTCCCAGTATAACTGGTTCGCTTTTTATATAGTTTTACCCAATCTGAGAAACCTCTCTCTCATCCTCATACTTCTCTTTCCCTATCGCCTTCATAAATAATAAAATACTGCTCATACCAACGATAAAGTACAGAGCACTCATGCCCCAAGATGCAAGAAATGAACCTATCATAACACCTAATGCCCCGTTCATTTTTGCCACTTGAAAGACCATTCCGTTAATCGCCATGTATGAACCTCTTGCCTCATTTGGCACCATATCTGCCATAATAGATTGACGTACTGGCACATACATCATCTCTCCTACTGTTTGGAAAAGCCCTGCGATTAATAAGATCCATAAACTATTGCTCGTTCCGAGTACTGTAAAGCCAATCGTATAAATGAATAAACCTACATATAAGATTTTCAAATCATTGAAGCGTTTCAGCATTTTAATAAGAAGCGCCGAACATAACACAACTAAAATTGTATTCTCTGCTGAAATCCAGCTCATCATTCGAATACCTGTTAAATCAAATGTAAAACCATTCCCGAATAAAAAGTTCACCGTTTCAAATTCCTGCTGCAAACGTACTCCTAAATAGTTATTAACCTGAAACTCTAAAGATAATGTGCATATACTTGCTGCACAAAAAATTAAAAACGCTCTATCTTTCATCACAACTTTATAACTATCTGCCATATCTTTTAATACATTTTTCTTCTCCACCGTTTTTCGTGCTACATACACTTCTTCCATATATACAGCCATCACATATAAAGTAATAACTGCAATAACTGTTAATCCGATGAACAATTGCAATCTATAGTTCTCAAATAGTAATCCGCCAAATATCGCTCCAATCGCAATGGATAAATTAATCGCCCAGTAGTTAATGCTGTACATCACTTTTCGATTTTCCGGTGTACTCACATCAATTAACATCGCCTCTGTCGCAGGATTCATAAGTCCAGATCCTAAACTATTCACTAACATAAATATAAATGTTAGCCACGGTGAGTCTACATAATCCGAATTCGCAACCCCCATACAAGCAATGGAAATGACTTGTATACTTTGACCGATAATCATCACCTTTTTACGCCCGAGCCGATCCCCCACATATCCACCGTATAAACCAATTACTAATGAAGCTATGACATTAATGAGTAGTAACGCACCAGCAATCGCACTACCTAATTTTATTGAAAAATAAATCGCCATAAATGGAAAAATCATCGTGGACACAGTACGTGTTAAAAACGAAGTTATAATTCTAATTTTTATATTTCGATGCATACTCCAAAACCCCATTGTTTTCCCCTCCTTATGCTTACTTATTTTACTTTGAAAAAGAGGAAGAAAAAGGTTAGAATATTCTAAAGAGTTTCCCCTTTTATAATAGAAGGAAGTGTATATATGAAAATCATGGACTATTACATTCGGTTAAGACTACATGCACAAGATCAACAGCATATCCGAAATAGCTTACAAGAATTAGCGGATATTTTATATTGCAGTACGAAAAACGTAAAAATTTTATTAAAGAAAATGAGTGAGGAGCAATTCATTCACTGGACTCCAGGGAGAGGCCGCGGGAATAAAACGGAAATTCTATTTATACATAGTCTCGTAGAAGCGATTGAATCCTACACAGATGAACTGTTAGCGCAAGAAAAATTAAAGGATATCTTTCTTCTTTTAAAAGAACCGCTACCTCTTGCACTTCAAAAAAAGATAGAAAATAAACTACATCATCATTTTGGATACGAACCTTCAAATGATATGTACGACATATTAAAGATTCCTATATCAAGAAAGATATTCCCATTAGATCCAGCCTTTGTGGCTGTAACTACAGAGAGCCATCTTACGAGTCAAATTTTTGATACGTTAGTCGTTTATAACGATGTTACTGAAAAAATGGAACCACACATCGCGCATACTTGGGAATTAAGTGAAGACGGACTTACGTGGACCTTTTATTTACGAAAGGATATATATTTTCATAACCAAACAATTTTAACTTCTAAAGATGTACAATTTTCATTTGAACGATTAAAGCAAGTTCACTCTCCTTTCGAATGGTTAACAGAAGAAATTGTTCAAATTGAAACACCATCACCACTGCAAATTCGATTCCATTTAGCAAAACCCAACTTATTTTTCTTACACTATGTAAGTTCCATGCAACTAGCAATTTTGCCGCGTGATGCTAGTATTCAAAATCATCATTATATAGGTACTGGACCTTTCAAACTTGCTCATTACTCGGAAGACAATATCGTACTCGAAGCGTTCACCCATTATTTTAAAGAGCGCGCGTTATTAGACCGTATTGAATTTTGGGGTATTCCTGATCATGTACAAATCGATGCTGATTATGAACTACCAAATGAAGCGGAAAATGAAAGGCATGATATACAAATAGAAGAAATAGGTTGTATTTATGCTAGCTTCAATTTTACAAAACCTGGTCCTCATCACGACATGTATTTTCGAAAAGCTTGGAGAGAACTATATGACGTTGAAAGGATACTTCATAGCATAGATGGCCGACGAACAATTGCCGCATCAAGCTTTTTCCCTGAAAGAAGTCGCCAAGCTACTAAAAGGTCCTACTCTTTAGAAAAAGCGAAAGAGTATTTAATAAAGAGCACCTATAATAGAGAAACGATACATATTTATTTCTTTGCATTTAAAGATAGTGCAAATGATGCATATTTCTTAAAGGAACGTTGTGAACAATTAGGAATACACGTAGAGCTTCATCCATTTCTCGTTTCAGATTATATGGATCATTCTATCGATAAGCACGCCGATATTATTTTCATGGGAGAAGTATTTGCTGCCGATCATGAACTCGCCTTCTTAAATGTGTTTAAAAATAAAAGTTGCTTCGTAAATCGTTTCATGGACCCGCACTATGAAAACCAAATTAACTGTTTACTTGATACCTTTTTATTAGAAGAAAATAAAGAGAAGCGCTATGAGCTCATGTATGAAATCGAAGAATTTTTACAAGCAGAAAACATCATTTTATTTAACTATCACGTTTTAAAAAGAAAAACATATCCTTCTTCTTTAAAGAACGTAACAATTGATTCATTCGGCTGGGCAAATTTTGCGAAGTTATGGATACAGCCATCCCCGCATTAAATACGGGGATGGCTTTAATTATTGAATGACTTCTTCTAAATGATTCTTCAAGTTCTCTAAATACGTATCAATCGTAGGATTCTTCACCACATCATAACAAGCAAAGCTCTTTAACGGACTCATGCCAAGAAACTTCTGTACACGATGTAAGTGGCTAAGTGCTGATTCTAAACTTTCCCCTTCAAAGAACTTCGTCTTATCCCCAAATGCTTTCTCAGGTGCATTCCAAGTTGTAGAAAACATATACTCTTTCTCTTTTAATAAACCACCTGTTCCATATTCATCAGCACCTTTAAAGAACAAACCGTATTCATATACTTCATCCATATACGTTTTACATAACCCTGGTACACTAAACCAGTAAATCGGCGTTTGATAAATGACAACATCAGCCCATAAAAACTTCTCCTGTTCTTCTTTAATACTATAGCCATCTTGAATCGTTGTTACTTTCACATGATGATTCTCGCTTAATATTGTTATCATATAATCAACTAACGTTTTATTTAATCTGCCTTCCTTTGTGCCGTATTTTTCATGTCCATTTATAATGAATATATTTTTCATCGCTTTTCTCTCCCCTATATCATTTACTCTTCAGCTATTAACCCAAGTTGCTGTTTCAGCGTAAGATTATCTTCTAAATGCCAGTCTTCCGTTATCTTTCCGTCTTTCACATGTAAAATATCAATAGCAAAAAAATTGATTTTCTTATCATTGTGCGTTCCTGTAAAAGAAAGACGAGCTGTTACTTTATCCCCGGCGACTAATAAATCTTCAATCTCGCAATGTATATTAGGAACGACTTTATGAAAATTTTGTGCCGCAAACTTTAATCCTTCCTTGCCTTGTGGTCGCCCTTTCGGCAATGTATTATCAAAAAATTTTTCAGTAACAGTCTGCGGAATAAGTTCCTCTTTACCTGTATCCCAAAATGCATAAAAACGCTGTGCTGCATGAACCATCTCTGTCGCTTCTTTTTTACTTAGTGAGGGATCAATTGTCATTGCTTTTGGCTTTGGCATTTCTTTTAATAACTGGACTTCCGTCTTTTCTTCCACGCCGCATGCTACAAGTACAATACAAACAACAAACAAACTAAGGAATCCAACCAACTTTTTTATCCCCATGAAAATCACCTCCTCCTCATCTAACCCCTTTGTATTTCGTATTGCTATTGTATATGTACTAACTTCCTTTATGGAAGTAGTGATATTTTTTTCATATAGTTACCAAAAGTATAGTTTTGTGATACTATAAAGCAAATTCATTCAAAAAATTTTATGGAGGCTAGTTCCATGAACAATATAGATCCAGTTGAATTAACGAAAGGTTTACCTGGCATACCTTGTCCTATCGCTAAAACGCTTGATGTAATTCGTACAAAATGGACGTTTTTAATCATTCGTGACCTTCTTATCGAAGGAACATTGCGCTTTAGTGATTTACAAAAATCAATGGACGGGATTAGTCCGAAAACATTATCGCTTCGACTAAAAGAATTAGAATCTCAAGGCATCATAACGAGAAAAGTATATCCAGAAGTTCCGCCTCGTGTAGAGTACACATTAACGGATAAAGGAAAGCAATTAGAGGGGATTTTCATTGAATTAAAACGATTTGGATTAAGCTTATAGAGTGAAACTTTAATCAGCCCTCACCAATCGGACTTTTATGGGCAGCCCGACCCCCACCTAAATTCTTTGCTTTCAGTGAATTTTTAGGTGGGGGTCTTACTGCCCATTAAAGCGGGATAAAACAAAAACCCCTTACCGTCGTAAGGGGTTTAATTACTTCGCAAAACTTTCAGCTAGCTGTTTCTCTCTCCACATAAATGTAATGCCGAGACCAACTATTAAAACAACTCCTGAAAATGCATATGGATAATGAATATTCATATCAAATAATATTCCGCCCATCGCTGGTCCTGCGATATTTCCTAAACTCGTATAAGTCGAGTTCATACCAGCAACGAATCCTTGCTCTTTTCCGGCTGCTTTTGATAAAAACGTCGTTAAAGCTGGACGAAGTAAATCAAATGCTAAGAAAATGAAGCAAGTAACGAGAAGTACAATCCAATAATTAAAGACTACAGTTGAGACGAATGCTAATACTGCACCTACAATTAAACATATTTGAATTAACACTTTTTCACCGAACATGTCGACCAATTTGCCAAACATAAATACTTGCACAACTACCCCAAAGATGGAGCTAATCGTAATAATTGCTGCAATATCTTTCGGTGTAAATCCAAACTTATGATCAGAAAACAGACTAAACACAGTTTCATACGCCGATAATCCGAATGCGAGTACAAATACGATAATAAATGCAATTGCATACATTGGATGTAATGATTTCTTTAAATCACCAATAAAACTTGATTCTTTCGTGTTAGCAGAAATCTCTGCAAGCTCTTCTTTCGTTAACGGTTCTTTCAAAATAAAGATCGAAATTACACATGCTATAAAAGCAATTGCTGCTGCAACGAAGAATGGCACACGTATACCGTATTCTGCAATAAATCCGCCAATTCCAGGCCCTATAATAAATCCAGTACTGATTGCTGCAGATAAATATCCCATCGCCTTTGGACGTTCTTGCATAGAGGTAATATCCGCAACATATGCCGTAACACCAGGCATAATAAACGCAGCACTAATTCCGCCTAACACTCGTGCTACATAAAGCATCCACACATCTTTTCCTAATCCAAAAAGAAGTTCTGAAACACCAAAAATAAATAACCCAATGATGATCATTTTCTTCCTGCCGTAAAGGTCAACCCACCGGCCTGTAATAGGTGACGTAATAAGCTGAGCCATTGCAAACACTGCAACGAGATATCCCATCGTCTTCCCTGTTAAACTCATGTCATTCATAAAGGACGGCATAACCGGAATGATTAATCCAATCCCTAAAAAAGCGATAAATATATTACTCAAAAGAATGACCAATACCATCTTTTGTTCTTTTATCGGTTTCTTCACTTTTTAACACCTCTTCCCGTTAGTTCCTCAAAAAAATAATGCCCAAGAAGCTTTTTCTTTATCCTGCTATTTGTGGGCTAATCATGAGTAGAGATGCCTCTACTCATTAGAATTTCACACTATCCTTCCACACATACATAAGCATTAGGTGAATGACTATCATTCAGTTTTCCTCAAAAATGAACCTACCTTTTCAGACAGGTTCATCTCACTATTTCTTTATATGTAGTGCATGTGTTAAAAAATCTAGTACTTCTGCCTTTTGTAGCTCGACTTGCTCATCATCTTTATGATCATATAAATAAACTTGTTCCGCTGCTGACTCAACAAGAGCAATAAATAACTTCGCTGTTCGCTCCGCATGAACCGAATCACGAATTTCACCAGCTTCTTTCGCCTCATTTAAAAACTCGCTTAGCCACATATAAAGAGGCTCATACACAGCTTCCCATTCTTTTATATGTTCTGTAGATGCAAGACCCGCATACATTAAAGCCTGTATTTCACGATATTCCGCTATAAAGTGAAACACCGCATCTATTACTTGCGTCACTTTATTTGAGAAAGGCGCATCGTTTTGCACTTTTTCTTTCACTGCAAGTATCATCTTTTCAACCATCACTTCTGCTATTGCAGGCATAACAGATAACTTAGAAGGAAAATATAAATAGAAAGTTCCTTGTGCAATGCCAGCTAATTTCACGATATCAGAAATCTTCGTTTTTTCAACGCCCTTTTCCTGAAACACTTCAATAGCTGCATAGACAATTTTCTCTTTTTTATTCATCATCTAAACCCTTTCAAACGCGTATTGAATGACTGTCACTCATTTTATAAAATAACTAGCTGTACTGTCAATTATCGTGTACTTTTTATAACAAAAATCTCCTAACGACTTGTTAGGAGATACAATATATTTTTACGACAGAGCCTTTAATCCTGTCACTCCGCATACAATAAGAGCCACACTAATGATACGTGCTTTACTTTTCGACTCACCGAACAGAAACATGTTTAATAAAACGGCACCTGCTGTTCCAATACCAATCCAAACCGCATACGCGACACTTACTTGTAAAAATAAGAAAGATGTATACAAGAATGCGAAGGATGTAGCAAACCCGCCTATATAAAGCGCACCATTTGCTAATGTTTTATCTTTACTATACATTTTTAGACCGATCACACCGACTATTTCACTAATTGCAGCACAAAATACGAAAAACCAACCCATCTTTAAGCAGCTCCTTCCATAGTTTCTTCTTTATTATCAGCTAGCTTTAAACCGATAACGCCAGCTACAACCATCACGATGAAGAATAACTTTCCTATACTGAAACTTCCTCCGAAAAGGAATACATCCATTAAGAAAGTACCTACCGTACCAGCTCCGGCAAAAATGGCATATACAGTTCCTGTCGCAAGATGTTCACACGCTTTAGAAAGGAAGTGAAAATCAACAGCAATAACTCCTAAAATAATAATCCAATGCCACCAAGTATCGGCCGTATTAAAACCAAATACCCAAAAAATTTCAAAGATACACGTTAATATGACATATAACCAAGCTCTATTTTTCATACCTCTCACCTCTTATGACTGACTATCAGTCATTTTTGTTTTAAAAAAATATGCTCTTTCAACACTACTATATATAAAACAACTATCATCCTCATTTACCATTATATTTGTTCCATTTCCAAGCTAATTGTATCCACTCACCGAAAAAATGACTGAATGTCATTCATGAATATTGTACATGAATATTTTAAAAGCTGTCAATGCCGAAAGTTTATTTAAAATTTATTTCATCCGATTTGTATATTTCCTAATAATCTGTTAATACTGCTAGTAACATAATATTTTCTCCACTCCCCCTTGGAGAGATCCCTTTAATAGAGCAGTTAGCTTGTGCTAGCTGCTCTTTTTTACTTTTGTTTCACCCAACATACCGAATCATCGCCACCTCATCACAATAATCAACCTTTGGACAATGTCTACAATCAATCCATACTTTCTCTGGTAACGCCTCTCTATTCACAAAATCAAAACCGCACTTTTGAAAAAATTCCGTTTCATATGTTAAAGAAATAACTCTACTCACTTTTATTTTCGCTGCCTCATTGATTACATGGTTCACTAACATACGCCCGATTCCTTTTCCTGCATATGTATGTGAAACGACTAATGACCGAACTTCTGCAAGGTCCTCCCCTAACACATGTAAACCAGCAACTCCAACAATTTCTTCCCCTTCTTTCATAACATATAAACATTGCAAATATTGATAGAGAGACAAAAGCGAACGCGGTAAAACCACTCCCTCTTTTGCATAAGCTTCAATGAGACTATAAATTTCTTTCACATCACTCGTAACTGCATTAAAGATTTTCATATTCTATCCCCTTGCCACCGATATTAATATTTATAAGCATAATTGAATTTTAATACATAATTTTATATAATAATACATCTCTCCTTTCTCCCCGTCAATCACTTTATACAAACAAAAAACCGAGCAATCTAATCGATGCTCGGTTCTTCATTTCGTATCGGTAATACGGTCGAATATTTAATTTCACGAAGTGCTAAACTCGTCTGTATCCTTGTAATACCAAGCTTATTCAGCTTTCTAATAAACTGCTCTAGTTCTTTACGATCACGATTTGCAACCTTTAATAAATAATCATACTCTCCTGTTAAGCAGTGACATTCTAACACTTCCGGCATCGATTCTAATTCTTTTTCCAACACGTCAAGTTTATCTGATTTATGAATATTTGTACTCATAAAAATGAAGCATAACAAATCAAAACCAAGCTTTTCTTGATTTAAAATGGCTACTTGCTTATCAATGAACCCTTCTCCATCTAATCTTTTTATTCTCGCATGCATCGCAGCTGGTGATAAATTAACGCGTCGCGCAAGCTCTGCATTACTTACTTGTGACTCCTTCTGCAATATATCTAAAATTTGTACATCTAAATCATCTAACACTTTAATAACAGACGACTCCATCAAAATTCCCCCTTTTTATTACCGATGATTATTCGAAAAAACACCTTACAATCTATATAAAACTGAATATCTTTCCATAAATAGCATTCAAAACAAAATATTTTATCGACTTTTTTCCATTATACAAAATAATATATTGCATAATAAAGAAAAATGCTAAAATTATTTATAATTCACATTGATTACAACAAAGGGGATTTTAGTATGCCTTATTTTTATGTCTTTTTACTATTACTAACGAGCTTATTATGGGGAGGAAATTTCGTCGTTGGAAAATCGCTCGTTGATCACGCGTCTCCGATGACACTTACAAGTTTAAGATGGATGATTGCGATTGTTTGTTTATTACCGATGGTTTGGTTTAAAGAAAAGAAAATCATTCCACCTCGTGCTGCAATACTTCCGTTAATACTAATGGGGATTTCAGGGGTCGCCCTTTTTAACATCTTTCAATTTCTAGCACTAGAAAAAACATCTGCAACGAATGTAGGGCTTATTTCTACATTAAATGCGATTTCCATTGCACTATTTTCAGTATTATTTCTAAAAGAAAAAGTAAATACACTTCAAATTCTATCCATGATTCTTTCATTCTTTGGGGTTATTCTTGTCCTATTAAAAGGTAACTTTGCACTTTTATTTTCACTACATTTTAATAGTGGCGATTTATGGATGCTTGCGGCTGTTTGTATTTGGGGCATGTATTCTGTTTGCAGTAAATGGGCAACAAAAACAACTACACCGCTCATGGCAACATTATACTCTGGTATTTTCGGTGTTATTTTATTACTGCCATTTAACATTGGGAGCTTCACTGTTACAAATATAAATACTTCCTTCATCACATCCCTTTTATATACAGGGCTTATTTCAACGGTTCTTTGTATGGTGTTTTGGAATATTGGCGTACAAAAATTAGGAGCTACGACATCCGGTATTTTTCTAAATTTCAATCCGATTTTCACAGCTATTTTAGCATTCCTTTTCCTCGGTGAAGAACTAACGTGGATACAAATTGTAGGGACAATGATCGTTGTAACGGGATGTTATTTATTTTCCCATTTCAAAACGGTTGCTGTTCAGCCAACTAGAGCTTTAATGCGGAAACATTCTTAACAAAAAAATGTCGCCACCAAAGTGGCGATATTTTTATTTACCTTTCATTTCTTTCACATACTGCTTTTCTTCTTCTGGCGATAAACGTTCTGTTGCCTTTCCAGTATCACCACCTTGAATTTCCCACAAAAAGTTATGCTCCTCGACCGTTTGTGAAAAATCACCTTTCTCCCAGCGCTCTAAAGTAGCAAGTAGCTTTGATTTATATTTAAAATTTGTACTACTTTCTACCGCCTTCTTGGCACTAACAATTTCCTTATTTGTCATTTCAATAAACCCCCATTTTTCAGAGGATTTCACTTTTTGATGTACCATCCTATGCATGGTAGAAATAATTTCATCCTCACTAAACTGTGGTTTCTCTTCCGCAACTTTCTTGTCCTGTTGGCTCATCACTTTTTGTGTTTTAAGACTCTTCTCCTCTTCCTCTATATAATTAAGCAGTTTAGTAACACCGAATACAGCTCCTATCGCAATTACAATCATTGTAATTGCCCCTATTATCCATTTTTTCATATTATGTACTCCCCATTCCCCTAATAATCACATAAACAAATGGAATCGCCTGCGCACAGCCGATTCCATTTGTTTCCTTATTTCATTTTAAACCTTCATCGCTTCTTGCACAATATAACTATCCACATATTGCTTGAATTTTATGATTTTTCCGTTTTCCATCTGCCATACGTGAACAAAATCTGCTTCAAATGATTTTCCCGTTTCTTTATAAATTCCTGAATAAACACCTTCCGCAATAATTACATCTTTTGCGTTTACTTCATGGTACATATTTACTCTCGCTTTATAATCATCCCATTCTGATCCTAATCGGCTAAATACATTTTCCATTATTGCTTCCAAACCTATATAAGTTCCCCCATACGGGAATCCTTCTGCCTCTGTCCATTCTACTTTTTCAGAGAGGGCTTCTGCTAAATGTTTTGCATTCGAAGGAGCCGATCCTTCATATGTACTTCGAATAATTTCTAAATTTGATTTAGGCATGTTACTTCCTCCCATTCTATTTATTTTTCGCACAAGATGTAACCTATATAGTTACACCTTGTGCGAAAAAATATTTAAATTGTTTTATTCTTAATCCACGAGTTGTAATCATTATAGTTACAATGGTGATTCAAGTCAACAATTTATAAATAAGTTTACTTCGTTTTCATTACTTTCTCTTTTAAGAAACGATCTACATATCCTTCTGCTTTTACAACGAATAAATACGCACCCATTGCTAGTAATGCAAGATCTAATTCATATCCTGGATTCTTTCCATCTCCTAATAAACCTGCTGCTCCATTTACCTTTACGATAGCTCCAGCTAAAATAAGTGCAAATAACAATCCTACATATTTTACGCCTAAACCGATAATTAATAAGATGCCACCAACTAATTCCACAGTTGCCACGCCATACGCAAGAACACCCGGTAAGCCGATACTTGTAAACCATCCTGCTACGTTATCGATACCTGATTGAAACTTCGCTAAACCGTGCGCAAAGAATGTCACTCCTAACACGATGCGAATAATTAAATTCCCAATATATTGGTTCATTTTGAACTCTCCTTTTTGTTTTGTTATGGTGAACTTTTATTTACAAGTCAAAACAATACGGTATTTCATTTCATTCGTCAAATACTTTTTTAAAGAAAACAAAAA
This sequence comes from Bacillus mobilis, assembly GCF_001884045.1. Classification (GTDB taxonomy): domain Bacteria; phylum Bacillota; class Bacilli; order Bacillales; family Bacillaceae_G; genus Bacillus_A; species Bacillus_A mobilis. Next base: position 6,662 of record NZ_MACF01000104.1, on the reverse strand, counting down.
ACATTATCCCATTTACGGATAATGTTTTCTTACAAAATAGCGCTAATTCAAGCTTTTACTCTATCGCACAAAAAAAGTTGAAACATTTTTCCAGCACCAACATACGGCAACAAAGACAAGTCCTCTTCTACAACCATTCCAACAACATTCACTTTCTCATCCTTAGACAAATCATGTACAACAACTTGCATCTCCCCAGCATATCTACCATACAATTCATTATCAATTGTAATGCTGCCTTTCTTTCTTACAATGGTATGCATCGGCTGTACAATCACCTTGTTTTCTTCTCGTGATTCTACAGAGCGAATGACATCACGAGCTGGATCTAGTCTATTTGTATGCACTTGTTCTACCATTTTTAATACTTCATTTTTCTCTATCAATGGCTCATACCGCAGCGGAATAATTCCTCTGCTCGCACTTGCTATCTCTTGTACACTTTCTACACTTCCGCTTATATCCCCGATTAACACCTTATCGACACCACAATCTTGTACAAGTTCTAAGTACGCTTCAAGCGGGCGCATATTGCGGTGCTTTTCTAACGTTGGTAAGCCTTCATATAGCGGACCACGTTTTTCCCCATCTCCCGGAATAAATGCCATCGTTTTTATGCCGCACTCATGTAAGTATTCGTTTTGTTTTTGTAAAAATGATTTTGCTAGCCCTGTTTCTGGACGTGGATAAAAATTATGCCACGCTTCTACATTCTCTACCTTTATATTTTCTATGATTAACTCTTCCCAAAATGAATCCGTAATCGTACTCGCATTTAAAGCTACTTTCATTTTATGGGATACGCGTGCGATTTCTTTCGGCGCAATGCCATAGTCCATTCGTAAACCAGTAATGCCCCAGTTTACTAACTCTTCGACATTTTCGTACGTCATCCCTAAATGGTGTAACGACTTTGGAGAAACATCGACCATTAATTCCATTTCATTTTCGAGAGCTTGCTTCCCGAGTATTTGAATTAACTCTTTATACGTATTTGGATCATCTTCTGGAATGTGCAATGATGTAAAAATAGATGAAAACCCGTTTTCCTTCGCTACTTTTAGCCACTCTTCTTGTTTCTTTACTCGTTCTTTTGCAAGATAAATTGAAACTCCTATCATATGAATCTCCCTTTCTATGAATAGAAAAAGAGAAAGGAATCCCTTTCTCTATATGTTTTCTGCCATTTCTTCCTTAAATCCGAAGAAGTACGTAAAGATAAATCCGAACGTATATGCCACTACTAATCCAAGGAAATATAATAAATATTTATTATCAGCAATTAACGGAATTAATGATAATCCTGATACGCCAATTCCGAGTGCGGCTGTTTTCATAACTGCTTGGAATGCACCGCCAACTGCCGCTCCTAAACAAGCTGTAAGAAACGGTTTCCCAAGTGGTAATGTAACCCCGTATAATAACGGTTCGCCGATTCCTAAAAACCCAACTGGTAATGCACCTTTAATTACGTTACGAAGTCGTTTGTTTTTTGTTTTTACAAAAATCGCAATCGCTGCTCCTACTTGCCCAGCTCCAGCCATTGCTAGTACTGGTAATAAAGGCGTTACGTGCGTTTGATTAATAAACTCCATATGAATTGGTGTTAAACCGTGATGTAATCCGACCATAACGAGCGGTAAAAATGTTCCAGCAAGCACTGCTCCTGCAAACGCTCCGCCAATACTTAAAATACCGTTAATCCCGCTTGTAATTCCTTCAGATAAGAAACCTGCTACCGGCTGAATCGCTAACATCGTTACGATACTTACGACTAATACAGTAATGAGTGGTGTCACGATAATATCAACTGCATTTGGCACTGCTTTTCGAACTTGTCTTTCCACTACAACCATAAGCCATGCTGCAAAAATAACTGCAAACAATCCGCCCCGTCCGGGTACGAGCGCTTCACCGAATAACTTTACATTCGCCATCGCTGGGTTAAAAATTAAAATACCAGCAATTGCCCCAAGAACGGGTGTCCCGCCAAATTCTTTCGCTGTATTCCAGCCGACTAAAATTCCTAAGAATGTAAAGATACCGCCACCAATGAGTAGTAGCATTTGTAGCCACGTTGCATTCGGATCAGCACCTGCGTTTTTCGCAAAGTTAGCAACCCCGTTTATAATTCCTGACGCAACAAGACCTGGAATTAACGGAATGAAAATACTTCCTATTTTTCGTAAAAAGTTTTTCACTGGCGTATTATTTTTCTTCTTCCTCTCTGACTTCATCTCTTGCCCAAGATCTTCAAGGTGATGATCTGCCACCTCACCAATTCGCAGTCCCGTTAAACCTTCCATTTCAGCTGCTACTTTATTTACTGTCCCTGGCCCAACAACAACTTGAAGCGTCTCATCTTCAATAACACCCATAACCCCTTCAACCTTTTTCAAAAGTTCCATATTCACTTTACTTTCATCATGAAGCGTTAATCGCAGTCTCGTCATACAATGAGCAATGCCACGAATATTCTTTACTCCCCCAAGTTGCTCTGAAATTTCTCTGGCCATTCTCTCTTCTTTCTTCATAATAGAATCCCCCTCCCTATTATTTTATAATGCCTTCTTCACAAACCCTTTCGCTTCTTTTAATTTTCCCAGTGCTTCCCCATACTCACACTGCAATAACACCATAACAATCGCAGCTTTCACATTACGTTCTGCTTTTTCATAATACTCCGCTGCTACTTCATAACTAATCCCTGTTGCTTCCACAATAATTCGTTTTGATCTTTCTACTAATTTTTCATTTGTGGATTGAACATCTACCATTAAATTTTTATATACTTTCCCAACACCAATCATAGAAGCTGTTGAAATCATATTCAGCACTAATTTTTGCGCTGTACCAGCCTTCAAACGCGTTGAGCCTGTTAAAATTTCTGCGCTTGTTTCTACTTCCACATTTAGTTTTGCATATTTACTTATTTCAGCATTTTTATTACAAGAGACACTTGCTGTACTTGCTCCCACGCTAGCCGCGTACTTCAAACCACCAATTACATAAGGCGTGCGACCACTTGCCGCAATTCCAATCACTGTATCTTTCTCGTTTAATCCAATACTTTTTAAATCTTCTTCCGCTAACTCTTCGCGGTCTTCGGCACCTTCCACCGCTTTAGTAAACGCTTTCAATCCACCTGCTATAAATCCTTGCACCATTGTATCATCTGTGCCAAATGTCGGTGGACATTCCACTGCGTCCAGAATACCTAAACGACCACTCGTACCAGCCCCAATGTAAATTAGTCGGCCTTCTTTTTCAAAAGATTGAATAACAACCCCTACAACCTTTTCAATTTCTTCTATTTCATTTTCAACTGCTAATGCAACAGTTCGATCTTCTTCATTCATACTTTGCAACACTTCTTTTATGCTCATCTCATCTAAATTCATCGTCTTCTCATTCCGATGTTCTGTCGATAAATTTTCTAACATATTATCACCTGCTTTGAAATTTTATTTCATACTTTTATTATAACTTTAAGAAATTTAAAATCAATATCACTTTATTATTTTATGAAATTTTATTTCTTTTCATGACGAATTTATGTCTGTACGAAAAAAAAGATGGGTTTCCCCATCTTCTCATTTTAGCTTCCGTAAGCGCAAAGCTTCTTCTCTTGTCTCCATAAATTGATCCAACACTTTATTACCGATACGATTAAACGTAATGACATATAAAGCATCAATCATATTCAGTTGCGTCATTCTCGAAGCAATACTCGCAATACGATGATCTTGTTCTACATCTGGCATACAAAGACGAATATCCGCCTCTTTATATAACGGTGATGATTGATCGAGCTTTGTAATCGCAATAACTGTTGCACCTTGTCTCTTCGCATATTGCGCCATTTCAAGCACATCTTTCGTACGACCAGATGTTGAAATCGCCACAAATATATCGCCCTCTTTTAAATTCGTCACAAGCGGCAACATCATATGAAAATCAGATAGCATCATCGCTGTAAATCCGAGCCTTGTAAATTTATAAGCCCCGTCCATCGCCGGAGTAGCTGATCCACCTACTCCGTAAAAGATAATTTTATCCGCATTTACAATAAGGTCCGCTGCTTTCTCAAGTTCCTTCTTATCTATAGCCGTCACGCTCGCCTCAATTGCAGCTTTATTCACATATGTAACTTTATTAAACAAATCGTACGGTCCATCTTCCGTATTCATCACTGAAAAATCGTTAATATTATAATCAGCAATCGTTAATTCACGAACGAGCGCGATTTTAAATGCTTTAAAGCTTCCGATTCCAATCGATTTACAAAAGCGAACAACACTCGCCTCACTTGCGCCTGCATTCGTTGACACTTCTTTCGTCGTTAAATTCGGAACAATTTCTGCATTCCCCATTATGTACATGGCAACCTTCTTTTCAGCTGGTGAAAATTGATCCATATTACTTTCAATTTTAAATAGTAACGTTGAAGCTTTCACTATTTAACCTCCACTTCTTACGGTTGCTTATATTCTTTAATCTCATTTGTATCATATAAATAAAAACCATCATTACCAGGTGGATGGTGAACAATTACAGTTCGATCCCCTTTTTTATATGAAGTTATTTCACCTTCAGATTGCTGTTTTTCCCATCCACGTATCCAAATTGCAAAGTCAGGTACAAAAGCAGTGTACTTATAGTCTTTCGGATTTTCGTCTTCTACGTAGGAAGAAAAAATAGAAACTGGAAAATCTTTCACTTTTGACTCTTTCCATGCAGTAAACGGTATACATAGTGCAATAAGTGTGATTACACCGATAACCTTTCCCTTCGTAATCTTCACACATTTTCTCCCCTCGACTTATCATATACGTAGATTTTACCATAATTACAACCTATTCACGCTATATGCCTATCGCTTTTTTCCAATAAAAAAAGAGCTTACCTACATGAGATAAGCTCTTCCTCTCTATACAAAATATTTTTTCAAAAGCGGTGGTGTAATAATCGTTGTTAATATAACAACAATAACAATCGCTGTGAAATTTTCTTTCGCCAATAAATTCGCTGTAAGTCCATTTGCTGCAATGATAAGCGCTACTTCACCACGTGATACCATCCCCGCACCGATACTAATAGAAGATTGAAGGTTGAATCCTGTTAATCTTGCTCCTAAACCTGATCCAATTAACTTTGTAAAAATCGCGATAAGCGTCATGATGATAATGAACCAAAGCTGACTTCCAATTCCTTGAAAGGTAATTTCCATTCCAATACTTACGAAGAACACTGGCACAAATATCGCATACGCAATCGGTTCAATTTTATGTTCTACTTCGTGCTTATACTCTGTTTGAGAAATGGCAATTCCGGCTGCAAATGCTCCGATAATACCTGCAATCCCCATCATTTCACTATAATACGAAAAAGAGAAACAAATAATAAGAGCTGCACTAATTAATGCCTCAGTTACACGAAGTGGCACGAGCATTTTCATAATCCAAGGCACAACTTTCCAGGCAATAAAAACAATGCTGACAAAGAAAATAATTTTCTTTACGATAACAAGTGTTATATTCACATCTTGCGTTCCTAAAAAACTCATAACGAACGCTAATAAAATAACGACGATGACATCATCAAATACAGCAGCACCTAAAATCGTTGTACTTTCTCTCGTATTCATTTTCCCTAAATCTCTTAGCGTTTGCACCGTAATACTAACTGACGTTGCGCAAAGTAATAATCCTAAGAAAATCGCATGAGATTGTATTAATCCAAACAACAATCCTGTTACGTAACCACCGATGAAAGGAAAAATAATTCCACCAGCCGCTACTGCAAATGATGATTTCAAATTCCGATTTAACTCTTCTAAATCTGTTTCAAGCCCTGCCATAAACATGAGTAGTAAAACACCAATCTCACTCAGTTCATCGATCAATTCAGAACTATTAATAATACCAAGTACAGCTGGACCGATAATAATACCGACAAGTAATTTACCAAGTACAGAAGGCTGGCCAAGTCTTACGCTAATATCGCCAGCTAATTTCGTACAAAGTAAAATGACAACAAGTTCAAAATAAAATAACATAGCATCTGCTCCTACTTTAACTTTAATGAGTGGGTCATTAACCCTCGTCCATTCCTGCCAGTAGTTTCCCCTATTTATTCGCATTTTATTTGTCACATTTTAATTTGACAAAATATTCTGAATTATAATAAAATTAATCCAGAATTTTAAAAAAACTACATACCATAACTGTACCTCCATTTACCTACATACTCTTTTCTAGTGGGCTCATACTATATTCGCAGTTATGGAAATGAAAAAACGGGGGGAGAGTCCAAAGTGAAGTCATTATTACGAAAAAAACCGCTTAGTACTGAATCACCACGGCAGCTAGATAGAACATTAACGGCACTCGATTTAACATTTTTAGGAATTGGTGCCGTAATTGGGACAGGGATCTTTGTATTAACAGGTATTGTCGCAGCGAAACATTCTGGTCCTGGTATTATGCTATCATTCCTTATTGCTGCATTTACTTGTGCTTGTGTAGCCTTTTGTTATGCCGAATTTGCTTCTTCGATTCCTGTCTCTGGAAGTGTGTATACTTACGCATATATGACAGTCGGAGAAGTCGTCGCCTTTATCGTTGGCTGGTGTTTAATGCTCGAATATTTACTTGCAGTCG